>DATMLP010000036.1:0-44543 GCA_035570415.1 Solirubrobacteraceae bacterium | reverse complement strand
TCGAGGTCTTCCACAACCGCAAGCGCCGCCACAGCGCCCTCGGAATGCTCACACCCACCGAATATGAGACCCTCTACCACCAACAACAAGCAGCCGCCTGACTCGCACAACCCCGGTCTAATAAAGCGGGACCAGATCACGACAGTCCACGAAACCGGGTCCACTCCAGCTTGCGTGAGACAGCCGATGAGCTTGATGATGCGCTCCTTGACCCGCCCGTTCGCGGCCACCATCGGCATTGCCTTTGTGTTCCTCGTCTCAGCGCCGTTCGTGCGAGGGCTCGTCTTGATCATCTGGGCTCTCGCGCTCGTGGTGTCGTCCTCGTGGCGCTTGCGAATTGGATCCGGCGAGGGCGATCATCGTCAGTTCCGTGGGTTGTGTCACTCACGGTCAGCGCGATCACGACGACGCCCCAGTTCGTCTTCTCGCACAACAGACACCTAGCGGGGCGAGTGTCCGGCGGCCTCCTCTATTGGCTCGTGGTAGCAGCCTTCCTCCGGCTTGTGATTTTTCTTGCGGACTACTTCCGAAACCGAAATGATCGCCTTCACGCATCTGCCAGATAGCCGGCTTCGTGCTGCCTCCTTCGTGGCTCCGGCCACCCGGCGCGCGGGTACGATCTCATGATGCAGCCGCGACTCCTGTTCGTGGGACAAAGCGACCGCGCACACTGCGATGTCCCACACGCGCCCATTGGACGATCAGCGCTCACGCCTGGATCGCATAGTCTGCTCCCGGAAGAAAATACGAATACCGTATCTCCGGCCTCGCCCACGGCGTGATCGAAAGCTCGTCCGAAGTGAGAGGCAACCGACTGCAGTTTGGGCTGCCTGCACACGCGCAAAGGGTAGTCCGCCAAGCATCTGTCGTAAGCTTTCGTTGATGGATGCGCACCGAGGGCTTCGGCAGACGGAGTGGGTGGCGGGGATTCCCTTCTCGTCGGGGACCTCGTTCGCGGGGCGACTCTCGAGGCTTGGTGGAACGCTGCTGTTGACGGAGGACACCCTGGTCTTCAAGCCGCTAGGCGGTATGGGGCGCACGAGGACCTGGAGGTTGATAAATCTTGAGGCGGTGAACGCGTTCGCCGATAATCCTCCGCGTCTACGGCTCACTTCAACGGACGCGAAGCCGGTGATCCTCATGGTGTTGCCGCGTCGCGCGACACCCGTGTGGTCACATGACGCTTCCGCCCGCGACGATGCAGTTGCGGTCATCGCTGCGGCGATTTCAGAGCGGCCATTTCAGCACGGCGGTCATTGATGGGTCAGGTGCAAGTTCGTTGGTTTGACTCGGCGCCTATCCAGTGCCAGCCGCCTGGAAGCTGGTAGGTGGCACACTGGCATAGTGCCTTCGAGCCTGCGCGCTGGGCGCGTGACATTGCGGCCCTTGGAAGACGGCGAGGTTGACCAGCTCGCAGCCATTCTGATGCGCCCCGGCGTACGGGAGTGGTGGGGCTCACTCGATGATCCCGAGCACACGCGCGAGGGTCTTGACAACGCTGACGCTGCGTTTGCGATCGCAGTCGACGGTGCGCTGGCTGGGTGGCTTGGATACAACGAGGAGACCGATCCCGACCACCGCCACGCCAGCCTGGACATCTTTCTGGCGCCCGAGTATCAAGGCCAACGGTTGGGACCCGCTGCGCTGCGCGCATATGCGCTGGTCGGCTTTCGCCCAGTGGGGGTAATGCGCCGCTGCGAACGTGGCGCCGATGGCCGCTGGCACAACAACCTGCTGATGGACTTGCTGAGCGACGGGTTGCGGGGTGACGATCCGCCCGTCGATCGAGGAGGACCGTGATGCGGAAGCTGATCTACTCGATGACTGTGTCGTTGGACGACTTCATCGCCGGACCCGATGGCGCGATCGACTGGTCGGTGCCCGACGAGGAGCTGTTTCGGTTCCACCACCAGCAGGTGCAGGAAATCGGTGTGCATCTCTGCGGACGGCGGCTCTATGAAACGATGCTCTACTGGGAGACCGCTGAGGAGAGTCCGCTTGTCGCGGAGCAGATCGAGTTCGCCCAGACTTGGAAGGCCCTGCCGAAGGTCGTGTTCTCCGCGACGCTGGAGAGCGTGGTGGGCAACACCAGGCTGGCAAGGGACGGCGTCGGCGAGGAGGTCTCCAGGCTCAAGGAACAGCCCGGAAAGGACATCGCGGTCGGCGGCGCCGGCCTCGCCCGTGCGTGTATGAAGCTGGAGCTGATCGACGAGTGGCGGCTGTTCTTCAGCCCGGTCCTACTCGGCGGCGGCACGCCCTACTTCCCGACCCTGGACGAAAGGATCAACCTGGAGTTGGTCGAGACGAAGACGTTTGGCTCTCGCGTCGTTTACCTTCGCTACCGGGTCTCCCCCGCACGCTAGGTTCCGCAAGCAGGCGTGTGCCGCTCCGCATTCGCTGCGCCCGGAATCGTCCAGAGGAAGAGCATTGGCCGTATTTTGGTGGCGCCTTCTATCCGCGCGAAACGGAGAGCGTGATCAGGAACCCGACGCTCCCTCCCTATCGTGGGTGTCGCATAGAGCCGCCAGTTGGGGGCATTGGTGTTCGTGCTGTTCGTGCTGCAAATTGATCATAGATCTTTGGATGCCGGTTGACTGGCACATGCACTTCACCGACTCACACGTCTGGGGCGCGCGTCGGGCCTGGCCTTGATGTCTAGCAGCAGGTGCACTGCCTGGAACGGCCTGCTGGCGCACCTGTGCTGTGAGTGATAGACGGAGCGGAGGGAGCCGAGAGGGGGCGCGAGCGTCAGGGTCTCGCCGGATGAGAGCCGTTCCACGATCACCTTGTTGATATCCGTGCATGCCTGTGGAGCGTCGCGGTCGAGGGCGAAGCAGATCATGGTCGCCTGCTCGTCGCCGACGTCGTAGGTGCCGTTAAGGAAGCGCTGCAGCCCTTTCATCACGTAGTCGCTGGCACTTGCGTATCCGCGCAGCAGGCGCTTGCACTCGACAGGCATCTTTACGTCGTGGTGCACTCCTAGGAACAGCGCGACGTCGGGTCTTGGGACCGTGTTAGGGTCGGCTCGCCCGTCGAGGTGCGCGTCGGTCCAGCCCCCAGCCTCGGGGAATACGGCAATCTGGAAGCGATTCGAGCGGCCAGCGCGCAGCGTGTCATCCAGAAAGCCGATGAGCACGGCTGTGCACGAGGTCTCGTGGTCGTTGAATCGTGGGCAGCCGTCGGCGATCCATTCCTGTGCGGCACATGCGAGGAGCTTGTGCGCCTCGTCGCGGTGACGTTCCAGGACCCCCTGCAGGAGTTCTGGCCGCAGCGCACTAGCCTCGAATTCGGCGAAGTCCTCGATCACGCGGCTGATCGGGTCGTTTGCTCGCGGTGGCTGGCTGCGCGCAACACCTCGCTTAGGATCTCGTCGGCGTCGTGCAGGGCTGCGGCGGCCGTGACTTCCTTGCGCTCGGCGAACTTGCCAAGTGCACACCAGTCGCGGCCATAGGCGCGTTGCGGACGCCTGACCAGTAGCGTCTCGCTCGGCAGCGCTACCCACCCGGTTGTGCCCGAGTCAATGTTGGCTGCCGGCGGCGGGCCCGCGAATCCCACCCTCACGAGCACGCCCTCATCGTCCTGCTGGACATTGACAACGACCTCGCCGCCGAGGGTGCCCCGCAGGGTGCGTTGCAGGGTAGAGCGGTAGACCGCGAGCTCTCTGCGGCCGGGCGTGCCGTAGGCGGCACTGCTAAACGGGTCGTTGAAGGCGGCGAGCTGGACATTCAGGCGGTCACTGATGAGCGCTAGCTCATCGTTGCTCAGCTGATAGATCCTGGCCAGGCACGCGTCGATCGCGGCTACCGTGGGGGCGGTGTCGGTGGGCGACGCGGAGTGCGCGAACTCGGCGAGCGTAGCGGTCATCTCCGGGTCGCCCAGGAAGGGGACGGGCAGCGCTCGGATGTCCTGCTGCTTTAGCTGGGGGCGCTCGACCCCCCATGAGGACCCGGTCATAAACAGTAGGTAGCGGGCTAGACTCGAGTTCAGGAACGCGCACAGCGCGAGCGCCTGCGCGCTCTGGCTCGGCGGGGGCACGTAGCCGATGATCGTCTCGCTGTAGCTGGCAGGCTCCTCGTAATAGGCGGCCCGCACGATGCCTTCGGAGTCGACTGCGCGCGCCAGCAGCACGCGCGGCCCGTCATACAGTGAGGGGTCACGGGGGCGGTGGAACCACTCCGCGTCGATCGGTGCTCCGACCGTGACGGCGAACGGGAGGATCCCGTCAGGGTGAATCGCCGGAATCTCGCGCAGCAGCGCCAAGTCGTTGCGATCGCCCCCGCGGATCTGGTATCCGAGGCCGACCGTCCACCTGGCGTGTGCGTCGCCTGCAAAGTCGCGGCGGCGTTCGGAGAGATGTTTGATCAGCGGTGCCCGGTGGCACAGCCGCTCGATCAGATGGGCGTCGCGCAGGTCACCGAAGATCAGGCGGCGTAGCAGCCCGGGCGTTCGCTTGAGCTCTCGTCGTGGGACACGGGCGATGCGGTCCGCGTCGACGGCGATCCGGCCGGTCGCCGCGCTGACCGGCCCCGGCTTCGGGGCGGAGAAGGTGACGTGCTGACGAACATTGTGCGCCGGACCGCGGACAACCCACAGGGCGCAGGGTGCTTTAGCGTCGGCGAACAGTTGGTGGCGGAACGCTGAGAAGTCGACGATCAGATCGACGTCCCCCTCTGCAAGCGCCTGTGTCTGGAATGCCCGCTCGTTGGGGCTCTGCTTGTAGAGGCTCGCGGCGGGCATCAGCAGCGCCATGCGCCCGTGCGGGTGCAAACGCTCAAGGCTGATCCAGAAGAACGCCTCTGCGAGCGTCAGCTTGGATCCGGCAGGTCGCTCGCTCTGCTGCAGGTATCTTTCGGCCGGCTCAGTCGCTGCCTTCCAGGGAGGGTTGCTCGCGATCACGTGGTACGGACCCTGCAGGTGCTCTGCGACGTCAAAGAAGTCGCCCTGGCGTAGGTTGCGTCCGAGCATCGGCGGGAACTGCCAGTCGGAGGTGTCGACATCGCCGAGGCGGTCGAGCAGTACCAGATAGCAGCTGAGTGCGGCGACACGCAGGGCGTCCTCCATCAGGTCACACCCGAACACCTGCTCAGCCAGGACCTGTGCCATCTCAGCGGCGGTGAGCGCGCGGCCTAGCGACTCTTCGAGCTGGTCGAGTAGTCGCTCGTAGGCGCGGGCGAGGAACAGGCCGCTGCCGCAGGCCGGGTCGAGCACCCTTGCGTGCGCGAGATCATCGCCTGTCGGCATCGCTTCGTCGAGCGCTGCGTCGACGAGGTCTCTGGGGGTATAGAAGGCGGCGTGAGTCTGCTGGTCGGCTCTGACGAACTCCTCATAGACGCCGCCGAGGACCTCGGCCGGGATCACGCTGAAGTCATAGCGAGGTATGAGCCTCAGCTGACCGGTGCCGGCCGAGCCTTCCAGCAAGCTTGCGATAATCTGTAGATGCTCGGCTCGCACCGAGCGGCGCTCCCGTTCGGGGACAGTGAATGTGTCGCCGTTAAACCGGGCGCCTAGCTGGTCGAACAGACTATAGGTATCCGGTAGCGATTGGTGCAGGTAGTCAAGGAAGGACTCACCCTGCTCGACGCTCCCATCCGACAGCAGGCCGCGAGCGTCCAGGTACTGGGCGAACAGGCAGCGAGCCAGTAGCTGGTCGGCAGTCTCAATCTCTAGGCCGCGGGCAATGAGCTTCTCGCGAGTTGGGCGCAGATCTTCCCGAAGCTGGAGTACGACAGGCTTCTCGTGTCGTGCCGTCTGCGGCAACTTAGCGCGACCGCCCAGCAGACTGATACGCGTGAACGATTCGAGTCCTGTGTCTTTGAGGCTCTCCGCGACTAGCATCTCCGGATGAGCTGTCGGCGCCGTGCGGCCGTCGAGCACCCGGATCTCGTTCGGCAGCACGACGACGAGGAGCTGTGCGCGGGACTGATTCCACGTTTGCTGGTGCATCCGAGCGACCGCGGTCTCGACTTCTTGCTCGTCCGGGAGCTGCAATCCAGCGAAGTACACGAGCGGGACGCGACCCTCGAAGAACGCTGCGTCGATGCCGAGGCGACGATGGGCGGCGGCCCAGGCGTGGCGCCGCGAAACCGGTAGCGAGTCGAGCGCGTCCGCAGCTCGAACCAGATCCTCGCTGTCATCGTAGCCGAGCCGATCGATGACGGCGTCAACATGCATTGCGGCGGTCATTAGCCGCGGCACCGCCTGAGTCGAGCGCCGCTGACCATGGCACAGCGACGTGGCATCGGCTGAAAGCTATCAGCCGCCTCGGATCCCATGAGGGGACCCAAAGGTCGTGGAGCGATCGCGACATGTGGCCAGGCGAGTTGTACAAGTGGGAGGTTGAGACCGTGCTGGTACCGCCCCACGAACACTTGACAGCGCTCTTGCCGGGGCTACTGCTTCGCGCGATGAGGAGGCGCCTCCGCGGTTGTGCCGACCGCTTTCCCTCTGGACGACCTCCGAGGACACCGGCTGAGGATCGGCACACCGCACGCCCGCTCGCGCGGGGCGAAGCGGAAGAAGTCGCCTCGCCGCACCTCCGAACGGGTCCTCGTCCCATGCATGCGTCTCGTCTCGGGCCGATGACGTGCCTGCTTTTGGCGACGAGGAGGGCGCCCTCGTCTGGCACGCCCGACACCTGCTTCGCGGTGGTCGCGGTACTCCACCATGCCGGCCGTGGCGCTGCCGGTCGACCCCGGCGATATCCGTGTCGACGCTGTGCGCGATCGCTATCGCCTCTCCGCGCTCGGTCCGGACCAGCTGTCGGCTTGCTGGCCGAGCGCGCCGCGCAGCTGCGCGAGTGCGTTACGGAGGCTGGCGCGCGCGCTGTCCTCGCGCACATCAGGCCACAGCCGGCCGGCCAGCTCGCTGCGGCCGTGCGCTCGGCGCTCGAGCGCGAGCATCGCTAGGAGCAACCTCGCCTTGCGGCTGGCCGGCAGTTCGACGTCCCGCCCGTCGATTTCGAGCCGAAGCTCGCCCAGCAGGTTGAACCGCACCATGGCAGCGAATCTACTCGGCCGAGCGCCGCGATCGAGCGCACGGGTCTTTGCGCGCCCCCATGTTTGCTCATGCGTCGCCGTTCCATGCGAGCCAGCGCGAGCATGATCTTCATGCCGAACTCGCCGAACGGCGTCGGCCCTACTGCAGCGACTCGAGTGGGTGGTGACGTCTGATGTAGTCGCCGAAGAGGGGTGCCGTGAAGTCGACGTAGCCGCGTCGGGGGCTGTAGATGAGGCCCTTGAGGTCGATCAGGTTCTGGCGCACGAGCGCGGTGCGGCGCTGGTCGGCGCCAAGCAGCGCTGACACCTTCGCGGTCTGCTGCGGCCCGTCGCCGAACTCGGCGATCGCGGCCAGGTAGCGGCGCTCGGCTGCGGTCGCGCGGTTGAAGCGTACTCGGTGAAAGCCGCTGTCGAGCTGCTCTTGAGCGATCGTGTCGGCAGCTTTGGCATCGTGGTCGGTGATCGGCGAGCTGGCGGCGACCAGCCAGGCGTAGCGCCCGTAAGTCTGCAGAAAAAACGGGTAGCGGTCGGCTCGGGCGAGGATGAAGTCGAGTGCGGCCTGCTCGTACTCGACGCCCTCGCGCTCAGCGGGGAGCGTGAGCGCCGCTCGGGCGGCGTCCTCAGTGAGCCGACCGATCTCGACGTACTGGAAGAGGCGCTCCGCATAGGAGCTTGCCTCAGCGAGCCTGCCTGGAAGCTGTGGCAGTCCAGCGCAAACGAGCGCCACAGGAAGCTGACGCTGAGCGATGCGATGGAAGGCCGCGAGCAGCGCCTGCAGGTCCTCCTTCTCGGCGAACTGCATCTCGTCGAAGAAGAATGCGATGCCGCCCTCAGCCTCGCGGGCTGTCTCGCCAAGCTCGACCAGGACATCCTGGAGATCGACATCGAGCTGCCCGCTGTCACCGCGTCCAGGAGTCGGGGCGACATCGACCTTGAACGTGATCCCAGCGGGCATAGCTGTGACCGAGAAGCTGCTGATGACCGACAGCGACCTGCGCAGCCGCTCCCGGACACTCTCCCGCCGTGCAAGCGACTGCGCGGCCTGCACTGCCACCTGAGCAAGCGCTGGACGCAGCGGCCCACGGCCGCGCAGCTCGATGTAGCCCGAGCCCCATCCGGCCTCTTCGGCCTCCGCAGCGAAGCGGTTCAGTAGGACCGTCTTACCGACGCCGCGAAGTCCCCACAACGCAAGGTTCTGCTCAGGACGCCCGGCAGCAAGACGCTTGAGCAGCACACCGAAGCTCGTCTGCTCTCCATCGCGACCTGCAAGCTCCGGTGGTGGCGTACCGGCGCCTGGTGCGTAGGGATTGAGGATCTCGTCCACACCACGAGTATATAGCTTTATATGGCTGTATTTGCTCAGGGCATAAAGTCAAATAATCCCGTGCCGATGCGGCCTCCGAGCTGTTGGTCGGAGCCGTTCGCTCCGGAGGGCCAGAGATTTGAGAAGGGCCATCGCAACCCTGGCTTGATCGCCGGCCAGCGTGGCAGGCAATCGCCATGCTTTGCAAGTTGTCCGAGAAATTGTTCCCCGTGGGGCCTTCTCTTTCGCGAGGGAGCTAGCCGCAGTTTTTGGCTCTACTACTTGCTTTTCCTGTAGTCGGGGAGACTGGATTCGAACCAGCGACCGCCCGGCCCCCAGCCGGGTGCGCTACCAGACTGCGCCACTCCCCGTGGCTGTGGGCCCCATTCTACGACCTGCCGCCCCGCCGCGCCGCCGGGCGACCCGGACGCCGTGCTTGGCCCGGGCTTGCACCGGACGGCCTGGTTGGGGCAAACTGTCGGTAGCGACCGCCCGGCCCCCAGCCGGGTGCGCGCGGTGGTAGCTCAACGGTAGAGCCTCGCCCTTCCAAGGCGATGATGCGGGTTCGATTCCCGTCCGCCGCTTCGAGGGCCTCCCCCCGCCCGCCATCCATCCCCACGCCCCGCTACTGTTTGGACGTGCCTCAACGGCCCATACGGTCCTTGGCCGTCGTCGGTGTGCTGGCATTGGGCGACTATCTGCTGTGGAAATGGTCGCTCGGCGCCAACCACGATGTGGTAGCGCTGGTGTCGGGAATGACGCTGATCCCGTTGCTGATCGCCCTGGCATGGCTGACGGTAGTCGCTGGTGTGCGCCTGCTCGCCTCGCTCGCCCGACGCTCGAGGCCGGTGCTTACGGCGAGTGCGCACGGCGCCGCCGGCACAACCGCTAGCCCGCGCAACGACGCTCGCGCCGCTGATCGCGCGCCTGCCGCCGCCGGCCGCTCGGGGCTCGGCGACCCCGCGTCCGCCTATGCCGCCACGGCGCTGGCCGATCCCGTGTCCGCCGCCGCAACCGCCTCTCCCCCCTCGAAGCTCGCCGCGTGAAGCTCCGCTGGATCGTGCCCGCAGCTGTGTTGCTGCTCGCCGGGCTGGCGCTGGGGGGTTATGTATACGCGCGCAACCGCACCGGCTCCATCTACCATCCGCGCGCGCCGTTTGTGCCGCAGGCCAACCCCACGCTGCCGAAGCGCAAACCCGGCCCGGAACGGTTTACGTGGCCGCTGTACGGCTACAGCCAGAACCACACGCGCTACTTCCCGGCGCCCGCCAGTTTGCGGCCGCCGTTTCGGCGCGTGTGGGCGGTGGGCGGCAGCTCGCTGCGCGAGTTTCCGCCGGTGCTGTCGGAAAACCGTATCTTCCAGCTCACCGACAACGGGACGTTGACGGCGGTGGACAAGTGGGACGGCAAGATCCTCTGGAGCCGCCAGCTGGGCGCGCTGTCGGCATCCGCGCCGGCGGTGGGCGGCAACACCCTGTACGCCACCGTGCTGGCGCGCGCCGCCGGCTCCGAAGAAGGGCGCGTGGTGGCGCTCAACGTGACCAACGGCCACATCCGCTGGTCGCGCAACCTCCCGTCGCGTACCGAGTCCTCGCCGCTGCTGGACCACGGCAGGCTGTATTTCGGCAGCGAAAACGGCACCGTGTACGCGCTGGAGGCCGCCAGCGGGCACACCGTGTGGACCTACCACGCCGAAGGGGCCGTCAAGGCCAGCCCCACGTTGTCGGGCGGCGTGCTGTATTTCGGCGACTACTCCGGCCACGTGCAGGCCATCAGCGAGCGCACCGGGCGGCGGCTGTGGCTGGCGAGCTCCGAAGGGGCGCTGTTCGGCAACGGCACCTTCTACTCCACCGCCGCGGTCATGTACGGGCGCGTGTTCCTCGGCAACACCGACGGGCGCGTGTACGCCTACGACCAGCGCACCGGTGCGCTTGACTGGGCCTACCAGACGGGCGCCTACGTGTACGCCTCGCCCGCCGTCACCAACGTGCCCGGCCTCGGACCCACGATCTATCTGGGCAGCTACGACGGCCACTTCTACGCCATCAACGCGCGCACCGGGCACGTCGACTGGAACTACGACGCCGCCGGCAAGATCTCCGGGTCGGCCACCATCCTCGGCGGCATCGTGTACTTCTCCGACCTCGGCACCCACTCCAGCTATGGCCTCGACATCGCCAACGGTCATGTGCTGTTCCGCGCCGACACCGGCGCGTTCGACCCGGTGATCAGCGACGGCCACCGCGTGTACCTCACCGGGTACAGCGCGCTCTACGCCCTCGCCCCCACCGGCTGAGGGCCCGTCAGGCCGTAGGCACACGGCAGGAGCGCCCCGTCAGGCCGTAAGCACGGCAGGAGCGCCCCGTCAGGCCCTAAGCACGGCAGGAGCGGCCCGCCAAGCCCAGCGCGCGCGCCAGCGAGAAGCGCGCCTGCACCCTCAGCGTGCCTGGGCGCGCCGCACTCACTTCGGTGAAGCCGCCCGGGCCACGCGCCACGCACCCGGCGCCGACAACCACCGTGAAGTAGCGGGTGTAGCGCAGCCGCACCACAAAGCGCCCGGCGGTGCGCGCGCGTATCGCAAACCAGTCGTGACCCACGCCCGTGAGCGCGCCCGGGCCGCGCGCCAGCGGCGTGGGGTCGCGCACCGCGTAGATCCGCCAGTGGCGGGTGTGCAGCACCAGGCGCAAATACGGCAGCCCCGCGGCGATCAGCCGGCCCTCGGCGGCGCTGGAAGGGTCGAGCGGGGCGTCGGGCAGCGCTACGTAGGCGATCGCCTCGGCGTCCAGCCAGCGGCGATAGGCGGCGGCGGTGAGATGTTTGGCGAGCAGCACCCCGTCGTAGCGCTCGTCCAGCTGCTTCTCCCAGCCGCGCGCCAGCATCACCTTGGGGGCCAGCCACGCCGCCTCCCAGTGGGAGCGCGTGAACGGCACCTCCACCCGCACCGGCTGGCCGGTGCGCGCTTCCACGCCGGCCACATACCGCGCCACCGGCGCGTAATAGGCGGCGGCCGTCGAAGGGTTGCCGGCGACCGCGGCCGTTTCGCGCACCGGCCCCCACACCGTCCACACGGCGATGCCCGCCAGCGCCGCCACCACAACCGCAATCGCCACCGGGCGCCGTTCACCGGTCCGCGGCGCTTCCGAGTCCTCTCCACCGGACGGCACCGCCGCGCCCCTATCGCCGGACAGCACCGCACACAGCAGCAGCGGCCCCGCCAGCAGCACGCCGTAGCGCTCCACGTTGGCGCCCATCGGGCTGTGCACCGCCACGCACGCCACGCATGCCGCCGCATACACCCAGCCGCCCACCCACAACAAGCCGCGCTTGCGCGGGAGCGCCACCAGGAACCCCACCACGACTGCCGCGGTGGCAATGAACGACAGCAGTGGGAACGGCTCCCACCCCCCCTCGCCGAACAGCCCCGCCAGCGCCGCCGCCACAGCCACAGCGGGCACGCCCAGCACCAGCAGCGCGCGGGGGGAGCGCGTCACTACCGTGTGCGTGAGGGCGGCCAACGCCAGCAGCACGCCGGCCACCGGGCTGCACGCAGCGCACACCGCCGCCAGCAGCGCCGCGGCGAAAGCGTGGCGGCGCATCAGCGCCAGCACCGCGCCCAGCGCGAAGCTGACGCCCAGCGCGAATGTGATGCGCCCGCTCCACACGTCGCCCAACGCCGCCAGCGCAAACCACACCGCGGCCCACCTGGCTGCGCCCCCGTAGGCGACGAGCGCGACCCGTTCGAACAGGGCCGCCGACGCCAGCACCGCCAACGCGCCCACCGTGCGCACGCCCAGCAGCGCGCCCAGCGGGGGAAACACGAGGCTGTAGCCAGGGATCGGGTGGCCGGCATACCAGCGGCTGTCCCACACGATCAAGCCGGCTTCGCTGAACAGGTTGGCGCGGTACACCTGCGCGGCCAGATCGGGCGTGCGGGGGTCCACCAGCAGCCAAACAACCACGCCGACCGCCGCCGTCACGATGCCCCAAGGCGCTCGCCCCGCCATCACCAACGCTCTGGGCTCCGACGCTCTCGCCACGTGCGCGCCCATTTGAGCGCAGCCTATGGGAAGATCGACTGGGGCCCGGTGCGCTACCCCACCGGACCCCAGTCTCCCGCGAGTAAAACCCTGCCTGTCCCACGGGTATCTCCCCCTTTCAAACAGCCCACCCAGCCGAAAGTCGCGTGCATATCCGTCGGTATTTGCCACTGGCAGCGCTCACGCTCGTGCTCGCCGCGACGGCGGGCGGCTGCGCCGGCAACCAGCCGGCGCCGGTGGGCGCGCGCGAGCTGGCGGAAACGCAAACGTTCCCGTTCTACCGCGTGTATTGGGCGGGACCGCGCTTCGAGCGCTATCGGCTGGTGGCCGCCGACGGGCTGGCCAACTACGTGAGCGCGGTGGGCGAGAACGTGTATTACGGCAACTGCCTCCCGGGCAAGACCAGCGCGGTGGGGGGCGGCGGGTGCGAGCTGCCGCTGCAGGTCAACACGCTGATCTACACCCGCCACGCCAACGCCGCGCTGGGGACACAGCGCAACACGGTGCTGCGCGGTGCACCGGCCACGATCTACAACGAAAACCGCTCGGTGGCGCTGTACAGCGGGCGCGAAGAAATAATCGTCTCCTCCGACGATCTCGCCGACGCGCTGCGCGCCGTCAGCCAGCTGCGCCCGATCAACGCGCCCGGCTCCCCCGCCGGCAACCTGCCGGCGCCGGTGTACTGTCCCGGCCTCTCCGGGCCGCGCCCGCCGGCGGTGCGCGCGGCGCTGGCGGCACTGCCGGGACACGTCTGCCAACGCCTGGAATCCACCTTGAAGCTCGACCGCGCGCTGTTCGGCAAAGGCTGAATCGCCGTCGCCCGGTCGTCGAGGCGAGGAGGGAGGGAGCGAGGAGGAGAGCTCTTAGGACGACCCCGATGGCTGCGGCCGCAGCGGCTCGCCGATCTCGCCACGGATGCTGAGAAACGCGGCGGCCCCGATCAGCGCTGGCACCCACAACGAGATCGCGCGGTAGGTGACCACGGCCGCCAGCACCGTGGAGCCGGGGCGCACACCGAACAGCAGCAACATCCCCACCAGGCCGCCTTCCACCGCGAAGAAGCCGCCGGGGATCGGGATCGAGTTGGCGAGCATCCCCACCAGATATGCCATCGCCACCACCCAGAACGTGGGTGTGGAGCCGTAGGCGGCGAGGCACGCCATCAGGCACACGGTGTCCCACAGCCAGTACCCCACGGCGCCCCCCAGACGCCAGTCGTGGCGGCGGATCAGCGCCACCGCGTCCTCGACTCCGCCCCCCACCGCCACCAGCGCCACCACCGTGCGGCCGTGCTCGCCGCTGCGGCGCTCCGCCGCGCGGCGCGCCCAGCCGGCCCCCGCCAGCGTGCCGAAGATCGTCGCCAGCGCCGCCGCCGCCGGCAGCAGCGTCAGCAGCGCATTCTGCGAGCCGGGCAGCACGCCCACCCACATCGCCACACCGATCGCCACGGTGGCGCCCACGTTGACGGCGCTGGTGAGCACGAACAGCAGCACCGAGCGCTTGGCGATCCGCTCCACCGACACGCCCTTGGTGCGCAGCACCCACGCGCCCAGCGCCAACCCGCCGAGACCGCTCACCGACACAACCGAGTTGACCGCCAGCTCGGCCAGCGACAGACGCGAGGACAGGCGCCGGCCGAGGCGGCCGAACACCAGCCCGAACAGCACCACAAAGGAGAGGCACGACAGCAGCTCCAAGCCCACGCCCACCGCCACCCAGCCCAACTTGGCGTCGGTGATCTTCTCGCCCGCGCTGCGCAGCCCCGGAACCCCCAGCAGCAGTCCGGCGACGATCGCGAAGAACACCAGCAGGCTGACGATGCTGTTGCGCAGGTGGCGCGACTGCGCCGCCAGCTCCCGCGCGGTGTCCTCGCCGAGCGAGTCGGCGCCGGCGCCGTCCTCGCCGGACGGTCCGGCCGCGGACACGGCGGTGCGTTCGTCGGATGGTCCGGCCGCGGACACGGCGGTGTGGTCGTCGATTCTTCGATCGTTCTTCATGGCGCTATTAGCCTTGGAAGGTGACAACTGACCCGGATGGCCATCGAGGCTCGTGATCTCCCTCTTCCCGCCCACTTCCCATCATGGCTGAACACGCGCGCATTCTCGTGGTGGACGACGAGCCGGCCGTGCAGCAGGCGTTGGCGCGCGCGCTCACGCTGGAACGCTACGACGTGGAGCAGGCCTCCGACGGAGCGCGAGCGCTGGAGCGATTGGGCGCCGACCCCTACGACGTGGTGGTGCTGGACGTGTCGATGCCGCGTGTCGACGGGCTGGAGGTGTGCCGGCGGATGCGCAGCGGCGGCGACCGCACGCCGGTGTTGATGCTCACCGCGCGCGGGGAGATCGATGACCGCGTGGCCGGCCTCGACGCGGGCGCCGACGACTACCTGGTGAAGCCGTTTGCGCTGCGCGAGCTGATGGCCAGATTGCGCGCGCTGCTGCGCCGCGCCGGCGAGGACGAGCCGGAGCAGACGCTGTCGTTCGCCGATCTGCGCCTCGATCGGCTGGCGCACGAGGCCTTTCGCGGCGAGCGCCCGCTGCACCTCACGCGCACCGAGTTTCTGCTGCTGGAGCTGTTCATGCGCCACCCCCGCCAGGTGCTGACGCGCTCGACGATCTTCGAGCACGTGTGGGGGTACGACTTCGGCGCCACCTCCAACTCGCTGGGCGTGTACATGGGCTATCTGCGCCGCAAGACCGAGACCGGTGAGGAGCCGCGGCTGCTGCACACGGTGCGCGGCGTGGGCTACATCCTGCGAGTGTCGCAGTGAGCTTTCGCCGGCGTGTGGCGCTGTTGGCGGCCGCCGCGGTGGCGGTGGCGGTGGTGCTGGCGTCGGCGCTCACCTACCTGCTGGTCGCCCATCAGCTGCGCGCGCAGGTCGACTCGCAACTGCGCGACCGCTCGCACAGCGTGGCGTTTCAGATCAAACGCGACGTGATCGAACATCTCGCGCCGCTGTTCGGCGCCCACGAAGCGTCCAAGCTGGCGCCCCTGGAGAGCCTGCCGCCGCGTCCCAACCAGGTGCAGGGCTACCAACAGTTGGTGAGCTCCACAGGCGCCGTGCTGTTCAAGCGGGGCGGCGTGACGTTGCCGGTGAGGGCCGCCACACGGGCGCTCGCCGCCCGCGGGGCGGGCTCGGCGTTGCAGAGCGCGCACGCCGGCGGCTTGCACCTGCGGATCCTCACCGAGGGGGTGCTCCCCGCCGCCGCCGGGCAACCCGGTTTGGCGATCCAGCTGGCGCAGCCGCTCACCGAAGACGACAGCCTGCTGCACCGGTTGCGCCTGATCCTGCTGCTGATCGCGCTCGGCGGGATCGCGTTGGCGGCGCTGCTGGGGCGGCTGGTGGCCGACGCCGTGGTGGCGCCGGTGGGGCGGCTGACGCGCGCGGCCGAGCACGTGGCGCGCACACGCGACCTCTCGGAGCGGATCGACACCGACCCATCGGCGCGCGCCAGGCGCACCGATGAGATCGGACGGCTGGCGGTGAGCTTCAACGCGATGCTCGACGCGCTGGCGCGCTCGATGGCGGCACTCGACGCCTCCGTGCACGCGCAGCGCCAGCTGGTGGCCGACGCCTCGCACGAGCTGCGCACGCCCATCACCAGCCTGCGCACCAACATCGAGATCCTCCAGCAGGCGCCCAACATCGACCCGGCCGACCGCGAACAACTGTTTGCCGAGGTGATCGTCCAGATCGAGGAGCTGACGCAGTTGGTGGGCGACCTGATCGATCTCGCGCGCGGCGAGCAGCAGCTGGCGGCCACCGAGGAGGTGCGGCTCGACCAGGTGGTGCGCGAGGCGGTGGAGCGCGCCCACCGCCACGCTCCCGACACGCCGATCGAGGCCGCGCTGCAGCCCACGCTGCTGCTGGGCGTCCCCGCGCGCCTGGGGCGCGCGGTGAACAATTTGATCGACAACGCCATCAAGTACAGCCCCACCGGGCAGCCGGTGGAGGTGCGGTTGGGGGTCTCCATGTCGACGATGGCCGGCAAGCCGATCTCGGGCGACGCGAGGCCGGCGGCGACAGGCGCGGAATTGACCGTACGCGACCATGGACCGGGGATCGCCGCCGAGGACCTCCCGTACATCTTCGACCGCTTCTATCGCGGCGCCGAGGCCCGGGGACGGCCAGGGTCGGGCCTGGGTTTGGCGATCGTCCGTCAGGTGGTGGAGCAGCACGGCGGCAGCGTGGCCGCCGAGGCCGCGCCGGATGACGGCACGCTGATGCGGGTGCGGCTGCCACGCGCCGAGTCGATCGCGCTCGGCGACGAGGCCACCTCACCCGCCTACCCGGCGGTCGTCTGAGGGCGGCGCGCACGCTCGCGGAAGCGGGCGGGCGAGAGGCCGTAGCGGCGCCGGAAGGCGCGCGCGAAGTGCGAGCCGCCGCCGTAGCCCACCAGGCGGGCAACGTCGCGAACCGACAGCGGCTGCTCCACCAGCAATTCGGCGGCGGCCGCCATCCGCCGAGCGGTGAGGTCCTCCTGAAAAGTGGTGTCGCCAAACTGGGCGTACGCGCGCTGCAGCTGGCGGGGCGAACAGGAGAGCGTGTGCGCCATCGCATCCAGCGTGAGCGGGCGGCGGTAGTGTCGCTTCACCAGCACCCGCGCAAGCAGATACAGGCGCTCGCGCTCGCTGTAGGTGTCAGGCCGCACATACATCTGATCCGACTGGCCTCACCCACCGGGACCCGTCGTTTCGATCGCAGGTTGGAGGGTGTGGAGGTGCACATAAAAATGCGGCGAATGTGCGCAATCGCGCACCATCTTCAAAAAGAGCATCAACACCCACGCACCTCGGCCGCGCATCGAGGTTGCGCGGACGGGCTCAACCCGGCGCGCCACCAGGGCTCAACCCGGCGCGCCACCCGGGCTCAACCCGCGTAGCGGCGCGCCACCCGTTCGGCCGCGCCGACATAGCCGCCGCCGAACAGCACCGCGTGCACCAGCAGCGGCAGCAGCTGCCACAGATCCACCCGCTCCTCGCAGCCCTCGGCCAGCGGCGCGGCCTCGGTGTAGGCGGCGAAGATGCGCCGTTGGGGTCCCGCCCGCCCGCCGAACAATCGCAGCATCGCCAAATCCACCTCGCGGTGCCCGCCGTACGCGGATGGATCGATCAGCCACGGGCGACCGTCGGCGTCGGCCATCGCATTGCCGCTCCACAAATCGCCGTGCAGCCGCGCCGGCGGCTCGGGCGGGCCGGCGAGCTCGGGCAGGCGCTCGCACACCGACTCCACCGCCGCCGCGCCCCGCTCGGAGAGGGCGCCGCGCTCGCGCGCGATCCGGGCCAGCGGCAGCAGACGCCGCTCGGCGTAGAAGGACGGCCAGTCGGGCGTGGGATCGTTGGGCAGGCGCAGCGACCCAAAGCCGGCGGCGCCGAGGTCAGCATCGCCGGACGTGGCGGCGCCGGAGCCGGGGTCGCCGCGGGCGGGGTTGCTGGAGGCGCCAAACGCCGGGGCGCCGAACGCGGCGGCGCCGGCGGCGTGCGTCAGCGCCAAGCCGCGGCCCAGCTCCTCGGCGCCCGCCGTGCTCAGACTGCCCGGCGGCACCCACTCCAACACCAGGTGGTCGTCGGCGACCTCCAGCACGCGCGGCGTGCGCACCGCGCCCGGCTCGGCCAGCCATTCGAGACCCCGCGCCTCGGTCGCATACTCGCCGGGGCGCGCGTCGGGGCGTGTCTTCACAAATGCTTCGCACCCGTCCGCCAGCGTCACCCGCCACGCCTCGTTGATGTCGCCGCCGCCCACCCTGCGGGGATTGGTCGCGCCCGCGGGCAGGCTCACGCGATCGACTCGCCGGCGCGTGTCACGGCACCGCGCCCTGCTCGTCGGCATCCTGCGCCCGCAGCTCCGCCAGCAACGACGCGCACGACGCCTGCACGAGGTCCAGCACGCGGTCGAAGCCGTCGGGGCCGCCGTAGTAGGGGTCGGGGACGTCGAGCTCGCCGGCGGATTGGGATCCCGCCCGCCCCCACTCGCGCAGCAAACGCACCTTCCGCCGGGCCGGCTCGTCGGGCGCCAGGCGGCGGAGGTTGCTCAGGTTGCCGCGATCCATGGCGAGGATCAAATCGAACTCCTCGAAGTCGCGGGGCCGCACCTCCCTGGCAGCTCCTTCAAGCGCTATGCCCCGCCGCCGCGCAGCGTCCGTGGCGCGAGCGTCGGGCGATTCTCCCACATGCCAGCCGCCGGTACCGGCGCTGTCCAGCTCGATGCGGTGCTCCAAGCCAGCGTCGCGCACCAGCGCGCGCATCACGCCCTCGGCGGTGGGCGAGCGGCAGATGTTTCCCAAACAGACAAACAGCAGCCGCACACGCTCGCCATCGCGTGCCGTCGGACGATCGCGCACAGCCGCGGGGGCGGGCACGTGAGCCCCTCCCCCCTCCTCCTCCCCTCTCACCGCTACGACTCCTCCCCCAGCTCCAACACCGCCAGGAAAGCCTCCTGGGGCACCTCCACGCGGCCGACCTGCTTCATCCGTTTCTTGCCCTCCTTCTGCTTCTCCAGCAGCTTTTTCTTGCGCGTTATGTCGCCCCCGTAACACTTCGCGATCACGTCCTTGCGGAACGCCTTGACGGTCTCGCGGGCGATGATGTGCGAGCCGATCGCCGCCTGGATCGGCACGTCGTACTGCTGGCGGGGAATGCGCTTGCGCAGGCGCTCGGTCAGCTGGCGGCCGACCTCGTAGGCCTTGTCGCGGTGCACCACCATCGACAGCGCGTCCACCGGGTCGCCCGCCAGCAGCACGTCCAGCTTGACGAGGTTGGAGGGCTTCATGCCGTCCAGCTCGTAATCCAACGACGCGTACCCTTTGGTGCGCGACTTCAGCTGGTCGAAGAAGTCCAGCACGATTTCCACCAGCGGCAGGTCGTACGTCATCTGCACGCGCTCCGGCGAGAGGTAGTGCATCCCCGCGTGCACCCCGCGGCGCTCCTGGCACAACTCCATGATCGCGCCCACATGCTCGCGCGGAGCGATGATCTGCGCCTTGATGAACGGCTCGGAGATCTCGGCAATCGTGCCGGGGTCGGGCATGTCGGAGGGGTTGTGCACCTCCAGCTCCTCACCGTTCGTCAACGTCACGTCGAACTCCACCGACGGCATCGTCGCCATCAGCTCCAGGTCGTACTCGCGTTCCAGGCGCTCTTTCACGATGTCCATGTGCAGCAGGCCCAGGAAGCCGCAGCGGAAGCCGAAGCCCAGCGCGTCGCTCGTCTCCGGCTCCCAGGAGAGCGCGGCGTCGTTGAGCGTCAGCTTTTCCAGCGCCTCGCGCAGGTCCGGGTAGTCGTCGGAGTCGATCGGGAACAGGCCACAGAACACCATCGGCTTCACCTCGCGATAGCCCGGCAGCGGCTCGCTCGCTTCGCCGCCGGCTCGCACCCGCCCGCCGCCGACCCCCGCCGCTCCGGGGGCGCCCGCGCGCGTGGTGAGCGTGTCTCCCACACGCAGCTGCGACACATCCTTGACGCCGGTGATCACATACCCCACCTCGCCGGCCGCCAGCTGGTCGGTGGGCATCATCTGCGGTGAGAAGCAGCCGATGTCGTCGATGTCGGCGTACAGCCCGCTCGCCATCGCCCTGATCGGCGCGCCCTTCTTGAACACACCGTCCACCACGCGGATGTATGCGATCACGCCTCTGTACTGGTCGAACTCCGAGTCGAATATCAGCGCGCGCGGCGGTGCCTCGGGGTCGCCTGCGGGCGGGGGCACGCGGGCGACCAACTGCTCCAGCACCTCCATCACGCCCTCCCCCGTCTTGCCGGAGATCCGCAATATGCCCTCCGGCGACTCGCCGATCAGCTCCGACACTTCGCCCGCCACCCGCTCGGGCTCGGCGCCCGGGAGGTCGAGCTTGTTCAGGCACGGGATCAGCTCGAGGCCGGCCTCCACCGCCAGGTAGGTGTTGGCGACCGTCTGCGCCTCCACGCCCTGCGAGGCATCCACCACCAAGAGGGCGCCCTCACACGCCGCCAGCGAGCGCGACACCTCGTAGGTGAAGTCCACGTGGCCGGGCGTGTCGATCAGATGCAGCTGGTAGGTCTGCCCGGAGGCGCCCTCGTAGAAGACGCGCACCGCTTGCGCCTTGATCGTGATCCCGCGCTCGCGCTCCAGGTCCATCGAGTCCAGCACCTGGGCGCGCATCTCGCGCTGGTCAACGGTGTGCGTCAGCTCGAGGATGCGATCCGCCAGCGTCGACTTGCCGTGGTCGATGTGGGCGACGATGCAGAAGTTGCGGATGTGCTGTTGGTCCATCGGGATCAGACTTTAGATGGGGCGCGGCCAAGCCGGGGGCGGCCCCAACCAGCTTTACAAAATGAAGTAGTTGGCGGCCGAAAAGTTTATGCACACCCCCATGCCTCCCCCGCGCGGCTACCCTTAGGGTCCGGCGGATCGCCCACTCGGTCGGGGTCGCAGCTTGACCCAGCCGGGCAACGCGCCGGCCTTCGGGCCGGCGGCCAGTCCCGGTGACCGGGAGTGTCATGCCGCCCAGGCAACGACACAAGTCCTGGGACGTAGTAGTTCAATGGTGATCTATGACCGGTGCCGCCGGGCGGGCCTCACGGCCCGCCCGGTCGCATTTTCGCTCATGCCCGCCGGCGATCGGATGCGACAGCGTGGCGAGGGCTCCGAGGGCTCCGCGTCACGCGCGGCCGAGCTCACCGACGATCCGATGCCACGCCTGGGGACGGCTCCGGGTCACGCGCGACCGAGCTGGGTGCGGATCAGGCGGCTGACTTCGTGGGCCTCGGGCACGCGCATGGCGAGCACCGCGCGGCTGTACACCAGCGTGCCCGCCACCCCAGCACCGCCGACGCTGACGATCTGCGCCGGCAGCGAGCGGCCCAGCAGCGCGTCGAGGCCGTACCACACCACCCACGACACCGCCCCCAACAGGACCGAGGCGACAAGGATGCGGGCGGTGATCATCGTCGTCTGCGCCCCTTCCAAACTGCTGTTGAAGCCGATCCGCAGGCGGCGGTACTGCAGCGCGGTCATCACCACGTTGGCCACCAGCGTGCCGATGATCAGGCCGGCGATCCCCAGCGGCTTGTAGAGCGCTACGGAGACGACGATGTCCACCACGATGTTGATCGCCGCCAATCCGGTGGGGATCCATGGCCGCTGCAGCGAGAAGAAGGTGCGCGTCAACAGCAGGTTGATGCCGCCGAAGGGGAGGCTGAAGGCAAACCAGAACAGCGCGATCGACGCCAGTTCGGTGGAGCGCGCGTTGAACTGGCCGCGTTCGTACAAGAGGCGGGTGATCGGCGTCGGCAGCACCACCATGAACGCGGTGGCGGGGATCAGCAGCAGGTTGATCTGGCGCATCCCCGTGCCCAGCGCGCTGCGCATGCGGGCCGCGTCGCTGCGGGCCGCCAGACGCGAGAGCGTGGGGAACAGCACGGTGGCCACCGCCACGCTGAACATCCCCTGCGGCAACATGTAGATGCGGAACGCTTTTTCGATCGCGCTGGGCGCTTCTTCGCTGACGAGCGTGCCGAACACCGAGTTGAGCAATTGGTCGAGGTTGACGATCCCGAGGCCGATCGCCACCGGCAGCATCAGCGTCAGCACCTGGCGCACGCGCGGGTCCCGCCAGTCGATGTGGGGCTGCAGACGGAAGTCGATCCGCCCCAGCGCGCCCGCCACCATCACCATCTGCACGAACGTCGCCGCCAACCACGCGATCGCGTAGGCGTACAGCGCGTCGCCGTCGTGGTAGCCGCCGTGGAATTGGGGGTGCAGCGCCACCAGCAGCGCCACGATCACCAGGTTCCACACCGCCGGCGCCAAAGCGGGGATCGTGAAGTGGTCGTACGACTGCAATATCCCCACCAGCAGCCCCGTCAGGCCCAGCAGCATCACGCTGGGGAACAGCACCTGCGAGAGACCCACCAGCAGCGTGTCCAGCTCCGGGTTGAACGTGGGCCCGGTGAACAGCGGCATCACCAGGCCGGCGGCGACGATGAAGATCGCCGTCAGCGCGCCCAGCACCAGCAGCAACAGCCAAAACAGCGTCGATGCCAACTGGAACGCCTCGCGGCGGCGGCCCTTCTCCAGCAGTTCGGTGAACACCGGCACGAACGCCGCCGACAGCGCCGCCTGCGCAAACAGGTTGCTGATCAGGTTGGGCACCTGGTTGGCCAGCGTGAACGCCGACATCGGCCCGCTGGTGCCGAAGAAGCTGGCGGCGATGATTTCCCGCACCAGCCCCGCCACGCGCGAGACGGCGGTGGCGATCGAGAAGATCGCGGTGTTGCGGGCCAGGTGGCCGCCGCTCGGGCCGCCGCCGTCGCCACCCACGCTGCTAAGCGACTCGGTGGGGGGCTCTGCGGCGGCGGACAAGGCCGCTATAGTACGGCGCTCCCGCGATGGCAAACATCGAGTCACAGAAGAAGCGCATCCTGCGCACCGAGCGCGAGCGGTTGGAGAATCGCCGTCGCACCTCCACGGTCAAGACGCGCTTCCGGCGTCTGGAGGCGGCCGTGCAGAGTGGCGACCAGCAGGCCGCCGAGAGCGAGCACCGGCTGCTCGTGAGCACGATCGACATGGCGGTCAAGCGCGGCGCACTGCACCGCAACACCGGCGCCCGCAAGAAGAGCCGCGCGGCACGGATTCGGGCCTCGGTCGGCGTCGAGTAGCGGCCAACCGCGGCTCACCGTAGGGCGGACGCGCTACGCCGGCGAGGAAATCGCCGCGATCGCGCGCAATGCTTGCGTGTCTTCGCCCAGGTGCGAGCGGCGTGTGCGATCGGCGCGCAGCTCCGCGCCGCCGCGGGTGTCCAGCTCTAGGTCGGCCAGCACCCCCAACGCGGCGCGCAGCCGCTCGGGGTCGGTGCGGGAGACGTCGGCGATGAAGCGGTCGGCGACGCGCGAGGGCATCCGCAGCGTGCGCTTCACCTCGGCCGCCGACTCGCCCGCCTGCATCCTTACCGCCACCGCCAGCGCCTCGCGCATGCGGGACGCCATCAGATAGAGCAGGCCGCTCAAACGCTCGCCCTGGCGGCGCACACGCAGGTAGGTGAGCGTCGCTTCGCGCGCATCGCCCCCCACCAGCGCGTCGGCCAGCGCATACACGCGCCGCTCGGCGGAATGGGCGGCGCGTTCTTCGATCAGCTGGGCGCTCACAGGTGAGGGTGCCGTGCGGCCTCCCCCTCCTTCAGAGCGCGCCGATTCGACATCGGGCGAGTCTGGACCCGGAGAGGCCGGACCCTGAAGTTCGAGCGCCAGCTTCTCCAGCTCGCGCAGCAGCCGCTGCTGGCGCTCGCCCACCTGAGCGACCAGCGCCTTGGCCGCCGCCTGGTCGAGCGCTAGCCCCAGGCGAGTGGCCTGCTCGCGCGCCCAGCGCGGCAACTCCCACGGCTTGACGGTGCCCTGCTCGACGATCTGGCCATTCGCCGATTTCACCGCGGCGTGCACCGCGGCCGGCGCCTTGGTGCGCCCCTCCTCGCGGGCAAACAGCGCCAGGGTGGTGGCCGGTGGCATGTCGCGCAACGCGCCCACCAAGTGCTCCTCCACCTCAGCCTGCTTCCAGCGCTCCACGCCATCCACCACGATCACGCGCCGGCCGATCGCGAACGTCATCGCCGCCAGCGCCTGCGCCACGCCGGCGGGGGTGGCGGCATCGCCGCCCAGCACCTCCATGCTGGCGGCGTCACCCTCCTGTAGCGCCAGCGCCTGCAGCCCCGCGCGGCGCTCGGCGATCGCGCCGTGGTCGTCGCCGTGGATCAGGTAGGCGGGCTTCAGCGCGGGCATCCTCGCCGAGTGTATGCAGCCACGCCGACGGCCGGCGACTAACGCACTACGAAGTTGACCAGCTTGCCTGGCACGACGATCTCCTTGACGATCTCTTTGCCGTCGAGGTGCGCCTGCACGTTGGGCGCCGCGCGACACAGCTCCTTCAGCTGCTCAGGTGTCGCGTCGGCGGGGGTCTGCACGCGGTCGCGCAGCTTGCCGTTGACCTGGCACACCAGCTCGTACTGCTCGCGCTCCAGCATCGCCGGGTCGGCCTGCGGCCACGGCTGCTCCCACACGCGCTCGCCCGTCAGCCGCTCGTACACCTCGGCGCACACGTGCGGCGCGAACGGGAACAACAGCGACGCGGCGCTCGCCAAGCCGAAGCGCAGCGCCTCGGTCGAGGCCTGCGCGCGCAGGCGCGAGCATTCGTTGAGCAGCTCCATCACCGCGGCGATCGCGGTGTTGAAGGCGAAGCGGCGCAAATCGGTGGACACCTTGTCGATCGCCCAGTGCGCCTTTCGCAGCAGCTCCAGGTCGTCGTCGCCGATTGCTGTTCCAGTCGGCGCATGCGCCGACTGGCCCGATGGCGCATGCGCCATCGGGGGCAGGGCCGCATGCGGCCCTGCCGACCCCGCCGCATGCGGCGGGGTCTCCCCCACCTCCATCGCCAGACGCCACAGGCGACTGAGGAAACGGTGCACGCCCTCCACGCCGTCGTCCGACCAATCGGCGTCCTGGTCGGGGGGCGCGATGAAGAGGATGTAGCAGCGGGCCGTGTCGGCGCCGTAGCGCTCCACGATCGACGCGGGCGACACCACGTTGCCGCGCGACTTGCTCATCTTGGCGCCGTCCTTGGTCACCATCCCCTGGGTGAACAGCGCCTGGAAAGGCTCCTGGAAGTCGAGGTGGCCGAGGTCGGCCAGCGCCTTGGTGAAGAACCGGGCGTACATCAAGTGGAGGATCGCGTGCTCCACGCCGCCGATGTACTGGTCGACCGGCATCCACTGGCGCAGCACCGCCGGGTCCCACGCCTCCTGGTCGTTGGCGGCGTCGCAGTAGCGCAGGAAATACCACGACGAGTCCACGAACGTGTCCATCGTGTCGGTCTCGCGGCGGGCCTCACCGTCGCAGTTCGGGCAGCGCGTCGCCACCCACTCCTCGGCGGCCGCCAGCGGCGAGCGTCCGCGCGGCGCGTAATCCTCGATCTCGGGCAGCTCCACCGGCAGCTGCTCCTCGGGCACTGGCACCATCCCGCAGCGCTCGCAGTACACCACCGGTATCGGGCAGCCCCAGTAGCGCTGGCGCGACACCAGCCAGTCGCGCAAACGGTAGTTGACCGAGGCGTGGCCCTTGCCCTCGCGGTCCAGCCACCGCACGATCGCCGCCAGCGCCTCGCGGTTGGGCAGGCCGTCGAAGTCGGGGTGCGAGTTGACCAGCGGACCGTCGCCGGTGTACGGGAGACCCTGCTCGTCGCCACCCTCGGCGGGGGCGGTGGGTGGGCCTTCGATCACGCGCCGGATCGGCAAATCGTGGGCGCGCGCGAACGCGTAGTCGCGCTCGTCGTGCGCCGGCACCGCCATGATCGCGCCGGTGCCGTACTCCATCAGCACGTAATCGGCCACCCACATCGGGATCTGCTCGCCGTTCACCGGGTTGGTGATCGTGCGGCCCAGGGGCACGCCCGTCTTCGGCTGCTCGGCGGCGCCGCGCTCCTCGTTTGACTCGGCCAGCGCGTGGTTGACGTACTCGCGCACCGCCCGCTCGTGCTCGGTGCCCTCGGCGAGACGCAGCACGTCGGGGTGCTCGGGCGCCATCACGAAGAAGGTGGCGCCGAACAGCGTGTCGGGGCGGGTGGTGAACACCGGGTAGTCGATGTTGAGCGCCTCGCAGTGGAACATCACTTCCGCGCCCTCCGAGCGGCCGATCCAGTTGCGCTGCATCGTCTTCACGTGCTCCGGCCACTCGATCCCGTCGAGGTCGCCCAGCAATCGCTCGGCGTAGTCGGTGATGCGCAGAAACCACTGCTCCAGCTGGCGCACCTCCACCTCGGCGCCACAGCGCTCGCAGCAGCCGTCCACCACCTGCTCGTTGGCGAGCACCGTCTGGTCGCGAGGGCACCAGTTCACCGCCGCCTCCTTGCGGTACGCCAGGCCGGCGCGCAGCAGCTGCAAGAAGATCCACTGCGTCCAGCGGTAGTAGCGCGGTTCGTGCGTGGCCAGCTCGCGCGACCAGTCGATCGAGATCCCCCATTCGCGGAACTGACGCTGGAAGGAGGCGATCGACGCGGCGGTCGAGTCGCGCGGGTTGACGCCCGTGTTGATCGCGTGGTTCTCCGCGGGGAGCCCAAACGCGTCGTAGCCCATCGGGTGCAGCACGCGGTGGCCGAGACGGCGGCGAAAATGGGCGATCGCGTCGCCCACCGAGTACACCTTCAAATGCCCGATGTGCGGCTCGCCGCTGGGGTACGGCAGCATCTCCAGGACGTACGACTTCGGGTGGCGCTCGGCGCGCGCGCCGTTGCCGGGCCCACCGTTGCCGGGCGCCGCCGCCGGGGCGCCCTGGCCCGGGGCGTCGTTGGACACCTCCCAGGTGCGCTCCCGCGCCCACACCGCCTGCCAGCGGGGCTCGATCTCGTGCGGCTCGTATCGCTCGTCGCTCATGTCCGCCGGAGGTTACCTGCCACCCCCCGACGGAACGCTCGCGCGGGTCGCCGCCGGGCCCCGCCGCGACCGTCTCGCGAGGCGGTCGGGCGGGGGGCCGGGGTGTTGTGTGTTTACTTTTGGGGCTCCAACCAGCTTCAGTTTGTGAAGCCACACCGCCCTTCTGCCCTGCCCCACCGCCGTCGAAGCCGGGATCGGCGGAGCCGCTCAGGCAAGCTCCTCCGAGGCCGCCTGGAAGCGGGCCATGCCTCGTGCCAGCGCTTCGCCCGTCACCGCGCTCATGGCGCCCACGTTGTCCACGACCGTGGCGGCGCGCACCAACAGGCGCTCGAACTCCTCGCTGGAGCGGATCTCGTCCAGCTTGGCGCGCTCACCGCGCAGCAGCACGAAGCCCGCCAGATCGCCTCCATGCGGTGCGACCAGCACCGGTTCGAAGCCGTCGATCCTGCCTTCCTGCTGCAGCACGCCGTAGTACTCGATGGTCTCCTGGAACACTTGCAGAGCTTTTTGCTCGCGACCCCTCACCACGGGGCCCCAACCTAGGAACAGCGCTTCTCCAGCCATCGTTGCATCCTCCTCGCGTTGGGTTCCCCGCCCCCTTGGGCGAGACTACTCGGACCTGCGGAATCGTGTCAGGCGGTGGGGCCCAGAATCTTGTCAGGAGGTGGCGAGCTGCTGCCCAACTTCGGATTCGAAACGCGCGTTGGCGCGCACCGCCTCGACGATCGGCGCCGGCGCCTTGTGCGGCGCGCCCGCGTCGAATGGCGGCTGGGGGTCGTACTCCATGCCCAGCTGGATCGCCTGCGCCAGCTCCTCGCCCGCCAGCTTCGCCGCCAGCGCCAGCGCCATGTCGATCCCCGCCGACACGCCGGCGGCGGTGACGAGCTTGCCGTCCCACACCACCCGCTCGGCCACCGGCTCGGCGCCCAGCCGCCCCAGTTCCTCGAGCGCGGTCCAGTGGCTGGTCGCGCGCCGGCCCTCCAGCAACCCGGCGGCGGCGAGGATCAGCGAGCCGGTGCACACCGAAACGGTCCACGTCGAGCGCTCGTGAGCGGCGCGCAGCCACTCGTGCACCGGGCCGTCGTCCATCAGCGCTGCTTGGCCGGGCCCCCCGGGAACCACCACCACGTCGGGGTCGCGCAGCTCCGCCAGCGTGGCGTCGGCGTACAACGCCAGGCGGCCCGTGTCGGTTCGCTTCGGCCCGGGCTCCTCCGCCACGAACGTCAGCTCGGAGTCGGGTAGGCGGCTCAGCACCTCATATGGGCCCACCGCGTCCAGCGCGGTGAAACGGTCGTAGATGAGGATCGCGATCTTCTGTGGCATTTGGTCCGCTCCTTTGCGGTCAAGCCGCCGCTTCGGGCGCGGCGGCGGATGTGTGAAAACGGCGTCGATACTCGGCGGGGCTCACTCCCAGTGCGCGCAGGAAGGTGCGGCGCATCGTCTCGGCGGTGCCGAAGCCGCACGCCGCGGCGACCGCGGCCACCGGTTCCTCCCCCTCCTCCAGCCGCCGCCGCGCGGCCTCCAGGCGCAGGCGCTCCACATACCGGGCGGGGGTCAGCCCCACCTCGGCGCGGAAGCTGCGCGCGAAGTGGCGCGGGCTCATGTGCGCGCGGGCGGCCAACGTTTCAACCGTGAGGCCGGCGGCGAGGTGCTCCACCGCGTAGCGCTGCGCCTCGCGCAACCCGGTTCGCACCGGCGCGTGCGCGGCCAGCGTCGCGCTGAACTGCGACTGGTTGCCGGGGCGGCGCAAAAACAGCACCAGATGGCGCGCGATCGTCAGCGCCTCGTCGCGGCCGATGTCGTCCTCCACCATCGCCAGCGCCAGGTCCATGCCGGCGGTGACACCCGCCGAGGTCCACACGTGGCCGTCGCGCACATAAATCGGCTCGGGGTCCACCTGAACCTTCGGGTACCGGCGGGCCAGCGACGCTGCGGCCGCCCAGTGCGTGGTCGCGCGGCGGCCGTCCAGCAGGCCGGCGGCTGCCAGCACGAACGCGCCGGTGCACACCGACGCCACGCGCCGCGTGGTGGGCGCGCGGGCGGCGATCCACTCCAGCAACGCCGCGTCCTCGCCTGCCCGCCGCGCGCCCTCCCCGCCGGCCACCACCAGCGTGTCGATCGCCACGGGAGCGCCGTCGAGGGCGGCGTGCGGCGCGATCGTCAAACCGCTCGAGGTCGTCACGGGCGCGCCGTCGGTGCTCAACACGCTCGTTCGATAGCCGCGCTCGCCGCTCGCGCGGTTGGCCTCCGCCAGCAGTTGCGCGCCTGCGAACACCTCCAGCGGGCCGGTCACGTCGAGGCTCTGCACGCCCTGGTAGGCGACGATCGCCACCTCGCGGGGGCGATCGTCACAGGGGGATTGCCGCGCCGTTTCAGAGGACGACGGTGGTGCTGTCGGGTGCAGGGAGCCGGCCACACGGCGATCGTGACCGATCGCGCCCCTGTCCGCAAGGACAGATTTCCAACAATTCCTGCCACGGCGCTTGGCGGCGGCACCCGCCGCCTTGGGGTGCGTCAGCGTTTCCAACGGTTCTGCGTGTGGGAAAGTACGGTGGCCTTGGGATCGCCGCGCTTTTAGCGTCACATACACGAAAGTCCGCCTCCACTCCGGTGGCGTTTACAGGAATTGGGCGGACTCCAACCACTAGCGAGAGGGGGGCGTCGCATGGTGCTCGCCAGCTATCCGTTTCTCGAAGTGTTCTGGACGATGCTGGTCTTCTTTGCGTTCTTCATCTGGATCTGGCTGCTGATCGTCGTGTTCTCCGATCTCTTTCGCCGCAGCGACACCTCCGGGTGGGCGAAGGTGGCGTGGATCGTGTTCATCATCATCCTGCCCTACCTCGGGGTGTTCGTGTATCTGATCGTCGAGCACAACGGGTTGGCCGAACGCTCGGTCAAACAGCAGAAAGCGGCGCAGGCCGAAATGGACGCGTACGTGCGCACGGTCGCCGGGCAGAGCGATCCCACGGCGCAGATCGCCAAGGCCGACGAGTTGCTCAAACAGGGCTCCATCACGCAAACCGAGTTCGACCAGATCAAGCAGCGGGCGCTCGCGGCGTAGCCGCGGCGGCGCGGGCCGCCCGGCGCGCGGCCCCCCGGGACCCGCGGGAAGGAGCGGTGCGGGCCACTCAGGCGACCTCCACGCGCGACCCGGCGGAGCCCGTGCCGCCGGGTCGGCGCCCCGGGCGTCCCACCTCCTGAGCGACGTCATGGCCGACGGCTGGCGGCCGGGCCAGCTCGGGGACCTTGCGGGGGCGGTGGTGGATTGGTTTGCCCGGCGACCGGCGGCGGCTTGCGGCAGCGGAGAGTTGTGTGTTTACTTTTCGGGCTCCAACCAACTTCGGGGCGCGATCAAGTGGCACACAGGCAACCGAAGAGAGCGGCGGCAACGTGATCACGCCGGGGAGCGAGTGGCTGGTGGGCCGGCGCGCGCCGGAGGGAAATGGATCGGCCGAATCCGCGCGGAGCGGTATATTGGAGGCGCTCGGGGCTATAGCTCAGCTGGGAGAGCGCTTGCATGGCATGCAAGAGGTCGCCGGTTCGATCCCGGCTAGCTCCATCGAACCTGACGGTGGTCGAACCGCGGGCACAAGGAAGGTCGGTTCGATCGCGTCGCGTCCGTCTACGCGGATTTCGTCGGTGAGTTCTTGCAGGATGGCCTTGACGCGCATGGGGCCGCCGTCGTCCAGCGCGACGCGGACTCTTTGGCGGATCGCGTCGAGGTCGGCCTCGCTGATGCGTTGGACTGGTTCGCTGTCTGCGAGGGTGGCGAGTTCGCTGGCCCTGGCTTCGAGCGCCTTGATCTGCTCGCCGAGCGCGGCTATGCGTGGCGCGCAGGTGTCCTCGGGCATCGTGCCGTGCTCGAACGCTTGGAAGTAGCGGTCCATCGCCGCGCGTGCCTCGGCGAGCTTGCGCTGCACGCTGGTTAGCTCGTCCTCGTGCTCGCCGTCGCGGTGGGCAAGCTGGGCGTGCGCGTGGTCGATCGCGTCGGCGAGCAGGTCGTTGTCGTTGAGCACCTTCCAGAGCTGGCGGGTGACGGCTTGCTCCAGCTTTTCGGCGGGGAGCCGGTCGTTGGCGCAATGCTCGGTGCCGTAGCGGTGGCGCGTAAAGCACCTGTAGTACGTGTAACGGCCGTTGCGTCCGTGCGCGGCGGTGCCAATGTACGCTTGCCCGCATCGTCCACAGCGGACGCGACTGGTGAGCAGGTACTCCGAGGCGTTGGACCGGCGCTGTGACTGGTCCTCGCCGCGTTCTTTGAGGATTACTTGCGCACGCTCGAAAAGCTCGTGCGGGACGATCGGCTCGTGCGGCGCGGGATACCAGCTTCCGCGGTAGTAAATCTCGCCGATGTAGGCACGGTTGCGGATCACTGTTAGGACGCTGCCGTGGTTCCAGAGGCGGCCGTTCTTGGTGCGGTAGCCGTTGGTGTTCAGCCATTTCGCGGTGGCGCTTGAGCCGAGTTGCCGGTTGACATAGTGGTCGAAGATCACGGGCACGAGCGGCGCCTCGGTGGGGTTTCGCTCCAGGTGGTCGCGGTCGGCGGCGATGTCGTACCCGTAGGGCCGCCGGCCGCCGCACCAGCCGCCGCGTGCGGCCTTGCGCTCAAGGCCGGCGAGGATGCGCTCCACGATCAGCGCGCGCTCGAACTCGGCAAACACGCCGAGCATCTGCACCATCATCCGCCCCGCAGGTGTGCCCGTGTCAAACGGCTCGGTCGCTGAGCGGAAGATCACGCCTGCTTGGTCAAGCTCATCGACTATCTGCGCGAGCCCACGAATCGAGCGCGCGAGACGATCGACGCGGTAGACGAGCAGCACATCGAAGCGTCCGCGCTTTGCGTCGCGCAGCAGACGTGAGAGTGCCGGCCGGTCGATCACGGTTCCGGTGAACTGGTCCTCATAGCGCAGGTTGATCTGCCACTCGGGCTGACTTGAGACGAACGAGTCCAAGCGGACGCGCTGCGCCTCAAGCGAGTTGGGCTGGCGCTCCTCGTCAGTGGAGATGCGGGTGTATGTCGCCACGCGCACCGGCCCGGCGTCCGTAGCCGGGTCGGGCGCGATAGCGAGTGATGCTCGGCTCATGGCTGCTCCTTGGCTCGGGAGCATCCATCTAGATCAGATCGCGGCCGGGTTCTCAACCCTCCAAGCCCACGCGGGTCGGCCTCGATCAATTCCACGATCAGCTCGCCCAGCGAGACGACGAGCCGCTGTTCCTGCTCGCTGCTCATCGGCCGCGTCCTGGCCGGCAGCAGCCGTAGCGGCGCATCCGAGCCCGCATCCCGCCGCGCACGGCGCCCTCGCCTACGAACGCCTTGCGGAGCGCGGGTGTGGCCGTGAGCGTCGCTGCTGGCGTCTTGGGTTGCTCGCTGGGTTCCGCTCATGTGAGCAGCTCCCAGCGCAGCTTCTTGCCCGTCGGGTGCGTGTCTGCGGCGCGGCGGCCGGCACGGTTCCAGCGCCCGCCGCCCGCGTTGGCGTCGGCGAGCGTGAACCCGCTCGCCCTGAGTGATGCGCCACCCTCCTCGGGCAGCGTGTATGTGATGACCTTGCGGTAGCCGAGCGCCTTGACTGCCCGCCACGCTGCCCGGTAGAGCATCGAGCAGGCGTTCGGCGCCCCATCGGTGCAACATCGACGGACTTCGGCTGTGAACCCGTCATCGAGCGCTCGTGCGATTGGCCGTCCGACCACGGCGACACCGCGTAGCCGCTCGCCGTCGCTTACGCCGACGACGCTGATGCAGCCAGGTACGGGCCGGTTGTGGCGGTGGTACTGCGCGATGTAGGCGTTTGCGACCTTGAGCGTCGTCGGGACGATCGTCAGTCGCAGCGAGGCGCACTCGTGCGCGTGTGCGCGTCTGTGCTTGTCTGATTCTGTCAATTGTCATGGTGCCGGCGGAAAGACCCTTACAACAGAAAAAAGTCATTTCGGGGCGTCTGCGGGTACACGCGCCACCCCTAAAGATTTCGAGTTACACGCTCACGGCCGCAGGCCAGCGCCAACGCCTGCCGAGACAGTCCTCGACACGACGGCCCGGCTCGCGCGGTGCGGCGGGAAGCTGATCGAAGCGGCGTTGCTGCTCGCGGGCGGGTAGCAGCTCGTAGTGCTCGCCGTCGATCGAGCCCCACACCCACGGCGGGCCGGACGGTGCGCAGCGCGCGAGGTTCGCCAAACGGCGCCGGCCATCGCAGACAAGCAGGACGTTCCCACGGTCACTGTGCGGGTCGGCTGCGAGCGCTTGCTTGTAGGCGTCGAGCTTCGCTTTCACCCGCCGCGCCGGCTCGGTCGCGCGGTCTACCTCCAGGTAGAACGTGACCTCGCCGTCAGGTAGCAGGTAACGGCCGTAACCGTCCGGGCGCACGCTCGCGCCCGTGCCCTGCTGCGCCTGCTGCTCGCCAAGCCAGCGATACAAACCCTCACCCGGACGGGTCAGGCTGCGTTCGATCAGCGCGAGGAAAAAACGCGCGACCGCGCGGCGGTGCTCAAGGTCAGGAATCGACAAGCCCGGCGGCCGACGTGCCGGCGCACCGATCGCTCGTCGCCCGGCCGGGGAGAGGAACCACAGCGCCTCGGAGCGTCCGCCTCTGTGTGAGCGTGCCGGGTACACACGCAGCAGGAGATTGTGTGCCTCCAGCTTGACGAGTCGTTCACGACAGGTACGAACACCCGAAAAGAAAAGGAGACGAAGTTCAGAGGTGGATAGGGGCTCGGATTGGGAGAGACGGTCAAGTAGCTCCCGGTCACGAGCAGTCAAAGAGGCGAGAGCCAGTGTCACGGCCGCCGGCCGCCAGGAGAGAACGGGTGTTCATTGTCGGGGTTTGCGTCCGCGCCAGGATCGCTGTGCTGGTGCGGGATACCGGGCGGCGGGGGTCCTCCCTCGGTGGGAGCCCCGAACGGAGGACCGAACGGCGGAACCCCAACACTCCCCGAGTCGAAGTCGTCACCTGTTTGTTCGTCGGCGTGGGCATGTCCTGGCGGCGGCTGCTCAATCCGGCCGTAGCGCTCACGTATCGCCAGCTCGACCGCTGCTCGCTCGGCTGCCTGGGCGCGAGCACGGCCACGGATCGCGCTCGCGTTATCGCCGCGCGTGACCGGCGATGGTGGCTCGGTGGTCGCGGTCGCGGCTGGTAGCTGGTGGTGTTCGTGGGCGACCCGGCAGGCGATCGTGTGCGCTGAAAGGTGCAACAGGTCGTGCGCGTCCAAGCGCGGCTCGAAGTGAACGGCCATGCGTTTCGCGTCGGCGGCGCCGAGGCCGAAACAGAGCTTGGTCTGACAGTTGGCGTCCACGGCCTCGGCGAGCTCGCTGTCTTTGAGCTGCGCGAGGTTCTGGTGCGCGAGCACCATCCCGACGCCATAGCCGCGCGCCTGCGCGAGCGCTGTCGCCATGCCCTGCGGCATGTGGCAGAAGCGATGGCACTCATCCACAAGACACAGGAAGGGTGGCCGGCCTCTGAGCGCGAGCGGCCCGAGGCGCTGCGCGGCCTGCCACGCACGATGCAACAGCACCGAGCCGATCAGGTCTGCCGCGTCCTCCCCGAGCGTCTGCGGGAGTGACACGAGCAGCCACCGGCCCGTCGTGATCCGCTCCGTGAGGTCCGGCGCGGCGGGCTGGCAGAGCATGTTGCGTAGCTGGCGGTTGCCGAGCAGCGCGCGCAGCTTGTTCGACAAGGGAGCGAGCGCCTGCACCCTGGCCTGCTCACTGAGGGTCTGCCACTGGCGCCAGAACACGTCCAGCGCTACCGGGTCGCTCGCGCGATACCGGGTCCGCTCGCCGGGGTCGGACAAGAGCGTGAGCACGTCCGCCAACGTCGGCGCCGGCCCGGCCGGGTCACGTCCACACAACAGGGTCGTGAGCGCGGAGCGCAGGATGTCCTCCGTGCGTGGACCCCAGAACCGTGAGAACAAGCGGGCGAAAATGCCGCAGATCGCCTGCGCGTGCGTGTCACCCTCGCCGGGGGTGCTGGCGAGCAGGTTCAACGCCGGCGGATAGCGTGTGTCGCCGAGGTCGAGCAGGTCAACGTCCTCGACTCGCTCGGCGGGAATACGGGCGAGGGTCAACGCAGTTAGCTCGCCGGTTGGGTCGAGCACCATCCCGCCCATGCCCGCACGGATCGCCTCAACGGTCATGTTCAACAAAAGCGTGCTCTTGCCGCGGCCGGTCGGGCCGAGCACGTGCGCGTGTTCAAGCAGGTCGGCCGGCTGCACCCGAATCTCGCGGTCAAACCCTGCGTGATCGCTGCGGCCGAGCAAAAGCCCGTGCGACGGTGCGTGCGCAGCCGGCGCGATACTCCGCGAGGGCGCCTCACTAAACGACAGCGGCGCCGAGCCGGCTTCTTCGGGAACCGCGATCAATGCCGCGGCTTCGCTGCTGCTCAACAGCAGTCGTGGTTTCACTGGCGGCAGGCAGAACGTCATCCGCCGTTTGCAGAACGGCTCGAAGCTCTTGTGTAGCCCGCCGAGGTCATGGAACTGCCCGAACGCCGCGAGCAGACCACCGAGCCGGCCGCCCGCGCGACGCCGCTCACCTGCCCATGCCCCGACACGGAGCGTCGCGGCGAGCAGCGGTTGTGCGGCCTTCGCCTCGATCGCCTTCGCGCGCTCAAGCGAGAACTGGTCCACCCGCCCCGCCGCCTGCTGGCCCGCTGGCGGCGAACCGGGCAAGAACACGTCGATGAACTCAAGCAGCAGCCCGCCCGCCGCTTGAAGCGCGCGCAACGCCACGTCCGGTTGCAGACCGCGACCGGCGCGCAGCCGCCGCGCCTGCCCACGCGCACGGTTCGCCGCCGAACGCGGCGGCGATTGCAGAACAAGCTGGATTGCGCCGCCCTCGCGCGGTTCGTGGGCACGCAGCGCGGCCAACAACTGGCCGGCGGGGTCTACACGGTGATCGACCCGCAGCGGCAAGAACCGCGAGCCGCCGGGAGCGAGACTCGCCACCCGCATGTGCTCGCACATCTCAGCAGGCGGCCCGAGCCCGATCGTCCCAATGGTCACGCCGCCGAGGCCCTGCTCGACCGCCGTGCGCACCTGCGCCACCGGCACGCCACCGGAGACGAACAAGCCACACTCCGCGCGGTCCTCCGTCGATGACAACTCCAGCACGATCCACGGCGCCGGCCCAAGCAACGGGCGCGGCAACCCGCCCGCAAGCGTGCTCATCAACGACTCAACCGCCGCCCGCGACACCTGCTCGCCAAGGCGAACCTCAAAGCAGTGGCCCTCCGCCGCAAGACGAAGACGCCCCCACACACGCCACACCAAAACCAGCAAGAGCACCGCGAACGCGAGCACCAACAGCGGCGCGAGCGTCCCGAACACAGAGAACGAGTGATGAGCAAACGACGAGCCCGCCTGGCGCAGCGGCCGGTCTGGCGCGCGCATGAACCGCTCAGCAGCGCGAGACGGGCGAAGAATATGCGGTGTGTCGTGATTTCTCATATCTGTGGTTCTGTCTCCTTTCGTAAGGAAACGTCGATTTCGAGCGCCGAATGGGACAGCCAGTGACCCACAAGACGCGGCCCGGTATCCCGGCACTAGATAAAGGTCCCTTTCGGTGCCCTGGCGGTACAGGCGACCAAGAACTCTTCTCGCGGAGATGGGGCAACCTAGAAAGGTCGATTTGACCCCCGTTAGGTGACAGGCTTAAGAAATCTTTATCTTCGGTGGGCGACCGGCCTGCATTGGTCGATGCTCACGCTGGCGGAAGATGTCGTGCGTGCCGATGCGCCCGCAGATGATGGCGGCTCGCCTGGGGCGTGTCCCCTGGCCGTACTCGGACGACGCACGGCTACCGGCCCCCGGGTCGGGGGCGACCTCGGCGGCTGGCACACTAGGACAGGCATGAGCGCGCCAGATGACGATGCAGGTTGGGTCGCGTCCCAGCCAACTGAGGAGTTCCTCGCTGCGCTTAAGGCGGGCGTAGATAAGGCAATCACTACTGCCAGCCCCGACTTCGGCGCGGCACTACGACGGCTTGAGGGCTCAGTCGCTGCTGTTCCGCCGCTCGATCTGATCTGCGCAACTTCGTTCTACTTCCTCACGGGTGAGGCCGGCGTAAACCCCGAGTACAACAGCCCAGAGGGTATTTTCCAAAGCCACGTCGAGTTGATCCACGCATTCGCCTTGCGTCAGTCGCTAACGGACGCAAGGCCAACAGTCACTCTACAGGAAGGACAGCTGGAGATAATCGAAGCCGCCAAGGAGGTCGTCCATGCATTCTTCATCCTAGAAACGGCGAGAATTGCCCGAGAGCCGGACGAAGACAAACGCCGTAGGGAGGTGGCGATTGCCTCAATGCGAACGCACGCTGCCTCCGTTCGTGGCGGGTCTTACTACACCGATTTGTCGCAGGTCCTCGCAGAGCTTTTTGCGCCCCTTGAGTCCCAGATCAAGGATAAGCTTGGGGTCGAGATAACTCGATTGGTCGAGTGGTGGTGGACGGTGGCCGGAGCCGTGAATAAGAGAATTGCTGCGCAACGCGAGCTTGTACACGAGATTATCAACCTGCCACTGGACGACAATTGGCCTTCCGCAGTGCGGGACGCATTCCCCAGGCTCCCCACGATCGATGATGCTCTAGTTGAACAACTCCGGCATAATGAGCGCGAACGGAAGGGCTTTGTCATTATCGTCAGTGACCTTAACCTGTTTCGGGTCTTCGCCTTTGCAACCGGGGAACTTGTCGAACATTACCCAGGACCAGTTGAGGGTACTGCCCTTCAGAAAGTCCTAGACACATGGAGCCTGGCCTTCGGTGATACTGCCGATCTGCCACTCCATAAGCTACTCACTGACAATCCAGTTCTCAATAAGCCAATAGTCGCAGTTAAGAATGACTTGTATATATGGGCGTTGGCCTCGGTGTTTAATCATTCCGCCTTCCCGATGCTGGAGAGCCTATTGGAAGGGCATAAACCCCTGTGGTCTCAGTATCTTGATCGGCGCGCCAATTATCTTGAGGAACGCATCGCAGCCGCTTTGCAAGAGAAGTTCTCAGCAGGTCGGGTAATAACCAACGTCGTCTGGACCGATCCTCTGGATGGTAAGGAGTACGAGACGGACGTACTCCTACTCATTGGAGACTATGCACTCATCGTAGAGTGTAAGGCGGGACGACTCTCTCGCCCCGCACGAAGGGGAAGGGGGCGCTGGCTGCATGACGACATCGAGAGTCTTGTTGTGTCTCCGGGACGCCAGGCAAAGCGCTTCGCCGGTTTCCTCGCCAGCCACACAGAACACCTCAATTTGTCTACCCGAGACGGAAAATGCATTTCGATCGATACATCCCAGATTCACACTGCACTGACGCTAGGGGCAACGCTAGAGCCGCTAGCAGGGCTCCTCCCCAGTATTCACGATCTTGTGGAGACAGGTCTTACCAACCATGAGCTTGAGGCTCTCACGCACTCGCTCTCGCTCTTTGATTTGCTCGTTGTCCTTGAGATTCTCGATTATCCGAGTGATGTGCTTCACTACCTTTCGCGGCGCTCAGAGCTAGAGAGAAGCAGATTTCTTGTTGGGGATGAGCTTGATCTGCTCGGCTTTTATCTGCAAACTGGTTTCAATGTTGGGCCGACTGAGTTTGACGCTGAGCTTTCGGGACTGCGCGTCGTCGGACTCTCCGATGCGATCGACACCTATCGGTATAAGCAGGAGGCCGGGATGGAGGCAGAGAAGCCGAGGGTACACCGCACAGAATGGTGGGAGCAACTACTGTCCACTATTGAGAGCCGCAAAGGCCCGCGCTGGATCGAACTTGGCAACATGATATGCAACGTTGCGTTTGAAGATCAGCAGAAGTTCGAGGAGGCGATTACGGAACTTAAAACCGACATCGCCGAGGGAAAGCGCGGCCCCAACGATTTTGTATTGTTTGAGAACGGTCCGAAAGAGAGACGCGACTATTTCATTGGACTTATTGCTAGTCAAGATAGCAGCGAAGCGCGACAGCGACAAATGGATGCTGCCTCGCGCAACGCGATGGCGGACCGCGAAGAAATTGAGCGGGTGCTCGTGGTCGGATGGCCACCAACGAGGTCATCTTCGTCTCCCTATCAGACCCTTGGGCTGTTCTGGAGAGGCACGGACCGACCCGGCCCATAACCGTTAAGGGTGTTCTTGAGCGTGCTCCGATGCCGCTCATGCGGGACTGTTCGGTCGCTACATGGCAGGGCTAACGTTGGCGGAGTCGATATGCACCCGGCCCACGCACGAGTCATAGTCCTGCAGTTGCTCGACCGGGATTAGCTGGCCTTGGGTGTCGTTGTGAAGCTCGGTGCGACACGTCTCGACACGAAACGCTGAGGGTGAAACACCGTAGCGGCGCTGAAACGCGCGGGCGAAGTGGGACGGGTGGCAGTAGCCGACCCGGCTTGCCACGTCGCCTACCGGGATCGCGGGCTTTGAGAGCAGTTCGGCGGCGGCGTCCATCCGTCGGGCCGTGAGATCTTCATGGAATGTGCTGTCGCTGAACTGAGCATATGCCCGCTGGAGTTGCCTGGGGGAACTGGCAAGCGCCCTCGCAACCGCTGTGACCGTGAGGGGTCTGCGGTAGTAGCGCTGTATCGCTACGCGCGCCATGAGATAAAGGCGGTGGCGATCCTTGAGGGTGTGCGGACGCTGGCAAGTCGCCCGTGGCCTGTGGGCTTTCGCTGCGGGTGGTACTGCGTCGAGTCGGAAGTGCAAGCGAAGAAGCTGATGGACACGCCCGCGAGTGAGATTGAATCGTTGGGCAATCTCATCGAGGGAGAGCCCGACGACCGCTCGCAGGCGGAACATCTCAAGCTCGCGTTCCCCTTGTATGTGCCCTCCGGGTCGTGAGAACGTCAGGCCGCGGCGATGTAGCTCGCGGACGATTTCGTACAGCTCCGCACCCTTGCTGAACTCGGGGCGCTGGATCAGCCGTCCAGTCCCATGCTCAAGGAGCCGGTCAACCTCATAGATGTCGGCTACCTCCAGGCACAGACGAGCGGCGGGACTCAGGTCAAGCTCGGTTATACGCATGATCTGATCCCCCTCGTCAGAGCGACAAAATGCGGTCGAGGGTTTTGGCGACCTCTGATGCGATCGACCGCCCAGCGCGGCGTTCGATCAACCCAGCGGCTTCCAGACGCGTCGATGATGGAGTTCTTGTGCTTCTTCTTCGCGCCGAAGGCGTGCCAAAGCTGCTCGACGGTGAGCGGTCCCTGCCCGTCGTTGCCGCGCACGATCAGGCTTTCGAGGACCGCGCTGTCCCAGACGTGCTCGTGCCGAGAGTCGGGGTCTGTGTGCTGCGTGATTTCGTGGTAGTAGACGGCGGCGTGCGATGCGGTCGCCAGGTCGTTCCAGCGGTGGATGAGGCCGGCTACGCGCAGGCGTTTGAGGCTCGCCGGGACGTGGCCGGGGGTGCTGACGATGCGCGCCAGCTCGGTTTCTGAGATTGGCCGTTGCCGCTCGTTGTCGAGCATGATCTGAAGCACGGCCTGGTCGAGATAGGCGTGCGCCTCGGATTCGAGTGAGCTACTTTGATCGTGCATGGGAGAGCAACCTCCTGTGTCACGGTCTCGGGCGGGGCTCCAATCCCCGCGCCGGGGCCATATTTGCCTGTACGAACGGCAGCTATACGGACAGCGCGGCACCCTGTGGGCGCGGGACACGACCCTGACACGCAGCAGCCACGGTCAAGCAACGCGCGTCGCCGGCAGGACACGCAATGAGGCGGCGGCGAGGCGATAACCGACGCCGCGCGTCGCGCACACCAGCCCATCGGCGCCGGCCTCAGCGAGCTTGCGCCGCAGCCGCGAAGCGTGAGAATCCAGCGTCCGCGTACTACCGGGCAAGCGAAACCCCCATACCTCCCGCAACAGCTCGTCCTTGGTATAGACACGGCCGGGGTCGCGGGCAAGGTACACAAGTAGCGCGTACTCCAAACGGCGCAACTCCACGGGAGTCGGGCCGATCGTGACCTCGTGCGCGGCGGTGTCGATCCGAAGCTCCCCGTACTCGATCACGCAAGACCCCTCGGCAAGATCGCGCCGCACAAGCGCCTGCACACGGGCGCGAAGCTCGGGATACGCGAAGGGAGCGCGCAGCACGTCGTCGGCTCCTGCCTCGAACCCCCGCAGCACGTCGCCGAGGTCACCGTTCGGGGTCATCCAAAGCGTTCGTAGACCCCGCTTGGCCTCGGGCATGAACGCGCCCGCGCGGAGCTTGCGCAGCACGTCAAGCCCCGCGCCTCGACGCGTCGCTCGACCGAAGATCACAAGCTCAACCTCCCACTCGCTGCATACGGCGCGCAACTTCGCCGTGTCGCTGGCACGGCGAATCTCATAGCCGTCCAACGCCAACTCGTCGGCAAGCGCGAGGTTCGCGTGCTCCTCGCCGTAGAGCAGCAGCACAATCGGGTCATCATTCAGGAGCGAGCGTCGCCCCGTAGCATCGGGCGCGAGCGCGGGCTGGGCGTGATTCTCGGTGGACGTGGCGGTCATCTGGCCTCCTTTTCGGCGCACCGAAGAAAGCCGCCAACGAGCAGACGACCACACCGCAGACAGCTACGGTAGGCCCTGGGCATCGAAGGTAGTCGCTTCGGTGCTCGGGCCGGGCGGGTGGACAAGACCCGTCCGGCCGCATGAATGGTCAATTGACGCGGATGAGATAGCGACGCCCCCGGACAGACCATTTCCCGCCACGACGGCAAGCCCAGCCCGGCCAACTATTCCGCTTCGTAGAGCGACATTCCCCACCAGGAAGTTCAGCAGTGCGCTTGGGCATGGTCGTCGGCGTCCCCCTGCATAGAGACGAACATATGTTCGATCTTGCGCAGGAGGTAGGCTTGCGATCACGAAGGAGTCATCGCCTTGGCCGACAACAGCGCAATCGAGTGGACGAACGCGACTTGGAACCCCGTTACGGGTTGTGACAAGGTTTCGCCGGGCTGCGCCCACTGCTACGCGGAGACATTCGCTGAGCGCTGGCGGGACATCCCCGGCCACCCCTACCAGCAGGGTTTCGATCTGCGCTTGTGGCCGAACCGGCTAGACCAGCCGCTGCGCTGGAAGCGTCCACGGACGATCTTCGTGAACTCGATGAGCGATCTTTTCCACGAGCGCATCCCCGAGTCGTTCATACGGCAGGTGTTCGAGGTCATGGAGGAGGCGAGCCAGCACACCTTCCAGATTCTGACCAAGCGCCACGAGCGACTAGCAGAGCTGGCACCGACCTTGCCCTGGGCTCCGAATGTTTGGATGGGAGTCACCATCGAGAACCGGCGCTTCGTACACCGAGCGGACTACCTACGCGAAGTCGATGCAGCGGTGCGATTCATCTCCGCTGAGCCCCTGTTGGGGCCACTCGAAGGACTCGACCTCAGCGGCATCGACTGGCTGATCGCGGGCGGCGAGTCTGGCGCGAAGCATCGACGCTGCGACGCGGCCTGGATACGCGACCTGCGCGCTCGCTGCGCTGAGGAGGACGTGGCGTTCTTCTTTAAGCAGTGGGGAGGTCGCACGTCGAAGGCAGGGGGCCGACTGCTCGATGACCGAACCTACGACGCCATGCCGTCGCCGTCCGATCGTGCGCGGCACCGCGAGCTAGCTATCGCCGCCGTTTAGCCGCCGCTTGCGTGGGCCGCTCTCCATGTCAAAGAGCGTTGTCTGTCCAAGCTCCTCCTCAACGCGCAGACGCACTCGGTCGAACACCCAATCCATGATTCGCTCGCCGGCATCGTTGTCGGTAGCGAAGATCAGGAAGTACATGGGCTGGCCGTTGGACTTCTTGATCTGCCGGTCAAGCACCGTCGCGTAGCCCAAGCGCTTGAAGCCCTCCGCGTACATACGCACATACTCGCCGCGGGCCTCCTCGGCGGTGATCTGGCCGGACTCGCGCCGCGCGTAAATGTCTTTCCAACCATCGTGCCCGTAGATTCGGGTCACAAGCTCTGGATGGTCGGGCGCGAGCCGCACAAATCCCATATCGGTCGGGAACAAGATAAGTTGCTCGATCTTGTTGGGGCTGTGCCCGCGCTTGTGCTCGGCGATCGCCTCAACCGTCAGCCATTCAAGCTCCGATCCCTCGGGATCGAGGAACGCAAACGCCGGAGCCCGTCGAGGAATGAGCCCCAACATGGCCGCGACAATCTTGTTGGCGTCCTCGTTGAAGCTCTCCACCCGATCGCCATAGCGTTCGGTGCGATGCACCAGCGCCTTGAAAGCGCCGGCGTGGCTCTCAGCGACGGCGACCTTGATCGCCTCGGGCGACCCTGCCTCCAAGGCGATCAGCGCAGAGCCATTGATCTCCCGGTCGCGGGTCGTGGACCAGTTCAACCCGGTTCCCGCGAACAGGTCCAGGGCATACCAGCCGCCGGCCGTCCTGCACGCCTTCGCAAAGGAGTTGAGATAGGCGTCGAGGATCATCAGCTTCTCCTCCGTCCACGACGCAGCATCTCGCGCCGGGTGGCCGTCTGCCGCCGTATGAAACGTCGCTCGCGCCATGCGGCCCGCGACTTTAGACGGCGCTGCGGAGGTTCTACGTTCGCGCCGTGTCCCAGATAGCGATCCCCGCCCTCTCCTGGCGCGTTCGGCGCGGGCACCCACCCGAGGCCAGATCGTGGAATCGTCCTGTCAGCGAGGGCTATGGCTGGGACTCGCCGGAGCGGCGCTATCCGCTACATATCCGGGTGCGATTCGGCGGGCACGACCGGAATCCCCAACCGCGAGTCGGGTCGAGCCGCCGAGGAAGCACCTGGTAGAAGATGCGTCGTGCTAGCGGACTCTTGTATTCATGGTGCCGCAGCGCATAGTGCCAGTGACCGACAAGCCACAGCGCGAGCCCGACAACGAACAGAAGGATCGCAGCGGCGTTGCCGACAAGCGCGAGGTTCAACGCGGCAAGCGCGGCAACAACCAGTCCTGCGGCACGTAGGAGCACGCCGCCGACCATCCAGAAGCCAACGCAGGCGATGATCGCAATGCCGATCGCGGCGACAAGCATCAGGAGCCTCCTTGCACCATCGGGACGAGTCTAGCTTTGCCGCAGTTTAGATCCTCGTGCTGGAGGATGTAGGCAGGGCACGACCGGGGCACGAGCCTACTTGGCAGCGTCGTCCAGCGACATTCGCCCGGCGGGAAGGCGCGCGGAGCGGTTCGCATTGACTTCGGTTGGCTCCATACCTCGCGATTCGCAGCAGGTTCCCCAGTCACGCTCTTGACAGTGGTCGAACCCGCTCGAACGCGGACGTCACCTGGTTGAGTGCTAAGGGGCGATCCTCAGCCGACTGACGCGGTTGCCATCGATGACGAAGTCGTAGTTCAGATCGGCGGTCCCGCCCGGGAAGTTGCCCTCGAGCCGCACGGCGACCCGGTACTGGTCGTCGCCGAGCGCTTCGCTGTCCGCAATCGTGGTCGTGTACTCGTACTTGGCAACTGGGCCGGTCAGCCAAGCACGGATCGCATCGACCCCGCGGCGCGTCTCGCCTTCGTCGGTCACGGTTGCGTCGTCTGTGAAGAGCGCAACGATCGCCTCGACATCGCGGCGGGCAGCAAGGTCGAAGTACCGACCGACAACGTCGTGGACATCTTCAGACAACTGATGGCTGCTCGCTGGTTCCACTCCTGCGCCATGCTATCGCCGCTCGCGTCGTGACTTAGCAACGTCATGCGGCACAGCCATCACAACGACAGTTGTCCTCCCAGAACCCTTGCGCAGCGGTTTGATCTGGTCCCTGGTTCATGGACTCGGTTTGTGAGAGGGTGGGCGGCATGAATGCGAGGAGCTGTCATGCCGAAGTCGTATGCCCCGGAGTTTCGTCGTCGTGTGGTCGATCTTTGTCGTGCTGGACGTGCGCCTCGGC
>DATMLP010000035.1:0-47618 GCA_035570415.1 Solirubrobacteraceae bacterium | reverse complement strand
TCGAGGTCTTCCACAACCGCAAGCGCCGCCACAGCGCCCTCGGAATGCTCACACCCACCGAATATGAGACCCTCTACCACCAACAACAAGCAGCCGCCTGACTCGCACAACCCCGGTCTAATAAAGCGGGACCAGATCACGTCGAAATGAGTGTCGAGCAAATCAACACTCCCGTCTCCGACAGAAACTGCAGAAGCGGTCCGTATGGGCGACAAATTCTCGGGCCGTGAGCCGGCCGGGTGGCCCGCCTCAAAACGCCGCGGTGAGGTCCCGCCACTGCTCCGGCGTTGGCCGTAGCGTGAGCTGGCGTTCGACACCGGACGCGATCTCGGCGAACTGGCTGTGGTCGAGCGTCCAGATGAGGATCACACCAGCGTGCGGGCGCTGCGCTTCGGCCCACTCGCGTGCGAGCGGTGCGAAGTCGCGGCTGTTGCGTGTGACGAGTATGCGCTCCTCGGCTGCGGCGAGCTCCAGCACCTGCGGGTCGGAGAGCCCCTCGTAGACGGCATTTTCGGCGAGCGCCAACACGTCGTGGCCTCGCTGGCGCAGCCTGTCGGCGACGTTGCGCGGCGAGAGGTTGGCGTCAAGCAGGAGGCGCAAGCGCGATTACGCCGTCGCCGTGGAGAACGCGACGAACGGGTACAGCTCCTGCCACTCCTCGGCGCTGCGGCGGTTGTGCGCGATGGCCTGTGCGAGCTCCTCGGGGTAGCTGTCGCGGTAGGCCAGCGCGAGGCGCACGTGGTGCTCGGTGAGCTGCGTCTCCGCCACCAGCCGCTCGATCGAGCCGAAGTCGTCGTGCATCTGCACGATCTCCCACACATCGAGTCCCGAGCCGATTACCCACGGGCGACGTGCGGCATCATCGCCGCGAAAGCCAATCCCGGCGAATCGCCGCGTGCGCACGGCCTCCTCAGTGAGCAGCTCGACGATCGCGCTCTTTGAGCGGTGGGTGCGGCTGGCCTCCTCCTGCACCAGTCGATCGGTGCTCAGCCTGAAGCGGACGCTGAACGGCTCGCCCTTGCGTGCCTTCTGACCTCGTGACGATGACATACAAGGATTCTACACACAAAACTTACAAAGTATCGGCTACGGTATGGGTACGCCATTGGCGCACCAATCAGTGCTCCCTCGGCGTACCTCGTACCTGGTACCGGCGGGTGGCGCTTGCACTGCCACATCCCGCAAACCGACCGCGAGGCCCAATGCGAGCAGGTCGTTGTCAGCGGACAGCAGCTCGGCGCGTGCGCTCGGTTACCGCGGCGTACGAGGCGTCGTAGAACGTCAGTTCGAGCGCGAGCGTGGTTGCTCGCAGTTCGTCCTCGGCGGTAAGCGCGATCGGACTGCCGCAGATTCGGCGCACGAGCGCCAGGGCAGCGGCGATCTCGGATGCCTCCAATTCCGAATGGCGTGCCAGGATGTTGCCCACCTCATACGCGACCAGCGTTGTGGTGCGCATCGCCAGCCGGCGGATCGTGTGGCCCGCACCAACTCACCGTCGGGCTCGTGCTCGACGGGTAGAAACCACTTCAGCACGATGCTCGCGTCGACGATCCACGCCTCCCGCGGGCGGGTGCCAGGCATCAGTCGTTGCGGTGGCGCTCGCTGCGCACCAGCGCTGCGGCATCGGCCGGACCGCGCCAGCGACGGCTGAGATCGTCGAGCTCGGCGAGCACAGCCGCGCGCTCCTCGCTTGCGACGAATCCCAACTCGTGGCGGGCGCCGGCCTGCGGTACTGCACTGCGGCTCGTTCCGCGCCTCGTCGCCTCGGCGTCGACGGCGCCGAGCAGGTCGTCTGGGAGCGAAACCATCACCTTGGCCACGGGTCGAGTATGGCCGATGGGCAATGCTCGATGGACGCGTCGGTAGGCCGCCGGCGTACCATCTGGTACGCGCTTGGCGTACCGCTTCGACAATCTCCCCGCTAGAAACTTAATAATCTCCCCGCCAAAATCTCGCTAAACTCCCCGCTAAGTGTCGGAGGGGTATCAACCGAGGATCGTCGACGCCGAGCTGTCCGCCCGCTTGGAGGCGACCGGCGCGGTGTTGATCGAGGGACCCAAGGCGTGCGGTAAGACCGCCACCGCACGGCGGATCGCTGCAAGCGAGGCGCTGCTGGACGTGGACGCGGGCGCTCGTGAAGCGGCCGCCGTAGATCCCGCGCTGGTGCTGGCGGGCACCACTCCCCGACTGATCGACGAGTGGCAGTTGGCGCCAGCGATCTGGAACCACGTCCGTCGGGCCGTCGACGACCGGCGTGCGCCCGGCCAGTTCATCCTCGCCGGATCGGCGGTGCCGCCGGACGACATCACGCGGCACACGGGGGCTGGTCGCATCACCCGGTTGCGGATGCGGCCGATGAGCCTGCTGGAGGCGGGTGTAAGCAGCGGTACGATCTCACTGGCTGGGCTGCTAGCGGGCGAGCCGGCGCACAGTACCGACCCAGGTCTGCGGGTGGCCGACCTTGCGCGCGAGATCGCCGTCGGTGGCTGGCCGGGATTTCGTGGGCTGGGGGTGGAGCAGGCGCTACGGGCGGTGCGCGACTACCTCGAGGAGATCCGGCGCGTCGACATCGGCCGCGTGGAGGGGAGGCGCCGCGACCCCGAGCGGGTGGGGGCGTTGCTGCGCAGCCTTGCGCGCAATGTCGCCACCCACGCCGCCACGGCGACGCTCGCCGGCGACACGGCCGGCGCCAACGGGCCTTTGAAGGACGACACCGTCGGCGAATATCTGGCGGCGCTCAAGCGACTGATGATCGTCGAGGACCAGCCCGCCTGGGCACCCCACCTGCGCTCGAAATACGCGGTGCGCGCCGCCCCGAAGCGGCACTTCGTCGATCCCTCGCTGGCGGTGGCCGCGCTGCGGGCGACGCCGGCATGGCTGCTGCGCGAGATCAAGCTGCTGGGCTTTCTGTTTGAGTCGCTGGTGGTGCGCGATCTGCGTGTGTACGCGCAGGCGGCCGATGCCCACGTGCTGCAGTACCGCGACAGTCACAACGTGGAGGTGGATGCGATCGTCGAGACGGCCGACGGCCGCTGGGCGGCGTTCGAGGTCAAGCTCGGGTCGGGACAGGTCGACGAAGCTGCCGCCACACTGCGCCGGTTTGCCGGTCAGATCGACACCGCAAGCTCGGGCAGTCCCGCCACGCTCGGCGTGATCGTCGGCACCGGCTACGGCCACCGCCGCGAGGACGGTGTTCAGGTCATCCCGGTAGGCGCCCTCGGGCCGTGAGCCAGCCGCGTAGCCGTCTCAAAACGCGGCGGTGAGCTCCCGCCACTGTTCCGGCGCCGGCAAGTTGGTGCGGCACCTAGAAAAATGAGGTGCGACACTTTGCTCCGTGCCGACCACCCGCCCCCGCCACACCATCACCGACACTGGCTCCGTCCGCAACCTGCTCGACGACGCCGAGGGCAGGTGGCCGGAGGTGGGGACGTCGACCGCCACTACGACGTGCTCGCCGAAGTCCTCTCCTTCGAGCCGGTGCGCCTGGAAATCTGAGATCGCACCGCATTCCCCACCCCCGCGCGCACCCGCGCCGGGTCGAGCGCGCCGGCTAGCGCCAGCTCCAGGGCGCCGCGCAGGCGACTGCCGTTGACCATGTGGGTGGAGCCCAGTTTGTAGTAGTAGAAGCCCCACAGCTGGCGGCGGCGTTTGAGGCGCTCGCGGGCTGGGGCGGCGGCCAGCTGCGCGGCGAACTCCTCGCGTCCCAGCTCACTCTGGCCGTGGGCGCGACGACGCTGGTTGACGGTCAACCGCGTCACGTCCTGGCGCAGTTCCCAGAAGCGGCTGAACTGCACCGAGCCGGCGCGCTTGCGGTAGTAGACGAGCGGCTCGGGGATGTTCAGCACCACGCCGCGCTCCGCCATCCGGCAGAAGAACGGGTAGTCGTCGGCCGCGCCGTACTCGCCTGTGTAGCCGCCAATCGCGAGGAAATCCTCGCGGGTGAACAGCGCCGAGGAGTGAATCACGTAAAAGATCTTTCCCGCCTTCACCAGCTCCTCATACTCGCGCTCATTGGTGGGTCCCATGATCGCCGGCGAGATCACCCGCTTGGCGTCGTTCATGTTGTGCCCGTGCGCGCCCACCAGCGCGATCCGCCGCTCGCCCCGCCAGTCGCGCAGGAACTCGATCTGGCGCTCCAGCTTGTGCGGCGCCCACATGTCGTCGGAGTCGCAGTTGGCGATCCACTCGCCCTCGGCCGCCGCGATCCCGGCGTTGCGGGCGCCGGCGGCGCCGGCGCGCGCGGGCAGGCGCAGGTAGCGGATCGCCAGCGTGGCGGCGTGGCGGGCGGCCAGCTCCCGCACCACCGCCTCGGTGTGGTCATCGGAGCAGTCGTCGCACACCACCACCTCACGCGGGGGCATGGTCTGCGCGGCGATCGACTCCAGCGCGTCGCCGATCCGCTCCGCGTCGTTGTAGGTGGGCACGATCGCCGAGATCGACGCGGGATCGGGCGGGTCAGCTGTCCCCATACCCCCACAACTTCACCAAATCGCGATTCAGGTACTCGCTCACCGCCTCCACCTCCGGTTTGAAGCGCGCGCGCAGCTCACGCATCAGCTGCTCGTCGACCGGCTGCGGCTTGGCGAAGAACAGGCGGTCGCGGATCGCCAGCGCGCGCTCGCGGTCGAGCCCCGGCGGCGCCAGCCGCACCGCTGCCTCGCGCACCGCGCGGGTGAGCGGGCTCTGTCCCGCGGCGACCGTGTGCACCAGCTCGTGCACCCTGCGCGCGCGCACGCTCACGCTCGGATTCACCTCCCGCACGGCGATCGGCGCGGTGTCGTCGACCTCCAGAAAGCGCTGCACCGCGCGCACCGTCGCCTCGTTGTCGGCGCGGAAGTCGTCGTAGATCGCCACCATCACCTGCTCGGGCGGGAAGTGCGAGTGAAAGCGGCGCAGCTGCTCCACGTAGCGCACGTGCTCGGAATACAGCGTCGCGCCCGGCCAGTAGGCGTTGGCAGGAATCTGCCGGCCGGCGCTTCGCTCGCTCTCCAGCGACAGGGCCCTGCCGAAATCGGCCTCGGTCTCGATGTACGTCTGCACGAACTGCAGGTGCAGCGAGCGCAAAAAGCTCGCCGGCTCGCGCAATATCGCCACGATCCGCGCCCCCGGCTGCACCTCGGCGATGCGCTGCGCGGCGGTGCGCGACCACAGGTACAACGCCGACGCCTCGCCGGCGCGCTGGTGGGGCGCGGCGCCGTCGAACAGCGACAAATACTGCTCCAGCGTCTGCGGCGTCCAGCCGGTCCCGCTCGGTCGCGGAGCCCGCTCGGCGGCCGGCAGCGGATCGCTCAGCTCCGCGGCGAAATACCACGGCTCCTTGTTGGGCGACATATAGATCTGCGGATGGCGCAGCAGCACATCGAACAGCGCGGTGGTACCGCTCTTGGGGTGTCCGACGATGAAGAAGTCCGGCACCCGCCCGCCCTGCACACGCAGGGTGGTCGCTGACGGATGCATCGACACCGTCATTGCGCCGGAGTGTAACCGCAGTCGGCGTCCGCGGCAATTTGGTTGGGGTCCGTGGAGGATTGGTTGGCGCCCGGGGAGAGCTGGTTGGTGTACGCGGGGGCCTGATTGGTGTCTGCTGGTTGCTGGTTGGTCTCCGCGACGAATTGGTTGGTGCCCGCGGCGGGCGATCGCACATCTCCTCCATCGCCGCCAACCAGCCGCCCCAGCGCCCGCGAAAGCTGTGCGCACACCACCTCGGGCGCAAACAGCCGCTCGGCCTCCGCACGCGCCGCCGCCCGCACGCCGTGTGGGTCGGCCGCGAGCCGCGCCAGCAGCGCTTCGATTGCGTCCGCCATGCCCTCCACGTCGCCGGGCGCCACCTCCCCGACAACGGCGCGGTCGACGCCCTCGATCGCTCCCACCTCGCTGGTGGCCACCACCGGCAGCCCCGCCGCGAGCGCCTCGGCGACGGTGAGCGCGAACGGCTCGTACTTGCTGGCCTGCAACAGCAGGTCGCTGCCGGCCAGCTCCGCGGGGATCGCCTCGGAGGGGACGCCGCCGGCGTATTCGGCGTTCTCGGGTGGCAGCTCGCGCAGCAGCGGCGTGTAATCCGACCACAGGCTGGGGCCGCCCACCACCCGCACCCGCGCATCGGCCGCGCGCTCGCGCAGCCGCCGCGCCACGGCGACTACGTCCTCCACACCCTTGCGCACCGCCACGCGCCCCAGCACCAGCACGGTGGGCGGCGTGCCCAGCCCGCGCGGCGGCACGGCGAAGCGCTCGACGCGCACCGGGTTGGGCACCACCACAGTGGACGCGAGCGGGAAGCCGTAGTCGCGCACGAGGTGGTCGCGGAACACGCCGCTGATGCACACCAGCAGCGCGGCCCGGCGGATCTGCACGCGCTGCACCAGCGAGCGCAGCAGCATGATCGCGCTCACCAGCGCAAACGTGCGTCGCGGCTGGCCGCGCAGCGCCAGCCGCCGCTCGGCGAGCATGAAGCGAAGCTCGCCCGCCACGTGCGTCTCGGGGTGGATCACCAGCGGCACTTCGCGCGCCACGCGCGGCGGCACCGCCAGGCTCTCGATGTTGGAGAACTGGTAGAGCACGTCATACGGCTGGCGCGCGTGCCGCGCCGCGATCTCGCGCCGCAAGCGCAGCGAGGCCAGCGCGCGCGCCACCAACCCACTGGCGAACGCCCCGATCCGCGTGCGGCTGTACCACCGGTCCCACTTCCAATCGCCTGTCCCCCACACGAACCGCAGCCGCTCGTTGCCGGCCAGCTCGGACGGCGGCTGATAGGCGGCTCCGGGGATGAAGCAATCGATCTGGTGCCCCAGCGCGGTGAGGCCGTGCAGCAGCTCGCGCGCCACGCCGGGCACGCCGCCGCCGTCTCCGGGCGAGGCCCCCAGCCACGCGATCCGCAGCGGTCGGTTGGAGGTGGTGGGGCTCATCGCGGCGATCCGCTCTCAGTGCTCACCGATCGTCGACATGGCCGCCGCGGGCGCGAAACGGTTGCCTCCGTACCGCGCGGCTGAGCCGGGTCAGACCCGCTCGGCCGCGCACGCGGCGATCGGCAGGCGAGCTTCTTCGGCAGGATACCGGCGGGATCTGGCGGCCGTCGGGCGCAGGCGTGGCCGCCGCTCGCTCGGTGGCGCGTCTTCGCGCCGGCGCAACGCGCGCTGCACCTCCTCCGCCAGCCGGCGCTGAAAGGTGGCAACCGAGAAGCGCTCGGCATTGCGCACAGCCGCGGCCGGGTCGAAGTCGAGCCGGTCCAATTCGCGGATCGCCTGCACGAAGGAGTCGACGTCGTCCAGTTGCGCCAGCCGTCCGGTGTGCCCGTCGATCACGGTCTCCAGCACCCCGCCGGCGGCGGCGGCGATCACCGGCCGCCCGGCCGCTTGCGCCTCCACGGCGGTGATGCCGAACTCCTCCACGCTCGGCATCAGCACCGCGCGGGCGCTCGCGTACAGCTCGGCCAGCTCCTCGTCGCTGGCGCGACCGAGGAACTCGGCCTGCGGGTAGGCCTCGGCGAGCGCCGCGTGGTCGGGCCCGCCGCCCACCACCTGGATCGGCACGCCCGCCCGGTGGGCCGCCTCGAGCGCGATGTGCAGACGCTTGTGGCGCACACACTCCGATACGACCAGCAGCGCGTCTCCGGGCGTGCCCGGCGCGAAGCGGTGGATCTCCACCGGCGGGTGGATCACCGGCGCCTCGCGGCCGTAATAGCGCGCGATCCGCTCGGCGCTCAGCTTGGAGATCGCGATGTACGCGTCCACCCGTTCGCTGGCCGCCAGATCCCACTGGCGCATGCGCCGCAGCTGCGCGCGCAGCATCGGTCGCAGCGGCCGCGGCAGCTCGCCGAGCGCGCACGCTTCCTCATACCAGGCGTAGCGAAACGGGGTGTAGCAGTAGCACACGTGCACGGCGCCCTCCGGCACGCGCAGGCCGTGCGCGAAGGCGCTGCTGCTGCTCACCACCACATCGCTGTCGTACGGGCGCAGGCGCTGCGCCGCATATGGGTACAGCGGCAGCAGCCGCCTGAAATTCGACTGGCCGACGCCCAGCCGCTGTAGCGGCGAGGTTTCGATCGCGCGTCCGGCGAAGCGGCTGCCGGTGCCCTGCTCGTCGTACAGCAACGTGTAGATCGGCGCGTCGCGGTAGAGATCGGCGATTGCCGCAAACGTGCGCTCGGCGCCGCGCATCACCAGCAGGTAATCGTGCGCGAGGCTCACCCGTTGCAGTGGTGAAAAATTGGTGAAAGGCGCCGCCGGCGGCGCCTTGAGGCCGTTATGCTCGCCCGGCGATGCCGCCTCAGCGCGATCTTCCAGCGGAGCTGTCGGGCACGCGGTTGAGGCTCGGCGCTCGCGCTGTGGCGAGGGGCCAGTGAGTTGCGCGACCGGGTGAGTGGGAGTTGAGAGATCGCTCATCGCTCGTTCGCCGTTGACTCACAACCGGCGTGAACCCAAAGCTATTGGCGAGCCGATGAGCAGATGTAAAGTCTTGGGGAATTCGCTGACCGCCCCGGCGGCGTGAAGTTGTTAATTTCCTGAAAAGCGATTTGACACTTTGGAAGCCCACCCAATTACGGGTGTGCACAGATTGGAGGCGATGCCGTGCGCATGCTGATCACGCTGCCGTGGGGAGAGCGCCTCGGGGGGGCGGAGGCGATGTTGCAGATGATCCTCGCCGGCGCGCGCGAGCGCGGCCACGAGCCCGAGCCGGTGTTCTTCGGAGACGGCCCGTGGCCGGCCGAGCTGCGCGACGCCGGCCTGCGGGTCACGGTGCTGCCGGCCGGGCGGCTTCGCGACGCGCACCGCTGGGCGCTCACGGTGGGGCGGCTGGCGCGCATCATGCGCCGCCGCCAGCCCGACGCGATCGTCAACTGGGCGGCCAAAACGCAGCTTTACGGCGCGCCCGCGGCGCTGCTCGCGGGCATGCCCGAGCGGGTGGTGTGGTGGCAGCAGCTGATCCCCGACGGCCACTGGCTGGATCGCTGCGCCACGGCGCTGCCCGCCGCCGCCGTCGGCTGCTACTCGCAGGCCGCCGCGCGGGCGCAGCAGCGGTTGTGGCCGGTGCGGCCGACGTTCGTGGTCGCCGCCGGCTCGCCCCTGCCCGCCCACAGCGCGGAGCGCGCCTCCTCAGGGACGGAGCTGGTCGCCGACGGTCCGGCAGCCGCCGGCGGGCGCCCGCCGCTCTCGCTGCCCGCGGGCGTGCCGGTGGTCGGGCTGGTCGGTCGCCTACAGCCGTGGAAGGGCCAGGACCGGCTGCTGCGCGCGCAAGCGCTGCTGCGCGAGCGCGGCCGCGAGATCCACACCGTGATCGTCGGCGGCGCCGCCTACGGCTTCTCCACCGCCTACGCCGCCTCACTGCCGGCGCTGATCACGAACCTCGGATTGGATGGCGCGGTGACGATGACCGATCAAGTGCCCGACGCCGGGCCCTACGTCGAGTGCATGGACGTGCTCGTCAACGCCTCCGATCCCGAGCCGTTCGGCATCGTGCTCCTGGAGGGAATGGCGCGCGAGGTGGCGGTGCTCGCGGTCGACTCCGGTGGCCCCTCCGAGTTCATCGAGCATGGGCACACGGGAATCCTTGCCCGCTCCGGGGAGCCGGCCGCGCTTGCGGATGCGCTGGAGGAGCTGCTGGCGCTTGCACCCGAGCGGCGCGTCGCGATCGCGCGGGCCGGCCGGGAGCGCTACCTGCGCGACTTCACCGACGCGGCGATGTGCACGCGGTTCTTCGATCGGCTCGAAACGGTCGTGGGCGGGTCAAACAGTGCGTGAGGAGCCGGCGCGGTCGGCTGCCGGAGCGCCGTTGTGTTGCCCGGCACCCTGCGAAAGACCAGCGCGGTGGGCGGCGATCGCCACCGAGATCGACGTGAGCAGGGGATAGCGCCGCCGCACGCGCTCCGGCCACACGCGCCCGCCGGCGAGCGGGATCACGTCGGCGCCCGCGTACCGTGGCGGCTGCACAGTGAGCCCCTCCTCGGCGAGGATCCTGGCGGTGACGTGCGGCAGCGCCGGTGTGAGGTGCGGCTCATATCCCGGGCGGAAGCTCGTCAGATTGCCGCGCACCGCCAACTCCAAACGGTGGCGAAGGGTGGCGAGGTTGGGGGTCGACACCACCAGCCAGCCTCCCGGTGCAACCAGGCGCGCGGCGGCGCGCAGCGCGCTCCACGGCGCCTCCAGGTGCTCGAGCGTCTCCACCAGCAGCACCCGGTCGGCGCGCGGCAGCGCGTGGGCCTGCTCGGCCGCCACCGTGTGCAGCTCCACCGCGTCGCGCAAGTCGTCGTCCAGCCAGTCGATCGGGTCCACGCCGCACAGCGCCGCCGGCCGCCACCGATCGCGCACGCGGCGCAGCAGGTCGCCGCGGCCGCAGCCGATGTCCAGCCAGCGCAGCCCCTCCGCCGGGCGGGCGGCGTCGAGCGCCGCCTGCACGATCTCCTCCATCGAGGCGCCGGCGGAGCCCAGCTGGTCGGTGTAGGCGCGCATGCTCGCTGGTTATGCGGCGCTCGCGCGCACCGCGGCGGCGCCGCGCAGCTGTGTCGTGAGGGAGACCCATCCGCGCCGTCGCAGCCGCCGTCGCGCACGCTCGGGGTCGCGTGTGGCCAGCAATGCCGGCGGGTCCCACAGCTGCTTGGAGTACGCCTGCGCCGGCGTCGACAGCAGCGGGCCGATCGTCCCCTGGCGCAGGCCCAGCACCGTGTAGCCGTGCTCCTCCAGCAGCGCCGTCACGGGGGTGGGCGGCGGCCGGTGCTCCTCGAACAGCACGTCGCGGATCAGTCCCTGCGCCAGCAGCGGCTCGGCGCCGCGCAGCGCCGCCAGCTCGTGGTGCTCCACGTCGAGCTTCATCACGCCCACCGGGCTCTCCAGCTCGTCCGCCAGCCGTACCGTGCGGACGTCGATCGTGTGGGGCGGATCGCGGTCCCCGCCGCCGACGGGAGCCTGGGCCGCGGCCGCGCCCTCCAGCGCCGTGCCTTTGTCGTGGGCGGCACCCTCCAGCGACGCCGTGCCTTTGTTGCGGGCAAACTCATCCGACTCGATCCCCAGCGGCAGGGTTCCCGCCGCGGCGGACACGGCGGCCGGGCGGGCGTCAACCGTGTCGATCCGCTCCACCTCCCGCCAGCGTGCCACATTGGCGCTCAACGCCCTGAACACCAGCGGGTGGGGCTCGAACGAAAGCACGCGGCCGCTTGGGCCCACGGCGTGGGCGAGCAGGTTGGACATCACGCCCACGTTGGCGCCGGCGTCCACCGCCGTCTCGCCCGGATCCGCCAGCCGCGCCAGCGTCTCGGCGACGATCAGGTCGTAGGTGCCGGTGCGCGCGATCGAGTTGCCCAACGGGTCCGGCCAGCAGTGCAGCTGCGAGCCCCACGCAGTGCGCAGCAGGCGCAGTCCACCGTCCCCGGCGCCGTTGCCGGCGCCCCCTGCACGCAGCCGCAGCGCCAGTTGGGATGGCCGGTACCAGTAGTACGGCCGGTTCACCAAGCGGCGGGCGCGGCGCGTGAGTGAGGGGGTCATTTGCGCGATGCGCGCATGATGGCGCCCGCCCCCGGCGGGTTGTGAAGTAATTGTTGACGGCGCCAACCAATGTCGGGCGGGGGCGAATGTGCGGGGTAAGCTGCGCCGGTGGAGGTGACGATCGTCGCCAACGACATCGGCCCGGTGGGGGGGATGGAGCGGGTGCTGAGCGAGCTGATCCTCGGGTTGCGCGCATTGGGGCACCCGGTGACGGTGATCTCCCGCACCTGCCGCCTGCCGCCTGAGGCGGGCGTCACCTTCCATCGCGTGCGCGGACCCAGCCGGCCGTTTCTGCTGGCCTACCCGTGGTTTGTGCTCGCCGGCTCGCTCGCCGTGCGCTGCCACCGCCGCGGGGTGGTGCAAGCAACCGGCGCGATCGTGCTCAACCCGGTGGATGTGATCGCCGTGCACTACTGCCACCAGGTGGGGCCGGCCCAGGCCAGCCGTGCCGGCGCGCTCTATCGCGCGCATGTGAAGCTGGTGCGGGCGGTGAAGCGCAACGCCGAGCGCCTCTGCTACCGCGCCAATCCTCGCGCCACGTTCGTGTGCGTCTCGGAGGGCGTGGCGGCGGAGATGCGCGCGCACTACCCCGAGCTGGGCGCGCGGCTGCTGACGATCCACAACGGGGTCGACACCGAGCGCTTCGTCCCCGGCGCGCGCGCCGGGGACGCCACGGCGCTGCGGCGCAGGCTGGGCATCGGCGCGGGTCGGCTGGTGGCGGCGTTCGTCGGCAGCGAGTGGGAGCGCAAGGGTTTGGAGCCGGCGATCCGCGCGCTGGCGCTGGCGCCCGGGTGGAACCTCGTGGTGGCCGGCGACGGCGACCGCGAGCGCTACCGGCAGCTGGCCGACTCGCTCGGCGTCGGCGCCGCGGTGCACTGGCTGGGGGTGACCTCCGACGTGGAGCTCGTGTACGCGCTGGCCGACGCGTTCGTGCTGCCCTCCCGTTATGAGACCTTCTCGCTGGTCACCTTCGAGGCGGCCGCCAGCGGGCTGGCGATCCTCGCCGCCCCCGTTAGCGGCGTACGCGAGCTGATCGACGACGGCACCAACGGCTTCCTGATCTCGCCGGACGATCCGGAGCGGATCGCCACGCGCCTGCGCGAGCTGGCGGCCGACCCAGCTCTGCGCGCACGATTGGGGCGCGCGGCGCGGGAGTCATCGCTGCGCTTCAGCTGGCATGCGATGGCGCAAGCGCACCATTCGCTGTATACCCGTCTGGCTGGTGAACGGCCGGCGTGGCCGGTGGGCGCGCCAGCACGTGTGCCCACCACGGTCCCTCCCGCGTAGACGCATCCGACTCGATCGGAGCGTGCTCGTAGCCGAGCTCGTCCAGCACGTCCGCCACTTCCGCACGCGTGTTGTGCAGCTCGATCAGCAGCGTCGGTCTGGCGCCGCGCAGCGTACCGGCCATCCCCCGCAGCACGCCCACCTCGGCCCCCTCCACGTCGATCTTCACCACGCTCGGCGGCGGCTGCTCGGTTTCGGCCAGCCACGCGTCGAGCGCCAGGATCGGCACGATCGACGAGCGCTTGGGCGTTTTGCGCGCGGCGCGGCGTTGTGCCTGCGCCTCGTTGTCGTTTTTGCTGAGGCGCCCCTCGAGGCTGCCCCCGTACAGGAACGTGGCCCAGCCGCCCCGGTCGGTGACCGCGGCCGTGATCGTGGTCACGTTGGACAGCTGGTTGGCCGCCACGTTGTGTTGCAGCAGCGCCGCGTTGGCGACCGCCGGCTCGAACGCCACCACCCGCCCGGCGGCGCCCACGGCGCGGGCCGCCAGCAGGCTGTACCAGCCGACGTTGGCGCCGATGTCGTAAAACACCGCGCCGGGTCCCAGCAGCCCCAGCAGCGTGTCCTCCACCTGCGGCTCCACCCGCGCCACCGCGCGCGTCAGCGCCGATTCGCCGAAGCGCACCCGCAGCCCGCGCCCGGCCCCGGTGAAGATCGGCAGCGAGGTGTGCCGCAGCGGACGGGTGAGGCGTTTCTGCACCAGGCGCATACGGCGATGGCTGTGCAGGAAGGCGCCGGCGCGGCGCTCCCATCCCTGCTCAGGCATCGCGGGAGGGCGTGCGCTTGGTGAACAGGAACTGCGAGCCGAAGATCTCAGGTCCCCCGCAGCGGCCGGAGGCGGCCAGCTCCTCGACCGCGCGCGTCACGCCGTCGTCCCACCATTCGACCACGCCGTAGTCGTCGCCGGCGAGCATCCCGTCCGGCTTCAACTTGTCGTAGTAGGCATCCAGGTCGCGGCGCACCGCCGCGTGGGTGTGGTCGCCGTCGATGTACACCCAGTCGAGTGCCCCGTCCCGCAGCTCGGCCGCCGCGTCGAGCGAGCTCGCGCGCAGCACCACCACCTGACCGCGCTCGATCTCGGCCTCGAAGCGACCGCACACACCCTCGTGGATGGCGTCCATCCGCTCCTGCTCACCGACGTTCCCACCATACAGCGCCCCGCTGTACTCGCGCTCGCCGCGATGTTCCCAGGGGTCCACGAGGTACAACCGGCGCGGACGCGCGTCCGCGAGGATGCGCGCGGAGAAATCGCCTTTCCAGGTGCCGATCTCGAGTCCCACGCCGCCCTTGGGCAGGCGTGCGAGCAAGGCGTCGCGATGAGCGTGGTTGGCGTCCGGCCGGTTGGCGGCGGGCGTACCGGCAAAGCGCCGGCGCAGCGTCCCCGCCCGCCGGCGCAGCCGTCGGTAGGCGCTGGACCGCTGCGCGCCGCGCGTGGGGTCGACGGGTGGCTGCGGTTGCATCCGGGCGATGCTTCCAGCGCGTCGCGGGGCCGTTGTGATGGATTTGTTACCGCCCGCGCGCGACCAGCAGCTCCTCGACGAACGCACACACCCGCTGCCGCTGGGCGTCCAGGTCGAACAGCCGATCCCCTCGGCGCGCCACCGCCGCCCGGCGCCTCAGCAGTTGCTCGGCGGTGAGCCCCTCCAGCAGTCGCGCCAGCGCGTCGAGGTACGTCTCGCTCCAGGGGACGGGACCGGGCAGCCGCCAGAAGCAGCCGTCGTCGGGATCCGCGCACGCCTCGTCGAGGTCGTAGGCGGCGGGGATCTCGCCGGTCACGATCGGCAGGCCCGCCGCCAGATACTCGCTGAGCTTGGTGGTGTAGCGAAAGGCGCCCACGCGATCGACGCTCTGCGGCAGGCTGGCGAGGTCGAACGCGGCGAGGTGGTCGGCGACCTCCCCCGGCGGTATGCGTCCGGGCAGCAGGATGCGCCCACCCAACTCGCCGCCGGCCAGCTCCACCAGCCGCTCGCGCCCGGAACCGTCGCCGACGATGCACGCCACCACGTCGCGCCGCGCCACCCGGCGCACGGCGCGCACCAGCTCCAGGCCGTAGGCGTAGCCGACGCTCTCGGTCCAGTCCAGCGATCCGACCAGGCCCACCACCAGCGCGTCGGCGGGGATGCGCAGACGCTCCCGCACCCGCTCGCGCGCATCGGGCGCCGGCCGCGTGCGCGCCCAACCGGGCGCGGTGATCGCGCGCGGCGCGCCGAATGTGAGCGCGCGCCCCACCAGGTAGGGCGTCCACCCCACATACCCGGCGCAGCGCCTACACAGCAGCCGCTCGTACAGGCCGCCCAGCATCCCTGCCGCGCGCGAGCGCAGGCGCAGGTAGGGGCCGACCGCATCGCCGCTGCTCACCACGTAGGGGATCCCGAGCAGCGCGTCGATCGCCAGCACCGCAACTCCACCGGCGATGCCGGTGCCCTCCATCACGATCATCCGCGGTCGCCGCCGACGGGCGGTGCGCAACAGGCTGAGCGCCGAGGAGCGCTTACGTTCATAGTCGAACGGGTACACCTCCGGTGAAAGCGGCGCCAGCAGCGCGCGAATGCGCTCGGCGTCGAGGTGGTTCTCGCCGTGCGTGGCGAAGCAGATGACCGGTCGCGCCGTCGTCGTTTCCACGCCCAATACCCCTGCCGCTCTTTACAAGAGCTTCACATTCACCGGTCGCCGATCCCCGATGCTTGTGCCAATCTCCAGGCGTTGGCCGCGTGAGCGCCGGGCGGTCAAAGTGAACATCGAGCATGAACGGTAGTCGATGAACGAGACAACCGACGCTGCCACGATCCTCGGCCCGCTGTGGCGAGGAAAGTGGCTGATTCTGATAGTGGGTGTGGTGGTGGCCGCGCTCACCTATGTGTACTACCACCGCCAGCACGACGTGTACGCGGCGAAAACGCAGCTGTACCTCGGCGGCGCCGCCGAACAGCAGGGCGTGCTCAACAGCACGCTCGGCAAAGCCAGCCCCAGCCCCACGCAGGTCGCCGACCAAGCGGCGCTGGTGAACTCGACGATCGCCGAAACCGTACGCCACAAACTGCTCGCCGAACACAAGCCGGTGCTGGCGCGCGGCAAGGTGCGCGCGAAGGCGAGCGCTGGGAGCGACTTCGTCGAGATCGACGCCGAAGCGGCCTCGCCGCTGACGGCGGTGCGCCTGGCCAACCTCTACGCGCAAACCTACGTCGCCCAGCACGAGGCCGGCTATCAGCGGGCGATCCGCGCGGCGATCGGCACCACCCGCCACCAACTGCGCCGGATCGAAGCCAGCCAGCAGGCGGCCGCGGCTGCGCCGAAGGGCAGGGGCGCGAGCCGCGATGCAGGTGTGAGTGGCGTGGCGACGCTGCAGGGCGCCACGCTCAGCGCGCGCATCAACCAGCTTGAATCCGATCTGTCGGTGTCGAGCGTCCGGCAGGTGTCGCCGGCGAAGGCGGGCGACGCTCAGCTCGTCTCGTCCTCGCCCAAGCGCAACGCGCTGTTTGGCTTCGTGATCGGCCTCGCGCTGGCCGCCGTCGCCGCATTCGCCGCCGACCGGCTCGACCGCCGCCTGCGCTCGCTGGCGGAGGTGGAGGACGTCTTCCGGACGCCGGTGCTCGCCGCGCTGCCGCGGGTGCGGGCGCCGATCGTCCAGCGCGACGGCCAACCCCAGCCGGCCGATGCGCTGCTGGAGCCGTTGCGGGGACTTCACACGGCGCTGGCGCTCGGTGACATGCTGGTGCCCGAACACGGCTCGGCGCCCCGCCGGATCCTCTTCCTGAGCGCCGACGCCGGGGACGGCAAGTCGACGCTGGCAGCGGAGCTGGCGCTCGTGCAGCGCGACGCCGGCGCGCGGGTGGCGGTGATCGAGGCCGACATGCGCCGTCCCACGCTCGCCAACCTGCTCGCGCTCAGCTCGCCGCGCGGTTTGGCGGAGGTGCTCACCGGCGCCGTCACGTTTGCCGGCGCGCTCCAGAACGTCGGCGGGCTGGTGCCCGACATCGCCTACGACGCCGAAGCGCCCGCCGCGCCCGGCGGCCCCGGCACGGCGGTGTCGACGATCGCGCAGACGCGCCCCCTCACCACGCGTGCCACCGGCTCCCTGGTGGCGCTGCCGGGCGGCGGCCCGGCAGCCAACCCGCCGGCACTGCTGGCGGGCGCGGCGATGCAGGAGCTGCTCGGCGCGGCCACGGCCGACTTCGACTACGTGTTGATCGACGCCCCGCCGCTGCAGGTGAGCGACGCGATGCCGCTGCTGCGGATGGTCGACGGGATCGTGATCGTGGGGCGCTTGGAGCACACTCGCACGGCGTCGGCCGAGCGGCTCACGCAGCTGCTCTCGCGCTCCTCCACCGCCCCGGTGCTGGGGGTCGTCGCCAACGGCGCGTCGCTGCGCGAGATCAGGCGGCACGGCTTCCCCTCGGCATACAGCGACCAGCACTGATCGCGCCCCGGGCGACCGCCAGATGGCCACCTACCCGCGCCCGTCGAGTCCGATCGGAGGCGTTCCGGCGGATTTGGCGCCCACCCGCCCGAGCGCTCGCGCGCGCGAGCTGGCGCTGCTGGCGCTCACCGCGCTGGTGCCCCTGGTGCTGGCGCTCGCCGTGGCGCGCGAGGTGCGCCAGCCCAGCATCCCCCTGACGCTCGGCGCGATCGCGGCGGCGCTGGCGGTGGTGGTGCTGTTGGTGAGCACCCGCTACGCGGTGACGCTCACGCTGATTGCGCTCTACCTCGGCCTGCTGGAAGGCCCGGTGAAGCTCGGCAGCGGCGGTGGCGCGGCGGCGTCGGCCAGCCGCGACGTGCTGATCCTTGCCGTCAGCCTCGGCGCGCTGGTGCGGCTGCTGGCGCGGCGCGAGCGGCTGCGGTTGCCACCCCTGTCGGGCTGGGTGCTGGCGTTCGCGGCACTGGTGGTGGTGGAGAGCTTCAACCCCAACACGCACGGCATCCTCAAGGTGCTGGGCGGCTACCGCCAGCAGCTGGAGTGGTTGCCGTTCTTCTTCTTCGGCTACCTGCTGATGCGCTCGCACGAGCGCTTTCGCCGCTACTTCCTGCTGCTCGGTGCGATCGCGCTGGCCAATGGCGCGGTGGGGATCTACCAGGCGCATCTCGGCCCCTCGGGCCTGGCCGGCTGGGGCCCCGGCTACCGCGAACTGGCCGAAGGGGGTGGCGCCAAAGGTCAGGGTGGGCGCACCTACCGCAGCGAAGGCGTCGCCCGTGTGCGTCCGCCGGCGCTCGGCTCGGAGTCCGGCTTCGGCGGCTCGGTCGCGGTGATCGCGCTGCCGGGGATCCTCGCGCTGTTGCTTACCGCGCGCGGGCGCCGGCGCTGGCTGATCGCGTTGCTGTGCCTGTCGGGGGCGCTCGCCGGCGTGGCCACCTCGGCGTCGCGCACGTCGGTGATCGGCGCCGTGGTGGCGGTGCTGGGCTTCACCCTGCTGGCCTTCTACAGCGGGCGCGTGCTGCGCCCGCTGACGGTGCTCGCGGTGGTGGTGGGGCTGGCGCCAGCCGTCGGGCTGGGCATCGCCGCGACCGAGGGCGCGGGCGTGTTTTCGCGCTTTCACTCGATCGCCACCCCCGGCCAGGCGGCGTCGGCGTCGGGCACCAAGGAACGGACGCTGGCGCAGATCCCCAGCGACATCGCCAACGAGCCGTTCGGGGTCGGACTCGCCAGCGTCGCCGCCGCCACCGGCTTCGGCGGGGTCGACAAAGTGACGATCGAAGAACACTCCGCCAGCGCCGAGTCGCAGTACAACTCGGTGGTTCTCGAACTCGGGGTGGCGGGTCTGCTGCTGTGGGTGGCGCTCACCGTCAAGCTGGCCGTGCTGGCGGTGCGCCGCCTGCGAAGCGTCGCCGAGGACGGCGTGCGACTCGACCTGGCCGCCGTGTTCGCGACGCTGCTGGCGCTCACCGTGATGGGCTTCGGCGGTCCCACCACCTACACCTCGCCGGCTGGCCCCGTGTTCTGGTTTGCCGTCGGCATCGCCGCCTGGTGGCTGGCGGGGCCGGGCCGCAGGGCGGGCGCCAAGTTGGTCGCCCGCCGGATCGGGCCGGCGACGACGATCGGGGCAGGTGCGAGTTGAGGCGCGCCACCACCTTCGGCCAAATGAACGCCCTGGTCGGCGACCGCCGCCGCACGGTGGTGGCGCTGGTGGCGGTGTCGATCGTGTGCGGCTTCACCGAAGCGGCGATCTTCGCGGCCGTCGCGCAGGTAGGCGTGGCATTCGTCAAACACACCAACGCGGTCGACTCCAAGCTCGGTCCCGTCCACATCCACGTGCCGATCGACACGCTGTTCGTCGTTGCCGGGGTGCTGGCGGTGGTGCGTCTGGTGTTGCAAGTGCCGATGGCCATTCTGCCGGCGCGGATCTCCGCCGACGTGCAAGCGCGGATGCGCACGACGCTGTTTCACTCGTTCACGCGCGCCTCCTGGGGGGTGCAGTCGCGCGACCGCGAGGGACACCTGCAGGAGATCATGACCGGCCAGGTGCTGCAGGCCACCAACGCGTCGCTGCAGACCGCCAACCTGCTGATCGCCGCATTCACGTTCGTGGTGCTGATGGCCACCGCGATCGTGCTCAACCCGGTGGCGGCGATCATGATCCTCGCCGCCTCGCTGATCGTGTTTGGCGTGCTGCGGCCGCTGCGCGCGCTCGGGGTGCGCCGCTCGCGCGAGCTGTCCAAAGCGCAGATCGAATACGCGGGCGGGCTGGGCGAGGCGATCCGGGTGGCCGAGGAGACGCACGTGTTCGGCGTGGGCGCAGCGCAGCGCAGACGTGGCGACCGGTTGGCGGTGAGCGCGCGCGAGCTGTTCTACCGCACGCAGACGATCGGTCGGTTGGTGGGGGGGCTGTACCAGAGCGTGATCTACCTGCTGCTGGTGGCGCTGCTGTGGGCGCTGTACGAGACGGGGCAGGCGCACGCCGGCACGATCGGCGCCGTCGTCCTGCTGGTGGTGCGCGCCGGCACTTTCGGCCAGCAGATCCAAGGCTCCTGGCAGGGGCTGCGCCAGTCGCTGCCGTTCGTCGAGCGCCTGCAGGAAGCGGAGCTCCGCTATCGGGAGAGCATCCCGCCCGAGGGCAGTGTGTCGCTGCCGTCGGTGCAGACGCTGGCGTTCGAGCGCGTCTCCTTCGCCTACCTGCCCGGCCGCCCGGTGCTCAGCGAGATCAGCTTCGAGGTGGCGCGCGGCGAGACGATCGGGGTGATCGGACCGTCGGGCGCGGGCAAGTCGACGCTGATCCAGATCCTGCTGCGGCTGCGCGCCCCGAAGGAGGGGCAGTATCTCCTCAACGGCGTCCCCGCCGAGCGCTTCGCCGCCGAGGATTGGCACCGGCAGGTGGCGTACGTGCCCCAGGAACCGCGTTTGCTGCACGCCAGCGTGGCGGCCAACATCCGCTACTTCCGCGCGCTTGACGACGCGGCGGTGGAACGCGCCGGGCGGCTGGCGGGGGTCCACGAGGAGATCATGAGCTGGCCGCACGGATACGAGACGCTCGTCGGCCCGCGCGCCGACGCCGTGTCGGGCGGCCAGCAGCAGCGGATCTGCCTGGCACGCGCGCTGGCGGCGCGGCCGGAGGTGCTGGTGCTGGACGAGCCCACCAGCGCCCTTGACCCCCACTCCGAGGCGCTCATCCAGCAGTCGCTCACCGCGCTCCGGCAGGAGCTGACGCTGTTTATCATCGCCCACCGGATGTCCACGCTCGACATCTGCGAACGGGTGATGGTGGTGATCGAAGGGCGGTTGGCGGCGTTCGCGCCGATCGCGCTGCTGCGGGAGCAGAACGCCTACTACCGCTCGGCCACCAAAATCGCCGCCGGCGCCGCTGGGGGGCGGCTGTGAGGCTGCCCGACTTCTTCGTCGTCGGCCACCCCAAGTGCGGCACCACCGCGCTCTACTCGGCGCTGGCGCGCCACCCGCAGATCCACATGGGGACGCTGAAGGAGCCGCGGTATTTCGCCGGCGAGCTGCGCGACGTCCCCGGGCGGCGCCTTACCGGCGATCCGCAGACGCTCACCGAGTATTTGTCGCTGTACGCGGGCGCCGCGCCCGACCAGCGTGCCGGCGACGCCTCACCTCAGTATCTGTGGTCGCCCACCGCCGCGGCGGCGATCGCACAGGCGCAGCCGCGGGCGCGGATCGTGGCAATCCTGCGCGAGCCCGCCAGCTTTTTGCGCTCGCTGCATTTGCAGTTCGTGCAGTCCTACAACGAGTCGGAGCAGGACCTGTGCAAGGCGCTGGCGCTGGAGGAGGAGCGCCGCGCCGGCCGGCGGATCCCAGCGCAGTCGCTGCGCCCGCGGATGTTGGTGTACTCCGAGCATGTGCGCTACGCCGAGCAGCTGCGCCGTTATCACGCGGCGTTTGCGTCCGATCAGGTGCTGGTGTTGGTGTATGACGACTTCCGCGCCGACAACGACGGCACGATCCGCCGCGTGCTGCGCTTCCTCGGCGTGGACGACACGGTTGCGCCGGCCGTGGGCGAGGCCAACCCGACGGTGGGGGTGCGGGCGCGGAGGCTGCACGAGCTGGTGCACGCCGTGTCGGTCGGCCACGGCCCGCTGGCGCGCGCGGCGCGGGCGCCGGCTGGCCCGCTGGCGCGCGCCGGCGTGAGTCGCCGCGCGGCGTTGGCTGTGCGTGATCGCATCTTCTTCACCACTCCCCGCCCTCCCGATGAGAAGCTGATGCTGGAGCTGCGCTGCCGCTTCAAGGACGAGGTGGTGGCGCTCAGCGAGTATCTGAATCGCGATCTGGTGAGGCTGTGGGGGTATGACGCGCTTGTCTGAGCATGTGTCCTGGCTGGCGGGCTTGGGGGTATGACCCGCTTATCTGAACATGTGTCTTGGCTGGCGGGCTGGGGGTATGACGCGCTTGTCTGAACATGTGTCTTGGCTGGTCGGCGTGCGCATGGATATCGAGTTTTCGAGTGCTGTATAGCAATGGTCATACGCAACGCGAAAATTGAAACATCGTCTGTGGGCGCCGTGCGCGGGCGCGTGCCCGACTTCCTGATCGTCGGTCACCCCAAGTGCGGCACCACCGCGCTGTGGGAGATGCTGCGCCAGCACCCCCAGATCTACATGCCCGACATCAAGGAGGTGCGCTTCTTCGCCGCCGATCTGCACCCGAGTGCCGAGCAGGTGCCGGCCGGTGCGCGGCGCACCTTCGATCAAGTGCCGGCTGGGGCGCGGCGCACCTTCGATCAGTACACGGCGCTGTTTGCCGGCTCCCGCGCCGATCAGCGCGCCGGCGAGGCCTCGCCGCTGTATCTCTATTCAGAGGTGGCGGCTGGAGAAATCGCGGCGGCGGCGCCGGCCGCGCGCGCGATCGCGATCCTGCGCGAGCCGGCCGCTTTCTTGCGCTCGCTGCACATGCAGTGGGTGCGCTCGCACTTCGAGGATGAGAAGTCGTTCGCCAAGGCGATCTCGCTGGAAGACCGCCGCCGGCGCGGGGTGAGCCTCCCGCCCTCCGTGCGCGGACGTCCACAGATGCTGTTTTACTCAGAGTACGTGCGCTACGTGGAGCAGTTGCGCCGCTTCCACGAGGCGCTGGGGCGCGAGCGGGTGCTGGCGCTGGTGTACGACGACTTCCGCGCCGACAACGCGGGCGCGATCCGCGAGGTGCTGCGCTTCATCGGGGTGGACGAGCGCACGCCGATCGCGGTGAAAGAGGTGAACACCTCCGTGCAGATGCGCTCGCAGCGGCTGGATCGCGCCGTGCACGCGGTGTCGGTGGGCCGCAGCCCGGTCGCCGGTGCGGTGAAGCGCGCCGTGAAGGCGGTGGCGCCCCGGGGCGTGCGCCGGCGCGCGCTGGCGGTGACGCGCGAGCGGGTGGTGTTCACCGGCCCGCAGCCGGTGGATGAGCGTTTGACGAACGAGTTGCGTCGCCGCTTCAAGGGGGAGGTGGTGGCGTTGAGTGAATATCTGAATCGCGACCTCGTGGGGCTGTGGGGGTATGACCGCCTCGGTTGAGCTGCTGAGCGCCGCGCGCGGCACGCCACACGCGCGTGTACCCGACTTCTTCCTCGTCGGCCACCCCAAGTGCGGCACGACGGCGCTGTGGGAGATGCTGCGAAACCACCCGCAGATCTTCATGCCGGAGGGCAAGGAGTTGTGGTTTCTCGCCCCCGAGCTGCGCTCCGCGCGCCGCGGCGGCGGGCGCGCGGAAACGCTGGAGGACTACCTCGCGCTGTTCGCCGCGGCGCGCCCCGATCAACGCGTGGGCGAGGCGACGCCGCTGTACCTCAGCTCGCACACCGCGGCCGCCAACATCGCCGCGCTGGCGCCCAAGGCGCGCGTGATCGCGATCCTGCGCGAGCCCGCCGACTTCCTGCGCTCGTTTCATTTGCAGTGCCTGCAAAATCACACCGAGAGCGAGACCGACCTGCGCCGTGCGCTGGCGCTCGAGCCGGCACGACGCCGGGGCGAGCGGATCCCCGCGGACGCGCCGCGGCCGCGGGAACTGCTGTACTCCGAGCACGTGCGCTACGCGGAGCAGTTGCGCCGCTTCCACGCGGTGCTGCCGCGCGAGCAGGTGCTGGTGCTGATCTACGACGACTTCCGCGCCGACAACGAGGCGACCGTGCGCCGGGTGCTGCGCTTTTTGAACGTCGACCCCAACCATCCAATCGCGGCGGTAGACGCCAACCCGAGCGTGCGCGTGCGTTCCCCGCGCCTGCACAACGTGGTGCGCGCGGTGTCGGTCGGCCGCGGCGGTCCGGCGCGGGCGCTGAAGGGCCCGATCAAGGCGCTCATGCCACGGACGCTGCGGCGCGGCGCGCTGCGGGCCACGCAAGAGCGGCTCGTGTACGGCCGCCCGCGCGCGGCCGACGAGCGGTTGATGCGGGAGCTGCGCGGCCGCTTCAAGGGCGAGGTGGAGGCGGCAAGCGAGTGCCTCGGACGCGATCTGGTGGCGCTGTGGGGATACGGCGATGTCGACTGAACCGCGCCTGCCCGACTTCTTCATCGCCGGCCACCACAAGTGCGGCACGACGGCGCTGTACGAGATGCTGCGAACGCATCCGCAGATTTACATGCCCGAGCGCAAGGAGCCAAAGTTCTTTGCCGCCGATCTGCGCCAGCGGGGCAGGCGTGTGGACACGGGTGATCCTGAGACGTTGGAGCAGTACCTGGCGCTGTTCGCGCCCGCCCGCCGCGATCAGCGCACCGGAGAGGCGTCGCCGACATACCTGTGGTCGCGCAGCGCCGCCAACGAGATCGCGCAGCTGCAGCCGGATGCGCGCGTGATCGCGATATTGCGTGAGCCGGCGGCGTTTCTGCATTCGCTGCACCTGCACTGGCTGCTGCACCACGTGGAGAGCGAGAGGGATTTCCACCGCGCGCTGGCGCTGGAGCCGCAGCGGCGCGCTGGCCGCCGGATCCCGCGTCGCTCGCACTGGCCGCAGGCGTTGTTGTACTCCGATCAGGTGCGCTACGTGGAGCAGCTCCGCCGCTTCCACAAAGCGTTGACGCCGGAGCGGGTGCTCGTGCTGATCTACGACGACTTTCGCGCCGACAACGAGGCGACCGTGCGGCGCGTGCTGCGTTTCCTCGATGTCGAGGACACCGCGCCGGTGCGGGTGCTGGAGGCCAACCCCACGAAGGTGCAGGTGCGCGCGGTGCGTGTCGACGCGGCGATTCGCAGCGTGTATGCCGGTCGCGGCCCACTGGCGCGCGCCGTGCGTGCCGGCGTACGGCGCGTTGCGTCCGAGCGCGTGCGCCGCGAGACGTTCCCGGCGCTGCGCCGCCGGCTGGTGTGGGGCAGCCCGCAGCCCCCGGACGAGCGCGTGGTGCGTGATGTGCGACGCCGCTTCAGCGGTGAGGTGGAGGCGCTCAGCGAGTACCTGGGACGCGATCTGGTGGGGCTGTGGGGATATGACCAGCTCGGTGCGGGACGATGAGCGGCACCGAGCCGCCGGCGCCCGGCCGTGCGTTGCCCGCCACCGAGCCGCCGGCGCCCGGCCGTGCGTTGCCCGCCGCCGAGCTGCCGGCGCCCGGCCGTGCGTTGCCCGCCGCCGAGCTGCCGGCGCCCGGCCGTGGGTTGCCCGCCGCCGAGCTGCCGGCGCCCGGCTGTGGGTTGCTCGACGCCGAGCCGCCGGCGTCCAACCGCGGACCGCTCGACGCCGAGTGGCGCGCTGAGGCGGCACGGGCACAGGAGCGGGCGCTGCCCGCCGGCCACGTGGTGGTGTCGTGCGCAGCCTCGCTGGGCGTCGCCGGCCTCGGCCGCCATGCGCACGAGATCGTCGATGCGCTGGAGCGAAGGGGGGAGGGGTCGAGTTTTTGCATCTCCGCCCACGACAGCGATGAGGGCGGAGGGTCGTGGCGAGGAGCGTCTCGCCGGCGCGCGTTGGCGCGGGCGTTGGGCCCGCTAGGGCGGGTGTCGCCCGCGCGCCGGGTGAGCAGGGCGTGGGGCGAGTTCGACCGATATGCGGCCAACCGCCTGCCCAGAGGCGAGCACCTGATCGCGTTCAGCGGCCAGGCGCTGGCACAACTGGGCGCGGCGCACGAGCAGCGCTACCGCTCGGTGGCGCTGGTGTCGGGGGGCGTGCACGTCCGTTCCCTGGTGCGCCGGCATGAGGCGGCGCATCGTCGCTACCCGCTGGAACGCTCCCATGCCCGCCGCGTGCCCGAGCGTCAGCTGCTGGAATACGAGCAGGCGCACCGCATCTATGTCGCCTCCGCGTACACCTGGGAGTCGTTCGCCGAGCACGGTGCCGGCGCGGAGAAGTTGGAGCGCTTCCCGCTCACGCCTCATCCCCGCTTTCAGCCCGCCGCCGGGAGTGAGCGCGCAGCGACTTTCGACTTGGTGTACGTGGGCGGTCTTTCGGTCGCCAAGGGGGTGCCGCTGCTGATCGACGCGATGCGCCGTTTGCCGTACGAGGACCTGCGGCTGGTGTTGGTGGGAGGGTGGAAATCGCGCGGGATGCGGCGCTTCGTCGAACGCGCCCGTGCGGCCGATCCGCGGATCGGGGTGGTCGCCGGCGACCCCCTGCCATACCTGCAACGCGCGCGGCTGTGCGCGCACCCCTCCTACGCCGACGGCTTCGCCTACGGCGCCGCCGAGGCGCTGGCGTGCGGCGTGCCGGTGCTGGCCAGCGAGGACACCGGCATGAAGGAGCTGATCGAGCCGGGCCGCACCGGCATGGTACTGCCCACCGGCGACCTGGAGGCACTCAGCGAAGCGATCGACAGCGCCTACCGGGGGGAGCTGTTCGGTGGGTAGACGGTTCGCGGTGGTGGGCATTTCCACCAGCGCGATCTGCGGGGTGCGCGATCACGCCGAGTTGCTGGATGCGGCACTCGAACGCGACGGCATCGTGTGCACGCGGCACTGGCTGTCGCGAGACCCCGCTCCGCTGCGCCGCGCGGGTGCGCGGATGCGGGCGTGGACGCGGGCGCTGGAGCGGGAGCTGCGCGCCGATCCACCCGACGCGGTGTTGCTGCACTACTCGGTGTTTGCCTATTCGCAGCGTGGCGTGCCGGCGTTCGCCATGGCGGTGCCCGCGGCGGCCCGGCGCGCAGGTGTTCCGCTGATCACGGTGCTGCACGAGTTCGCCTACCCTTGGCGCCGTCGTGGCTGGCGCGGCATGGCGTGGGCGCTCACGCAGCGGGCCGCGCTGATCGAGGTGGTGCGCGCCTCCGCGGCGCTGGTGCTCACCGCCGACTTCCAGCAACGCTGGGTCGCCTCGCGGCCGTGGTTGGTGCGAAGGCCGTCGGCGGTGGCGCCCGTCTTCTCCAACCTGCCTCCCGCCACGCTTGCCGGCCCGCCCAACGCGCGCGAGCGCCCCGTGGTGGGCCTGTTCGGCTACTCGGCCGAGGGCGCCGCGGTGGAGCTGACGTCGGACGCGCTCCGCCAGCTGGCCGACCTCGGTATGCCGGTCGATCTGAGCCTGCTGGGCGCCCCCGGCCGCGACTCGCCGCCCGGCGAGATGTGGCTGTCCGCCGCACGCGCGCGCGGTGTGGAGGATGCGCTCACCTTCTCCGGAGTCCTATCGCCGCAGGCGCTGTCCGACGCGCTGGCGGCCTGCGATGTGCTGCTGTTCGCCGAAACCGCCGGTCCCACCACGCGCAAGACGACGCTCGCCGCCTCGCTCGCGGCCGGCCGGCCGGTGGTGGCGATCGACGGCCCGAGTGCTTGGCCGGAACTGGTGCGTGCGCAGGCTGCCAAGGTCGTCGCGCCCAACACCCCGGCGCTGACGGAGGCGCTGCGGAAGCTGCTCGACGATGCGTCTCTGCGGGAGACCCAGGGCGCACGTGGGCGGGCGTTCGCGCAGGAGCGGATGAGCGCCGCCGGCAACGCGCGGATTGTGGGGGAGCTGCTGGAGGAGGTGCTGGCTGGGACAGCCCGGAGGGTTCGCGTGTCTTTTCAAGACGCCCACCACTTCACAAAGTGAAGCTGGTTGGTGTCCCAAAAGAGCAACACAAACTCCCCGTCACTTCACAAAATAAAGCTGGTTGGCGCCGAAAAAGTGAACAACACAACACGCCCGTCGCGACCCTATGCGCCCTGGTATGCCTCAAACAGCGCACCGAGATGACGCTCTGGCGAGAACCGCGCCGCGACCATCTCACTGCCCGCCGCGCCCATCGCCCGCTGGCGCGCGGGGTCGGCGAGCAGCTCGTTGAGTGCCCGTGCGAGGTCGCCCGCATCGCCCGTCCGGACGCCGAGCCCGTTGACCCCGTCGCGCAGCCAGTCGAGAATCCCGCCGGTGGCGCTGGCGACGACCGGGCGCCCGGCGGATAGCGCCTCGATCCCGACGAGTCCGAAGGGCTCGGGCCAGCGCGAAGGCATCGCCACCACCGAGGCTTCCGCCAGCTCGCGCGCGAGCGCGTCGGGCGCCAGCCAGCCGGTGAACCGCACGCGCTCCTCGATCCCCAGCTGACGAGCCAGCCGGCGCATCATCGGCAGCTGGCGACCCTCGCCGCACAGTACGAACTCGGCGTCGACCTCACGGGCGGCGTGGAGCAGCACGCCGGGACCCTTGGGGCCGGCGACACGGCCGGCGAACACGACGCGCCGGCGCCCCTCGTGGCCGGAGCCGCGCGTGGGCGCCATCGTGGTGAACAGCGGGATCACCGCTCGCCGTGCGATGCCGTTCCTCGCCAGGTGACGGTCGACGGCGCTCGAGTAGGAGAGCGCGAGGTCGGCGCGTCTGAGCGTCTGCAGCCCCTGGGCGGCCTGGCGGTACTTGGCGGGGAACGGTTTGAGGTGGTGGGTGTGGGCGCACCCGCGCACCGTCAGGTTGAACACGCACCCCGGGCCGTGCGCGCGCGTACACTCGTGGCCGGGTGCGAAGAAGTGCACGCCGGAGGTGCAGGCGGCGTAGCCGTGGGCGCTCACCACCAGCGGCGCGTGCGCGCGCAGCGCATCGACCAGCGCTGGGTCGGCGCGCTGGTGCAGGTGGATCACCGTCGGCTCCGCCGCCGGCGTGTCGCCGAGCCGTTCGGCGATCGGCGCGCGCGCGTCGAACAGCGCGGGGCGGTGGTGGATGGTCACGCCGGGTGCTCCCCCGCCCGCTTGCACTTCAGCGACGAGCACATGCACGTCGACGCCGCTCACGGCGAGCAGCTCCGCGCTCGCCCTCACATGCGCCGCCACGCCGCCATCGCGGCCCCACAGCTGCGTCACCAGCAGCACCGAGCGAGGCGGGTTGGCGGCTGGTGGATCGTTGTGACTCATCGAGCTCGAAGCGTTCACAAGACAGTGCGCGGGCCGGCGACGGCCGCTGCGAGAATGCGCGCATGAGCTTCGCGACCAGAGCCGTGGCGGCGGTTTCGCGGCGGCTGGATCGGCCGCAATGGTTGGCGGCCGTGGACGCGCACACGCGCGAGGCGCAGCGCGAGGAGGTGGGGATCGCCGCGATCCTCGCCGTGTCGCTGCGCGGCAGTGGCAGCTATGTGGACGTGGGCGCCAACCGCGGCCAGGTGCTGCGCGAGGCGGTGCGGGTGGCGCCGCGGGGCCGGCATCTCGCGTTCGAGCCGATCCCCGCGCTGGCGCAGGCGCTGGCGCAGGCGTTCCCTGGCGTGGAGTGCCGCGCCAAGGCGCTGGGGGCGCGCGGGGAGACGGCGCAGTTTCACCACTACACGCGGCTGGACGGCTGGAGCGGTATGCGCGCGCGCCCGGAGATCAGCGAGGAGCGCGGCCGTCCGCAGCGGATCCAGGTAGAGGTCTCCACGCTCGACGCCGAGCTGGGCGACGTGGTGCCGAGCGTGGTGAAGATCGACGTGGAGGGTGCCGAGCTGGGGGTGCTGGAAGGCGCCCGCGCGACCCTGCGCGAGGCGCGGCCGGTGGTGATCTTCGAGCACGTGGCGGATGCCTCGTCGCTGTACGGCGCCTCGCCCGAGGCGCCGTACGAGCTGCTGAGCGAGCTGGGGTATGAGATCTTCACCGCCACTGGCGTGGGGCCGTGCACGCGCACCGAGTTTGCCTCCAACCACATGGTTGTCAACTGGTTGGCGGTTCATGGTCCCAGTGCCCTGCGATAAGCGCGTTGGCGTCGGCTCTCCCCGCCGCCACGGCGGCGCCGACACGCGCGAGGTTGCGAGGGTCGCCGGTGCGCGCCGCCACCGCCAGCGCGCGGCCGGTTGACCCGAGCAGACGCCGGCGGATGGCGCGGTGAACGGGGCGCAGCCGCGGTGAGCGGAGCGTCACCAGCGAAATGGCGGTGTGGGGGCGCAGCAGCTCGATCTGCCGCCGCGGGTTGGCGTGGGTGGCGGAGAGCATGGTCGGCGACACCCGGTACCACCCCAAACGCTCGCCCACATAAACCGCGGGGCGCCCGCCGCGGCAGGCGCCGACGGCGAGCGCGTAGTCCCACGTGTCGCTGCCGGCGCCGATCAGCGCGAGGTCGAGCACGGCGCGGCGCGCGAGCACGAACGAGGAGCCGGCGACGGCCTTGCGCAGGATCGCCGCGCGCTGCAGCTCGGCGCCGGCCAGCGGCCCGGGGCGCAGCGTGGCGCGGCCGTAGCGCTCGCTTTGCGCCGCCGACAGGCGGGGGTCGTGGCGCCCATCGGCGTCCATCACGCCGTGGTCGCAGAACGCCAGGCCGGCGTCGGGGTGGGCGGCGAGCGCGGCGGCGAGGCGCTCCAGGAACGTGGGCTCCCACACGTCGTCGTGGTTGAGCAGCGCGATCAACTCGCATCGCGCCTCCCGGATGCCGTGCGCGACGCTGCCCGCCGGGCCGCGGTTGGCGGCGTGGCGCACGAACCGCACTGGCAGCCCGGGCGGGCAGGGGGTGGCGGGCTGGAGCGGCTGCGGCGAGCAGTCGTCGATCACCACCACCTCGACCGGGGGGGCGGTCTGCTTGTGCACGCTGGCCAACGTTTCACCCAGCATCCGCGGCTGGTTGTAGGCGGGAATCACCACCGAGACTTCCACTGACGTTGGAGGCGCCGGCGCAGGCATCAGCGTGCGGTTGGGGGGAGTGTCGCGCGCAGCGTCATCGTCAAGGCCAGAGGTTAGGGGTGGCAGGCGTCATCGCCCATATTCGAGCGTCAGCAGCCGCGGGTAGTCGGTGGCGACGATTTCGAACGTGGCGGTGCCGCCGCCTTGCGACACCAGCCGCGCCGGCGTGGAAATGTTGCGCAGCGGGTCGTAGGCGCTGACGGTGGGGGCTCCGGGGGGCAGGTTGGCGAGCGTGATACGGAAGGTCTCCTCAGGCAGGTCGAAGCGACGGATGTCGCCGGCGGGCTGGTTGGGTTCGTACAGCGTGAGCAAGTCGCGCGTCATCACGTACACGGGGATCACGAACCGCGTGGGCGAGGATTGGAATGAGAAGACGGCCAGCACGTCGCGGTCGTAGAGGGTGGGGTGGGCGGCGCTGCCGTCGCCCTGGAACTGCGCATGATCGCCGTCTTGGGCGATCGCCAGCAGCCGCAGCTGCCGGGCGCCGCCGCCGGGACCGGGGCCGGCGAAGCGCGCGAGCAGGTTGCGAAAGCCGCCGAGCGTTTCGCCTCCGAGCTGCGCCCCCGGGTAACTTTCCGGATGCGCCTTCAGCGCGGCGAGGAAGCGTTCGCCGATCAGGCTGAGCGCGCCGACGTGGGCGGCGGCGAAGAAGTACTCGCGGGTCATGCCCTTGCCTACCATCGCCACCAGGCTGCGCAGCAGCGCCTTGGCTTGGAAGTGCGCGCGGTCGGCGGCGGTGAGCGTCGCCGCGGGGCCGGTGGCGGGCGCGGTCTCGTCGGGCCCCATCGGCGTGGCCCCGGCGGAAGCGAGGTTGTACTCGGTCATCCACGTCTGCAGCGGCGGGCCGCCGGGTGGGGCCACATTGCGGCCGTGCGGCGCTGCGTAGATCTTGGTGGTGAGGGGCGCGATGTCGCGCACCACCGTCTCCGCTCCGGTGGCGGTGAGCGCGTACTCGGGGAACAGCGACTGAAAGCGCGGGACGAACAGCGGCGTGAATGCCCCCGGCGAGCGGAGCGGGCCGGCGGTGTCACGCGCGCCGAGCGCGTTCACCGGCACGTTGCCAGGCTTGGCGTGGTAGCCGGCGGGGAACTGGATGGCGTTGGCGTACAGATGCTTGCTCAGCGCCGTGAGCCCCACCGGCGCGTCGGCGCCCGTGGGGAACGGGCTTTGGCTGGCGAAACCGTCGCTGATCCCCACCCCCCGGGAGATCCCACCGGCGGGGTTGCGCACGTAGGCGACGGTGGCGCGCAGCAGCGCGCGGACGACTTCGTTGGTGACCCTGCCGGTGTGGCGGGCGGTCTTGCCGCTTTGGTTGGTGCCGGGGCTGTTTTGGCTGGCGGCTTCGCTGCCCGCTTCGTCGCTCGGGTTGGTGCCGGCGGAGTAATACTTTTCGGCGTTCAAAAACTGCGAGCCGAAACCCAGCTCGTTCCACACCTCGAGGTCGTACCCGCCTGGTCCCACCACGCTAGACGCCAGCTTGCAGATGGCGCCCACATACTTGAGCCACCCCTGGAGCGTGGCTTGGAACGCCGGGTTGGGCGCACCGCCGGCGAGCGTGGGGGCGGCGAACGGCGCGTAGCGCAGGGTGCTGCCGCGGTAGGTGCCGGCCGCCAGCGGAACCGGCAGCGGCCGCGAGAGCGTGGCGACGCCGCCGGGGCCGACCTTCGTGACGAGGATGCCGGGGCTGGCTTGGAGGACGAACCCGGTGAGCCCGCCGGCGGCCGCCGCACGGCGGGCGGCGCGCAGCAGGGCGATCCGCGCCCGGCGCTGCGCCGGGGTGAGCGCCGCGCGGGCGGCGGCGCTGAGCTTGGCGGGGAGCGGGGGGCGGTGGGGCGAGTCGCGGAACACGGACGCGTCGAAGCCGCTGCGGCCGGCCACCACCGCGGCGGCGCTGGCGGGGGTGAGCGTGACCGTGGTCGCCCCGGCGGCGGCGGGCGCGGCGAGCGTCAACGCGAGGTGCGTGCTGGGTCCCGGGTTGCCGCTGTTGGCGTTGAGCACGATCAGCGGCCGCAGGTGGAATTCGTGCAACGCCTGCAGCCGCGCCTGCACCCGCGCGGGGGCCGCGAACGCGCCGGGGTTGGCGTAGGAGAGCGAATCCCAGGGGATTTCCACGCGCGCCAGCGTGAACCCGCTTTCGTGCAGCAGTTGCGCCATCGCCCGCTGGCCGGGCCCTTCGACGTTGAAGTTGATGCCGAGCGCGTCGGTAAGCCGCGACGCGGGCCAGGTGTCGAGGTAGGCGCGCCACGGCTGGATCCAGAAGGAGGTGGTGCCGAACGGCAGGCCGGTGAGAAATCGTGGGTCGATCGGGTCGCTCAGCACCGCCGCCGTGGACGAGGCGGCCGTCAGCGAGGCCGACGAGGGGGGCGTCAGCGAGGGGGAGGAGGATAGGGGGGAGGGGGCTGCCGGGTGCGTCCTCCCGCCGGTGAGGAGCGCCACGATCACGACGACGAGCGCGATGGCGGGGATGCCGAGCAGGGCTGTGCGGCGCCACGGGGGCATCGCCGGGATCATAGGTTGGCGACGGATCGGCCGGTGAAGAGGTGTTACGTCCGTGTGAAGCGACCGCCACCGTGCGCCCAATAGGATCCGCTGCGATGCCGCGGATCGATTACCTGAAACGGCGCCGCCGTGCCAACCGGGAGCACGCGCGCGGCCTGCGCGAGATACGGCGTTTGCGCGCCGACGGCGTGGAGATCGGCGAGGGCGCGTGGGTGGCGAGCGGGTCGCGGATCAAGCCGGCCACGGCGATCGCTCATCACGTGCAGATCAACGGCCCCGTTTCGATCCGCGGCGCCGGGCGCGCCACGATCGGTCCGTACTGCGCGATCGGAATGCAATTTTCGATCATCACCTCCAACCACGCCACCAATTTGCCCAACCTGCAAATTCTCCTGAACGAGAGGCTCCGCTTGCCGAGCATGGTGGTGGCCGGCGACGTGCGCATCGGCCCGGGGTGCTGGGTGGGCGATGGGGTGACGGTGCTGCCGGGCGTCACGGTCGGTGCCGGCGCGGTGCTGGCGACCGGCTCGGTGGTGAGCACCGATGTACCGGATTTTGCGATCGTCGGTGGCGTCCCCGCACGGGAGATCCGCCGCCGCTGTGGCGCGGAGGTGGCGACGGTGTTGCTGGCGACCGCTTGGTGGGAGTGGCCGCCGGAGCGGATGGAGCGCAACCGCGAGTTTTTCACCACCGACATCGGCGCCGTGTCGGCGCAGACGCTGCGCGCGGCGATCAGGGAGTAAAGCGCACGCCGCGAGCCGTTACGTGAGCGCGCCGGGCGAGGCGGTGGCGCCGTTCACGGATATTCGACGGTGAGAATCCGCGGGTAGTCGGTGGCGGCGATTTCGATCGTCGCCGTGCTGCCCGAGCGAGACAGCAGGTGCGCCGGCGTGGATTCGTCGCGCAGCGGGTCGTACGCGCCGATGGTGGGCGCGGCGGCGGTTTCGGGGAGGTTGCCGAGCGTGATCCGGAAGGTCTCCTCAGGCAGGTCGAAGCGGTGGATGTCGGTGGCGGGCTGGTTGGGTTCGTAGAGTGTGAGCAGGTCACGCGTCATCACGTACACGGGGATCACAAAACGCGTGGGGGAGGACTGGAAGGGGAGGACGGCCAGCACGTCGCGGTCGTAGAGATCGGGGTGGGCGGCGCTGCCGTCGCCTTCGAACTGCGCGTGGTTGCCTTCCTGGGCGATCGCCGTCAGCTGCAGCTGACGGGCGGCGCCGCCCGGGCCGGGGGCGGGTGGGCTCTTGAACTCCGCCAGCAGGTTGCGCAGCCCGGCCATCGTTTCGCCGCCCAGCGCATCGCCGGGGTAGGCGCTCGGGTCGGCTTCCAGCGCGGAGAAGAATTCTTCGCCCACCAGGCTCATCCCGCCGGCTTTGGCGGCGTAGAAATACTCGCGGGCGATGCCCTTGCCGACGTCGGCCACGAGGCTGCGCAGCGCCACCTTGGCGTGGAAATGCGCCTTGTCGGCGGCCGTCAACGCCGCCCCGGCGCCGCTCGCCGGCGTGGTGCCGTCGGGTTCCATCGCGACCGCTTTGCCGAGTCCGAGGTTGTACTCGGTCACCCACTCCTGCGGCGGGTTGCCTTCGGCCGGTCCCGCTTCGCGGCCGTGGGGAAAGCCGTAGACGTAGTTGGTGAACGGCGCCAAATCGCGCACCAGCGTCTCGGTGTGCGTGCCGGTGAGCGTCACCTCGGGAAACAGCGACTGGTAGGTGGGCACGAAGAAAGGCGTTTCCGAGCCCCGTTCGATGTCGGGTTCGCCGAGCGCGTTGAGTGGCGTGATGTTCTTGAAGGTGTAAGCGGCGGGGTAGGTTTGCAGGCCGGCGTAAGGGTGCTTGCTGAGCGCCGTCAGACCCACGGGCGTGCCGGCCCCGGACGGGAAGGGGCTCTGGCTGGCGAAGCCGTCGGTGACGCCCACCCCCGCGGGTATGCCGTTGGCGGGGTTGCGCACATACGCCACCGTTTCGCGCAGCAGCGCCCTGATCACCGCCTGCGTCACCTGGCCTTTGCTGAGTTCTTCGGGGGCTTCCGCTTCGGCGCCGGCGCCCGAAGAGTATTCCGGTTCGGAGGCGGCTTCCGATTCGCCGCCTGCGGAGCCGCTTCCCGCTGCGTCGTCGTCCGCCGCCGCGTGCCCTTTCGCCGAGTCGCCTTCGGCACCATGTTCGCCACCCGGCGAGTAATAGTGTTCGGCGTTCAAATACTGCGAGCCAAAGCCCAGCTCGTTCCAGATCTCCAGGTCGTACCCTTCCGGACCCACGATGCCGGCCACGAACCGGCACACGGTGTCCACATAGCTCAGCCAGCCCGCCAGCGTTTCCTGGAACTGGGGATTGGGTTGCCCGTCGGGGAGCGTGGGGCGCGTGAACGGCGCGTACTTCAGCGTCGTGCCGGGGTGTGCGCCGACCGCCAGCGCTTGCGGCAGCGGCTCCGACAGCGTGGCGCGGTGGTCGGCGCCCACCGCGGTGATCAGCAGGTCGGGCGAGCCGCCGAACGTGAGGCCGTCGAAGCCCGTCTTCCCGGGCACAATCGCCGCGGCGCTGGCCGGCGTGAGCGCGACCGTCTGCGCCCCGGCCGCCGCGGGGGCGGTGGTTTCGAGCGTGACGTGCTCGGCGGGCCCGGGATCGCCGCTGTTGGCGTTGAGCAGTATCAGCGGCCGCAGCCCGTGCTTGTGCAGCGCTTCCAGCACCGTGCGATAGCCGGCTTCGCCGAGCAGCTTGTTTGGTTCCTCGTAGGCGATCGAGCCCCAGTCGATTTCCCGGCGCGCCAGCGTGAAGCCGCTTTCCTGCAGCAACTGCGCGGTCGCTTCGGCCTTAGTGGGGCCCACGTTGAAGTTGATTCCCAGTGCGTTCGTCAGCCGCGAGGCGGGCCACGTATCGAGGTAGGCCCGCCACGGCTGATCCCAGAACGAGCTGTCGCCAAACGGCAGGTCGGTGAGGAAGCGGGGGTCGATCGGGTCGGTGACCACGCCGTTCGATTCGCCCAGCATGTTGACGCCGCCCGCTTCCTCCGACCCGAAGTCCGACCTCCCGGGAGGCCCCCCGTTCTGCCCCGTCCCCGGCGCGCCCGGGTCGGAGGAGATTTCGGTCTGTCCGTACGAGGGCGCCGAGGGGTTGCTCGCCGCGTGCGATTTGCCGCCGTTGCGCTGGTTGACGCCGAGACCGCCGCCGCCGCGTGGGTTGCCGCCACTGCCGCCGCCATGGGCGCCGCTGCGCGGGTTGCCGGCGCCGTGGCCATGGTGGTTGGAGTCGCCGTGGCCGCCGTGGTTGGGGCCGCGGGCGGGCGTCTTGGTGTGCGCCGAGCCGCGCTTGGCCGAGCGCGTGCCGACACACTCGCGCGCGCCAGCGCCGTGCCGGGTGGAGGCGCGCTTGGGGTGCCCGTGCGCACATCGCGCGTGGGCGGCGCTCGCGTGGGTCCGAGGGGGGTGGGCGGCTGGCGTGAATGTGTGGGTAGCGGGCGTACCCGTGTGTACGGCCGGCGTAGACGCGTGGGCGGCCGGCGTGAACGCAAAGGCGGCCGGCATCGACGCCAACAGGCAGATCGCCGGTGCGGTGGCGCTGCGCAGCAGGGCAAAGCGGGCGGGTCGATGGGGGCGTGTCGGCATTTGCGCAGGAGGGCGGGAGCGATTTCCCTCTGCTCGACCGATCGTCCCTCCCTCCCGGCCGCTTGACCGCGATAGCCCGCGACGGACGTACGTATGCTTCCGCCGGATGTCCGTTCCGGCGCCCAACGACGCCGCCAGCGCGAGTGCTCGCCGCAAGCTCCGGGTGCTGCTCACAACCCCAGACTTCCCGCCGGCGCGGGGAGGCATTCAGGTGCTCGCGCATCGGCTGGCCGCCGGTATGAGCAACTGCGAGACCACCGTCGTCACGCTCGACTCGCCGGGCGCCGCCGCGTTCGACGCCGCCAGCGGCCTCGCCACCCGCCGCGTGCGCACCCGCGGGCGCTCGGGAAGTGCGCACAAGGCGGCACTCAACGCGGCGGTGCTCGCCGAATCGCTGCGCCTGCGCCCCGACGCGATCCTCAGCGCGCACATCCTCACCAGCCCCGCGGCGGCGCTCGCCCACCGGCTGCTGGGCGTGCCGGTGGTGCAGTACTTCTATGCCAACGAGATCCTCGACAAACCGCGGTTGGCCGCGTTCGCCGCGCGCCGCGCCCAGCGCACGATCGCGATCAGCGCCTACACCGCCCAGCTGATGGCGGCGCGGGAGGCGCCGCGCGAGCGCATCAGGCTGGTGGCGCCCGGAGTCGACCTCCCCGCCGGCTCCCCGGCGCACGACCAGGCCGTCGGCGCGGTTCAGCCCAACCCCCCCTCCTCCTCCTCCTCCTCCCCCTCTCCCACCGATCGGACGGCGCCCGCCGCCGACACCTCCCCGCGGCGCCCGACGATCCTGACGATCGCCCGCCTGCGCGACCGTTACAAGGGCCACGACGTGCTGATCGACGCGCTTGCCGCAGCGCGCCCCCAGGTGCCCGATGTCCAGTGGGTGGTGATCGGCGACGGTCCGCGGCGCGGCGAGTTGGAAGCGCTGGCGCGCGCGCGGGGGGTGGCCGATGCGGTGCGCTGGTTGGGCGCCGTCGACGACGCGCAGCGCGATCGCTGGCTGCGACGCGCCGACGTGTTCGCGATGCCCAGCCGCCTGCCCGACAACGGCATCGCCGGCGAGGGCTTCGGGATCGTCTACATGGAAGCCGCCGCGCACGCCGTGCCGGTCGTCGCGGGCAACGTCGCCGGCGCGCTCGACGCGGTCGCCGACGGGCAAAGCGGCCTGCTGGTCGACCCCACCGACGCAACCGCGGTGGCGGACGCGATCGTGCTGCTGCTGCGCGACCCCCAGCTGGCGCGCCGTCTCGGCGACACCGGTGCCGCACGGGCGCAAAGCTTCGCCTGGCCCGCGGTCTGCCGGCAGGTGGAGGCGGTGCTGCTGGAAACGTCGGCGGCGTCGGCCTCCAGCGGCTGAGGGCCAACCCTCGGCGGCTTGACAACGCGGAGCCGCAATGTGGCGCCCGGCGCGATTACAAACTCTTCACAGCGGCAACCCAAGCGGGATATACGGTGCCACACCCACCCCGCGCACCTCGGGTGGATGCCAAGGAGGCAAACGGCCGATGCAACGATCTGGCGGTGGCAACGTGAGCGACACGACCAAAACACGCCGTCGCCGGCGCGCGCTGGTGTGCATGGCCCCGGCGATCGCCGTCGCCCTGCTGCTGGCCGACGGCTCGGTCTCCGCACCCGCCAGTGCCCCCACGCCGCTGGTCCAGCAGGGCGCCAAGCTCACGGGTGCGCTCGACACCGCGCTGCCGGCGGGCGCAGCCGAAACCAAGCAGGAGTTCGGCCGTTCGCTGGCGCTCTCCGCCGACGGCAACACCGCGCTGGTGGGCACCCCGCGCAACGGCGGCGAAGCGGGCGCGGCGCTCGTGCTCGTCCGCAGCGGTTCCACCTGGACGCAGCAGGCGGAGCTCACCAGCGGCCAAACGGGGGTCGACGAAGGCCATTTCGGCCACAACGTGGCGCTCTCCGCCGACGGCAACACCGCGGCGATCAGCGCCCCCACGCTCGACGGCGGCAGCGGCGCCGTGTGGGTGTTCGCCCGCGCCGGATCCACCTGGACGCAGCAGGCCGAGCTCACCGGCGCCGGTGAGCTCGACGTCGGCCACTTCGGCGCCGGGCTGGCGCTGTCGCCCGACGGCAACACACTCGCGGCGGGGGCCCCCAACGACGACCGCAGCGCCGGCGCCGTGTGGATCTTCACGCGCACCGGCTCCACCTGGGCGCCGCAAGGCCCCAAGCTCACCGGCGGCGGCGAGGAGACCGGCGCCGGCCAGTTCGGCCGCGCGCTGGCGCTCTCCGGCGAAGGCAACCTCCTGCTGGTGGGCGCTCCCGCCGACAACTCACTGACGGGCGCGGTGTGGGCATTCGCGCGCTCCGGCACCGACTGGGCGCAGCAGGGCGCGATCCTCGCCGGCGGCGAACAGAGCGGCCCCGCGCACTTCGGCGACAGCGTGGCGCTCTCCACCGACGGCGCCACCGCGCTGGTCGGGGGTCGCCAGGACGGCGCCAAAGCCGGGGCCGCCTGGGTGTTCGCGAGCTCGGATTCCACTTTTGTCCAGCAAGGACCGAAGCTGCTCGCAACCAGCGGCGAGAGCGCCAGCGGCGAACTCGGCTGGAACGTGGCGCTGTCCGCCGACGGCGACACCGCGCTGATCGGCGGCCTGCGCGACAACGGCTACGCCGGCGCCGCGTGGCTGTTCACGCGCAGCGGCGGCAACTGGACGCAGCGGGGCGAAAAGCTGACCGGCGCCGAAGAGCAAGGCAAGGGCTGGTTTGGCTCCAGCGTGGCGCTCTCCGCGGACGGCGCCGACGCGCTGATCGGCGGCGTAGCCGACAACGGCCGCGCCGGCGCCGTGTGGTCGTTCGGCTCGCCCTCCGGAGAAACGCCCGGTGGCGGCTCGCCATCGGGCGGCAACGGCGACTCCTCCGGCGCCGGCATCCCGGGCGGGCAGGCGCAGCCGGCCGCGGCGGGCGCCGCCGGCGCGGGGGCGCCGCCGAAACAGGGGGTGGGCGCCTTCAAAGCCGCCGGCGGCACGGTGGTGCCGGTGGGGCGCTCCTTTCCGGTGCGGGGCCATCGCGCGGCCATCAAGCTGCGCTGCGCCGCCCCGGTCGCCTGTCGCGGGCGGCTGACGCTCGCGCTGGTGCTCCGCGCAAACACCGGCCCGCGCAGATCCCTGCGCACGTCGGTCGCGCCCGGGACAGCAGCCGCGGATGCGACTGTGTCGGGCACCACCGCGCATCGACGGCTCGCCAAGCTCGCCACGATCGCCACCGCCCGCTTTTCGATCCGGCGCGAACGGACCGTCATCGTCAGGCTCTCGCTCCACGCGCTTGGTCGCGTCGCGCTGCGCCTCGCCGGCGGGAGGCTGCCTGTCAGGCTCACGATCGCCGTCTCCGCTCCCGCGCCCGCGCGTGCTCGCGGTTACACCGTTCGGTTGGTGCACCGAATGGTGAAGCATGCATGAAGCGCGGGTGAACAACGGGTGAAAAAAGAGTGAAAGAAATGTGGGCGCCAAGCCCCGGCCCGCCTTCCTTCACTGCTTTGTGACACCATTGCAATGACCGGTGGGCAGGATCGGGCGTCGCACCGCGTGCGGCGCGATAACAGGACGTTTACATTCCGCCGCCGCAGACATCGAACCGGTCGATGTTGATCAATGTTCCCTAGGGACAAACGGAGGATTCAAACGAATGAGATATCTCAGAATGGGGATGGGCCTCGCCGCCGTCCTGTGCGCGCTGGGCGCCGGCGCCACGTCGGCGGTGGCCAGCGAATTTGAAGCCAGCGGCCCCGCGGCCCACGGCGTGAGCGTGTCGAAAAGCGAAGTTTTCAACGTATACCCGATGACCATCACCTGCGCGCGCGCCGAAACCAAAGGCTCGGTGGCGGTCGGCAAGTCGGAAAGCTTCACCGACGAAGTCAAATACACCGCCTGCACCACGTTCGCCGGCCAGGTCAAAGTGACCGTCACGCCCGGCCACTTCGAATACAACGCCAACGGCACCGTGGCGATCACCGAACCGATCAAGATCACCCCCACCGTGCTGTCCTGCCACTACGAAATCCCGGCGCAGGCCAGCTTCACCAAAGAATCCGTGTTCTTTGGCGACGTGACCACGTTCGGCAATAAAAAATTCCCCGAAGGCCAGAAGAAACTGCAGGTCGAAAGCGCCGTCCAGGGGATGGAATACAACGCCGTCGGCTGGCCCTGCACCGGGCCCAAAAGCCCGCCGGAAGTGAAAGAAGGCAAAGAACTCGAAGAAACCGGCAACGAAGGCCGCTTCACCGGCAAGGTCGAAGAAACCGTCACCAACGGCAACTTCACGTGGCTCAAAGAATAGCCCTGGCCACAACGTAAGCGTCCGCGACTGGTCGTCGCGATCGCCTTGGATCGACCACGGCCGCGCCGAGCGCACGCTCGGCGCGGCCGTTTTCCTCGGCAGCGTGCGACCGTGGCCAATCCGTAAGATCGGCAAGTCAACGCAAGCGCTCGCGGCGCCGCCGCCGGGCTCTCCGGTATGAGGGTTCTGTACGTCAACCACACCGCCGAGGTCAGCGGCGCCGAGCATTCGCTGCTGAGCTTGCTCGCCGGGCTGCCCCCCCAGGTGCGCCCGCGCGTCGCCGCCCCGCGCGGGCGGTTGCTGGCGGAGGTGCAGCGCCTCGGCATCCCCACCACGGCGATCGCCGGCACCGCCGGCAGCCTGCGACTGCATCCGCTGCACACGCCGCGCGCGCTCGTCGAGATGGCGCTCGCCGCCGCGCAGGTGCGCCGCGCCGCCCGCACCCACCACGCCGACGTCGTGCACGCCAACTCGATCCGCGCCGGGATCGTGGTGGGGCTGGCGTGGCCGCGGGGGGCGGGTGGGCGGCGCCCCAGCACCGCGCATCGCGAGCCTGCCCCGGCGCGCGTGGCCCACGTCCGCGACTGCCTGCCGCCGGGCCCCGTCAGCGCCGCAACACTGCGCCTGATTGCCGCCACCGCCTCCACCGTGATCGCCAACTCGCGCCACACCGCGCAATCGGTGCGCGCCGCCGCGCCCGGCGCGGCGCTGGAGGTGGTCCACAACCCGCTCGACCTCGCCCGCTGGGACGCCGCGCGGCTCGATCCAGGCGCGGCCCGCCGGCGCCTCGGCGCGGCAGGCGAGCCCACGCTGCTGCTGGGGGTGGTCGCGCAGCTCAGCCCCTGGAAGGGGCACGACACGGCGATCGAGGCGCTGCGGCTGGTGTGCGCGGCCGGCGTCGACGCGCAGTTGCTGCTGATCGGCTCCGCCAAGTTTCGCGCGCGCGCCACCCGCTACGACAACGAGAGCTACGTAGCCAGCCTGCGCGCACAGGTGGCCGCCGCGCGGCTCGACGATCGGGTCTGGTGGCTGGGCGAGCGCGACGACGTGCCGGCGCTGCTCAGCGCGCTCGACATCCTGCTGCTGCCCTCCTGGGAGGAGCCGTTCGGCCGCGCGCTGATCGAGGCGATGGCGCTGGAAGTGCCGGTGATCGCCACCGCCGTCGGCGGCCCGCCCGAGATCCTCACCGACGGATGTGAGGGGCTGCTGGCACCGCCACGCCAGCCGAAGGCGTGGGCGCAGGCGATCGAGGCGCTGGCGAGCGACCCGGAGCGCCGCCGCGCAATGGGCGAGGCGGGTCGCCGGCGGGTGCAGGAGGCGTTCACCACAGCCCGCCACGTGGCCGCGGTGTGCGGGGTGTATGGGCGGGCAGCCGGTCCTTTGCTCTAGCGGCGACGCCGGCGCGTTTTGCGTACCACCGTCGCGCGCAAGCGCACGCGGTTGCTGGCGCCCGACACCTGCCTGCCGTTGCTCACCCGCACCAGCGCGCGGTAGTAGCCGCTGCGGCGGATCGCCAGCGTCGCCCTGAAGCGCGAGAAGCCCGCGGCGGCGGTCCTGACGACGGCGCCGCCCACCCTCACGTAGCGGCCGCCGGGGCCCAGCCACTGGAACACGATCGGAGCGCCCGCCGCGGCAGGCGTGACGGTGCCGCTGAAATGCACCAGCCGTTTGGCGATGCGTGCGCGCAGCTTCACCGCCACCGCCACGTGCACGGTCACCGGTGGGCTGTAGAAGGGGGTTGGTTCGACCGTGCGCACGCGCAGCTCGCTCGTCTGCGCCAACTTCGCCAGCGCAAACGTGAAGCCGCCTTCGGCGTTGGTGGTCTGCGGCGCGCCCACGTCGGCGAAGCCGTTGACGTAAGGGAAGGCGCTTTCCTGCAGCATCACCTGGCGCCCGCCCGCGCCCGTGCCGGTCAGCGTCCCGGTCAGCGACACGGGGCTGCCAAACGTGCTCGTCTTGGTGGCCCCGGTGATCGCCCACCGCAGCGGGATACGCTTGGTGGTGAACGTGTGGTCCTGCCCCGCGATCGTGCCGCCGGCGTTGGCGGCGACGATCCGGTAGTGGTAAGTGGTGCCCGCCGCCAAGCCGGCGATCGGCTGGCTCACCTTCACCGCCACCGTGCCGGTGCCCGCCGCCGCCGCCGGCGTCTGCGAGCCATAGGCGGTGGTGGTGCCGTACTGGAAGTAGCACGTGGTTTCCTGGCCCTCAGGGTTGACCGTGGCGTTGAGCGCCACCGTCGATTCGCCGGTGTGCAGCGCCCCCTCGGTGGAGGCGCGCGGGGGACCCGGCGGTTTGGTTTTGACCGCCGCCTGCGAGGCCGGCGCCAGCGCGGCGCCCGCCAGCGCCAGCGCGAGCGCGACCAGCGCCGCCGTCGGCGAGCGGCGTGAAGACCGGGAAGGGGTCGGCGACCGCCGCGTCGGGGAGATGGTGAATATCGGTCGAAGCATTCTCACAACGCCCCAACACCCGTCTCGACCGGATGGACCGGCTCCGGCGAGAACCGGTAGCCGATCCCGAAGTGCGTGTGGATGTACGCCCAGCCGGGGGCCACCTCGGCCAGCTTGGTGCGCACCTTGCGCACAAACACATCCACCGCTCGGTCACGGTGCTTCATCTCGCCGCCCCACACCTGCTGGTAGATCTCCGCGCGGCGCATCACCCGGTCCTCGCGGGCGGCCAGTGCCTCCAGCACCTGGAACTCGCGCACGGTGAGGCCCACGCGTGTACCCTCCACCAGTGCCTGCATTTCGTCGGGGCGCAACTCCAGGTTGGCGAACGTCCGCGCCGTTTGCCCGTCGGCTCGCGCCCGGGGGTCGGGCACCTGCGGCTGCGCATCCGTCAGCTGCGGCACGAGGGTGTGCATGGCCGGCCAGTCTTTCACGCGCCCATGCGTTCGGGGGGGCGTGTTCACCGAATCGTCACCAGATCGCGCCCGGGCAAAAACGTATGATGGGCCCCCTATGAAAGCGTGCGCTCACTGCGGCGCCTCGCTGGCCGACGACCAGCGCTACTGCTTGGAGTGCGGCGCGCGCCAGGTGCAGGCTCGCAGCCAGTTCCTCAACCGCTTCACGCCCGCGGTCGCCGCCGGTCCGGGGAGCGTCGGCGGGGTCGGCGTCTCCAGCGGGGGCGGCGGGGCTGGAGGGCGCTCTTCGAGCGTCATGGCGATCGCCGGCGTCGGCGTGCTGCTGCTGGCGATGGGCGTCGGCGTGTTGATCGGTCGCGCCGCCGCGCCCAAAACCACCACCACGCCGCCGCAGGTCATTTCGGTCGGCACACCCGCCGGCTCGGGGTCGAGCGCGACCTCGCCGGCGCTCACCACGCCCGCCGAAGCCGCCGGCGGGGCCACCAAAGGAACCGGCTCCGAAACGGGCGCCGGGAACGCGGGCGGCTCCTCGTCGCCCTCGTCCTCCGCATCGCACAAATCCTCCAGCAACCCCACCTCCAAATCAGGCTCCAAAACACCCTCCGGCTCCGCCGGCGAAAATGGCGGCAAAAGCGGTGGCAGCTCGAGCAGCGGCTCCAAATCCAAATCGAGCGCCCCCACCGAAGAAGCCGAGAAGAAGACGCGCAACATCCCCAATGTGGTAACCACCGGCTGATGGGCATTCGCGACTCGCTGCGCGGGCAGCCCCAAGGGGGCTCCCCCTCGCCATCGCCGAACGGCGCCGCCGGCGCTCCGGGGGGCGCCGCATCTGCGGGCGGGGGTCTCTCCGCCGCCGACGCGCGCGCCGGTTTGGAGCGCCGCCGCGACGAGCTGCTGGGACAGGTGGCCGAGCTGCACTGGGACCTCGGCGGCCTCGCCTACGAGATGGCGATCCGCGACCACTTCCGCCTCGACGTGCTGGTGCGCAAGGCGGCGGAACTGCAGGAGCGCGACGCCGAGCTGGGCGAGCTCGAGCGGGTGCTGTCGCTGCGCGGGCCGGTCGACACAGGCACCTGTCCCGGCTGCGGCGCCGTCCACGGCCGCGGCGCGCTCTACTGCTGGCACTGCGGCAAAACGCTGATGGAGCGCGCGCCCAGCGCCGCCGCCGCCGACGGGTCGGCGAGCACACCACCCCGCGAGGAGGAGCATGCCGACGCCCCCACCGCGGTGCTGCGCTGAATGCGGCGCGCCGCTCGCCCACGACCAGCACTACTGCCTGCAGTGCGGCACCCGTAGCGGGCCGCGATCGCCCGCGCTGGAGCGGGTTCTCGCCGAACTGCCGGTGGGGGCCACAGCCGACGTGCAGATGCCGGTTGGGCCCGCAACCGCCCGCCGCGCGCGGGCTGGGCTGCCGGGGCCGCGCGTGGCCGCGGTGCTGGTGCTGGCGATGCTCGGCTTCGGCACCGTGACGGGCGCCGCGGCCTCCAACCCGTCGGGGGCGCTCAATGCGCTGCGCCGCGGGCCGCTCACGCTGCTGGTGCCCCCGCCGCCGGTCACGCACGCGCTCGCCGCCGCGCCGCCGCCCGCCGTGCAAGCGCCCACGCCGGAACCCTCGTCCTCGGCCTCCTCCGAAGAATCCCCCCCCGAAGAATCCAACCCCTCTTCGGGCGAATCGCACAAGCACACGGGCAAGGGCCGCTCCAAGAAGTCGGTCTCGGGAGCCTCCGAAGAAGCGGCCAAGCTGCCGCCGGTGAAGCACGTGTTCTTGATCGTGCTCGCCAACCAGGCCTACGCGCAGACGTTCGGGCCGGCATCGCCGGCGCCCTACATCGCCCACACGCTCGAGCACAAAGGCGAGCTGCTGGTGCGCTTCTACGGGGTCGCGCACGAAGAGCTGGCCGACGAGGTCGCGATGATCAGCGGCCTGGGGCCCACTCCGCAAACGGCCGCCGACTGTCCCGTGTTCACCGACATCATCCCCGGGCAGGCCAACAGCAAGGGGCAATACACCGGCAGTGGCTGCATATATCCCACCGAAGCGCCAACCATCGGCGAACAGCTCGCCTCCAAGGGGCTCACGTGGAAGGTGTACGCCGAAGGGCTGGCCTCCCCCTGCGCCCACCCCGAATTCGGCGTCGCCGACCCGACCGCGCAGGCGCCCGAAGGCGACACCTACGCCACCTTCCGCAACCCCTTCACCTACTTCGACGGGGTGCTGCACTCGCCCGACTGCGCCAAAAACGACCTGCCCATCGGCGGGCTGGCGCACGATCTGAAGAGCGCCAAGCGCACCCCCGCCTTCTCCTACATCGTCCCCGACCTCTGCCACGACGGGCACGCCACGCCGTGCGCGCCAGGGGCGCCCAGCGGGCTGCTGGGCGCCGAACTGTTCCTGCGGCGCGTCGTCCCCGAGATCCTCGCCTCGCCCGCCTACAAGAACAACGGTTTGTTGATCCTCACCACCGATCAGGCGCCCACCACCGGGGAGTACGCCGACTCCAGCTCCTGCTGCGTGCAGCCGCGCTTCCCGGCGCCAGCGTTCCCCGCGGGCGCCGGGGGGGCCGGGTCGAGCGCCGGCGGGGCGAGCGGCGCCGGGGCGGGCACGAGCAGCACGAGTGGCGCCACCACCGGCACGATCACGCCTACGACGACGTCCACCGCGCCGGGCGCGAGCACCACAACCTCCTCCTCCTCCTCCTCCTCCTCCTCCTCCTCTCCCGCCTCGACCGCTCCCACGCCGGCTGCGCCGACCACCACCACCACGCCGGTTGCCACCACGCCGGCCAGCGCGCCGGACGTCAACCTGCCGCCCAGCGGCGGCGGCCAGGTGGGGGCGCTGCTGATCTCGCGCTACGTCAAGCCGGCCACCTTCAACCAGGAACCGTTCAACGACTTCTCGCTGCTGCGCACGCTTGAGAACCTGTTCGCGCTGCCGCCGCTCGGCTACGCCGCCACGCACGGCGTCGGCTCCTTCGAAGCCTCGGTGTTCTCGGCCTGGAGCGGGGCCGAAGCCAACTCGTCGTAGTAGTGTCGCCGGTGCGACGCGGACGCACGGAGGTGCGCGGTGGGGATGACGGCGGTCAAGCGGCGATGGACATGGGCGTGTTCGGCGATTGCGACGGTGGTCGTGGCGGCCGTCGCGTGCGGCGCTGTCACCGTGACGCCGGCCGCGGCTTCCTCGAGCTACGGGAATACCGTCCTCACCTCGGTGGCGTGCACGAGCGCGGGGAGCTGTGTTGCCGTCGGGAACTACTGGGACAACGCTGCCAACCAGCCGCAGGCGATGGTCGTGTCTGAGACCAACGGCGCTTGGGGCGCGGCGCGCGAGCTCACGCTGCCGCGTGGTGCGGCGACCCATGACTCACTCGGTGCGGAGCTGAAGTCGGTGGCGTGCACGAGCGCGGGGGACTGTGTCGCCGTCGGTGCCTATGAACCCAAGGTGGGCGGCGAGGAGGAGGCGATGGTCGCGACCGAGACGCGTGGCACATGGGCGCCGGCGAGTGAGCTCCGGCTGCCTGCGCCTGCGCTTGGCTCCGAACAGAACGCCACGCTCAACTCGGTGACGTGCGCCAGCCCGGGGAGCTGTGTCGCCGTCGGCGGCTACGAGACGCACGGCGGCTACCAGGCGATGGTCGTCGGCGAAACGGCCGGCGTGTGGGGCGCGGCGAGTCCGGTGATGCTGCCCGCGGCGAGCACCGGCCGGGCCGACCTCAACTCGGTGACGTGCACGAGTGCGGGCAACTGTGTGGCGGCCGGTGCGTTTGACGATCCCAACGCCAACTATGAGGCGATCGTGGTCGCCGAGACCAACGGGGTGTGGGGCGCGGCGAGTGAGCTCCAGCTGCCCACGGGTGCCAACACCATCACCAACACGCAAAACGCCGGCCTCGATTCAGTGGCGTGCACCGGCGTCGGCAACTGCGTGGCCGTCGGCTACTACACCGACCTCTACGGCGGCAGCCAAGCCAGCGGTCCGAGCGCAGGTCCCGACAACGCAATGATCGCAAGCGAGGCGGGTGGAGCCTGGAGTCGGGCCAGCCCACTCAGCACCCAGAGTCCCGCGATCCTCGGATCCGTGGCATGCGCCAGTCCGGGGAACTGCGTTGCCGTGGGCTCAGTCGGGCTGCCCTGGAACCTCACGGGCCTGCTCGTCACCGAGACGGGCGGTGTGTGGGGGCAGGCGGGCGCGCTCGGCTCAAGCCTGTCTGGTCTCGATTCGGTGGTGTGCACCAGCCCCGGCAACTG
>DATMLP010000034.1:0-32695 GCA_035570415.1 Solirubrobacteraceae bacterium | reverse complement strand
CAGCGCCCTCGGAATGCTCACACCCACCGAATATGAGACCCTCTACCACCAACAACAAGCAGCCGCCTGACTCGCACAACCCCGGTCTAATAAAGCGGGACCAGATCAAGCTGTCCGTCAAACCGGGTCCACTCCAGTGCGACCGCAGACGCCCGCTTGCTGAACCCAGCGCCACCGATGTAGAATGGGTCAGAAGGAACCAGCCATGACTATGACCACAAGCGGACAACACGAGTTTGACGTCGTCTTTGAGCCACAGGACGAGGGTGGCTACACCGCCTATGTCCCGGACCTGCCGGGCTGCGTCAGCGAGGGGGACACCCTGGAAGAGGCCACCGCCATGATCCAAGAGGCGATGGCGCTCTACCTCGAATCTCGCCAAGAGCATGGCTGGTCGTTGCCGAAGATCGAGCACCGCAAACTCGCCCCGGCCGCGTGAGCGACAAGCTCCCCCGGCTTACCGCCAAAGAACTCATCCGCGTCCTAGAGCGCAAGGGATGGGAGTTCGACCGTAGCCGTGGCAGTCATCACATTTACGTGCACGTAGCCACGCGCCGAACCCTGAGTGTGCCAGTGGCCCGCCGGGCAATGTCGATCGGGACACTCTCGCGTCTATTGAAGGACGCCGAAATCAGCCGCGAGGAACTCCGCAAGCTGCTGTAGGTAGGTGACACTGTCCGAGAATGCCTGTTGTGCGACGGGGACAGGCAATCTCAGCAACGAGCCACACCTTGCCGATACCCGAGTTGGTCCTGTAGAATGGGGTCAGAAGGAACCCAAGCCATGAGCACGCTCAACCTACAATCCGTTGTCTACCACGAAGGCGAGCACTTTGTCGCCCAATGCCTCAACGTCGACGTGGCCAGCTTCGGCGATACCGAGGCCGAGGCTCTGGCCAACCTCCAAGAGGCTCTTGAACTTTACTTCGAGGATGCCCCTGCCAGCGACGCTGTGCCGGTCGAGGACGCTGAGGTCCGCACCCTGACGCTTCAGGGTGCCTAAGCTCTACTCCTCGCAGCAGATCGTGAAAACCCTCGAACGTGAGGGTTTCGCGTTCGTCTCCCAACGCGGCAGCCACGTCAAGTACCGCAAGACCGATAGCGATGTCATCTTCACCGTAATTATCCCCGCCGGTCGCAAGCAGGTTCCGCGCGGCACGTTCCGCTCGATCCTACGCCAGTCTGGTCTGGATGAGAGCGCCTTCAAACGAAACTAGGACGCCCGTTCGGCTGGCGATCTACTTCTAGCGCCGGCCGATGTGCACTTGCTCAGACTCGACGATGTTGCCCTGTGGATCGACTGCGTCGATGTCGAAATCGAATCGACAGGTGAGGGCCTGAAACACTCCGGATCGCACTTTGAGCTTAGGCGTCAGCCCGCGCTCGCGGTACATGTCGAGTGTCTTGTTGAGTAGAAAAAACTCACCCGCGTAGCGGATGAGGCACGCTCCTCCAACGATGGCCACGAGAGCGATTTCAACGACATCGGAGACCCCGACAACGTCGACCGGCCCGTTCTCCTCGATTACGACACCGGAGTGGATCTCGTAGCGGTCGTCGATCGACGGCACGACTTTGTAGGACCTGATCTCGGGCCCGATTTGTGTGCCGGTTGCGTCGAGGAAGTGCAGCGAGTCCTCGGCGTGCTCCGTGTTGAACGCCTCGGCGTCGTCGCCGTTGATCCAGGCAGCGAGCGGTAGCTCAAGGCCGTGGGCCGATCCGGGCTCGGGCGAGACGCGAACAACGCCGCGGAGTTCGACCGACGTGCCAGCACGGCCGGCGCTGGTTGCGAGCAGCACGCTCCCCGTGCGTTGATCGCGCGCCATCAGATCGAGCGTTTGGGCTTCCACAAGCCCATACGTTACTACGTTTCAACGGCGTTGTGATCGAGCCGCTCTCGCATGCGTCGCTGGATATCGCGGCAGGGCAGCCCCACGGGGAGTTGTCAGCAGCCGGCTCACAGACTTTGTCCGTCACTTATTGCCGCTTGTGCGACACAACTCGACGTCAGGAATTATAGGCAGCGCGAGCCGCCTGGAGGTCAGCCCAGTCTTTTTCAAGCTCCTCAAGCGTGGGACGAACCGAAAGTGTCTCAAGCGGTTGTGAGTGTCCCTCCATGATACGGCAAGCCTTCTCAAAAGTTGGAGCTATGACATCAGTAGCAGCGGCTAGCCGGTCACCCTTTATTTGAGGCAGCATGGTCATCATCACGTTAGCCTGATGTCGCTTTGTCACGCCCTTCAATAGCTCCGTCTCAACAACTACCTCACACCACGACCGAATCCTTGAGTATGTTGTTTCGACAATAGCTTCTCGTGCATCCCCGGTTGCAGATTGGCCGGACGTGATTAGTTCATTGACCTTCTTGGTTATCGACTTCACCGTATCCCAACGTGGTCCGGTCCCTCTCGCGACCATACCCTTACCACCCTCGTCTGTTACGGAATAGTACGTGCAAAACTCTTGCTTCTTTTCGAAATGAGCGAGTAGCTCAGTTGCCAACCAAATACTATGTGTAAAGACGATAACTTGGCGATCTTCCGCTAATTGAGCGATACGCTTTGCTACCTCGCCAATCCGCCTGTAGTCGAGACTATTAACCGGATCATCAAAGATGACTGGAGCAGGAGCGATCTGGAGCCCAGTCTCGGCGAGGAAATCGGCCAATGCGATAACCTTCTGCTCCCCCTCAGACAGAACCTCAGAGGGACGGTACTCGGCTGAGACAACCTTGCGTCGCGCAGGCTGACCACGCCGGCCAGGAAACTCAAGGCGGACGGTTGGAGCCCGTAAGACCTTACACTCTTCAATAAAACGTCGTTCAAAGTCACCATTGAGGAGTTGCTCACTTGCGCTCTTGGAAACCTCAGTTAGCGATCGAAGGAGCGGCGAGAACTTTCGTATGAGTTGCTCCAAGCGTTGTACCCACTTGGCGTCCTCTACAGATTTGTTGATTTCCTCCAGTCGTTTCCCAAGCTCGAGTCGCGCATTTAGCTCCCTGAGCTTTGCGGTATCCTGTTGTAGCCGCTTCGAACGGTCGGCCAACCGGGCCGTTAGGTCCTTCACGAGTGCCTCCGCCGTGGAGCGACGGGCCGACGCTTCAGTCTCTAGGGGTCCGTGCCGGCGCGACGAGTCCCGTCCAGTCTACTGTTTCTCCCGCTTCCCACTTCACGGCTTGTAAATCAAGACTCGCGAGTATCGTCTCGGAATCAAGTAGTACCTTATCCTCCAGATCGTCGTGGCGATAGCGCTTGATCGCCTTTGCAAGTGCAGGCCGATCGAGTGCGACAATTTGGCGTAGGAGCGTGGCGGCCTGTTTGCGAGCCTCGTCAATGCGTTGCCGACTAGCATCCGTTGCAAAATCTCGGTACCGCAGAAGAAGTGCGGCGGCATCTGCTCCGAGGGGTTGGCGACAATAGAGACAGGGTTTGCCCTCCGCGGGATAATGGCCTACTCCAAGGTGCTCACGATAGTCCTCACCCTTCAGGACAAATTCTTGCCACCTCTCTTCCGAGCTGTCACTGATACCAGCATCAGCAAGCAAGGTGGTGCGCAGTTTAGAATATGCGTCAGTCGCCTTGTTCGCTGTGGCAATTGCCTGGTTATACGCCTCTGCATCGAATCCAGCCAGCGCCGTTGCAGCCTTCGCAAGATCGTCGTATAACTGCGCGCGACCCCGCGCTGATGTGAGCTGATCCTGTATCGAACCTGATTCCATTGCCGCAACACTAGTCTTAAGAAGCTCGGCCTCTTGCTTTTCTTGCTCCGTTAAGGTGGCGAGCCGTTGAAGCTCAGGCAAATCTGTTGCTGGACCAAGTGTCTCCAGATGTGTATATACCTGTGTACCACGCTCGAAATGAGCTAAGTAGAGATTTCGCCCAGGACGACGGGAGCTGATGCCCTCCTCTGCTTTGCCTTTAACGGCATCGATACCTTCTGATACGGCTCGAAAGAGAACGAGATCGCGGGGCGTGTAGACATACGATAGGTCGTCATCGACGTGGAGCCGGACTGCAGGCGAGTCGAAGACACAGACGCGTGTAATGGGTGATACACCCGTTTCTCCCCTCCATTCAAGGACGTGCTCCTCGTCCCCGACTGAATACTCTACAACTGCCTCTGGATCAGGTGCAACTCCCGGAGCGTGTACGTTTGGAAGAATTCGCTCGGCGGTTCGTACGGCGGCGAGTCCCTTTAGAATGCGTGCATATCCTGTCTTTCCTGTGCCATTCTCGCCAAAGAGCATCGTTAGTCCTGAATTGAACTCAATCTCCTGCCCTTCTGCGAGAGCGTTTACGCCTTGGATGCTTCCCAACTTACGGAAAGCCAACTCTCCGATGACATCGCCAAGCCCCTCTTGGTACTCAAGGGTCGGTACCGTGGGTGCAATATCGTTAGTCAGTCCCTTCTCAGCTAGGAAGTGACCGTAGACCTCATCAATGAGGTCCGGAGAGACCGGCTTGCCAGAGGCGAGAACCTCAAGAGCGATCTGACGTACCCAGCCATCCTGGCTATTGGCCCAATCCACCAACAATTGACGCGCAGGGGCGCTCGGCTTACTAGTGCCCTCCTTCATGCTAGTAGTTGACATGATCCTATTATCTATCCAATCTGTAGCGGCGTCCACATGACCGAGATCATCGGGCGGTGCTGATTCTACAGACAGCCGGAACATTTGAGGAGCCAGACTCCGCCAGACGCCTAGCGCCTTTTCCTTGACAATGCCAGCGATCTCAGCGGATAGTGGACGCATGGCGTCAGCGCAACTCCCAGACAACCAAGAAGACCGCGAGGTCTACCTGCGCGAGCATGACGCCGGGGGCTTCATCGACACCGTCAGCAACGCCCGCCGCGATTTGGTCGATACGGTCATCATGACGGTCAAGGCTTTCGCCGGAGAGCCCGATGTCCTCTACGTTGCCCTCGACTATGCCAACCACAGCGGTATGTCGGTGACGATGGCCCGGCCCGAGCCCAACGAGCCACGCTCGTGACCAGGGTTGCCGGGCCATCACCGACGCGATCAGCGGCTATCCACCAGGGCTCGCCGCAAAGCCTCGACCCGGGCTTTACGGTTTAGTCTTCGCCCGCCAGCGTCCATTTCGCCGGAGATTCTGGTTCTTGTGTGAACCCGCCCGCGGACCGAATCGATGCTCCAGCCCAACTGATGGATAGCGGGTGCTACACCGGGGTGCTACCATCGCTTTATGCCGACGCGATTTGTCCGCATACCAGTCACCAAGGATCAAGCGCTAGCAGAGGCGCTGGACCGAGTGGCGCCCCTCGTCGAGCCTGATCGGCCGGCTGCTTCTCTCGTGCACGACCTCGCGATCCGGGGCGCCGAGGCAATGATCGCTGAGCGCCAGTTGGACACTGAGGGCATCGAGCGTCTGATCGCGCACTCGACCTCGAGCGATCCTGGGTTCGATGTCGACGTCGCCCGGCGGATCGACGAGCTTGCCTGGGGTAAGTAGCAATGGGGGACGAGACCCCGTTTGGGGGCAAGGTGCTGATCGCGGACACGTCCGCCCGGGCTCGCGCATCGCACCCGCTTGTCCGCGATTTGTGGGCCACCGCGCTACGGGGCAGGCAGATCGCGACCTGCTCGATCGTGACGCTTGAGCTGCTGTACTCGGCGCGCGATGCGGGGGAGTTTACGACCATCGAGGCGGAGCAAACTCTTCTGCGCGACGTACCAGTCGCTGCCTCTGCGCAGCGAGCCGCGATCGGAGCCCTGCGGGACCTCGCCTCCGATGGGCCTGGGCAACACCGAGTTCCCCTCGCAGACGCGTTGATCGCAGCCGCAGCGCAAGAGGCTGGCGTTGACGTGCTGCACTACGACCACCACTACGAACGCCTTGCGCAGGTACTTCACTTTACAAGCGTCTGGATCGCACCTCCCGGCGCCCTCGAGAAATAAACGCCCCTTGGCTCACCCATCTACCCTGTCCATATGCCCACCTACGCAGAGTCAAAGCTTGCGCCTGAGCAGTACGGATTTGCGATCTTCTACGAACTCCTTCCACTGGATGACGCCTTGGCCGAAGAGGCGTCTGCAATAGAGCCCGATCGTGATGCCTTTGGCGACGAATTTGATGCCTATCGAGCTTCTCAGCTCGACGTGGTCCGCTCGGTGTACGCGGCTGGATCCGCAGCAGGCACGGCATATTCTGTACGTGCCCCTAACGGAGAGTGGAGCAGCGCGATCGTCCTAGCTGATCTGAAGCCGCTCAGCCCTGAACAGTTCGATGCAGCACGAGCAAGCGGCTGGCTCACCCCGATCCCTTGATATCGGCAACCCCAGCGAGGGCTTGCCGCAAAGCCTCAACCCGTGCTCGACGGTTTAGTCTTCGCCCACCAGCGTCCATTTCGCCGGACATAAGCGTTCTCGTGCAAACCGCTCTCGATGGCGCGAGAGGCTAGGACGCTCGGTCGGAGCGAATGGACCGGGTTATGGCAGACCGGGAGACTCCGATCACCGCGAACGTTTGGCCTTTGGCGCGTCGCATCGTAGGCCGTCGATCAGGTCGGTCAACCACGCTGTCGGCAATCGCCCGGGCGCCCGCGCCGGGCCTTCAACGGGCGTCTGGCTAACGGTCGTATGCGCGGCCTCGCGGCCGAACGGCCAGCACGTCGATGATACTCTCTGCGTCCAGACGGTCGAAGATCACGCGCCAGTCGCCTACACGCAGCCGCCAAAGTCGCTCAGGGCCGCGCAGCAGCTTGACGTCCCCTTTCGGCAGCGCCCCAATCGCGGTGCTGATTCGCTCTCGATCCCTGCGGCCGAGCCGGCGTAGCGCCTTCAACGCGGCGGGACGGATCTCAATCCGCCATCCGTCGGGATCAGTCAGCGTTCAGCTCCGCCTCGACCTCTGACCAAGCTACGCCGGGTTCTGTACGTGCCTCCCGAACCGCACGCAGATCCTCCTCGGTCAGCGGCTCATCGTCATAAGGCGCCGCATCGAGCTTGGCGACCATAGGGTCCCGGGCGCGGCGCAGCAAGATCGCAGCTGCAGGCAGCGACTCGTCAGGCAGAGCATCGACCAGTTCGTAAAGCTCCGTCTTGGTCATGTCGAGAACGGTAGCAGCGGGGCACACCGCAACCAAGGCAGGCGCGGCCGGTTAGCGGGCACCCACCAGCGCCTGCCGCAATGCCTCCACCCGGGCTTTACGGTTTAGTCTTCGCCCGCCAGCGTCCATTTAGAGAGTTGTCCGCCACGACGGGCCTGCATCGGCGGTTTCGTGACGATCAAGGTCGCTCGCGAGATCCAGGCCGAGCGAGCGCGGAGGTGGTGTTGATCGCGCCGATCGAGGTGATCGGTCTGGTGCGCGAGATCGAGGCGTTTTTCAACGATTGGGAGCGGCACGCGGGCGCTGGGCGCGGCCGCGCGTCGCAGCGGCAGGTGCCGCCGCGACGTGCTACGCCGCTATGAGTGTGGGCTTCCCACGTCTGCCCGTTCGAGGTGCATTCGAAGGTTTTGCCGCTTTCGTCGACGGCGGTCTCTCGGAGCGTGCCGGCGACTCTTACTTTGCCGCCGCTGCCGGGGCCGTAGAACTGGCCGCTGAATTAATAGGCGACGGTGGCAGTCACGCCGAACACGGTGGCGCTTTCCGTTTCCTTCGAGGTGAACGAGCCGTCGGATCCGATCGTCGCTTCTTTGATCACGAACGCGAGATCGGTTTCCTGTCGAGAGCCTCGATCACCTCCTGGTAGTGATCGGCGATCTGGCCGATCGACTTGTTTGCGAACACCTCCGGATGCGCCTTTGCCTCCTCGGTGGTCTCGGGGTCGTCGGGCCAACCTGGGGCAGCGGTCGCGAATCCAGCCTCCTCGAAGACGTCGCGCCACCGGTCCCAGCTGTTGGGCAGCAGCCAAAGGCCGTGAACGGGCGGCAGTCCAGGCGTGCGCCGCGTGACTACCGACGCTTCTGCCGCTCGAGAGGCACGTGTTACGCTGGCGATTGGCGCGTTTCGGCGTCAACGGCCAGTCCCACGGAGGAGGCAACGCATGGGTACGATCGCCACGACCGATGGCACGGAGATCTTCTACAAGGACTGGGGTTCGGGTCAGCCGATCGTTTTCAGCCACGGCTGGCCCCTTTCCGCCGACGACTGGGACACCCAGATGCTGTTCTTCCTACAGCACGGCTACCGCGTCGTCGCCCATGACCGCCGCGGACACGGACGCTCCACACAGACCAGCGGCGGTCACGACATGGACCACTACGCGGACGACCTGGCGGCGGTGACCGCTCATCTAGATCTCAAGGACGCCGTGCACGTCGGGCACTCGACCGGTGGCGGGGAGGTCGTGCGCTACATCGCGCGACACGGTGAGAGCCGTGTGGCGAGAGCGGTGCTGATCAGTTCGGTGCCGCCGCTCATGGTGCAGACCGACACGAACCCGGGCGGGCTGCCGAAGAGCGTGTTCGATGGCCTCCAGGCCGAACTTGCCGCCAACCGGTCTGTGTTCTACCGGGCCCTGCCGTCGGGCCCGTTCTACGGCTTCAACCGCCCCGGCGTGGAATCCTCGGAGGCGATCATCGAGAACTGGTGGCGCCAGGGAATGATGGGTGGAGCGAAGGCTCACTACGACGGCGTCGTTGCCTTCTCCCAGACCGATTTCACCGAGGACCTGAAGAAGATCACGGTGCCGGTCTTGGTGATGCACGGCGACGACGACCAGATCGTTCCCTACGCCGACTCCGGACCACTGTCCGCAGCGCTCGTGCAGAACGGCACGCTGAAGACGTACAAGGGATTCCCGCACGGCATGCCGACCACGCAGGCCAAAACGATCAACGCCGACCTGCTGGCCTTCGTGCAATCCTGACCGATTCGGCAACTGGGCGTCGACTGTGCCGCGGGCGTACGACAGCTTGTGTATCAGCTTCCTTTGGAGCCGCGGATTCTGCGCTCGTGGGCGAGAGCGGGCAACGAGATCGGTGGCGCCACTAGTTGTCGTCCTGACGGACAGCATGGACCCCGTGATCGAGATGCCGACCTCAGCAGCGACGTGATGAACTTCCTGGGGGCCTGACACTGGGCATCATCATGAGCGAGATCGCGAAACCCACTACGTACATACTCGAGTCGACGCCCGCGTCTGTGAGCTCCGGCGTACTGGACCCTTCACAGCCCGCGGCCCTGACGATCGACGCGGGTGACATCGTGTCCTACCCGAACACGTGGACCCAGTGGGGCAACCAGGCGAAGTTCGGGATGTCCTTTGCCGACCGCGAGCCGCTGCGGCGGCAGTTCCCCTCGGGGCCGTATTCGAACGTCGGCCCGGTCGAGGTCCGTAGTGCCAAACCGGGTGACGTGCTCGAGTGTCGCATGCTCCAGCTCCGCACGATCGACTGGGGATGGAACTCGTTCCCGCGAGGGGTCGGCGCATTGCCGACGGACTTCGAGGAACCCTACGTCCACTACTTCCGCTTCGACGACAAGCGTGAGCATGCCGAGTTCGTCGAGGGTATCCGGATACCGCTGGCCCCGTCGATGGGCGTCTTTGCCGTGGAGCCCGAGGGCGAGGAGCCCGTCAGTGCGATCCTTGCCGGACCCTATGGCGGCAACCTCGACCTGGCCGAGTTGGTCGCGGGCACGTCGCTGTTCCTGCCTGTGTTCAAGTCCGGAGCTCGCGTTTGGACCGGCGATGCGAATGCCGCACAGGGCGACGGCGTCGTCGACCAGACCTCGATCGAGACCGCGATGGAGCAGCTGAGCGTTCAGTACTGCGTGCACAAGCAGGTGGCACTGGCCGGCCCAACGGTCGAGACTCCCACGCACTGGATAGTGATGGCGTTCTCTGACTCACTGGACAGCGCGCTGCCCCGGTGTGTGCGCACGGCGATTGACTGGCTGAGCGCACATGCTCATCTAGACAGACGTGACGCGTACGCGCTGTGCAGCATGGCGGTCTCCTTCCGGGTCACCCAGTTCGCCGACCAAACCGGATCGGTGTACACGTCGATCCCGCCCAGGACGATCCACGCCATGATCCCCAAGGACGTCCTCGGCGAGCACCTACTCGCTCAGATCGAGCGCTCTATGCGACCAGGATCGTGACCCTCGAGGCGTCTGACTCGCTTGAGATCCTTCAGCTCGTTGCGCGGGCTGACGCTTGCGCGACGGCGAGAGACGCCGAGGGCTATGCCGCTCTTTTCACCGAGGACGCTGTCATGGAGGGCGACATGGGCAGCATCAGCGGGCGCGACGCACTAGCCGCGGCGGTAGCCCGCGTCTGGGACGGCGAGGCGTTGGGGACGCTGCACCTCACACTCAACGCCGTCATCGAAGAGTCTGGCCTCGAGCCTACCGTCGCGAGCATCTTGCTCCTGCTCTCGCCACAGTCCCCCGCCCTCGTAGCCAAAACGGCAGAGGTGCGCCAGCGCGTTCGCCGCACTTCCTCGGGCTGGAGAATCAGCTCGCGAACCATCAAGACAGCGCCGGCCCACCGCGGCGGTACGAGTGTTTAGGGCGAAGCACTCCTCCCACGGCGCGAGGGTCACCGGAGCCGCCCGCGGTCCTCGGTCGCCGCGATTCAACGCCACGTCGAAATCCGCACGAGCTTCCCAAATTGTCATCGTTCCGCGGCTCGCGCCGCGGGGTCAGGGGGTCTACTGATGTCAGATGAACCGGTCTCGTCAGCGCAGGGCTCAACAGTTGGATTTGAGTCGGATATCAGGCCGCTGTTTCGCGAGAGCGACCGAACGGCCATGCGTCGCGCTTTTGACCTCTGGTCCTACGACGACGTCGTGGCTCACGGCCAGACGATCGCGGGACGACTGAGGGATGGGAGTATGCCGTGCGACGGCGCGTGGCCCGGTGGGCAAGTCTCGCTGTTCGAGCGCTGGCTCGAGCAGGGCGCGGCCAAGTGACGTCGGGTCCAGTGCTCGTGTTCGGTGCGACCGGCACTCAGGGCGGTGCTGTCGTGCGGGAGCTGCTCGTCAGGGCAGTTGACGTTCAGGTATTGGTGCGTGACCCGCAGTCTGAGCGAGCGCAGGCGCTTGCGAAGAGCGGGGCCCAGCTGGTAGTCGGTGACCTGCGCGACGAGTGGTCCCTGGCTCGAGCGATGTCCAGCGCCGCAGTGGCGTATGCGATCACCACGCCGTTCGCGGAGGGCGCTGACGCGGAGGTTCATCAGGGCTACGCGATCATCCGAGCGGCTGTCGAGGCGCGGTTGCCGTGGCTGATCTTTGCGTCGGTCGCGGCGGCCAGCCGCGCTGAGGTTCCGCATTTTCAGAGCAAGGCGCGAATCGAGGAGCAACTGCGCGACGCTGCCGTCCCGTGGACGGTCGTCGCGCCCAGCTACTTCTATGAGAACGTGCTCGGGTCTCGCACAGCGATTCTTGAGGGACTGCTTCCGCTGTCGCTGCCCCAGGACAAGCCCCTGCACCAGGTTGGCCTGCGCGACCTCGGCGCTGTAGTGGCAGCGATTCTCGAGCGCCGCGAGGAGCATCTGTCACAACGCGTGGAGATCGCAGCTGACGCCCCGACCCCACGAGAGATGGCTGATGCCCTCGGCGCTCGCGCCGTGGAAACCCCGCTGGATGAGCTGCGCGAGCGCAGCCCAGACCTCGCCGCGCTGTACGCGTTCCTCGCCAACGATGGCTACGGCGTCGACGTGCGCGCCGTACGAGCCCGCTACCCCGAGGTCGCCTGGATGAGTTTCGTCGAATGGGCGGCTGACGTCGAGTGGGACACGAGTTAGGGTCAACCCGATGCCAGCCCTGCGCGAAGCCCCACGAGGGCGCCTGCCGGGCGCTTGAGCCCTTGCGATGCTCGCCCGCGGCGCCGGGCGAGCATCCTCCCACGATTTCGAGGATGTGGTCGGCCCGTCACGGTGACATCGATTCTCGAGCGCTCTCCCCGATAGCCTGAGGCAGCTGTGGTGGGCACCCCCTGGGACGCAAACACATATGACCGTACCTCTGAGCCCCAGCAGTCGTGGGCCTCAGAGGTACTCGCGCGCCTTGCGGGCATCGCCGCCAACGCGACGGTGCTGGACGTCGGCTGCGGAACGGGGCGCGTCACAGAGGCGCTCGTTGCGTTGGTGCCCGAAGGCCGGGTGCTGGCCATCGACGCCTCCACTGACATGGTGGCGCTCGCGCGCGAGAGGCTCGGCGAGCACGCGCAGGTGTGGTGTCAAAACGTCCTGGATCTCGATCTAGACGCGGCGGTCGACGCGATCGTCTCGACAGCGACACTGCACTGGGTCTCAGACCACGACCTCCTCTTCTCACGGCTGGCCCAGGCGCTGCGGCCAGGCGGTGTGCTCGAGATCCAGTGCGGCGGAGAAGGCAACATCAGTCGCGTTCGCGACGCGATCGAGGCGGCCGCCCGCGAGATTGCTCCGGAGCTATTGGATTGGTCGCCGTGGATCTTCGCAGGTCCAAGAGCGACCGAACGGCGCCTCCGAAAAGCCGGCTTCAACGACGTTCGCTGCTGGCTGGAGGAGCGCCCCACATATCCCGATGATGTCGATGCCTTCGTGCGCACCTCGATACTCGCGGCGCACTTCGAGCGCCTGCCCGGAGAGCGCCGTGAGCGATTCGCGGCGGCGGTCCTGGCGGGCGTGCGCCTGCCACTCGATTACGTGCGCCTGAACGCCTCAGCGCTCCGCGCACCCGCATAAAGGACGGCGTCCGATCCACACAGGGGGCTCCAGACCGGCGCCCGAGCTGTGCTTCGAGCAGGCAGACGCACTCGCCCTGCACTACCCCGAGGACTCCTTCCACGCCGCGACCGTCGGCTTCGGCGCCCGCAACTTCTCCGACCTCGAGCAAGGCCTGCGCGAAATGACCCGCGTGGTGCGACCCGGGGGACGCGTCGTGATGCTCGACTTCACAACCCCCGCGAACCACGCGACGGGCAGGGTCGGTTCCAACTCGATCTCCTGGAACCGAAAGATGACGGGCAAAGCCGCCAAGCCGGGCACGTATACGCTCACGCTCCAGGCGAGCGCGGGGAGCCTGCTGGCGAAGGCTGCCGAGCGGGTGAAGCTGCGGCGGGGATGACGATCCATCGCTAGGCCAGCGTGAGCTGCCAGGAGACCCCGAAGCGGTCGGTGACCCAGGCGAAGCGCTCACTGAACGGGTAGCGGTCGAGGGGCATCAGGACGGTGCCACCCTGCGATAGGCGCGCGAACATGTCGTCTACCGCGTCCGCGGATGCCGCGCGGACGGCGAGCGAGACCGCGGGCGTGAAACCGAAGGCATGCTCGATCGGGCTGTCGATGCACTGGATCGTGGAGTCGCCCAGCCGCAGCGTTGCATGCTTGACAGTGCCCTCGGGACCCGGCTCGCCGGCGCCGTAGCGTTCGATCCGCTCGATCCGCGCCGGAAAGAAGATCGACGCATAGAAGCGCATCGCATCCTCCGCGCTGCCTTCGAACATGAGCAGCGGCGCAACCGCGTCGGACGGGGCAACACGACTGGGGGGCGGCGTGGCCTGCTCGGGCGCGATTCCGAAGCGCTGCTGGTAGACGCGGTTGAGCTCCTCCCAGCCGGCCGGGATCGCGGACTCTCCGGAAGGCGGCGGGCCCTCCCCGCCCGACAGCGAGGCGGCGAGCGCGTCGAGGCACAAATCCCAGCCGGCCGCGTCGCGAGCCGCCTTCAGACGGTCGTCGAAGGTGTGCGTCAGCACCAGTCGCGTGCCGCCGCCGCGGGCCTCGAGCTCCCAGCGAAGGTGGTCCTCGCCCCAGCTGTACGCCAGCAGGCGTGGCGGCTCGCAGGCCGTCACACGACCATCGCCAAACGCGTTTCCCTCGGGTGGCAGGAAGCTGACCGTTCCGCCGACGCGCAGCGCCAGCTCGAACGGCGACGGATGCCAACGACGCAGCTCGTCCAGTTTCGTGAGCGCGCGCCACACCCGGTCGGGCGGATGATCGAGCAGCCGCTCAAATCGCAGCACGGGACGGCCCTGTGCGTCCTCGAGGATGGCATCGGCGGAAACCGGCATCGGTCAACTCCCTTCGTCGAGATGGCGTTCGAGGGCGTCCAGGCTGGAGCGCCACAGCGCGCGGTAGGGGGTCAGCCAGCGATCGAGCTCGAGCAGCCGCTCGGGGCGCAGCTCATAAAGGCGCCGCTGGCCGTCGGCGGTACACGCAACGATCCCCGTCTCGCGGAGGATCCGCAGATGTCGAGAGGTGTTGGGCTGGCTGAGGCCGGTCGCGGCGCACAACGCGCCGACCGCCCGCGGTCCGTCGACCAGCGCATCCAGCAGCGCGCGGCGGGCGGGCTCGGCGACGGCCTCGAACGGGGTCACGGCCTATATCTAATCACAAGCTTATATAAGCTGCAAGTCATACATCTGGCGAGATCCAGGTACTCACGACGCACCTCACGGACATGAACAGGATCCCCCGATCGGTACTCCAGTCCCGTATCGACCAACATCTCGCTACGGCCATGCACAGTCAAATGTACGATCGAGGTGTGAACGGTGACGTTCTGGGCGCTTGGCTGACAGCCTCATCTGTCGGGTGTGCGCTTGTGACAGACAACGGCATGTTGCCTCTCAGGGTGTCTGTGTGAGCTCAACCTCACTCGATCCTCCGGAGCTCGCCCGCGAGGATCTCGCGGGACAGCCAGACCTTTCGACCTCACGCGTGCGCCGTCGGGCCCTGACATTGGCGGGCGTCGTCGTGGTGGTAGTGGCCGTGATCGTGCTCGTGCCAGGGCTGGCCAGCCTGCGTTCGCGCTTTGCGCACGCCGACCCGGCATGGCTGCTGGCAGGCGCTGCGCTGAAGGTGCTCTCCGGCCTCGGCTACGTCGTCGTGTTCCGGGAGGTGTTCTGCCGGCGGATGAGCTGGCGGCTCAGCGGCGAGATCGGCTTTGCGGAGCTCGGCGCGAACGCGCTCATCCCGACTGGCGGCGCCGGCGGACTCGCGCTGGGCGCATGGGCGCTTCACCGCGGCGGCATGAGCAGTGAGCGGATCGCGCGGCGGAGCGTGGCGTTCTTCCTGTTGACCAGCGTCCCCAACGTGGTCGGGGTGATCATCTTTGGCCTGGGCCTTGCTGTAGGCGTGTTCGCCGGGCGTGCCAGTCTCGCCCTCACACTTCTGCCCGCGCTCGTCGCGGCGGCGGCGATCGCCCTGACGATCGCAAGCGGTCGATGGGCCGGCGATGCTCGGCGGCGAATCCATATGCGACGAGGGCCGGGCTCGCGGCTGGGGCGCGTGCTGGGCGCACTCTCGGCGGGAGTGCAGGAGTCCCTCGATCTCCTGCGCCGACCGGCCCCGTTGCTGCTCGGGGGATTGTTGGGGTACCTGGCTTTCGACATCGCGGTCCTGTGGGCGACGTTCAATGCTTTCGGGAGCTCGCCGGGGATCCCGATCCTCTGCCTCGCGTACCTCATCGGCGAGCTCGGCGGTCTTATTCCGGTTCCCGGCGGCATCGGTGGGGTGGATCTCGGGCTGGTCGGCACGCTCGTCCTCTATCACGTGCCCGTGGGGCTGGCGACCGCTGCCGTCCTGGCCTACCGCGCGATCGCTCTCGTAGTCCCGGCGGTCCTTGGAGCGTGCGCGTTCGTGCTGCTTCGACGTTCGCTCGCGCGAGAGACCCACGCGATCTCGAATTGTGAGCCCAACGGCCACGTCGAGATCATCGGCCGCGGACTGGTCAAGCTCACCTGACACGCGTGAAGCTCACCTGACACACGTGAACGGCGCACTGCGTGAGGCGGGATGGCAATGGCGACAACCGATCTACGGAGGCCAGGATGAACAGCATCGACGTGAGCAGCGACTACGACGTCATCGTCCTCGGCGGCGGCTCGCCGGGCGAGCACTGTGCCGGTGCGCTGGCCGATGGCGGCCTGCGTGTCGCCGTCGTCGAGCGCGAGCTGGTGGGCGGCGAGTGTTCCTACTGGGCGTGCATTCCCTCCAAGACGCTGCTTCGCCCCGGCGAGGCGGTGCAGGCCGCCCGCGACGTGGCGGCCAGCGCGCAGGTCGACGTCCAGGCCGCGCTCGCCTGGCGTGACCGCATGGTCTCCGACTACTCCGACACCGGGCAGGAACGCTGGCTGGCGGGCTTGGGCATCGCCCTGCTGCGCGGCAGCGGCCGACTCGTCGGAACGGGTGTGGTGGAGGTCGACGGCGTGCGATACACCGCCGATCACGTCGTGATAGCGACCGGCGCGGATCCGATCGTGCCGCCCGTTCCCGGTTTGCGCGAGCTCGAGGGCGTCTGGGGCACCCGCGAGGCGACCGGCATGAAGGCCGTCCCGCGCCACCTGCTCGTGTTGGGCGGCGGGGCGGCCGGCGTCGAGCTCGCGCAGGCCGTGCGCCGCCTGGGCGGCGAGGCGACACTCGTCGAGGGCGCCGGGCGCGTGCTCCCCCGCGAGCCCGCTCCGCTCGGCGAGGCGCTCGGCGAGGTCCTGCGCCGCGAAGGCATGGGGCTTGTCCTCGGCATCAACGCGACCGGCGCGCGGCGGGAGGGCGAGGATTACGTGCTGGAGCTCGACGACGGCCGCGAGCTGCGCGGCGAACGTCTGCTTGTGGCCACCGGCCGGCGCCCGCGCGTCGATGGGATCGGGTTGGAGACGGTCGGCGTCGAGATCGACCGCCACGGGATCGCGGTCGACGCGCACCTGCGGGCTGGCGAGCGCCTGTGGGCGCTAGGCGATGTCACAGGTATCTGGCCGCTGACTCACGTCGGCAAGTACGAGGGCGAGGTCGTCGCCGCGAACATTCTCGGCGAGCCGCGCGAGGCCAACTACGAGGCCGTGCCGCGCGTCGTCTACACCGATCCTCAGGCCGCGGCGGTCGGCACGCTCGAGGCCCGCTTCACCGCCACCGCCCCCGTGTCGCAGCTGTCCAAGACCGCCACCTACACCCACGCATATGCCGAGTCCAACGGGTTCCTGACACTGCTCAGCGACGGCCAGCGACTGACCGGCGCCTACGCGCTCGGCCCCGAGGCCGGCGAGTGGCTGCAGCAGGCCACACTGGCCATCCGCGCCCGCGTCCCGCTCGAGGTGCTGCGTGACACCATCCAACCCTTCCCCACCTTCTCAGAGATCTACGTCGCCGCGCTGAAGGCGCTCCACAGCGAGATTCGTGGGACGACGAGGCATCGTTCGAGCTCGCCTCTGGGCTAGACCATCTTCACGTGGCGCTCGACATTGAGGTCGTTGCGATATCCGTATGCGACCCACGATGCCCGCGCAATTACATCGTCGTTGACGAGCGCCGTGATTCGCCGTGCGCCGCGGGCGCGCAAGCGCCGCTCTCCCTCCTCGACCAGCGCCTGGCCGATGCCTCGGCGGCGCTGGTCAGGGCGGACCGCGAGGCGATACATGTTGCCCCGCCATCCATCCCAGGCGGCGATGAGAACGCCAACGATTTCGTCATCAACCTCGGCCACCAGCAAAGCTTCTGCTTGATCCTCCATGAGGCGCTCCAGCGCCGCGGTTGTATCGGTCGCACTGGGCCTGACCCCCTCGGCGCTCCAGAGAGCCAGGATCACATCGAGCTCGTCAGGCCGGGCGCAGCGGATCATCGTCTCTATTCGCCGCTACGCCCAGAACCCGGGGTGCGCGTGCGACTCGGCGTGCGGATCGCCGGCCTTCACCGAGCACATCACCAGAGCGGCGGTGGCGTCGGTGTCGTTGCGCATCGCGCGCACCGCGTCGGGCGCCAGGCGCACCGCGTCGCGCGGGCCGAGCGTCAGCACCTCCTCACCGATCTTGATCGTGATCTCGCCTTCGATCACGAAGTAGATCTCTTCGATCTCGGTGTGGCTGTGGCCCCAGCCCGGCTCCTCGTTGGGAGGCTGGTGAGCGCTGTGCGGTGCCAGCACCCGCACGTTGAAGCCCAGCTGCTCGGCGCCCAGCGGGCGGCCGTAGCCGAGGAACGGGCTGTCGCTGCCGCCGGTGAAGTCGGGCGCCTCGGCCGCGCGGAGGATCGTGTAGGCGCTCACGCGGCGCAGCCTACTACGGCGCCGGTCGCGTCGTCGTAGGGCGAGGAGCCACAGCCTCGGGCACGGGCGCGCCTATTCGCAGTGCACCGCGAACGCCGCCCGGCAGCGCTCCCCCGGGGCGAGCACGCGCAGGCCGTCGCCGCTGCGCAGCGCGTTGGCGGGCGCGGTCATCGGCTCGAAGCAGATGCACCGGCTGTCACGCGGCGCGTACACCTGCGCGTAGCGGTAGCCCTCCACGAATTCCAGCGCCAACCGCCGCTCGCCGGCGTGCACCGAGAAGCGGGCATGCTCCCGCACCTCGTCGAAGCCGTCATCGAACTGGCGCTCCCCCAGTTCGAAATCCTGCGCCGGCAGCTGCTCGCCTGCGCCCGCCGGGATCTGACGCTCGTCCAAGCGCAAACCGCGCATCGGCGGCAGCTGCACCCGCCAGCGCTCGCGTGGCGGCCCCGGAGGCGCAAGGTACGGATGGAAGCCGAACGCCACCGGCACCGCGTCATCGCCGCAGGCGTGCACCGTCACCTCGATCCTCAAGCCGCCATCCTGCAGGCGCGCCTCATAACGGAGGTCGTGACGGAACGGGAACACCTCAAACAGCTCGGTACGCGCCGCACTCCAACTCAGCCGCGCCGTGAGCGACGAATCGGCTCGATCGTCCGGCACGTCCACCAGATCCCACCCCATCCGCCCGCCGATCACCCCGTGGATCGGCAGGCCGTTGCTGTCGAGCGCCACCCGCGCCGGATCGTGCGGCACCGCCACCTGGTGGCCGGCCACCTCGTAGCCGAAGCCCGCCAGCCGGTTGGCCCACGGATACAGCAATGGGATGCCCATCGTCTTGCCGCGCTCCACATACGCCTCAACGCCCCGGTTCTGCGCCAGCAGCTCCTCGCCGCCGTGGCGCAGCGAGCTGCACAACATCCCCGCGTCGGGCAGGAACGTGGCCTGTAGCCGTGCCTGCTCGTCGCGTAGCCCGATCACTCCCACCGCGGCTCTTCCCGCCCCGGGAACAACTCCGGCAGTCCGTCGCTCACCCGGTCGGGGAACTGCGGCTGGCGCTTGTCCAAAAACGAGGCGATCCCCTCGCGCGCGTCGCCGGCGCGGCCGCGCGCCCACATCGCACGCGAGTCGGCGCGGTGGGCCTCCATCGGGTGTGCCTCCACCAGACCGCTCCACATCAGGCGCCGCGCGAGCGCCACCGACACCGGCGCCGTGTTGCGGGCGATCTCCAGCGCCAGCGCGCGCGCCGCTCCCAGCAGCTCCTCCTGCGGGTGCACGCTGCGCACCAACCCACCCTCCAGCGCCTCCTGTGCATTGAACACGCGGCCGCTGGCAACCCACTCCATCGCCCGGCTGATCCCCACCACGCGCGGCAGAAACCAGCTGGAACACGCCTCCGGCACAATCCCGCGGCGGGTGAACACGAAGCCCATGCGCGCCTCCTCGGCCGCGAGGCGGATGTCCATCGGCAGCGTCATCGTGATGCCCACGCCCACCGCCGGGCCGTTGATCGCCGCGATCACCGGCTTGGCGCACTCGAAGATCCTCAGCACCAAGCGCCCGCCGCCGTCGCGCGGCACCTCGTCGCCGGGGCGCTCGCCGTAGTCGAAGGTGGCGCCACCGGCCTGCAGGTCCATCCCGGCGCAGAAGCCCCTGCCAGAGCCCGTGACGATGATCGCGCGAACCTCGTCGTCGCCGTCGGCGCGCTCGAACGCCTCGATCAGCTCCGCGCCCATCGTTTCGGTGAACGCGTTCAGGCGCTCCGGCCGGTCGAGCGTGATTGTCAACACGTTGTCCGCCACCTCATAGCGGATCGTCTCGAACTCCATCGCGGCAGCTCCCCCATTCGATCTCGTGGACACGGTCAGTCACGCAGGGTATTCGCTGGCGGCGCCGAGGGCTCCGGCGCCGGACGCGCGCCATTCCGCGACGGCACCTGTCGGGATGCCGACCGCCGCCCCGGCCGCAACCGCGACTATCGGACCGACCGCGGGTGGATAATCGGCGAGAGAGACGATGAGGGGTCACCGCTGCGACCGCCCTCGCCGCCTGAGACGCGGCGTGCCGGCGGCATTGTTTGCCGCCTGTGTGCTCGCGCCGAGCGCCGGCGCCGTGACGATCTCGCCGCTGCCCGGCACGCCCGACGCCTCGCCCCACACCCAGATCAGCTTCCTTGGCGCGCCCGCCGGACAGATCCACGACGTCGCCGTGGTGGGCTCGCGCAGCGGCGACCACAGCGGACGGCTCCATCCTTACGCCAGCGCGCCGGGCGCCAGTTTCGTCCCCGACCGGGGCTTCAGCGAAGGCGAGCGCGTGACGGTCAGCGCGCTGGTGGGCGCGGCCGGGCACCGGCAGCACGCAAGCAGCAGCTTCACGGTGGCGCAGCTGGTGCACTACCGCTTCCCGCCGATGTCCACCAAGGTGCCGACGGCCAAGTCGGGGACGGTGCAGAGCTTCGTCTCACAGCCGGGGCTGAAACCGCCGACGGTGTCGGTCATCACCAGCAGTCCCTCCGCCTCCAACCAGGACGTGTTCGTGGCCGCCAACGGCGAATACCCCCAGCGCGGGCCGATGATCTTCAACCGCGCCGGGCAGCTGGTGTGGTTCAAGCCGATCGCGCCCGGCAAAGCGGCGATGGACCTGCAGGTCGAGCATTATGAAGGCAAGCCGGTGCTGGTGTGGTGGCAGGGCTACATCGGCCTCGGCGTGGGCTTCGGCACCGACGAGATCTACGGCGAAAACTACCGGCCGATCGCCACGGTGTCGGCCGGCAACGGCTATCAGGCCGACCTGCACGACATCCAGCTGATGCCCCAGGGCACCGCGTTGATCACCGCCTATACGGAGGTGTGGGCCAACATCGCCTCTGTCGGCGGCTCCACGCACGCGGCGCTGCAAGACGCGGTGGTGCAGGAGATCGACGTGAAGACGGGCCTCGTGATGTTCGAGTGGCACGCCGACGGACACGTGGCGTTCGACGACTCCTACTGGCCGCGACCATCTTCGCCCGACGACCCGTGGGACTACTTCCATCTCAACTCGATCTCGCTCGACCCATGGGGCGACGGCAACTTCTTGATCTCCGCCCGCAACACGTGGGCGGGGTATGAGATCAACCACGAAACCGGACAGGTGATGTGGCGGCTGGGCGGGCGCTTCCCCAGCTTCAAGATGGGCCCTGGCACGGGAACCGCCTGGCAGCACGACATCCGCTGGCAGCCCGACCACACGCTCACGCTGTTCGACAACGGCGACTCGCCGCGCGAGCACCCGCAGACGCGCGTGGTGCACGAGCGGATCGATTGGAGCGACCACACGGTGCAGCTGATCTCCCAAGAGGTGCACACGCCGGCGCTGCTGGCCAACAGCCAGGGCAGCGATCAGCTGCTGTCCGACGGCGCGTCGTTCGTCGGTTGGGGCGCGCTGCCGTATGTGAGCGAATTCAGCCCTTCCGGGCAGCTGGTGTTCGACGCGCGGCTGGCCGCGCCGGGCGCCTCTTACCGTGCGTTCACCTACCCCTGGAGCGGCACGCCCGCCTCGCCGCCGGTGCTGACGGTGCGCCCCGGGGCAGGTGAAGCGCTCACCGCCTACGCCAGCTGGAATGGCGCCACCGGGGTGAGCGCCTGGCAGCTGCTGGCCGGGCCCAGCGCCACGCAGCTGACCCCGGTTGCCACAGCGCCGAGCACCGGGTTCGAGACGGCAATCGCCGCAAACAGCTCGCAGCCCTACTTCGCGGTGGCCGCGCTCGGCGCCAGCGGCCAGACGCTGGCAACCTCGGCGGCCGTGCGCCGCTGAGCAAAACGCCGGCCGGTGACGATCACCCGCCCGCCGCGCGCCGGCACCAGCGTGATGTGGTGCACCTTCACCCGCTCGCTCCTGGCGCGTGGGGCGCGCAGCGACACGCGCTGGAGCACGGTGCGCACGATCGCGCGCATCTCCATCATCGCGAAGCTCGCCCCCACGCAGCGGCGTGCGCCGCCACCGAACGGGATGAACGTGTACTGCGGCGCGCTGCCCTCCAGGAAGCGCTCGGGGCGAAACGCGCCGGCGTCCGCGAAAGCGTAGGAGTGCTGCACGATCTCGATCGACGGCATTACGGTCGTCCCCGCCGGCAGCAGCCAGCCTGCGACCTCCACCGGGGCGGAAAGCTTGCGCCACACCGCGTCGATCACCGGGCGCACGCGCAGCGTCTCGTTGAGCACCGCCTCCAGATAGCGCTCCTCCTGACCCTCGTCCAGCTCACGTTGCAGGCGGGCGTACGCCTGGGGGTGGCGCAGCAGCCGCTCAAAGCACCATGCCAGCGCCGTCGTGGTCGTCTCGTGGCCGGCCACCAGCAGCGTGATCAGATGGTCGCGCAGCTCTTCGTCGCTGAGGCCCTCCCCCTGCTCGTCACGTGCGGCAAGGAGCAGCGACAGCACGTCGTCGCGTTGAGTCGCACCCGCCCGGCCGGCGCGGTGGGCGGCGATCTCCTCGTACAGCAGCCGATCGACCTCTGGCAGCAGCCGCAGCGTGGAGAGCCGTTTCACGGCCGGGTGGTCGATCAGGTGGGGGTAGGCCCACACGATCCACATCTCCACCACCCCCACCTGCGTGATCTTGCGCAGCAGGGTGCGCAGGCGCTGCAGGCGCCGCTCGTCGCTGACGCCAACCACGGTGCGCAGGATCACCTCAAGCGTGATCGCCTGCATGCGCGGGCGGATCGGGAACTCCTTCCCGAGCGGCCAGCGATCGACCTCGGCCGCCGCGATCTCCGCGACCCGCTCGCCGTAGGTGCGCACCGCCTCGCCGTGAAACGGCGGGCTCACCAGCCGGCGGTGGCGGATGTGGCGCTCGCCGTCGAGCGTGAGCAGCGAGTGCTTGCCCACGATCGGACCCATCACCGCGTTGGCTTCGCCCGCCCGCAGCACCTCGCGATCGCCCGTGAACACCTGCCTGATCGCCTCGGGCTGTGTGACCACCACGACGTCGCCGATGCCGAGCGGGCGCAGCGTGAAGGCGGGGCCGTAGCGTCGCTTGCAATAGCGCGAGAGCGCCCCCGGGTAGATCGCCCACAGGGCCGATTGCGCGAGGCGCGGCATCCGTGTGCCGGGGGGCAAGCTTGGCGCGAGGCTCGTTGAGGACAGCTCGACCATGCCGTCATCTTGGCAGCTGCCCGGCGGCTAACCCACCAGCGCCAGCAGCTCCTCGCACAGCGCCGCGGGAGCGACCAGGATCCCCCAGGGGAGCCGCTCGCGCTCGGGCAGCTCCAGCACGCGCAGCCCCACCGCTTCGCACAGCAGCACACCCGCGGCGATGTCCCAGGGTTTGACCGTGCGCTCGAAGTAGGCGTCGTAGCGGCCGGCCGCCGTCCACGCGAGGTCGAGCGCGGCACTTCCGAAGCGGCGAATGTCGCGCACACGACCGGCCAGCCCGGCGAGCACGCGGCCCTGGGCCGCGCGCACGTCGGCGTTGTAGGCCAGGCCGGTGGCAACCATTGCCCCGGCCAGCTCCCCCTCGTGGAAGTTCGCCGGGCGAGCGCCGTCCAGCTCGCTGGCGCCGTGCGGCCCCACCAGCCGCGCGCCACCGTCCCTGGTGGCGGTGAACAGCTCCTCGCGGTTGGGGTCGTAGATCGCGCCCGCCAGCGCGCCACGCGCGTCGCGCACCGCCACGCTGACACACCACTGCGGGATCCCGAACAGGAAGTTGACGGTGCCGTCGAGCGGGTCCACCACCCAGCTGAGCCCGCTGGGCCCCTCGCTGTGATCCCCCTCCTCCCCCACGAAGCCGTCGTCGGGGCGGCGCTGCGCGAGCAGCTCGCGGATCGCCCGCTCGGAGGCGAGGTCGGCCTCGCTGACCAGGTCGGTGGGCGTGCTCTTGCTGCTCACCTGGTGCTCGGCGCCGTGGTGGACGCGCGCGATCAGCAGCTCGCCGGCGGTGCGCGCGGCCTCGACCGCCACCTCCAGCAGCGCGTCGGCTTCGCTCACGAGAAGCCGGGCGGCCGGTGCTGCGCCCAGGGCCGCTCGGCTTCGATTTGCGCGGCGAGCGCGATCAACGTGGCCTCGTCGTCGGGGCGGCCGACGAGCTGGAAGGCGAGCGGCAGGTGCTCGCTGTCTTCGGTGAAGCCCGCCGGGATCGAGACGGCCGGCTGGCCGGTGGCGTTCCAGGTGCCGAGGAACGGGATGACGCGCGTGCAGCCGGCCATCGTCCACAGCATCCCGCGGCCCTCGTACTCGCCGACGCGCAGCGCCGGGCGGGCGGTGGAGGGCAGCAGCAGCGCGTCGTGGTCGGCGAACAGGCGGCCCATGCGCTCGTTGAGCGCCGCTTCGTAGGCGAGCGCGCGGTTGATGCCCCGCTCGCCGAGCAGCTCGCCGGCGCGGACGATATGGCGGGAGCGCAGCTGCATGCGCTCGACGTTGCCGATGTCGGTGGCGGTCTCGTTGGCCCCGCGCAGGTAGCGCGCCACCATGTGGGGGCCCAGCCATGGCGGGTAGTCGGGGTCGCGCTCCACCAGCTCGTGGCCGAGCGAGCGCAGCAGCTCGACCGCCTGCTGATGGGCGCGCAGCTCGCGCGCATCGACCGGCTGCGGCAGGATCGGCTTGGTGGAGTATGCGATCCGCAAACGTCCGGGAGCGCGCGCGGCGGCGTCGGCGAAGCTGCCCCGTGCGGGCGGCGTTTGCGCGGTGACGTCGAGGAACAGCGACGCGTCGCGCACACCGCGCGCGATCGGCCCGTACACCGCCAGGCCGCGCCAGCCGTACAGCTCCTCGGTGTGGGGCGCCAGCGAGATGCGGTGGCGTTGCGGCTTGATCCCGAACAGGCCGCAGAAGGAGGAGGGGATGCGGATCGAGCCGAGCCCGTCGGAGCCGAGCGCGGCGCCCACCAGGCCGGCGGCGACCGCCGCGCCCGAGCCGCCGGAGGAGCCGCCGGGCGTGTGCTGCAGGTTCCAGGGGTTGCGGGTGACGCCGAACGTGGGGGTCTCGGTGAACGGCCACAACGTCAGCTCGGGCACGTTGGTCTTGCCGATGATCACCGCGCCGGCCTCGCGCAGCCGGCGCACCACCTCCTGGTCGGCGCTCGCCGGGCGCTCGGCGGCGGCGGTGCCGTGCGAGGTGACGTCGCCGATCACGTCGGTGTCGTCCTTGATCGCGATCGGCACCCCCAGCAGCGGACGATTCGCGCCAGAGGCGCCTGTCTGCAGGCTTCGCTCGCCGGCGCCACGGCGGGCGTCGGCCTGATCGGCTTCCAGCAGCGCGCGTTCGGCGAACACGGTCCGGTAGGCGTTCAGCTGCCCGTCGTAGCGCTCGATCCGATCGAGGTACAGCTGCACCAGCTCGCGCGAGGAGATCTCGCCGGCGGCGATCAGCTCGGCCTGGCGCGCGATCCCGGCGTAAGCGAGGTCGGTGGCGTCCACCCGGCGCATCCTGACAGAAGCGTGCGCGGGCGTGCCGATCGCCGGTGGGCAGGCGGTCGCAATGCAACGCAACAGACCCCAACCACTTCACGAAATGAAGCTGGTTGGTGCCCAAAAAGCAAACAACACCATGCCCTCAACCAGCAGCTCCGACTCAACGTCTGGGTCCCAAACCGACCCCACGTCACCCAAATCACTTCACGAAATGAAGCTGGTTGGTGCCCAAAAAGTTAATACACGCACATCCTCAACCAACCAACCACCCCCACCCACGGGCGCCGCCGGGCCGATCTACGCGAGCCGCTAAACCGGCGTGATCGGGTTGTGCTTCGCCGGCCACTCGCGCCGCCGGCCAGCCGCCAGCGCAAAGCGCTGGATCAGCTGCTCGCGCAACTGCGCAGGCGGGATCACGGCGTCGATCACGAGTTCGGAGGCGAGGTGCAGGATGTCGATGTCGGCCGCGTACTCGGCGCGCAGGCGCTCGGTCTCGGCGGCGCGCTCAGCCCCGTCGGCGATCGCCTGCAGCTGGTTGTAGTAGACCGCGTTGATCGCCGCCTGCGGCCCCATCACCGCGATCGAGGCGCTCGGCAGCGCAATGCAGCAGTCGGGCTCGAACGCGGGGCCGGCCATCGCATACAGCCCGGCGCCGTACGCCTTGCGCACGATCACCGAGATCTTCGGCACGGTAGCTTCGCTGACCGCGCTGATCATCTTCGCGCCGTGGCGGATGATCCCCTGGCGCTCGACCTGCGTGCCGATCATGAAGCCGGGCACGTCGGCGAGGAACAGCAACGGCACGTTGAACGCGTTGCACGTCCAGATGAAGCGCGCGGCCTTGTCGGCGGAGTCGACGAACAGCACGCCGCCCTTCACCTTCGGCTGGTTGGCAACGATGCCCAGCGGCCGGCCGTCCAAGCGCGCGAAGCCGACGATCAGCTCCTTCGCCCAGCGGGCGTGGATCTCCATGAACGAGTCGGCGTCCACCAGCGCGTCCAGCAGCAGCTTGATGTCGAACGGCTTGTTCTCGTCGGCGGGGATCAGCTCGGCGATCGGGGTGTGGGAGGCCGGCGCGAACGCTGTGGCTGAGCTCTCGCCAGGCGCGCGCTCCGTGGCGGCGTCGCTCCCGCCGGCGATGCCCTTCGCCGGGCGCGCGGCGACCGGGGGAGCCCCGTCGCAGCTGCCCGGCAGATAGGAGAGGTAGCGCCTGGCCGCGTCGATCCCCTCCTCGTCGCTCTTCACCAGCAGGTGCCCGCAGCCGCTCACGCCGGTGTGCATCCGCGCGCCGCCCATCTCCTCGAGCGTGACGTCCTCGCCGATCACCATCTGCGCCATGCGCGGCGAGCCGAGGTACATGGAGGCGTTGCCGTCGCGCATGATCACGATGTCGCAGAAGGCGGGGATGTAGGCGCCGCCGGCGGCGGAGGGACCGAACAGCACGCACACCTGCGGCACGAGTCCGGAGAGCCGCACCTGGTTGTGGAAGATCCGCCCCGCCCCGCGGCGCCCCGGGAACATCTGCACCTGCTCGGTGATCCGCGCGCCGGCGGAGTCCACCAGGTAGACCATCGGCACGCGCAGCTGCAGCGCCCGTTCCTGGACGCGCAGGATCTTCTCGACCGTCTTCGGCCCCCACGAGCCCGCCTTCACGGTGGGGTCGTTGGCCATCAACGCGACGGGTCGCCCGTCGATCCGGCCGAGGCCGCTCACCACCCCGTCGGCCCCAAGACCGTCCTCCTGCCAGTTGGCGAGCAGCGCCTCCTCGGCGAACGATCCCTCGTCGAGGAGCCGCGCGACGCGCTCGCGCACCGGTAGCTTGCCCTGCTCCTTCGACTTCTCGTGGTGGCGAGTCGGGCCGCCCAGCAGGGCGCGCTCGGTCGCGCCGCTCAGGGCGCTCACGGACGCGGCAGTCCTCGATACCGGTGGCGGCGACGGCGCCCGCGTTCCAGGTTGCGTTCGTGGCGTGCCTGCTGCCTGGCTTCGACCAGCTCGAGATCGGACGCGGGCCCGAACAGGTGCCACGCGTCGCGCACCACCGGGATCAGCGTCACGCCGATCACCCACCCCGGCCAGAAGCTCCCGGACGGCCCGCTCGCCAGCCAGATGCCGACGCTTAGCAACGACACGCCGATCGACCCGCCCGCCTCCTGCACCAGGCGGCGGCGCAGGTGCGACTTGCGCTTGACCAGCGCCAGCTTCACCGAGGTCGAGCTGACCGGCAGGTCGGAGCGCAGCGCGTCGAGATGGGCTCGCGTGGTGGCCTTGTAAGCCTCGCCGATGCGGTCCTCGAGCTCCTCGGAGGTGAGCCGGCCGGCGCCAGCGTGCTCGCGCAGCTCGTCGATCAGCTGCTCGCGCTCGTCGTCGGCAACTCGCATGCTCGACAGGTCGGCCATGCCTTGAATGTAACCGACAACGTCCACTCGCGGACGATGCCTACGGGATAAATCCAGAGATCTCTGGATTTATCCCGATTTCTCTGGATAACAAATCCATTGTTGTAGGCAAGCACACACGGAGGACCCTCGGCAGCCCTACAACGCCGGATTCGGCACGGGCTCCTCGCCAGCGTAGGTATAGAAGCCGGTGCCCGACTTGCGCCCCAGCCAGCCGGCGGCGAGCATCTTGCGCAGCGTCGGCGGGCAGGCGAAGCGCCGTTCGCTGAACTCCTCCAGCAGCACCTCGCAGATCGCGCCGAGCGTGTCGAGGCCGACGAAGTCGGCGAGCAGCAGCGGACCCATCGGGTGGCCGGCGCCGGCCTTCATCGCGGCATCGATCTCGACGATCGAGCCGACCTGCTCTTCCAGCGCACGGATCGCATCGAGCATGTAGGGCACCAGCAGGCGGTTGACGATGAACCCCGCTTTGTCGCGCGTGGGGATCGCGAGCTTGCCCTCGGACTCGATGAACGCGAGCGCGGTGTCGAGCGTCTCCTGCGAGGTGGTGACGCAGCGCACGACCTCCACGAGCTTCATAACCTGCGCCGGGTTGAAGTAGTGCAGGCCGACGAACCGCTCCGGGCGTGAGGTGGCCGCCGCCTGGTCGATCACCGCCAGCGAGGAGGTGTTGGTCGCGAACAGCGCCTCCGGCTTGACGAGCGGGTCAACCTCGCGCCACATCTCGAGCTTCAACGGCAGGCTCTCGGTGATCGCCTCGATCACCAGGTCGCAGTCGGCGAGGTCGCGGTAGTCGAGGGTTCCGTGGATGCGCCCCCGCACCGCATCGGCGTCCTCCTGGGTGCTTTTGCCCTTCTCGACGGCGCGCGCGAGCTGCTTCTCGATCTTGCCGATGCCCTTGGCGAGCGTGGCGTCGTCAACCTCGCGCAGCACCACCTCATAGCCCGCCTGCGCCGCCACCTGGGCGATGCCGTGGCCCATCAATCCCGCTCCGAGCACTCCCACCTTCTCGATCTGCTGGGCCATCTCGCGACCTCCGCTCGCTCGCTCCGGTTGTGAGGGAGCGGGAGCCTACCGGGAAATCAGCCGGCCGACGCGCGCCGGACTCCAAGCGCGACCGGTGGCCCGAAGAGTGAGAACTTTGCCAAGGTTGGGAAGGTTTGGCGAGTTTTGGAGTCTTCATCGGATAAAGCCCCGACCAGAGGAGGCATTGTTATGCCCAGCCGAAGGCACTTGTCGACCACGATCGCCACGACGCTCGCCTGCGTGGCGATCGCTCCGGGGGCGGCCTCAGCGTTCGACCACCCCTTCATCGGACAGTTCCACTCGATCACCTCGATCGCCAGCACCGTGCCGCCCAACGGGGACGTGAACCCCTATGGGATCGTCACGGTTCCCTACAGCGGCGGCGCGCTGGTGCGCGGGAATACGCTCGTCAGCAACTTCAACAACGAAGAAAACCTCCAAGGAACCGGCACGACGATCGTGCAGATCAGCCCCGCGGGGGCGCTGTCCGTCTTCGCCAAGATCAACCCCTCAAAGCTCCCCGGCCCCTGCCCCGGCGGGGTGGGACTGACGACCGCGCTCGCGATCCTGCCAGGCGGGTTCGTCGTGGTAGGCAGCCTGCCTACGGGCAACGGTCAGGCGGCCACCGCACAGGCGGGCTGTTTGATCGTGCTCGACAGCTGGGGTCACGTGGTGCAGACGATCTCCGGCCCGCCGATCAACGGTCCCTGGGACATGACGGCGGTCGACCAGGGCTTTGGCGCCACGCTGTTCGTCACCAACGTGCTCAACGGTACCGTCGCCTCGGGCGAAACCCCCACCGACGGGGGCACCGTGGTGCGCATCCGCGTGCAGCCCCGTTTTGGCCGCGGATTGCGGGTGACGAGCGAGGAAGTGATCGCCGCAGGCTTCCCCGAGCGCACCGACCCCGCGGCGCTCGTGGTGGGCCCCACCGGCGTGGGGCTGGGCGAGGAAGGCACGCTGTACGTCGCCGACACCCAGGACAGCCGGATCGCGGCGGTACCCGGCGCGCTCTACCGCCAGACGCCGCAGGGCGAAGGCGGGATCACGGTGGCCACCGGCGGCTACTTGAACAGCCCGCTGGGTCTCACGATCACACCCAACGACGACATCCTCACCGCCAACGGCGGGGATGGCAATCTCGTCGAGACCACCCCCGTGGGGGCGGAGTTCCAGCCCTTCGACACCGGCGCGGGCGGGGGCGGGCTGTTCGGGCTCACCGTCGCACCCCGCAACCAGGGCGTGCTGTTTGTCAACGACACCGACAACACGCTCGAACTGCTGCACTGAGCGAAGGTCCTCGCGGCTGGACGGGCCATTGCCTCGGCCCGTCCAGCTCGAACGATGCTTGCCGCGCGCCCCACCGGCTCGGAGTACCCTTCCAGGCATGGCCACAGAGCAGGACTTCGACCTCTCCGCGGCGGGCCTGCGCGCGGACGGTACCGACCTTCGGATCTCCGTCGAGGTACTGACCAGCAAGCTCGAGGAGACCCTGCCTGGCCGCATACACGTGGAGCGCCGAGGCGGGGGCCTGCTCGGCCGCGGCGAGAAGCACGTGCGCCTCGTACGGGTCGAGCTCGGTGGTAACTGCTACCAGCTGACGGTCGAGGGCGATCGCGTGGAGGGCTTTCGCGAACGTCAGGTGGGAGGCATCTCGATCAAGCGCGAATCACTCGACCCCGGCGCGTGGGTAACAGCGCTGACCAGCGACCTGCAAGCGGAGGCCGAGCGCAGCACCGAGGCGCGCACGGCGCTCGAGAGGCTGCTGGGATGAGCACGGAAGAGCAGGAGCAGGAGGAGTCGCTCGCACGAATCGAACGGGGCGGGATCACGGTCGCGGCCGAGCGGCGCCTGAGCGAGCTGCGCGAGCAGGGCGGCCTCTTCACCTCCGATCTCTCCGTCAACGGCTGGGCGCTTTCCCACCAGCTGGGGTTGCGCCCGCTCTCGCAGGTGATGGGCAGCTCGATCTACCAGATGGGCTACCAGGGCGCGTGGGGCCAGGGCGAATGGGGCGGTATGGGTCTCGCCCAGACCTACATGGTCGAGCTCACCACGCTCTCGCGGGCGCTCAACGAGGTGCGCACCCGCGCGCTCGGGCGGCTGGCCGAGGAGGCGAAGCACGTCGGCGCCGACGCGGTCGTGGAAGTGGACACGCGTGCCGGCGAAAGCAGCTTGGAAACAGGGTCGGTCTCGCTCGAACACACGGTCTTCGGCACCGCGGTCCGCCGCGAGGTTGGGCCATCCAACGCCGACACGCGCAAAGGCAACGGCGCAGAGCAGGGGAGCAGGCAGCACGGAAGCGGGAGGCACGGGAACGGGAAGCACGGGAACGGGCGGCCGGTGCTCACCGAGCTGTCGGTCGCCGACTTTTCCAAGCTGGTGCGGGGCGGCTTCGAGCCGCTCGGGATCGTCGCGTGGAGCTCGGTGTTCTTCGCCAGCTACAACTTCGGCCCGGGGATGGTCGGCGGGGGGATGATGTCGGCGGGAGGGATGCAGAACTTCGAGCTGCGCGAGTTCACGCGGGCCTTTTACAACGCGCGCGAGAGCGTGATGGGTGAGCTGAACGCGCAGGCCTCCGCGATCGGCGCCTCGGGAATCGTCGGCGTGCGGGTCAGCCACCGTGCGGTGCCCCACACGCTGGGGGCAGGGATGGGCGCCCGCGAGCGCAGCGGCCTGATGGTGACGTTCAACGCGATCGGCACCGCAATCCTCCAGACCGCAGAGACCACCCTGTATCCGCCCGAGACGACGATCGACCTGACAGCCTGAGCAGACCTCGAAGCGACAATCCCAGCCCCTCCCCCTTCTCCTTTTCCTCCCCACCACGATCGACCTGACATCCTGAACACGAGCCCGGGAGCCCAAGAAACGTATGAGCGACAGCGAGCAGCAGACAGAGACCTACGATCCCTCGTCACTGGAGGGCGTCCCCGAGGCCGGCCGCGCCCGCCTGCAGCAAAACCGCGCGGGCCTGTTCACTTCCGACCTCAGCGTCAACGAGTTCCTGCTGATCAAGCAGGCCGGCTTCGACCCCGTCGGCCTCGTGGTGGGCAGCTCGATCTACCACATCGGCATCCAGATGGCCGGTTGGAAGAAAAGCCAGGAGCTGAAAGTCCTCTCCGAGGCGATGTACGGAGCGCGGCAGCTGGCGATGACGCGCATGGAGGAGGAGGCCGACCAGCTCGGGGCCGACGGGGTAGTCGGCGTGCGGCTGGACATCGGCCGCTACGAGTGGGGCCAGGACATGGCCGAGTTCATCGCGATCGGCACCGCCGTCAAGCACCGCGGGGGCGAGATGCATCGCGCCCCCAACGGCCGCCCCTTCACCAGCGACCTGTCAGGCCAGGACTTCTGGACGCTGCTGCGCACCGGCCACCGCCCCGTCGGGATGGTGATGGGCAGCTGCGTCTACCACGTCGCTCACCGCGGGATGATGCAGTCGATCAAACAGACCGGCCGCAACGTCGAGCTCGAGCAGTACACGCAGGCGCTCTATGACGCCCGCGAGCTGGCGATGGAGCGGATGCAGAAGGAGGCCGAGGCAATCGGCGACGGGGTGCTCGGGATCGTCGAGGTCAAGCTGCACGAGAACAACCACGGCTGGGGAAGCCACGTGATCGAGTTCTTCGCCATCGGCACCGCAGTCATCCCGAACGAGCACGTCGCCGAGGGTCATCACCTCCCCGACATCACCCCGGTGCTTGACATCAACGACTGATCCGTGCGCGGTGCGGGCCTTGGGTCGTGTCACTTGACCCGCAGCCGCATGACCCCAGGGCCACAGCCCCGACAACGAGCGCGAGAGCGACAAGATAAGTCGATCGGGGACGGCGGCCATTCAACGCACCCCCTCTATCGGGCGATGACCGTGACGCGATTGAGGGTCGCCTTGGCGAACTAGCCGCTTGCGGGGCAACCAGCGAGGGAGGCGCCCCCGCCCATCAGCCGCCGTTGATCGCTAACCCTTCA
>DATMLP010000033.1:0-37432 GCA_035570415.1 Solirubrobacteraceae bacterium | reverse complement strand
GGGACCGAAGTGGAGGGTTCCGATGAGACGTTCACGACGCCGGCGATCCCGGCGCCGACGGTGGCGACGGGCGGCGCGGAAGGCGTCGGGGTGGGCTCGGCGACGCTGAGCGGCGCGATCGACCCGCACGGGTGGGACACCAACTACCTCTTCGAATACGGCACCAGTACGGCGTACGGGCAGAGCTGGCCGACGGTGCAGGTCGAAATGGGCGCCCTGGAAGGCTCCCAACCCGTGGCCGTGAACGTCCCCAACCTGCTGCCGAGTACGACCTACTACTACCGGCTAGTCGCGAGCAACGGCGGCGGCACGACCTACGGGCCGGACATGACATTCACCACCGGGGAATATCCGGCGCAAGCGATCCGGGAACCGGTCGCGCTGCGCACCCTGCTCGTCCCCTCCGAACCGGGGAAGATCGTCACCTCTGAACCGAAGAAGAGCAAGAAGAAGATTAAGAGGGCCAAGGTCCGTCGCCGCGCAAAGCACGCCGGCTTGGGGCGAAGAAGAGGCGGGCGGAAGTAGAGGCTTGGGAAATGCCGACCACGATGACCTCGTCAAGCCATCGCGGCGGTTCCGCGTCCGGCAAGTCGATGGCGGCGAGTCCGCCTGTCGGCGGGCGTGGCCCGGGGCGCCAGCGTGTGATCGAGATCCAGCGCGCGCGGATCCTGGCGGCGATGACCGAGCTGGTGCGCGAGCGCGGCGTGTCGCGGATCAGCGTGGCGCACATTGTCGCCCGCTCCGGCGTCTCGCGGCGCACCTTCTACGAACTGTTCGCCGATCGCGAAGCGTGTCTGCTCGCCGCCTTTGAGCACGCGCTCGAACGTGCGGCTGCGGTGGTGCTCCCCGCGTACGAGGGCACCGTCGGACGCGCCGGCGCCCCCAGGAAGAGCCGTGGCGCGAAGAGTCGCACGGGGGAGCGTCCGCGGATGGACCATGGTGGCGCGGGCGGTGGGGATGACTGGGAAGCACGGATCCGAGCGGGACTGGCCGCACTGCTGGCGTTCCTCGATGAGGAGCCCGGGCTGGGCCGCCTGCTGGTCGTCGACACGCTCGCGGCCGACCGCGTCGTGCTGGAGCGCCGCGCGCGGGCGGTCGAGGTGTTGATCGACGCCGTGAATCAGGGCGCCGCGCGCCCCCATGGTGGCCCCGGCCGCCCGCCGCCGCGGCTGGTGGCCGAAGGCGCGATCGGCGCCGTGCTCGCGGTGATCCACGCGCGCCTGCGCGAGCCCGGCCCCAAGCCACTGACGGGGCTGCAAGGCCAGCTGATGGGGATGATCGTGCTCCCCTACCGGGGCGCCGAGGCGGCCGAGCGGGAGCTGCGCCACCGCGTCCCGCGGCCCCGCCGGCGCCCAGCTGCGGCGACGGTTCCCGACCCGCTGCGCGAGCTCGACATGCGCCTCACCTACCGCACGGTCCGCGTCCTGTTGGCAATCGCTGAGCTCGGCGGCGGGCGGGCTCGGGGTCCTTCCAGCCGCGAGGTCGCCGAGGCTTCGGGCATCTCCGATCAGGGCCAGATGTCAAAGCTGCTGTGGCGCCTCGCCCACCTCGGCCTGATCGCCAACGGCGCCGAGTGCCAAGGCCGCGGTGAGCCCAACGCCTGGCGCCTCACACCCACGGGCCGCGAGGTACAGCGGGCGATCAGTGAGCAGATGGAGCGGTGAGGAGGAATGCTCGTGGGTAGGAAGCCGGTTTCGATGCTAAGGGGGCTTGTGGTGGATGCTCGCAGGTATACCGTGGTCTTGCTGATTGGGCTGGTGGTGGTGCTGGTGTCGGCCGCGCCGGCGTTCGCGCAACCAAGTGGCATCTTCGGCGTCTTCAGTCAATGTCCCACGAGAGTGCCGAGTGTCCGCCTGTGTACTTTCGATCGGCTGAACAGCGGCGAGTTCGTGATCGGGGGCGTCAAGGTGCCGATCGAAAAGACGCTTACGCTCCAGATGGGCTTTATCCCTACCGGGAACCCGGGCAACCAACAGGAATACTTTGGGGCGCCGGCAAAGGACGGCGAAAGCCTGTCAAAGACCGAACTGAATGTGCCCGCCGAGTTGCTCGGCACACCGCTGACTGTTGTCCCAGAACTCCTACCCGGCGATAAAGACCGGGTCATCTTCAACGAATTCGCGCTTGCGAGCCAAGAAGGCGAAGGGTTGATCATCCCCCTTCGATTGCATCTGAAAAACCCGTTTCTGGGTGACTCGTGCTATATCGGCTCTGAATCGCACCCGCTCCAAATACGCCTGACCTCGGGGGTAACACACCCACCGAGCGGAGTCGAATCGCGCCACGGGGTAAGGGGAGAAGCGACCACGCTGGAAGAAGAAGCAGAAGTGATGCTCAACCTCGAAGGAGCCTCGCTCGTGGACAATACCTTCTCGGTGCCCGGAGCCGAAGGATGCGGCGCAGCGCCCCCCAATGTCTCCCTCGACGCACGGGTAGATGAAGATCTCAAAATCCCCAGCGGCGCAGGCAAGAACGTCGCGGTGCTCGGCGGCGAACTAAATCTGGCGTCGCAAGAAGCCGTGGTCGCCAGCGAACGCTGGGTTCCGTCGTTTGCGCCGCCGGTGCTTGGCGGTCTGCCGGTCTCGAACGTCACGCACGTCGGCGCGACGCTCAACGGCACACTGAACCCCGGTGGAGCACCCGACGACTACCACTTCCAGTACGGCACTACCACCGCATACGGCTCGTTCGAGCCAATTCCCGAAAACTACACGCCGACCACCAACCAAACAATCACGATCTCTCAGCCCATCGCCGGCCTGCAGCCCGGCACGACCTACCACTACAGGCTTATAGCGGAGAACCCCAGCGGAATCCGCGCTGACGGCCCCGACGAGACCTTTACCACCCTCCCAACCCTCGTCCCCACCATGCAAACGGGCAGCACGAGCGACACCGGCGTCCTCATTCTTCTCCCCAGCAGCGGGATAGCACCTCCGGCCGCAACACCACCCGCATCCTCAAGTACACCGCCAGCGCACCGCACGCCCAACGCCCACCGGAGCGCCAAGAAGCACACGAGGGCCAAGAGGCACACCAAGCACCTCGTGAACACGAACACAGGGCGCAGGAAGAAGCATGCGGTGCGCCACGAGCGCAGAAAGGGCCGGTGAGTTGCGCACGCGGGGCGCGCCTCAGTCGATGCTGCCCCGTGGAGCCACCCACACGCTTGGGAAGGCGAGTGAGGTGTGTTCGGCGATCGTGTCGTAGTCGTGGTCGTAGTGCAGCACGCCCAGCCCGCCGCCGGCTGCCACGGCGGCGATCAGCAGGTCCACCGGCTTGACGCGGTGCGAGACGCCGGGCGCGGCGGCGAGCTGGGCTTGGGCAGTGAGGGCCAGGGCGGCGGCGTCTGCGGTGAGCGGGGCGTGCATCAGCGCGCCCAGGCGTCCTCTCGTGAGCGTGAAACCGCTCTCATCCCGTGTGCTGTAGAGCATCTCCAGCAGCGTGGGCGGACAGGTCCACAGCTCGCCGGCGGTGAGCGCGGCGTCAAAACGCTTGCGGGGAGGGCCGGCGAACCTCCCGTCGATCGCTCTCGCCCAGGCCGAGTTGTCGATCAGCAGCGCTTGACCGTAGCCGATCAACGATGGATCCAGCCGTGCTCGCGCACCTCATACGCTGCCTCGGCGTCGAGGCCCTCCCCGGTATGCAGCTGCGCCACCAGCTGGCGGCGCAGCTCGGCCCTGCGGCTCTCGTCGTCACGCTCGGCTTCCAGCTCGCGCAACCGCTCGCGTGCGCCGCGGATCACGAGGTCGCTCATGCGTACGCGCTCGCCGCGCAGGCGCAGTGCGTCGAGCGCCTCGCGCACGGGCGGTGTCTCGGTGACCGAGTGGCGGGCGTGGCGGGTTGGCACCACACAAGTGTAGCACCACGAACAGCACCCGGTCCTGCCTGCGACGCGTGCTATGTGGCGCTCGTGCAGAGGCCGGAGTGCCCGCTGCTGAGCACCGACGTGCGCCTGCGCGGCGCGCCGTCGCCGGGGAGTGCGGTTTCTCCAGCGTTGGTACTCGCTTTGATTGGTAACCGGCCACACGCAAACTCACTCGGGCGTGCCCGCTTCCCCGTGCTCCGGCTCGGTGAGCGCCGCCACATCGGCCAGGTCCACCGGTCGACCCCGGGCGCGCTTCATCCTGATCAGGTCGTCGCGGCCGGCGATCGAGATGGGGCGATCGCCCACCGCGATCACCAGCGCCCGCTCCCGCAGCTGGTCGAACGGGGCGGCGCCGGGCGCGTCGTGGAGGATGTCGATGTCGCCGTAGCGTGTCGAAAACTGCCACAGGGTCGCGCGGGGAAGCATGTGTGCATCGATCTTCAACTGCTCGCTGCCGAGATTGAGTACGCGGGCATCGAGCTCCACGAGTGCAGCGGCGAGCCGCTCGAGGTTGTCGGGCGTGGGGGCCGGGATCAGGTCGACGTCGTTGGTCATGCGTGTATGTCCGTGCACCTGCACGGCCACTCCGCCGATCACCACGTACTCGACTCCGTGGGCGTCGAGCGTGGCGAAGATGCGCGCGGGGTCCAGCGGGTCCATTTCACCCTTCCCTGCGCGCCGCCTCGCCGGCGGTTGCAAGCCCCACGGCGAGGCGATTCCATGAGAGCGCCAGCTCCAACCGCTCCTCGGGCGTACGCGCCAGCGTGCTGGCCATGTGCACAGGATCCCAGTCGGTGGGCAAACGGCGGGCGCTCAGCACCGGTTCCTCGCCCATCGCCACCATCAGCTCGCGCAGCGTGGCGAACGTTGGAGACACCACTCCGCGCTCGATACGGCTCACGGCTGCCTGCGTGGTGCCGGCGCGCAGCGCCAGCCGCCGCTGGCTGAGGCCGAGCCGCTCGCGGGTCGAGCGCACCAGCTCTGCTGGGGTCATGATGTCAAAGATGATATCAAAGCGCGGAGCGAGCTTGGGCGCCGGGTGAGCGCCGGGATCGTCGGAGACAGAGCTCGCCGACTCCGACCCCGCCACCCGCGCCCGACGCGCGCAAAGAAGCGCGGGAACGCGACCGCTGGGCCCAAACCGCGCTAGACTTCTTGAGACCTCGCGCCAGGCGGGGTTTTTCTTCGCCTGGACCCGAGCCCGTTGTAGACCACCACGCCGGAGACTGGGACGCACATGGCCCGCGGAGACGTACGTATCGCAGTGACGCTCGCTTGCGAGGAGTGCAAGCAGCGCAACTACCAAACCAATAAGAGCAAGCGCAACAACCCCGACCGGATCACCCTGCGCAAGTACTGCCGCTGGTGCCGTCGGCACACCGGGCACCGGGAGACCCGCTAGCGCTCAAAGGCGCGCCATGGCCCGTGATCGTAAACGCGCAAAGCAGCGCCAGCAGCGACGCCCCCTGCGGGGCGCGTCTGCGGCTGCGCCGGCTGAGCCCACCGAGCTTCACCGCGCCGACCTGCCGGGCGCGCTGGAGCACGCCTCCGGTGAGGTCGACGAGTTCGACGCCGCGCTTGTCCGCGGCGCCGGCGGATCGCCCGCTGCCGCCGATGCTGCCGAGACCGCAGAGGCTGAAGGCGAGCGGGAGCGGGAGCGCGCGGCGGTGGCCACCGGTGTCGGCGTGGGCGGCTCCGGGCGGGGCGGCAACGGCGCCGGCGCCGTGGTGGTCGCCGAGGAGCCCGAAGAGGCCGAGGAGCATGTGGTCGAGCGCCACGAGCCCCGCCGCTCGCTGCCGGCGCGTGCCGTCGCCTTCCTGCGCGCCTCCTGGGCGGAGCTGCAGCGTGTGCAGTGGCCCGACCGCCCGCAGGTTTCGCAGGCCACCGCGGTGGTGCTCGGCTTCGTGGTCGTCGCCGGGATCTACCTCGGCGCCGCCGACTGGGTAGCACAGAAGATCGTCAATCTGATTCTCTAGCGCCCCGGTCATCATCCGCAAATCCCTCTGAAGGCCCTCTAGGAGCCCAATTGTTTCGCTGGTACGTAGTCAACACATACTCCGGTCACGAGAACAAGGTGAAGCACAACCTCGAACACCGGATCGTCTCGCTCGGGCAGCAGCGCGCCGTGCGCCAGGTGGTCGTCCCCACCGAGTCCGTCTCGGAGATGAAGGACAACCAGAAAATCACCGTCGAGAAGCGCACGATGCCCGGCTACGTGCTGGTCAACATGGAGCTCAACGAGGATTCGTGGGGCGTCGTCAAGGGTACCCCCGGCGTCACCGGCTTCGTCGGCGCTGCCCAGGAGCCGGTGCCGCTGACGCAGCCCGAGGTCGACAGACTGCTGCACAAGGAGGTCGCCGCCGCCCCGCGCACGCGCGCCCAGTTCGCCATCGGCGAGACCGTCAAGGTGGTCTCCGGGCCGCTGTCGGACTTCTCCGGGGAGATCTCCGAGATCAACGACGACGCCGCCAGGCTCAAGGTCCTGGTATCAATCTTCGGTCGGGAGACCCCCGTCGAGGTCGGCTTCGACCAAGTCAAAAAGCTTTAGACCATGGCCAAGAAGGTATTGACAACCATCAAGCTCCAAGCCCGCGCCGGGCAGGCGTCGCCCGCCCCGCCGGTCGGCCCCGCGCTGGGCCAGCACGGGATCAACATCATGGAGTTCTGCAAGGCGTTCAACGCGCAGACGCAGTCGGAAACGGGCACGATCGTCCCCGTGGTGATCACCGTCTACGAGGACCGCTCGTTCACGTTCGTCACCAAGACGCCCCCCGCCGCGGTGCTGATCCGCGAAGCGCTGCGCATCGAGAAGGGCTCCGGCGAGCCCCACCGCAACAAGGTCGGCAAGCTCACCAAAGCGCAGCTGGAGGCGATCGCCGAGCGCAAGCTGCCCGACCTCAACGCGCACGACGTCGAGCACGCCTCGCGCATCATCGCCGGCACCGCGCGGTCGATGGGTGTGGAGGTCGAGGCATGACCACCCACCACTCCCGTCGCCACGTGGAGACCCGCGCGCAGGTCGATCGCCAGCGCGAGTACGCGCCCGCCGAGGCGGTCGGCCTCGTCAAGCGTCTCGCCGCCGCCAAGTTCGACGAGTCGGTCGAGGTGCACATCCGCACCGGCCTCAACGTGCGCCACGCCGACGAGCAGCTGCGCGGCACGATCGCGCTACCCAACGGCCTCGGCAAGGACGTCAAGGTGGTGGTCTTCGCGCAAGGCCCCAAGGTGTCCGAGGCCGAAGCGGCGGGCGCCGACGTGGTCGGCGGCGAGGATCTCGCGCAGCGCATCCAGGACGGCTTCGACGATTTCGACGTGGCAATCGCCACCCCCGACCTGATGGCCGTCGTCGGGCGCCTCGGGCGGATCCTCGGCCCGGCCGGCAAGATGCCCAACCCGAAAGTCGGCACCGTCACGATGGACGTCGCCAAAGCGGTGCAGGAGTCCAAGTCGGGCAAGGTCGAGTACCGCACCGACCGCACCGCCATCGTCCACCTCGTGATCGGCAAGGCCTCCTTCGAGGAGCGTGCGCTCCTGGAGAACTACGCCGCCGTCGTCGAAGAGCTGATCCGCGCCAAGCCCTCGGTCGCCAAGGGTCGCTACCTGCGTACGATCACGCTCGCCTCCACGATGGGGCCGGGCGTCAAAGTCGACCCCTCCCGCACCCGCGATATCCTCGAGGAGGCGTCGCTGACGGCAGCCGCCGCCTGAGCGCCCCTCGGCAACCTAAGACCCCCGGCCGCCGCTAGCCGATCTCCGATCGGTCGGCAGAAGCCCGGGACAGGAGCCACCCGTGAATCGAGACCAAAAGGCCGCGGCGATCGCCGAGATCGCTGCCGACATCGAAAGCTCCCAGGCGGTGTTCGCCGTCGATTACCGCGGCATCTCCGTGCCGCAGGCGGCCGAGCTGCGCGCCAAGCTGCGCGAGGCCGACGCCGTATTCCGCGTCGTCAAGAACTCGCTCTCCGAACGCGCCGCCGACCAGGTCGGCGCCGAGCAGCTCAAGCCGCTGCTGCAGGGCCCCACCGCGCTCACCTTCGTGCGCGGCGACGCCGCCGCCGCCGCCAAGGCGATCGCCGACTACGCGCGCATCACCCAGCTGCTGCCGTTCAAGGGCGGCCTCATGGACGGCGCCGCGCTCGACCCCGACCAGCTGCGCACGATCTCGCGTCTGCCCTCGCGTGAAGTGCTCTACGGCCAACTCGTCGGCGTCGTCGCCGCCCCCGTCACAGGTCTCGTCCGCACCCTCAACGCGCTTCTCGGCGGCCTCGCCGTGGCGCTCGGCCAGGTGCGCGAGCAAAAGGAATCTTCAACTGCAACCGAAGGAGACTGAACGATGGCAACCAGCACCCAAGATTGGATCGAGGAGCTCAAGAGCATCTCCGTGCTCGAACTCGCCGAGCGCATCAAGGCGCTCGAGGAGGAGTTCGGCGTCTCCGCCGCGGCTGTCGCCGCGCCGGTAGCCGCCGCGGGCGGCGGCGGTGGCGGCGAAGCGGCCGCCGAGGAAGAAGGCCCCAGCACCGTCGACGTCGTGCTCACCGGCGCCGGCGACAAGAAGATCCAGGTCATCAAGGTGGTGCGCGCCGCCACCGGCCTTGGCCTCAAGGAGGCCAAGGCGCTCGTCGACGAGGCCCCCAAGCCGGTCAAGGAGGGCATCGAGAAGGACGAGGCCGACAAGCTCAAGCAGGAACTCGAGGAGGCCGGCGCCACCGTCGAGTTGAAGTAGTCCTTTTGGGCGCCGCCAGCCCTCCGCCGGGTTGGTGGCGTCTCGAAAGAAGAAGGTTCTCCCTGCGGCGGCGAGCACGCTCGGGCCGGGTCCTCCGCCGGCCGGGGCCGCGCGGTTGTTGATGTTCTTTTTGGACGCCAACCAGCTGCGGCCCGTCTGGTTGGGGTCTCGAAAGAATGTTCGCTTCCGCGCGGCCCACCGGCCCGGCTCGCGGCCGAGAACCCGCGCGCCCGCCTCTTTACCCGCGCCTAACAAATCGCCCGATTTTCCGGTAGAATTCCGCCCGCTGGCCGATAGCCGTAGCCGTCCCGAGGGAACGGCGCCTCGCATACATACGGGGCGTCAGGGGACGGGGTCCGTGAGGCGCCGGCTGCCCACTTGAGGGCGGCGTTGGCGTGTGCTATCTTGACGGGTCGCGCTTGCGCCTCGCCGTTTGCACTCGTTGTGTCGTCTCTCTCCTCGAAGGAGTCTTCCTTGGCTGCTGCTGATGCCCTCCGGACGCGCCGCACGTTCGCGCGTCTGAACAAGCCCTGCGACGTACCCAATCTGATCGATATCCAGCGCCGCTCGTTCGAGTGGCTCACCGACCCGCAGAAGGGCGGGTTGCGCGAGACGATCGACGACATCTCGCCGATCGAGGATTACACTGGCAACCTCGCCGTGCAGTTCGGCGAGATCTCCTTTGACGAGCCGGTCGCCTCGCTGGAACAGTGCCGCGAGAAGGACCTGACCTTCGCGCGTCCCCTCACCGTCACGGTTGCGTTCATCAACCGTGAGACGGGCGAGATTCGCGAGCAGTCGGTGTTCATGGGCGACTTCCCGTGGATGACCGACCGTGGCACGTTCGTGATCAACGGCACCGAGCGCGTGGTCGTCACGCAGCTGGTGCGCTCCCCCGGCGCCTACCTGATGGAGCCCAAGGACCGCGAGAAGCAGGTGTTCATCGCCAACCTGATGCCCGCCCGCGGCTCCTGGCTGGAGCTGGAGATCGACAAGAAGGGCAAGGTGTACGTCCGCATCGACCGCAAGCGCAAGCTGCCGGTCACGGTGCTGCTGCGCGCGATGGGCTACGCCACGGACGAGGAGATCCTGCGGCTGTTCGACGAATCCCACTACATCGCCAACACGCTGGAATCCGACACCGAGGCCACGCGCACCGAAGAGGGCTCGCTGATCGAGCTGTTCAAGAAGCAGCGCCCCGGCGAGCCGCCCTCGGTGGAGAACGCCAAGGCGCTGCTCAACCAGCTGTTCTTCGACCCCAAGCGCTACGACCTCACGCGCGTGGGCCGCTACAAGCTCAACTCGCGCCTCTCCCAGAACACCGACCTCGACGTGCGCACGCTCACCAAGGACGACATCGTCGCCTTGATCAAGGAGCTGGTGTCGCTGCCCAAGCGCCTCGGCCTGCCCGAGAAGCCGGAAGTCGAGATCAAGGACTACGCCGCCGAGGCGATGAGCATGCCGCGCGAGCCGGTCGCCGACCACCTCGACGAGTACGAGCACTTCGGCAACCGCCGCCTGCGCACCGTCGGCGAGCTGATCCAGGAGGCGTTCCGCATCGGCCTCTACCGGATGGAGCGCGTCGTGCGCGAGCGCCTCACCACCGAGGACGCCGACACGATCACCCCGCAGACGATCATCAACATCCGCCCGGTGGTCGCCGCGCTGAAGGAGTTCTTCGGCTCCTCCCAGCTCTCGCAGTTCATGGATCAAACCAACTCGCTCGCCGGCCTCACCCACCGCCGGCGCCTCTCGGCGCTCGGCGCCGGTGGCCTCACGCGCGAGCGCGCGCCGATCGAGGTGCGCGACGTGCACCCCACCCACTACGGGCGCATGTGCCCGATCGAGACCCCCGAGGGTCCCAACATCGGCTTGATCGGCTCGCTCTCCTCGTTCGCCGAGGTCTCCGAGCACGGCTTCGTCACCACCCCCTACCGGGTGGTCGCGGACGGCGTGCTCACCGACGAGATCGTCCGCCTCGACGCCACCCAGGAGGAGGAGCGGCTGATCGCGCAGGCCAACACGCCGGTCGACGCCAAGACCAGCAAACTGAAGGGCACCGAGATCCTCTGCCGCACGCAGGCCGGCCAGTACGTGACGGTGGGCCCCAAAGACGTCGATCTGATCGACGTCTCGCCCGAGCAGATCTGGTCGGTCGCCACGGCGATGATCCCGTTCCTCGAGCACGACGACGCCAACCGCGCGCTGATGGGCTCCAACATGCAGCGCCAGGCCGTGCCGCTGCTGAAGGCCGACGCGCCGCTGATAGGGACCGGCATGGAGCGCCGCGCGGCGCTCGACACCGGGGACGTGCTGCTGGCGCGCAACGCGGGCACGATCGAGTTCATCGACGCCAACCAGATCGTGATCGAGACCACCGACGGCAAGAAGGACGAGTACGAGCTGCAGAAGTTCATGCGCTCCAACCAGGGCACCCTGATTCACCACAAGCCGCGTGTGGCAACCGGCCAGAAGGTCAAGGACGGCGAGGTGCTCGCCGACGGCTCCTCGACCGACCGCGGCGAGATGGCGCTCGGCAAGAACCTGATGGTGGCCTTCATGTCGTGGGAGGGCTACAACTTCGAGGACGCCATCATCCTCTCCAAGCGCCTCGTGCAGGACGATGAGCTCACCTCGATCCACATCGAGGAGTACGAGATCGACGCCCGCACCACCAAGCTCGGCGAGGAGGAGATCACCCGCGACATCCCCAACCGCTCGGAGGAGTCGCTGCGCAACCTCGACGACCGCGGCATCGTGCGTGTCGGCGCCGAGGTGATGTCCGGCGACCTGCTGGTCGGCAAGGTCACGCCCAAGGGCGAGACCGAGCTGACGGCCGAGGAGAAGCTGATCCGCGCGATCTTCAAGGAGAAGGCGCGCGAGGTCCGCGACACCTCGCTGAAGGTACCCCACGGCGAGGGCGGCGTGGTGATCGACGTGAAGACCTTCTCGCGCGACGCCGGCGACGACCTGCCGCCCGGCGTCAACGACCTGGTGCGCGTGTTCGTCGCCAAGAAGCGCAAGATCTCCGAGGGCGACAAGCTCGCCGGTCGCCACGGCAACAAGGGTGTGATCTCGAAGATCGTCGACGTCCAGGACATGCCGTTTTTGGAGGACGGCACGCCGGTCGACGTGATCCTCAACCCGCTGGGTGTGCCCTCGCGCATGAACGTCGGCCAGATCCTCGAGACCCACCTCGGCTGGGCCGCGGCTCAAGGCTGGTACGACGACGGCACCGACGCCTACGTCGAAGCCAGCGGGGAACGCAAGAACGGCGGTCCCACGCGCGTGTACGTCTCCACGCCGGTGTTCGACGGCGCCACCGTCGAAGACGTCGACCAGGCGCTCGTGAAGTGGCAGGACGAGCACACCGGCCGGATCCGTATGGACGTCGACAAGAGCCGCCGCCCGGGCGAGCAGGCGTCGGGCAAGATGACGCTCTTCAACGGGCGCTCCGGCGAGCCGTTCGCCGAGCAGGTGACGGTCGGCTACATGTACATCCTGAAGCTGCTGCACCTCGTCGACGACAAGATCCACGCGCGCTCCACCGGCCCCTACTCGCTGGTCACCCAGCAGCCGCTGGGCGGCAAGGCGCAGTTCGGCGGCCAGCGCTTCGGCGAGATGGAGGTGTGGGCGCTGGAGGCGTTCGGCGCCGCCTACACGCTGCAGGAGATGCTCACCATCAAGTCCGACGACACGCTCGGGCGCGTGAAGGCATACGAGGCGATCGTCAAGGGCGAGAACATCGCCGAGCCGTCGATTCCCGAGTCGTTCAAGGTGCTGCTCAAGGAGATGCAGTCGCTGGCGCTCGACGTCAACGTCGTCTCCGAAGAGGGCCAGCGCGCGGAGATGCGCGACGAAGACGACGACCTGCTGCGCGCCGCCGAGGAGCTCGGCATCGATTTGTCCGGGGTGCGCGCGCCGCTGCCGGACTCCGCCGACGAGGCGGTCGAGGGTGAGGACGACGCCGACGCCGGCCCCCCCGACGGTCAGCCTGCCGGTGAGACCGTCGAGACCGTCGAGGGCGTGGAGGGCGGCGAGGCCGCCGAGGAGGCCGACTCGGCCGACGAGCTGGAGGAGGTCGAGGAAGAGCTGGGCGTCGAGGAGCTGCTCGGCGAGGGCGCCGACCTCGAGCTCGAGGCGCTCGGCGACGCGGCCCTGGACCCTGATCTCGTTGAACCCGCTAACGAAAGCTGAATAAAGACATGATCGACATCAACAACTTCGACGCAATCGAGATCAGCCTCGCCTCCTCCAAGCAGATCCGCGGCTGGAGCTCCGGCGAGGTGACCAAGCCCGAGACGATCAACTACCGCACGCTGAAGCCTGAGAAGGATGGGCTGTTCTGCGAGCGCATTTTCGGCCCAACCAAGGACTGGGAGTGCTACTGCGGCAAGTACAAGCGCGTGCGCTACAAGGGCATCGTGTGCGAGCGCTGCGGCGTGGAGGTCACCCGCTCCAAGGTGCGCCGCGAGCGCATGGGCCACGTCGACCTCGCCGCCCCCGTGTCCCACATCTGGTTCTTCAAGGGCGTCCCCTCGCGGATCGGCTACCTGCTGGACATGGCTCCCAAGGAGCTCGAGAAGGTGCTGTACTTCGCCGCCTCGATCGTCACCTGGGTGGACGACGAGGCCCGCACCAAGGATTTGGAGACGCTGGAGAAGGAGGTGGGCAAGGTCCTCGACTCCTATGCCGCCGAGCGCGAGGAGCGCGTGCTGGAACTGCGCGAGTCGCTGGAGCGCCGTGAGAAGTATTTGGAAAACGGCAAGCAAACCGGCTTCTCCGACGAAGACCACCTGTGGGCCGACTCGCTGGACGTCAACCTGCAGAAGCTCTCCGACGAGGAGCGCGAGAAGCTGCTCAAGGACCTGCGCAAGGCGTTCGAGGCCGACATCGCCGACACCGAGGCCTACATCGAGGACGCCGCCGAGCGCATGCGCCAGGTGTGGGATCTCTTCAAGACGATGGAACCCAAGCAGATCGAGCACGACGAGACCACCTTCCGCGAGCTCAAGGAGCGCTTCGGCTCGTCCTACGGTTTCGGCGAGTACTTCCGTGGCGGCATGGGCGCCGAGGCGATCCGCGACCTGCTCGAGCAGGTCGACCTCGAGGCCGAACGCGTTGACCTCGAGGACCAGGTGAAGACCGCCAAAGGCCAGAAGCAGGCGCGCGCGGTCAAGCGCCTGAAGGTCGTCAGCGCCTTCCTGCAGTCGGGCAACAAGCCCGAGCAGATGGTGCTCGACGCGGTCCCCGTGATCCCGCCGGAGCTGCGCCCGATGGTGCAGCTGGACGGCGGGCGCTTCGCCACCTCCGACCTCAACGACCTCTACCGGCGCGTGATCAACCGCAACAACCGCCTCAAGCGGCTGCTCGACCTCGGCGCGCCCGAGATCATCGTCAACAACGAGAAGCGCATGCTGCAGGAGGCCGTCGACGCGCTGTTCGACAACGGCCGTCGCGGCCGCCCCGTCACCGGCCCCGGCAACCGCCCGCTGAAGAGCCTCTCCGACATGCTCAAGGGCAAGCAGGGCCGCTTCCGCCAGAACCTGCTGGGCAAGCGCGTGGACTACTCCGGACGCTCGGTGATCGTCGCCGGCCCCTACCTGAAGCTGCACCAGTGCGGGCTGCCGAAGATCATGGCGCTGGAGCTGTTCAAGCCGTTCATCATGGCCCGCTTGGTGGAGCGCAAGTCCGCGCAGAACATCAAGGCCGCCAAGAAGATGGTCGACTCGATGATCGGCGAGGTGTGGGACGTGCTGGAGGAGGTCATCCACGAGCACCCCGTGCTGCTCAACCGCGCCCCCACGCTGCACCGCCTCGGCATCCAGGCGTTCGAACCGCTGCTGGTGGAGGGCAAGGCGATCCAGGTGCACCCGCTGGTGTGCCACGCCTTCAACGCCGACTTCGACGGCGATCAGATGGCCGTCCACCTGCCGCTGTCGGCCGAGGCGCAGGCGGAGGCGCGCATTTTGATGCTCTCCTCCAACAACATCCTCTCGCCCGCGCACGGCGCGCCGCTGGCGACGCCCACGCAGGACATGATCCTCGGCGCCTACTACCTCACCTACGGACCCGAAGCCGACGAGATGACCGCCAAACAGGAGCTGCTCACCACCGGCAAGTGGCCCGCCAACGAGCCGCGCCCGCACGTGTTCCGCACCGCCCAGGAGGCAGAGCTCTCCTATGAGGCGGGCGTGGTGACGCTGCACGACGTCGCCGAGTTCCGTCCGTTCGGGCGCGAAGGCGGCCACCTGCTCACCACCGTGGGACGGATCGTCTACAACGACCGCATCGAGCGGGCGCTGGACGAGGCGCTGGGCGAGGAGTTCGACGCCTCCAAGTACGCGTTCGTCAACCAGTCGATGAAGAAGCGCGACACCACCCGGCTGGTGGACACGCTGGTGCAGGCCTATGGCGCGACCACCATCTCGCTGGTGCTGGACGCGTTCAAGGATCTCGGCTTCAAGTACTCCACGCAGGCCGGCATCACGATCTCCAAGAACGACGTGGTGATCCCGCCCGAGAAGCAGTCGATTCTGGACAAGTACGACAAGCTCGTGGGAGACATCACGGGCCAGTACGACGACGGTTTGATCACCCAGGAGGAGCGCCACGAGGCCGTGGTGGAGAAGTGGAACGCCGCCACCGACGAGGTCGCCGACGCGATGATCGACAACCTCGACGAACTCAACCCGATCTTCATGATGGCCAACTCCGGCGCCCGCGGCTCGTTCAAGCAGATCCGCCAGCTGGCGGGGATGCGCGGCCTGATGGCCAACCCGAAGGGGGAAATCATCGAGCGGCCGATCAAGGCCAACTTCATGGAGGGCCTGTCGGTGCTGGAGTACTTCATCTCCACGCACGGCGCGCGAAAGGGGCTCGCCGACACCGCGCTGCGCACCGCCGACTCCGGCTACCTCACCCGCCGCCTGGTGGACGTCGCCCAGGACGTGATCATTCGCGAGGACGACTGCGGCAGCGAGGAATACATCGAGATGACGGTGTTCAAGGACGGCGGCGATCCCAACGACAACCTCGTCGGGCGCGTGGCCGCCCAGGAGATCGCCACCAAGCGCGGGCGCACGCTGGTGGAGCGCGGCGTCGAAATCGGCCGCCCCGAGTTCGCCGAGATCGTCAAGGCCCACCAGGAGGACCACGACCGCGGCATGGAGGTGCGGTTGCCGGTGCGCTCAGTGCTGAAGTGCCGCGCGCAGAGCGGGGTCTGCCAGGCGTGCTACGGCCGCGCGATGGCCACCGGCCAGACGGCGCAGATCGGAGACGCGGTGGGGATCATCGCCGCGCAGTCGATCGGCGAGCCGGGCACGCAGCTGACGATGCGCACGTTCCACACCGGCGGCGTCGCCGGCGCCGACATCACGCACGGTTTGCCGCGCGTGGTGGAGCTGTTCGAGGCGCGCAAGCCCAAGGGCCTCGCGCAGATCGCCGAGCAGGACGGCACGGTGTCGATCGAGGAGACCGAGAAGGCGCTCACGGTGGTCATCATCGACGCCGCCGGCGAGGAGCACCGCCACAGCTTCCCGCGGCGCACGCGGCTGTTCGTGCGCCAGGGCGAGCAGATCGCGGCCGGCAAGCAGCTCAACGAGGGCTCGCTGTACCCGCACGACCTGCTCAAACTGCGCGGGCGCACCGAGACCGAGCGCTACCTCGTCAACGAGGTGCAGGAGGTGTACAAGTCCCAGGGCGTGGACATCAACGACAAGCACATCGAGCTGATCGTGCGCCAGATGCTGAAGAAGGTGCGGGTCGACCAGAAGGGCGACACCGATTACCTCCCCGGCCAGTTCGTCGATCGCTTCGAATTTTTGGGCGTAAACGGGAAGCTGGAAGCCGAGAAGAAGGAGACGGCGCAGTTCGAGGACATCATCCTCGGGATCACCAAGGCGTCGCTCAACACCGACTCCTTCCTGTCCGCCGCCTCCTTCCAGGAGACGACCAAGGTGCTCACCGACGCCTCGCTGGAAGGCAAGACCGACCGTCTCGCCGGGCTGAAGGAGAACGTGATCATCGGCAAGCTGATCCCCGCCGCCACCGGTTTGAAGCGCTACCGGCGGATCGAGATCGAACCCTCCGAACCGCTGCCGCGGGCGATCGACGACGTGGGCCTGCTCGACCAAGACGAACTCGCCGCCGAGCTCGGCCTGGAAGGCGGCGACCCGCTGTCCGGCACATACGGCCACGAGTTCGACGCCGATCTGGCGTCGCTGGAGAAGATCGGCGCCGGCGACTCCGACCCCGGCTTCGTCGAGGAACTCGCCGAGCTGGAAGTGCCGGAGTCGATCGAGGAGTAGGTCTCGGGCCGGATCAGGTCCGATCCCAAGCGCGCAGCTGCGCGGCCTCCCGCTCGGTGAGGCCGCGCGCGGCGGTCGTCGGTACGAGCAGTGTGGGCGCCCGCCGCGCCGCCGCCCAGCCGCGACAGCGCTCGTCGATGCAGTCGTCGATCCACGCCAGCGCTCGCGCGCCCGCGTGGGCGTCGATCGCGTCGAGCTTCCAGTGGCCGTGCAACGATTCGCCCACCCGCGCCCCCCGCTCGAAGCGCAGGTGCGCGAGCCCTCGCGGCAGGCCCAGCAGGTGGGGTAGGTGCTCATCGGCCTTCTCCTCCCAGCCGCTGCACCACACCAGCTCGTAAAGCGGCTCGAGCGCCAGCAGGTGCCGGGCGGCGGCGGCCGAAAGGAAGTGGGGTATGCCGTCGATCGAGTGCCAGCTCCCCTCGGGCAGGTCGTGCGCAGGGAAGCCGAACAGCGACAGCACGCCGTCCACGTCCACCATCAGCAGAGGCTTCTCGCTCAACACGGGATCTTCAGGTTGCAACACACGCTCTTTAGGCTGCGCTCAGGTCACCCCGGCTAATCTGCCCGGAACGACGCGGCGCAGTAAAGCATCCCCCGGCGGCTGCCGATGGAGCTGCGCACGGCCCGCCGGAGCGCCGGCCGATCTGCCGCCGCACCGGCAGCGCCAGTACTCTCACCTGTCGCATCCCCACCAGCAGCGCCCCCACCCGCACCCATGACTCTAGATCTCGGCATCCTGCTCTCATTCGCCTGCGCTGTCGTGGCCAACCTCGGCTTCTTCTACAAGTACCGGGGCGCCAACGAGGCCCCGGCGGTGAGCGTGCGCCACCCGTGGCGCTCGGCCAAGGAGCTGTTCTCCTCGAAGTGGTTCACGATCGGGATGCTGGTGGCCGCCGGCTCGTGGAGCCTGCACGTGGCGGCGCTGGCGATGGCGCCGATGTCGGTGGTGCAGGTGTCGCTGGCGGGCGGCGTGGTGCTGATCGCGGTGATGGCCGACCGCATGTTCGGCTTCAAGGTCGGCCCGCGGCAGTGGGCGGGGCTGTGGCTGATGGCGGCCGGCCTGGTGCTGCTGGGGCTGACACTGCCGGCGCTGCACGGCGCCGACGCGCGCTTCTCCCAGCCGGCGATGATCGCCTTCGAGGCCGGCCTGTTCGGCGTGGGCGGCCTGTTGATCATGGGCCCGCGGATGGGCGGCCGGGTCGAGCACCACGGCGTGATGCTGGGCGCCGCGGCGGGGATCCTGTTCGGCGTGTCCGACACCTCGATCAAGGCGCTCACCGGGATTGTCGGCGCCCACGGGGTGCTGGGCGTGCTGCTCAGCCCGTGGCTGGCGGTGGCGGTGGCGGCCTCGATCGTCGCCTTCTACGCCTCCGCGCGCGGTCTGCAGGATGGAGACGCCGTGCCGGTGATCGCGGTGACCGGCACCGCCGCCAACATCGCCGGGATCGCCGGCGGGATCGTCGTGTTCGGCGACCCGATGCCAGGCAGCGCGGCAGGCATTGTGTGCCAGGCGCTGGCGTTCGTGCTGGTGATCGTCGCCGCCGCGCTGATGCCCGCGCCGGTGCGCTCGGCGGGGATCGCGCCGGAAGCGGCGTAGCGCTGCTAGCATCTCGCGCGATGCCAACCACCTCGCAACTGGTGCGCAAGGGCCGCGAAGCCCCGAAGAAGAAGCTGGCCACCCCCGGATTGAAGTCGGGTAAGGGCCGCAAGAAAAAAGTCGTCGCCCCGCAGCGACGCGGCGTGTGCACGCGCGTGTACACCACCACCCCGAAGAAGCCCAACTCCGCCCTGCGCAAGGTCGCGCGGGTGCGCATCTCCGGGTCGATCGAAGTCACCGCCTACATCCCGGGCGAGGGCCACAACCTGCAAGAGCACTCCGTCGTGCTGGTGCGCGGTGGCCGCGTCAAGGACCTGCCGGGCGTGCGCTACAAGGTGGTGCGCGGGACGCTCGACGCGGCCGGCGTGAGCGACCGCAAAAAGGCGCGCTCGCAGTACGGCGTAAAGAAGAAATAGTGGCCTCCCTCTGTTGCCAGTCGCGCGGCGCCGTGCCGCATGGTCGCGCCCGGCGGGAGAGCTGCTGATGCCCCGCCGCGCCGCCGCCCAAATACGTCCAGTCGAGCCGGACCCCGTGCACCACTCCAAACTGGTGCAGCAGGTCATCAACAAGGTGATGCTCGACGGCAAGAAGTCGGTGGCCGAGCGGATCGTCTACGACGCGCTGGCGATCCTAGGCGAGCGCAGCGACAAAGAGCCGCTGGAGACGCTGGAGGCGTCGATCAAGGCGCTCACCCCCAGCCTGGAGGTCAAATCCCGTCGCGTCGGCGGCGCCACCTACCAGGTGCCGGTGGAGGTGCCGGCTCGCCGAGCACGCACGTTGGCGGTGCGCTGGCTGGTCGAGTTCGCCCGCCAGCGCCGCGAGAAGACGATGGCTCAGCGCCTCGCGCACGAGCTGCTCGACGCCCAGTCCCAACAGGGTGGCGCTTACAAGCGCAAGGACGACATCTTCCGCATGGCGCAGGCCAACAAGGCCTTCGCGCACTACCGCTGGTAGGCCGCCCGCTCGCCGGCTGCCGGCTCGCGCGGTGTGTGATGCCTCACAGAACCCTTGAAGCGCGAAGCTTCGGTACCTAATATTTCGGTACCGAATGGCTTCGAACACCGCGACACAGCCCTCCGGCGCTCCCGTCAGCTATGCGGCCGGCCACATCCCGCGCCATGTGTGGGTGGTGTGCGGCGTGGTGATCGTGGGGATGATCATGTCGATCCTCGATACCACGATCGTCAACGTGGCGCTCAACACGCTCTCGCGCGAACTGCACAGCCCGCTGGCACAGGTGCAGTGGGTGATCACCGGCTACCTGCTGTCGTTGGCGGCGGTGATCCCGGTCTCCGGGTGGGCGGCGCGGCGGTTTGGCGCCAAGCAGGTGTACCTCGTCTCGCTGGTGCTGTTCACCGCCGGCTCGGCGCTGTGCGGCCTGGCCTCCTCCATCACCACGCTGGTGGTGTTCCGCGTGCTGCAGGGCATGGGCGGCGGGATGATCATGCCGCTGGCGATGATGATCATGGCGAAGGTGGCCGGCCCGCAGCAGATGGGCAAGGTGATGGGCGTGGTGTCGATGCCGGCGATGATCGCGCCCATCCTCGGTCCGGTGGTGGGCGGGGCGATCCTCGAGCATCTGCACTGGTCGTGGATCTTCTTCGTCAACGTGCCGATCGGCGCGATCGCGTTCGTGCTCGGCGCGCGGATGCTCCCCCGCATCGATCACGGCGAGGCGGGGCGCCTCGACCTGTTGGGGCTGGCGCTGCTGCCGACCGGCTTCGCGGCGCTGATCTACGGCGTCAGCGAACTGGGCTCCGGCGCGGCGCTCGGCTCGGGCGAAGTGATCCTGCCGGTGATCGCCGGCCTGGTGCTGACCGTGCTGTTCTGCTTCCATGCCCTGCGCGCCGAGCGCCCGCTGCTGGACATCCGCATGTACGCCAACCGCGTGTTCGCCGGCGCCGCGTTCACCAACTTCGGCCTCGGCGCGGCGCTGTTCGGGGCGATGATTTTGGTGCCGCTTTACTACCAGACCGTGCGCGGCATGAGCGTGATCGACACCGGTCTGCTCACCGGCCCGCAGGGAATCGGCGCGCTGGCGGCGATGCCGCTCGCCAGCCGTCTCACCGAACGTTTCGGCGGTGGACGCGTGGCGCTGGGCGGCGTCACCGTGCTGTGCCTCTCCACGATCCCGTTTGCGTTCGTGGGCGCCAACACCTCGATCGTGGCGATCTCGGCGGTGCTGGTCGTGCGCGGCCTCTCCATCGGGCTGTGCTTCATGCCGGCGATGACCGCCGCGTTCGCCTCCATGCGCCCCGAGCAGGTGTCCGACGCCACGCCGCAGATCAACGCGCTGCAGCGCCTCGGCGGGGCGATCGGCACTGCGATCCTGGCGGTGGTGCTGCAGCGCGCCACCGCCTCCCACATCGTCCCGGGTCAGGCCCCCAGCCCGGCGCACCTGGCGAGCGCGTTCGACACCGCCTACGTGTGGGCGCTGGGGATCGCCGCGCTCACGCTAATCCCCTGCCTTATGCTGCTACGCGCGGAGAATCCACGCGCCACCGAGGTCTTGGCCGCCGGCGGCGGCGAGGCGGCGATGGAGCCGGCGGGAGTTTGAGCTCCGAAGAACGGGCTTGGGAGGACACCATGGCGGTATCGGTGAACAACACGGGGGAGAAGCAGCAATGGGCGGCGGAGCTGACGGAGCTCGGCAAGGCGTTTCGCCGCACCGTGCGCAGCCTCATGCGCCTGCGCGGGCGCGACACTCACCTCGCCGCGGGCCAGCTGACCCACGCGCAGTGCGAATTGCTGTTCGAGCTGGAGGAGCACGGCGAGCTGTCGGCCGGCGAGTTGGCCTGCGCGGCGCGCCTCATGCCTGCCACCGTCACGCAGATGCTCGACCACCTCGCCGCCGGCGGCCATGTCGAGCGCGCCCGTTTGGAGCGCGACCGGCGCGTGGTCGTCTCGCGCCTCACCCCGCGCGGCCGGGAGGCGATCGAGGCCAAGCGCGCCAAGTGGCAGGGTCGCTGGGAGCAGGCGCTGGCCGACGTGGACGTCGAGGAGCTGCGCGCCGCCACGCGGGTTTTGACTCGCCTGCAAGCCATCTACGACGACGGCGCGCAGGAGGCCGAGCGTGCCGCCACGTCACCCGCCGAGAACGGCCGCCAGGGCGTCCAACCTCTGCTATAGTCGGCCTCCGCTCGGTGGGCGGTTTGTGCGTGCGACCAGTGCCACCCACCAGTGTGACTCGACATGAAGACCCTGAGCACATAACGACGCACCCGGCCTCACTGCGAGCAGCGCGCGCGGGCCCAGGGGGCCCGATTTTTTTGCCCTGACCCAGCATCACCCCACCACACCAATGCCACGCAAGTTCACACTCGAGAAGACCCGCAACATCGGGATCATGGCCCACATCGACGCGGGCAAGACGACCACGACCGAGCGCATCCTCTACTACACGGGGCGCACCTACAAGATCGGCGAGGTCCACGACGGCGCCGCCACGATGGACTGGATGGAACAGGAGCAGGAGCGCGGCATCACGATCACCTCGGCCGCGACAACCGCGGAGTGGAAGGGCAACCGCATCAACATCATCGACACTCCCGGGCACGTCGACTTCACCGTCGAGGTCGAGCGCTCGCTGCGCGTGCTCGACGGAGCGATCGCGCTGTTCGACTCCGTCGCCGGCGTGGAGCCGCAGTCTGAGACCGTGTGGCGCCAGGCCGACAAGTACCACGTCCCGCGGATCGCCTACATCAACAAGATGGACCGCATCGGCGCCGACTTCGAGCGCGGCGTGCGGACGATGGTCGATCGCCTCGGCGCCCACCCCGTCCCGATCCAGCTGCCGATCGGCGCCGAGGCGGGCTTCGAGGGCGTGGTGGATCTCGTGAAAATGAAGGCGATCGTCTACAAGGACGAGCTCGGCAAGGAGCAGGAGGTCACCGAGATCCCCGCCGCGCTTGCCGAAGCGGCCGCGGCCGCGCACGAGCACCTGCTGGAGGAGGTCTCCCACTACGACGATGGCCTCGTCGAGCTGATTATCGAGGAGGCCGAGATCTCCGAGGAGCGCCTCAAGCAGGCGATCCGCACGGCCACCCTCTCCACCAAGCTCACCCCCGTGCTGTGCGGCTCTTCCTTCAAGAACAAGGGCGTGCAGCCGCTGCTGGACGCCGTCATCGACTATCTCCCCTCCCCGCTGGACGTACCCCCGATGACTGGCACCGAACTTGTCAAGGGCGAGGAGGGCGAGCGCGAGGTGGAGCGCAAGCCCGACGACTCCGAACCCTTCACCGCGCTTGCCTTCAAGATCATGGCCGACCCCTACGTTGGCAAGCTCACCTACTTCCGCGTCTACTCCGGGCGCGTGGAGGCAGGCTCGCGGGTGCTCAACGTCAACAGCGGTCGTACCGAGCGCATCGGGCGGATCCTGATGATGCACGCCAATGACCGCGAGGAGGTCCCCGAGGTGTACTCCGGGGACATCGCCGCGGCGGTCGGGATCAAGCAGGTGATGACCGGCGACACACTCGCCGCCCCCGACGCCCCCGTGCGCCTGGAGACGATCGTGTTCCCCGAGCCCGTCATCAAGGTCGCGGTGGAGCCGAAGACCAAGGTCGACCAGGAGAAGATGTCGATCGCGCTGGGGCGCCTCGCCGAAGAGGACCCCACCTTCCAGGTTCGCACCAACGAAGAGACCGGCCAGATCGAGATCTCCGGGATGGGCGAGCTGCACCTGGAAGTGCTCGTGGACCGCATGAAGCGCGAGTTCGGCGTGGAGGCCAACGTCGGGCGCCCCCAGGTCTCCTACCGTGAGACCGTGCGCGGCACCGCCGAGAAGGTCGAAGGCAAGTTCGTGCGCCAGACCGGTGGCTCCGGCCAGTACGGCGTGGTCTACATCAACATCGAGCCCGCCCCTGGCGAGGGCTTCGACTTCGTCAACAAGATCAAGGGTGGCGCGATCCCCTCGGAGTTCATTCCCGCCGTCGAGAAGGGCGTCGAGGAGGCATTGGAGAACGGCGTCAAGGCGGGCTACCCGATGGTGGACGTGCGCGTCACGCTCGTGGACGGCAAGTACCACGAGGTGGACTCCTCGGAGATCGCCTACAAGGTCGCCGGCTCGCTCGCCTTCAAGGAGGCCGCTCGCCGCGCCAAGCCGGTGTTGCTGGAGCCGATCTTTGCGGTGGAGGTCGTCACCCCCGAGGAGTTCATGGGCGATGTGATGGGCGACCTCTCGCGCCGGCGCGGGCACCTGCACGGCTCCGAGCAGCAGGGCAACGCGCAGGCGATCCACGCGCTCGTGCCGCTCTCCGAGATGTTCGGCTACGCCACCGACCTGCGCTCCAACACGCAGGGGCGCGCCACATACACGATGCAGTTCGAGGGCTACGAGGAGGTACCCCCTAGCATCGCGGAGAAGATCATCGAGCAACGCACGGGAGAGCCGGTACCCGCCTGAGATGACCGTGAGCGCTTCGCGATACTGCGTCCTCGGTCGCTCGCGTACATTCCGTACGCCACGCACCCTGCGTCCTTGTCTCGCTCGACTCACAATCGTCTCAGGACAACCAGCAGGCAACGAAAGCAGTATTTAGATAGATTTCTCGGGTTCGCCTTTAGCGGCGGACGCAACCAGTCGATTTCAGAGGAGCAGAGCAAAGTGGCGAAGGAGAAGTTCGAGCGCGACAAGCCGCACGTCAACGTCGGCACCATCGGTCACATCGATCACGGCAAGACGACGCTGACCGCTGCCATCACCACGGTGCTGGCGGAGAAGGGCGGCGCCGAAGCCCGCAGCTTCGAGGAGATCGACAACGCTCCCGAGGAGAAGGAACGCGGCATCACGATCGCCACCTCACACGTGGAGTATCAGACCGACAAGCGCCACTACGCGCACGTCGACTGCCCCGGCCACGCCGACTACGTCAAGAACATGATCACCGGCGCCGCGCAGATGGACGGCGCGATCCTGGTGGTGTCGGCCGCCGATGGCCCGATGCCGCAGACGCGCGAGCACATCCTGCTGGCCCGCCAGGTGGGCGTGCCCTACATCGTGGTGTTCCTCAACAAGGCCGACATGGTCGACGACGAGGAGCTGCTGGAACTGGTCGAGGTGGAGGTGCGCGAGCTGCTCTCCGAATACGACTTCCCGGGTGACGACATCCCATTCGTGATCGGCTCGGCGCTGAAGGCGCTGGAAGGCGACGAGACCTACAAGCAGAAGATCCTCGACCTCGCCGCGGCGCTCGACGACTACATCCCCGAGCCCGTGCGCGAGCTCGACAAGCCCTTCCTGATGCCGGTCGAGGACGTGTTCTCGATCACCGGCCGCGGCACCGTGGCGACCGGGCGCATCGAGCAGGGGATCGTCAAAACCGGCGACACCGTCGAAATCGTGGGCGTCCACGACTCCACCTCCACGGTGGTGACGGGTGTCGAGATGTTCCGCAAGATCCTCGACGAGGGTCGCGCCGGCGACAACGTGGGCTGCCTGTTGCGTGGCACCAAGCGCGAGGAGATCGAGCGCGGGCAGGTGCTGTGCAAGCCTGGCTCGATCACGCCCCACACCAAGTTCAAGTCCGAGGTGTACGTGTTGAAGAAGGAGGAGGGTGGTCGCCACACCCCGTTCTTCTCCGGCTACCGGCCTCAGTTTTACTTCCGCACCACCGACGTCACCGGCGTGGCCAAGCTGCCCGACGGCGTGGAGATGGTGATGCCCGGAGACAACGTCCAGATGGAGATCGAGCTGATCCAGCCGATCGCCATGGACCAGGGCCTGCGCTTCGCGATCCGAGAGGGCGGTCGCACGGTGGGCTCGGGCGTGGTCAGCGAGATCATCGAGTAGCACCGTTTCACGGTCCCCCGGTTTGCGCCGGGGGACTTCTTTTTTTGTCAGATACGAGGAGCGCCCCGCAAAAGGGATTGGAGGGCACACGTCGTCGGCCGCCGGCCGGCTGTTGTGCGCTCGTGTTCGAACTGAGATTTCAATGGCCCCAGCCGCGCAAAACAAGATCCGCATACGCCTAAAGGCATACGACACCTCCGCGATCGAGACGGCCGCGAAGGAGATCGTCGAGACCGCCACCCGCACCGGCGCCACGGTGTCGGGCCCGGTGCCGCTGCCAACCGAGAAGAACGTGTACTGCGTGATCCGCTCGCCGTTCAAGGACAAGGACTCGCGCGAGCACTTCGAGATCCGCACGCACAAGCGGCTGATCGACATCCACCAACCCACGCCCAAGACGGTCGACTCACTCCAACGTCTCGACCACCTGCCGGCGGGCGTCGACATCGAGATCCGGCTGGCCACCTGATGTCCGCGATCCTCGCCAAGAAGCTCGGAATGACCCAGCTCTTCAACGAGGACGGGTCGGTGGCGCGCGTCACCGTGCTGGAAGCCGGACCCTGCCCGGTCACGGCGGTGCGCGACGCCGAGCGCGACGGATACGCCGCCGTGCAGCTGGCGTTTGGCGCGGCCCGCGAGAAGCACCTCACCAAAGCCGAGCTCGGCCACCTGAAGAAGGCCGACGCCCCGCCGCTGCGCCATTTGGCGGAGTTCCGCGACGAGGGCGCGGAGCTGAAGCTCGGCGACAGCGTCACCGTGGCGGCGTTCGAGGTGGGCGCCCACGTGAAGATCGCCGGAGTCTCCAAGGGCAAGGGCTTTCAGGGCACCATCCGTCGCCACGGCTTCAAGAGCGGCCCCAAGTCGCACGGCTCGCACAACGTCCGCGCGCCCGGCTCGATCGGCGCCTCGGCGACGCCGGCGCGCGTGTTCAAGGGCATCCGCGGCCCCGGCCAGATGGGCAACCGGCGCGTGACCCAGCCGGGCCTGGAGGTGGTGGCGGTGGACGCCGCCAAAAACCTGCTGATGGTGCGCGGCTCGGTGCCCGGTCCGCGCGGCGGCGTGGTGGAGGTGCGCAGCGATGGCTGAGTCGACGCCCACCGCCCCCGTGCTGGGGGGCACCGCCGGCAAAACCGTGGGGCTCGATGCCGCCGCGTTCGCCGCCGACTTCCACGGGCCGTTGGTGCATCAGAGCGTACGCGCCGAGCAGGCCGCCCGCCGGCGCGGCACCAGCGCGACCAAAACGCGTGGGATGGTGTCGGGCGGGTCCGCCAAGCCGTGGCGCCAGAAGGGCACCGGCCGCGCCCGCGCGGGCTCCAGCCGGTCGCCGATCTGGACCGGCGGCGGCACCGTGTTCGGCCCGCAGCCCCGCTCCTACACCTTCAAGGTCAACCGCAAGGAGCAGCGCGCCGCGCTGCGCAGCGCGCTGTCGCTGCACGCCTCGCGCGGATCGCTGGCGGTAGTCGATGCGGGCGCCTTCACGGCCCCCAAGACCAGCCAGGCGATGGATCTGCTGGATGACTGGAACCAGGCTCGCCCCACCCTCGTTGCGCTGGCGCCCGAAGAGTCGGATGCGGCGCTCTCCTTCCGCAACCTCGCGCGTGTGGCGGTGCTGGCGCACGAGGACGTCGGTGTCGCCGACATCGTCGGGGCCGCGTCGCTGTTGCTTTCGCAGGCGGCCCTCGACGCACTCACCGCGCGGGCCGGGAAGGCGCCGGGCAGGGAGGAGGCGACCTGATGGACCACTCGCAGGTGCTCATCCGCCCCGTGATCTCGGAGAAGAGCTACGCGCTGTCGGCGTTCGGCCGCTACACCTTCCGCGTGCACCCCGACGCGCACAAGACGATGATCCGCCAGGCGGTGGAAGCGCTGTTTGACGTGCACGTGGTGAATGTGCGCACGCAGAGCGTCAAGTCCAAGCCCAAGCGCCGCGGCGCCATCAGCGGCCGCACGCGCACGTGGAAGAAGGCGATCGTCCAGGTACGCGAGGGCGAGCAGATCGCCGTGTTCCAGGCCCTGGAGGGCGTGTAACCATGCCGATCCGCAAACCAAAGCCCACGTCCCCTGGTCGGCGCTTCACGTCGTACGCCGACTTCGCCGAGATCACCAAGAGCGAGCCCGAGAAGACGCTCGTCGAGGGGCTGTCGAAGAGCGGCGGGCGCAACGCGCACGGGCGCAAGACCGCCCGCCACCGCGGCGGTGGCGCCAAGCGGCTGTACCGCAAAATCGACTTCAAGCGGCGCAAGGACGGCGTGCCGGCGAAGGTGGCGGCAATCGAGTACGACCCCAACCGCTCCGCCTACATCGCGCTGCTGCACTACCTCGACGGCGAGAAGCGCTACATCCTCGCGCCGCAGCGCCTCACGGTGGGGATGACCGTCAGCTCGGGCGACGAGGCCGACATCGCCGTGGGCAACTGTTTGCCGCTGGTGCGCATGCCGGTGGGCACGGTGGTGCACAACGTCGAGCTGCAGCCCGGCCGCGGCGGCCAGTTGGCGCGCTCCGCCGGCGCCTCCGTGCAGCTGATGGCAAAGGACGGCGACATGGCCACCCTGCGGCTGCCCTCCGGCGAGATGCGGATGGTGCGCGCCGAGTGCCGCGCCACGGTGGGCATCATCGGCAACAGCGACCACCAAAACGTGAAGGTGGGCAAGGCCGGGCGCAAGCGCCACATGGGTGTGCGCCCCCAGACCCGCGGTGTGGCGATGAACCCGGTCGACCACCCGCACGGCGGCGGCGAGGGCTCCACCACCGCCGGACGCCATCCCGTCACGCCGTGGGGCGTGCCGACGCTGGGCTACCGCACGCGCAAGAAGCACAAGTCCTCCGACCGCTACATCGTGCGCGGGCGTCGCCGCGGAAAGGGCAAGCAGCGATGAGCCGCTCCAGCAAGAAGGGCCCGTGGGTGGAAGATCGGCTGCTGAAGCGCATCGAGGCGCTCAACGCCGAGAACCGCAAACAGATGATCCGCACGTGGTCGCGCGCGTCGACGATCTTCCCCGACATGGTCGGTCACACGATCGCCGTGCACGACGGCAAGAAGCACGTGCCGGTGTTCGTCTCCGAGTCGATGGTCGGCCACAAGCTCGGGGAGTTTGCCCCCACCCGCCACTTCCGCGGTCACGCCGGCTCCGGGAAGGTCCGCTGAGATGAGCGCCGAGGACGAGAAAGACGAGGGCACGCCGGCGCAGGAGCCGCAGGCCAAGCAACCGGCGGCGAAAAAACCGGCCGCCAAAAAACCGGCCGCCAAAAAGCCGGCGGCGAAAAAAGCCGCCGATGACGAGCCGATGGCCCAAACCGAGGACAAACCGCCCGCCGAGAAAAAACCGGCCAAAGCCAAAAAAGCGCCCAAAGCCGCGGCTGAGCAGCCGGCGCAGGCGCCCGCCAAGGAGGCGGCAGCGGCCAAGGAGGCTCCGGTCGAGGAGCCGGCCGACGAGCCCACGCCGGCGGCCAAACGCAAACCGGCGGCGGCACGGCGCCGCGCGGTGCACGCCCACGCCCGCTACGTGCGCACCAGCGCGCGCAAGGCGCGGATGGTGTGCGGTCACATCCGCGGCAAGTCGGTGCAGGAGGCACGCGCTATCCTCGCGTTCACCCCTCGCGACGTGGCCCGCGACTGGAGCAAGCTGCTGGAGTCGGCGGTGGCCAACGCGGAGAACAACCACGAGTTGGTTGAGGACGATCTGATCGTCCACGAGGCGTACGCCGACGAAGGGCCGACGATCAAGCGCTTTCGGCCGCGTGCCATGGGCAGGGCGACGCCGATCCGCAAGCGCACCAGCCACCTGACGATCACGCTCACACCGCGGTCGTAGACACAGAGGATTCGAGAAGAGAGAAAGATGGGACAGAAGGTTCATCCAGAGGCGATGCGCGTGGGCTACATCCACGACTGGAAGTCGAATTGGTTTAACGAGCGCAACTTCGCCGACTACCTCGCCGAGGACATCCGTATCCGCCGGCACATCACCGACCGGTTGGCGCACGCCGGTTTGTCGGAGATCACGATCCGCAAGGACTCGGGCGAACTGGAGGTCAACATCCACACCGCCCGCCCCGGCATCGTGATCGGCAAGTCGGGCGCCGAAGTGGATGCGCTGCGGCGCGATCTGCACCGGATGACGCAGAAGCAGATCAAGGTCAACATCCTCGAGATCAAGCGCCCCGAGCTGGACGCCAAGCTGGTGGCCCAGTCGATCGCCGAGCAGCTGCAAAACCGCGTGGCGTTCCGCCGCGCGATGAAGCGCGCGCTCACCAGCGCGATGCGCTCCGGCGCCAAGGGCGTGAAGGTGCAGGTCGCCGGGCGCCTCGGCGGCGCCGAGATGGCGCGCACCGAGAGCTACTCCGACGGGCGCGTGCCGCTGCACACGATGCGCGCCGACATCGACTACGGCTTCTACGAGGCCGCCACCACGTTTGGGCGGATCGGGGTGAAGTGCTGGGTGAACAAGGGCGAAATCATGCCCGTGGGATACACCGGCGCCGACCTCACCGACATGAGCGCGCCGGCGCCGCCCAGCTCCGATCGCGACGGTCGCGGCGGGGGCCGTGACGGCAGGGGCGGCCGCGATGGGCGCGAGGGCGGCCGTGGGCGCGGACGCGGGGCGGGCGGGTCCGAATCCCCCGGCGGCGGCGGACGCGGTCGTGGCCCCGGCGGCGGACGCGGCTCCGATGGCCCCTCCCGCGGTGGGCGCCCCGGTGGCGGCCGCGGTCGCGGACCCGGTGGACCGGGCGGTCCCGGCGGACCCGGTGGTGGACGTGGCCCCGGTGGCCCTGGCGGCGGTGGGCGTGGTCCCGGCGGCCCCGGTGGTGGTGGGCGCGGTCCCGGCGGACCCGGCGGCGGTCGTGGCCCCGGCGGCGGTGGCGGCCCCGGCGGCGGCGGACGCGGTTTCGGCGGCTCTGGTGGCGGTCGTGGGCCCGGTGGCCCTGGCGGCGGACGCGGCCGCGGCGGCGGCAGCCCGGAGGTGACCCGCTGATGCTGTCGCCCAAGCGCGTCAAGCACCGCAAGCAGCACCGTGGCCGTCGCGCCGGGATGTCGCGCGGGCAGGTGAAGGTGCAGTTTGGCGAGTACGGCCTGAAGTCGCTGGAGCAGGGCTGGCTGACCAACCGCCAGATCGAGGCTGCCCGTATCGCGATGACCCGCAAGATCAAGCGCGGCGGCAAGGTGTGGATCAACGTGTTCCCCGACAAGCCCGTCACCAAGAAGCCGGCCGAGACGCGCATGGGATCCGGCAAGGGCTCTCCCGAGGGGTGGGTGGCGGTGGTGAAGCCGGGCCGCGTGATGTTCGAGCTGGCAGGTGTTCCCGAGCCGCTGGCGCGCGACGCGATCCGCCTGGCGGCGCACAAGCTGCCCGTGAAGTCGAAGTTCGTGATGCGGGAGGAGCTATGAATGCGAAGGAGATGCGCGACATGCCCGACGACGAATTGGCCGAGCAGATCGGCACGCTGCGCAAAGAGCTGTTCGGGCTGCGGTTCGCCAATGCGACCGGCGAGCTCGAGAACACCGCTGGGCTGGGCCACGCTCGGCGCAACCTGGCGCGCGCGCTGACGGTCAAGCACGAGCGGGACCTGGGAGTGTGAGGAACGAATGGCCGACGACCAGGACAACGAGATGAGCGACGAGCAGCCGCAGACGCAGGCGACCGAGGCCGCCGAGGCGCAGACCCCGCAGGCCGCCGAGCCCGCGGCGCCGGCGGCGCCGCCTGCGCCCAAACCGCCGGCCGAGCCGGTGGAGCAGATCCCTCCCAAGGAGCGTCGCCGGCGCAAGCGCTCGCTGCATGCCGGCCCCGCGCGTCCGCCGCGGACGCCGCAGGAGCGTCAGGCCGAACGCGACGCGGCACGCCGCGCGAAGGCGACCAGGCGCCGCGCGCGACGCCTGCAGGAACGCGCCAAACGCGCCGAGCGGCGCGCGTCGGCCCCGGCGGTGGCGCCGCTGGCGCCGGTGCACCCGCCGAAAGAGGGCACCCGCCGCGTGCGCCAGGGCGTGGTGGTGTCCAGCAAGGCCGACAAAACCATCACCGTGCGGATCGACTTCGCCCGCCGCCACCGGCGTTACGAGAAGATCGTGCGCAGCTCATCCACGCTGCACGCGCACGATGAGAACAACGATGCGCACGAGGGCGACGTGGTGCGCTTGATCGAGAGCCGTCCGCTGTCGCGCACGAAGCGGTGGCGGCTGGTGGACGTACTGGAGAGGGCACGATGATCCAAAACGAGACGCGGCTGCGCGTGGCCGACAACACCGGGGCGCGCGAGATTCTGTGCATCCGCGTGAAGGGCGGCTCGCGCCGCCGGTATGCGCACGTGGGCGACATCATCACCGCCACCGTCAAGCAGGCCAATCCGCACGGCACCGTCAAAAAGGGCGACGTGGTGACGGCCGTGGTGGTGCGCACGAAGAAGCCGTTTGGCCGCGAGGACGGCACCTACATCTCCTTCGACGAGAACGCGGCTGTGATCATCGACGACCAAAACAATCCCCGCGGCACGCGCGTGTTTGGGCCCGTGGCACGCGAACTGCGCGAGCGCAACTTCATGAAGATCGTGTCGCTGGCCCCGGAGGTCATCTGAGCATGGCGGCGGGATCGCGCAAACGAGCCGCACGGGGCGGCAAGGGGTCGGACACGCAGGCGCACACCCGGCGCAAGCTGCGGATCCACTCCGACGATCGCGTGATCGTGATCTCCGGAAAGGACCGCGGCAAGAGCGGCCGCGTGCTGCGCGTGGAGCCCGCCAACGAACGCGTTTATGTGGAGGGGCTCAACATGGTCAAGCGCCACACCCGCCCACAGGGGTCGCGGAGCAACGTCAGCGGCCAGGATGTTGGCGCCCAGCTGGGCGGCGTGATCGAGCGCGAGGGGCCGATCCACGTGTCGAACGTGATGCTGCTGGACCCCAAAGGCAGCAAGCCCACGCGCGTGGGCGTGGAGCGCGAGGACGGCAAGCCGTTCCGCGTGTCGCGTCGCACGGGAGCGAGGATCGACTGATGAGCGCCGAGGCCCCCGCACGCTTGAAGGTGCGCTACATGGAGGAGATCCGCCCGCGGCTGATCGAGCGGTTTGGCTACAGCTCGTCGATGCAAACGCCGCAGATCGAGAAGATCACGTTGAACATGGGTGTGGGCGACGCCAAGCAGGACTCCAAGGCGCTGAAGGCCGCGCAAGACCAGCTGGCGACGATCGCCGGCCAGCAGCCGAGCGTACGGCGCGCGCGCAAGTCGATCGCCGCGTTCAAACTGCGCGAGGGGATGCCGGTGGGCGTATCGGTGACGCTGCGCCGCGACCGCGGCTACGAGTTCCTCGACCGGTTGATCTCGATCGCGATTCCCCGGATCCGCGACTTCCGCGGCTTGCGCGCGCGCTCGTTCGACGGCCGCGGCAACTATTCGATGGGGGTTCGCGAACAGATCATCTTCCCCGAGATCGATTACGACGCGATCGACCATGTGCGCGGGCTGGACATCACGATCACCACCAGCGCGCGCACCGACCCGGAGGCGTTTGCGCTGCTGCACGCGCTGGGGATGCCCTTCTCCACCTACGGCCGCCCGGCGGAGTATGCGGCTGCGATCGGCGAGACCGACGGAGCCGCCGGGCAGGAAGAGACAAGCTGATGCACCAGGAGACCCACTGATGGCAAAGACCTCGCTGCGCGTCAAGCAGGCGCGCCCCCCCAAGTTCAAAACCCGCGCGTATACTCGCTGCAACCGCTGCGGGCGTCCCAAGGCGGTGTATCGCAAGTTTGGGCTGTGCCGCATCTGTTTGCGCGAGCTCGCCCACAACGGCCAGATTCCCGGGATGACCAAGTCGTCCTGGTAGGGCGCGCACAACCTGAACCCATGTCGATGACCGATCCGATAGCCGACTTTTTGACGCGTATCCGCAACGCGATTCACGCTGCCCACGAGACGGTGCAGATCCCTGCGTCGAAGCTGAAGGCGGAGCTGGCGAGGATCCTCGCCGAGCAGGGCTACATCGAGGCGTGGTCGCTCAAGGAGGCGCCGGAGGGCGGCGCGGGCCAGGTGATCGAGATCCGCCTCAAGTACACCAACGACCGCCGCTCGGCGATCGCCGGCTTGAAGCGCGTGTCGCGCCCCGGCCGGCGCACGTATGCGGAGGCCGGCGGCATCCCCAAGGTACAGGGCGGGATGGGCACGTCGATCGTGTCGACCTCCCGGGGCGTGATGACCGGCCACGACGCGCGCGCGGCCGGCGTCGGCGGCGAGGTACTGGCGCAGGTGTGGTAACGGATGTCGCGGATCGGACGACAGCCAATTGCCGTGCCGAGCGGGGTGACGGTGACGATCGAGCCGGACTCGGTGCGCGTGAGCGGCCCCAAAGGGGAGCTGCGAGAGCGCGTGCACCGCGACATCACGGTGGTGCAGGAGGACGGCCAGCTGCTGGTGAGCCGCCCCACCAACCGGGGGGAACATCGCGCGCTGCACGGGCTGACGCGCACGCTGGTCGCCAACATGGTGCAGGGCGTGACGGCCGGCTACGAAAAGCGTTTGGAGATCCAGGGCGTGGGCTACCGCGCGCAGCTGAAGGACAAGAACCTCGAGCTGGCCGTGGGCTACTCGCACCCCGTGCCGATCCCGGCCCCGGAGGGGATCGAATTCGAAGTGCCGCAGCCGACGAGGATCGTGGTGAAGGGCATCTCCAAGCAGCTGGTGGGGGAGACCGCCGCGATCATCCGCAAGCAGCGCCCGCCCGAGCCGTACAAGGGCAAGGGTATTCGCTACGAGGGCGAGTATGTGGTCAGAAAGGTGGGCAAGCGCGCATGAGCGTTATCACCAAGCCCGAGCGTCGCCTCAAACGCCGCCGGCGCGTACGCGCGAAGATCGCGGGCACGCCGACGCGGCCGCGGATCTCCGTGTTCCGCTCCAACAAGGGTTTGTCGGCGCAGGCGATCGACGACCTCTCCGGTCGCACGGTGGCAGCGGTGAACTGGTATGAGCCCGAGCTGAAGGCGCTAATCAAAGGCGAGCGCACCGCCCGCGCCGGCGCGCTGCTGGCGGAGCGGCTGAAGGCGGCCGACGTGACCGAAGCGGTGTTCGACCGCGGCGGCTACCGCTACCACGGCCACGTGAGCGCGTTTGCCGACGCGCTGCGCGAGGCGGAGATCGTCGTCTAGCGCCGGCGCCACACCACCAGCTACCTTCGACCAGCTACCCTCTCGACCCTATGTCAACGATTGCCAACGACCGCTCCGTGAACGCCGCCGGCCTGGACCTCCAGGAGCGCGTGGTGGAGATCAACCGCGTCGCGAAGGTGGTGAAGGGCGGCAGGCGCTTTTCGTTCACCGCGCTGGTGGTGGTGGGCGACGAACGCGAAGTGGTGGGCGTGGGCTACGGCAAGGCCACCGAGGTGCCGCTGGCGATCCAGAAGGGCGTGGAGCGCGCCAAGAAGGACTTGTTCCGCGTGCCGCGCCACGGCAACACGATCACCCACCAGACGACCGGTGTGTTCGGCGCGGGCCGCGTGTTTTTGAAGCCGGCCGCGCCCGGCACCGGCGTGATCGCCGGCGGCGGCGTGCGCGCGGTGCTGGAGTTGGCGGGGATCCACGACATCCTCTCCAAGAGCCTGGGCACGCAGAACCCGATCAACCTGGTGAAGGCGACGATCACCGGGCTGCGTCAGCTGAACACCCCCGAGGAGGTGGCGCGGCTGCGCGGCCTCACGATCAACCAGGTGCTGGGTCTGGCGGAGAAGCCGCAGGAGGGGGAGACGCTGGAGAGCGCGCCCAACGGAGATGCGGCCGCTGCCGAGGTTGCCGTGTCCGAGACCGCCGCGTCCGAGGCGACTGAGGCCGCAGTCCCGCAGGCCGCCGCCGAGGGGTCAGTCCCGCGGGACGTCGCCGAGGGGTCAGCCGCGGAGCCGCCGTCGGCTGAGGCCGTGCAGGCGCAGGCGCGAGCCGAGACGGAGACATCGCCGGCCGACGTGCCGGCCGACGCGGAGCAGTCGTGATGGCCGCTCTGACCGTCACGCAGCGCCGCTCGAGCAACGGCTCCAACCAGCGCCAGCTGGACACGCTGCGCTCGTTGGGTTTGCGCCGGATCGGCCACTCGGTGCAGGTGAATGACTGCCCTCAGGCGCGCGGGATGTTGCACGCGGTGCGCCATTTGGTGGAGGTGAAGCAGGAGCGATGAGCGACGACCGCACGGACACCGAGCCGCGCATCGGCCTGCACAGTCTCGCCCCGGCGCCCGGCAGCCGCAAGCCGCGCAAGCGCGTGGGCCGCGGCGAAGGCTCGGGCACCGGCAAGACCGCCGGCAGAGGCCAGAAGGGTTACGGCTCCCGCTCGGGCGCCAAGAGCAGGGCGCGGTTTGAGGGCGGCCAGATGCCGATCCACATGCGGATGCGCAAGCTCAGGGGCCCGCACATGAAGAAGTCGATGCCGTTCGAGCCGTTCCGCACGCACACGCAAGCGGTGAACATCGGCGACCTCGACGCCCGTTTCGACGCCGGCGCCGAGGTGACGCTGCAGGCGATGCGCGGCAAGGGCCTCGGCACCCGCAAGGAGGTGCCCGTGAAGGTGCTGGCGAAGGGCGAGCTGGGCAAGACGCTGACCGTGCACGCCCACGCCTTCAGCGCCACCGCGCGCGAGCGGATCGAGGCGGCGGGCGGCACGTGCGTCGTGGTGGACGCGGCGCCCGCCGGCTCTCCCGAGACGCAGCTCGGCTCCTAGCCGCGGACGCGCCGCACCACCTCGCGCGCCGCCGGCCGCCGCCGAGTAGAATCGCGGAACGATGCTGGCGACGATCCTCAACGCCTTCCAGGTCCCGGACATCCGCCGGAAGATCGGGTTTACGGCGGCGATGCTGCTGATCTATCGACTGGGCTCGCACATCCCCGTGCCGGGCGTGAACTTGAAAGCGGTGGAATCGATCCAGCACCAGCTCGGCGGGACGAACATCCTTGGCCTGCTGAACCTGTTCTCCGGCGGGAGCCTCTCGCGGATCGCGATATTCGCGCTGGGGATCATGCCGTACATCACGGCATCGATCATCTTGCAGCTGCTGCAGGTGGTGGTGCCGTCGCTGGAAAGGCTGTCGAAGGAAGGCGAGGTGGGGCAGGCGCGGATCACGCAATACACGCGCTACCTCACCGTCGGTTTGGCGTTCGCCCAGTCGGTGGGCTACGTGTTCCTCTTCCACTCGCTGCAGGCGAGCGCCGGCGAATCGGTAATCACGAAGTTCGACTTCCCCCACATCTTCCTGATCGTCGTCTGCCTGACGGCGGGCTGCATACTGCTGATGTGGATCGGCGAGCTGATCACGCAAAAAGGGATCAGCAACGGCATCTCGCTGCTGATCTTCGCCTCGATCGTGTCGCGGTTGCCGGCCGGCATCGAAACCTGGTGGACGAGCCAGAACCAGGTGTTCAAGGTGATGATGCCGTTCCTGGTGCTGGTGGTGGTCGCCTCGATCGTGTTCGTGATGGAGGGCCAGCGGCGGATCCCGGTGCAGTACGCCAAGCGCGTGATCGGCCGGCGGATGAGCGAAGGCGGCCAGACGTATTTGCCGCTGCGCGTGAACATGGCGGGCGTGATCCCGGTGATCTTCGCCGCGAGCATCATGGCCTTCCCGCCGACGATCGGTCAGCTCGTGAAAACCCACTGGGGGCAGAGCATCTCGGACTTCTTCAACCCGACCGGCTGGCATTACATCGTGGGCGAGTCGCTCTTCATCATCATCTTCACGTACTTCTACACGGCGGTGACCTTCAACCCCGTGGACCAGGCGGACAACCTGAAGAAGTACGGCGGCTTCATCCCGGGCGTGCGCCCGGGGCGGCCGACCGCTGAATTCCTCGACCGCATCCTCGCGCGCTTGACGTTCCCCGGCGCACTGTTCCTCGCGGCGGTGGCGGCGCTGCCGACGATCCTGTTCGACCGCACGCACGTGGAACTACAGCTGGGCGGCACCTCGATCCTGATCGTGATCGGCGTGGCGCTGGAAACCATGAAGCAGCTCGAGGCGCAGTTGATGATGCGTTCCTACGAGGGCTTCCTGAAGTAGCCGGGGGTGGTCGGGAGGGGGATCTTGTTCCGCTCCCGTTGGGAGATCAAGCGGCTCGAGGCGCAGTTGATGATGCGTTGCAACGAGGGCTTCCTCAAGTAGTCGGATTTTTCGACAGGCTTTGATTCG
>DATMLP010000032.1:0-144361 GCA_035570415.1 Solirubrobacteraceae bacterium | reverse complement strand
GGTCGTTTCGGTGAGGGAGTTGGTTTTCGCGTGTCTTTGAGAGGGATTGACGTGCCGCGAGTCGTTGCGGCCCCGATGGAGGGCGATGCTAGATGCGCCAGCTTGGCGCTGTCGCATCTCTCTCTCTCTCTCTCTCTCTTCAGTCTCTAGCGGCCCCTGCCGTTCGGCCCTGAGGGGCCACACGGCTTCCCCCCCGGGGGGAGAGGGTGGTGTTGTGGTCGCTGCGCCCCTCGGCGCCTCGTCTTGTAATCGAGGGGCTGCCCCCTCCGTCCGGAAGGGGAGGGCTTCATGATTGCTCGTCGGTTGGCGGTGCCGGTCGTCGTCGTATGTGTGCTTGCTGGGGTGCTCGGGCTCGCCGTTTCGCCTGCCTTCGCGTTCATGACTCGCCCGTACGAAGAAAGCTTTGGCTTGAACGGCGCGGCAGGATCGAAGTTCACAGAAGAACGCCCTGGTGCGCTGGGCATCGATCAGGCGACCGGCAACATCTACGTCGGGGATGGATATTTCGACCAGTCGGTATCCAAATACAACCTCGGCCATGAACCTGAACCCTTCACGGGCTTGGCGCCGTACATCATCGGGGGCAGGCTCACCGGCTTCGGGTTCATGCGACAGCTTGCTGTCGACTCGTCCACACATGTCCTGTACGTCGCCGCGGGCAGCGCTCCGGTGAGAGCCTTCCACTCCGAAGGAGAACCCGCGGACTTCATCGCCGGTTCGGGCGCCGGCACAAACGAACTACCTGGTTCGGAAGTCTGTGGCGTCGCCGTCGACTCCAGCGGCGACATCTATGTGAGCGAATATTCAACCGGAGTGAGCATCTTCGCTCCCAGTGGCCAGCCGCTCACGAAAATCGCGGCCAGCGGTGTCTGCAGCCTCGCGATCGACTCACATGGAACCGTCTACGCCGCGGGCCAAGGTGTCGAGAGGTTCACCGCCTCGGCGCCGCCCCCGGTGACGTCCACAACCAGCTACGAAGCCGCGGGCACGATCGACCCCAACGTATCGTTCACGTTGGCCATCGACCCGAGCACGAATCACCTCCTGGTCGACGAGGGCCTGCAGATCGCAGAATACGACGAAACCGGCGCCAGGATCGGAGCATTTGGGTCAACCGAACCGGGCATGTTGCCGAACCCGGACAGCTTTGGTGTCGGTCTCGTGGCGAACGGAGCCTCGGGCCGTGTGTATGTGGGTCAGGGCGGCTTCGAAGGTCAAGTCGAGGTGTTCGGTCCGGCGATCCTGCTCCCCGACGTGACCACTGGCAAAGCGAGCGAAATCGAGCCCAAAGGGACCGCCACACTGAACGGCACGGTCAACCCGGACGGAGTCGAAGTGACCGAATGCTATTTCGAATACGGCGCGAGCACGTCCTATGGGCAGAAGGCCGCATGCGAACCGCAGGCGGTCGGCGCGGGGGCCAGCGAAGTGCCTGTGAGCGCGAAGCTCAAAGAACTGGAGCCCGGCGAGACCTATCACTTCCGCCTGGTGGCCTCCAACAAAACGGCCGTCAACAAACACCCGGCGAACGACGGCAGCGATGAAACGTTCAACACTCCCCCGCGACCCTCGATCGACGCGACGAGCACCGCGAATCTGACGGTCTCCTCGGTGGATCTGAACGCGCAGGTGAACCCGGGCGGCCTGGACACCACGTATCACATCGAGTATGGCACGAGCGCCGAATATGGCACGAGCGTACCGGTTCCGGACGCCGATATCGGGGCGGGCTCGATCGACGTCTCCATCACACAACACGTCGAAGGTCTCTCGCCCAACGTCACCTACCACTGGCGCGTGGTTGCGACCAACGCAGCCGGCACGACCACCGGCGTGGACCACACCTTCATCTACGACACCAGCGGGGAAGCGCTGCCGGATCACCGGGCGTACGAGATGGTCACGCCGCCGCAGAAGAACGGCGCGCTGGTCGGGGATGTGCTGTTCAGTCTCTCACCCGACTTCTCCGAAGACGGCTCACGCGCGATCATGATGAGCATCCAGTGCTTCGCGGGCGCGGAATCGTGCACCGGGGATCGGCAGACCGAGGGCGAGCCGTTTCTCTTCACACGGACCAGCGAGGGATGGTCGACGAAGGCTCTTGCGCCGCCCGGTCGCTTGGAAGTCAACTCAGCCGCGGCGGTCAGCGCCGAAGCGGGGACGGCTCTGTTCAGCGCGCCGACTTCGCCGACGTCGGAGGACGATTTCTATGTTCGTCAGGCGGATGGCTCGTTCGTGGACATCGGCCCCACGGCGCCGCCTGCCGACGGGCCTGACAGGCCGACGTACCCCAGCGCCGCGACGGGCGACTTCACCCACCTGATTTACGAAGGATCCCCCAGCCTGTGGAGCCTGACTGAAAGCACCGCATCGACTCCGCTCGAGTACACCGGTACGGGCAACCAGGCGCCAGAGCTTGTGGGCGTCAGCGGCGGGCTGGGCAGCGCCGATCTGATCGGCGACTGCGGAGCGGAAGTAGCAGGCAGCCGCGAAGCGCTGCCAGGCAGAATCTCCGCCGATGGCGAAACGGTTTACTTCACGGCGGCGGCATGTGGATCTGGGACCGGGGCCAACGCCGGCGTCGAAGTCCCGGTCGCCGAGATCTATGCCCGGATCGGCGAGGCGCGCACTGTCGCCATCTCTGAGCCAGCGGCATTTGCGCCGGCAGCGCCGTATGCGGGCTGCGAAGAAGAGTCGTGCGTCAAGGACGTGAACGAAAAGGCCAACTGGAGGGAAGCCACGTTCGTGGGTGGATCGGTCGATGGCTCGAAGGCGTTCTTCACCAGCAGTCAAAAGCTCACCGACGACGCCAATTCATCGGAACCCAACCTGTACGAGCACGACTTCGACAGTCCCGGAGAAAACGTGATCGACGTCTCGGCGGCCCAGACGGGTGGACAGGGGCCGAGGCTGGACGGCGTGATGGCGATCAGCTCCGACGGATCGCACGTCTACTTCGTAGCGCAGGGCGTATTGACGACCACAGCCAACGCACTCGGTCAGACCGCCACCGAGGGCGCGAACAACGTGTACGTGTTCGAGCGCGATACGAGCCATCCGCAGGGGCAGGTGGCGTTCGTCGCTCAGTTGCCCGACTCCGACAATCAAGAGTGGGCCCAGAGTGGTGACTCCGGCTATGCAAATGTAACACCGGACGGACGTTTCCTGGTATTTGAAAGCCATGCCGACCTGACCGCCGACGATATCCGGACGGACAACGCAACCCAGATCTTTCGCTACGACGCGCAGACTGGGGATCTGATACGTATCTCGATCGGCCAGCGGGGGTTCGACGATAACGGCAATGCGGGCGTGGGCGAAGCGCAGATCGTGCAGGCTACGCGCGAGTGGTATCACGCCGGCCCCGCGCGGTCGGACCCGACGATGTCCCACGATGGGTCGTTCGTCTTCTTCGAGAGTCCAATCGGATTGACGCCGCACGCACTGAACGATGTCCAGATCGCTACCCGCGAAGAGCCGTATTACGGCATCTCGGAACCGATCTTCGCGGAGAACGTGTACGAGTGGCACGAAGGCCAGGTGCACCTCATCTCCGACGGCAAGGATACCTCCACGTTCAGTGGCGAAAGCGGTAGCGCCGTCCGTCTGCTCGGCAGCGATGCGACAGGCGCGAATGTGTTCTTCTCGACGGCCGACTCGCTCGTCGAACAGGACACCGATACACAGATCGACTATTACGACGCGCGAATCTGCGAACCGGCAAGGGGCAATCCCTGCATCTCGCCGTCCGCGCCCCCATTGCCGTCGTGCTTGGGCGAAGAGTGTCATGGCACGCCGGCCGAAGCTCCGCATGTGCCGAGCGCACCAACGGCAACGTTCGATGGCCGTGGCAACGTGGGCGGATCGTCGGCCGCAGGTGTCGCGTCGAAGCGGGTCGTGAACAAGGGCCCGATCAAATGTGCCAAGAGCAAGCGGCGTGTTCGCGGAAAATGTCGAAAGGCCAAGGGCAAAATCAGGCAATCTGGTAAAGCGAAGTCTCACAGGGGGAGCCACCGATGACGAGCACTACTGTCTGGAGGATCGCAGCCGCGGTGGCGTCGACGCTCGTGGCTCTCGCGCTTGGCGTTGGAGTGGCATCGGCAGTGACCCCGAGCCCTGGCTGGACGCTCGACTCGTTTGCGGCCGCCACCAACTTCTCCGAAGGCCAAAATTCGGGTTGCCTCGAGTTCCTTGGCCGGACGACGTATCCGAATTGTGATGCCTATATCGTGACGGCGACGAACGTCGGCGGCGCGCCGACCGACGGCGGTGGCATAACGCTCACAGATACGCTGCCGAAAGGTCTCACGGTTCAACAGGTCTCGCTCTTCATCACTTCGAGTCACAATGAATTAAGGGAATTTGATCTGGAGAGCCTGTGCTCGACCGCGACGAACCACGTCAAGTGCGAATATCCCGGCGCGCTTGCCGCGTTCCTGCCGTCGGTGGAACCGGGTGGGACCCTGAAAATGTTCATCTACGTGACCGTCGAACCAGGGGCCTCAGAAGCGCTGGTGAACAGGGCGACGGTCTCGGGTGGCGGAGCGCCGGAAGTGTCGGTTGAAAGGCAGAATGCTGTCTCCTCGTCGCTTGCGCCGTTCGGCCCCTCGCAGTTCAGCTTCTACGTGGCCGGTCTGGACGGCAAGCCCGACACGCAGGCGGGGGATCACCCCAACGAACTGGTCACGACGATCGGACTGGACAACTCGTTCCGTGAGAACCAGAACGGGAGCACGAGCGTCAACGCGGTCAAGGACATCGTGGCGGACCTGCCGCTCGGGTTCGTCGGCAGCACGCTGGCGGCGCCTGAGTGCCCGCTCGCGCAACTTTCCGGGGTCGGCTGCCCGGCGAACACGATCATCGGGCACATCGTCACCGAACCGCTGGGGAGGATCGACTCGATCGACAGCCCGATATACAACGTCGTGCCCGAGCGTGGCGTACCGGCTGAGTTCGGCTACTTCGACGCGCTACGGGGGGCGCACATCTTCTACGTGCACGTCGTGCCGACGCCGGCGGGCTATGTGCTGCAGACGATCAACGCCGACATCCCGACGATCGCGATGACGCACATCAGGGTGGCCTTCTACGGCGATCCGGCGCTCAGGGATGGGACCAACGACACGCAGGTTCCGTATTTCACAATGCCGACCGACTGCTCGGGCGAAGAACCGACCGCGACGCTCTACATGGACTCGTGGCAGCACCCGGCGCGACTCGACCCGGACAACAGCCCGGTGAACCTCGAAGAACCGGAGTGGGTGAAGACGCAGTCGAAGTTGCCTCCCGTGCTGGGCTGCAATGCGCTGCAGTTCCCCGCCGAAGTCAAAGCGCAGACCACGACGCACGAATCGGACAAGCCGTCGGGGCTGAACTTCGAGATCAAGCTGTCGCAGTCCGAGCAGTTCGGGGCGCTGGGCACACCGACGTTGAAGAAGGTGCGCGTGACCCTGCCCGAAGGGTTCACGATCGACCCGTCGGCCGGAGATGGGCTCGAAGCGTGCAGCGAGGCGCAGGTCGGCTGGCTGGGCGGCACCCATCTGAACTTCAGTCCGGCGACACCGGAATGCCCGGAAGCGTCGAAGATCGGCTCGCTCGAACTGGAAACGCCGCTGATCCCGCGCACGCTGGAAGGCGAAATGTTCCTCGCACGCCAGAACGAAAACCCGTTTGGCTCCACGCTTGCGGCGTATGTGGTGGTGCACGATCCGATCACCGGGGTGTTGATCAAGATCGCGGGGGAGTTCCTGCCCGACCCGCACACCGGCCAGTTGACGGCGGTGTTCGACGAAAACCCGAACCTGCCGTTCAGCGACCTGCAGTTGCACTTCTTCGGCGGGCCGCGGGCGGAGCTCGCGACACCCGAGTCGTGCGGCACGTTCACCACCGATACCGAACTGACGCCCTATTCGGCGCCGGACTCGGGGCCGCCGGCGACGCCGTTCGACGACTTCCTGATCGACGAAGCGTGCCCGGGTGGCTTTGATCCGTCGTTCACGGCGGGGAGCCTCAACCTGCAAGCCGGTGCGTACACCCCGTTCGTGGCGTCCTTCGAACGCTCCGACGCCGACCAGGAACTCGCGGGGCTCAGCGTCGCCTTGCCGCCGGGGTTGCTGGCGAAAGTGGCGGGAGTGCCGGAGTGCACGGAAGGACAGATTCGCGAAGCGCAAGACGGTACCGGCGGCTGTCCCGAAGACACTCGGGTTGGCACGGTCAAGACGGGTGTGGGCCCGGGCCCGGATCCGCTGTTCGTGTCGGGCAAGGCGTATTGGACGGGCCCGTACAAGGGTGGCCCGTTCGGTATCGCGGTGGTCGTGCCGGCGGTCGCGGGCCCATACGACTTCGGGACGGTGGTGGTGCGCCAGTCGGTGAGGATCAATCCCACGACCGCCCAGGTGACGGATGTGTCGGACCCGTTCCCGACGATCCTCGATGGGATCCCGCTGCGGCTGCGCCGTGTGGATCTGACGTTCGATCGCCCCGAATTCACGTTCAACCCGACCGATTGCGAAAAGCTCGGGTTCGCGGGCAGCATCACGGGCACCCCGCTGGGTGCGCCGACGACGCTGAACGGGACGGTCGGGTATGCGAGCGAGCCGGGCGCCACCTCGTCGTTCGCGACGCCGTTCCAGGTCACCAACTGCGCGTCGCTCGATTTCGCGCCGAAATTCCAGGTCTCCACCTCCGGGCGCACGTCGCGCACGGGTGGTGCGAGCCTCACCGCGAAGCTCACGGAGCCGGGCCTGCCGCTTGGCTCGGAGGCGAACATCGCGAGGGTCAAAGTGGAGTTGCCCAAGCAGTTGCCGTCGCGGTTGACGACGTTGCAGAAGGCGTGCACCTCGGGTCAGTTCGAAGCGGATCCGGCGGGATGCCCGGCGGCGTCGAAGATCGGCTATGCGGTGGTGCGCACCCCGATCGTGTCCTCGCCGCTCGAAGGACCGGCGATCTTCGTGAGTCACGGTGGGGAAGCGTGGCCGTCGCTGACGGTCGTGTTGCAGGGCGACGGTGTCACGATCGACCTGGTCGGCACCACGTTGATCAGCAAAGCCGGCGTCACGAGCACCACATTCAAGACGGTTCCCGACACGCCGTTCAGCAGCTTCCAACTGACCTTGCCGGAGGGGCCCTATTCGGCGCTGACCGCGCTCGGAAACCTCTGTCAAGCCAAGAGCCTCGTGATGCCCACCGAATTCAGCGGGCAGAACGGCGCCGAGATCAGCGACAAGACGAAGATCGCGGTCGCCGGTTGCGCCAAGGCGAAGAAAGCCAAGCACAGAAAGCGCAAAGCGCGAGGCGGGAAGGTCGCGCGAGCGAGGCGTGGAGGGAGCCGGCGGGACCGATGACGGTCGTGGCGCCCTCGCGTGCACGTAGGGCCGGTCGGGGTTCCAGGACGGGTCTGGATCGCGCCGGTGGCCGCAGCGGAGTGGCGGGCATCCAGCGGGCGCGAATGATCGCGGCGCTGGCTCATCTTGCTCGAGAGCACGGCATGGCGGGCGTGACGGTGGCGCACGTGGTGGCGCGATCGGGGGTGTCGCGCAGGACGTTCTATGAGCTGTTCGAGGATCGCAACGATTGTCTCGCGGTCGCGTTCGAGCAGGGTGTGGCGCGCGCCGCGGCGCGGGTCGTGCCGGCGTACGAGGGGGCGCGGGGCTGGCGCGAGCGGATGCGCGCCGGGCTGGAAGCACTGCTCGGGTTCCTCGAAGAGGAACCCGATCTCGGTGCGCTTTGCACGGTGGTCGCGCTCGGCGCCAGTCCCGTGGTGCTCGAACGGCGTGGCGAGGTGGTAGCCACCTTGGTGGACGCCGTGGATGGGGGCCGGCGGGAGGCTCGTGGGAGCGCCAGGCCGACGCGTCTTACGGCCGAGGGTGTTGTTGGCGCGGTGCTGGCCGTGCTGCACGCGCGGCTTGGGGCGGGCGAGCCGGTCGGGGGACTGGAGGGGTCGCTGATGGGGATGGTCGTGTTGCCCTACCTGGGGCTGGCCGCCGCGGCGCGTGAGAGTGCCGCTGCGCCCGCCCCCGCTGCTGCCGGCGCCGCACGGGCCCGAGCAAGTGCGCAGCCCGCGGAGGGCGATCCGCTGCGCGACCTGCAGATGCGACTCACCTACCGCACCGCGCAGACACTGCTCGCGATCGCGACGCTGGGGGAAAGTGGGTCGGGACCGAGCAACCGCCAAGTGGCCGACGCCGCCGGCGTCAACGATCCGGGGCAGATCTCCAAGTTGCTGGCGCGCCTGGAGCACCTCGGCCTGATCGAGAACGGCAGCGCCGGTGCCGGCCACGGCGAGCCGAACGTTTGGAGTCTCACCGACAAGGGGCAGCAGATCGAGCGCGCGATCCGCCTCCAGGCGCCTGCTACCAGTGCACCCCGCGCGTGAGCGTGGCCATCGCGATCTGCTCGAAGCTGGCCCGCTCCTCCACGTCGCGATCGCCGCGCGCGGCGCCGGAGTCGGGGAACACGCGGTAGGCGAGGTGCAGGATGCGGTCGACCGCCTTGGGTGAGAGGGCGTAGAGCACCTCGCCCACGGTGCCCAAACGGGTGCCCATGTGCTTGGGGCGGGTGCGCAGCGCCTCGCAGATCATGTCGGCCGCCTCGTCGGGGGAGATCGCCGGGAAGGCGTCGTACATCTTCGTGGGCGCGATCATCGGCGTGCGCACCAGCGGCATGTGGATCGTCGTGAACGTCACGCCGTCTCCGATCGTCTCGGAGGCGACCACGCGGGTGAAGGCGTCGAGGGCCGCCTTGGAGGCCACGTACGCGGAGAAGCGCGGCGGGCTGGTTTGCACGCCGATCGAGGAGATGTTGACGATGTGGCCGAACCCGCGCTCGCGCATGTCGGGCAGCAGGCCGAGGATCAGCCGGATGGCGCCGAAGTAGTTGAGCTGCATGGTGCGCTCGAAGTCGTGGAAGCGGTCGTAGGAGAGCGCGATCGAGCGGCGGATCGAGCGCCCGGCGTTGTTGACCAGCATGTCGACGTGGCGGTGGTCCTCCAGCACTCGCGCCACCAGGTCGTCGACCGAGGCCATGTCGGACATGTCCGCGGCGTACACGTACGCCTGTCCGCCGGCGGCCACGATCTCCGCGCGCACCTCCTCGAGCTTCTCGACGTTGCGCGCCACCAGCAACGGCACGCCGCCGGCCGCGGCGACCTTCAGCGCGGTGGCCTTGCCGATCCCGGAGGAGGCGCCTGTGATCAGCACGCGCCGGTCTTTCACCGCCTCGCCGAGTGTGCGGTCGCGGCTGAGGTTGGGGTCCATCTCGCGCTCCCAGTAGTCCCACAGGCGCCCCGCGTAGGTGTGCAGCTCCGGCGGGTGCTCGAACCCCGAGCCGGCGAGCGCCAGCAGCGTGGAGCGCATGTCGAAGCGCGGCACCAGCTCCATGTGGCCGATCACCTCCTCGGGGATCCCCAGCTCGCGCAGCGCCAGTCCGCGCAGCTGGCGCCAGGGGGGCAGCTCCATGGTGAGCTTCAGCGGCCACGTGGGCACCGCGCTCGTGAGCCGCTTGTCGAGCGTCACCGCGAACCGGGGGGCGTGCGCGGCCGCCGCCAGCTCGTTGACCAGCTCCTCGACGCGCTGCCCGCGCGGGTCGGTGAGGTGGAAGGCGCGGCCGTCCATGCCGGGCACGTGCATCAAATGCTCCATCGCATGGGCCACCCAATCCACGGGCACCACGTTGGTGGCGCCGAGGTCGACGCCCACCAGCGGCAGCCATTCCGGCAGCAGCTGGCGCCCGCGCTGGATCGCCTTGAAGAAGTAGTACGGGCCGTCCACCTTGTCCATCTCGCCGGTGCGCGAGTCGCCCACGACAACCGCCGGGCGGTAGACCCGCCACGGGACGAACGGCTGCTCGCGCACGAGGCGCTCTGACTCGAACTTGGTGCGGTGGTAGGGCGAGGGCAGCTTCTGGCCCTCGTCGAACATCTCCTCGCTGAACGTGCCCCTGTAGGTGCCGGCGACGGCGATCGAGGAGACGTGGTGCAAACAGCCCACCTCCAGCGCGCGGGCCAGCTCCACCACGTGGGTGGTGCCGCCGACGTTCACGGCGCTGTTGCGCTCGGCGGGGGCGGTCATGTCGTACACGGCCGCGAGGTGCACGAAGTGCTCGATCTTGCCGCGCAAATCGGTGATCTGCTCCTCCTCCAAGCCCAGCAGCGGGCGGCGCAGGTCGCCGAGCACGGGGACGATGCGTTTGTCGGCGGCCGTGCCGGTCGCCGTGCTCCAGCGGTGGGTGAGGTCGTCGAGGCGGCCGGTGGAGCCCTCGCGCACGAGCACGTACAGCTTGCCGTGGCGGTTGGCCAGCAGGTTCTCGACAAGGCGGCGCCCGATGAAGCCGGTCGCTCCGGTGATGAGGTAGGCCATGGGTGGGAGGGAGGATAGTGGGTGGGGATAGTGGGTGGGTGCGCATCCGCGCGAGCAGGCGCGAGGACGCCGCCCGGCGGGCGGCGGGCGTCCGTGCCCGACGACTGCGGCGGGCGCGCAAACCAAAGGGTGTTGACAACACCGTCCGTAGTGTCTATAGTGGCCTCACCACGGACTTGATCTCGGGTGCGTGGCACGGTTTTAGACATAGGGATCAGGTTGGGGCCGGGCGCCTTGTTGCCGCGGCCTTTCAGATTGGTACTGACGGGGTCTGCTTGGGAGAGGGGCCGGGTCGTTTTCGGTGAGGGAGTTGGTTTTCGCGTGTCTTTGAGAGGGACTGACGTGCCAGGGGTCGTTGCACCCCGCGTAGAGGACGATGCTAGATGCGCCAGCTTGGCGCTGTCGCATCTCTCTCTCTCTCTCTCTCTCTTCAGGCAGTAGCGGTTCCCGCCGTCCGGTCCTGAGGGGCCGCGCGTTCTCCCCCGGTGGGGGAGCGGGTGGCGCCCGGCGCCGTTGCCTGTTAACTGGTGGAGGGGCGCTCCCCTCAGCGATTCTCGAGGAGGGGATGGTTCGATGAACGTTCGCGCGTCGATCTCGACTGCGGTTGTATCGCTGTGTTTGCTCACCGGAGGCGTGCTGCTTGCCGCACCCGTGGCGCTGGCGGCGGGCCCGCCGGTGGTGGAAGAAACGTCGGTGGTGAACGTCGCCGGGACGAGCGCGACGTTCAAGGCGACGATTGACCCGGAGGAAAGCGAAACCACCTACCGCTTCGAATACGGCACCACCGAAGCGTATGGGTCGAGCATACCCGTACCCGACGGGCTCGTCGGGTCGGGCGCCGCGCCCGTGACGGTCACCACACACCCGCAGGATCTCTCGCCGAGCACGGAATACCACTACAGGGCCGTTGCGTTGGTTGCGTCGCGCGGCGAAACGGTCCCCGGCGCCGATGGGACGTTCACCACGCAGCCGGCGGGAGGCGAGTTCGCGTTGCCCGACGGGCGCCAGTGGGAACTGGTGACGCCGCCGAACAAGCACGGCGCGTCGATCCAGAACCTGACGATGGCGAGTCCGCTGCAGGCGGCCACGGACGGCGGTGGGTTCACCTACGGGGTGACCGTTCCCACCGAAGCGGAACCGCCGGGGTATGTGTCCGGCAACAGCTCGTTCGAGCAGGTTCTGTCGCTCCGCGGCCCGCAGGGTTGGTTCTCGCGCGATATCGGCTCCCCGCACAACTCGAGGGCGGGTTTGGGCAACACCGAATACAAGATCTTCTCGCCAGAACTCTCGACGTCGGTGATCTATCCCCAAGAAGACGAAGATCGCACCTTGTTGTCAGAAGAGGCGTCGGAATTGACGCCCTACATTCGTCGCGAGAGTCTCTGCGATTCGCCCGCGACCGCCGGAGAATGCTATCTACCCGTAGTCACGGGCAAGGAAGGCTTCGCGGATGTGCCGCCCGGCACCGAATTCGGTGAATGGACTGCAGCAGAAATATCTGAGGGACAGCAGCCCAGACTCATTTTTGAAGGCGCGACGCCCGACCTGAGCCATGTCGTGCTGAGAGCCTCGACCGCGTTGACCGCGACTCCGCTCCCGCCCCCACCCCCGAAATCGCAGGGCCCGAGCGAAGGGATCTACGCGTGGACGGCCGGCGTTCCTGCCGCGGAAGCGTTGCAACTGGTGAGCTTCCTCCCGGCAAACGAAGGCGGCGGCCCGGCCCAGCGCGCGATCGCTATCGGCTTCGCGTCCACATACCCGCCGTCCGGCGGCAGGCACGCCATCTCCGACGACGGGACGCGCATCTTCTGGCTGGCCAAAGAACTCGAACGCGAAAATAACGGTAAACGACTCTACATGCGCAACATGACCAGGAAGGAAACAGTGCGGATCGACGCGCAGCAGCCGGGTGTCCCGAGCGGTGGTACGCCGGAAGCGTCCTTCCGCATCGCCAACAGCGAAGGCTCGAAGGTGTTCTTCACCGACATCGACCAGCAGCAGCGCCTGACTCCCCAGTCCGGGGCGCAGGAACAGGATTTGTACGAGTGTGAAATCGTCGAAGAAGCCGGCAAGCTGAGCTGCAGGCTGACTGATTTGACCCCCGAAAGCGGGGGGCGCTCCGCCGAAATGCAGGGCACCGTGCTGGGCGCGAGCGAAGATGGGTCATATCTCTATTTCGTCGCGGACGGCGTTCTCGGCGACGGCGCGGAACGCGGCGCCACGCAGGGGGCGTGTCGGCGCGGCGCGCCGGGAACCGCGACGTGCAATCTGTATGAGGATCACGACGGCACGATAACCTTCATAACAGCGCTGTCCCAGCGCGACGGGAATGACTGGGGTTTCAGCGAACCCCTCACTTTGCATAGCCAGACGGCGCGGGTCTCTCCAAATGGGCGCTATCTGGCGTTCATGTCTGACAGGTCGCTGACGGGTTATGACAATCGCGACGCCGTCAGCGGGCAGCCGGACATGGAGGTCTACCTGTATGACGCGCAGACCGGGCGTCTGATGTGCGCGTCATGCAACCCGACAGGCAGCCGTCCGGTCGGGGTCAGTGCCAATGGCATCAATTCGCTTGGGCAAATTCCGATTGTCGGCCTCTACGGCAACAACTACAGTGAAGAATTCCAGATTGCGGCGAATCTACCCGGGGCCAACGAAGTGGGTTTCGAGGGGTCTTCGCTGTACCAGCCGCGCGCTCTATCTGACTCTGGCCGGCTGTTCTTCGACAGCAGCGATGCCCTGGTGGCCCAGGACGTCAACGGCGAAGAGGACGTATACGAGTTTGAGCCCGTGGGCACCGGTGGCTGCTCGTCGTCGAGCGTGACATTCAACCCGAGGTCGGGCGGGTGTGTGGGGCTGATCTCCTCCGGCACCTCACCGGAAGAATCAGCGTTTCTGGACGCGAGCGTGGGGGGCGGTGACGTCTTCTTCCTCACCTCGAGCCGGTTGACCTCGCAGGACTACGACACCGCTTACGACGTTTACGACGCGCACGAATGCACGGTATCCTCGCCGTGCGTCGAGCAGCCGGTGTCGTCGCCGCCGTGCGACTCGGGGGACTCGTGCAAGGCCGCGCCGACGCCGCAGCCGTCGATCTTTGGCGCCCCGGCGAGCGCGACGTTCAACGGCAGCGGGAACGTAGTCGCGTCTTCCACGCCAGCGGTTGTCAAGCCCAAGTCGTTGACGCGCGCGCAGAGGTTGGCGCGGGCTCTGAATGCGTGTCACAAGAAGCTCGGGCGCAAGCGCCGCGGTTGCGAACGGCAGGCCAGAAAGCGCTATTCAGCCAGGGCAGCCCGCGGCGCCGGGAAGACCATAGGGACGACGCGAAAGGCTCAGGGGTGATCGTGGTGGGTTCAATGAATAGGGCTCTTGTCGGCATCCTCTCGATCGCCGTGGCAATCGTGTGCTTGGCCGCCGCGGGCAGCGCCGTGGCCGCGACGCCATGGTGGCAGCTCGACTCGCTGTCGGTGCCCGCCAACCTGCCGCCCGGTGGAACCGGGAAGCTGATCGTCAGCGCGTCGAACCTCGGCGACGCCGAAGTGCGGGGTTCGAGCGCGAAGGTCACGTTGCGCGACGCGCTGCCGGCTGGGCTGGTCGCAAAGGCGGTCACGGGCAAGGTGGCCGGCATCCCCGGCTTCATCGAACTGCGCAGCCCGGTCCAGTGCGCGGTGGTATCCGGCTCGTTGGTGGAATGCGCGTTCGAAGGCTCGTTGCCGCCGTATGAAGCGATCGAAGCGGAAATAACCGTGGAAGTGCTCGGGGGCGCGCAATCCGGCGAACTCAACGAAGTCGCGGTGTCGGGCGGGGGCGCCCACGGCGTCTCGCTGAAGCGCCCGATCGTGGTGAGCAACTCGCCGGTGCAGTTCGGCGCCGCCAACTTCGAACAGGCTGCCTTCAACGAAGACGGGTCGATGGACACGCAGGCTGGCTCGCACCCGTATGCGCTCACGACGACGCTCGACTTCAATCGTACGGCTGGCGAAGCGACCTCATACCAGCCGGCCTTGCCGAAGGATCTGCACTTCAATTTGCCGCCGGGCCTGATCGGCAACCCAACGCCCTTCCCGCAGTGCACGGATGCACAGTTCGGCCACGGGGCGCTCGCCGACAGGTGTCCCGCGGACACCGCCGTGGGCGTCGCGACGATCACGATCTACGAACCGCTTCTCTTCAGGGTGATAACCGTCAGCTCGCCGGTTTTCAACCTGAAACCATCCGCTGGCGAGCCGGCGAGGTTCGGCTTCCGCACGCTGATCGTCAACGTGGTGCTCGACACCTCGGTGCGGACGGGTGGCGATTACGGGGTGACTGTCAGCGTCACCAACATCAGCCAGATCGCCGCGCTGCTCAGCAGCCAGGTCACCTTCTGGGGTGTCCCGGGCGACCCCGTCCACGACCAGTCGCGCGGCTGGGAATGCCTCGACGGCGAAGTATGGAGCCTGCTCGGCGAAGCCGGGCCGTGTCACGCGGCCAACGAGGTCGAGCCGCCACCGCTACTGTCGCTGCCGACGTCGTGCACGGGTCCCCTGCAGCCGTCGCTGCAGATGGACTCCTGGGCGAACAAGGGCGACTTCACGCCGCCGCTCGCCGCGCCGTCGCAACCGAGCATGGACGGCTGCAATCGGCTGCCGTTTGAACCGTCGATCAAGGTGGCGCCGGATGAGCAGGCGGGGAGCAGCCCGACGGGGTTGTCCGTCGGGATCCATGTTCCGCAGGATGCGCTGTTGAGCGAGAAAGGGTTGGCAGAGTCCAACGTGAAGGACACCACGGTTACGTTGCCTGCTGGTGTGGCGTTGAACCCGGCGGCGGCGGATGGGTTGGAAGCGTGCTCGGAATCGGAGATCGCGCTGGTTGTGGACGTGTTCCCGTCGTGTCCGGAAGCGTCGAAGGTGGGGACGGTGGAAATCAAAACGCCGCTGCTACCGAACGCGTTGACGGGGGCGGCGTATCTGGCGACGCAGGATTCGAACCCGTTTGGGTCGTTGGTGGCGTTGTATGTGGTGGCGCAAGACCCGGTGTCGGGGACGCTTGTGAAGGTCGCGGGGGAAGTGAAGCCCGACCCGGTGACCGGCCAGCTGGTGTCGACGTTCGACAATACGCCGCAGTTGCCGTTTGAAGATCTGACGTTGCATTTCTTTGGTGGATCGCGGGCGCCGTTGGCGACCCCGGCATCATGCGGGACGTATACGACCAGCGCGTCGATCGCGCCGTGGTCGGGGAACGCTCCGGCGCAGCCGTCCTCGAACTTCCAGATCACCTCGGGTCCCAACGGTGGCCCATGCCATTCGCCGTTGCCGTTCACGCCGTCGTTGACGGCGGGCACGTCGAGCATCCAGGCGGGCGGATTCAGCCCATTCCTGATGACGATGAGCCGTGAAGATGGCGAACAGCCGTTGCAGAGCATCAGGTTGAAAATGCCGCCGGGGATGAGCGGCACGCTCTCCACGGTGAGGCTGTGTGATGAAGCGGACGCCGATGCGGGTACGTGCAACCCTGAAAGTCAGATCGGGGAAACCATCGTCTCGGTCGGTGTCGGCGGCACCCCGTACACGGTGAAGGGTGGCCGGGTGTACATCACCGGCCCCTACAAGGGCGCCCCGTTTGGGCTTTCGATCGTCAACCCGGCGAAGGCCGGCCCGTTCGACCTCGGCCAGGTGGTGGTTCGCGCGAAGCTCGAAGTCGACCGCGAAACGGCGGCGATCACAGTCGCGACCGACAACGAAGGCCCGTACAAGATCCCGACGATACTTGACGGAATCCCGTTGCAGATCAAGCACGTCAGCGTCGATATCAACCGGCCCGGGTTTACGTTCAATGCGACCAACTGCAACCCCCTTCAGATCACGGGGGAATTGACGAGCGCCGAAGGGTCCTTCAGTGCGCTGTCTGTGCCCTACCAGGTGACCAACTGCGCGGTGCTGGCGTTCAAGCCCAAGCTCGAAGCATCGGCCGGCGGGAAATGGACCCGCACCGGGGGAACCAACCTCAACGTCAAACTCAGCTACCCCGCCGGCCCCTATGACGCCAACATCTCCAAGGTCAAAGTCGAACTCCCCAAAGGCCTGCCCTCCCGGCTGCCGACCCTGCAGAAAGCCTGTTTGGCGAGCGTGTTCGAAGCCAACCCAGCGGGGTGCCCGCCGGCGTCGATCATCGGGCACGCCAGGGCAACCACACCGGTGCTGCCCGTCCCCCTGGAAGGCCCCGCCTACTTCGTCAGCCACGGCGGGGAAGCGTGGCCGAGCCTCGTGATCGTCCTCCAAGGCTACGGGGTGACCGTGCACCTGGTCGGCACCACGCTGATCAGCAAAGCCGGGATCACCAGCAGCACGTTCAAGACGGTCCCCGACGTGCCGGTCGGCACGTTCGAACTGAGCCTGCCGGCGGGCCCGTTCTCGGCGCTCACCGGGCTGGGGAACCTCTGCGCCGGCAAGAGCCTGAAGATGCCCACCGAATTCGTCGGGCAGAACGGCGCCGAAATCCACACCACCGCCAACATCGCCCTCACCGGCTGTGGCAAGGCCAAGAAGGTCTCCCACAAGCACAAGAAGAGCAGGCGCAAGGCGAAGCCCAAGCGCGGGAGGACGGGGCGGTAGCGGGAGTGTCCGTCGCGGTGTCTGCGCGTGCGCGTGAGCGCGGCCCCGTCGCGGTCGATGTGGACCGGGGCGGCGGCCGTGGCGGGGTGGCCGACATCCAGCGCGCCAGGATGATCGCGGCGATGGCCCTGGTCGCGCGCGAGCGTGGGGTCGGCGCGACCACGGTGGCCGACGTGGTGGCGCGCTCGGGCGTGTCGCGGCGGACCTTCTACGAGCTGTTCGAAGACCGCGACGCCTGCTTCCGCGCCGCGTTCGACCAGTCCGTGGAGCGGGCCGCGCGGCGCGTGCTGCCGGCCTACCGAGCGGCGGGGACGTGGCCGGGGCGGATGCGCGCGGGGCTCGGCGCGCTGCTGGAGTTCCTTGACGACGAGCCCGATCTGGCGGCCCTGTGCGTGGTCGACGCGCTCGGCGCCGGCCCCGCGGCGTTCGCACGCCGCGCGGAGGTGGTGCGGCTTCTGATCGGGGCCGTCGACGAGGGCCGCCGCGAGGCCCGGGTCGGCGCCGCCAAGCCCACGCGCCTGGCCGCCGAGGGCGTGGTTGGAGCGGTGCTGTCGGTGCTGCACGCGCGGCTGTCGGAAGGCAAGGCGGTTGGTTCCGAGCCGATGACGGGTCTGCTGGGTCCGCTGATGGCGATGGTCGTGCTTCCCTACCAGGGCCAGGCCGCTGCCGCGCGGGAGGCCGCGAAGCCCTCGCCGCGGCGGCGATCGGTCACTCCGCGCTCCAGTGACCCGCTGCAAGCGCTCGACATGCGCCTCACCTACCGCACGGTGCGCGTGCTGCTGGCGATCGGGACGTTGGCCGGGGAGGGCGCGCCCCCCAGCAACCGTGAAGTCGCCGACGCCGCCGGCGTGGCCGACCCGGGCCAGATCTCAAAGCTGCTCGCGCGGTTGGAGCACCTCGGCCTGATCCGCAAGGACGGCGGCGGCCCCTATCGCGGCGAGCCCAACGCCTGGCGCCTAACCGACAAGGGCCAGCAAATCGAGCGCACGATCCGCCAGTAGGCGGCGCCGGGGTAGCTCACCCGCCCTCCACCAGCAGCATGCGCAGCACCTCGGCCTGATCCGCAACGACAGCACCGGCCCCTACCGCGGCGAGCCCAACGTCTGGCGCCTCACCGAAAAGGGCGCTGAGATCGAGCGCACGATTCGCCGGTAGGTCCACCGCGCACTATCCGCCGTACGCGCGTCTGCGAGGGAGAACACGGTCGACGCGACGTGCTCCGCTCACCCGGCCCCCACCAGCAGCGTGCGCACGGGATAGCCCGCGACAACCGGGTCGGCTGTGAGGATCGGCACGTCGAGCGCCCGCGCCTGCGCCACCAGCAGCCGGTCGAACGGGTCGCGGTGCAGCGGCTCCAGCGCGGCGACCGCGAGCGCGTGGCTGTGCTCGATCGGCACCGCCACGGCTTCGATCGCGCGCATCCGGCTGGGGACGTAGCGGCGGGGCGGCTCCGGCAGCGGCAGCCGCCCCGCCGCATACTTGATCGCGATCTCCCAGGAACTCGCCGCCGAGAGCAGCGGCTCGGTGTGAGGGTCTTCGAGCAGCGCGAGGTGCTCGCCGAGGCGTTTGCGCGCGGTGTGCAGCCACAACGCGACTGTGTTCAGCAGCCTGACGATCTGCGGTGCCAGGGCACGCACCCGCTTGTTGTACCCCGGCTGCTTGGGCAGGTAGGGGAACAAGTGCCCCAGGCGTCTCGTAGCGAAGCGCAGAAACCGCTGCTCGCTCGGGCAGTCCAGCAGGATCTGCGCGACAGCGAGGCACACCAGCTCAGCATCAGTGACCCGTTGATTGCGTCTTGCACGCGGGCGACGAGGCAGGATTTCATCGGCCAGCACGTGAAGTGCCGTCAAGGGGGTGTCGAGATCGGCGGTCACGCGTCCCCACCTTTCGTGGTCGACGTTGGACAGAGTAACGCCGACCTTCGACACCCTTCCTACGTCTCCTCGACCCCGTCCCGGCGCCCACCCGAAACGGAATCAATCATCGAGTGTGTCCGGAGTGTGTCAACTTCGTGCACACAACGTTACAATCCCCATATGGAGCTTGAAACCTCAATGGATGCATGCGAGGGTGGAAATGGTGAAACGAACGACGATCAATCTCGATATGGAGCTGGTCGCCCAGGCGCGCGACGTGCTCGAGACTGGGAACACGACCGAGACGGTGCACGCCGCGCTGCGCGACGTGGTGCGCCGCGACCGGTTGCGGCGGCTGTCGGAACGCGAGTGGGACTTCACGCTGGAGGATCTCAAGGAGATGCGGCGCTCGCGTGTGGAAACGAGGCCGTGGGGCGATCTGAACGCCGGATCTGTTCTCAGCAAGTCCAAGAAGGCCGCGTAGGAGGAGTAGGTGCAGCTCGCGGACACAAGCGCTTGGCAAGTTGCCAAACGAGCCGGCGGAGCTGGCGAGGAGTTCAACTTTCGGGTGAGGAACGGCCTCATTGGAACCTGCTCGATGGTCATGCTGGAGCTCTTCGCTCGCGCTCGCAACGGATCGGACTTCGACCGTATGCAGGAGGAGCTTGACGCGCTGCGCCTCTACCAGATCGGTCAATCGCAATGGCGCCGCGCCATCCAGGTCTACCGTGAGCTGGCCCACCAGGGCGGAGCGCACCAGCGCAGCGTGGGCCACGCCGACCTGCTGATCGCCGCCGCCGCGGAGGCGTCCGGCGTGGAGCTGTTGCACTACGACGAGGACTTCGATCGCGTGGCCGCGATCACCGGCCAGCCGACGCGCTGGATCGCGACAAAAGGGAGCCTGTAGACGCCTTGTCGGCCGCTCCGGCCGCGCTGGCCCTACGCCCCCGCGCCCGCCCCGCCGCGCCCCTCCCCACCTGCGAAGCGAGCCGCGCCGCGGATCGCGTCCTCGTAGACGTCAGGCCCGGCCTGGGCCTCCAGCGCCAGCCCCTCGCGCAACGGCAGCCCGAAGCCGTGGATGGCGGCGGCGCGGTCGGCCAGCATCGTGCGCTGCGGGAAGCGCGCCAACCCCTCGGCCAGCTCCAGCGCCCGCTCCAGATGCTGCCCCGGCGCGACCAGCTCGTTGACGAGCCCGATCGAGTGCGCCTCGGCGGCGTCCATGATGCGCCCGGTGAGGATGATGTCGAGCGCCCGCCCGAGGCCCACCACGCGCGGCAGCCGCTGCGTGCCGCCGTCGATCAGCGGCACCCCCCAGCGCCGCTCGGGGAAGCCCAGGTGGGAGTCCTCGGTGGCGATCCGCAAATCGCACCACAGCGCCAGCTCCAACCCGCCGGCGAGCGCGTAACCCGAGATCGCGGCGATCGTGGGCTTGGTGGGCGTCAGCCGCGTGAAGCCCATCGGCCCCTCGGGCGCGGTGAGGCGGTTGCCGAAGCTCTCGATCGCCTTCAAATCGGCGCCGGCGCAGAAGGCGAGGCCGCCGGCCCCAGCGAGCACCATCACGCGCGCGTGGTCGTCGTCCTCGAAGCGCAAATAGGCGTCGTGCAACGCCACCGCGGTGGGACCGTCGACGGCGTTGCGCCGGTGCTGGCGGTCGATCGTGACCAGTGCGGCGGCGCCGCGACGCTCGTAGATGACCGGCGCGGGGTGCTCGCCGTCGCCTCCGATCGGCCGGGCGCCCTCGCCCATCGGCGTGCTCACGCGCCGGCGGCGCCTACCAGCCGCCGCGCCAGCGCTGGTCGTCGTGGTGGGCGCGCGCCGCGGCCACGCGGGCGTCTTTGCGCTTTTCCAGACGTTTCTGCAGCAGGCTGGCGAGCAGCGCGAAGGTGGGGAAGAAAACGATCAGGATGAAGCCGGCGATCGTCACCACCTTGTCGTCGGTGGGCCCGTAGAAGCCGCGCCCGTCGTTCATCGCCAGTGCCGCGGGGGCAGACAGCAGCAGCAGCGCGGCGGCGGTGGGGAGGCTCCAGAGCAGGCGTCGCATCACGAGCGGAATGCTACCGGAGCGCCCGGCCGGGCGAGTCCGACTCATCGCGGCGGCCGATCGCGGTCGGCGGGCCTATCGCCTGCGTGTCCACCAACCGCCGTGCGCGTCCACCTACCATGCGATCGACATGGCCGTGCTGATCGCATCCGACCTCCACAAGGACATCGCCGGGCGCCCGCTTTTGCGCGGCGTGTCGTTCAAGCTGGAGCGGCGCGAGCGGATGACGATCGCCGGGCGCAACGGCGCCGGCAAGACCACGCTGCTGCGGATGCTGGCGGGCGAGGAGTCGATCGACAAAGGCGAGCTGAGCGTGCAGAAGGGTGCGCGCGTGGCGCTCCACGACCAGCGCCCGCCGCGCGAGCGGGCGGTCGCGCTGCGCGACTACGTGCTGGGGGGCTGCGCACAGGAGCTGGCCGCCGAGCGCGAGCTCGCGGAGCTGGAGCGGAAAATGGGATCCCACCCACCCCGCCCGCCCGAGGGGGCCGACGACACCCTGCTCGACCGCTACTCCCGTGCCCAGGCCAAGCTGGAAGCGCTGGGCGGCTACCTGTGGCGCGACCGCGCCACGGTCATGACGCGCGGGCTGGGCTTCGCCGAGGACGCCCTGGACCGTCCGCTGGACACGTTCTCCGGCGGGCAGCTGACGCGCGCCTCGCTGGCCCGCGCGCTGGCCACGAACGCCGACGTGCTGCTGCTGGACGAGCCCACCAACCACCTCGACATCGAGTCGCTGGAGTGGCTGGAGCAGACGCTGGTGGGCCTCGACGCGGCGGTGGTGCTGGTCGCCCACGACCGCTGGTTCCTGGAGGCGGTGGGCACCGCCGTGCTGGAGATCGAGGCCGGCAAATCGCGCTTCTTCGCCGGCAGCTGGCACAACTGGCGCCGCGAGCAGGCCGCCCGCGAGATGGCGCTGGGCAAGGCGATCGACAAGCAGCAGGCCGAGATCGCGCGTATGGAGCGGTTCATCGAGCGCTTCCGCTACAAGGCCACCAAGGCCCGCCAGGCGCAGTCGCGCGTGAAGAAACTGGCGAAGATCGAGCGGATCGAGCGCGACCCACGCGACGGACAGGGACTGGAGTTCGCCTTCAAGGCGCCCGAGCGCTCGGGGCGGGTGATCTTCGAGCTGAGCGACGCCCGCGTCGAGGTCGGCGCCCCGCCGATCGTGTTGCTGGAGCACGCGGAGCTGTGGTTGGAGCGCGGGGAGCACGTGTCGCTGGTGGGCCCCAACGGCAGCGGCAAGACGACGCTGATCGACACGCTCGCCGACCGGCGGGCGCTGGCCACCGGAAAACTGAGCACCGGCCACAACGTGAAGGTGGGCTACCTCTCCCAGCACGCCGACGAGCTGGGCGCAGGCGGCCCGCCGACGCAGAGCGTGCTGGACGCCGCGCAGCGCGCCACCGGCCTCACGCCGAACAAGGCCCGCGCGCTGCTCGGCCAGTTTTTGTTCTCCGGCGAGGAGGCCGAAAAACCGCTGGCCGGCCTCTCCGGCGGCGAGCGCCGGCGGCTGTCGCTGGCGGTGCTGGTGCACTCCGGCGCCAACGTGCTGATCCTCGACGAGCCCACCAACCATCTCGATATCGAGAGCCGCGAGGCGCTGGAGGACGCGCTGGGCGGCTTCGAAGGGGCGGTGCTGCTGGTGTCCCACGACCGCGCGCTGCTGGACGCAGTGGGCACCCGCACGATCGCGGTCGAGGGGGGCACGCTGAGAAGCTATGAGGGCGGCTGGCCGGAGTATGTGCGTGTGCGCGACGAACGGCGCGCCGCGGGGGAGGAGCCCGGAGGGGCGCGGATCGCGGGCGTGAAGCCTGGCGCCGCGCCGGTCGCGGCCAACGGCGCGAGCGCATCGGGCGCCTCCGCCAACGGCGCCGCCGACGGCGCGCCCGGTGCGAAGCCGAAACCCAAGGCCAAGCCGAAGCCGAAACCCCAAGGCCCGTCGAAGAACCGCCTCAGCGATCAGCAGAAGGCCGAGCGGGCGATCGAAGAGGCTGAGGCCGCTCTGCGCGCGGTGGAGGACGCGCTGGCCGACCCGGCCGCGTGGGCGACCAAGTACGAGACCGCCAAGTCGGAGGCTCGCCACACCGCCGCGCGCCGCGCGGTGGAGGCGGCGTATACCCGCCTGGAAGAGCTCGTCGAGAACTAGACTGGGATCACGATGGAAGACCGCGCGAAGACGGTACGCAACGTGGCGATCCTGCTGCTTCTGGCAGCGGTGGTCGCCTACGTCCCCGGCGGCGGGCGCGCGGCGGCGACCGTGCAGACGATCCTCGGCGTGGCCTTCATGTTCGGCCTGGGCCTCGCGGGCCTGTACTTCTACCGCCAGCACCGCACGACGATCTACGGCCTCGGCGATCGCCGCCGCGCGGTGCTGTACAGCGCGGTGGGCGTGGCCGCGGTGACGCTGGCCGCGAAACCGCGCATGTGGCAGACGAGCTTCGGCGAGTTCGTCTGGTTTGTGCTGCTGGGCTGCGTCGCCTACACGCTGTTCGCGCTCTACCGCTACTCGCGTAGCTATTGACCGCCGGGCTCGCCGAGCAACGTCGCGGCCTGCCCGACCAGCCGGGTGTGTACCTGTTTCGCGACGGCAAAAGCCGTGTGGTGTATGTGGGCAAGGCCAAGTCGATCCGCAAGCGCGTGGCCTCGCACTTCGCCAAGGCCAACGTGCCCTCCAGCCCCGGCCACGCCGAGATGGTCGCCGCGGTGGAGCACATCGAGTTCGTCGTGGTCTCCTCCGAGGCCGAGGCGCTGCTGGCCGAGCAGAGCTTCATCAAGCAGTACCGCCCGCGCTTCAACATCCGTCTGCGCGACGACAAGTCCTATCCGTTCATCGCGATCTCGCTCGACGAGGAGTTCCCGCGGGTGTACTTCACGCGCGAGCGCCACCGCCCGAGCCGCGCCTACTTCGGCCCCTACTCCAACGCCAAGCGCGTGCGCGGCACGCTGGATCTGCTGACGAAGATCTTCATGTTCCGCTCCTGCACCGGCCCTGAGCCGGGGCGGCGCAGTGGCAACCCCTGCCTCGACTACTACATCAAGCGCTGCCAGGCCCCCTGTGTGGGGTATGTGACGGCGGCGGAGTACCGCAGGAACATCGACGGCGTGATCGACTTCCTCTCCGGCCGCTACCGCGCGATCGAGCGCGACCTGGAGCGGCGCATGAAGGAGGCCGCTGCCGCGCAGGAGTACGAGCAGGCCACGCTGGAGCGCAACCGCCTGCGCGCGGTGCGCTCGCTGCTGGAGCGCCAGCGGGTCGCCAGCGAGTCGATCGGCACGCTCGACGCGGTTGCCGTGGCGCTCGACGGCACCGACGCCAACGCTCAGGTCTTCCAGGTGCGCGACGGCGTCCTGTCCGATCGCCAATCTTTCTATCTCTCCAACGTCGCCGAGCGACCGCTGGCGGAGGTGGTGGAGGAGTTCATGCTCCAGTACTACGCCGGCCACAGCTCGATCCCGGCGCAGATCGTCGTGCAGCGTGAGCTGGCCGACGCCGATCTGGAGGCGCTCACCGAGGCGCTGGCCGCCCGCCGCGGCGGCCCGGTGGAGCTGCGCGCCGCCGAGCGCGGCGACAAGCGCCGCATCCTCGAGCTGGCCGAGCGCAACGCGCGCTTGGCGCTCGACCAGGAGCACCTGCGCGCCGAGCGCCGCCGCCAGAGCCGCGTGGAGGCGTTGGAGGGGCTCCAACAGGCGCTCGGTCTCGACGCGCCGCCGGTGCGGATCGAGTGCTTCGACATCTCGCACCTCGGCGGCACCCAGACGGTCGCGTCGATGGTCGTCTTCGAGGGTGGCGCCCCGAAGAAGTCCGACTACCGCCGCTTCAAGATCCGCTCGTTGGGCGAGGGCGAGTCCGACGACTACGCGGCGATGGCCGAGGTGCTGGGCCGCCGCTTCGCACAGTGGGAGCGCCAAACCGACCTCTCCCCGCACGACCCCGAGTACGACGCCAGCTTCGCGGCGCTCCCCAACGTGGTGGTGATCGACGGCGGCAAGGGCCAGCTGGCCGCAGGGTTGGAGCCGCTGCGCGGCTTCCGCGAGCGCGGCGTGGCCGTGATCTCGCTGGCCAAGCGGATCGAGGAGGTGTTCATCCCGGGCCGCCGCTCCCCCCTCGTCCTCGACCACTCCACCCCCGAGTTGCAGCTCCTGCAGCGCGCCCGCGACGAGGCCCACCGCTTCGCCATCACCCACCACCGCACGCGCCGCGACCGCGCCCTCACCAGCTCATTGCTGGACGAGCTGCCCGGCATCGGCCCCTCGCGCAAGCGCGCCCTGCTCGCCCGCTTCGGCTCCCCCGAGGCGGTGCTGGCGGCCTCGCGCGAGGAGTTGCAGGCGGTCCCGGGCCTGCCGCCGAAGGTCGCGCGCGAGTTGCACGCGCACCTCAACCGCACCGGGTGATAGCCAGATTTGTGTGTCGGGCGGACACACACCGGCGCATTTGGATGTTCTCTTTTGCGACCCCAACCAGTTCACCTTTTCAGTGCACTTTGTGAGTTGGTTGGGGTCTTTGGGAAGAAATATGAACACCGTGCTCATGGCGGTCGGAACACCCGATAACAAACAAGTGTCCGCCTTGTCCGCGCGACGCGGCACAATCAAGTCGTGTCCGTATTTCGACCGCTCAGAAGCCCGCTGCGCTTCCCCAGCGGCAGCGGCGCCGCCAAGCCGGCCGCGAAGTCGAGCCTCGAGCAGCTGGTGGTGATCACCGGCTTCTCCGGCGCCGGCAAGTCGACGGCGATGAACGTGTTCGAGGACGCCGGCTACTTCTGCGTCGACAACCTGCCGCCGGAGATGATCCGCTCGCTCACCGAGCTGTTCGTGCACGAGGGCTCCAAGGTGGCGCGCGCGGCTGTCGTCTCCGACGTGCGCGGGGGGGTCTACTTCGAGGCACTGCAGGCGGTGGTGGACGACCTGCAGTCGCTTGGCCTCGAGCACCGCGTGCTGTTCTTGGAGGCGGCGGAGCAGACGCTGGTGGACCGCTACAAGGAGACCCGTCGCCGCCACCCGCTGGCGCCCGACGGCTCCGTCGCCGCCGGCGTCGCCGAAGAGCGGGCGCTGTTGGAGCCGCTGCGCAACCGCGCCGACGTGGTGATCGACACCACCGGTATGTCGGCGTCGATGCTGCGCGGCAAGATCGCCGACGAGTTCCTGCCGCGCCGCGCCACCGGGCGCCTGGCGGTGACGTTCATGAGCTTCGGCTTCAAGCATGGCCCCCCGCGCGAGGAGGATCTCGCGGTCGACGTGCGCTTCCTGCCCAACCCCCACTACGTGCCGGAGCTGCGTCCGCTCACCGGCCTCGACCCGCGCGTGGTCGAGTACGTCGGCCGCGACGGTCGCCTGGAGGATCTGTACGAGCGGCTGCACGCGCTGCTCGACTTCCTGCTGCCGCAGTACGTGGACGAGGGCCGCGCCCACCTCGTGGTGGCGGTTGGCTGCACCGGCGGCCGTCACCGCTCGGTGGCGATCACCGAGCACCTGGCCGCGCGTTACCGCGACCACGACAGCCTCACCGTCGCGGTCACCCATCGCGACATCGACAAGCGCTCGCGCGACTCATAGGTCGATAATCCCCGCCGTGATCGACCATCTCGGAGTCGAGGTCAGCGACCTCACGCGCTCGGCCGCCTTCTACGACGCGGTGTTCTTCGCGATCGGCGTGCGCCGCGTGCACGAGAGCCGGCACGCGATCGCCTATGGCGTTACGGGCCCCGAGTTCTGGATCGTCACCCGCGGCCGGCCGCCGGCGCCGGGATATGGTCATGTAGCCTTTCGTGCAGCCGGTCGCGTGGCGGTCGATCATGCGTACGCAGCCGGCCTCGCGGCTGGTGGGCGCGATGACGGCGAGCCGGGGCTGCGAACGCGCTACGGCCCGCTCTACTACGCTGCCTACCTACTCGACCCTGACAATCTGCGCGTAGAGATCGTCGCCAATTCGCGCTGAATCGCCCGACAGGAGGCCTCACAGGAAGATGCCGGTACGTGTGGGAATCAACGGATTTGGCCGCATCGGCCGCAACGTGTTCCGCGCCGCGAAGGCGCGCGGGGACAGTGAGGCGATCGAGTGGGTGGCGGTCAACGACCTCACCGACGCGCGCACGCTGGCGCATCTATTGAAGTACGACTCGATCAACGGCCCCTACAGGGGCGAGGTGCGCGAGGGCGAGGGCACGATCGAGGTGGACGGCGCCGAGCTCAAGGTGCTGGCCGAGACCGACCCCGCCAAGCTGCCCTGGGGCGAGCTGGGCGTGGACGTGGTGATCGAGTCGACCGGGCGCTTCACCGACCGCGAGCACGCCGCCATCCACCTGGCGCAGGGGGCGAAAAAGGTGATCATCTCCGCGCCCGCCACCAACCCCGACGTGACGGTGGTGCCGGGCGTCAACTTCGAGACCGACTACGACCCCGCCAAGCACGACGTGATCTCGGGCGCCTCCTGCACCACCAACTGCTTGGCGCCGGTGGCCAAGGTGGTGAACGACACGGTGGGCATCAAGCACGGGCTGATGACCACGATCCACGCCTACACCGCCGACCAGCGTCTGCAAGACCTGCCCCACAAAGATTTGCGCCGCGCGCGGGCCGCCGCGATCAACCTGATCCCCGCCTCCACCGGCGCGGCCAAGGCGATCGGTGCGGTGATCCCGTCACTGCAGGGCAAGCTGAACGGCTTCGCCGTGCGCGCGCCCGTGCCCACCGGCTCGGTGGTGGACCTCACCGTCGAGTGCGAGCGTGCCACCAGCGTGGAGGAGGTCAACGCGGCGCTCAAAGCGGCCGCCGAGAGCGGGCCGCTGCAGGGGATCATGGCCTACACCGAGGACCCGATCGTCTCCAGCGACATCGTCGGCTCCCCCTACTCCTCGATCGTCGACTCCCAGCTGACGGTGGTGATGGACGCTACGATGCTGAAGGTCGTGGCCTGGTACGACAACGAGTGGGGTTACTCCAACCGGCTCGTGGACCTCGCGCAGAGGGTGCTGTAGGCGACGTGGGGGGCCCCGCGTGAGGAGCATCGACGACCTCGACGTGCACGGCAAGCGTGTGCTGGTGCGCGTCGACTTCAACGTGCCGACCGCCGCCTTCGGCGGCGGTGCCCCCACCGGCGAGCAGCGCGAGGTGGAGATCGCCGACGACACCCGCATCCGGGCGGCGTTGCCGACGATCGAGGAGCTGCGCGCAAAGGGGGCGCGCCTCGTGCTGGTCTCCCACCTCGGCCGCCCCAAGCACGGCCCCGAGCCGGGGCTGTCGATGGCGCCGGTCGCCGCCCGCCTCGGCGAGCTGCTGGGTACCGAGGTGACGCTCGCCCCCGGCGTGGTGGGCGAGGAGGTGCGAGCGCTTACCGAACGGCTGGGCGACGGCGAGGCGATGCTGCTGGAGAACGTCCGCTTCGAGTCGGGCGAGACCGACAACGACCCGGCGCTGGCCCGCGCGCTGGCGGAGCTGGCCGACGTGTACGTCGACGACGCGTTCGGCGCCGCCCACCGCGCGCACGCCTCCACCGAGGGCGTGGCCCACCTGTTGCCCAGCGTGGCGGGGCGGCTGCTGGAAGCCGAGGTGAAGACGCTCACCGGGATCCTCCAGCACCCGACGCCGCCGTTGGTGGCAATCGTCGGCGGCGCCAAGGTGGCCGACAAGATCGGCGTGCTCGAGCGCTTTTTGGGGGTCGGTCACATGGTGATGATCGGCGGTGCCATGTGCTTCCCGTTCCTTTGCGCCCAGGGCCACTCGGTGGGTGAGTCGTTGTGCGACGCGGAGGACGTGCAGCACGCGCGGGAGCTGTTGGCGCGCGCCAGCGATACGCACTCCCCGCAGCCCGGGCGCGGGCGGCTGCTGGTGCCGCACGACCTGGTGATCGGCGACCGCCTCGCCGACGACGCCCAGCATCGTGTGCTCCACGGCGTGGAGGTGCCGGCCGGCTGGATGGGCCTCGACATCGGCCCCGACACCGCCGCGCGCTACGCCGGCGAGATCGCGAAGGCCGGCACGGTCTTCTGGAACGGCCCGATGGGCGCGTTCGAGTACGCCCCGTTCGCCTCCGGCACCCACGCGATCGCCGAAGCGGTCGCCAAGGCCCCCGGCCTGACGGTGGTCGGTGGTGGCGACTCGGCCTCGGCGCTCGCCCACTTCGGCTTGGAGCACGAGGTCGACCATCTCTCCACCGGCGGCGGCGCCACGCTAGAGCTGGTCGAGGGTCGTACGCTGCCTGGCATTCAGGCCCTAAACGGGGCCCGGGTCCCGTGAGCGAGGCCCGTACCCCGCTGATCGCGGGCAACTGGAAGATGTACAAGACCGAGGCGCAGGCCGAGGAGCACATCCAGGCGCTGCTGCCGCGCCTGGCCGCCGTCAGCGGCGTCGACGTGGGGATCTGCGTGCCTTACACCGACCTGCGCGCGATGGTCGACTCGGCGCGCGGCTCGCGCGTGGAGGTGTATGCGCAGAACATGCACCACGAGCCCGAGGGCGCTTTCACCGGCGAGATCTCCCCGCCGATGCTGGCCGAGATCGGCATCCACGGCGTGGTGCTCGGTCACTCCGAGCGTCGCCAGCACTTCGGCGAGACCGATCGCGCGCTGGCGCTGAAGCTGCCGGCGGCGCTGAACGCCGGTTTGCGGCCGATCTTGTGCGTGGGTGAGAGCGAGGCCGAGCGCGCCGACGGCGACACCGAACGCAAGCTGCGCCAGCAGGTCCGCGAGGGTCTCGCCGGCCTCGCCGACGAGCAGCTGCCCGAGGTGGCGATCGCGTATGAGCCGATCTGGGCGATCGGCACCGGCCAGACCGCCACCCCCGAGCAGGCCCAGGACGCGGTGGCGTTCGTGCGCGCGCTGATCGCCGACCGCGCCGGCGCCGCGTGCGGTGAGCGGGTGAGGATCCTGTACGGCGGCTCGGTCAATCCCGACAACGCCGCCGCGCTGCTGGCGCTCCCCGACGTCGACGGTGCGCTGGTGGGCGGCGCCTCGCTGCAAGCCGACTCGTTTGCCGCGATCGTGGAGGCCGCGGCCGCGTGAGCATGTCCGTCCCCCGCGTCTGCCTGATTGTGCTGGACGGCTGGGGGATCGCTGAGCCCGGGCCTGGCAACGCCGTGTCGCTGGCGAGCACGCCGGTGTATGACGAGCTGTGGGCCACCTACCCGCACACCACGCTCACCGCCAGCGGCCGCGCGGTGGGGCTGCCGGACGGGCAGATGGGGAACTCCGAGGTCGGTCACCTCAACCTCGGCGCCGGTTCGGTGGTGCGCCAGGACCTGACGCGCATCAACGACGCGGTCGCCGACGGTGTGCTGAGCGAGAACCCCGCGGTTGTTCACGCGCTCACCTGCTCGGAGCGGGTGCACCTGATCGGGCTGGTGTCCGACGGCGGCGTGCACTCCAGCCTCGGCCACCTGCAGGCACTGCTGGAACTGGCCGGCCGCCTGTCGGTGCGCGACCTGGTGATCCACTGCTTCACCGACGGCCGCGACACGCCACCGGAATCGGGGGTGGAGCACGTGGCGCTTCTGGAACGGTGGTGCCTGGAGCTGTGGCCGCCCGGCGCCCGCGGGCGCGCCCGCATCGGCTCGGTGGTGGGCCGCTGGTGGGCGATGGACCGCGACCGCCGCTGGGAGCGCATCCAGGCCGCCTACGACCTGCTGGTGCACGGCCGCGCCTCCCACCACGAGGAGACCGGCGTGCAGGCCGTGCAGCACGCCTATGAACGCGGCGAGACCGACGAGTTCATCGCCCCCACCACGGTCGGCGACGAGGCGCTGATCCGCCCGTGGGACAGCGTGCTGTGCTTCAACTTCCGCCCCGATCGTGCGCGCGAGATCACCCGCGCGTTGGCCGAGCCGGGGTTTGGCCAGCCGTCGGCCGCGGGCGAGCAGGAGCAACTGCCCGGCTGGGAGGGCCGCCGCGGGATCGAGCCGGTCGACCAGTACGCCACGCTCGCCGAGTACGAGGAAGATTGGCATTACCCGGTTGCCTTCCCTCCGCAACGTCCCTCCGCCACGCTCGCCGGCGTGCTGGCCACCGCGCGCGCCTCGCAGCTGCACGTGGCCGAGACTGAGAAGTATGCGCACGTCACCTACTTCTTCAACGGCGGCGACGAGGCGCCCTACGACGGCGAACGGCGCGAGCTGGCGCCGTCGGTGCGCGAGGTCGCCACCTACGACCTGGCGCCGGAAATGAGTGCGCGCGCCGTCACCGACCGCTTTCTGGCGGCCTGGAACGGGCACCCGGAGGGCGGCTTCCAGTTCGCCGTCATCAACTTCGCCAACCCCGACATGGTCGGCCACACCGGTGTGATTCCGGCGGCGGTGTGCGCGGTGGAGACGGTGGACGCCTGCTTGCGTGAGGTTCTCGACGCCGTGCTGGCCGCCGGCGGCGTCTGTTTGATCACCGCCGACCACGGCAACGCCGAGCATATGCTGGAGCCCGACGGCTCCCCCAACACCGCTCACACCTCCAACCCCGTGCCGCTGATCGTCACGCTGCCGGGCGTGCGTTTGCTGGAGCACGAGGGCATCCTCGCCGACGTGGCTCCCACCGTGCTGGGGCTGCTTGGCATATCCCAGCCGGAGGAGATGTCGGGCCGCTCGCTGATCCTCGATTGACGCGCCGCTGCTGCTATATGTTCGGGTGAGCAGGGAGGGTCCGGATCAACACTCCGCACCGATCGCAATGGCAATCGCGACGACAGCAGTCAACACCGAATCGCCGCCGCCGGGCATGCTCGCGGCGGGGGTGCTGGCCGGAACGGGGACGCGAGCCCCAGGCGAGTGTCTCCCGGATTCGGTCGGAACGGGCACGCGAGCCACAGGCGAGCGTCCGGGTTCGGTCGAAGGGGAGGCCGAGCACGCCCTCAGCGAGGGCGAGCTTCGCGCCTGGCACGGGCTCAAGCGAGCCCACGCCTCACTCGCAAAACGCGTGGACGCGGAGCTGGAGCGCACGCACGGGTTGCCGCTCACCTCCTATGAGGTGCTGCGCCTGCTGATCGACTCCCCTGGCGGACGGATGCGCATGTGCGACCTCGCCGAGCAGGCGCAGCTGTCGCGCAGCGGCCTCACGCGCATGGTCGACCGGCTGGAAAAGGAGGGCTTGCTGGAGCGCTGCTCATGCGAACACGACGCCCGCGGCGCCTACGCCTGCCTGACTGAGCTTGGCCGCAAGCGATTGTGCGCCGCCCGCAGTACTCATCTCGCGGTGGTGCGCGAGCAGTTCCTCTCGCGGTTCTCAGAGGCCGAGCTGGGCGCGCTGGCGGAGTTGTGGGAGCGCATCGCCCCCTCCGGCGGAGGTTGCCGGCTTCCCTGATCGGGTGCGGCGCCGGTGCGCGAGCGACGGCGGTGGCGCCGGTGCAGTACCAGCGCTCCGCCCATTGCCAGCACCACCGCCACCAGGCCGTAGATTCCGAACGTGGTGATGGCGTTGCTGGCGGAGTGGCCGACGAAGTAGGCGACCAGCCCCACGCCCGTCGCCCAGCAGATCCCGCCGAGCGCGTTCCACAAAAAGAACGTGCGCCAGCGCATGTGGTTGGCGCCCGCCAGCCATGAGGCCCAGGTACGCAAACCGAGGATGAAGCGCCCGAAGAACACGGCCTTGGGCCCGTGGTGCTCGAAGAACGGCTCGCCCATCTCCAGCACCGTCTGACGCTGGCGCAGGAACGGTCCGGGGCGCTGCAGCAGCCATCGCCCGCCCTTGCGGCCGATCTGGTAGCCGATGTTGTCGCCCACGATCGCCGCCAGCGCCGCCACTGCGATCACCGCGCCGATCTCGAGTTTGCCCTGGCTGGACAGCACCCCGCCGACGATCACCGCCGTCTCGCCCGGCACCGGCACCCCGCCCGACTCCGCCATCACCAGCAGGAACAGGATCGGGTAGCCCGAGACTTCGACGAGGTGGTTGACGTCGATCAGCGAGGCCAGCATCGCGCACCTACGGGGTGCGTGGTGGGGTGAATGTGGATGGCGGCATCAACCAACCATAGGGCGCCCGGCGACATCCCTACGATTCCGCGGTGGCCCTACTGAGCATCGAAGCCCGCGACCCGGCGTCGCGCGCCCGCGCCGCGATGCTGCACACCGCCCATGGCGACGTGCGCACGCCGGCATTCGTGCCGCTGGCGACCAAGGCCACCGTCAAAGGGTTGCTGCCGGAGGAGGTCGCCGCGCTGGGGTACGAGATGGTGCTGGGCAACACCTTCCACCTGCTGCTCAACCCCGGCCCGGAGCTGATCGAGCGCTTCGGCGGCGTCGGCGCGTTCATGGGCTGGCGGGGCCCGGTGATCACCGACTCTGGTGGCTTTCAGGTGTTTTCGATGGGCCACGGCACCGTCGCGGATGAGATCAAGGCCCGCCCATCCCGGGGCGGCGGGCAGCGCCACGAGCGCAAGCGCGAGCTGGAGGGCGCGATCCTCGCGATCGAGGAGGAAGGGGTGCGGTTCCGCTCCTACGTGGATGGGCGCGAGCGCTTCCTCTCGCCGGAGGATTCGATGCGGGTGCAGGCGGCGCTGCGCTCCGACATCGCACTGGTGTTCGACGAGTGCACGCCGTTCCACGTCGACCGCGAGTACACCCAACGTTCCACCGCACGCACCCACCGCTGGCTGGAGCGCTGCTTGAGCTGGCATGCCGAGCACGGCCCCGAGGGGCAGCTGGTGTACGGGATCGTGCAGGGAGGCGTGTATGAGGAGCTGCGCCGCGACTCGGCCCGCACCGTGGCCGCCGCCGGCTGCGACGGCGTGGCGATCGGTGGCTCGCTGGGCGCCGACAAGGCACAGATGTACGAGGTGGTGGGATGGGCCACGGCAGAGCTGGGCGGCGCGCACGAGGCACTGCCGCGCCACCTGCTGGGGATCGGCGAGGTGGACGATTTGATTCGCGGGGTGGAGCTGGGGATCGACACGTTCGACTGCGCGATGCCCACCCGCCTCGGCCGCCACGGCACGGCGCTGGTGAGCGACCCCGAAAACCGCTGGCGTATGGACCTCCACAAGGCGCGCTGGCGGGACGCCGAGGAGCCGATCGAGGAGGGCTGCCCCTGCCCGGCGTGCGCCCGCGGCCTGTCGCGCGCCTATCTCTCCTACCTCGCCCGCGCCGGCGAGCTCACGGGGATGCGACTGCTCACGGCGCACAACCTCGCGTTCCTGGCGCGGCTGATGGCCGACCTGCGCGCCGCGATCCTCGCCGGGCGGTTGCCGCAGGTGGCCGCCGCATTGCGCGCCGGCGCGGCGCCAGGCGAGGCTATTTGACGTTTTCGTTGACCAGCTGCTGCAGCGCCGCCGAGGTTTCTTCGACATCGTGGTAGCTGACTTCGCGCAGTTTCACCTTGGTGGGGCCGGGCGCGGAGGCGACGACGAGCGCCACGACGACGACCACCAACAGCAGCAGCGCAAACAGCGCCGCGAACAGTCGCCGTGCGCGCGAGGAGCCCCGCCGTGCGTCGCCCCCGGCTGGTGGCGCGGCGCGGCGCGGCGCCGGGCCCGGACGCGGCTGGCGGGGCGCCACACCCTCGCCGCGGGAGAGCGCCCGTGTGCGCGCGGTGGCGTTCTGTGCGGGTCGCCCACTGCGCGCGGAGCCACCGCCGCGTCCGGCAGCGGCACCCGCTATTGCCCCGCCCGCGCCGGGGGCCAGCAGGCTGGTGGCGGCGGTGGTGTGGCGGGCGCGTGCCCCGCCGGCACCGCGGGCGTCGTGCGCGGACTCTCCGGGCGCAATACCGCGCTGGGCGTCGTGCACGGCGCGGCCCATGTCGCGCGCGTCGCGGTAGCGGTCGCGGGGGTCGAGCGCCAGCGCGATCGCCACCGCCTCGGCCAGCTCGGGGCTGGCGGCGGCGACCAGCGTGTCCAGCATCGGGGGCTCCTCCTGCTGCTGCTTGAGCGCCAGCTCGGTGAGTGACGCGGCCTCGTAGGGGAGGCGTCCGGAGATCAGCTGGTAGGCGACCACCCCCAGTGCGTACAGGTCGGCGGGCGGCCCCGCTTCCTCGCCGCGCGCCTGCTCCGGCGCGAGGTAGGCGGCGGTGCCCAGCACCGAGCCCACCTGGGTGATGCTGGACTGCTCGGTCGCCTTGGCGATTCCGAAGTCGGCCAGCTTGATCTCGGCCTCCAGCGAGCGCAGCAGGTTGCCGGGCTTGACGTCGCGGTGCACCACGCCGTGGCGATGGGCGTAGTGGAGACCCTCGCACGCCTGCTCGACGATCGACGCTGCCTCATCCACCTGCACCCAACCGCGATCACGCAATATTTCCGCGCACGAGGCGCCCTCGATGTACTCCATCACGATGAAATGCTGGCCGCTGCGCGGGTCGAGGCCGGAGTCGAACACCTGCACGATGTTGGGGTGCACCAGCCGTGCTGCCGCCTGCGCCTCGCGCTGGAAGCGAGACACGAACGTGGGTTCCTCGGCGAGGTGCTCGGCCAGCAGCTTCACCGCCACGCGGCGCTCCAAACGCTGGTCGAAGGCAAGGTGCACGGTGGACATCCCGCCGTACCCCAGCCGGCGCTCCAACCGATAACGCCCGGCGATCTCCACGGCGCTCACTGTTCGCTCCCGCCGCCGGCGCTGCCGACGCCGTTGGCGCCGTTGCTGGCGCCGGGCACCCCGGCGCCGCCGTTTTTGGCGCCTTCTTCGGATTCGCCGCCGCTCGCGCCCCCCTGCCCGAGGCCTTTGCCCGGTTCGCCGTTGCTGCCTTCGTTGTTTTCGGTTTCGGGTGCGGTGCCGCCTTCGGTGCCCGACGATGGCGTGGTGGCGCTCGGCGTGGTGGCGCCGCCGGTGGGGGTGGTGGCGGTGGGTTCGCCGGTGGTGGAGGAGGTTTTGGTGGGGGCTTTGGTCGTGGAGGTGGACGGCGCCGGGGTGGTGGTTGTGCCCGTGGTGGTGGTGCTGGAAAGCGGCTGGGTGCACAGTTCGAGTGCCAGCGTCTGCAGATGTTGGATGCCTTCGTGCAGCCTGTTGCGCAGGCCGGCGTTGACGCCGGCGGGAAGCGATTGGAAGTCGCGTTCGGTGGTGTGCAGCGCCGCTGTGGTGGCGGTGCAGTTGCCGTTGCCCTTGGTGGCGGCGGCTTCGACCGCCTGGAAGTCTTTCACCAGCGGTTCGGCGTTGTCGGCGGGGATCAACCCCGCGCCGGAGCTCCCGCAGGAGACCAGCACTGCGGCGCCGGCCCCCAGCAGGCCGGCGGGCAGCGAGCGCAGCATTGCGGTGCGTACGCGAGCGCGGCGTGGCCCCGGGCGTGTGCCTCGGGCTCCGTCGTCGGCGGGCGCAAGGTGGGGCTGTGGGCGACGCACCTTCACTGACCGTACTCCAACCGCTCTGCCAGCGAGTCGGGCAGGCGCGCGGCGCGGATCGCGGCGGCGGCGCCCGCGATGTCGTAGCGGGCACGCCGGTAGGACGCGGTGAGCTCGTCGAGATCCAGCAGCAGCCAGGCCGCGCGGGGGTCGCCGTCGCGGGGCTGGCCGACGCTGCCGGGGTTGAGCAGCCACTCGCCATCGCCGAGGTCCAGCTCGGCGCCCTCGCGGCACGGGCCACCGCTGGCCAGCTGGCCGGGGAGGCGCGCGAACGACAGCGCCACGTGCGAGTGGCCGATCAGCCCCAGCCGCTGGGGCTGGCGATCGATGCACAGCTCGGCCAGCAGCGACGACAGCACGTACTCCCACACCGGGTCGCGCGGGCTGGCGTGGTAGAGCCCCACTGCTCCCTCGCGTCCTTCGGGGCGCAGCTCGGCGAGAAAGGCGCGGCTGTCGGTGGAGATCACCTCGCGCGTCCACCCCAGCGAGATCGAGGCCCCGCGCGAGAACACCTCCAGCGGCACCTGGCCGATCGCGGCGAGGTCGTGGTTGCCGGCCAGACACACGGCGGCGTGGCGGCGTGCCAGCGTGACGCACGCATCGGGGTCGCCGCCGTAGCCGACGAGGTCGCCGAGGCACCACAGCTCGGCTGCGTCGCTGGCGGCGACGTCCTGGAGCACGGCTTCGAAGGCGTGCCGGTTGCCGTGGATGTCGGAGACGATCGCAACCTTCATCGTTGCAGGGTAGGAAGCTCGCGTGGCACAGCCGCCTCCCACCCGTCGCTCAGGCCTCCTCGCCGTCCCCCGCTTCGGTGCCGCCGTACTCGGGGAGGTTCTTGATGCCCTCGCGGGTGCGCCACTTGGAGTAGTTGTCCTCCATCGCGTCGATCAGCTCGCGCATGAAACGGGGCGAGAGGTTGACGCGCGACACGACCACGCCCGGCACCTCTTCGGCCTCGACCTCGTGGTCGACGCGCGCGAAGGTGACCGTGAACTCGTAGTCGGAGTGGCTGACGTTGGCGAAGTTGGCGTACACGCCCCCCATGATCTCGGGGGAGAGATGGATGTTGATGTGGCGCTCGGCGCCTTGGTCGTCGTCGTTCACAGGCCGGCCCTTCCTGCCTGGGGGAGGCCGGGAGGGGGGGCCTGCCCCTCTCCCGCTGGGGAGTTGAATGTTGATGCGGCGCTCGGCGCCTGGTAGTGGTCGTTCACACGGCTAGTATCGCAACCCGTGCGGGTGATCGTCGTGGGCGAGGCGCGAATGCGGCCGCCGTTTGCCGACGATGTGGCGCATTACCGACGGCTTTTGTCCCGTTATGTGAAGCTGGAGCTCGTGGAGGTGCGCTCCCGCGAGGCCGTAGCGCGGCGGGTGCCGCCGGGGGCGTGGGTATCGCTGCTGACGGCCGACGGGCGCGCGTACGACAGCGTGGCGTTCAGCGCGTTCCTGGAGGAGCGTCGCATGGCGGGGACGGAGCTGGCGTTCGTGATCGGTGGCCCGTGGGGCGCGCCGCCGCTGGAGCGGGTGGATCACCGTTTGTCGCTGGGCGCGATGACGCTGCCCCACCAGCTGGCGTGGGTGGTGTTGCTGGAGCAGCTCTACCGGGCGCATAAGATCTTGGCGGGCGAGCCCTACCACTATTGAAGTTCGCGGCCCTAACCAGCTTTACAAGCTGAAGCTGGTTAGGGCCGCGAAAGTAAGCAACACAACACCCCACCCGCCAACCATGAGCCAGCACACCCTCAACCCCCGCCAACCATGAGCTTCGGTCGCACGCCCCTGGACGATTTGCGCGAAACGCTGCTGAGCGTCGCCGCGGGTCTTTCCGGCAGCGGCGGGGAGGGACGCGCGCCGGAGGGCGTCACCCTGGAGCGCCCGCCGAAGCCGGAGTTCGGCGACTACTCCACCAACGCCGCGCTGCTGCTGGCGCCGCGGCTGGGCATGCCCCCGCGCGAGGCGGCGGCGCAGCTGGGGGCGGAGCTGCAGGCGCTGGTGGGGGAGGAGGTGGAGCGCTTCGAGGTGGCGGGCCCGGGCTTCGTCAACCTGTTCATGTCCGACCGCTGGCTGCGGGGGGCGCTGACGGCGATGCTGCAGGCGGGCGAGCGCTACGGAACGGGCGGCACCGAGCGCGCGGAAAAGATCCTCGTGGAGTTCGTCAGCGCCAACCCCACCGGCCCGATGCACGTAGGCCACGCCCGCAACGCCGCCTACGGCGACGCGCTGGCAAGGCTGCTGGCGATGTACGGACACGAGGTGACGCGCGAGTTCTACGTCAACGACGCCGGCACCCAGGTGGCGAAGCTGGGCGAATCGATCCTCGCGCTGGCCGCCGGCCGGACGGTGCCGGAGGACGGGTACAAAGGCGACTACGTGAAGGAGTTGGCCGAGCGTTTGGCGCCATCCGACGCCGCCGCGCTGGACGCCCGGGCGCTGGGCAAGGCGGCGGTGGGCTTGATGGTGGCGCACATGCGGGGCTCGCTGGAGGTGTTTGGGGTGGGCAGCTTCGACCACTGGCAGCTGGAGAGCGAGCTGCACGAAGGCAGTCCCAGCCGCGTGGAGCACGCGCTGGCGCTGTTGGAGGAGCACGGCCACACCTACCGCAGCGAGGGGGCGCTGTGGCTGCGCACGACCGTGTACGGCGACGACAAGGACCGCGTGCTGGTGAGATCAAACGGCGAGCACACCTACTTCGCCTCCGACATCGCCTACCACCAGGACAAGCGCGAGCGCGGGTACGAGCGCCAGATCGACGTGTGGGGCGCCGACCACCACGGGTATGTGGCGCGGATGAAGGCGGCCTACGAGGCGCTGGGGGGCGAGGCCGAGCACCTGGAAATGCTGATCATGCAGCTGGTGCACCTGGTGCGCAGCGGCGAGCGGGCGCAGATGTCGAAGCGCGCCGGCGAGTTCGTCACGCTCGACGATTTGGTGACGGAGATCGGCGTGGATGCGGCGCGCTGGTATTTGCTGTCGCGCTCCCACGACACCACGATCGACCTCGACCTCGATTTGGCGCGCGCGCAGAGCAGCGAGAACCCCGTGTACTACGTGCAGTATGCGCACGCGCGTATTGCCTCGATGCTCACCAAGGCCGGCATCGCGCGGGTCGCCGCGGCGCTGGAGGAGGAGCACGCGGTGCAGGAGCCGCTGCACTCCTCCGAGCGGGCGCTGATCAAGCGGCTGCTGGAGCTGCCCGGCGAGGTGGACGAGGCCGCCAAACGCCGCGCCCCCCACCGAATCGCCGCTTACGCATTGCAGGTGGCGCAGGACTTCACCGCCTTCTACCGCGACTGCCGCGTGGTGGGCGCCGAGCCGGCGGCGCTGGAGCGCCAGCGGATCGCTCTGAGCGTGGCGGCGCGCAACACGATCGCATGCTGTTTGGAAGACCTGTTGGGAGTGGCGGCGCCGCGCGAGATGTAGGCCTCGGCGGCTGCCAGCCGGCGTAGGAAAGCCCTTCAGGCGCCGGCGGCCTGGCTGCGCACCTCGCCAATCGTACTTTCGGTAGAGTCGATCAAACGATGACGCTCTCCACGCTGGCGGAACATTTCCGCACGTCCGCCAAACAGAGCGGGAGCGTCACGATCGACAGCGCGACGCTCGAAGCGGCGCAGCTGAGCCCGACGCAGGGTCTCGACGCGCTGATCGCGCGCGCCCTGGAGGAGCCTCAGCTCGTGCTCACCACAACCGAAGCTCAGATCGGCACGGCGACCGAAGAAATGCTCACGATCACGGGCTCGCTGAAGGCGCCCAGGGTCGAAGCCGATCTCGTGACCGTCGTCTTCAAAGCCGCCGGCAGCCTCGTCACGTTCACGCTCGACGCGCCGCTGCCCGCCGGCTGGTCGCTGACCAAGAGCTTTGCGACGCTTGCCGGCTTCCCGTTCGACGCGCTCGCGCTGACGAAACCGAGCTACGTGTTCTCCACGAGCGCCGTCAAACACTACGAAGGATCGAGCGGCGCCTTCGACCTGCAGCCCGGCCTCAACTTCGCCACGCTCGCCGCGCTCGGCGAGGCGCTCGCGCCGCTGCTGGCGCTTGCCCCGGGCGCCTCCTCGCCGGTGCTGCTGTCGGGGACGATCGACCCCGGCGCGATGACCAAGGCGTGGCAGAAACCGGCAGTCGCGCTCGGCGCGGCGCTGCTCGAAGGCCCGCTGCCCAAGCTCGGCATCCTCGAACTCGCCGAAGCGGACTTCGGGCTGGACGTGGTGAGCGAAACGACCCTGGAGGGGGAAAGTGCGCAGTACACGTACGCGTACATGCTGGCGAAGTTGATCGTCGGCAAAAGCCCCGAACTGCAATGCCGCATCAGTGTCGGGGGCAACTCCCCCACGCTCAGCCTGCTCGTCTCCCCGGATCCCAAAAATCCCCTCACGATCGAAGACGTGTTCGCGCTGATGGGTGGGCGCAGCTGGTTCAGCGAGATCCCCTCGCCGCTGCAGTCGGTGCTCACGAGCGTCGGCTTCAAGGGCTTTGAAGCGGTCATCTCGACCGGCGGCAACGAAACCTCACTGGACTCGATCGCGGTCACCGTCGGCAGCACCTCGCCGTGGCCGCTGTTCGACGAATGGCAGATCGACAACGTCGAATTCACCTGGACCGTTCTCGATCCCGGCGGCGAACCACAGGTCTTCGGCATGTTCGGTGGAACCGCCACTTTCTTTCCAACCGTTTTCACCGACCAGTTCTACGTCACCGTCACCACCGACCTGCAGATCGACGCCGGCTACAACGGCACGCTGAAACTCTCGACACTGCTCGAAAAATTCGCCCCCGGCACCGTCCTGCCCGATCACATGGACGTCGAACTCGGCGACTTCGGCGTCAGCATCGACAAGCCGCGCGGCGCGTTCGCGGTCGCCGCCACCGCCGGCATGAGCATGGACGTGCTCGGCACCGGCGCGCTGATGATGGCGCAAGCGCAGCTGATGTTCGCCAAGGCGCCGGGCAGCACCCACGCGGCGCTCGAAGGCAGCCTGGTGATCGGCAACACAGCCTTCGGCTTGGCCGCCAGCTACGACCAGGGCGCGTGGAGCTTCCACGGCGAACTGGAGCCGGGCGACACGATCGAACTGGGCGCGCTCGTCGACGATTTGCTCGAAAAAATCGGGCTTCCCGACTTCGTGCCGCGAACACTGGAAATCACGCCGCTCCAGATCGCCGTGGAAGTGCCGGCGCAAAAGGACGCCCGCGGCAGCTACCAGCTCGACGCCGGCACGCGCTGGACGCTGCAGAAGCCCGGCAGCGTCCTCAACGGCCTCGCATTGAGCGCCGAGGTCAAGCTCGACTATGACGGCGCCAGCAACAAGCACACCGGCTTGATCAAGGGCGAGGCGAAACTGCCGCTGCCGGAACCGCTGCAGGGCAAGACCCTGGACGTCGGCGTGGGCTACGAACTGACGGCCGACAACGAATTGCTGTGGGTCGACTGGCACGGCTTCGCCGAAGCCAAGTACTCGTTTCCCAAAGACGAAATCGAATTCAAACTGGAGGCCGCCTCGCTCGGGAGCCTGCTGGCCGAGCTCGTGGGGATCATCGAGGAAAAGCCCGAATTCACCCTGCCGGCGCCGTGGAACCTGCTCAACGAGATCTCGCTGAAGTCGTTCCACGTGGTCTGGCGCCTGAAAGACAAAGAAAACCCCCTGACAGTCGAATACGACTTCGAAGGCAACAACATCAACCTGTTCTTCATCGAGATCGAGAGCCTTGGCTTCGGCGTCAAGGAAAAGAAAATCCAGATCACGATGTCGGCCAAGCTCCTTGGCGAAACAAAATTCAAGAAGCTGGATTTCCCGGCGGAAAAACCGCCGGCGGCTCCCGGTCAGGACACGAGCAAGTTCGAGCTCGAGCTGCTGGCGCTCGGCCAGCGGGTGTCGGTCGAAGGGCTCGCCGAAGCGACCAAGATCGACGCCGCCGTGAAAACGCTCGAAAAGTTCAATGCGCCCGAAGAAGGCAAGATCCCGGTGCCCGCCAAGCGGACCGCCGGGCAGCCGTACTACGCGCCCGAAAGCTCCTGGCTGATCGGCGCGAGCTTCAAGGTGCTCGTCGACAAGAGCACCGGCGCGGCTTTGCTATTCCTCGAGGGCGTCTTCAACGACCCCCAGCTCTACGGGCTGCGCGTCACACTCGCCGGCGAAAAAGCCGGCCCGCTGGCGGGACTCGACTTCGAAATCCTCTACCGCAAGGTGTCCGACACGGTCGGCGTCTACCAGATCGAACTGACGCTGCCGGAAGCGATGCGCCACATCGAACTCGGCGAGGTCTCGGTGACGTTGCCGGTGATCGGCCTCGACGTCTACACCAACGGCAACTTCCGCGTCGACTTCGGCTTCCCCGCCAACATGAACTTCTCGCGCTCGGCCGGGCTGCAGGCGTTCCCGTTCATGGGCCAGGGCGGCTTCTACTTCGGCGTGCTCTCCAGCCAGACGGCGGGAGAACAGGTGCCGGCCACCAAGAAGGGGAGCTTCGACCCGGTCATCGTCTTCGGGATCGGCCTGCGCGTCGGACTCGGCAAGTCAATCGACGAGGGGATCTTCTCGGCCGAGCTGAGCGTGACCGTGTTCGGCATCGTCGAAGGCGTCATCGCGGTGTTCCACCCGTACACCGCGCAGCTCGGGCACAACACCGCGCAGCTCGGGCACAACACCGCGCCCCTGGCCCTCTCCGCGGGATCGCTGGGCGCGCAGACCACGAGCGCCTCGCTCGAAGACCAGTACTACTGGTGGCTGCGGGGCACCGTGGGCATCATCGGCGTGGTCGAAGGCACGATCAACTTCGCGATCATCTCCGCCTCGGTCAATATCACCGTCCAGGCGCTCATACAGGTGACGATCGAGGCGCACCGCGAGATCCCGGTCCACGTCGAAGCGGGCGTCAGCGTCAGCGTCACGGTCACGATCGACCTCGGCCTGTTCAGCATCCACCTGCACTTCTCGTTCTCGCTCACGATCACAGCCGACTTCGTGATCGGCGAAAACACGCTGGCTCCGTGGGACGAACCGCACGGGCTGGGCGCGGCCCGCGCCGCCGCGGCCGAGCTGCCGGCGCCTACGGCGCGAACGTTCGCCGCCCTGACAGTCGAGGAGAAGATCCCGCTCACCGTCTACGGCGCGCCGCACCTCACGCTCGCCGACTGGACCAGCGGGACGAATCCCCAGGCGGCGTGGGTGGCGATGCTCTACATCGAAGGGCCGGTCGGCCAGCAGACGTCCGCCCGCGCGCCCACCCCGTTCGAGACGCTCGCGCGCGAGACGCTGCTGTGGGCGATCGCCAACTTCGGCGACAGCGCCCCGCGAGACCGCGCGGAGGCGCTCGCCGCGACCGTGACCCGCGCGCAGGTGCAGAGCGCCTTCGCGCACTTCGCCGCGCAGGGCGGACCGCCGGCAGTCGCCTGGTCGGACATCCGCACGTTCCTCTCGCAGCAGTTCTCCGTGTCGATCGTCGCACTGAGCGAAAACATCGAAAGCGTCACCGCGCTGCCGATGCTCCCCGACCTCACGCTCACCGTGCCCGGATGGGAAGGGAAGCCCGGGCGGACGATCGACTTCTCGGTCGAAGCGATGTGCGGCAAGGAATACCTCGAAGCCCTGCAGAAGGCGCTCGACGAGCTCGCGGTCGACCTCGAGACCGACCTCGAGCGCAAACACGCCAGCGCGCCGGTCGCGGTGCGGGTGGGGGAAACGCCGGAACAGTCGCTGGCGACGTTCATCGCCGAGGACTGGTTTGCGCTGCTCTGCCGCCACATGCTGCAGGCCGCGCTCGAAGCGTTCGACAGCTACGCCTACCTGCTGCCCGAAGACCTCTCGCCGGAAGCGATCGTGGGCAGGTTCCCGCCCAGCGACACGCTGACCGTCGCCGCGCTCGCGAAGGCCAACGCGGGCCTGCCGCTCTCGTCGAACGCTTCGATCGCGGTTGAGCACGTCACCCATGCCGTCACCGCCACCGACACGCTCGCGACGGTCGCCTCGGCTTACAGCCTTCAACCGCTGCAGATCGCCGAAGCCAACAAAGAACTGCAGGGCCTGCTGGTCACGGGCGCGGTGCTCACGGTCGCCGGCACGGCGCACACGATCGAACCGCGCGACACGCTGAAGAAGATTGCGGAAGCCACCAGCGGCCACCTGTCTGACGTGGTGGCGGCGATCGAACAGGTCAAGACGCCCGTGCTCGTGCCGCTGGCCGTGCTGGCGATCCCGCCGTTCACCCACAAAGCGGCGCCCGATGGCGGCGACACGCTCGCGTCGCTCGCCGCCGTCTACGGCGTCACCGTGGAATCGCTCGGCGAAGCCAACGCGAAGACGAGCCCCTTCTTCGAGCTCGTCACCGGCAAGACGCTGGTTGACGTCACCGGCTGCTCGGCGCTGACCGCCGAACTGCTGATCGAAGAGCTGCACGCCTCGCAGACCTACACCAACCTCGCCGGCATATCGGCCCGGTTCCTGCTGAACGGCCTGCGCCTGCCGGTGTCCCCTGCGATTCACCTCGATCCACACGCTGTCTGCGCGAGCGCCAGCTCGTGCGGCCTGCAGGCGCTGATCGGCCAGCAGGTGACGCTGCCCACGCTCGCCGAAGCGGACGCCGAAAAGTACGCGCTCACGCTCGCCCGCGGCGCGCAGGGCGGCTGGATCGAGCTGGGCACGAGCGGCGAAACGCTCGCGATGAAGGCCGAAAAGCTGCAGATCGAATGGCTGAACAAGGTGCTCGCCGCGGCGACGCCCGCGCTGAAGCCCCAGACCCTGTCGATCGCGGCGCTGCCCGCGACCGCGGGCGTGGCGCGCCGCTTCGCGCTCACCGCCGCGCTGCCGCTGCGCCTGCCCGCCGCCCTGGCGCTGCCCACCGGCAACGCCGCCGCACCGACGCTGCTGAGCCTGCCCGACGGGTTGCTGAGCGTGCTGGCCGAACAGGCCCGTGCCCGGCCCGCGTTCTCGCTGCAGCGCACCGACCCGGCGCCCGGCGGCACGACCGTAGTCAACCCGGTCGCGGCCTACGCGTGGGCGACGCTCGTCCCCGTGACGGTTGCGCGCCTGGCGGGCGCGCCGGCCGGCGCCTACGAACTGATCGGGGCCGACCAGACCGGCGTCGTCCTGCTGGAGCGACTCGTGGAAGCGATCGGCCTGGGCGCGCACCCGATCTACGGCGCGCCACAGGTGCTGTACACGCCGGCGGCCACCGACCCGCAGCCGAATGGGCTGGCCGGCGGCAACCCGGCCACGGTGTCGAGCTTCGTCGTGCAGGCCAACCTCTCCACCGACACCAACCCGCCGCACTCGACGGTCGCCGGCATGGCGCGCGACCTGGCGAACATGACAGTCGTCGCCAACCAGCCCGAGGAGCTCGTGCGGCTGCTTTGGGAGTGCAGCATCGTCGCCTCCGGCGGCTACTACCTCCACTACGAGAGCGCGCCCGGCTCGCCCGGCCTGCCGGACTACCTGTTCGACGCTCACGGGCGCGCAACCGTCCAGTTGCTGATCCAGCTCGCGCCCAGCCAGGGCGGTCTCGGCTCCTACGCCAACGCCGCGGTGCTGGGCGAAGCGATCGACCCCGCGCACACAACCGTGCTCGCCCAGTCCGAACCGCGGTCGCTCACGCACGCGATGAGCGCGGACGATTCGCTGGAAAGCATCGCCGAAGGCCTGCACCTCACCGTCAGCGAGCTCGCCGGGCAGCTCGCCGACGTCCCGCTGAAGCCCAACGGGCCGGCGCTGAAAATCGAATGGGCGCTCTATGAGACACGCTCGGGCGACACGCTCGAAAACCTCGCGCAGAGGTTCCACACGACCGGCGCGGCGATCCAGGGCGCCAATCCCGAACTGCAGATCGACTGGAGCAAACTCGAACCGTGGACGCTGCTGCGGCTGCCGGCGGTTACGACGCCGGTTGCCGCCACCGGACCGGCGACGCTGCGCGAACTGGCGGCCGTGTTCTCGCTCAGCCCCGAAGCGCTCGGCTGGCTCAACCGCCGGCTCGCCGGCATCTTCAAGGTGGACGGCACCCCCGTCGGGATCGCCGACGAGATCCTCGACGCGACCGCCACGCTGCCGCCCGGGGCCGCCGGCTTCCAGGTGCAGCGCAAACAGATCGGCTCCTCGTCGTCGGAGATCGCGCCCCAGCTGTCCGACCCGGCGGCGGAATACCTAGACTCGAGCTTTCACCTGCTCGGCTGGCGCCTGGAAGAAAACGCCGGCTTCAAAGCGGGCCCGGAAGGCCTGCCGATCGGCCCCGGCCAGCAGCTGCCCTCGCAGGAGGTTGCGCGACTGCGCCGTGAGCGCCCGACGCCGCAGCCGGCCGCGGGCGGCGCCGTGCTCAACTACCAGCAGCTGTTCGCGGCGGCCCGCAACGCCAAGTTCAATCCGCTGCAGACGGCGCCGAAGGGCCACGTCCCGCCGGCGGCCGGCAACCCGTACGCGGGGGTCGGCTATGCCGCGCAGCCGCAGCTGCAGTGGCGCGACCTGTTCGGCAACCGCGCGCGCACGCCGCTCAGCGACCCGGCGCTCGAACCCGAAGGGCCGGCCAACCGCCCGCCCGTGGCCGTCGCCTACACCGACCGCCTGATCGGGGTCTCGCAGTGGCCGAGCGTGGCCGTGCACTACACGGTTACGAAGGGAGGCGGGGGTCCCCAGATCGAAGTCACGCTCACGTTCGATCCGTCGCGCTACCTCACCGGCGACGCCAACGCCAAGCAGTTCGCCGAAGCCGATCGGCAGACCTACGCGCAGGTGTACTACCAGCTCAACCAGTCCGCCCACGACGGCACCCCGCACGTCGCAGTGGAGCTCACCAGCACGCTCGACGGTGAGCTCCCCCACGCGCTCGCGGGTGAAGCGCTCGAAAGCTTCAAGGGGTTCGCGCTCGCCGCGTGGCAGTTCCTGGACAGCCTGCTGCCGTCCGTCACCAGCGGGATCGCCGCCCCGGTCCCGCAGGACGCGAAGCTCGCCGTGCCGGTGGCGGCGAGCAATCCGGAAGACATCTTCGAGCTGAGGGTTGCGCTTGCGATCGTCCGCGACCCGCGCTGGGTGGCCGACGCCTCGCGCGACGAGGACGGCGTCGCTCAGGTCCTCGGCGAGATCACCCCGGTGGCCGCGACCGAAAAGAACGTGACCGTGTCGCTGCTGGCGTTCGCCGAAGCGTTCGAGGGCACCTACGCCGCCGCCCCGGTGCTGCTGAAGCTCGCGGTCGGGACCGCCCGCGAGGAACAGGCCGACGCGACCGGCGCCCGCCGCCTGTGGGCGGTGCGCACGAGCAGCAACCTGTCGGCCGGCATCGCCGCCGAGGTCGCCGGCCCGGCCGCCTACTACGCACCGCCGCCGCTTTCGACGTCGCTGATCTCGCGCAACGAAGTGCACATCCGGACGTTCGACCCTGAACACGGGCTGGGCCCCACGCCCGGCGAACCCCATGATTTCACCAACGTCGATCTCGACGTGTGGGCACGCGAGGCGCTGGCGGCGATCGACGGTCTGCTCTCACCGTCCACAGCAGTGCCCGCGTTCGTGGTCGACTCGCTCGGCGGCACGAGTTTCCTCGAACGCCTGCGCACGACCAAGAAGCAGCTCGCCAAGGCGATCGCCGCACGCGTCGTCAATGTGCTGCAAGCGCCGTCGGTCAGCGAACGTGCGCGCGAAGACGCACGCGAACACTGGGAACAGCAGCTGCTCGTCAACCTTTCCGCCGCATACACGGCGGACGTCGCGGTGCAGCTGCCGGTGCGCGTCCACTGCGACGGCGAGCCGCCGTTTGCGCCGCCCGCGCTCTACGGCCACCTGTCGGTGTCCGAAGCGCAGGCCCAGCTCGGGTCGACCTCCACGTTCAAGACGCGCGCGCGCTCCGGCGAAAGCTTCCTCACGTTCATGTTCACCGCGACCCACCCCACCGAGCAGACGATGGTCGAAGTGCAGGCCGCGTTCGCGATCGACGCGATCGAGCACGAGATCGCCCCGGTCCCCGGGATCGAAGGCTACGAGGCGTCCTCGTGGCTGAGCTTCCCGCTCCCGTTCGCGTCGCTGCCGCTCGCCAAAGCGGAACTCGGGGACCTGAAGATTCCCGTGGTATTGCGCGCCTACCCGACGCCGCCTACCCTGCGCGAACAGACCGTCCGCGCGGACATGGACGCAACCAGCGCCGCCACTGCCGTGCAGACCGCCGCCCGCTGGACGTTTCTCGCCAGCTACGACCAGCTGCACGTCGCCCAGGACGTGATCGATGCCGAAGCCGAACTCAACATTCCCGCCGAAACCGCGAAGCTCGCCGGCACCGGCGAACCGGAAGACCTGTTCGCGGCGCTCGCCCGCCTGCTGAGCGTGCTGCCGAAGCTCGAAGAAGCATTCGAGGTCGACCTCGCCACGATCACCACGCAGACCGCGACGAGCGCGCCCGCGTTCGAACGGGCGGCCAACGCGCTGGCGGCGTTCACGGAACTGGCCGAACGGCTCGCGCCGCAATGGCCCGCGGCCGGTGTGCTGCCGCACAAGCTGCTGACTGCGCCCGCCGCCACCACGTTCGTGTTTGCGATCGGCGAGAGCAAATACCAGCCGCCACCACTCAACACCGGCGCACCGCGCGAGGCGGTCGAAGCGGAAGACGAGCTGCTGGTGACGGTGAGCAGCGGCGATCTGCCACCGCACGTGCCGCTGCCCGCGATCGAAATCGCCGGTTTCGAAGCCGTGGCGACCGCGGGCGGCGTCCGCTACCGCGCCAAGCCAAACGCGCCGTTTTTGACCTGGAAAGCAGGCGAGCTGATCCCCGAGCGCACGGTGGCGATCGGGCCGATCGACGGGCTAGGCGTGCAAAACGCGCGCCTCGGCCTGCAGGTGACGCGCAACGCGGAACTGGTCGCCGGCAACCCGACGTGCAAACCGTTCGTCTACACGACGCCGCTCGTGCGCTTCCCGAGCGTCTGCACGCCGCTGCTGAGCTCGCCGCTGGCGATCGACGTGGCGGCGGTCGCGACCGGCACCCCCCGCCGCGCGACGCTCGCCGAACACCTGCAGACGCTGTTCTCGACGCTGCTCGCGAGCGCCGGCGAAGGCACCCGCAAGGTCAAGCTCCAGGCCTCCTACCAGCTGCCGATGAACGGCGACCCCGCCGTTCCGGCGGCGTCGCTGCCGATCAAGCTCGGCCCCGCGATCCAGTTCGAGGTGCCCGGCGACTGGGGGGCGGGAGGCTTCCTCGAAAAGGCCGCGGGTGCGCTGAAAGAATGGATCGCAGAACGCAAGCCGGCCGCCGACGGGGCGCTCGCGTTCGACGTGGCGGTGTTCTCGAGCCTGACGGGCTCCACGCTGCCGACCGTCGAGCTCAGCGGCCTGGCGCTCGCGCTGGCGGACATCACCGACGTGTGAGCTTCACACGTCCAGCGCGATCGGCAGGTGGTCGCTGGTGGAGCGGATGTGGGTGTAGTTCTCCCATTTCCGGAACTCTTCCATGACGTCGTCGGCGTTGTCGTCCCCGCCGTCGATGCCATATTCATCGTTTTTCGGGTCGTAGGCGAAGATGCCTTTGTTGGTGAGATACGACTGCACTTTGTAGGTGCCTTGGAGCACGTGTTTCGGCGGGTCGGGGTCACATTTGTAAGGCGATTTGGTGACCGGGTTGCATACGGTCATTTCCGATGCCGCGCCGGCTTTGCCACCGTGACGCGTGAACGCATTGTCGATCGCCCCGTCGCCCATGTAGTCGAACGCCGGATAGCCGTAGATGACAGTACCCTCTTTGTCGCTGATCCACGGGCGGGCCTGTTTTCCCAGCTGCAGCGCCGTCAGGTAGTAGCCCCGGGCTTCGTGCGGCGGAGCGGCGCCGAGTGCGGCCGGATCGAACCGCATGATGTAGCTCGCGGGCGCTTTTTTCAGGGGGTCGTAGGCCACCGGACCGGCTGGATCGAAGGTGGACACGTTGAAGTCCCCCACGATGCAGCGGACCTCGTTTTCTTTGAGGGGATCCGTCGTAATCTCCGGTATCGCCGCGAGCTGGGCGATGCCGCTCGTCGCTTTGTCGGCATCCGGCGGCGCGTGGTAGGAGAGCAGCTTGATCAGGCGTTTACCCGCGATGTCGCGGAACATCGTCAACCACGGCGTGCGCGAGTTTTTCTCCGGGAATTTGAGCACGGCGCCGACCGCCGAGGTGAAGGCGAACTGTCCCGCCAGCCGATCCTCGCGGCAGCCTTCGCTGGGCCACCCGTCCGGGACCTCCCGGTTGGGCAGCGAGTGAGCGCCCCACGAGCCGTGATATACACCGAGCTTGTCTGGCCCGCCGATCACGTCCACAGGCTGGGCCTGTATGCCCGCCCATCCGTAGGGGCCAAGGAACTGGAGCTTTTTCCAGCGATAGTAGACGGCCACCCCCTCCGATAGGCCACCTACGCCGCACACGAGCGGCGGAACCAGGCAGAATTCGTCTGAATCGACAATCAGCAGGCGTTTGCGGATGCTTTGCAGAAGTTCATACGAAGCCGTGTCCGCCACCAGTTCTCCTGCTGTGATGTTGTTTTTGCCAGGCTGAACCTCGATGATCACGACGATGTCGGGTTCGACGTCTTCGATCGCCCCCAGCAACACTTCGCGGCGGTCTTTGGCATCGGCCGGAGCGGCCGGAACGTCATATTCGCCGTCGTCTCCGACTGAGCGCGGTTTGTCGTTCGGCCCGGGGTAGAAGCCGTTGGTGCTGAAGTTGTTGACGTTCCAGCAGAGGATCTTGGTCATGGCGTCACACGTCCAGCGCGATCGGCAGGTGGTCGCTGGCCGAGCGGATGTGGGTGTAGTTGGGCCATTCCCTGAATTTCATCATCGCATTGACAGCGCCAGGGCCGAGGCCGGCTCCGTCGATGCCCATTTGCCCCGCGAGCGGATTGTAGGCGAAGAGCCCCGGTTCGGAGAGATGTGGGTTCACCTGGTAAGTGCCTTCCAGCACGTTGAGCGGACGGTTTGGATCGAGTGTGTAGGGCGTTTTCACAACGGGGTTGCACACGGTCATGTTCTGTGCTGCGCCTGCGCCGGCGCCGTGATGGGTCAGCGCGTTGTCGATCGCACCCGTGCCCATGTAGCCGAAGGCCGGGTAGCCGTATACCGCCGCCCCGTTGCGGATCCAGGGCGTCGACTGCTGGCCGAGTTTCAACACCGTCACGTAGTAGCCGCCTCCAGGCAACCCCGGTCCGAATCCGAGCCCGTCGAAGCGCATCGTGTAATTGGCGGCGGCCAAGGGACCGAAGGCCACCGGCCGGCGAGCCGCGTCGTAGCTCGAAACGTTGAAGTCTCCGACGATGCAGCGCACTTCGTTGGCGGCGATCGGGTTCGGATTCGTCATCTCAGGGATCTGCGCGATGCGGCTCGTTCCGGTCATTGCCAGCCCGGCGACGGACGGCGCGTGGAAGGACAGCAGCTTGAGCAGCCGGTTCCCGGCGATGTCACGGAAGTACGTGAGCCACGGCGTCCGCGAGCCCGGGCCGGGGAATCGCAGCGGGGCAGCGGCTCCCGCCGCTGTGAACGTGAACTGCCCGGCGAGCTGGTGCTCGTTGAGCCCAGCGTTGGGCCAGTTGGGCCCACCGACCGGTATCTGCCGGTGTGGGAGCGCACGATGCGGCCCGGGACCCCAGGGTTCAGGGTATTCGCCGAGGCCGCCGCCGATCGGCTGGGCCTGCGCCCCGCTCCATCCGTATGGGCCCAGGAACTGCAATCTGTCTTTGCGGTAGTACACCGCCACTGCCTCCGCGGAGTGGGCGAGCCCGGAGACGAGGGGCGGCACCAGGCAATATTGGCCAGCCCCGACGCCTCCCGCGATCGCGAGGCCCCGCAGTTTCCAGAGCAGTTTGTAGGCGGCCGTATCCTGCACCAGGCTGCCGGGTGCGATGCCAAGGGCGCCCGGCTTCACCTCGACGATCGACACGATGTCGGGCGCGACGTCTCGGATCACGCCGAGCAGGACGTCCAGGCGGTCTTTCGCGTCCGCCGGGGCGGCCGGCACGCCGTATTCACCGTCGTCTCCCATCGACCGTGGTTTGGCGTTGTCGGCGGGAAAGAACCCGTTCGTAGAGAAGTTGTTGATGTTCCAGAAGAGGATCCGGGTCATGGCTGTTTGGCGAGCGCCGCATACCAGCCGAGCGGGCTGCGTTGCGTGGTGGTCCCCGGGTTGCCGAACAAATAGAACGCGGTCCCGTATCCGGGTGGGAATTTCACGCCGAGGAAGCTGAGCGCGATGTCGGTGAGCCGCAGCATGTAGGCGCTCTTCTGTTCGCCGCTTTCCTTCGTGTAGGAGAGCTCGATCTGATCGACGGTGAGGGCGAGCACGCCCTGCAGGCTGAAGGTCTTGCCGCCGCCGGAGGCGCCCGGCAGCTGCATCCCCGCGGCCACGCGCGGCGGGCTGGGGTCGTTGCGCTTGCTGCCCTGCCCCCACGCGACCATCAGCGTCGCGGTCAGCCCGGCCTCGGCCGCGAGCGCGCCCGGGGTGCCCATGTCGAAGTCGAACGCGATCCCATACCAGGTGCCGCCGAGTTGGGAGAGCGGGGCGCCGGTCAGCTGGACGTTCACGAACCCCAGCGAGCTCGGCGCGGCGGTGCCGGTGAGGAGATCGCGAATCGTGAGCGGCAGCGCCGCGAACATGCTCTTTTCGCGCCACACGCTGGCGCCGACGTCGAGCGCGGCGCGCTCGGTGGCGAAGCGGAAGGTCCGCGGGACCGCGGCCTTGGGGTCCCACTGCATTTCGAGCGCGATCTGCTGGAAGCCGAGTGCGTCGAACGACAGCGGGTCGAGGCCGCTGGGTTGTTCGGCCGCGCCGATGTTGGCCAGTTGCAGCGTCCCCGTGAAGGGGAACCTGTAGGTGGAGACGGAGCTGTGCGCCGGAGCGGCCACCGACTCCAGTGAGGCCGTCGCGACGGTAACGCTCGGCAGCGCCTTGGAGTCTAGATAGGCCACGCCGCCCGCGTGGGAGGTGAACGTGTACACGGGCTGCCCGTCGTGGCGCTGCAGCGCGCCGTCGAGCACGATCGAGGCCAGCGGCGGGCCGCCGGTCTGCGGCGGCGGGATCACCGCGTCGCCGAACCACTGCGTGAGCGTGACCTGGCAGATGCTGCGGAACAGCCTGACCTCGGAGTTTTCGAACAGCACCAGCAGCTGCAGCACCTTGAAGTCGTACGTCAGCCCGGGCGCGGAGGGGATCGGCGCCTCGGGGTCGGCGCCCTGCGCGAGCGCCTGCGCGTAGCCGGGGTCGGCGTACTCGATCAGGCCGAACACCGAGCTTTCCCCGGCCAGGCTCCTGCCGTCGGGCGTGAGCTGGTTGACTTCCACGCCCAGGTGGTGGGCCGACAGCTTGGTGCGTTCGATGCCGCACTGCAGCGCGCTGACCTGCGCAGGCAGGTCGTCGAGCGGCACGTCCACGCTCAGCGCCAGCAGGCCGCGCCATTTCGGGTCGTTGACCAGCGCGTTGAACGACGCGAGCGCGACGTCGTTGGAGGCGGCGGATTCGCCGATGTAGTCCTGCAGCCACTGCGACAGCGCGAGCAGGCCTTCGTTGGCGGGATCGTTGAACGCTTCGCCGCTCGTCCAACGCTGCGGGTTGCCCACGAGCTCCGCGAGCGTTCCACCGCAGAACTTGAAGATCAGCACGTTGGAGTAGGCGCCGAACGCCTGGTCGGCGCCGACGTTGACTTCGAACGGCCAGCCTTCGACGTGGATCGAGCCTTTGAAGCCCGGCAGCGGGTTGGTCGCCACGAGGAACAGCTGATCGGTCTGGAGCGCTGCCTGGAGCGTCGGCGCGACCGGCGAGAACGACAGCTTCCCGCCGGGCGAGCCGCCCGCGGGTTCGGTGCGGGCGAGCAGCAGCGAGGTCCAGGTCGCACCGGCCAGTTCCACGAGAAAGCCCTGCGGCGTGGCGGCGCCTTCGCCCTGGCCTTCGTTACTGGTCGGAGCGCGTCGGGAGCGCGCCGCGAGCACGTGCGCCTGCATCGTGCCGCGGCGGGTCGGCCCGATCACGCCCTGCTCGTAGACGGCCAGCAGCGTTGCGTCAAAGCCATCGTTTCCGGGCGTGACCTCGATCCCGCTATAGGCGGCCAGCGGGAATGCGGCGGCGGCAGTGGCGACGGGCTCGTCGTGGAGGTCCAGCAGGCCGGCCGCGTCGGCTGCGACGTTCGAGAACATCGGCGCTCCCGACGGCTGGGCGTAGTAGCTGTTGACCGCCGGCTGATTTGCGTTGACCGCGGGCCGGTTCGCCGCAGGTTGGTTCGCTGCGGGCCGGTTCGAGGCCGCATCGATCGTCACCCACGCGGTGCTCAACGTTTCGTCGAGCAGCGGCTTCCCCACCCCGGCCTGTTGTGGATCTTCCTGCGACGCGGCGCTCGGCGGAAACACGCGGGCATGGGCCGGGTGCCCGGGGTGAAAGGTGAGCCGATCGCCTTCGTAGCTCTTGGTCGCAAGGTTGACGGCAATGCTCTCCAAACCGGAGAGGCCGCACAGCAGTCGCTCGGTCGTGCCGCCCGCGCCGCCGAGGACGTACGGGCCGGTGAGCGTCGCGTAGTAGCTCTCGACCTGGGTCCCGCCGGGCCCCGTGACGACGTCGGGGCTCAGCATCAGGCCGCTCGCGCCCGTTATCGGCGTGAGCGTCAAGGGCAGTCCGGTGATCGTCTGAAGCGGCGTGCTGAAGGCGCCGGCGTCCGCGGAGAAGGTGAAACGGGTGCGGGCTTCGTCGGCGGCGTGCAGGGGGTCGAGCGTGACCGCGAACCGCAACTGCGACTGTCCTTTCGGGACGCCAAGCAGCCGAAACAGCTGTGACTTCACAACCTTTTCGAGGGTGTAGAAGTACTTCACGCCGCTGACCAGCAGCCCGAGGTCGTCTTCCACGCCGCCACCGCGGACGGTCATCCGCAGCGCCAGCGCGAGCTGCCCGGCCTGTTCGCCCGCGACCGGCAGCCTGGCCGAGCCCGTCACTTCGCCGATCGCCTTCGGTTGCGCCCCACGTGTTTGCATCAGGCGCAGCAGCGACGGGTTGCCCCCGGGCACGAGCATCAGCGCCGCGTCGGCCGGTTCGAATGTGACCGTGAGCTGCTTTTCCCCGACGAGCTCCAGCGTGCGCAGGGGGATCGACGAGCTTTCGATGAGTGTTCCGGATTCTGGGTGGGCGCTCTCGGCGAAAGCGACAACGGCCTCGGGTTGCAGCGGAGTCTTGTGTGGCGCCGCGATCCAGAACAGGAAGCGATAAGCCCATTCGTTGTGGGCTTCGTTGAGCTGTTTCAGGAGCGCCGCCAATGCGTCGGCGACGCCGCTGGGGGTGACGCCGCCCCGCAGAGGCGGCGACGGCGGTTCGCCGAGGAACACGTATGAGCCGCCGTTGACTTTTTCCCGCGGTTGGCCCCAGTATCGCGACCACGCGTCGACCGGTTCGATCGCTTCCGGCAGTTTGCCGTCCGCGGTCGCCGCCGTCGGCAGGTAGTAGCCGCTCCACGTCGGCGCGGTCGCCGGTTCGGCCGCGTATAGACCGCCGCTCGCGCCGGTTTCGAGAAGGACGAATCTCACGCCCAACCTCTCCTCGGCGCGAGCGGTCGGCCGCCTACCAGACCCCGATCAGCCCGGTGAACTGGTGTTTGTTGCCTTCGATGGCGAATTTCCATTCGTGCGCGTTCAGCTGCCCGTCCTTGCCGCCGCCGCTGAACGTGACCGTGAAGGTCCCGCCTTCCAGGCTCCAGTTTTCCCCGGAGCCACTTACTTCGTGGGAGGTGAATTCCGGGGTGAAGGTGTGCTGCCAGACCAGCGCGGTGTTAACAGTGATTTCCACCGCCACCGCGGTTTCGGTCGTCGACGGCGTCCACTTCACGACGACATTTTCCGCGAATGTACGAGACCCACCCACAGTCACGGCGTCTGTGCTCATGAGGCAACCTCCGGCTAGGGAATGATGATCGACAAAGCATACAGTGCGGCTTCGCCGAATGTATCGGCCGCCCGCAGCGCAACGCCGAGGCTCCCGCGTGCTCGATCTGTTCGACAGTTGGGTCAGCAGGCATGCGAGAGGAATCTCTCCATGCGCACGGCGGCGCGGCCCGACGCCGCGCATGCGCGGCGTCGCAGGTCCGCACATGTGCGGACCTGTCGGGCAGTGCATGCACTGCCCGACGACGGGCGCATGCGCCCGTCGTACTACTCAAACCGCGCCATGTCGGCGTCCAGCCGGGCGTCGTCGTCGGGGCTGAGCGCCTGCGAGGATGGGAGCCCACCCACCCCACCACTCCCGCCCCCGACGCCGGGCCCGGCGCGGGCGCGGCGGCGCCAGCGGGGCAGCAGCAGCACAATGGCGATCAGCACCGCCGCCACCACGCACGGGGGGACGACATACACGGCGAGGTCGAACCCGTGGCTGCCGGGCAGCGCCAGCACGGCGGGCCCGTATTCGCGCACCAGCGCGCGCTTGATCTGCGCCTCGGTGAGCCCCGCGCCGATCAGCCGCGCGATGAACGCGCGCTCGCGGTCGGCCTGCGGCGATTGCGCCACCAGCAGCGAGATTTTGCAGGTGACGCACATCACCTGGCTTTCCACCGCCGGCAGCGTCGTGCGGGGCGTGGTGCCCAGCGCCGCCGGCGCGGCGGCCGCCAGCAGCGCCAGCACCCCCACCACGATCGCGCGCACCGGCCTCATGCGCTTGCGGCGAGGTGCACGGCGCGCTGGACGAACGCCTGGTCGATCTCCCCGCGCACCGCCGCGGTGATGCGCCCGGCGGGGTCGATCAGGAAGCTCTCCGGCAGCTGGTCGGTGCCGTAGAGGTGCGCATATTCGCCGCTGCCGTCGCGGAGGTCGGGGTAGGTGAGGTGGTGGCTGTGGATGAATTCCAGCGATTCCGAGCTCACGTCGAGATCGTCGATCCCCAGCACGGTGGCGTGGTGGCGTTCCAGTTGGTGCTGCAACCGCTCCATCGTCGGCGCCTCCGCCTGGCAGGGCGGGCACCAGGAGGCCCAGAAGTTCAGCACCACCACGCGGCCGCGGTAGGCCGCCAGCGAGCGCTCGCCGCTGCCGCCGTACAACACCGGGAACGCTTCCCGTGGGTGCGGCGCCACCGGCTGCTGGCCGTCGGCCAGCGCCTGGTCGATCGAGCGGTTGGGCGCCTGGTGGGCCACGCCATAGATCAGCAGCGCCAAGAAGGCGCCGCCCACCAGCGTGGCCGCGATCGGGAGCAGCAGTCGTTTCATCGGCATACGAAGGGTAATGGGCGGGATGGTCCGGGGAGGCGGCCACCCAGACGGCCGGTGGGAGCGCGTAATATGCAGGGACAGCGCGGTGGTAGCTCAGTTGGTAGAGCGCAAGCTTCCCAAGCTTGAGGTCGCGAGTTCGAACCTCGTCCGCCGCTTCGGCCGTCTTTCCCCGTCTCGCGCTTTCCTGCTGCAAATCGCGGGGTTTTCGATCGGGCCTCCTGTCCGGCCTTTCTAGGGTCCTCCCCGTCTCGCGCCCTCTCGCGCACCGTGTCTGCTGGGTCGTGGTCGCAAATTGGTCGCAAGCCGCCACTGCGCGGCGGTGGCCCGACGCTGACCGGGTCGCCGACCGGAAGCAGGTGGCGTGATGGCCGACTACGTGCACGTGCACGACGCGGCCGTAGCGGTCTGCCGGCTCGCGTTGGCGCTTCCTGCTGAGGATCTGCGTGAGGCGATCGAGGCTGGGGACCGCGCGCAGGCGTTCGGGCCGATCCTCGACCCGACGCTGTTCTCCGGTCACGGCGGGCACACCCAGACCGCCCGCGAGCGCGAGATGTTCCGTCTGCGCGCAGTTGAGGGACTGACCCTGGACGAGATCGGCGAACGGTTCGGCGTCAAACACGAGCGGGTGCGGCAGCTTCTCCACCTGCACTTCCGCCTGGATGGAGTGCCACCCGCCGCGAAAGCGCCCCGGCCGCGAGCAAGGCAGCAGAGCGACCTCTCACTGGACGCGATGCGGCCTCAAACCTTCAGGGAGCGCCGTCGGCTGTATCTACTCGCGCGCGTTGTCATCATGCGCTACTACCGCACGTCCCTGACGATCGAGGCGGTCGCCAAGTCGCTTGCGAGCTCTCCTCGCCAGCTGCAGCGCGCCTTCACTCTGTTCGGCAATAGCACCTTCCGCAAGGATCTGCGGGCGCGACGGATGGCTGCCGCCGCCGAGCTCCTATCCGAGCCCGCGATCCAGGTGAGCGACGTAGCGCGACTGGTCGGCTACCGCCAGCCATCCCACTTCGCCCGTGCCTCTACGGAGTGCCACCGACGGTCTTCCGCGACGAACTGCACGATGCGAAGCGCCGCGAGGCGCCAGGAAGGATCGCGGGATGAACCATGTCGGGACGCGAAAGCGCAGCGGCGGTGCGCATCCGCTCGTGAGCCTCGCCGCCGGCCGTGCCCTCGTCCACTACGCGCAGAGCGTTGTCCGAGCCGCCGCCAGCCTGCTCCAGCCTGTCGTAACCGGAGATCTGATGCCACGACTGCCTGTGAGGAAGTCTGTACATGGGCGTCTCCAAAGCCCTCAGCCGACCATCGATGTCATCAACAGAGCCGGCGAGGACGTCGGTTGCGCCACTCGTCTTCTGTGCGAGTTCGTTCGTCGCATCCCGATTGGCGTACCGGATGCCACGAAATTCAGAAGGCAGATCACCTCTACTACCGCGATACACGATCACCCCGACGATAACAAACGCCATCATCAACGCGGCAACACGCTCGGCGTACCGCACTGCGTCGGACCCCAATGCTACGGCGGGCAAGCGATGCGGTGCTCCCGCAACGAACGAGAAGACAACCGCCGTCGCGAAACACGCGAGAGTTACCACTCCAACGACTCGGTCCTGGCGGTCTTTTGCTCGCATACGCAAGACTGTATCCGGCCCTGCAGCACTCGTCCTCCAGCCTCGATCTTCGCCGTGAAGCCGGACCCCGTACGGGACCCCGCCAACCGGGTCGGAGACGGGCTAAAAGGGTCTGAGACGGAGCAAGCGAAAGCCCTGCCAACGCCACAAAAAGTGTAAGCGTTTAGTCCCGAATCCCCTTTCCTAGAGCGGAGTTGCTGGCATCGCCAGCGCCGCCGGGAGGGGGTAGCGCGGATTGTCGCGTCCTCTAGCGTCCTCCAACCAGCGGATTCAGACGGCCTATGGCGGTCCGGCGCGGCTTGCTGCGGACACAAGGCTTGCCCGCCGCTAGTTCCCCGCGACTCACGGGCATCCATCGGGCGCTACGATCCTGCGCGTTGCTTCGATCGCTCGCCCGCGCGCTCGCCCCGGCTGCCTTGATGATGGCTGCCATCTCTGGCTGCGGAGCGAGCATCACCAAGACTGTCGTAGAGGCTCCGACACCGCCACTGGCGACCTTTCGCGTTCCCTCTGGGTCGATGGAACCCACCCTCAGTATCGGCACACATGTTTGGGTCGAAGGTGTCAAATCCCTTCCAGCCGTTGGAGCCATGGTGATCTTCCATCCGCCCGAAGGCGCCAAGGAACAGAAGTGCGGCCCCACGCACTACGAAGTCAGCCCCGGCGGCGCGCCGTGCGACCAGACCAACCCCGAAGAGGCCAGCGAAAAATTCATCAAGCGCATCGTGGCGGGCCCTGGAGACACGATCTACGTCAAGGAAGGCCACGCGATCGTCAACGGCAAACGCGAGTCCGACTCCTACATCAAACCGTGTGGGGGAGTGCGGGAGTGCAACTTCCTCACGCCGATCAAGATTCCCGCCGGTCATTGGTTCATGATGGGGGACAACCGTGGCGAATCTGACGACAGCAGGTTCTGGGGGCCGGTCCCCACGGGATGGATAGTAGGTGTGGTTCGCTGGTGCTCGGCGATCGGCCTCCCGTGCCCGACCTGATGCCCGTAGACGATTCCCTGCGTAGGTGTGTTGTAGATGCACACACGGCTAACGAGGGCGCTGAGAGTTCGAGTTCAGCCCGAACACCACGATGGTCCGCGTCCTCCTGGCGTCCTCCAAGCAGTGGATTCGGGCGGGTTCTCGCGGTCGTGCTCGGGCAACACCGGGCAGCAAGCTTTCCCGCTTGAATAGTGAGTTTCCGGGTGCTTGCAGGTACTTCGGCCGACCCCACCTGACGAATCGACAAGGCGGAGGTCGTTGGTTCGAGCCCAATCGCCCATCGCACAAAGGCAGGCACAGCCGGGAGAGAGCCGCCCACCGGCGAGCTATGGCGTCACCGGCAATTGGTAGTCGGCGCAGCCGCCCGTCGCGCTGACCTCGACGACGCGGTTGATCATGAACTCGCCTTGGTCTGCGGCAGTGTGTAGCGTCGTCTGCTCCTGGATGTATGCCAGTGCAATGCCGAAGAGCTGCTGCTGTTCCTCTCGCGAAGGTGTTGGAAGGACGATGAGGCCAGGGTGTACGGCGTGCCTCTCGCAGAGCTGGCGGAAATCCCCGAGGTTGTTGGTTACGAGAGTTCGGTCCTCGTCGATGCAGTGCCGCAAGACCTCCGTGTCGGAGCGGCCGAGAAGTGATCTGTCGCGGTTGCAGGTCGCGTCGAGGCCGTGGCGGTGCGCGACGTCAACCGGTGACGGGGAGAGGTCCTCGTCGATCCAGAGCTTCATCGCCGTCCCGCCAGGGTCGGGTGGGCCTTCCGCGGCGCGGGTGAGCCTTGGCGTACGTGTAGGCGGTCTGGAATGCCTCGACGGGAACGTGCGGGTAGTCCTCGATGAGCGTCTGGATGGTGTCGCCATGCTCGATGCGCTGTGCGACGGCGCGCGCACCGATGCGGGTGCCGCGGATCACGGGCTCGCCGCCCTTGATGTTGGGGTCTGTCTCGATCCACTGCTCGCGCAGCCTCGCATAGCTCTCGGCTGCGTGGACGGTGGCGCTGACCTCGGGGGACCAGCGCACGACGAGCGCATCGTTGATCTGCAGCTCGGCGCCGTGCTCGGTGCGGTAGGGCTCGGTCTCGCGGACCCATCGCCTGATCTTCCGCTTGACCGTCACGGGCAGTGGGAGCGCCATCTTCTGCAGGAGCGCGATTACGCCCACGTCCTCGCTTGCCAGCCAGCTGCGCTCGCGGCGTCTGTGGACGGTCACGATCTTCTGCTCGATCGCCTTGTCGAGCGCTCCGAGTGGCACGTGTGCGATCTCGACGGCCTCGCGGCGCGTGAGCATGGGGTTGGCGGCAGTCCTCGGCATAAATCGCTCCTGGTGAGATGCAGTTTAGCCGGCTGGGTGGAGGTGGTCAAGCCCGACGAGAGGCCCGAGACGATTCGACAAGGCGGGAGGTCATTGGTTCGAGCTCAATATCGCCCATAGCACAGAGGCAAGCGCAGCCGAGAGAGAGCCCCGCGCGGATGCCGGAGGCGGGGCCTGAACCCCGTAGCGCGGATTTATGATCCAGTTATTGACGCCGCGTAGTTCTGTAGACAAGCGTCTGAGAGCTTGGCGAGTACGGCTGCCCGAGCGTTCCGCCACTGCTGATCCAGCGGTTGGGACCCGACGTGTCCGAAGTCGTCGATCTCGTAGCTGTAGTGCTGTGAGAGCATTTCCAGGCTCGTCCCGCACTGGGCGGCGACAGACTGGGCGTTTTCGCTTCGGAGGCGGGCCGAGATACCGCCGCGGCGCAGGCCATACGGAGTAGCCCCCTTCACTTTCGCAAACGTCGGGCTGCCCTTGGCCACTGCGTCGACGGATGGCTTCATGTATCTCGCCCCCACTTTTTCGCCTGGTTCGAGCTCATGTGGCGGGCGCCGGTGGCAAGGATCGTAGATGCCGTTGTGTGGCCCGGTCAGATCGCCTGGGATGACGAAATCGACATCTCGGGCGGGGTAGTCGTGCTGGCGCAGTAGTGCGCGCCACATGTTCAGATCGGCGGTGAGCAGCGATGGCACCCTCACTGTGCGTTCGGTTGCGCGCTCGGTCTTGGCCCGATCGTCCAGTTCGTTCCAGCTCAATACCTCGGTGATGTGGGCGCGCTCTCTGTCTGCGAAGGAAAACCAGCGCACGCCATAGACCTCCTGGTTGCGCAGAGCGAGGCCGAACTGCAGCGAGACGATGATGGGGTCGCGGTGAGTCAGAATCGGGCTCGCGGCGTGGATCGTGCTTGTGAGCATCTCAGCTCGGATCAGCTCGACGGCCATCGGCGAGAGTGCCCAGCTGCGAACCTCATCGCCGTGACGCCGAACAGTGGCGCGGCCATGGGCGCCTCGCATCGACTTCCGCCTGTTGCTGATCTTCTCGTTGGCGAATAGGCAGCCGTTGGATTTGATCTCCGGCACGAGCTCGGAGTTCGCGGCCCATGAGAGCACCGCCGATAGGACGCGCCAGGCGTGCGCGCGGGCGGACGGTCCCACCTTGGCGTGCTTCATCGCCTCTCGCAGGGCGCGGGGCGCGTCGGGCTCGTTGAACGCCGTGGCTGGTTGCGCGGCCAAGCGCACCGCATAGTCGGCCGGCGGACGTGTCTTTCCTTTGTCCATGCCCGGCATCCCGAGCAGGTGGCGATTGGCCGAGTGGCGGTAGGTGCGGAAGGTGGACGCTGACAGCCCGTCGACGGTTTCCGGCGCATTGAAGGCGAAGTGGAGCTGGATGACTTCGCCGATCGTCTGGCCCGTGTTATCGCCGCTGGCGTCCCTGGCGTCCAGATCGAGCAGGAAGCGCCGCAGGCTGTGACTTCCCCGCCGCTCGGCCGACACGTACTCCTGCATCCATTCGTTAGCGATCTTCGCCGACGGGAATGCCTTGGTCCTCCCGACTCCGTCGTGGTCGCGGAAGCCGACTCGATGGGACTTCTCGCCGCTCTTGGTGACGTACGGCCACTGCTTCTTCCAGGGCTTAGCCATTGCTCTGAGGACCGGCGGTAGACGGTATGGGGGAGGGGGGAGGCATCACGACAGTCGGGCTCGCAAGGCACGTAGGGTCGCCGTCGAAAGGTCGTAATCGCGGGGGGCCTCTTCGCCCAACCGAAGCTGCCTACGAGGAGAGCGCGAGGGGTCGCGCCGCTGACGATCGGGTCGTGGCGAATTGGGCGTCTGACCGGGCCGTGGGAGCCGGTGATGCCGCCAGTCAGGGTCGTTTGCGTGCCAGAACTCGGCGAGCGCCTCGGCCGGAATCCGGTAGTGGCCGCCTGGCAGCCTGCGACAGGTCAATAGCCCCGAGGACAGATAGCGCCGCACGGTGCGCTCGCTGACCCCGAGCGCAGCCGCCGCTTGGGCCGTGGTCAGGAGTCCGCCGCGGCGAGCGTCGGCACCCTTGGAGACGGAGTTGCCCTGGCGTCGTTGGCTGCTGATCTCTGCGGTAGGGTGGGATGAGTTCGATGGTGTCTGCATGGAGGAAGCGTCTTTGTAGGGGTCGCCTGCCATCACAGACCGCCAAGCCAGCCAAGCGGCCAACGAGTTGCGCGTCGTCCTTCCCGTCGGCTCTCCAGCCATACGCTGCCCGAACGGGCCGGCCAGGCAAGGTCGGCCGCGTACACGGTCCCCCCGAGCCGGACGACACGAGTTTGCTGTACCAGTGCGGTACCGAGCTTCTACCCCAGAGCAAAATATGCGTGATTTGCAGGCCATATCCGTGATATGGCTGCAAGCTTCCCAAGCTTGAGGTCGCGAGTTCGAACCTCGTCCGCCGCTTTTGCTTGGTGGGGCCAAGTCGGCTTGGGTGCTGTTTGTCGTCCAACTCACGTGTCTCGCTGGCCGCGCGGCCTTTACTGATAGAGTAAAGGAATGGCGCGAATCTCGACCAAGAACCAGATCACGATCCCCGTCGCGGCGCTCGACGAGGTCGGGCTGCACGCCGGCGAGCGAGTCACGGTCGAGCCGGTCGGCGACGGGGAGCTGCGGATCCGCCGCACGACCACGACCTTCGAGGATGCGTTCGGGGCGCTGACGGGCACCTACCCTGCCGGCTATCTCGAGCAACTCGACGCCGAAGACGAACTGCGGTGAAGCTGCTCCTCGACGCGGACGTCCTGATCGGAGCGCTTGACGGCAACGACCCGCATCATCATCGCGCTCGCACGCTGTTCACCAAATGGCGCGACGACCAAGACGCTTGCGCCGTCAGCGTCGTGAACCTGACCGAGGTGCTGATCGCTCCCTCAGCAGACGTGTCGAAGCTCGCCGCCACCCGGGAGGCGATCGCCGCCCTCGGCGTCACCGTGCACCAGCCGAACGGGGCGATTGGGGTCGAAGCGGCGCGCCTGCGAGGACGCCACCCGATCAGCCTCCCCGACGCCTACTGCCTCGCGACCGCCAAGCACACGAGCTCGGCGGTCTCGTCATTCGATCAGAAGATCCTCAAGGCCGCCACGCGCGAGGGGATCAAGGCCGCCTGACGCCAGCAGGCGCGAGCGAGACAGCCCCTGACGTCGCGGCTCCCGTCCTGTGATCGTCGTAATCCTGATGGTAATTACTCCTCAACCCCCTTGGTGCACGCAGGATTGCCCCTATTAGCGTGCAAATGCAATCAAAAATACCCCGTGCCCGTAGCTGCTCGAGTCGCTCGGGCGAAAGTTTGCCCTCGCGCGCGGCCCGGCGCTGTTCACGGATCCAGGCACGTGACACCAGATCGCGGGCCGGGTGGCGGATGGTGGCGGTAATACTGGAGACACCTGTCGGACAGTAGCCGGTGCAACCGGCCCCCTTTGCTGTGATGTCGGGTCCGGGCGGTGCGGTCCTGTGGGTAATTGGGTTTGGTGCCAGTGAGCTCAATTAACCGAATGAATGTGGGTGAGGAATGATTCCGCAAGGTACACCAGCTGGTCAATTGTCGCGCTTGCCGAAGCTGACACGCTGCGCTACGAGTGCCGATTGGTGACGCTTAAGCACCATCGAATCTCGACCAAGAACCAGATCACGATCCCCGTCGCGGCGCTCGACGAGGTCGGGCCGCACGCCGGCGAGCGGGGTGGGACATGCGCGGCTCGGTTATCGTTTCCCGCGATGTCGAGCAGCGGAACCCCCCTGCAGGTCCCCACGGCCGATGGCGCGACGCTGCGCGCAGAGTTCTTCGCGCCCGCCGGCGAGGGACCCCACCCGGGCGTGGTGGTGCTGCACGAGTCGTTTGGCCTCAACGACGACATACGCCGGATCGCGCGTCGCTTCGCCGATGCCGGATACGGCGCGCTGACCCCGGACCTGTATTCCCACGGGTCGCGGGTCGTGTGTCTCAGCCGCGTGATCGTCGCCATGCTGCGGGGCAGCGTGGGGCGCGAGATCTCCGACATCCGCGCGGCCCGAGATGCGCTTGCCTCCCGGTCGGAGATCGACGCCGAACGGATCGCCGTGGCCGGGTTCTGTCAGGGCGGTGGCTTTGCTCTGATCGCCGGCACGCAGCCGGGCTTCTCCGCGGCCGCCGTCAACTACGGCGAGGTGCCCGGCGATCGCTCGCGCCTGGACGGCGTGTGCCCTGTGGTCGCCAGCTACGGGGGCAAGGATCGCCTGCTCGGGGCAAAGACGGCCGCGCGCCTCGAGCGCCACCTCACCGCCATCGGCGTACCCCACGACGTAAAGACCTACGGCGAGGCCGGACACTCCTTCTTCTCTGAAGTCGACGGCTGGCAAGGCTGGCTCGCGCGGGTACCCACGCCGATGGCTGTCGGCCACGACGAGGCAGCCGCCCGCGACGGCTGGCAACGCATGCTCAGCTTCTTCGACGAGCACGTGCGCTGAAACCCGCACGCGTAGCCGTCGCGGTGGCGTTGGATTGCCGTGCTGTCTCAAGTGCGCAGACTTCCTGCTCGATGTTGAGGTGTGGAGGACGATCGCGAGACGCCGCCGGTGGCGTGGTGGGCGGGCCCGCGGATCCGCCTTGCGGTGCTGCTGGTGTGCTTGGGCGGGGCGATCGTGTTGTTGCTGGGCACCAGGACGAGTCTCCTGGGAGCAGCGGCGATCGGCGGCGGCGACGCGCAGGGCGCTTCGAATGCTCCGACGTGGTGCACTCCGCGCGGGCTGCCGGCCCCCACCGACGCCGATCCTGAAGCGCTGATCGCGCTGCGCGCGAGGCTGTTGAGGGTGTTCGCGCTCTACGGCGGCCAGCGGTATGTCGGGGGTATCGCGACTCCCGGCGACATGTGGTCGGATGACCTGCCGCTGCGGCTGCGCTCCTCGCGTTTGGCCGATGGGCTGTGGCCGGCGGGTTATGAGATGCGCTGGTGGACGCGCGACTACGATGTGGGCGCCGACGTTTTCGCGTTCGGCGGATCGCGTCAGGCACGCGAGCTCTTCAAGGTGGCGGCGAGCACCGACTGTCATCGCGACGGTGTCCTGTGGCCGGCGTTCTCGCCGCCGCGGGCGCGCAATCTGATGTGGGTCAATCCCGATCTCGCCAGACAGAGTGACGTGTTCCTGCTGCGCGGATCACGCGTCTATCGAATCGCCGCCGTGCGCTTGCAGGGCGCTCCCGCGGAGAGCGTGCAGGCGCAACGGCGGACGGGCGCGAGGCTGCTCGACGCGCTGGCGTGCGTGCTGCCCGACGCGCAGTGCAAGGCGTCGGGAGCGGTGCGCGGCGTTCATTCCGCCGGCTGAGGTGTGACGGGAAGATGTGTGCCGGCAAGTGCGTGGAAGAGGTGGGGTGAGACGTATACCTCCACCAGCGCGGCCGCCACGAGCACGGGTATCGCGACGGCGACCGTCACCAGCGTCGCGGCGAGCAACTGGTCCCACTCGCCGCGCCGGCTGGCCATGATCCACGCGGCGAGAGGGAGGAACAGCGCGATCAGCTCGGGTAGCGCGTGGGGCAGAACAGCCAGCAGCAACAGCGCCGCAGGCACGCCCAGGAAGCGCGCGAAGGCGGCGAGCCGGTCGCCGAGCAGGTAGGCCTGGGCGGACAGGGAGAATGTGGTGGCGCACACCACGAACCCGATTGCGATGCGCCCTCCGTGCACGTGCACCCAGCGCGAGAAGCCGCGATGGGAGTCGGCTTGCAGCGGCAGCGAGCTGCCGGCGATGAAGCCGGCCACACACGCCATCGCGTGCAACGCCAACACCAGCAGGTTGTGGCCCACGATGCCGGCGATGTCAGCCGCGTCCCCGGTGGCGAACGGCGGTTCGCGCGGGATCGCTTCGGCGCCGGCGCCGGAGAGCGCCGAGACGGCGAGCACCGCCCCCAGCAGCCCGAAGGCCGCGAGCGCCGAGCCGGCGGTCCAGCGTCGCATGATCTTCCAGTGCTCCTGACGCCAGTCGCGCAGCGTGCTGCGCGTCCGGTGCACGCCATGCGTGAAGGCGTAGGCGGAGGCGTCCATTGCTCAGAGAACGGTCACGCGACGGTGCTCAGTGAACAGCGCGAGCGCGTAGCGCCCGGCGGGGTGCTCGCGCGCACGCTCGACCAGTGCCGCCATGCCGGGCGAGAGGACATCGGGCTGGGGCAGCGGAACGCCATATGCGGGTGGGACCGTGATCGGGGCAGACAGCGCCGCGAACGTGAGGTCCGCCGCGCCGAACTGCTCGCCGCATAGGTACGGCCGACCGTCGGAGAGCAGCTCTGCGACGTAGTCGAGCTCGCTGAAAACCGTCGCCTCGTCCTCGATCTCGATCCCCGGGCGGATGTCGAGCACGCGCTTGACATAGCGCTGAGCGACCGGCCATCCATAACGGATGAAGCGGTCCTCCCAGCCCGGCACGCCGGCGTTGTTGAAGCGCAATGCGAGCTTCGCGTCGGCGAGCATGTGGACGTACATGAGCCGTCGCCCCGTCGGCCCGAGTATCTCGTCAAAGCGCCGGCACAAACCCACGCTCTCTCCCCGTGCGTCGGACTGTGGGGGAAACAGCCGATGCTCCGGGTGGGTGTGCTCGTCGATCCAGGCAAGGATCTCCGCCGAGTCTCCGATCGCTCCATCGGGCGTCACGAGCACCGGAACCGTGATCCCACCGCCCGCGCGCCGGGCAACAAGCTGATGGACGCCCTGGACGTGGCGCTCCTCGCGATAGGGCATCCCCACCCGCTCGAGCGCCCACCGCGCCTTCTCGCAGTAGTGACTGATTGGGATCGTGACGAGCCGCAACACCGGGGGGCAGCCCATGATGGCAGGCAACCGGCCACTGGGGCCTCTGCGTGCCGGCCGGGCCGGGTTCGGCGCAAGGTACCGGTCCCCAGCTTGACATAGTGCTCAATATTTGTAATAATGGATGAGATGGCAGATACCGCTCCCCGTCTGACTTTGCGCGACGAGCAGAAGGCGTTGACCCGCCGCCGCCTCCTCGACAGCGCGGAAACCGTGTTTGCGCGAAGCGGTTTTCACGGTGCCTCGGTGGAGGCGATCGCGCGCGAGGCCGGTGCCACCAGCGGCGCCCTGTACTCGAACTTCGCCAGCAAGGAGGACCTGTTCCTGGCGCTGTTCGAGGAGCGGATCGCCACCGATGTGGGCGACTACGCGCAGATCGTCGCCGATGGGGCGACGGCCGAGGAGCAGGCTCGCGGGGCGGCGGATCACTGGATGGTGATACTGCGCGAGCGTCCCGACTACTTTCCCCTGCTGATCGAGTTCTGGGCCTACGCGATCCGCGAGCCGCGATTGCGGGAGCGTTTGGCTGGACGGTTTGCGGCCCTTCGCGCCGCCAGCGGCCGCCTGGCCCTGGAGGGAGGGGGGCGTCCGCCGAACGCCGAAGCGGGCGAGTTCATGGGGTTGCTCATCAACGCGCTGGGCAACGGCCTGGCGTTGGAGAAGCTGGTCGATCCCGACGCTGTTCCCGACGGGCTGTTCGGGGACATGCTCGTGCTCGTATTCAAGGCTTTCGATGCGCTCCTGCGCGAGGACCCGAGCGCGGTCGACGTGCAGGCCGCATTCCCTTCACGCCAACTCGCCACCAAAGAGAGGGGAGCCGACAAATGAGTGACGGCTCATCGACCATCGCCGGCGAAGTACCGTCGGCGCCGCCGCGCCCGCCCGCCGACTACCAACTGCGCCCAGCGACCGCGGACGACATCCAACGCTCGAAGACGATGCTGGCGCAAGCCTTCTTCGACGATCCCATCTTCGGCTGGTTGATACCCGAGGACGGCAAGCGGCTCGCGGGCTTGCGCCATTACTTCGGCATCGAGTTGCGTCACTACGTGCTGCCCCATGGCCGTGTGTGGACGACCACCGATCTCGCCGGCGCGGCGCTGACCTTGCCGCCCGGAGCATGGCGTGCGCCGCTGCGCGCAACCATGCTCGAGGGTCGCGCCTTCGGAATCCACCTGTCCAGGGCGGCGAGGATGGGAGCCGCGATGGAGTGGCACCACACACGCAAGCCCCGCGAGCCTCACTATTACGTTCGCGACATCGGCGTGCACCCCGACATGCAGGGCAAGGGTCTCGGCAACGCGCTGATGCGCCCCACCCTCGAGCGCTGCGACCGGGAGGGCGTGTCGGCCTACATCGAGGCCTCCAGCGAACGCAGCGCCGCGTTGTATGAGCGTCTCGGCTTTCGGCATACAAAGGAACTGCACGTCGGTTCCTGCCCACCGCTGTGGCTCATGTTCCGGCCCGCGGTTGCCATACGGGCAATGTCGTAAACGCCCGTCGCCGACGTCGCTCGCGATCCGGCTTCTTCGCTGCGGGAGCAAGAGTTTGTCTAGTAGGATCTGTCGCAAGACGCCGCAACGTCTGCGTGCGTTGTAAATGATGTGGCATGCGCCGCCGAGCTGGGGGTGGTGTGCGGCGGGAGCGGAGCGCCCGGCGGCGCTGAATGCCGTGCCACAGAGGATGCCTTTCGCGAGTGTCGGCAGCTATGGGGTGCAAGCCCCATTCATGTGGCTCAGGGCTCTATGAGGCCACGGCGGATCGCGTAGCGGGTGAGCTCCACGCGGTCGCGCATGCCGAGCTTCTCGAGCATGTTCGCGCGGTGGCGCTCGACGGTCTTCTTGCTGATCGTGAGGGCCTCGGCGATCTGCTGGTTGGTGTGGCCCTCGGCGATCAGCTTGATGACCTGCAGCTCGCGCGGGGTCAGGGGATCGGGGTGCTCCTCGGCGGGTCCGGCGAGGTAGTGGCGAACGATCTCGGTGACGGAGGCGGGGTAGAGGAACGGCTCGCCACGGACGGCGGCGCGGCAGGCGCGCACCACGTCGCGGTCGGCGAGCGACTTGAGCACGTAGCCGCTGGCGCCGGCCTGCAGGGCCTCATAGAGGAACTGCTCGTTGTCGTGCATCGAGAGCATCAAAATATTCAGGGCGGGGCGCTGGCGGTGAATCTCGCGCGCGGCGTGCAACCCGGTCATGCGTGGCATCGAGATGTCGAGGAGGACGAGGTGCAGGTCGTCGTGGGCGAGCGCCATGCTGACGGCCTCCAGGCCGTCGCCGGCCTCTGCGCGGACGACGAGGTCGGGCTCGCTTTCGAGCACCAGCCGCAGCCCCTGGCGCACGACGGCGTGGTCGTCGGCGAGCAGAATGTTGGTCTGCAACTCAGTCATATGCCCTCGGCGTGGAGCGGAACCTCCAGATGCACCTCGGTGCCGGCGTGGGGCGCGCTGGTGATCTGCAGGGAGCCGCCGACAAGCCCGGCACGCTCGCGCATGCCGCGCATCCCGCCACCCTCGCGGCGCCTGTCAGGCATGCCGCGCCCATCGTCGCGGACGCTCAGCGCGAGGCGGTCGGAGCGCAGCTGCAGAGTGATGCTCACGCTTGCGGCGCCCGAATGCCGGACGGCGTTGGTAAGCGCCTCCTGAGCGACGCGGTAGACCACGAGCTCGCACTCAGGCGATTGAGGCGGGAGGTCCGCTGGAATGCGACAGGCGATTCGCAGCCCGGACTGCTCGCGCATCCGTCGGGAGAGCGCCAGCAGCGCCACGGCAAGGCCGAGATCCTCGAGTGGCTCGGGGCGCAGGCGCTGGGCGATGCGGCGGACGTCGTCGATGCTCGCGCGTGTGGTCTCCAGCAGCTGTTCCAGCGGTTGGGCGAGGTTGGGCGGCGCATCGCGTGAGACGCGTGCCAATCCCAGCAGCACCCCGGTCAGCGTCTGGCCGACCTCGTCGTGCAGCTCCCGCGCGACTCGCAGCCGCTCGTTCTCCTGGGCCGACAGCACCCGCCTCGTGCTCTCCAGGCGCTCGGTCTCGAGCTCGTCGAGCATCTCGTTGTATGCCTGGGCAAGCTCGGCGGCCTCCGACGGGGCGCCGGGCACCTGCAGGCGCTCCCCCGACTGCAGCGGGTCAACGCGCCGCAGGAGCGCAGGCAGGTGAGTCAGCGGGGCGAGCGCGTAGCGCAGCAGGAGGGCGTTGGCGACGAGCGTCACAGTCAGGGTGACGGCGAGGATGGCGGCGTCGTCGGCGGCGATGTGCGCGAACGGGGCGGGCAGCACGATCGCGATCGCGATCGCCATCGTCGTGACGAGGGCGCCGTTCAGGGCGAGCACGCGCCAGAAGAGCGGAAGGTACCGACGGGTCGCCGGCGGCGATGGGTGGGCGTCAGTTGGCGTGGTGTCGGCGACCGCACCGTCGCGGCTCCCAGCGACGGCGTCGGCGGTGCCATCCAAGCTCCCGCCGACATCGGGCCTCCTACCGGAGCGATCCGCGACGACCCGCGCGAAACCGGCTTGTCCGTCCGCTTGCTGCACGGCAAATCACGCTAGCGCGCCGGCACCTGTACACCAGTGGAAAATGGGGCCCCGACCTCATGGTGACTGCGCGCGATCGGTCTGAACATGTCGGGTGTGACTGAGCATCGTTCGATCGGCTGGAGGCGAGGCGTTCGCAGCCTTCTGGCCGAGGAGTGACAGAACGGCGGCCCCCTCTCCCCACTACGTGTGTGGGCGCCGTTGTAGATACGAGCTCAGTTACACGGCACGGGCAAAGGGACGGACCCCCAAGCCTGTGCCGCTTAGCTTATGCGCCGGCGCTCCCCGGATGCTGCGCCACCAGAGGCGATTGGAAGGCCGGAGCTTGATGACCTGCACCCACATAGGAGGAAGAGGCGATGGCGATTAGCACGGCGAATATCGATGAGGCGAAGCTCGAAGCATTTATGGGGCAGGCGGTGACCGACATGGGCGCGGTCATCAGCGCGCCGCTGTTCCTGATCGGGGAGAAGCTCGGACTCTACAAGGCGATGGCGGGCGCGGGGCCGCTGAGCTCGCAGGAGGTGGCCGAGCGCGCGGGGGCGAACGAGCGCTACGTGCGCGAGTGGTTGCGCAACCAGGCGGCGGGTGGCTATGTGACTTACGACGGAGACAGCGATCGCTACACGCTGCCCGACGAGCAGGCGCTCGCCTTGGCCGACGAAGACAGCCCCTTCTACATTCTGGGCGCGTATGAGTTGATCGCGTCGCTATACGCTGACGAGCAACGAATCGTGGAGTCCTTCCGCAGCGGCGCGGGGATTGGTTGGCACGAGCACGACCGTCGCCTGTTCCGCGGCACGGAGCGCTTCTTCCGGCCTGGCTACCGCGCGCACCTGGTGAGCGAGTGGATCCCGGCGCTCGACGGTGTCAAGGAGAAGCTGCAGCGGGGGGCGAAGGTCGCCGACGTGGGTTGCGGCCACGGAGCGTCGACGATCATCATGGCCGAAGCGTTCCCCAACTCGCGCTTCTCGGGTTTCGACTACCACATGCCCTCGATCGACCGTGCGCGTCAGGCGGCCAGCGACGCCGGCGTCTCAGAGCGGGTGGTGTTCGAGGCGGCGTCGGCCAAGGAGTACCCCGGCAAGGACTACGACTTGGTGTGCGTTTTCGACTGCCTGCATGACATGGGCGACCCGGTGGGGGCGGCGGCGCACGTGCGTGAGACGCTGCATCCCGATGGGGCGTGGATGATTGTCGAGCCGTTCGCGAACGACCGCGTCGAGGAGAACCTCAACCCGGTGGGCCGGGTTTTCTATGGGGCATCGACGGTGATCTGCACGCCCGCGTCGCTGTCCCAGGAGGTGGGGCTCGCGCTTGGGGCGCAGGCAGGCGAGGCGCGCCTGCGCGAGGTGCTCACCCAAGGCGGGTTCAGTCGGGTGCGCCGGGCGGCGGAGACCCCGTTCAACATGATCCTGGAAGCCAAGCCGTAGCCCGCGGTGGGACGGCTTCCGGGCGCGCTGGAGCTTGCCTGGAAGCTGCGTGCGACTCGGGCTCGTCGAGGTCGAGTTGGTCGTGCGGCGATCGCACGACTCGCCGTGGTGGGGGAGAGGCCCGCGCGCTCAGCGACCGCTCGCGCGGAGGTCAGACCGAGCGGAGCCCGGGCTGGCGCCGCAAGGACCTCGACCTCCGTTGGCCTCAGTCCCGGGACGCGATGGGGAGAGGTTCCCAGCTCGTCGCGCAGGAGCGCGACGTCCCTGGCCCCGTGCGGAATGGCCCGTGAGTGGCCCACCGATCGTGCCGGAGCGGCTGCGGGTGACCCCTAACCCGCCGGCTCCTCCGCATAGGCTCGCATGGCCTCGATCAAAGGCCCCAGCCGCCGCCCGCGCGCGGTGAGCCGGTACTCCACGGTGGGAGGGCTGGAGGGAATCACCGTGCGCTGTACAAGCCCGGCCGCCTCGAGGTCGCGCAATCGCTCGGAGAGCATCCGGGGGGAAATCCCGGCTATGGCATCCGCGAACTCGTTGAAACGCAACGCCCCGGTGAGCGCGGCGTAGATGATCGACAGCTGCCAGCGCCGCTCCAGGAGGCTCGCGGTTTCGCGAACCTCGACTGGAACGGGCTGACAGCGGCGCGCGATCGGTGGGCGCGAGGACATCGCGGTTGCCGCCTTTAGGAGGCGACCGGCGCGGCGGCCTTGCGGCCGGAGTCCACGCGCGCGGGCTCCAGCGCTCGGTCGAGCACCTCCTGGACGGTCATCACCGGGTGGAAGCTCATCTGCTCGCGAACCTCCTCCGGGATGTCGTCGAGGTCGCCGCGGTTGCGCTCCGGCAGGATCACGTCGGTGAGACCGGCGGCGTGGGCCGCCAGCACCTTCTGCTTGAGCCCGCCGATCGGCAGCACCCGGCCCTGCAGGGTGACCTCGCCGGTCATCCCCACCGTGTGCTTCACCGGGCGGCCGCTCAGCAGCGAGGCCAGCGCGGTGACCATCGTCACGCCCGCGGAGGGCCCGTCCTTGGGGATCGCCCCGGCGGGCACGTGCACGTGGAACTCCTGTCCCTCAAACGCGCTGTTCTCGTCGATGCCGATCTCCTCGGCGTGGCCGCGCACGTAGGAGAGGGCGATGCGCGCCGACTCCTTCATGACGTCGCCCAGCTGGCCGGTCAGCACCAGCCCGCCGCCGCCCGCGCCGCCGCCGCTCTTCATCGCGGTGGCCTCCACGAACAGCACGTCGCCGCCGGTGCCGGTGACCGCCAATCCGGTTGCCACTCCCGGGGTGGCGGTGCGCGACGCCGACTCCTGGAAGAACTTCTGGCGACCCAGCGCCTCGCGCACGGTCTCCAGATCGATCGTCACAGGCGCCTTCGGCGACTCCTCTGTGGTCGGCTCGGCCCCATCGGGCTCTGCCGCCGGCAGCGAAGAGGCGATCTTGGTGGCGGTCTTGCGCAGCAGCGTGCCCAGCTCGCGCTCCAGGGAGCGCACGCCGGCCTCGCGGGTGTACTCGGCGATGACGGTGCGCAGCAGCTCGTCGCTGATCTCCACCTCGCCGTCGCGCAGGCCGTTGCGGTCGCGCTGGCGCGGCCACAGGTAGCCCTTGGCGATGGCCAGCTTCTCCTCGGAGGTGTAGCCGTCGAAGCGGATCACCTCCATGCGGTCGAGCAGCGGCCCGGGGATCGTGTCGGCGACGTTGGCGGTGGCGATGAACATCACCTGGCTCAAATCCAGCTCCACGTCCAGGTAGTGGTCGCGGAAGGAGTGGTTTTGCGCCGGGTCGAGCACCTCCAGCAGCGCGGCCGAAGGGTCGCCGCGCCAGTCGGCGCCGACCTTGTCGACCTCGTCGAGGAGGATCACCGGGTTCATCGTGCCGGCGTCCCTGAGCGCCCGCACCAGACGGCCGGGGAGTGCGCCGATGTAGGTGCGTCGGTGGCCGCGGATCTCGGCCTCGTCGCGCACGCCGCCCAGCGACATGCGCACGAACTCACGTCCCAGCGCACGCGCGATCGACTCGCCGATCGAGGTCTTGCCGGTGCCAGGCGGGCCGATCAAGGTGAGGATCGCCCCCGACTTGGGGTCGGCCTCGATGCCGCGATCCTGGCGCAGCTTGCGCACGGCCAGGTACTCGACGATGCGGTCCTTGACGTCCTCCAAGCCGGCGTGGTCGGCGTCCAACACCGTCCGCGCCCCGGTGGGGTCGAGGTGCTCCTCGGAGCGCTTGTTCCACGGCAGCGCGATCAGCCAGTCGAGGTAGGTGCGGATCATCGACGACTCGCCGGTTTGCTCGCCCATCCGCTCCAGGCGGTCAAGCTCCTTGAGCGCCTGCTTCTCGACTTCCTCGGGCATCTCCGCAGATTCGATCTTGGCGCGGTACTCCTCCACGACCGAGCCTTCGTCCTCGCCCAGCTCCTTGCGGATGGACTCCATCTGCTTGCGCAGGAAGTACTCGCGCTGCTGCTTCTCGGCGCCCTCCTGCACGTCCTCGCGGATGCGCTTGCGCACCTGCAGCTCGGCCAGCGACTCGCGCTGCAGCTTCACCGCCATCTCCAACCGGTCGGTGACGTCGAGCGTGCGCAGCAGCTCCACCTTCTGCGCGTACGACAGGTTGGGGGAGTAGCCGGCCGAGTCGGCCAGCGGGCCGGGCTCGACGATGGCGCGCAAAAACGCGGCGATGCGCCCGTCGTCGCCACGCAGCTCGAGGATCTCCTCGACCACCGCGCGGTACTCGCGCTCCAGATTGCGGGTGCGCCCGTCGGTGGGGACGTCGTCGGGCAGTTCCTGCACCTCCACGCGCAGGTTGCCGTCGGGCCCGGTTTGCGCGGCGCCGATCCGCGCGCGGTGCTGCCCGGAGAGGGCGACTGCGCGCCCGCCGCCGGGCAGGCGGATGTGGTCGTCGACCTCGGCGATGGTGCCGACCTCGAGGAACTCGTTGTCGTGACGCGGCACCAGCACCACGCGCTGGTCGTCGGCGACGTCGATGGTGAGCGTGATCCCCATGTTGGGGAACACGACGGTGTCGTCGAGCGGGATCAGCCGCAGCAGCGGGCGCGACTCCGAGGAGCTGGCGTCGCCGCCTGGCGTGGGGGTGGTGGGGGAGGGGGTGTGACCGTTATCTGAGCTTGTGGGCATCGGTATACGCTCCATATAAGCTTACGAATGTATAGGTACTATAGCAAGCCACGGAGATCCCGCTACCCGCCGTCGTCGAAACTGACTTCGACGTTCTCCTCGGGCACCCGCTCCTCGATCTCCGCGAGCGAGGTGAGCGCCCGCCGGTCGGCTGCAAGCAGCGGCGGCGAGAAGAGCGAGCGCGGCCACAGCCGTTGCGCGCGCACCACGTTGACCTCCATTGCGAACAGCGTGATTTGGCTGCCGAGGTACAGCCACGACAGCAGCCCCAGCACGAACGCGAACAGCCCCGAGGTCTCCTTGGCGTGGCGCACGACGTGCTCGACGTAGTAGCCGCCGATGTGCTGGAGGATCTGCCACAACACCGCGGCGAGGAGCACGCCGGGGAGCAGGTCGCGGGTGGCGACCTCCTCGGCGGTGAGCAGCCGGAAGGCGCAGAAGAACAGCAGCAGGTTGACGGCGAACGCGATCAAAATGCCGGCCAGCGTGGCGAGCGCGGAGGGGGCGGCGGCGACCACGTAGCCGGCTACGACGGTGGAGGCGAGCGTGAGCGTGCCGAGCACCGCCAGCAGCGCCAACCCGCGCAGCCGCCAGGCGAGAAACGACAGCCGCCGCTTGTGGGGCACGTGCCAGACTTCGTCGAACGCGGTGCGCGCCGCGCCGGTGATGCCGAGGCCGGCGAGCAGCGAGCCCACCACGCCGATCGCCAGCCCCACGGGGCTGCCCGTGAGCGAGTGGACGTTGTGCTGCAGCTGCTGCCCGATGATCGGGAACTGTTTGAGCGTGGAGTCCAGCACGCTCCGCTGCGCGGACGGGTCGCCTTCGAGCACGAACCCGAGCACGGTCACAAACACCAGCAGCAGCGGGAACAGCGAGAAAAACCCGTAATAGGCGATCAGCGCCGCCAGCCGCCCGGCGGAGTCGTCGCTGAACTTCTTGAACACGGCCGCCAAAAAGCTGAGGCGGCGGTGCCGCTGCTGGAAGCGATCGACCGCGCGCAGCCGCTCGTTGAGGCTCATCTCGAGGGGGAGGAGGAGGGGGAGGGGGGATCGTTCACGGCGCGGTCAACGCGGCCGGTCGCCCTATCGAGCTTGGCGCTTCGGCGACGGCCAATTGGGAGGGGGGTGTGGCGGTGGGCGGGGACGACATGCGTGTGTGTTCACCCACTATGCCGACCCGGCGCGTGTACGGCCGGCCGACACCGCCGAGCAGGTGGCGCTGGTGGCACGCGCCCGCCGTCCGGCGATGCTGCGCGCCTACCGCCACATGCTGCGCCCGGATGACTTGGAAGACTGTCTCAGCCAGGCGGTGTACGAGCTGCTGGCGCGCGGCGCCCGCGGCCATCGGTGGGCAAGCCGCGAGCACCTCGCAAATGCCCTCGAGCAGCGGTTTCTCTCGCGCGTGTACGACCGCCGTCGGGCACTGCACGGACGCAGCCCGCTGCAGGCGGCGCTCGAGAACGCGCTGCCGTTGAGCGGCACGGGCGAGCACCGCCTGGAGCTGTGCGACCCCCGCGCCGAGCCGCACCCGCACGTCGTCCGCCGCGAGCAACTGCGCCTGGTGGTGGCGGTGGCGCCGCTTTTGAGCCGTGATCAGCGCCTGGTGCTGGCCTGCCAGCTGGCGGGGATCGAGCGTGCCGAGTTTTGCCGCCGCTGGGGCTGGTCGCAGGAGAAGTATCGGAAGGTCGCCCAGCGCGCCCGCGCGCGGCTGCGGCGGCTTTTGGCGGAGGCCGAGGGTCGTCCGGCTTGCGAGCCCGGCCCGCCGATGAGGGGAGGCCCGGTCCCACCTGGGGGGGATTCCGTCCCACCTCTGGGGGGAGGTCGGAACAGAGAGATAGGGACTCGCTTATGACCACCCCTCACTACCCCCATAGGCGTGTCCCGCGGGACGCCGCAGGTCGGTCGCAGGCACGACCTCGCGGCGACTCCCATCCGCGCGCAAGCGGCCGGGGGCCGGACATCTCCCCACCCGAGCCCCCGGCCGCGAGCGTGGCGAAGCGACCCATGTATCGCATCTACTCCGAAGAGGAGTTCTTCGCCGCCGGCCCTGCCACCACACTCGTTTCGCGCTCCCGGGCTGACCGCCCACGGTTGCAATGGACGCGACTCGGCGCGTTGGCGGCGCTCATCGGTGTGGTGACGGCAGCGGTGGGTGTGGTCGTGTGGGGCGCCACTCGCTCCCGGTCGCAGAGCGGTCGCCCGTTGGCGAACAACACGACAGCGACGCGCCCACCGATCGGATCGTCGGCGCAGGTGGTTGCCGACCGGCTGGGACTTCACTGGCGGCACGCGGTGCGTCGCAGACGATCCCCGGGTGTCGTTGGCCGCGCAGCCGCTCACATCCGTGTTCGTCGCCAACCACAGGCCCCCCGCGCCAGAGCTGTCGCCACGCTCGCCGCCGCCACCCCCTCTGCCGTGAGGCCAACCACGGCAACAGCAATTGTGGCTGCGCCGACCACACCGCCAACCACCGCGACACCAACCACCGCACCGGCGGCCGCTGCAACACCAACTTCGGCGACGCCAACCACCGCGAACGCGCCCCACGCGACCGCGGCCGACTCCGAATTCGGCTTCGAAGGCGGACGATGAGCGACCGCGCTCCGCACGTCGAGCTCGCCGACCATCCATCGGCTGCCGTGCGGATCGTGCGACGCCCGCTGTGGCGCGTCCGGCTGGCGCGCGGCTGGCCGCGATACGTCCTGTACGCGGTGGCGTTCGCCGGCCTCCTGGCGAGTGCGCGGATGGCGCTCGACCCGCCCCGCGCGGCGCTGCCGGGGGCGCTGCTGCGCGGCGCCCCCCGCGAAGATTTGGCGGCGGAGGGCTTCGCGACGCTGTTTGCGCGTGCCTACCTGACCTGGGAAGCGCAGCACCCGGAAGCGCGCGAACATGCGCTGGCGGCGTTCGTGGGGTCGGGAATGGACGCCGACGCCGGCTTGCAGCCGCCGCCCGGCTCCGAGCAGCGCGTGGAATGGACGCAGGTGGTGCAGCAGCGCCAACCGCTGCCCGGCGAGGAGGTGTACACGGTGGCCGCCGCCACCGACGCCTCCGGGTTGCTGTACCTGACGGTGAACGTGGTGCGCACCTCCTCCGGTGCGCTCGCGCTGGCCGGTTACCCCGCGCTCGTCGGCCCACACGCCTCCCGCCCCGCCCAGCCGCAGTCCGGGGGTCAGCTGCGTGAAGTGAGCGAACCGGCGCTGGCCACCGTGGTGGAACGGGCGCTGCGCAACTACCTTGCCGGCTCTCCCTCGGAGCTGGCAGCCGACCTCGCGCCCGGCGCGCGCGCGTCGCCGCCCGGCATCGAGCTGGCGCTGCAGTCGGTGCAGAGCCTGCAGTGGGCGCCCGGCGCGGGAGCCGTGATCGCCGTGGCGCAAGCCCAAGACCAGCGCGGCGCCCAGTACACGCTGGCGTACGAACTCGACGTGCTGCACGCACAGGGCCGCTGGGAGATCGCGGCCATCCAGATGGACCCCGACACCGACACATGACCGGAAGGAGCAGTGATGATGAGATGCCGTTTCATTCGTTTTTGCCCGCCCACCATTCGCTGGTCGGCAGGGCTTTCGCTGCTGGCGGGTGTGGCCCTCGCCTGCGCGCTGCTCGGCTTCGCGCCGATCGCCGCGCGCGCCGCCGTGGCCTCCTCCTCGGTCCCCGGCGCAGGCTCCGGCAACGGCGGCGCGTCGAGCGGCTCCACCGAAGGCAGCACCCTGGAAACGGCCGCCGGCAAGGCGGGCGACACCGGCCGCAAGGTGGCGATGAGTTTGATCGGGCTGGCGTTCGCGGTGGCCGGCATCACGCTGGCGTTCCGCCGCGACTTCAAGGAGGCCGCGGGCGTGTTCGCGGTGGGGATCGTCGCGGTGCTGCTGGCGACGCCCGCCGGCATCAACCTGCTGCGCGACACCGTCAACTCGCTGTTCGGCGCGTGAGCCTCGAGATCCGCTCCTACCGTGCCGTGTTCGATCTGGAGCGGCGCATCTACCGGATCGACCGCCTGCGCCTCAACCCCGGTGGGGTGCCGGTGCGCGGCATCGTGTACTGCCTGGCGCTGCTCGCGCTGGTGGCACTGGCCGGCGCGCTGCCATTGGCGGGAATCGCCGTGCGGACGCTGCCCTGGTGGCTGCGCGACTTGTTGCTGCCCGTCGGCGGCGCGGCACTGCTGAGCATGATCCGCGTGGAGGGCCGGCCGTTTCACCTCGCGGCCGCTGCGGTGGCGCGCCACCTCTGTGCGCCCGGCCGCCACGCCGGGATTTCGCCGGGCGCGTCGCTGTCGGCCGCGGGCGGCCGGCTGTCCGTTGCGCCCGGCCGGTTGTGGCGCCCGGAAGAGCTGCTGCTGCTTCCCGACGACGCCCCCGGCACGCGCCCGCGCCGCCTGCGCTACAGCGGTCCCGGTGCGGTGCGCGTGGCCGCCTACCGACAGGTGCTGGTGCTGGAGCGCGGCGCCGAGCTGCGCGTGGGGCCGGTGGTGCGGCGAGTGGGGGCGCAACAAGTCAGGGCGGAGCGGAGTGGGGTGCGCCGGGCCACGGTGGCGTGGCGTGTGGGGGCGCGGTAGCACTGTGCGTCCCCCGATTAGCCTCGTGTACGGCAACCTCGTGTTCGGGTCCCACCTCGACGATGGTTGGGCTGCGTTTGCGGTGCCCACCGGCTCCTACGAGTGGCTGTCAGAAGAGGGCAAGCGCGAGCGCTTTCTGGCGCTGCTGGGCGCGTTGGAGGCGGTGGCCGCCGACATCCAGATCCTGCGTGTCAGCCGCCGCTGGGCAGTGGGGGCGTATGTAGAGGAGATGGCGGGCGCCGCCGGTGCCGCGCCGCAACCGCACACGGCCCCGTTGCGCGACTATCTCGCCGCACACGCGCGCCGTCTGGAGGCGCTCGACCTGCGCCGCCCCGTGCTGTTCGTGCTGGTGAGCCTGCGTGAGCCCGAGCGCGATGTGGCCGCCTACGTGTCGCGCGCGGCGGAGCGCCACCCGCGCGAGTGGTGGGCGGCGCTGCGGCGCGGCCTGATCCCGCACGACCGCAAGCTGTTGCGCGCCGAGGAGCTGGAGCGCGCGCGGGTGCGGGCCGACCAGGCGCACGCGCGCCTCGCCGACTACCTCGACGCGCGCCCCGCCACCGGCGCGGAGTTGCAGTGGTTGGTGCGCCGCGCCTTCTGCCGCGACCTCGGCGAGCCACCGGTGGACAGCCTGCACGAGCCGCGCGCGCTGGTGTTCGAGCGCAACGGCGAGGCGCTGCTGGCGCCGCTGGAGGGCGAGCTGCTGCGCTGGCTTGACAGCTGGGTGGAGCACCGCCCGCGCACGCTGCGGATCGAGTCGGAGCTGGGTGTGTGCTGGCAGGCGCAGCTGGTGGTGGGCGCGCTGCCCGAGCTGGTGCGCTTCCCCGGTACGCGCGCCGAGCTGATGTTCGCCCCGGTGGAATCGCTGCCGTTCGGCGTCGATCTGTCGCTGAATGCCCGCTTTCTCCCCAATGAGCTCGCGCTGCGGATCGCCCGGCGGCGCATCCAGGACGCCGACCAGATCCTGCGCGCCGAGAGCGACGGCGAGCAGGGCGCCACCGACCTCGGCTACCGCCGCACCCAAGAGGCGCGCGACTTGCTGGCGCATTTGCAGTCCTCCAGCCGCCCGCCGCTGCTGCGCGCCACGCTGGCGCTGGCGCTGTCGGCGCGCGCCGAGCGGGAGCTGGAGGAGCGCGTTGAGGCGTGCCGCCGCGCCTACGGCGAGATCCGCCTCCACCGCCCGTTCGGCGATCAGCTGCAGCTCTTCTGCCAGCACCTCCCCGGCCAGCGCACGCGTGTGGCCGGCTACGACGACACGCTTACCGGCGAACAGGTGGCGGCGATGATGCCCACCGCCGCGCACGCCGCCGGCTCAGCGGGCGGCTTCTACCTTGGCCACACGCTCACCGGTTCTGCGCAGCCGGTGCGCTTCAACCTGCGCGAGGGCTCCGACAGCGACCGCAACAGCGCGATCCTCAGCGTGGGCGCGCTGGGCTCGGGTAAGACCACGCTCGACCAGAAGCTCAAGTACGAGGCGTTTCTGCTCGGCGCGCGCGTGATCGATTGTGACCCCAAGGGCGACCATCGCTTCCACCTGCTGGACGAGGTGGCGGGGCACGTGGAGAGCGTCACGCTGCGCCCCGACCCGGCGCTGCGCGGGGTGCTGGACCCGTTGCGTGTGGCGCCCGCGCACCTGCGCCACGACACGGCGGTGTCGTTTCTGCGTGACCTGCTCCCCGCCCGCGCCGAGCCCACTTGGGAGACGGCGGTGGTGGGCGCCGTCGATCGCGTGCTGCGCCGCGCGTCCACCCCCACCTGTTTGGAGGTGGTGCGTACGCTGGCGGAGGGCGACACCACCGACGCGCAGGTGGCCAAGACGCTCGCGGTGTATGCGCGCTCCGGCCTCACCCAGCTGGGCTTCGCCGACCCCGATGTGCGGCTGCCGCCGGTGGGCCACCGCCAGGTGACCTACCTGCCGATTCGCGACCTCCCCGCGCCGCGGCCGGGCGCGCCGCGCGCCGAGCACTCGCAGGCCGAGCGTGTGGGCGAGCAGATCGTGCGGCTGATCGCGATGTTCGCCATGCACTTGATGAGCGCCGAGCGCGAGCGGTTGAAGCTGTTCAGCTTCGACGAGGGGTGGAGGTTGCTGGGCGACCCGGTGGGCCGCGCGCTGCTGATGTCGCTGCAGCGGATGGGCCGCTCGGAGCTGGCGGTGCCGATCATCTCCACACAGCTGGTAAGCGACACGCTGCTGGGCGAGCGCGAGTCGTTGGAGAATTTGATCGGCGCCACGTTCGTGTTCGGCATGCGCTCCGACGGGGAGGCCCGCCGCGCCCTGGAGCTGCTGGGCCTCGACCCCGACGACCGCCGCGCGCGCCAGACGCTGCTGGAGCTGGACGCCGGCCGCTGTCTGTTCCGCGATCACCGTGGCCGCGTGGAGGCGATCCAGGTGGACGTGGTGGTGCCGTCACTGCTGCGTGCCTTCTCGACCACGCCGGGGCGACCCCCCCGGGCGGACGCGTTGAGGGCGCTTTGAGAGCGCTGGTTGTTGCGCTCAGTGCGGGTGTCGCGCTGGCAGCGCCCGGACCGGCTGCGGCACTGGGACCGGGGGCGCTAGGACCGTCGGCGGCGGGCGCCGCCGACGCCCGCCGAGCTTATGTCGCGCACGCCTCGACAACCAACCAGGCGTCAACAACACATAGTGCGTCAACAGCCAACCGCCGCACGTCAACAACAACACATCCTGCGGCGACCAACCACCCTTCAACAACACATAGTGCGTCAACGGTTGGTTCGCCAACGGTCGGTGCGTCAACGATCAACCACCCGTCGTCGCCCAGCGCTCCGTCCCGCGCCCCCAGCGCTCCGTCCCGCGCCCCCAGCGCCCCGCCGCTGGTGGGTTCTGAAGCGAGCCAGGGCATAGCGCCCACTGGCGGCGACGCCTCAGCCTCCGCGCCCCCCAGCAGTGGCGACCCGCTCGTGGAAAACGGCCTCGGCAGTCCGCTCTGCCAGACGCCCGCTCCGCTGCCGGCGAGCGCGCGGCACAACTGCGAAACCTCGGGCTTCGAGGCGGCGGGTGCGCCCACCGGCGATTACGGGCTGGATGTGCACATCGACACCGGCCTGCTTGGCGTCACCAGCCAAACGCTGCTGCAGGATTACGTGATCGCGCCGCTGTGGACCGGCGTGGTATGGGTGGTGCAGGCACTGATCGTGACGCTGGAGTGGTGCTTCACGCTCGATCTGCTCGACAGCGCCGTGCTCGGCGGTGTGGAGCGCTCGCTACGCGCGACGCAGACCGCGTTCACCGGCCCGTGGCTGACGGCGGCTCTGGCGCTGGCGGCGATTGCCGCCGCCTACAACGGCGTCATGCGCCGCCGCGTGGCCGAGACGCTGGGCCAGGCGGCGCTGATGCTGGCGATGATGGCGGGCGGGCTGTGGGTGATCGCCGACCCCTCCGGCACCGTGGGCGCGCTGGGGCGGTGGGTGGACGAAGCGAGCGCGGGCACGCTGGGGGCGGTGGTGCAGGGCAGTCCCAGCGCCCCGTCGCGGACGCTCGCGCAAAGCCTCGGTGGCCTGTTCGGCGCCGTCGTGGGCGCCCCCTGGTGCTACCTGGAGTTTGGCAACGTCGACTGGTGCGAAAACCCGGGGCGGTTGGAAGGGCGATTGCGCACCGCCGCGCTGGTCATGATCACACCCACAGCCGGCGCCGAGCCGCCCGTGTGCGAAGGGGAACCGACCTCGGAACCGTGCGCGATCGCCAAGCAGGGGTCGGGGCCGCACGTGTCGCCGCGCTCGCTCAGCGCCACGTTGATCCGCCGGGCGCGCACCAACGGCGAACTATTTTTGGCGTTGCCCGCCAACGAGCCGGCGCGCAACTCGATCAACGAGCAGGGCTCGCTGCTGCGCGTGTTGTGCGGGGGGCCCGAAAACGCGACCGCCTGCCGCGGGCCGAGCGCGGCCGAGGCGGAGTTTCGCACGCAGGGCGGCACCACCCCGCGACTCGGCGGCCTGCTGTTGATCGCGATCGGCGCCGCCGGGATGGTAATGCTGCTGGGTTTCATCGCGCTGCATCTGTTGGGCGCGGAGATCCTCAGCCTCCTTTACCTGCTGCTGGCGCCCGCGGCGGTGATCGCCCCGGCGCTCGGCGACGGCGGCCGCGCGGCGTTTCGCACGTGGGGTACGCGGCTGCTTGGCGCGGTGTGTTCGAAGCTGGTCTTCTCCTTCCTGCTGGGGGTGGTGCTGCTGATGACGCGCACGCTGATCGGCATCCAAGCGCTCGGCTGGTGGACGCGCTGGCTGCTGTTGGCGGCGCTGTGGTGGGGCGCCTACCGCCAGCGCCACCAGGTGCTGGATGTCATTGCCGGCGCGCACCGAGGCAGCGGCCAGAGCCATGGCTCGCTGCGGAAGCGCTTCAAAGAGCAGCTGGAGGGCCCGCGCACGGTGTGGCGGAGCGCCCAGTGGGCGCGCGGCAAGCTGTCGCACCCGGCGCCCTCGGCGGAGCGCCGCCGCACGCTGGAGCGGTTGGGGCGCGAGCGCGCGCAGGTCACCGCCGACGCACAGGTGGGGCGGCTGCTGGAGCACCACTACGATGCCGCCGCCGCGCACGTCGCCTCGGGGGCCGCCGTACAGAGCGACCTGTCGGCAAAGCGCACGCAGCTGCAGCGGGTGCGTGGTGAGCAAGCCAAGGCGACCGCCGCCGGCGACACGCGCCGTGCTGCCCGGCTGGACGTGCGCGCAACGCGTGTCGAGGGCGAGCTGGAGCGCGGGCAGCACGCACTGAACGAGGCGCGCCACACCACCGCCGAGGGCGAGCGCGCGCAGCGGCGGGGCGGCCGAGTGGACGGGCGACCCTATACCGCGGAGCAGCAGCGAGAGCTGGCGGAGTGGTTGGACGCCCAGGCAGCGCTGCCGCCCGCGCGTGGCGGCGGGGTCCCGCACGCCGGCGTGTCCGGGGGAGGCGCTTCGGGAGGGCTCGGCGCGGGCGGCGGCGAAGCGCTCGGCGAGGCCGTCGCGACGGGTGCCCGGCGCGATTACGGGGGCCTGGCCGGGTTGGTGGGTTACAGCCGCGCGCAATACGACACGCTGGCTCCCCGCGCGCAGCGCGAAGCGCGTTCGGAGATCGATCGCGAACTGGCGCTTCGTCGCGAGTTGGGTGGGGCGGCCAGCTCGGTGGCCGCGGCCGGTGAGCGCGCGTCCAAGCGCGGCGATCGGCGTCGCGCCGGCAGAGACTTTGATCGAGCGCTGGAGCAGCGCTTGCGCGACGGCGGTCACACCCCGCCTCGCTCGCACGAGCGTCGCTCACGCCGCGAGCGCTCGCGCGCCACCCCGCAGCATCCCCCGCGCCGTCCCGGCGGCGGAAATGCCGGCGGCCCGGCGGGCGGCGTCCCCGGCGGCGCAGGCAACGTGACGGACACAATCGGCGGCGGGTTCGACTCGCCGGTGATGCGCGATGCATACGAGGTGATGCGCCGGCGCAAACGCCAGCTGGGTGGTTGATGGTCGGCGCGCTCGCCATCCGCCGCCCCGCCCTCGCGCTGCTGGCTGCCGCGGTGGCGCTGCTGCCGGCCCTGACCCTCGGGGTGATAGGCATTACCGCCACGCTCGGCGGCTCGGACGGCGGCCTGGCTGGAGCGCTGGCGGACGCTGGAACCGGCGCGGGAGAGCCCGGAGTGTCGGCACTGGCGCGCTCGGACATCCCACCCGAATACTTGCGCCTCTACCTGCAAGCGGGCGCGCGGTTCGGGATTGACTGGGCGATCGTGGCGGGAATCGGCAAGGTCGAGTGCGACCACGGCCGCGACCCCGACCCCTCGTGCACGCGCGAGGGCGCGGTCAATTCGGCGGGTGCCGGCGGACCGATGCAGTTCGTGGAATCCACCTGGGCGATATACGGGATGAGCATCGACGGCGACGGCCCGCCCGACCGATGGAAACCGGCCGACGCGATATACGGCGCCGCCAACTACCTGCGCGCGTCGGGTGCCCCAGGCGACTATCGCGCGGCGATTTTCGCGTACAACCACGCCGAGTGGTACGTGGAAGAGGTGGAGCGCTGGGCGGCGCGCTACAGCGCCTCAGGCTCGGTGCCCGCGACGGGCGCACCTGGGGTCCGTGGCGGGCGGGCCGGCCCGCCCGAATCGGAAGGCGCATCCCCGGAAGGCGCATATCCGGAAGGCGCCAACCTCGAAGGCGCCAACCTCGAAGGCGCCGACACACGCTTGGCGGGCGAGACCGCCACGCCCGTGCGGTTCATCCCCGGCGAACGCGCGGTGCTGTGGCCGAGCAATGGCCACGTCGCGTTGATCCCGGCGGGCGTGCCGGCGGTGGTGCAGGCGATGGTGGTGGCGGGCAACGAGCTGCAAAACCTTCCCTACGGCTCCGACGGCCACCCCAACCCGCTGGGCGCGCCCGACGAGGACTGCTCGAGCACCCTCAACTACGTGCTCTACCGCGCCGGCTTGCGGCCGTTGGCGGAAATCGTCAATGACAACCCGCTGGCGCAAGACTACGTCGGCTGGGGCGCCCCCGGCCCCGGCCGCTGGGTGACGATCTACGCCACCGACACACCCACCCCGCACGTGTTCGTGGTGATCGCCGGTTTGCGACTCGACACCAGCCACAACGGCACCGACGTGGGCCCCAACCGCGACGAAAACGGCCCCCGCTGGCGGATCCTCAGCTACATCCCAACCTGGGCGCGCTGGTCGGTGCGCCACCCGCCGGGGTTGTGACCTCCTCCGAGCTCGATCGAGCGGAGCGCATCTTGCGGATGGCGTGGCTCAGCCTGCCACTCGCTCACCGCAGCCTGCTCGAAGTCGTTGGGGCATCGCAGTGGCGGGCAGTCGCCAAGCCACTCGGCGCGTCGGTCAACAGCTTCCTACGCTCGAGTGGACATCCCGGCCTGTCTCGCTCGGGGCGCGCGAGCCTGGATGGGGCGTTCGGAGTTTGGATCGAGGAGCTGCGGATCGTCCTCATCAACGTGGCGCATCCGGCGCTCGCCGGTCTCGATGCGGCGACATACGAGGCAGTCGTCGCATGCGTCGCGTGGCACGAGTGGAGGCATGCTCTGAGTCTCGCGCGCTGCTCGTCGGAGGACGTAGCGGCCGGCCCCAGGCTTCTTGCCCTCGCGCCCGAGGGCGTTCGTGAAACCATCCGACGCGCCGGGTACCGTCGCTGGGAGTACACACACGAGCTTATCGCTGAGACCTATGCTTTGTTGATGGCGCGACACCGTCGCAATGCGTTTGGACGACCGTCATGGCTGAACAACGAGATCTACAACCTCATGCAAAGAGTCACCGGGTGGGGCGACTGACTGCCAGGAGCGGGTATACGCTTGGCGAGGGTCAGCGGGTTGAGGACGTCCTCGCCGTCGAGGCTGAGCTGTTGCGCAGTGAGGGCATCGACCCCGCGTGGCCGGGGTTTGGCGAGCAGGAGCAGAGCTGAGTCGCGCCAGCCTCGCCGACGAGCCGGCATTACACCTCCACTACGTACGCCTGGCCTCCCGTCGAGCTGAGGTTGTGGCTGTGGGATAGGGTTGGGGTGTGGCGGCTCGCGAGATCGACTACCTGCTGATCGGCGGCGGTTTGGCGTCGGCCAACTGCGCGCGGTGGCTGCGAGAGGAGGGCGCCGACGGCTCGGTGCTGGTGGTGGGCCGCGAGCCCGACCCGCCGTACAACCGTCCCAACTGCTCGAAGGGGTATTTGCGCGGCGAGGAGCAGCGCAGCGAGGCGTTTTTCCGCCCCAACGAGTGGTGGGTGCAGCAGCGGGTGGAGCTGTTGACGCGCACCAGCGTCACCGCCCTGGACCTGGAGGCACGCACCGCGAAGCTGTCGAACAAGGAGGAACTGCGGTTTGGCCAGGCGCTGCTCGCCACCGGCGCCAATGTGCGACGGCTGAGCGTGGAGGGGTGCGAGCTGGAGCAGATCCACTACCTGCGGACACTGGGCAACTCCGACGCGATCCGCGCCGGCGCCGAGCAGGCCGAGCGGGTGGTGCTGATCGGCGGCTCCTACATCGGCTGCGAGGTGGCGGCGTCGCTGACCATGATGGGCAAGCGGTGCACGATCGTGATGCAGGAGCGCCACACGCTGGAGCGCGGCTTCGGCGAGCAGGCCGGTGGGTTCTTCGAAAGGCTGCTGCGCGAGCACGGCGTGGAGATCCACGGCGAGGACGGGTTGGAGCGCTTCGAGGGCGACGGGCGCGTGGCGAAGGTGGTCACCCAGCGCGGGCTGGAGCTGCCGGCCGACATGGTGGTGATCGGCGCCGGCGTGATGCCCGACGTGCAGCTGGCGCGCGGCGCGGGATTGGAGATGGGGGAGAGCGGCGGCGTGCGCTGCTCCTCACGTCTTGCCACCTCCGCGCCGGGCGTGTATGCGGCGGGCGACATCTGCGAGTACGACTCGCCCCTGCACGGCGGTCCGCTGCGGATCGAGCACTGGGACGTGGCGTTCAACCACGGCAAGACCGCGGCGCTCAACATGCTGGGCCGCGACGTGCCGCACGAGACTGTGCCGTATTTCTTCTCGGTGCTGGGCGATTGGGGCGAACTGGAGTACGTGGGTCCGGCGCGCGAATGGGACGAGGAGATCGTGCGCGGCTCGCTGGACGACGGCAGCTTCACCACCTGGTATGTGCGCGACGAGCGGCTGGTGGCGGCGCTCGCGTTCGGCCGCTCCGACGATCTCGACCACGCCCGCCGCCTCCTCGCCGAGCATTCCACGCTGGACGCCGCCGCGCGCGCGGGCCTGGCGGACACCGACTGCGAGCTGGGCGAGATCGGGCGCTGAGACGCGGAAGGCGCCGGCCGTAACGAGCTCGCTTGCGCCAAACCGCGCGCTCGCGTAGTATCGGCGGCGTACATTCGGCCGGTGGCGAAGGGAAGCTGGTGAGATTCCGGCGCGGACCCGCCACTGTGACCGGGGGTGCCCCCGCTGCGTGCGTCTCGAGCACGAGCCACTGAGCGGCTGCCGGTCGCTTGGGAAGGCGCGGAGGGTAGGCCCGGAAGCCAGGAGACCTGCCTCCGGCCGCAAGCCCACAAGCCCTCGTGGAAAGGGGTGGCTTCATGCCGATCGCGAATCGTCGTACTTGGCCGGTGCCCGTCCGTGTGCTGCTCTCGCTCGCAGCCGCCTGTCTCGCCGTTGCCCTCGCCGTCCCGGTTGCGCAGGCGGGAACGCCCGCGTCCGTCACGGTTCGTGTGGTGGGGCTCACCGGGACGACGTTGCTTGCGCAGACACAGGTCACCACGAACGGCACCCCGATCGACCCCGACAGCAACCCGTTGCACACGTGCAGCGGCACGAGCGCGGGTGGCGCGCTGTACGACGCGGTTCGTGGCAACTGGGTGGTGAAGTACGACGAAGGGCTCGGCTACGAGATCGACGGCATCCAGGGACTGAACTTCGCTCCCTTCTCGGAGTCGTCTCCGCCGGACGCCTACTGGTCGTTCTGGCTCAACGGCGCGCCTGCCACCGAAGGAGCCTGCGAACAGGAGCTGGCTCCCGGAAGCGACGTGGTGTTCTTCGCGCAGTGTGTGAGCACCGGCGTCGACTGCCCCACCAACGGGCTCGAACCCGAGCATTTCCTGACCACGACCGCTCCCAGTACCGCACAGGTGGGGGTCCCCGTCACGGTGAAGGTCGGCTCGCTCAACACTGCCACGGGCAGCGCAGAATCGTCGGTGCCCGGCGTGGTGACGGTGAGCGCCGGCTCGATCGGCACTTCGGCGGACGCCGAAGGCGTCGCGATGCTGACCTTCCCAAGCACCGGCACGTACACGATTCAGGCGAGCGCACCCGATTCGGTGCCCGCCGACCCGCTCACGATCTGCGTCCACAACGGCAACGACGGCACATGTGGCACGACGGTCACCGAAGTGGCCTGCCCGGCCAGCTCGTCGGGTTGCGGCCCGGTGAAAACGATCTTCTCGCCCGCGCCGCTCCCCGAGGCGGCGCGCGCGGGTGGGGCCATCAATGGTCGCGTGTACTCCAAGCGCACTGCTCCTCGGATCCTCGGCGGCAGCGTGGAAGTGCCGGCTGGCGACACGCTGCACGAGGTGCGCATAGCGTTGGAGCGCCGCATCCACGGCCGCTGCTATGCCTTCAGTGGCATCCGCGGGGCGTTCGTGCGCGGCGGCTGTCACAAGCCGCGTTTCTTCGAGGTCGGGGATACCGAGTCGTTCACCTACCTGCTTCCGGCCCGGTTGCCGCGTGGCAGCTATGTGTATGACGTGGAGGCAGTGAACGACGTGGGCGGGATTACTGCGCTCACTAAAGGCCTGAGCAGTGTGGCGTTCTCGGTCAAGTAAGGGCCTTGCCGCCCTTGCCGCCCTGGTCGCGCTCCCGTTCGGGGGCTGCGGCCTGGGCGCCGGGACAACCCCGAAGGACGTGCGCCTGGACGTGACCCGCGATTTCGGCGCCGAATCGCAGCTGTCGCTGCGCACCCCCAACGTGCACGGCGAAGAGACGGTGATGAGCCTGCTGCGGCGCAACGCCACGGTCGCCACTCGCTACGGCGGGGGCTTCGTGGAGAGCATCGACGGACACTCCGGCGGCCACGAAGGGGGGCAGCCGGTGGACTGGTTTTATTACGTCAATGGCGTGCAGGCACCCCAGGGTGCGGCCGACACGACCGTGCACGCCGGGGACCGGGTGTGGTGGGATTTGCACGACTGGAGCCAAACCGAGGAAGTGCCGGCGGTGGTGGGCTCCTTCCCGCAGCCGTTTGTCACTGGGGTCGAAGGCAAGCGGTTGCCCGTACGCGTCGAATGCGCCGCTCCCGGCGACCGCACGTGCGACACGGTGCTCGCCCACCTGCGCGCCGCCGGGATCCGCTCCGGCCTTGCCGCGCTGGGACCGGCCGGCGAGGAGCCCGACACGCTGCGGGTGCTGGTGGGCACCTGGTCGCAGGTGAGCGGCGACCCGGGAGCGCGCTGGGTGGAACGCGGCCCGGCGACCAGCGGCGTATATGCGCGGCCGTCGCACGCGGGCAGCGCGATCGCGCTGCTCAACGCGCGCGGTGCCACCGTGCGCACGCTCACCGGCACCGCCGGGCTGATCGCCGCCACCCGCTACACCGAACAGGAGCCCGAGTGGCTGATCACCGGCACCGACGCGGCCGGTGTGCAGCTGGCCGCCGAACACCTCGATGAAGCGTCGCTGCACGATCGCTTCGCACTCGCCATCACCGCCACCGGCGGCCTGCTGGGGCTGCCGCAGCCCGGCGCCGAGTAGGGCGGAGGATGTAGTCATGTCTTCCACACGCACACCAACCACTTCACAAAATGAATTGGTTGGCGTCCAAAAAGAACACATACACGCGCTCCCTCCCACCCGCGTTCGCGCTACCTGAGCCCATGAACCGCGCCCTTTCGCTTCTCTACCGGCCGTTGGCCAGCCCGCTGCACGCGACGCGTGCCGGAGTGGCGGCGCTGTGGGGGCTGGCGCTGGTCACGGCCGCGCTGCTGCTGTTCCACCCGCTGGCGCTGATCGCGCTGGCGCTCGCGCTGCTGGCGGCGGGCTGGGGAGCGGGGGTGGGGAGGGCGCTGGCCTCCTCACTGCGGATGGCGGCGATCTGGGCGATCCCGATCGTGCTGATCAACGTGCTGGTGACGCGCGAAGGCCTCACCGTGTTCGCCCGCCTCGGCAACCTCGGACCGTTCGGGCAGGGCGATCTGACGGTAGAGGCGCTGGTGTATGGAGCGGTGATCGCGTTGAAGATCACGGTGCTGGTGCTCGCCACCGCGCTGTGCTCGCTGTGCATCGACCCCGACGCGCTGCTGCGCATCTGCCGCCGGCTGGGGTTTCGTTCGGCGCTGACCGCCTCGCTGGCGGTGCGCATGATCCCGGTGCTGGCGGCCGACGCGCAGCGGATCGCCGACGCGCAGCGCACCCGCCCCGACGGCGCCCCCGGTCGGCGCGCAACCGGCGGCGCGCGCGCCCGCGTGGCATTGATCGCAGCGGTGCTGACCGGCTCGCTGGACCGCGCGATGGACGTGGCCGCGACGCTGGAGCTGCGTGGCTTCGCCACTGCCCCCCGGGCCCCCCGCCTAAGCCGCCCCTGGTCGCGCCACGACCTCGCATTCGCTGCCTCCGCCGCGGCGATCCTCGCGCTGGCACTGCTCGCCCGGCTCGGCGGTGCCGCCCGGTTCAGCGCCTACCCGCTGGTGCATGCCCCCGTCACGCCGGCGCTGCTGGCGCTGTGCGCGGCGCTGGGGCTGGCGATCCTGCTCCCGTTCGCCGACCGCCGGGGGATCGAGCCGTGAGCAGCCTCGTCTTCGACCACGTCACCTACACCTACCCCGGCGCCGGGCGCCCGTCGTTGAGCGACGTGACCTTCACGCTGGAGCCGGGCGAGTTCTGCCTGCTGGCGGGCCTTTCCGGCCACGGCAAGTCGTCGCTGCTGCGCGCCGCGTGCGGCTTGGCGCCGCACTTCCACGGCGGGCGTTTCGCCGGCACGGTGAAGCTGGCCGGTCTCGACACGCGCGAGCACGGCCCGGCGCGGCTGGGGGCGCTGGCGGGCGCGCTGTTTCAAGACCCCGAGTCGCAGCTGGTGATGAGCTCGGTGCGCGCCGAGCTGGCGCTCGCGCTGGAGAGCCGCGGGCACGCCGCAACGGCGGTGGCACGCGGCGTGGAGGAGGTGGCGCTGGCGCTCGGGATCGACCACCTGCTGGACCGCCCCACGCACACGCTGTCGGGCGGCGAGCAGCAGCGGGTGGCGCTGGGCGCCGCGCTGGCGGGCCGCCCACCGGTGCTGTTGCTGGATGAGCCCACCTCGCAGCTTGACCCGGTGGCCGGCGACGAGCTGATCGGCCTGCTGCGCCGGCTCAACCAGGAGTGGGATGTCACCATCCTGCTGGCCGAGCATCGCCTGGAGCGCTGCTTGACGGCCGCCGACCGGGTGCTGGCGATGCGCGACGGACGGCTTGCGAACGACGGACCACCATCCCAATTTCTGGAATGGGCCGCCCACGCGGCACCGGCGCTGCAAACGCCCGGAGCGCAATTGTTCTCGCACACGGGACTGGCACCGCCGCCGGTCGGCGTCAAGCAGGCGCGCGCCGTGTTGCGATCGCGCTGCCTGTTGTCGTCGGAATCTGTATCCTCCCCCTCGCCCCCTGCCGTCCTTTGTGTAAACATGGGCAACCGCAGGCAGGGGGCACCTTCTCTTGGACCGCCCGCTCCGCCGCAGGGGTCGCCACCCACGGACGCCGGGGGTGTGGGCGCAACAAATCTTGCGATCCCCGCCGTGGTGTCGGCGCCGCGCTCAGGGGCCCCGCCGGGACGCCGGTGGGCGGTGCGTCGCGGCAGCCGCGGCAGGCCCGCGCTGCGACTGCGAGGCGTGTGGCACGAGCTGCACCGCGGCCCCGCGATCCTGCGCGGTGTGGACCTCCAGCTCCAGCCGGGAGAAACAGTCGCGCTGATGGGACGCAACGGCGCCGGCAAGTCGACGCTGCTGCGCCACGCCGCCGGTTTGCTGGCGCCCACGCGCGGGCGGATCGAGCGCGGCGGCCGCGTGGCGCTGCTGCTGCAGAACCCCGGCGACTATCTGATCCACGAGCGCGTCGCCCGCGAGGCCTCGCCCGCGGCGCTGGCGCGCGCCGGCCTGACGGAGCTGGCCGAGCGCCACCCGCGCGACCTCTCCGGCGGCGAGCGCCAGCGGCTGGCGCTGGCGATCGTCACCGACGGCGAGGACGAGCCGGCGGTGGTTGCGCTGGACGAGCCCACCCGCGGGATGGACCGCGATGCCAAGGCGCAACTTGCGGACGATCTGCGCGCGCGCGCCGCGCGCGGTGAGGCGGTGATCGTGGCGACCCACGACCCCGAGTTTGCGTGCGTGTGCGCCGAGCGCGCAGTGCTGCTGGCCGACGGTCGCCCGATCGCCGACGGCCCGATCGCGGAGCTGCTGGCGGGCGGCTGGTATTTCGCCACCGAAACGGCGCGCATCCTCTCCGGCGCCGACGGCGCATTGACGCCCGAGCAGGGCGCCGCGGCGCTGGCGCGGTGGGCGGCAGGCGCCGGTTCGGGTACGAGGGCGGAGGAGGGGAGAGGCCGCGAGCCGACCGATGCGCTCTCGCCCGCGGCCGCGGGCGGGCCCGCATGGAGTGCCGGGCGATGAGCTGGCCGCTGGCCTCGTTCACGCTGGTCGGGATGGTGCTGCTGATCGGATGGTTGGTGTACGAGCGCGCGCGTCCCTCCGCGCGGATGGTGGCCGTGGTCGCCACGCTGGCCGCCGTGGCGGCGTTGGGGCGCGACGCGTTTGTGGCGCTGCCCGACGTGAAGCCGATCACGGCGATCGTGTTGGTGGTTGGCTATGCGCTGGGTCCGCTTCCGGGCTTCACCGTCGGAGCGGTGGGAATGCTGGCCTCCAACGTGATGCTCGGCCAGGGCTCCTACACTCCCTGGCAGATGGCCGCCTGGGGCCTCGTCGGCCTGCTCGGCGCCGGACTCGGCTGGCTCAGCGGCAGGCGCCTGGGCCGGCTGCAGCTGGCGCTGGCGTGCGGTGCCACGGCACTGCTGGCGAAGGAGATCATGAACCTCTACACGTGGACGATCGGCGCCTCCCACACTCCCGCGGCGTTCCTCCTGATCGCCGGCGGCGCGGCGCTGCCCTTCGACATCACCGACACCGTGGCGTCGTTCCTCTTCGGTCTCGCCTTCGCCCCCGAGCTGGCGCGCGTGCTGGGCCGCGTGCGCGCCCGCATGGACGTGCGCTGGGAGCCGGCGGGGGCGGCGGGACCGCTGTGCACGCTGGCGATCGTCTTGGCCGGCGTCATGCTGTCCTCGGCCGGCACCGCCCACGCCCGCGAGCCGGCATCCACGCCGGCATCCGCCGCGCGCATCGATCGGGCCCCGGAGATCTCCTACTTGACCTCCGCACAGAACGACGACGGCGGCTGGGGCGCCGCGCCGGGACAGCCCACCAGCGAGCTGTATTCGGCATGGGCGGCGATCGGGCTGGCGGCCGCGGGGCGCAATCCGCAGAGTGTGCGCCGCGACGGCCACACGGTGCTGGACGCGCTGCGCGCGCAGGCCGGGACGCTGGAAGGCGCGGGCGACTACGAGCGCACGATGCTGGCGCTGCGCGCCTGCCACGCCCCCGTGACCACGCTCGCCGGCAAAAACCTGCTGGCCGACCTGCTGCGCTACCGCGAGCGCGACGGCTCGTTTGTCGACCAGGTCAACATCACCGCGTTCGCCATCTTCGCGCTGCGCGCCGCCGGCCGCGCGGCAGGCGACCCTGCGGTGCGCGCCGCGGGCGCGTGGATCGCCCGCCAGCAAAACCCGGGTGGCGGTTTCGGCTTCGACGCGCGCGGCACCGTAAGCGACGTGGACGACACCGCGGCCGCGCTGCAGGCGCTGATCGACGCTGGTATCCACTCCGGCGCCGGCGTGGAACACGCGGTGGCGTTCATCCTCCACGCCCAAAACCCCGACGGTGGCTTCCCCTCCCAGCCCGGCGGCGAATCCAACGCACAGTCCACCGCGTGGGCAGTTCAGGGTCTCGTGGCCTCGGGGCGCAACGTGGAAGCGGTCCGCCACGACGGTAGCCGCACTCCGTTCGGCTACCTTCAGAGCCTCGTGGCGCTGGGCGGCGGCGTGCGCTACTCGCGCACCGGCACCCAAACCCCGGTGTGGGTGACCGCCCAGGCGCTCACGGCCCTGGCGCGGGCGCCGTTTCCATAACCCGCCTTTCCCGCTCGCTCAGACGCTGATCTGACGGTCAAGCACCCAGCGATGGTTGGTGCCTCACTTTGCGTCGCCCACCAGGCCCCGATGAATCTCCGCTCGGCTTGTTCGCGACCTCTACCCTCTGTGGGTGTCGAGTACACCGATCACGCTGACGCATGACGTCCCGCACGGCGGCGCCGCACGGTCCGCCCGCACCCGCGGCGGCGTGCGCAACGACCGCACCCGCGCGCTGCTGGTCGCGGCGCTGTGCGCGGTGGGGATGGCGCTCACGTGGACGCTGGCGGAGTTGGTGCCGGCGGTGCACTGGCGCGACGCGGTGCTGTTGTACGACTTCGGTCGGCTCAGCCGCCCCGGCGTGGACACGCTGGCCAACCACCTGCTGCACCTGCTGGAACCTGGTTTGTACACCGTGTGGGCAGCACTGCTGGTCGCCACCGCGCTGCTACGTCGTCGCCCGCGATTGGCGTTCGCCGTAGCGGTGGTGCTGCCGGCGGCGCCCGGCATCGCCGAGCTGATGAAGCCGCTGCTGGCGCACCCGCACGCCAGTGTGGGCGCGGAGCTGGTTGGCCCCGCCTCCTGGCCGAGCGGTCACGCCACCGCGGCGATGACGCTGGCGCTGTGCGCGCTGCTGGTTGCGCCCCACCGTTTGCGCCCGTTGGTGGCGGCGCTTGCGTGCGGGTTTGCGGTGGCGGTGGCGTGCGCGCTGCTGATCCTCGCCTGGCACATGCCCAGCGACGTGGTGGGCGGCTTCTTGCTGGCCACCCTGTGCGTGTCGCTGGCGGTGGCCGCGTTGGGTCCGGCGTGGGATCGCCCGCGCTCGCTGAGGATACGAGGAAGTCACAGCGCTGAGCGCGGGCAAACGGCGGGTTGAGGCTGAACAAAGATCTGCTCGTGTCCCTTGAGGCTATGGGCTGCGCGCGACGCGTCAGAAACATCGCGGCTTGCTTCTGTCTTTAGGGTGGTCCTCGAAAGTTCTGGTCCAATGCGCACAATCGGTGTCAGCGGGTGCCGTGTGGCGAAAACCCGGTTGCCTGGATCAGGTGGCCTGTGCTATCTCTACTGAAGAGGCTGACACAGGCCGCCCGTTGGGGTGCTATGCGGGCTGGCCGGCGGCTGCGTGCAATACGGAGAGCCATTAAATCAAGCAGCGCGCCGGTCGTCCGCCCCGGACGTCGCCGACGTGTTGTTTTTTACAGAAAGGGAAATCATGAGAGCCAGGGCTATCGCGCTCGCCTGTTTGGGAGCGATTGCGTGTATGTCGATCGCGGCTCCCAATGCGGAGGCGACGAAAAAAGGCGAACTCGTAAATGAATCGGGCGGCGTGGTGAAAGGAGCTGTGAAAGGGGTGGCGAAATCGGTCTCCCTCGAAGGGTTGGGCAAATCTGAATTTAAACTGAGCTGCGTGGAAGGCGCGCTCGAAGGAGAAGTGACCAGCACCAGAGGTGGGAAAGGGAAAATAACCTTCAAAGGGTGCGAAGCGCCGGGCAAAGCCCCCGGCGCGTGCACGACCGTCACGCTTCCGTTAATCTGGGGTTACGTCGTGGTCGGAACCGAAGATGTCTGGAAGAAAACGGTCGAACCGGAGACTACGATCGTCTGCGGCACCGCAGAAGTGGAAGTCAAGGGTGCCTTCCTGTCCCATGTCAAACCTCAAGAAGAACTGACCAAAGAATTCCTGCTCAACTCAAAAGAACCATTCGAATCCAAAGAAGAAACACTTGAAATCAATGTAAATGGGAAAGGCTTTGAAAAAGCGCGTCTGCCGCTGGAACTAAAAGTCACGCTCGCAGAAAAAGCAAAGTTCGTCTGACGCGCGTAGGGCGGTCGGCGGTCTGCTCGCTGGAGGGGGCCGCCGACCAGATGAGGGTGCACACACAGTCCTGAAGACGCCCCTGAAGCGCCGGCGCCGAGCTTGGAGAGACGGACGGCGCCTGCCAACGCTCGCCGTGCGGCCGGCGTGGCCGGCCTAACGCCGTTCGTCGGCCGGCGTGGCCCGGTGTGCGCCCGGCGCCCACAGCGGCTCGGCGCCGGCGGCCGGCGCGTCTTCGGCGTCGCGGTTGAGCGCGCGCGCCATGATGAACAGCAGGTCCGACAAGCGGTTGAGGTAGCGCACCACCTCCGGGTTGGCGTCCTCCACCGCCAGCGCGCGGCGCTCGGCGCGGCGGCAGACGGTGCGGCAGACGTGCACGTGCGCGGCAGCCGGCGAGCCGCCGGGGATCACGAACGAGCGCAGCGGCGGCAGCGTGCCGTTGAGCTCGTCGCACGCCCGCTCCACCCACTCGGTGTACTCGGGCGTCATCCGCAGCCGCTCGCGCTCGCTCCCCGGGGGCACCGACAGGTCGGCGCCGAGGTCCAGCAGGTCGTTCTGCACGCGCGCCAACCAACCGGCGATCTGCTGCGGCAACCCCGGTGCCAGCAGCGCCACGCCCACCAACGCGTTGAGCTCGTCCACGGTCCCGTACGCCTCCACGCGCGGGTGCGTCTTGGAAACACGGCTCATGTCGCCGAGGTGCGTGTCGCCGGCGTCGCCCAGCTTGGTGTAGATGCGGGTGAGGTTGACGGTCATAACCCGCTTCTGAGTCTCGCAGATGGGCACCCGGGTGGCGCGCGTCTGCCGGATCGGATACGTTGCAGCCCCTCAGATGCGGGTTGGCGTTCCGAAGGAGACCACAGCGGGCGAGCAGCGCGTGGCGCTGGTGCCCGAGGTGGTCGGCAAGCTTGTGGCCAAGGGCCTCCAGGTGCTCGTGCAACGCGGGGCGGGCGCCGGTGCCCTGCTGCCGGACGACGCGTTCGCCCAGGCCGGCGCGCAGCTGAGCGACGACGTTGGCGAGGTGTGGCGCAGCGACGTGGTCGTCAAGATCGCGCCGCCCACCCCGCGGGAAATCGACCAGCTGGGCGAGGGCTCGCTGCTGGTGGGCTTCCTCGCGCCGCTCACCCATCCCGACTGCACGCGCGCGCTGGCCGCGCGCAAAGCCACGGCGCTGGCGATGGAGGCGATCCCGCGGATCAGCCGCGCGCAGTCGATGGACGCGCTGTCCTCGCAATCCAACGTGGCCGGCTACCGCGCCGCGCTGCTGGGCGCGGAGGGGATGGGGCGCTTCTACCCGATGCTGATGACCGCCGCCGGCACGATCCCGCCGGCCAAGGTGCTGGTGCTGGGGGCCGGTGTGGCCGGCTTGCAGGCGATCGCCACCGCCAAACGGCTGGGGGCGCGCACCACAGGCTATGACGTGCGCCCCGAGGTGGCCGAGCAGGTGCGGTCGCTGGGCGCGCAGTGGCTCGACCTCGGCGTGGAGGCGTCCGGCGAGGGCGGGTATGCGCGCGAGCTCACCGACGAGGAGCGCGCCCGCCAGCAGCAATCGCTCACCGACGCCATCAAGGGCTTCGACGTAGTCATCACCACCGCGCTCGTCCCCGGCCGGCCGGCGCCGAAGCTGGTCACCGAGGAGGCTGTCGAGGGCATGCGCCCCGGCTCGGTGGTGGTGGATCTCGCCGGCGAGTCGGGCGGCAACTGCGAGCTGACCGAGCCCGGCCAGACGGTGGTGCGCCACGACGTGACCATCATGGCGCCGCTCAACCTCCCCGCCACGCTCCCCGAGCACGCCTCGGCGCTGTTTGCGCGCAACGTGATGGCGCTGTTGGAGCTGCTGGTGGACGATCAAAGCAATTTGAAGCTCGACTTCGACGACGAGATCGTCAAAGGCGCGTGCGTGGTGCGCGACGGGGAGATCGTCAACGAGGGCGCCAAAGCCGCCGTGGAGGCCGCCGCATGATCATCGCCAGCACGCTCACCACCAACCTGGCGATCCTCGTGCTCGCCGGCTTCGTCGGCTTCGTGGTGATCTCCAAGGTGCCCAACACGCTGCACACGCCACTGATGTCGGGCACCAACGCCATCCACGGCATCGTGCTGCTCGGCGGTTTGCTGCTGCTGGGGCTGGGCCAACTCGACGCGCTGTCCAAGGCGCTGCTGGTGATCGCGGTGGCGTTCGGCACGATCAACGTCGTCGGCGGCTTCCTCGTCACCGACCGGATGCTGGAGATGTTCAAGTCCAAGCCCAAGTCGCCCCCCAAGGTCGACAGCGAGGATGAGCAGGAGGGCAAATCGTGATCCACACGCCCCTCGCCAGCTCGTTCCTGCAGAGCGAAGACTTCATCTACGTCCTCTACATCGTCGCCTTCGCGCTGTTCATCCAAGGGCTGCGCGGGCTCTCTGGGCCCACCACCGCGGTGCGCGGCAACCGGATCGCCGCGGTGGGCATGGCGATCGCGGTGATCGCCACCCTGCTCGGCCCCTCTGAGGGCAATTGGGGGCTGATCGCGCTGGGCATCGCGCTCGGCACGGCGGTGGGCATCCCCGCGGCGCGCAACGTGAAGATGACCGCCATGCCGCAGATGGTGGCGCTGTTCAACGGTGTCGGCGGCGGCGCGGTGGCGCTGATCTCGTGGGTGGAGTTCCGCCACTACGGCTCCACCTACGGCTCGCACTCGGTGCACCTGATCGGCGAAACCGGCACGCTCACGATCACCGCCGGCGGCCCGCCCACGTATGTGGCGATCTTCTCGGTGTTTGCCGCGATCGTCGGCTCGATCTCCTTCTGGGGCTCCAACATCGCCTTCGGCAAGCTCCAGGAAGCGATCCCCGGGCGCCCGATCTCCTTCGGCTCGGCGCAGCAAGCCGTCAACCTGGTGCTGTTGATCCTCGCGCTCGCCGCCGGCATCGACCTGGTCGCCGGCGCGCACTCCGAACTGCTGTTCATCGGCATGCTGGTGGTGGCGGCGCTGCTGGGCAACGCCGTGGTGCTGCCGATCGGCGGCGCCGACATGCCGGTGGTGATCTCGATGCTCAACGCCTTCACCGGCCTCTCCGCGGCGGCCACCGGGATGGCGCTCAACAACCCGGCGCTGATCGTCGCCGGGATGATCGTGGGCGCGTCGGGCACGATCCTCACCAACCTCATGGCGCACGCCATGAACCGCTCGATCCCAGCGATCGTGGCCGGCGGCTTCGGCGGCGGCGGCGCCGTGGAGGGCGCCTCGGGCGCGGGCGAGCATGCCGGCACGGTGCGCTCCACCACCGCCGCCGATGCCGCCATCCAGCTGGCGTACGCCTCGCGCGTGGTGGTGGTGCCCGGCTACGGCATGGCGGTCGCGCAGGCCCAGCACGCCGTGCGCGAGCTGGCCACGGAGCTTGAGAAACGCGGGGTGGACGTCAAATACGCCATCCACCCCGTCGCCGGGCGCATGCCCGGGCACATGAACGTGCTGCTGGCCGAGGCCGACGTGCCCTACGACCAGCTCAAGGAGATGGACGACATCAACCCCGAGTTCCAGCGCACCGACGTGTCGCTGGTGATCGGCGCCAACGACGTCACCAATCCGGCGGCCCACAACACGCCCTCCTCGCCGATCTACGGCATGCCGATCCTCGAAGTGGACGACTCGCGCTCGATCATCGTCATCAAGCGCTCCATGAACCCCGGCTTCGCCGGCATCGAAAACGAGCTGTACTTCGACCCCAAGACGTCGATGCTGTTCGGTGACGCCAAGTCGGCGGTCAGCGAGATCACCGCCGAGCTGGGTCAGCTGTAGCGCGCCGCCGGCTCCATCAATTCGACTCGTTGGCTCCCCCGCGCCCGTTGGTGAAGTGCATGTTCCCTGCTGCCCAGGCTTGCATTTCCCACAGATGTACTCTACTCTCAACTGAGAGGGATGAACGGTCTTGGTACCGCACTCCGGCGCGCTTGCGCTGCGGAGACGGTGGCGGCCGTGCTGTGGGTTTTGGGAGGGGGTGCGGTCGGTCCTACACTCGCGCAGGGTGGTCCTCTGCGGGCTCGCATCGCTCCCGTGGCGCACGCCAGCATCGTCGGCGGCGGCGTCGCGTCGATCAGCGAATTCCCCTTCCAGGTGGCGCTGTATGACCCGCGCGCCGGCTCGCCCGCCAAGGGCTTCTTCTGCGGGGGCGTGATCCTCGACGCCACGCGGGTGGCCACTGCCGCCCACTGTCTGCTCGGGGAACGCGGACAGCACACCGCGCCCGCCGAAATCGAGGTGCTGGCCGGCTCCACCTATCTGCAGCCCACCGATCCCGGCAGCGTCCGCGACCCGGTGGCGGAAGCGACGGTCGATCCCGCCTACAACCCCTCGGCGAGTGACTACGACGTGGGCGTATTGCGCCTGCAGCATCCGCTGTGGAGCGGCCCCACGCCGGCGCTGGACGGCAGCACCACGATCGCGCCGCTGGCGCCCGACCTCGCGCTGGCCGCCGCGCACGCCGCCGGTGCCGCGGGACCCTCCGGCGCGGCGGGCGGCACGGGCGGTGCCGGTGGCGCGGGCGCCGCGCCGGTGGAGGCGATGGTGAGCGGCTGGGGCGAGGTCAACCAGCAGCCGGGCGGCGGCCTCGACTACCCGCTGCGGCTGCGCAAAACGCGCGTGCCGCTGGTCGCCGCCACGCTCTGCGAAGAAGCGTACGCGTCGATCGAACAGCCCATCACTCCGCGCATGCTGTGCGCCGGCGGCGGCCCCACCGAAGCGCAAAGCCACGCCGACTCCTGTTACGGCGACAGCGGCGGCCCGCTGATCGCCCCCGGCGCGCCCGACGGCTCCTCGCCCGCCGGCGACGTGCTGCTGGGCCTGGTCGACTTCGGCAACGGCTGCGGCCAGCCCGGCTTCCCCGGCGTCTACCAGAGCGTCGCCGACCCCGCCGTCGCCCGCTTCCTCGACGCCGGCCCGCCGCTCGCCTCGGCCGGCGGCGTCCGCCGCGGCGTCTGTCCCACGCTGCGCGCCCACCACGCCACCGGCGGGCACGGGAGCCGAGGGCACGGGTCCGGCGGGCATGGCCGCCGCGCCCGCGGCCGTCACTCCGCGCGGAGAGGGCGGCGCTGCAAGCGGTGAACGGCGCTCAGCCGGGGCGCGCTATCGCGGTGCCAAGCCGGGCGCGCTATGTTTCTCCCATGCCCGCCTGCACCCACCTCGACGCGGTCGAGATCAGCGAGCTGCCGGCGGAGGTGGCGGGCTGTGAGGAGTGCCTGGCCACCGGCGGGCACTGGGTCCACTTGCGGATGTGCCAGACGTGCGGGCGCATCGGCTGCTGCGACAGCTCACCGGGGCGTCACGCCACCGCCCACCATCACGCCACCGGTCACCCGATCGTGCGCTCGGCGGAGCCCGGCGAGACCTGGAGCTGGTGTTACGTGGATGAGCTGATGATGCAGCTGCCGGCGCGGTGAGGGTACGGCCTCGCCGTAGCCAACCGGCTTGACCGTCTCGCGCGCGTGAGATAAGAGGTAGCCGATGGACTTCGCCCTGAACGACGAGCAGCGCGCCTTTCGCGACGCGGTCGCCGCCTTCGCCCGCGACCGCCTGGCTGGCGACTACGCTGGCGCCGACCGCCGCGGGGCGTTCCGCGAGGGGCTGGTGCGCGAGATGACGGAGTTGGGTCTGGTGGGGCTGCGTATCCCGCAGGAGCACGGCGGCCAGGGCGCCGACGCGCTCAGCGCCGGGATCGCCGTCGAGGAGGTGGCACGCGCCGATCTGAACGCCTCCTACCTCGTCTTCCTGCCGGCGCTGGTGGCGGAGGTGCTGGTGGGCGCGGCCGACGCGCGCCAGCGCGAGCGCTGGCTGCCGGCGATCGCGGCGGGGGAGACGCTTCCGTGCTTCTGCCTAACCGAGCCCGAGCACGGCTCCGACGCGGCGCGCCTGGGGCTGCGCGCCGAGCGCGACGGCGCGGGCTGGCGGCTGACGGGGGAGAAGACGTCGATCTCGCTCGGGATGGCCGCGCACACGGCACTTGTGTTCGCGCGCACCGGCGGCGAGGGCGCGCGCGGCATCAGCGCGTTCTATGTAGAGCTCGACGATCGCCACGTCCAGCGCTCTCCGTTCGAAGATCTCGGCGAGCGGGCGATCGGCCGGGCCTCACTGGCGTTCGACGGCCATCCCGTCGGCGAGGGCTGCCTGGTCGGTCGTGAAGGCGAGGGGTTCGTGCGCTGTATGCAGGGCTTCGACTACTCGCGCGCGCTGATCGCGCTGATGTGCCTGGCGTGCGCTCAGCAGTCGCTCGAGGAGGCGATCGCCTACACGCGTGAACGCCGCGCCTTCGGCCAGCCGATCTCGCGCCAGCAGGCCGTGGCCTTCCCGCTGGTCGAGCTCGCGGCCCAGCTGCGCGGCGCGCGGCTGCTCTCCTACGAAGCGCTGTGGCGCAAGGACCAGGGGCTGCCGCACGCGCTGGAGGCCAACATGGTGAAGTGGTGGGGTCCGCGGCTGGCGGCCGAGGTCTGCCACCAGGCGCTGCTCGCCTTCGGGCACGCCGCCTACAGCGAGGAGTTGCCGCAGGCCCAGCGGCTGCGCGATGTGATTGGACTGGAGATTGGAGACGGCACGGCACAGGTCGCCAAGCTGGTGGCGGCGCGTCACCTGTTTGGGCGGGAGTTCGCGCCATGAGCCTTCGAGCGTGGCTCGAGCTCACGGGGTAGAACTCGGGTGGATGACGCGCGCTCCCTCCCGGTGCTCGATGATCCTGGCGAGCAGCAGGCTCAACTCGAACAGGAGATACAGCGGTACGGTCTCGAGGATGAGCGTGATCGCGTCGCCGGGTAGGAAGGCGGCGAGCGCTCCGCAGGCGAGGATCGCGTAGCGGCGGTTGTGGCGCAGTTGCCTGGTCGTTACTATCCCCGCGCGAGTGGCCGCAATGACGCCGACGGGAACCTGGAATACGAGTCCCATCGCGAGCAGGATCACAGCGGCGAAGTGGTAGTACTGGCTGGCCTGCACGAGCACGTTGAACTCGCCGCTGTTGAAGTTCTGGAAGAAGCGCACGGCGGCGGGCAGCACGACGAAGTAGCCGAACATGACTCCGGTGATGAACAGGAACGGGATCGCGAGCATCAGCGGCGTCGCGATGCGCCGCTGCTCTGGACTGAACGCCGGCAGCAGGAAACCGTAGAGCTCATACAGCACCACCGGGAGGGAGAGGATCATGGCGAAGATGAACGCGATCCCGACAGTCGTCGTGAACGGCTCGCCGATCCCGAGGGTGACAGGCTTGTTGCCCTGCGGAGCGCCCGACAGATGCTCGATCGCGCCTTTCAATGCGGGCTCCACGCCGGCGAGCGAGGCCTTTGTCGCCGCCGAGGCGCCGCTGCCAGGACGCTCAAGCGCCCGCACAACGACCTGCAGCTGTGCAGCCACGGTGCGGGCGCTCCGCTGAACGGTGTAGGTGGAGCCGAGCGGGCCGTTGCCCGCCTTGACCTGTTTCTGGGTCTCGTGAGCGAGCGGCTTGTTGATGATGTTCAGCAGCGCGTGGTTCTGCCAGAAGCAAAGGCCGAACGCGACCGCGATCACGGCAAGACAGACGATCAGCCGGCCGCGCAGCTCCTCCAGATGGTCGACCACGCTGAGCCGGTCTTCATGCCCGATGCTGCCAACAGCGACTGCCATGATCCCTCCAGTGCTCGTGCTCTATTTTTAGGCAGCGGCCGGCGGCCTGGGCTCGGCCATGGGGGCCACGGCCGGGGTGGGTGCTGTTATCGGGGTCGGCTGCTGCGCTTGGCCGGCCAACACCGGCTGGGGCGTGGGCTGTGAAGCGGTCTGGGCGCTCTCGCCGCTGAGCGCATCCTTGAAGCCGCGCATGCCATCTCCCAGCGAGCGGCCCATCTCCGGCAGCCGCTTGGCTCCAAAGACGAGCAGCAGCAGGATCAGCAGAAACGCGATGTGGATTGGGTTGTCGAGTCCCATGGTGTGATTACCTCCTGGATTTGGTCCATCCCTTTTTGGATGGACCGTAGTTGCGCCACCTGGTTGGAACCGAGCGCGAGACCGCTCGCTCCACCAGACGGCGTGAGGGCCGTCCGGTGGCGTGAGCGCGCCTCACCCTCAGCTGGCGATGAACCCTGTTTCCTTGACGGCCGCGAGTACCTTGGCGGCTGTCAAGGGTGTGTCAAACGGGCCGTTCGGGGTCATTTCCGTGCCGGACGGAGCAGCGCCTTCGTTCAGTAGGCCGATCACGCTCGCGTGCCTGGCCTCGATCGTGAGGATCGACAGCGCGGCCTTCACGTATGCGGCGCTCTTGATGTTCAGCGCTTGGCCGGAGTAGGCGTGAACCCCGGTGTTCTCGAGCACTTGCGAGGTTTTCATGAACATTTCTGCGTTTGTGTTGGCGCCTTTGAAGTTGAACGTCGGTTCCTTGGCAGCCTTGGACCCGAGGTGTTCCTTGAGGAACTTGACGTGAGCGTTCTCATCGCGGGTGGCGATCTTCAGGAACGCCGCTGCCTGGGAGTTGAGTGGCAGGTTGGCCGCGGAGGCGCCGTTGTAGAACGCCGCCTCCAGGTACTCGAGCGTGAGCGCGTAGTTGAGGATCCCAACATCACCCTTGCCGAAGCTGGCCGGGGGACGTCCATACTGGCCTGCCGCGAGCGCATCCGGTGCGAGCGCCGAGAGGACAGCGCCGCCGCTCATCACGCCCACTGCGCCGACACCTGTCTTCTTCAGGAAGCTGAGGCGCGTGTCGCCGGAGACCTGCTCGGCGGCCTCGCTGATCGCGCCGTCAACATCGACCTCGTCAAGATTGATCTGGTAGCTCATTGCTTCTCTCCTTGTCGTTTGCCACATTGCGGGGCGCCCGGAGGTATCGGAGTCGCGCCATTGACCCCTATACGCATCCCGGCACGGCAGCGGATCAAAGACCGGCAAATGGCTCACTGGCAGCTTCGCGTGGACCGATCACGATCAGCGCGCACGCGATCGATGATCCGCGGTGACTCCCGCGTGCGTAGAGTGAGTCGATGTCCCGTGATCGTCTACGCAGGCTCGCCGATGAGGAGCTGATGGAGCTTGCTGCCCGCAACGACGCCGACGCGTTCGAGGTCATTCTGGAGCGCCACGCCGACGCGGTGTTCTCGCTGGCCTACCGCATGTGCGGAACACGTCCGCTCGCGGACGACGTGGCGCAGGAGTCGTTCTTGGCGCTGTGGCGCAACGGCGCCGGCTATGACCGTGCACGCGGCAGCGTGCGCACGTGGGCGCTCGGAGTCACGCACAACCGCGCCGTCGACGCGCTGCGCCGAGTGGGCGTCCACGAGCGCCGACGGGCCGGCGAGGAGAACATCGAGGAGCATCTGCAGGCGCCCGAGAGCACCGACGCTCAGGCGATCGCCAATGTCGCATCGCAAGAGGTTCGCGGGGTGCTCGACGAGTTGCCCGGCGAGCAAAGACGAGTCATCGAACTAGCATATTTTGGTGGTTTCACGCAGACCCAGATAGCCTCGATGCTCGACACGCCGCTCGGAACGGTCAAGGGACGCATGCGCTTGGGTCTTGAGAAGATGAAAGTTGCCTTCGCGACTGGGAGGTCGGTACATGAGCTTGCGTGAGCCAGACTTCGATTGTGCGCGGTGCGTGGATGCCGCCCCCTATGTCCTCGGGGCGCTCGAGACACCCGAGTCCTACCGCGAGCACCTCGCCACATGCGCAATCTGCCAAGCGGAGGTCGACGAGCTGCAGCTCGTCGTCGACACGCTGCCCGCGACCGTCCCATCCGTGTCCGCCTCGAGGGCTCTGCGCCAGCGGATACTCGCGACAGTCCGCTCAGAGGCAGAGCTGCTGAATGCCGCCGGCCCGCAGGCCGACCGTCTACCAAGGCGCGCAAGCCGCTGGCGATCACGCCCGCTGACGCTGGTCGTCGCGGGAGCGATCGCGGCCTGCGCAGCGGCCGCCGCGATCGTGGTCGACTCCGGCTCGTCACCGCATATGCGTGTGATCTCGGCCCAGATCGCCGCGAGCATCAAGGGCGCACACGCATCTCTGTACCAGATCGACAATCGCTCGAACCTCGTGGTCTCCGACATGCCCCAACCAGCGCTCGGCAAGATCTACGAGGTATGGCTCAATCGCGGCGGCGCCTCGCCCCAGCCGACCAACGCGCTCTTCAGCGTCACCAACCGCGGAAGCGGCTCGGTCGCCGTCCCGGACAACCTGCACGGAGTCAGAGAAGTGCTGGTCACCTCAGAGCCCCTGGGCGGCAGCAGCCACCCGACCAGCTTGCCCCTGATACGCGTCGTCCTACAGGCGTAAGGCGCGGCGGAGATCGGCTGGCCGAGGTGCCGCCGCGATTGGAACAAGCTCTGCCACTGAGCGACGCCTGACGATCGCCGGCCGGCGTGAGCATCGGCCGCTCGGCGGGAAAGCACGGTACGCCGCGCGGCTTTCGCCGACGACGCGCCCCGCTGCGCGCGGTTGACTGGCTTCATCCGCGATACTGGCCGGTCGGGTTGGCGGGGGCGAGGCGAGGAGGGGGAACACAACATGCGCAGCCGCACTACGATCATCATCCTCGGCACGGCGCAGTTCGTGATGGTGCTCGACAGCACCGTCATGAACGTCTCGATCTCCCAGGTCGTGGCCGATCTGCACACAACGGTGACGGGGGTGCAGCTGGCGATCACCGCCTACACGCTGGTGATGGCCGCGTTCATGCTGACCGGCGCGAAGCTCGGGGACATCTGGGGGCGCCGGCGGGCCTTCTCGATCGGCCTCGCGATCTACGGGGTGGGGTCGCTGACGACCGCGCTCAGCCCCAACCTCGGAGTCCTGCTGATCGGCTGGTCGGGGATCGAGGGGCTCGGTGCGGTGCTGGTGATCCCCGCGATCGCCTCGCTCACCGCGGCCAACTACAGCGGCCGCGAACGGGCGCTCGCGTACGGGCTGCTCGGTGGGATCGCCGGCGCCGGCGCGGCCGCCGGGCCGCTGATCGGCGGCTTCATCACCACCGAGTTCAGCTGGCGGGTGGTGTTCGCCGCAGAGACCGTGATCGTGCTCGTGCTGCTTACGTTGGTGCACCGGATCGGTGACCGGCCGACCGGCGAGCGGGTCAAGCTCGACGTCGTCGGGGCCGCGCTGTCGGCGCTCGGGCTTGGCCTCACCGTGTTCGCGATCCTCAAGATCAGCACGTGGGGTCTGTTCAAACCGATCGGGGCGCTCACGATCGCCGGTACGCGGATCACCCCGTTCGGCTTCTCGGTCGTCCCCTTCCTGATCCTCGCCGGCTTCGTGATCCTCGGCGGCTTCGCCCGCTGGGAGCAGCACGTGGCGGCCGCTGGGCGCACGCCGCTGCTGGCGCCAGACCTGCTGCACATCCCGCAGCTGCGCGCCGGCCTCTCGACGCTCGTCTCGCAGTACCTGATCCTCGCCGGCACCTTCTTCGTGCTGCCGCTCTACCTGCAGCTGGTGCTCGGCTACAACGCGCTGGAAACCGGGGTGAAGATCCTGCCGATCTCGGTGACGATGATGCTCGCCGCGGTGCTCGGACCGCGCCTGGCGACCCGCACCTCACCGCGCAAAGTCGTGCAGATCGGGCTCGGCTTCCTGTTCGTCTCGATCGCCTGCCTGATGGCGAGCATCACCCCGTCGCTCTCCTCCGTCGCGTTCGCGTTCTCGCTGGCTGGCTTCGGCGTCGGGATCGGCCTGGCGTTCTCCCAGCTCGGCAACGTCGTGATGTCATCCGTCGGAGAATCGCGCTCCAGTGAGGCCGGCGGTGTGCAGGGGGCCGCGCAGAACCTCGGCCAGTCGCTCGGCACGGCGCTGATCGGCGCCGTGCTGCTCACCGGTTTGACCACGGGCTTTCATGAGCGCGTGCTCGCCGACCCGGCGATCCCCTCGCAGGTGCAGCAGCAGGTGGTGCACGGCACCGAGGAGGGTCTGCCGATGGTTTCCCAAGCACAGTTCAAGGCCGAGGTCGAGCAGGCCGGGCTGGCGCCCGAGCAGGCCACGAAGCTGGTCGGCTTCTACAACGACGCGCAGATCGAAGCGCTCAAGCGCTCGCTGCTCGTGGCCTGCGCGTTCGCACTCGTCGGTTTGTGGTTCGCCCGCTCGCTGCCGGGCGAGGCGCTGACCACCGCGACCGACGACAAGGCGGCTGTGCCCGAACCGCGCCCGAAGCCGGTCTGACACCATCCTCCGCGGGCGAGGCCGGATCACCTCGCGGGCGGTAAGGCTGCGGGGATGGCGGACGAGGCGGCACCGGGGGCGGCACCGGGCGAAGCGGCAACCGCGGTAGCGCCGGACGAGGCGGCCCTGGGCCAGACGCCACCGCGCCAGGCGACACCCGAGGCACCACGACACCCCCCCGGCGCCTGGCGCGCGCGCGGGCTGGTGGTGCTGGCAAGCATCCTCTTGATCTTCGCGATCATGGCGACCTGGATCAGGGCGCAGATCATCGACACCGAAGGGTGGACGCAAACCAGCGTAAGGCTGTTGCAGAACGAAAAGGTGCGCGAAGTGGTCGCGGGCGACCTCTCCGAACGCGTACTGGCCGCTGCCAACGTCCAGGGTCTGGCGAGCGAAAAGTTGCCCAAGGAATTTCAGGCGCTGGCGCCGGTGCTGTCGACCGCCGCCTCGCAGGTGGTGCCCAAAGCGATCGAAAAGGCGCTCGAAATCCCCGCCGTGCAGGAATTGTGGGGCCGCGCCAACCACGTGACCCACGAACAGGTGATCAAGGTCCTCAACGGCGGCACCGCGGCGCTGTCGACCCAGGGCGGGGTGGTGAGCATCAACCTCGAAGTGCTGCTCGACCGAATCGGCTCGCGGCTGGGGGTGGGCAGCGACATCGGCTCCAAACTGCCGTCCGACAGGCGCAAACTCGAGCTGCTGCGCTCCAACCAGCTGAAGCTGGCGCAGGACGGCGTGAAAGTGATGAAAGGCCTCTCGTTCATCCTGCCGCTGCTGGTGATCTTGATGTACGTGGGCGCTCTGGCGCTCGCCGCCGGCTACCGCCGCCGCGTGCTGCTGGAGATCGGTGTCGGGGTCATCGCCGGCGCGCTGCTGGCGCTGGTGCTGCGCCGCTGGATCGACTCCTATGTGGTGAACAACCTCGTCAAAAACGAAGGCGTGCGGCCGGCCGCGCGCGAAGTGCTCGACATCGCCACCGCCGGCTGGCGCAGCCGCGCGCTGTGGCTGCTGATCACCGGCGTGATCGTGATCTTCGCCGGGTGGCTGGCCGGCCCGATGCGCTGGGCGGTGCAACTGCGCCAGTGGATCGCCGACCCGCTGGAGCGTCACCCCGCCTGGTTTGCCGCCGGCGCGGCGGCGATCGTGCTGCTGATCGCCACGCTCGGCCCCGACCGCACCCCCGGCCAGGCGTTGCCGCTGCTGATCGAGCTGGTGCTGGTGGTGCTCGGCGTGCTCGCCCTGCGCCGCCAGATCGCGCAGGAGCGGGGGAAGTGGGGCGGAGCGGCGAGGTCGGCGGCCTCCTCGAGTGAGCAGACCGCCGACCGCTACACGCGCCTTAGATGAACTTTGCCTTTTCTGTGTATTTTCGCCTGAACCTTCGAGGGTGGCCCGCTGGTGCTTCGGCCGTCCGCTAGTGCTTGTCCCACCGTGCCCGCGAGATCCCCACGCGCTTGCTGAAGGGGCTGTCGAACACGCCGCTGGAGTTGAGCTGGGCGTGGATATCCTGCCATTCCGCGTAGCGCGGGTACATCGCCTCCACCAACCCGTGGCTGCCGGTGAGCGTGTTCACCTGGCCCCAATGGGGGCGCCCCTCCAGCGCGTACAGCGCGTTCTCGTGCGCCGCCTGCAACTCCATCCCGCCGACCGTGTGGGTGGCCATGATCAGCTCGATCATCATCGTGTCGCGGCCCTGCATCATCGACATGCACGCGTCGGTGGCCTTCACGAACCGCAGCGAGATCGGTCCGCTGTGGTACACGTCACCCAAACGTCGGCGTAGGGCGGCCACCTCGACGATCCGCTCCACCGCCGCCAGGTGCAAATTGCGCTCGTCGATCGGCACGCCGATCTCGCACGAGTAGGCCGGCAGGTAGTTGGCGGCGCCGATGTTGAACACGCGGTAGCTGATGTTCACGTAGTCGTCGTTCACCAACGCCTTCAACGACTGTTTGAGCAGCCACGGCGAGATCGAGGGGCGCAGGCCGACCGCCAGGTTGATCGCCCACGGCGTCAGCGGAAAGCGCGCGGCCAGTTCCATCAGCAGGCTGCGACTGCGGCGGTGGTCGTGGCGGTATTTGGAGACGGGGATCGGGTCGCGCGTGGTGATGAGGAATTCGATCTCGTCGCGGTCGTTGGGGTAGGGGCTGAACAGCAGCTCGTAGTGGTCGCTGCGCCCCGGCGCCACGCCGCTTTCCAGTTCCTCGCGCACCCGCGCCCAGGTGCTCAGCGTGCGCTGCTCGCGCAAATAGAACAGCGGCCGCACGGCGAGCATCGCCGAGTGGATCAGCCCCATGCAGCCCATGCCCACCACCGCCGCGTCATACCAGCGGTCGTCCTGGCGCAGCTCGCGCTCGGGGTGGCGCGCGTGGTAGGCGTCCGGGTCGGTGGGGCCGTCGCTCGGCTCCACCCGGTACACCCTGCCGCCGGCGCCCACGATGTCCAGCGAGCGCACCAGCTCCGACAGCGGTCCGAAGCCGATGCCGGAGCCGTGCGTGGAGGTGGCGATCACCCCGGCGATGGTTTGCCCGTCGAAGCCGCCCATGTTGGGCAGCGCCAGCCCCGCGCTGCGCAGGTGGCTGTTGAGCTGGGCGATCGTGGTGCCCGACAGCACCCTCACCAGCGCGGTTGCGCCTGCGTCGATCGCGTCACCGGGATCGCTCGCCGAGGTGGCCGCGTCACCGGGGTCGCTCGCGGGGGTGGCCACGTCGCTGACCGGAGCCGCGCCGAGCGCGTCGGCGCGCAACAGCTCGCTCTCCAGCGGCAGCGCCCCGGTGAGCCCGGTGGGATGCACGAGGATGCCGTCGGTGAGCGCCACATCCGACCACGAGTGCCCCGAGCCCACGGCGCGCACGGTCACGTGCTGGCGTTCGGCTTCGTGCACGAGCGCGCACAGCTCCTCCAGCGTCGTGGGGGTCACCTGACGCAGCGGGTCGATCCCCTCGTTGCCGGTGTCGTTGCGCCAGCGGCGGCGCAAAGTGACACGCTCACGCAGTCCCACTGCTCAGGCTCCCCGCTGCGCCGGCCAACCCACCGCTCAGGCTCCCCGCTCCGCCAGCAAACGCTCCACGCCCCGCTCGGCCAGCGCGGCGATCGTCTTCGAGGGGTTGACGCCCAGCGCTGTCGGCACGATCGAGCCGTCCAGCACATACAGGCCGTCGTAGCCGTGCACCTTCCCACCGTCGTCCACCACGCCCCGGGCGGGGTCGTCGGCCATTGGGCAGCCGCCCAGCGGGTGCACGGTGATGTAGCCGCTCAGCGGCCACGTGTCGAGCGCGAAGAACGGCTCGCCGCCCACCGCGAGCGCAAGCTCGTGCACCACCTCGCGCATCGCCGCAAACAGCGGTTCGCTGCCCTTGGTGCTCCAGCGGATGTCGAAGCGGCGCAGCAGCGGCGTCAGCCGCATCTGCCCGTCGGCGGCGTCGCGGCCGATCATCAAAAACACCAGCGAGTCGTCGATCGGGCGCGACGGCGGCGAGGAGCGCAGATGGCGGTGGGTGATCTGCTGGTCGCTCCACCCCAGCCGCGTTGCCCAGCGCCGCGCACGCAACAGCAGCGTGCGCCAGCCGTGGATCCGGTCCACCGCGCGCACCAGCTCCAGCAGGCCGCCGAAGTTCGAGGGCAGCCCGCCGTCGGCCAGCAGGAAGCCGTGCTCGGCGGTGTAGTCCAGCACGCTGGTCATCGACGGCCCATAGTCGGTGCGCGGATCGCCCACCACCTTGACGAGCGGGTCGAACGCGGCGCCCAGCGCGTCGCCGTTGCCGGAGAAGTGACTGCCCAGCGCGCTCGAGAGATGGGGCAGGCGGGCGCGGTTCTTCAACAGCAGGCGGCTGGAGCCCAAACAGCCGGCGGCGCAAATCGCGAGCGGCGCGCTCACCGTGCCGGTGCGGCGGCGCTTCAGGTCGCGAAAGCCGATCTCCCACGCCCCACCCGCCGCTGCCGGCGGGGTGAGCCGCAGTGCCTGGTGAAACGGCCGGACCTCGGCGCCCAGCTGCTCGGCGCGCGCCAGATAGGTGATGTCGATCGTGTTCTTGGCGTGAATCGGGCAGCCGCTGTCGCAACGGCCGAGGTTCTCGCAGCACCGCTGCGGCACGCCGCTAAACGGGTGTACGCGATCGCCTTCGAAGTTGACCGCCAGCGGCAAACGTCGCGCCTCCTTGCCCACCCGCTCGCCGGCGGCGGCGAACGCACGCATCTTCGCCAGTCCCGGCGGTGTCTGCATCGGCAGCAGCGCCGCTTCGGTGCGGTCGTAGTAGGGGTCGAGTGCCGCCCGGCCGATCGCCCGCGGCCAGCCCTGCGCAAACACCTCCGCCGGCGCTCGCAGCTGCACGTTGGCGTACACCAGCGACCCGCCCCCCACGCCGGCGGCGGTGAGCACCGAGAGGTCGCGCATCAGCCGCAGATCGAACAGTCCGTGCGGGTTGAGCACCGGGTGCCACAGCGCTGCCGGCGCCTGCGCGGGGGTCTTCGGGAAGCTGGCCGGCGCGAAGCGCCGCCCGCGCTCCAGCACCGCCACGCGCAGGCCGGCTTCCGACAGGCGGCAGGCGGCCACGCCACCGCCGAAGCCCGATCCGATCACGATCGCGTCGTAGCTTGCATCCACGGTGGCGCGACCCTACACCATCTGGAGCGAACTTGCCCGACAAGTGGAAAGCTGGCTGTTAGCCTGCCCTGTCGCAATACTTGATTTTTTCCAAACAGACCAGGAAGGGGCGCTGGATGTTCCACGAGCTGGAGGAGCGTTTTCACGAGCTGCTGGAGCGGCTGCGACGGGAGCCGCCGCCCGCCGCCGAACAGCCTGCGGGCCGGATCATCCGCGAGGTGATGGACCCCGACTTCCTACTGCACCAGCTCGACGCGATCGAACGGGCGGGGGCGGCGCGGCCGGGCGGAAATCAACTGTCGGCCGACGCCTACGCGAAGGCCCGTGCGGAGCTGGCGCAGGCGGGAGCGGGGGCCGCGGGGCAGGCGCCGGGGGCTGCCACGCCGGCGCCGGGGGCCGCGGGGCAGGCGCCAGGGGCCGCGGCGCAGGGCCCGGGAGCCCCCGCGCAGACTCCGTTCATGCCGAGCACCGCCGTCAACAGCAACCTGCAGTCGGTGCTCACCACCTGCATCGAGACGCGCTTCGACGACCTGTTGAAAGCGCTCCCCGAGGGACCCGACCGGCTGTGGCAGGCGGTCCTCGGCGACGTCGAGATCTTCCGCAAGTTCGGTCCCTGCGACCCACTGTGGATGGAGACGAAGCTGGCCGAACAGCTCGCTCAGCTCGACGGCCGTCCCGCCTTCCCCAACACGCCCGCCGGCCCGGTGGCGCTGGCGGCGGACGCGCGCGTGATCCTCGTCGGCGACTGGGCCACCGGGTTGGCGGGCGCGCAGGCGGTCGCCGCGCAGATCGGCGCGCGGCTCGATCAGGGGCGGGGGCGCGCGCAGCACGTGATCCACCTGGGCGACACCTACTACTCGGGGTGGCGCGAGGAGTACGAAACGCGCTACCTGCCCCACTGGCCGGTGGCGCGCGAGGAGCGCGACGTGCTTTGCTGGTCGCTCAACGGCAACCACGACATGTACTCCGGCGGGCACGGCTACTTCGGCTATCTGCTGCAGGACCCCCGCTTTCGCGGCCACTGGCTGGCGGGCCACTCAGCGCCGACGCCCTCCAGTCACTTCAGCCTGGAGAACGAACACTGGCAGGTGCTGGGGTTGGACAGCGCCTACGACGACCACGACCTGGCCGGCTCGCAGGCGCAGTGGGTGGGGGACAAGCTCGGCGCCGGGCGCCGCACGATGCTGCTCACCCACCATCAGCCGTTCAGCGCCTACGAAGCGGTGACGCAGAAGATGACCAAGAAGGTGGCGCCGCTGTTCGATGCGGCCAAGCCGCTGGACGCGTGGTTTTGGGGACATGAGCACCGCTGCACGGTGTACGGCGGCGGACCGGAAGCGCCGGGGCGCCCGGTGCCGTGGCTGCGGTTCGGCTCGTGCGTGGGCAACGGCGGCGTGCCGCAGATGCTGCCCGATCCGCCGCTGCCCGAAGGCAAGCGCGACGTCGAAGGGTATGCGCCGCTCAGCTGGGCCTACGCAGGGGCGGAGCCGGCCGAGGGCAACCAGTGGTTGCGCTTCGGCTTCGTCGTGCTCGACTTCGACGGGCCGCAGGTCGCGGTCGAATACGTCGATGAGCACGGCAACCAGGCGCATCGGCTGGTGCTGGGGTGAGCGGGCGTCGCGACCTCGGCCCCGTCGAGCGTCCGCCCGGCGACCGGCGCGCGCGGCTGCTGGCGCTGGAGGGGCCGCGCGCCCGGCGACGCCGACCCGGCGTAGCGCTCAGCATGCGATCGGGGCGAATGTCTGCTTGTAGCTGGCGGCCAGCTTTTCGGCCGCGGTCAGCAGCTTCGTGAGCGCCTGTGGCAGCGAGAGCGTGGCGAGTTCGTGCTCGATCGTGGTCAGTTCGGAGGACAGTTGGGCGTTGGCCTTTTCGACTTCTTCCTTGCGCTTGCCGCTCAGCTTGCTTTGGGCGCTTTTGACCTTTTGGAGCCCCGCTTCGATCGACTTGATGTCGTTCTGCACGGTGCTGGCGCTGGCGGTGGCGAGCGTCACGCTTTTGAGGCTGTCGACGCCGTCGTTGACTTCCTTCTTGCCTTCGCACACCGTCTTTTCGGCCTTGGCCTGTTCGGATTCGCCACAGCCGCTCACCAGCGCGATCGGCACCAGCACGGCCAGCACGGCCACGTAGGGGCGGGGAGAGCGCACGCTCACACGCTACGCGCGCGGCGGGTGAGCGACCATCACTCCGGCCGGGTGAAAAACGGAGGAGGAGGGAGAGGGGGAGGGACTGCTCGCCCGCACCCGCTGCTCGCCGGATCGTTCTCGGGGGGTGATGAGCGCTCACCCTCGCCACCCCGACCATTGAAGACCCGCTCCCCGATTCTCAGGAGGTAGCCCAATGGCTGACCAGCCCCTGTTTGTGTTCGTCGGCGTCTACCCCAACCAGGAGGCGGCGCACGCCGACTACGAGGCCCTGCGCACCGCCCACGCCGAGGGACTGGTGGGCACCTACGACGCCGCCGACATCTATAAGGACGACGAGGGCAAGGTGCACGTGCACAAGCACGAGAAGCCCACCCAGCACGGCGCCTGGACCGGCGCGGCGGTGGGCGCGGTGGTCGGCATCCTGTTCCCACCCTCGATCATCGGCGCGGGTGTGGTCGGCGCCGGCGCCGGCGGCCTGATCGGCCACCTGTGGCACGGGATGTCGCGCTCGGACATGAAGGAGCTGGGCGAAGCGCTCGACGACGGCCAGGCGGCACTCGTCGTGGTCGGCCGCTCGCGCGTGCTGGAGCAGGCCGAAAAACTGCTCTCCCGCGCGGAAAAGATGATGGAGAAGGAACTCGCGGGCGCCGACGCCGGGCGCTTCGAGCAGGAACTGATCGAGGCCGAAGCCCAAGCGGGTGTGCCGAGCGCGTGACCAACGACCTCGCGCGCTGGCAGTTTGCCACGACGAGCATCTACCACTTCCTGTTCGTGCCCGTCACGATCGGGCTGTCGTTGCTGGTGGCGATCCTGCAGAGCGCCTGGCACCGCTCCGGCGAGGAGGACTACCGGAGGCTGACGCGTTTCTTCGGCACGCTGCTGTTGATCAACGTCGCCGTGGGGGTGGTCACCGGCCTGGTGCAGGAGTTCGAGTTCGGGATGAACTGGTCCACCTACTCGCGTTACGTCGGCGACGTGTTCGGCGGGCCGCTGGCGATGGAGGGGCTGGCGGCGTTCTTCCTGGAGTCCACCTTCCTCGGACTGTGGCTGTTCGGCTGGGGGCGGCTGCCCAAGCGCATACATCTGGCATGCATCTGGCTGGTGGCGGGTGGGGCGATGCTGTCGGCGATGTTCATCATGGTCGCCAACTCGTGGATGCAGCACCCAGTGGGGTACACGCTGAACAGCCACCACGAACCGCAGCTGTCCAACATCGGCGCGCTGTTCACCAACCCCACGTTCCTGTGGGGCTACGTGCACGTGATCCTCGCCTCGTTCATCACCGGCGCGCTCGTGATGCTGGCGGTGGCGGCCTGGCATCTGCGTAAACAGCGCGAGTCCGTCGCCTTCCACAAAGCGGCGCAGCTGTCGGTCGCGGTGTTGCTGCCCTCGATCGTGCTCACCATGTTCGTCGGCAGCGAGCTGGGGGTGGTGGAGGACAAATACCAGCCGATGAAGATCGCCGCCGCCGAGGCGCAGTGGGGAAACTGCAAACCGTGCTCGTTCTCGCTGTTTCAGATCGGCGGCGGCAATAACGACAAGACGCCCTCGCAGATCATCGAAATCCCCAACCTGCTGTCGATCCTCGCCACCAACTCCTTCAGCGGCGGCGTGACCGGCCTCAACCAGCTGCAGCGCGAATACGAACAGAAATATGGGCCCGGCAACTACGTGCCGGACGTGTTCATCCAATACTGGTCGATGCGGATCATGGCTTACCTCGCCGCGCTCATCCTGCTGCTGGCGCTGTGGGGCGGGTGGCTGCTGCACCGCGGCCGCTTCGACCGCTCCAAGTGGTTTCTGCGATTGTCGATCTGGGCGGTGCTCACACCCTTCCTGATGAACACCGCCGGGTGGCTGCTCACCGAGAGCGGCCGCCAGCCGTGGATCGTGCAGGGGTTGATGAAGACCGCCAACGCCAACTCCCCGTCGGTGAGCGCCACCGACATCTGGATCAGCCTCGGCGCGTTCGTGCTCGTCTACATCGCCCTCGGCGCGGTCGAGGCGACGCTGATGTTGCGCTGCGCGCGCAAAGGACTTCCCCCGGCGGAGCCGGCCGGCGGCGAGGGCGGAGCTTCAGGCGGTTCGCCCGCGCCGGCCGTGTCGCCCGAGCCAACCTCGATGCCGGCGCTGACTTACTGAGGTGTTCGATGTCTTCGCTATGCGCGCCAACCACTTCACAAAATGAATTGGTTGGTGTCTGAAAAGTACACGTACAACCCCCCACGGGAGAGGTGAGGGTCGATGCAACTGCACACGCTGTGGTTCATCGTCCTCGCGATCCTCTGGGTGGGGTTCTTCGTGCTGGAGGGCTTCGACTTCGGCGTGGGTGCCCTACACGCGCTGCTCGGCCGCACCGACACCGAGCGGCGGGTGGCGATCAACACGATCGGGCCGTGGTGGGACGGCAACGAGGTGTGGTTGGTGGTCGCCGGCGCCGGCACCTTCGCCGCCTTCCCCGCGTGGTACGCGACGATGTTCTCCGCGCTCTACCTCGCGCTGCTGTTGGTGCTGGTGGCGCTGATGGCGCGCGGGGTGGCATTCGAGTTCCGCGGCAAGAGCGACGATCCCCGCTGGCGGGCGGTGTGGACGTGGTGCATGACGCTCGGCGGCATCCTCGTCCCGCTGCTGCTCGGCGTCGGCCTCGGCGACCTGCTGCACGGACTGCCGATCGATGCGCAGCACAACTTCACCGGCGACTTCTTCGACCTGCTCACGCCCTACGGCCTGTGGACCGGCGTGACGCTGCTGGGCCTGTGCTTGCTGCACGGCGCCACCTTCCTGAAGCTGCGCACCACCGGCCCCGTACGCGACCGCGCCGCCGCCGCCGCGCGCCCGCTCGGCTGGGTGGCGATCGCGCTGGTGGTGGGCTTCGCGATCTGGACGCGCAACATCGCCGGCCCCGCCCAGGTCCCCGGCCCGCTCGAAGTGCTGGCGATCATCGCCGTGATCTTCGCCGCCCGCCTCGCCGTCAGCGACCGCGACGGCTGGGCCTTCGCCGCCTCCGCCGTCACGATCGCCGCCAGCGTCGGCTCGCTGTTCGTCGCCCTCTACCCGCACGTGATGATCTCCACCATCAACCCCGCCTACAGTCTCACCGTCGCCAACGCCGCCTCCGGTCACTATGCGCTGGTGGTGATGTCGATCGTCACCGTGGTGCTCCTCCCGGTTGTGCTGGTCTACCAGGGCTGGTCGTTCTACGTCTTCCGCGCCCGCGTGGCGGCGCCGCCGTCGGGGGAGGAGCCCTCCACCTCCGTCGGCGGCACGGCGGCCTCCGCCGCTCTGCGCCCGGCGGCGCCGCAGGCGTGAGCCATCCACCCAGCCACACTGCCGGCGAGCACGCCGGCGCCGATCCCGATCGCGGCGCCGGCTGCCACGTCGCTTGGGTAGTGGACGCCGGTGTGGACGCGGGAGTAGGCGACGGCGCCGGCGAGCGGCACGAGCAAAGGCGCCAGCGCGGGCAGCTCGGCGCTGACGCCGGTGGCGAAGGCGAACGCGGAGGCGCTGTGACCCGAGGGAAACGAGGTCGAGCGCGGCGTGCGGATGAGCGGCGCGCCCGCGTGCGCTGGCGGTCGACGCCGACGGACCAGCAGCTTTGCGGGCCCGTTTGCGACGCTCGCCGCAATCGCGATCGCAACGACGCCCCGGCCGGCGGCGCCGCGGCCGCGAGGACCGCCGCCGGCGGCGAGCAGGCCCGCGATGCAAAGCCACAGTCGCGAGTAGTTGGCCGCCCCGGTGATCGCGACGAGCGAGCGGTCGCGCCGCGCTGAGCGGATGCCGCGCGAGCGCGCCATGAGCAGGTCGTCGAGGCGCTGCACGCGGCGGCGCGCGGCCGGGCGCGGGCGCGGCGGGCGGGGACGTGCGGGGGAACGCCGGCGGGGGCGTACAGGAAAGCGTCTCACCGGCCGGCGGCCACCCGCAGCAGAGCGCCGAGGTTCTCCACGGTGAGCGACACCGCGCTCGCGGCGGGAGCGAGGCCGGCCGTGGGCGGCAGTCGCACGCGCAGCGCCCCGGGCATCGAAACGAAGCGCAACGGTGGCGCCAGCACGAGCGCCTCGCCGTCGAGACCGACCTCGACGGGGCCGCCGGAGCGCACCTCGAGCTCCGGCGTCGACCACGACAGCAGGCCGGGGAAGCGCTCGGCCTGCCCCACCAGCTCCAGCGCGAGGAGCCTCGACACGTCCGCGCCGGTGCGCACGCGTGCCGCCGTCACTCCCAGCACACCCGCGTCGATCCGTGCGCGGGTGCCGGCTCCCGCCAGGTGCGTGAGCTGATAGGGGTTGTTGGAGACGAGCACCAGCGGCGCGTCGCGGCAGCTGCTGCCGTCGGGGGCGGTGAACTCGAGGTCGATCGGCGCGGCACCCGGGCCGAGCAGGTCGGGCAGCATGCGCGTCCAGGTGTCGAGCTTGGCGTCGCGGTAGGCGTCCGACTGGACCACCTTGGCGTATACGCCAAGCGAGGCGTTGTTGACGAACACGCGGTCGTTGACGCGCGCCAGATCGATGCGCCGCTCGATGCCGTCGGTGAACGCGTCGAGTGCACCGACCACGTCCTCACGGTCGAGCCCCAGGTCGAGCGCGAAGTGGTTGCGGGTTCCCGCCGGAACGCACACGTGGGCCACGTCGCGCTGCGACGCGACGGTCGCGACGAGTGCCTGCGAGCCGTCGCCGCCTGCCATGCCGAGCACCTCCGCTCCGCGCCCGATCGCCCGCTCGGCCAAGTCGAGCAGGTCGTCGCCGGGTTGCAGCACGATCGGCTCGACGTCTCGCCGTCGCGCCTCGTCCGCTAGATGAAAGCGCTCAGCCTTGCCGCCACCGGACTTCAGGTTGATGATCAGTGCAGCCGAGCTGGCGGCGCCCACGCGCGTGGTGGCCTGCCCGAGCGTGTGCGCTGCCGTCTCTGCGGTCCGACCCAGCGCGTAGCGGGCCGCTGCCCCGAATATTGCCAGCGCCAGCAACAGCGCCAGCAGCACCAAAACTCCCTGCCAGTTGCTCACCACCACCGCGATCAGCCCGGCGCAGGCGAGCGCCGCAAGCGCCCAGCTGGCGGTGCGTCTGGCGCCGTGCGTGGTGAGGGCGACCCAGGCCGCTGCGCTTGCCACGAGGACGAGCGCCACTGCCAGTGCCGCGATCGCGAGATCGCCCACCAACGCCACCGCGACCAGCACCGCCATTGCTACCGGCGCCAGCAGCGCCACCACCGCCATCACGCGGAGCCGCAGCGGCGGCGGAGCGATCACACGCCTCCCGACTCCCTCTCACGACGCTCGTTGGGGTCGGCGGCGACGCCCCCGGGCGCCTCCGTTTCGAGCTGCCGCTTGACGGCGAGCAGCGTCTCGCGCTGGGCGCTGTCGACCCGCGGATAGTGAGGATCGAGCTCGATCAGCGCATTGGCCAACACGCTGGCGGCGGCGATCCGCGCAAACCACTTGCGGTCGGCGGGGATCACCCACCATGGCGCCCACTCGGTGCTGGTGTGCGACAGCATCTCGGAGATCGCGTGCTGGTAGTCATCCCAGTGGGCTCGCTCGGCGACGTCGGCGGTGGAGAACTTCCAGTTGTGGTCGGGCAGGTCGATGCGGCGCAGCAGCCGCTCCCGCTGCTCCTCCTTGGAGAGGTTCAAGAACAGCTTGACGACGCGAATGCCGTTGTCGCTGAGATAGCGCTCCCAGTCGTTGATCTCGCGGTAGCGGCGCTGCCACACGTCGCCGCTCATCGCCGCCGGCGGGAGCCGCTGGCGGTCGAGGTTCTCGGGGTGAACGCGAACGACGAGCACCTCCTCGTAGTGCGAGCGGTTGAAGATCCCGATCTGGCCGCGGGCCGGCAGGCGCTGGGCGTAGCGCCACAGAAAGTCGTGGCCGAGCTCCTCCGGGGAGGGGACCTTGAAGCTGTACACCACCACGCCCTGTGGGTTGACGCCGCTCATCACGTGGCGGATCGTGCCGTCCTTACCAGCAGTGTCGAGTGCCTGCAGGACCACCAGCACCCCCCACGTGTCCTGCGCCGCCAGCCGGGACTGGTAGTCGCTGAGCAACCGCACCCCCTCCTGCAGCAACTCGACCCCGTCGTGCTTGCGCTTCAGCCCGCCCTTGAACGCGGGGTCGAAGTCCCGGGCGAGCTTCACCTCGCTCCCGGGCATCACGCGAAACGGCTCGATGAGCTTCGCCAGAAGCTTGCGACGCTCTGTGCTCAACGGCTCCGTCACGACATCACGACCTCAACTCATCGAGCATGGTCTCACACGCTCCTCGCGGCCTCGGGCAGCCGCGGAAGCGCATTCTCGATCACCTGGCTCTGCGGGCGTCCCAGCCGCGCGGTGGCCCAGTCGATCAGCACCTTCACGCGCTGTCCGGGAACGCCGCCGAGGTAGTACATGTGCACCGTCAGGTAGGTGAAGAACGCGGGGCGTCCCCACAGCTCCAGGCCGCGGATCGCGCACACCGCGCGCCCGCGTCCCACCACCGCGAGCGTGCCCTTGTCGAAGTAGCGAAACGGCGTGCCGGCGCCCGGGGCGCCCGCACGGATCGCCTGCGCGGCGTGGCGCGCCTGCTGGATCGCGACGGTGGCGAGCCCCGGCAGCGGCTTGCCGTCGTCGCCGTCGAGCGTGGTGGCGTCGCCGATCATCGAGATCTCCCGATGGCCGGGCAGCGTCAGGTCGGGCGCGGTTCGCACGTGCCCCGCACGGTCGGTATCGGCGCCGGTGGCTTGCGCGACAGCCGCGGCGAACGGCACCGGCTGCACGCCGGCCGCCCACACGACGGTGCGCGCGGCGATCCGCTCCTCGGTGGGCGGGTCGGTCGTTGTGGAGCCCGCCAGCGAGATCGTCACCCCGCGCGCGTCGATCGCCGTGACCGCGGCGTTGACCCGCACGGTCACTCCGAGCGAGGCGAGCTGCTCGGCGGCCTTGCGCGAAAGCCGCTTGCTGAACGAGGGCACCACGCGCGCACCCGCGTCGAGCAGGATCACGCGGGCGTCGCCCGGCTGGATGCGGGTGTAGTCGCGGGCGAGCACGTCTTTGCAGACGATCGCGATCTCGCCGGCGACCTCCACCCCGGTGGGGCCGGCGCCGATCACCACGAACGTCAGCAGCTCGCGCCGCTCGCGCTCGTCAAAGGCGCGCTCGGCCTGCTCCAGCGCTCCGTACAGACGGCTGCGCAGCTGCACGGCGTCGGCGAGCGTCTTCATCCCGCACGTCGTCTCGCCCCACTCGTCATGGCCGAAGTAGCCGGTGCGCGCGCCGCACGCCACGATCAGGCTGTCGTATGGAAGCTGCTCGCCGCCGTCGAGCTCCAGCAGACGGCGCTCGGGGTCGAGCCCGACAGCCTCAGCCATCAGCACCCGCGCGTTGCCCTTGCGCCGCAGCACCGCGCGGATCGGCACCGCGATCTCCCCCTCCGCGAGACCGCCGCAGGCGACCTGGTAGAGCAGGGGCTGGAACAGGTGATGGTGCTCGCGGTCGACCAGCGTCACCTCGACGCCGGCGTGGCGCAGCTCGCGCGCGGCCGTCAGCCCACCGAAGCCACCACCGACGATCACCACTTTTCGCCTGCTCACGTGATCTCCATGGCGGCTTTGGCTCTCACGTGAGCTCGGCGATCCGCTCGGCGAGGATGATCCGGGAGGCCGCCTCGATCAGCGCCAGATGGGAGAAGGCCTGGGGGAAGTTGCCGAGGTGGCGGCCGGTGGCGGTGTCGTACTCCTCGGCGTACAGCCCCAGCGGCGAGGCGACCCGCAGCAGCTTTTCCATCAGGTCGCGGGCGCGCTGGTGTTGGCCGACGATCGCCAGCGCCGACACCAGCCAGAAGGAGCAGATCAAAAACGAGCCCTCCTTGCCCGACATGCCGTCGTCGGTCTCGTCGGTGCGGTAGCGCAGCACGAAGCCGTCGTCGGTCAACTCCTCGGCGATTGCCACCACCGACGCGCGCAGCCGCTCGTCGTCGCTCGGCAGGAAGCCGAAGATCGCCGCCAGCAGGGTGGAGGCGTCGAGCGCGTCGGTGTCGTAATGCTGGCGCAGTACGCCTTTGTCGGTGAGCCCGTGGGCAAGGATGTCCTCGCGGATCTCCACCGCGACCGCGCCCCACTCCGATTGCAGCTTGGCGTCGCCGCGCATCGCCGCCAGCCGCGAGGCGCGATCCATCGCCACCCAGCACATCAGCTTCGAGGAGACGTAGTGGCGGGGCGCGCCGCGCGCCTCCCAGATGCCCTGGTCGGGCTCGCGCCACACCTGGCTGGCGCACTGCGCTTGGGATTGCACGATCGGCCACAGCCGCCGCGGCAGGCGCTGGGAGCGGTTGGTGTGCAGCAGGATCGAGTCGAGCGCCGCGCCGAACACGTCGTTCTGACGCTGGTCGAACGCGCCGTTGCCGACCCGCACCGGCGCGGCGCCCGCATACCCGGAGAGGTAGTCGCGCGTCGTCTCGGTGAGGTCGCGGCGGCCGTCGATCCCGTACATGATCTGCAGCGCTCCGTCCCCGTTGCACTCGAGGTCGGCGATGAACTGCATGAACTCCTCCGCCTCCCAGTCGAGGTTGAGATAGTGCAGCGCCTGCAACGTGAAGGTGGAGTCGCGCAGCCAGGTGTAGCGGTAGTCCCAGTTGCGCTCGCCACCGGGCGTCTCCGGCAGCGAGGTGGTGAGCGCCGCGACGGTGGCCCCGGTGGGGATGTAGGTGAGGCCCTTGATCGCCAGCGCCGAGCGCTGGATCGGCTCGCGCCAACGGTGGTCGGGCATCCGCGCGCGGTCGAGCCACGCGCGCCAGTAGTGGGCCGTGGCGGCGAGGCGCGCGTTGGCTTGATCGACGTCCATCGGCGTCGCGAGGTCCTCCGCCCACGAGAGCGCGCAGTAGATCTGCTCGCCTTTGCGCAGCGTGTGGCGGGCGCGCACCCAGTCGCCCTCGACGCCGACCGCCATGTCGCTTTGCAGGCGGATCGTCAGCCCCTCGCCGCTGGCGTCGGCGCGATGGCCGTCTTCGGTGAGCGACCACTCGGCGGTGACGCGGCCGTAGTCGAACACCGGTTCGCAGGTGAGCTCGATCTCGACCTCGCCCTCCAGGCACATGGCGACCCGCACGAGCGTGTGGTCGGCGTCTTCGTCGGTGGGCGGGCGCGTGTGCGGCGTGACGTGATCCTCCCCACGGCGCGGCCCGAGGATCAGCGCGTCGCGCACGAGCGCCCAGCCGGTGGGCGTGCTCCAGGTGGTGGCGAGCGTGTTGGTGCCGGGCTCGTAGATGCGCGCGGTGGGCACGTTGATCCCGAACGGCCCGAAGCGGAACGCGCCGGCCTGGCGGTCGAGCAGCGTGCCGAACACCGACGGCGCGTCGAAGCACGGCACGCACAGCCAGTCGATCGCCCCGTCGGGCGCCACCAGCGCGCCGGTGTGGCAGTTGGAGAGGAACGCGTAGTCGGCGATCGGCGGGAACGGCGAGGGCGCGGCGGCGCTCTGCGGGACAGAGTCGTTCATGTCGCCACCCACGGTCCGTGCCAGCTGCCGAAGCCCTCCACCAGCCGCTCGCCCGCCTCCGGGCCCCAGCTGCCCGGCGCGTATGGGTGCACTGGCGGCGGGGCGTCGAGCAGTGGCTGCATGATCCGCCACGTCTCTTCCACGCCGTCCTGGCGAGTGAAGCGCTCGCTGTCGCCGCGCATTGCGTCCAGCAACAGCACCTCGTAGGGGGTGGGGGCCTCGCCGCCCTCGCGGGCGAACTCCATGTCGAGCGTGATCGCCTGCCGGCCGCCCATGTCGGCACGGTGGGCATCCAGCACCACCCGCGTGGCGGTGGTGGGGTCGAGCCTGACGACGAACTGGTTGGGTTCCGGCCGGCGGTGGCCGCGCTCCATGAACAGCAGGCGCGGCGGTTCGCGGAAGACGACGCGCAGCTCCGTCTGCGTGACTGGCAGGCGCTTGCCGGTGCGGATGAACCACGGCACCCCCGACCAGCGCCAGTTGTCGATGTTGAGGCGCAGCGCCGCGTATGTCTCGGTGGCGGAGTCGGCGGCGACGCCGTCGATCTTGCGGTAGCCGTCGTACTGACCGCGCACGTAGTGGACCGGGCTGGCGTCCTCGATCGCGCGGAACACGGTGTACTTGGCGTCCTTCAGTGTGCGCGCGTCGTTGCCCGCCGGCGCCTCCATCGCGGCGACGGCGACCACCTGCATGAGGTGGTTGACGACCACGTCGCGCAGCGCCCCCACCGGGTCGTAGAAGTGACCGCGGTCCTCCACGCCGAAGTCCTCGGCCATCGTGATCTCCACGCAGGCGATGTGGTTGCGGTTCCACACCGGCTCGATCATCGTGTTGCCGAAGCGCAGGTAGAGCAGCTCGTCGGTGCCCATCTTGCCGAGGAAGTGGTCGATCCGGTAGAGCTGGGCCTCCTCGATGTGCTGCAGGATTTCCGCGGCCAGCGCGCGCGCCGAGGCGAGGTCGTGGCCGAACGGCTTCTCCACCACCACACGCGCGTTCTTGGTGAGGCCGGCCTCCGCCAACCGCGCGATCACCGCCCCGAACAGCGACGGTGGGATCTCCAGATAGAAGACGGGGCTGTGCGGGTTGCCCAGCTCGCCGGCCAGCTGCCCGTACAGCGCGCTGTCGGTGAAGTCGCCGGAGAGGTAGGAGAGCCGCTGCGCGAAGCGCTCGAACACCTGCTCGTCGATCTTCTCCCCGCACGCTTCGATCGAGCTGCGCGCCCGTTCGCGCAGCTGCTCCACCGTCCAGTCGTCGGCGGCCACGCCGACGATCGGGCAGTGCAGCAGGCCCCGCGCCTCGAGGCGATAGAGCGAGTGGAAGGTCATCACCTTGGCGAGGTCGCCGGTGATGCCGAAGATCACGAGCACGTCGGCCGGCCGGGCCTCGCTCGAGCTCGATGCGCCGGTGGCGGTGCGTGTGCCGGTGTGTGCCGCTGTGCTCATGTTCTGGCCCCTTTCGACGTCCTCGGAACGGTTCGGGGGCAGACCTTATTCACACGCCGCTCTCGGCCGTGACCCTCCCACTGGCGATCGCCTGTGTGAGCGCACGGTGGTCGAGCTCGTTCTGGTCAGCGTAGGTCTCGGCGAACGCGCAGATAGCGCGGTCGAATGTGTCGCCGCGGCCGAGGTAGCTGGCGATCGCGATGCCGTCGCCCGAGCGGGCGTGAGCGCGGGCGAGCGTGCCTCCGCACATCCTCCCGTAAAGCGACATCCCCGGCGGCGCCATCGCTTCGACGTCGGCTGAGCTCTTCCAGTCCCACAGCTGGCGCACGTAGAAGTCGCGCGTCTCGCCGTCGATGCCGGTGGCACGCAGCCAGCCCAGCATGATGTCGCTGGACGATTGCATCATCCGCTGGCCCTCCACCACGCGGCGGCCGTGGTGGGAATACTCGCTTTTGCCCACAAACGGCTCCAATACGGAAGCCTGGGCCTCCTTGCATTGCAAAAACAACGGGTCGTCGTTGTCGCGGCCGAGCATCAGCACCACCCACGCGCGCGTGCCCACGCTGCCCACGCCCACCACCTTGCGCGCGAGGTCCACGTAGCGGTAGCGCTCCAGCAGGCGCCGGCGGTCGCCCTGCAGGCTGGCCCGGTAGGAGCGCAGCAGCTGGTGCATGTTCTCTTCGAACTCCTGCGCCTGCGCCTGGGGCAGCAGATCCTCGATCCGCTCGATCAGCGGCGGGTCGCTGATGATGTGCGGTTCGCCGTCGCCGGTTGCCGCCAGGCGCGAGAAGGCGCGCGTGTTGTCCTTGCGCTTGGCCTTTTCGGAGGTCTTTTCGAAGATCTTCATCTGCGCGGCGGTCGCATCGGTCTCGAAGCGGGCGACGATCGTCGCGCGGTCCAGGCGCGCATACCAGATGTCGAGGTTGCGCATTCCCGCGAGGTTGCGCATCGTTTCGCGATACTGGCGCATCGCCGCCGCCGCGTTCTCGCACCGCTGCTTGGCGGTGAAGCCTTTTTCGCGGCCCGCGATCACGATGCTCGCCGCCAGGCGCTTGACGTCCCACTCCCACGGTCCCGGCAGCGTCTCGTCGAAGTCGTTGACGTCGAAAATCAGATCGCGCTCGGGCGAGGCGAAGCCACCGAAGTTGGAGAGGTGCGCGTCGCCGCACGTCTGCACCGTGATGCCCGAGCGCGGCGTGCCCGCCAGGTCGGAGGCCATCACGTAGGCGGCGCCGCGGAAGAACGCGAACGGTGAGGCCGCCATCCGGCCGTAGCGGATCGGCACCAGCTCCGGCACCCGGGATTCGGCCTGCTCCTCCAGCAGCGCGATCGGGTCGGGCCGCTCCGCCCACGCCTGGAACTCGGCGTGGCGCGTGCGCGGCGCCTCCGCGCGCGCCGCCTTCCCGCGCGCCGCGTGCTCCCGCGGGGTGAGGTGGGGGACGCGGGGGCCGGTGCCGGCGCGCCTCCCGATCGCCGCGGCCGGCTCGCGGTCGGTGTCGGTGTGTGTGGGCTCGGTGCTGGTCATGGCGCTCAACGATCGCGCCGGCTTGGGTGAGGGCGCCTCACCCGCCGTGGGTGTCTTGCACGTGATACTCCTCCATCAGCTCCACCTCACGTGTGTGCTTGGGGAACATGAAGAATACGAGTGTGGCCCCCAGCATGATCGCGACGATCCCGGCGAGGTAGGCGTGGTCGGCGCCCTGCAGGAACGATTCCTTGGCGCCGGCGATGATCTGCGAGGCGTAGTGTGGGTAGCGCTGGGCGGTGTCGGTGGCGCTGGAGAACGACTTCTCGAGCTCCGCTTCCACGTTGACGGTGGTTGCCGCCTTGTTGGGTGCCGCGGCGATCTTGGCGGCGACTGCCGCGGCGTACCCGGCCGTGAGGATCGCGCCGAGGATCGACTGCATGATCGCCCCGCCGAGGTCGCGCTGCAGATCGGCGGTGCCGGAGGCCATGCCGGCGCGCTTGACCGGCACCGAGCCCGTCAGCGAGCGCGATGCGGGCGTGCCGGCGAAGCCCACGCCGGCGCCCACCAGCGCATAGGCGATGCCCACCGGCCAGTAGGAGATGTGGTCTTCCCAGGCGATCAGCATCACGAGGAAGCCCGCCAGGCAGCAGGCGTAGCCGACCAGCAGCGTGACGCGCGCGCCGTGCGACTCCACCAGTTTGGCCGAGCGCGGCGCGATCAGCACCATGAATGCCGCCGCGGGGAGGATCGACACGCCGGCCTGCAATGTCGAATAGCCCAGCACGTTCTGCAAAAACTGCTGGCCGATGAACATCGCGCCCATCAGCGTGCCGAACACGATGATTCCCGCGCACGCCGCCACCCAGAAGATCCGCCGCGCGGCTACGTGCAGGTCGTACAGCGGCGGGCGCGCGCGGCGCTGGCGGATCACGAAGCCGGCGGCGGCGGCCACAGCGATCAGCCCGAGTCCCAGCGCCAGCGTGCCGTGTTCGGGAACGGGCGCGAAGTTGATGCACAGCACCAGCGCCGCCACCAGCAGCACCGAGAGGATCCCGCCGAGGTTGTCCACGGCGTCGCTGGTCTCGTTCACGTGCGCCGGCACCAGCCGCCACGCCATGTACAGCGCCACCAGCGCCAACGGCAGCGTGATGAAGAACACCGAGCCCCAGTGGAAATGAGTCAGCAGGGCGCCTGAGATCAGCGGGCCCAGCGAGGAGATCGCGCCGCCGATGCCCGACCACAGCGCGATCGCGCGGGTGCGCGCCGGCCCCGACCACAGCGCGGTGATCAGCGCCAGCGTCGTCGGGAACGCCATTCCGGCCGACAGGCCGCCGACCACGCGTGCCGCGAACAGCACGCCGATCGACGGCGCCAGCGCCGCCAGCAGCGATGCGGGGATCGACAGCCCCATCCCGAGCAGCAGCATCAGCTTGCGCCCGAAGCGGTCGCCGACAGCGCCGAGGTACAGCACCGAGGCGGCCAGGCCCAGCGAGTAACCCACGGCGACCAGGTCGAGTTCGGTCTGCCCGGCACCGAACGCCCTGCCGATGTCCGGCAGCGCCACGTTGGCCACCGCGAGGTTGAGGTTGGCGACGGCCGCCACCGCGATCAGCGCCGCCAGCACCCACGCGCCGTGGGCGGGGGCGCCGGCGCGCGGGGCCCCGCCGGAGCGCGCGGCCCCGCCGGAGCGCGCGGAGGCAGGCTCGTTCGACGCTTTGGCGGTGCTCGCCATACCGGCGATCCTCGCGCGCGACCGGGTGACCGCAGGTCATCCCGAAGGGGTGATGAGCGCTCACCCGCAACTCGGCGATGCTGGCGGCGCAAACACTTCGTCAGGAGGACCACTATGGCCAGCACGATTCCCGAGCCGGGCGCGCCCGGCTCTCGTTACCAATCCGAACCCGTGGGGGCGAACGGGTGGATTATCTTCGCCGGCGTCCTCATGCTGATCGAGGGCTTCCTTGATGCGATGTGGGGATTGGCGGCGGTGATCAACAACGAAGTGATCACCGTCGGCGGCCACGGGGTGGTCGTGTGGGACATTTCCGCCTGGGGCTGGGGCCACCTGATCCTCGGCACGCTGGTCGCGCTCACCGGCCTCGGGCTGCTCGCCCAGCAGGGTTGGGCGCGGTGGCTGGGCATCCTCTTCGTGTCGCTCAACCTGCTCGTGCAGTTCGGCACCTTCACGCTGTTTCCGCTGTGGTCGATCATGATCATCGCGATCGACATCGTGATCCTCTACCAGCTCACCGCGCGCTGGGAAACGGAAAGTGTGAGGAGGTGAAGCCATGATGCGCAGGCGTCGACCGATACTTCGCGGCGCGATGGTGGGCGGTGCGGGCTACATGGCCGGCAAGGCCACCGCCAACCGCGGCGCGCGCGAGCAGTCACAGGAAGAGCGGCTGTCCGCCGTGGAAGGCCAGCAGGCAGCCCCAGCGCCGAGCGCGCCCGCCGGAGCCACGGTGGCCGAACAGCTCAAGCAGCTGGCGGAACTGCGAGACACCGGCGTGCTCACGTCCGAAGAGTTCGAGCGCGAGAAGCAGAAGGTTCTCGCGGCCGGCTGACAAGATCGCCAACAAGGAGATGACGCAATGATCGGTCCGGTGCAGTTGATGGTCGTGGGCTTCGACCAGCCCGACTTCCGCGGCGAGGTGCTCGAACAGCTGCAGAACCTCAGGGAGGCCGACATCGTTCGGGTGATCGACGTGCTGGTGGTGAACAAGGACGCCGACGGCGTCGTCACCACCGGCCAGATCAGCGACCTCTCAGAAGGCGAAGCCCAGGAGCTCGGTGAAGTGGTGAAGGCGCTGCTCGGCCTCGGCGAGATCGCCGGCGGCGACGCCGAGGGCGCAGCCGCTCTGTGGTCGCAGGAGGGCGGGCTCGGCGAGGACGACCTGGTGGACGTGCTCGAGGAGATCCCGCCCGACACGGCCGTGGCGATCGCGCTGCTGGAGCACCGCTGGGCGCTGCCGCTGCGCGAGGCGATCGGCCGGGCCGGCGGCTTCCCGATCCTCGATTCATGGGTGCATCCGCGCGACCTTGTCGAGGTCGGCCTGCTCGCCGCCGCCGAGGCCGAGCAGCTCAGCTGATCGCCGACCGCATCGCGCAACGGCGTCGATCGGCGATCGGCGTTAAGCAGGCGTCCTGGGCTCGGGCAGGGCGTCCTGGGCTCGGGCAGGCGTCCTGGGCTCGGCGGCCGGCGGGGTGGTTCGGGCGGCCGGGGGGTGGTTCGCGCGTGTGTATGTACTTTTTGGACGCCAACCACTCAGCGACGCGGCCCTATTCAGTCAAAAACGGCCCTATTCAGTCAAAAACGCATCGCTGTGAACGGTGACTGCCCAGATGATCAGGGCGTCGACCACCAGCATGATCGCCGACCACACCGGGTAGGCGCCGATCGAGAGGAAGTTGAGCATGATCCCGAAGAACGCCAGCGTGCCGGCGACGATCGCGCCGCCGGCCCGGCGGGCCATTACCAATCCCGCGCCGAGCACCTGAATCGCGCCGAGGACGATCGCCACCCAGCCCCATGTGTTCAGTTCCGACCACAATAGACCGCCGCTCACGAAATACTGCTTGTTGCTCAACGCGGCGATGCCCCAGACTATGTTGAGCACCCCGACGATCATCAGGTAGACGGCGACAAACGTCGCCCAACCGCTCGACGATCGGTACTCGGGGTATTGCGGATTGGAAGTTGGTGCGCTCATCCTTGCGTCTCCTCCGGTAGGTCACTGTTCAGGGCGCGGGGCGTTGCGTTCTTCGTTTCACCATTGCGAAGCTCCGGCGCCATCCTCCTGTGGCTGTCTGGATCGTGGAGGGTCGCCGGGTGAGGCGCGCTCATCCCCGGCGGGTGATGTCCTCTCACCCAGCGTCCCGCGAGACTGACCCAACTCATGTCCACCCATGCTTTCATCAGCCCCGACGGCGCGCCGGAGGTGGAAGAGCCGCCCGGCTGGGCGTGGTGGATTCTGTTGCTGATCGCGCTCTGCACGCTCGCGGTGGGCGTCCTGCTGCTCGTCTCTCCCCACCACACGCTGAGCGTGCTGGCGGTGATCGTCGGGATCTACCTGCTTGCGGTGGGGGCGCTGTTGATCTGCGCGAGCATTTTCGTCAAGGAGCTGCGCGGCACCGCCCTGTGGCGCGGGGTGCTGGCGCTGATCGCCGGTGCGATCGTGATCAGGCACCCCGCCGACAGCATCACCGTGGTGGCGCTGGCGGTGGGGATCTTCCTGCTGGCCGCGGGGGCGTTTGAGCTGGTCGGCGCGGTGGAGTACGCCGAACGCCGCGGCTGGCGCATCTTCGAGGGCGTCGTCGATCTCGCGGTCGGCATCCTGATCATCTCCTGGCCGCAGTTCGGCGTGTACACGTTTGCGATCGTGCTCGGCATCGTGCTGCTCGTGCGCGGCGCAATCGAGGCGTGGTTGGCGGTAATGGGGATGCGACTGTCCCACGACGAGCGCCACGGCAGCTCGACGCTGTCGCCGGCGTAGGCCTGGCATCGCGCAGGTCGTCCGACGGCGCTCGCTCGGTTCACCGCACCGGTGCGCGTAGGGCGATCCTCACCCCCGTTGGGTGACGACCGCTCATCCCCCCCGGACGTAGCTTGATCCTCTGAGCACACGGGTCCGGCAGACCGGATCGGCAACGACGACGCGAGGAGATTGTGGCGATGGCGACTCTCACCGTCTGGAAGTTCCCCACTGCGAGCGGCGCCGAGGAGGCGGTGCGCACGCTGGAGCAACTGCAGACTCAGGAACTGATCAAAGTGCACGACGCCGCCGTGGTCAGTTGGCCGGCCGACAAGAAGAAGCCGCGCACCCATCAGCTAAACAGCCTGGTGGGCGCCGGCGCGCTGGGCGGGGCCTTCTGGGGATTGTTGTTCGGGCTGATCTTCTTCGTGCCGCTGTTCGGGTTGGCGATCGGGGCCGCCGCCGGCGCGATCGGCGGCTCGTTTGCCGACGTGGGAATCGACGACGACTTCGTCAAGCGCGTGCGCGAGCAGGTGACGCCAGGCACGTCGGCGCTGTTTGCACTCACATCCGACGCGGTCATAGATCGGGTGCGGCCGGCGTTCAGCGATTTCAAAGCGGAGCTGCTCGAGACCAACCTCTCCACCGAGGACGAGGCAAAACTGCGTGAGGTGTTTGCGGAGGACTGACCCGGTGACACGGAGGATCGACCCGGTGGTACGAGGTGAGACGGCACGACGAGAGGCGGCAGCGTGGTCGGCGTGACCGAGGCGAGCTACGAGATCCACATCAAAGGCCGGGTGAGCGACGAGCTGCTCGGCGCCTTCGAAGGCATGGACGCCACCGTGCAGTCGGTGGAGACCGTGCTGCGCGGCCCGGTGGTCGACCAGGCTGCGCTGCACGGCCTGCTCGACCGCATCCAGGCGCTCGGCCTGGAGTTGGTGGAGGTCCGGCGGCTGCCCGCACGTGGGTGACGCGGGTGCTGAGCGGTGGCTACACCCGCTGCACAACCCGCGGGCGCTTGATCCCGGCGGGGAGCAGCCCGAGGCGGCGGGCCTTCTCGACAGCGTCGGCGCGGCCGTTGGCGTCGAGCTTGCGGTAGATGCTGCGCAGGTGGGTCTTCACGGTGTTGAGCGACACGAACACCTCGGCGCCGATCTCCGCGTTGGTGAGCATCGTTGGCAGGTAGCGCAGGATCCGCTGCTCGCGCTCGGTGAGCGGCTCGGACAGCGCGCCGCCGTGTGCGGTGACCTCGCCGACGCCGTCCAGCAGCACCTCCAGCAGCGCCGGGTGGGCGGTGCCCTCGCGCGCCTGCAGTTCCAGCAAATCGCGCACCGCGGGACCGCTCAGCAGGAACGCGTCGCGGAACGGCTCGCGCTCGGCCAGCGCCAGCGCACGGTCGAGCGCCTCAAAGGCGGCCCGCGTTTCGCCGCACCCGTGCTCGGCCACCGCCCGCAGCACCCAGCCCTCCAGCACCGTTCCCGGTGAGGGCGGCGGTGTTTGCTCGGCCGCCCTCGCGTGCGCGCGGGCCAGCGAGGCGCGCGCCAGCTCGGGCTCGCCGTCGTGCAACTCGAGGCTGGCCTGGCGCACCAGCAAGGCAACGCTGTCGGGCGTGCGCTGCAGCGCCGCCGCCAGCGTGGCGCGCGCCCGTTCGACCTCGCCGGCCGCGATCAGCACGCGCGGTTCGGCGGCGTCCAGCACGCGCTCCAGGAACGGGGGCGCCGGCACCCCGTCGGCCAGCTCCGAGCGAATCGCGCCCAGTTTCAGCGCGCCGGCGACCGCCGATCGCTCCCCGGCGGCGGCCAGCGCGTATGCCTGCATCAGGCTCACCGCCAGTCTCACCGGCGGCTCGGCGGCGTCCGCCGCGCCGACCGCCCGCGCCAGCAGACCTTCGGCGCGCTCGAACTCGCCCCGCCGGTAGGCGCAGGTGCCGGCCGCCAGGTGGGCGGCGGCCGCCGCCGGCTCCCCGCACCAGCCGTGGCGCTCGGCCAGCTCCGTCGCGCGCGCGCTCAGCTGCTCGCCGCGGGTCAGCTCGCCGCGGAGCACGTGCACCATGGCCAGCTGCGCGAGGCAGTCCAGCGCGATCAGCTCGTACCCGTGCTCGCTCACCAGCGCCAGCGCCTCGTCCAGGTGGGCGACCGCGGCGCCCACGTCGGCGCCGCTCCACAGCAGCGTTGCGCCGAGGTCGCACAGCGCGAAACCGCGCAGCGCCGTGCGGCAGCGATGGGTGTGCCGGTGGGCGACGTCGTTCAGCTCCTCAGCCAGGCGGGCGGCGTCGTCGGGCTGTACGCGCAGGCGCGCGTGACGCAGTGCCACCGCGGTCAGCAGCTCCCGCGGCGGCTTGCGCGACTCCCGCGCCAGCGCCAGCAGCCGCTCGGCGTCCCCCAGGTCGCCCTCCTGCAGACGGGTGCCGGCCAGCGCCGCCGCCAGACGGGGGTCGGCCGCGACGACCGCCGGCGGCAGCTGCGCCAGCGGGCCGCGCATCGCCGCGGCGCCGCCGTGCAGAAACAGCTCCAACCAGTGCTCGGCGATCAGGCAGCCCGCCTGCTCCCAATCTTCGCCCGCCAGCGCGTGGCGAATCGCCGGCATCGCCTCCCGCTGCTCGGCATACCACCGCGCCGCGCGGCGATGCAGCGCGGGGATCTGCTCGGGGTGGGCGTGGCGCAGGTGCGCGCGCAACAGCTCCCCGAACAACGGGTGGTAGCGGTACCAGCGGCCGTCCACGGCGGTCGGCTGCACCGGGGCTCCCATCCGCTCCAGCTCGGCCAGCGGCAGCGTGCCGCCTTCGCCGCCGGTGAGCGCGTCGGCCAGCTCGGGGCTGACGGCGTCTACGACGCACGTGTGCAGCATGAACTCGCGCGTCGGCGCCGGCAGGCGCGCAAGTACCTCGGCGATCAGGTAGTCGGCGACCGCTCGGTCGGTGCCGGCGAAGTCGGCCAGGAAGCGCGCCGGCTCGGGGTGCTCGCGCAGTGACAGCGCGGCCATGCACACCGCCGCCGGCCAACCCTCGGTGTGCACCCACAGTGCCTCCAGCTCCTGCTCTGAGATCGGCAGCTCCAGCTGCCCGCACAGGGTGGCGGTCTCCTCGCGGTTGAACGCCAGATCGGTGATGCGCAGCTGGGTGAGCGCGCCGCCGGCGCGCAGTCGCTCGATGTGCAGAGGGGGATCGGCACGGCCGGCAATCACGATTCGCAGCTGCGGGGGAGCGTGGCGGACGAGGTAGTCGAGTGCGGCGGTGGCGCGCGGGCTGGTCAGCTCGTGCACCTCGTCCAGCACCAGCACCAACGGGGCGTGCAGTTCGGTGAGCGCGTTGACGAGCAGCGCGAGGAAGCGTTCGGTGCTGGCGCCGGTGGGCGCCACCAGCGCCTCGAGCGGGCCGCTGGCGGGCCTGCGCAACGCGCTGAGCAGGTCGTCCAGCAAGCGCACGGGATCGTTGTCGTCCGCGTCCAGCGACAGCCAGCAGGGCGGCCCGGGCAGCTGGCGCGCGGCGATCCACGACGAGAGCAGCACCGTCTTCCCGGCGCCGGCGGGCGCCGACAGCAGCACCACGCCGTGCGTCACTCCCTCGTCAAGCACGTCGTACAGCCGTCCGCGCTCGATCAGGTGGCGTGCCGGCAGGGGTACCAGCAGCTTGGTGGCGACCGTCGGAGGTGACTTCTGGGCGGATCGCAAGAAAACAGGTTTACCACCTTCTGTTGGAATTTTGTCAGTGATGACCCGCAGCTACCAACCGTACAAGCGTGCACCCGCAACCCTGCGTACAGCGCGTACCTGTGGCGCTTGTCCACTGATGCGCCAGATGTTCATACCGTGGGTTCGGTAGTTCACCGGTGGGTTCGGTAGTTCACCGGCGGGTTCGGTAGTTCACCGCAATCGCCCGTCGGAGAACGGCCGATGGCGCGCCCCCCGCGCGACCGTAGATTCGCCGGCATGAGTGAGCATGCCCGCGCCGGTCGATCGTAGGCTGCTGCGCGAGAGTCGCGCGGCGCGTGCGCAGCTGCTGTTGGCGGGGGTGCTCGGTGTGGCGATGGCGGTTACCGTGGTGGCGCAGGCGGCGCTGCTGGCGTACGTGATCGCGTCCGCCGCCGTCCACCGCACCGCGCTCGGACTGGCCGAAACGGGGATGCCGGCCAAAGGCCTGCGTCCCCCGGTTTCGGTCGCCGGCGCGCTGGCGGCGCTGGCGGCGGTGGTCGTGGCGCGCGCGCTGCTGGCCGGCGCGTTCGAGGTCTCGGGGCGGGTGGGCGCCACGCATGTGATGAGCGAGCTGCGCGGGCGGTTGGCCGAGCAGCTGCTGGTGCGCTCGCCGATCGGCCGCTCCGGGGATCGCACCGGCGAGCTGGCCGCCGCCGCGGTGCAGGGCGTGGACGCGCTGGAAACATATTTCGCCGGCTACCTGCCGCAACTCGTGTTGGCGGCGGCGGTGCCGGGCGCAATTTTGCTGTGGCTGGCGCCGGTGGACGCGATCGCTGCCGGCGTGCTGGCGCTGACGATCCCGCTGCTGATCGTGTTCATGATCCTCGTCGGCAAGGGCGCGCAGGCGCGGGCGCGCGGTCGCTGGCGGGCGCTGGCGCAGCTGAGCGGTCACTTCCTCGACGTGGTGCGTGGGCTGCCCACGCTGCGCGCGTTCCGCCGCGAGATAGCGCAGGCGCAGACGCTCGAACGGGTGGGCGAGCGCTACCGCGCCGAGACGATGGGCACGCTGCGCGTGGCGTTCCTCTCGGCGCTGGTGCTGGAGCTGTGCGCGATGATTGGCACTGCGCTGGTGGCGGTGACGATCGGGTTGCAGCTCGACGGCGGCCACCTCGCGCTGCAGGCCGGCCTCACCGTGCTGCTGCTGGCGCCCGAGCTGTATGGGCCGCTGCGCACGGTCGGCCAGCAGTTCCACGCCTCCACCGACGGGATGGCGGCGGCCGAGCGAATCTTCGCGGTGCTGGACGCGCCGGCGACGCTGATCGGGGGTGTGGAGGTGGCGCTGGCGGGGGGCGCGAAGGGGGCACCGGCGGCGGGCGCGGAGGCGGCTGGTCCGGTGCCCGCCACGTCCGGTGTGAACCAGGCGCCCGACCCCGCGGCGGAGCCGCTGCGCTTCGAAGATGTGTCCTACTCCTACCCCGACCGTTCCCAACAGGCGTTGGACGGGTTGGACCTGGGGCTTGCGCCGGGGCGCATCACGGCGCTGGTGGGCGCCACCGGCGCCGGCAAGAGCACGGTGGCGGCGCTGGCGCTGCGTTTGGCCGACCCAACCTCCGGGCGCGTCAGCTGCGGCGGACGCGACCTGCGCGAGATCGCCCCGGTGCAGTGGCGCCAGCGGATCGCCTGGGTGCCGCAGCGCACGCGGCTGTTCAACGGCACGCTCGCCGAGAACATCGCGCTGGCCGTCCCCAACGCGCCGCGCCAGCGGATCCTGGCGGTGGCGCGCGACGCCGGACTGGACGAGTTGCTGGCGCAGCTGCCGGACGGTTTGAACACCCGTGTCGGCGAGGGCGGCCGTGGCCTGTCGGCCGGGCAGGCGCAGCGGGTGGGGCTGGCGCGCGCGTTCGTGTGCGACGCGCGATTGTTGGTGTTGGACGAGCCCACCGCGCACCTCGACGCCGATACCGCCGCCGCGGTGGGCGCGGCGGTCGAGCGCCTGGCGGAGGGCCGCACGACGCTGCTGGTTACGCACGACGCGCGGCTGGTGGGCATCGCCGACGAGGTCGTGACGCTCGCTGCCGGTCGGGCGGTCGCTACGCCGTTAGGAGCGTTGGCTTGAGCGGCGGCTTTGGAGGCGCTGGCGCGATCAGCGGCTATTCGGAGGCGCCGTGAGCGGCGGCTGCCTGGAGGCGGCGGCGTGAGCGGCGGCTATTCCAGCTTGCTGGCGGCCGCTCGCGCCGGAGGTGCGGAGCGGCGGCGCCTCGGTCTGGCGATCGCGCTGGGTTTCGGCGCGGTGGCGGCCGCCGGCGGCCTGCTGGTCACCTCCGGCTACCTGATCTCGCGCGCGGCGCAACGGCCGGAGATCCTGTCGCTGACGGTGGCGATCGTGGGTGTGCGGGCGTTTGCGATCGCGCGCGCGGTGCTGCGCTACAGCGAACGCCTGGCCGCGCACGACGCGGCGCTGCGACTGCTGGGCAGGGTGCGCGCCGCCTTCTACAGGCGGGTGGCGCCGCTCGTCCCCGGCGACCTCGGCGGCCCCCGTGGGGGAGATCTGCTGGCACGATTCGTGGGCGACGTGGACGCGTTGCAGGACCTCTATGTGCGCGCGCTGGCGCCGCCGGTGGTGGCGGCGCTGACGATCTGCGCGGCTGCGCTGGCGGCGTGGCTGATCCTGCCGGCCGCCGGCCCGGTGGTGTTCGTGTGTTTGCTGATGGCCGCCACCGTGGTGCCGGCGCTGGCGGCGGCCCTGTCGGCGTCCGCCGGCCGTCGCCAGGCGCCGGCGCGCGCGGCGCTGACGGAGGAGCTGGTGGAGGCGTTGGAGGGCGCGCCCGAGCTGGTGGTGGCGGGCCGCGCCGGTGAGCGGATCGCACGGCTGCGCGCCGCCGACGCGCACTTGGCGCGGCTGGCCCGCCGCGACGGGATCGCTGCCGGCGCGACCACCGCGCTGGGCTCGGCGGCGGCGGGCGCGAGCGTGGTAGCTGTTCTGTTGGTGGCTGTGCCCGCCGTCCACAGCGGTGCGCTGGCGGGCGTGCTTGTGGCGGCGGTGGCGCTGCTGGTGCTGGCCGCCTTCGAAGGGCTGGCGCCGCTGCCGCTGGCGGCACGCCGTTTGCACGTCTGCGCGCAGGCGGCCGGCCGCCTGGAGGAGCTGACCGACCGCGCTCCGTCGGTGGTCGATCCCGCCCAGCCGCTTGCACTACCCGAGGACGGTGACCTGGTGGTGGCGGACGTGAGCGCGCGGTATGGACCGGAGGAGCCGTGGGTGCTGAGGCACGCCAGCCTGCGCCTGTCGCCGGGGCGCCGGGTGGCGCTGCTGGGGCCGAGCGGCGCCGGCAAGACGACGCTCGCGCAACTGCTGGTGCGCTTCCGCGACCCCGACGCTGGCAGCGTTCAGATCGGCGGCACCGACCTACGTGAGCTGGCGCAGGATGCGGTGCGCGGCGCGGTCGCGTACGCGGCGCAGGACGCCCACCTGTTCAACACCACGCTGCGCGAAAACGTGATGCTGGCACGGCGCGAGGCCAGTGAGCCAGAGCTGTGGCAGGCGCTCGCCGACGCCGGTGCCGCCGAGTGGGTGAGGAGCCTGCCCGACGGCCTCGACACGCCGGTGGGCGAGAACGGCTCCGTGCTCTCCGGCGGCCAGCGCCAGCGGATCGCGCTGGCGCGGGTGCTGCTCAGTGGCGCGCGCTTCCTGGTGCTGGACGAGCCCATGGCTCACCTCGACGCTGCCACCGCCGAGGCGGTGATACGCGATGTCATCGCCAACGCCGGCGAGCGCGGGGTGCTGGTGATCACACACAGCAACGTCGGGCTGGAGCGCTTCGACGAGGTGTGGGAGCTGCGCGACGGTGGCGTTGCTATACTTCATAAAGTAAAGTAATGCTTCCGTGTAGGCTTGAGGCGGCGGGGCGCAGATCCCGAGAGCACACCACGCGAGTAGCGAAAGGACGACCATGGCGGACATCGAGAACACGATCATCGTCGGCAGCGGCCCCGCCGGATATACGGCCGCGCTGTACACCGCACGCGCCAACCTGAAGCCGCTGGTGATCGAGGGGTTTGCGTGGGGCGGGCTGTTGCAGCAGACCACCGATGTCGAGAACTACCCGGGCTTTCCCGATGGGATCATGGGGCCGGAGCTGATGGCCAAGCTGCGCGAGCAGGCCGAGCGGTTTGGGGCGCGGCTGGAGACCGATCAGGCCGAGCGGCTACAGCTGGCGACCGAGCCCGGCGGTGTGCACAGCGTTTGGGTGGGCGACACCGAGCACCGCGCGCGCACCGTGGTTTTGGCGATGGGCGCCGAGCACAAGCGGCTTGGGGTTGCCGGCGAGCAGGAGCTGGGGGGCAAGGGCGTCAGCTACTGCGCCACCTGCGACGCGGCCTTCTTCAAGGGCGTGCCGACGATGATCGTCGGCGGTGGCGACTCGGCGATGGAGGAGGCGATCTTCCTCTCCAAGTTTGCCTCCAAGGTGGTGATCGTGAACCGCCGCTCGGAGTTCCGCGCCTCGAAGATCATGCTGGAGCGGGCCCGCGCGCAGGAGAACATCGAGTTCCTCACCCCCTACACGATCAAGGCGTTCCTTCCCGGCGCGGGCGGGGCGCTGGATCGCGCGCTGCTGGTGGACGCGGGCAGCGGGGAGGAGCGGGAGCTGGAGATCTGTGGCGCGTTCATCGCGATCGGGCACGAGCCGCAGTCGGAGTTGGTGCGCGAGCAGGTGGATGTGGACGACAACGGGTACGTGCTCACCGAAGGTCGCTCCACCCGCACCAACCGCCCGGGCGTATTCGCCGCCGGCGACCTCGTCGACCACACCTACCGCCAGGCGATTACCGCCGCCGGGTCGGGCTGTCAGGCGGCGCTCGACGCCGAGTGGTATCTGCGCGACACGCCGCAGGTACCCACTCCGCCGGGGATCCCGATCGGGGATCTAGCCGAAGAGCAGTGGGCGCGGCCGGAGGTGGTGCAGACGGCCGGCGGGGGCGCAGATTGACATCGAGCGGCGGTCGCCCTCAACCGGGCTGCCTGCCAGTCGGCGCGTTGCCAGCGCCACCACGGCTCAAGTCACAGTCAAAGATGTCCCGTTGCTGCTCAGCGCGTGGGTCGCGTCCCCACCGTAGCTGCCAGTGATCGTTTGGGTGCCGGTTGCCGACGGGGTGTAGGTGACCGAGCACGATGCGGTGCCGGGCGTGGCGCTCGCGGCAAGAGTGCAGTTGGTCGTCGAGAACGAGCCCGCGCCGTTCGAGGAGAAGCCCACCGTGCCGGTCGGCGTGCTCGCTGTGCCCGCGTTGGTGTCGGTGATCGTCGCCGTGCAGGTGCTTGCGATGCCGCTCGCAACGCTCGTCGGATTGCATTCCAGCGTCGTGCTCGTCGTGCGCGTGGTCACGGTCAGGGGGCTGCTGCCGGAGCTTTTCACGTAGTTGCCGTCGCCCGGATAGCTCGCGGTGATCGTGTGGGTGCCGGATCCGACCGCCGAGGGCGTGTACGTCACCGAGCATTCCGACACGCCGGCTGTGGCGGTCGCCGCCAGCGTGCATGTGGTGGCGGGCGTGAACGTGCCCGGGCCGCCGGAGGAGAAGGTGATTTTACCCGTCGGATTGCCCGGCGCTTCGGGCCCGGTGATCTTCGCCGTCACGGTCACCGCGTCGCCGACCTGCGTGCCGGAAGAGGAGAACCCGACGGTGGTGGTCGTGTTGTCGAGGGCGCTCAGCGTCACGTCGGCCGGGTCGTATTTGACGCTGTAGTTGTGCCCTTTGAAGACGTTCGCGGCGAATTTCCCGGTCTCGGAGCTGAACGTCATGAACAGGAACTTCGTGGCATGTGGCGGCGCGTAGCCGGAGGCGGTGTCGAGCGTCAGCGTGCCACCAAGCAAATCGGTTCCGCCTGGGTTGTGGAGCCTGCCGAAGCTGCTCGCACTGGCGACGTTCTCGACCAGATCGCCGGCCGATTCCTGCGTGAACGCCGCGCCCTGCAGCGAGAGCGTCTTGCCCGCGCCGAGGGTGAGGGTGCCGTTGTTGGTCAGCTGTGAGCCAGATCCGAGGGACGTGCTGGCGTTGATGTTCAGGGCGTGGCTGTTGGTGAGGTTGCCGTTCAGCGTTCGTGAGCCGCCCGCCGCCCCGGCGGCGGAGGTGAGCGTGCCGGTGTTCGTCAGCGTGCCCGACCATTCCAGCTGCGCGGGCTCAGATTCGGTGCAGGTGCCCTTGACGTTCGTCAGTTCGATCGAACCGGCGTTCGTGAACCCTGCGGGCGCGGTCACATCGGTGCTGCTCACGCAACCGACGCTTTGCAGCACGATCGATTGGCCCGCCGCCACCGTCCCCGTCGGCACGTTGAGCGTGTCGCCGCCGCCGCGGAACACAAACGTCCCGGCGGCGGCGCCATTCAGGTTCAGTGTCGAGCCGTTCGCCAGCAGCACCGGCGCCGAACCGGGGGAGCCCGCGCCGACGTCAAAAATGGTGTCCTGGAAGGACAGCGCCCCGGACGTCGTCGAGATCGATCCGCCGGTGTCGTTGTCGAACGTCTGCCCGCTGTCGGTCGACAGCGTCGCGCCGTTCGTGACGGCAACCGCACCCTTGTTGTCGAACAGCGCGCTGGAACCGTCGAATGCCGTGCCGCTCTTGATGTTCACGGTGCCTTTATTGGTCAGGCTGCCGTTCAGGGTCCGAGAGCCGCCCGCCGACCCGAAGGCTGTGGTGAGCGTGCCGGTGTTCGTCAGCGTGCCCGACCATTCCAGCTGCGCGGGCTGCGAGTCCACACAGGTGCCCCTCACGTTCGTCAGTTCGATCGAGCCGGCGTTCGTGAACCCGGCGGGCGCGGTCACATAGGCGCCGCCCACGCACCCGGCGCCTTGCAGCACGAGCGACTGGCCGGTCGCCACGCTTCCCGTCAGCGTGCCGGCGCCGCGGAACACGAATGTCCCGGAAGCCGTTGCGCCGGTCAAGTTCAGCTTCGAGCTGTTTTCCAGCAGCACCGGCGCCGAACCGGGAGA
>DATMLP010000031.1:0-37026 GCA_035570415.1 Solirubrobacteraceae bacterium | reverse complement strand
ACTCCCGTCACGCTATTCCCTCTCGAAACCACGCTGAATCGACTCTCCCTCATCGTTGCGACCCGGCCCCTCTCCCGTACCTGCTTCCCCTGCGCGCTTGAAGTCAACCGTCGGACGGCCGACCCAAACCAGACCCTATGTCCAACACTGGACCGCGCCGGTAGGCAACTGACCAGTGGTCAACTATATGTAACAGACCCGCCACGCGATGTCAAGTCCCCTGTCGGCGCGCGCCGACACCACCACCCGCGGGAGCACGACGACGATCTCCAGCCGCGCCGCGGCGGTGCGCGCCGGCATCGACAAGCTGCTATGCGCACAGCGCGAGCGCGAGATCGCGGAGGAGTACCGCCGTGCGTACAGCGAGCACCCACAGGGGCCCTGGCTAGCCCGGCCGCACGCTCGGCGTTGGATCTCAGCGGCGGCGCCGGGCGCTTCTCCTCGCGCGGACCGCCTTCTTGGCGTGGCCCTTCTTGCGGTGCTTGAGGTGCCGGCCCTTCGGGCAGCCGGTGACGGCGATCTTTGTGTTCTGGTGGATCGCGGCGCCGTTCTGCGCGAGCATTTCGGTGGGCATCGTCAGCTTCTGCTTGCAGAGGTTCCCGATCGCGGCCAGCGCCGAGTGGGGGCCCTCGGGGAGTTCGAGTTCGAAGCTCGTGACGGGCTCGTCGGGGACCGTTTTGAACGTGCTGCTGGTGACCCCGGCTTTGCTGATGAACGTGTCGCCGACGAGGTCGATCGTGACGCCATAGCCCTGCAGCACCATGATCAGGTTGGGGAACGCTTCGCCGCCGTTGGAGACGAAATACACCGGGCCTTCCAGCGCCACCGGCAAGATCGGGGTGACCGCCCTGGCCTGTCCGATCACCGACGCCGCCGGGCAACCAGCCGGGTTGACCTTGAACTGCGCTTGCGTGCACGCTTTCTGCAGCGTCGGCAGCCGCGAGGGCAACTGCTTGGGCAGTTCGACTTTGACCTGCTTGATGTTGGCGTCTTCGCCGAGCGCACCGGCGGGGTAGGTCAGTTTCACGCCCAGGCTTGCTCCACCGAGGCGGCTGGTCTTGCCCGACGTTGAGACGGCGAATTTCGGCGCGAACTTCAGGCTCTGGCAGTCGGCGGTCTGGAATGGTGAGGCAATCGCCGCGCTTGCGCCTTCGTGCGCGCTCAACGTGCTCGCGAGCGACATCCGGTCGCAGTTGGTCGGGTTGAGGATGAACCCCGGACGATCGACATATACGCGGATGTCGCGCACGTGGGTCACGATCCCGTCGATGATCGTCGGGATCGGTTCCGAGGAGGACGGAGCGACGCTGACCTGCGCGGTGTGCGGGTCGATTTCCAGGCCGAAACGGAGCACCACCGTCCCGAGATCGAACGGCCCGACCTTCGCCGAGGTGATGCTCACAACCGAGAACGGCGCGCCCTCGAACGGCCCCGCCAGATACAACCTGCCCGGAACGTACGCCAGCACCGCGCCGACGCCCGTGCCGACGACCGTGTGCCCGATTTCGCTGGCCGCCGGACACGACGGTTCGGCTTCCTCCCGTGCGCCGCTCTCGTGCCGGGCCGCTTCGATGTCAGCGTCGGGGCAGAACGGGATGCCCGACAGATCCCCGGTCAGCCCGGGCGGCAGGTCGGTCGAGAAGCCCGCGATCTCCTGTTCGTCGTCGTTGCGCGACAGGCGCACATACAGCGAGCTGAACGATCCCGCACTGTTGTCCAGCGTGCCCGCCTGGATCTGCGGCGCAAACGGCGGCGCGCCGCCGGCCGGGCACGCTCCACCGTCATACCCCTGTGTGATCTGAAACGGCGTGAACAGGCCGAGCGTCGTTTCCGGTTCCGACCACGGCGTCAAATCAGCCTGCACCTGGTAGGTCCCGCACAACGCGGGGGTGATCAACGGTGCCTGCTGCCCTTCGCGGAAGTGGAAGTTGAAGTGCGCGAACGGCAACTGCGGGTTGTTTTCAAACGTCGTCGTCAGCTGCCCCGTCAGCGGGTTCGGCGTGACCTTCCCCGCCAGCTTGATCAACACACCCGCTTCCGGATCCCTCAATACAACATACAACGCAACCAGCGAATCAAACGGGTTTTCATACGGCTGCGCGACATACAACGACCCGTGCAGCACGGTGGACAGCAACGGCGTCGTCACTTCGACGGTCCCCAACTTGGAATCATTGGGGCACCCTTCCCCCGCCAGTGACGCGACGGCTTCCCGCGCATAATCGGCTTCCGTGCACCCGGCCAGCCCCACGCCCGCGGACGGATTGATCGTGAACCCTTCAGGCAACGTGACCGTCGTGTCCTTCAGCTCCGACTCGGCAATGCCCGTTCCGCTGGTCAAGCCTTCGTCATGGAAATTGATGTTGAAATCGAGGCCGCTGGGCGCCGACGCTTTGTCGGTCGTCGGTTCCGCCGACACGTTGGGAGCGAATTGCAGGCGATTGCAGCCGTTGAAAGCGGCCATCGGCGCGGTCGATCCGACCGACAGCGCTTCGGCGGGAGCCTCCCAGGAGTCGACTTCCATGCTCGACGACAGCGGGCCTCCGCACGCCGCCGGCATGATCATCAACGCCGGAGGATGGCTTTCTTCGACCGAGGAGCACGGCACGTTGACCGAATAGCCGTGCTCCTGCGCCAAACAGCCCGAGCCCCGTGAGGAATTGTGTCGCGGATCGCCGGGCGTTCCCCAGAAGATCGTTTCGATGCCGAGGAACGAGGCGGTCTCGGAGATGTTCAGCGAGCTGACCGTGATCCCGTAGTCGCTCCCGGAGCGCACCGATGTGGTGAGGAACACCGGCGTGACCGGCAACAGAAAGCCGAACCGCGCCGGTTCTCCGAACGCCGGTTCGAGGTTCACGATCGGGACCGTGAACGTCACCACACCATTGAGGCCCGGTTCGTTGAACTTGACGATCGCGATACCCACCACCGTCTGCGAAGGGCACCACGTTTCGTTGCCGGACGGGTCTTTGAAGAAGTCCGCCAACGGGCACTGCGGAAATGGCGTCGGATTGCCAATCAAACCGGGGGGCAACTTCACCTTGATGTCCTTGGCCAGCCCCGCGGGATGGGCTTCGTATTCGCCAAATTTGTTCTTGCCGGCGGAGCTCTCGTCGAGCATGATCGTCGTCGTGAACTGGAACGGGTGCGAGCCGGCCTGCACGTCCGATGCGCCGCCCTCTTCTTCGGCGGCGTCTTCATAGTCGGCGACCCCGAACGGAGAGGCTTCGCCGAGCGTGACGGGACGCGCAAGCGATGCCGGCGGCGCTCCCCCGCCGGAGACGCTCACCCGGTTCAGTTCGCCGGAGGACGCGCCCGGTTCGACCCGCACCTCGATCCGCACTTCGATCTGGTCGTACGCGGGCAGGGTGCCGGCAAACGTGCACGTAAGCGTGCTCAGCAGGCACCCCACCGGACCGTCACGCAGACCGGCGCCCCGGCCCGTCACGGCTTCGAGCTTGAGCGCGTGCAGACCAGTCGGAAGTGTGTCCGCGATCGTCACGGGGCTCGCTTCGCCGTCGGCCGGGCCGTCACCGAGATTCGACGCCGTCACAATCACTTCACCCGTCCCTTCCGGCTGCAGATCGGTTGGACTGGAGATCGAGGTCAAGTGCCACCAGGGCGAGGCCGCAAGCGAGGCCGGCGCGCGCACCGCCCCCACCAGCAGCACCGTCAGGAAAACGGTGGCGCCGAGGGCAAGCGGCGCACGCCGTGCGCGAGCGGATGCGGCGTCATGGCCGGCGCGCACGCCGAAAACCGTCATCATCAGCGCTCACCTCCCTGATGCCGCGGTGCTCGCGACGCCGTGCCGTAGCGTCGCTCGACACGCTTTTCGCACTTCACTCGCTCGCGCTTTGGGCGACGTTTGCACGCCTTCAGCGCACTCGCGGCCTTCCGCACCGGCTTTTTGGGCGCCTTGGCCTTGGTCTTGGGCTTGACCGCCGGCGTCGGCGGCGCGGCCGCCGGATCACCCGGTCCTTGGAAGGTCAACGAGCCGGGTGTCGGATCGTCCAGCACGCCCGTCGCGCTCTGACAGGCGTCGCCTTCGCACGCCGGTGGCGGCGACGGCGTGGGCGGCGGGCACAGCGATTCACTCGTGCAAACATGCGCGTCGTACACCTTTGGACCCCTTTCGCTGCCTTCGACCGCAAGCTGCGCCGAGCTGAGGAAGAACACGTCGTTCCCGTTTTCAGAGGCGTCCAAGAACACCGACGCGCTGGGCGAACTGCCTGAGGAGATCAGATTGACGCAACCTCCGGAGGCGGAGCTGTAGGTGGGCGAGCCCGTGCCGCAGCCGTCATTCGGCGGCGCTTCTTCGGCGCTCACCGGCGGCTCGTACTCGTACACGTCCTCGGTTCCGTTGACGTCCTGCGGCACGAGCGCGTCGGTGCTGTCGAAAAACAGGCGACCCGAGTTCGACAGGTAGCGCGGCTGGTGGTTGGGTTCGCTGCCGGCGGGACCCACCCATGTGGGGATGCTGCCGGCAACCCACCCCGGCCATGTGGGGCCACCGACGCGCTGCAGAGGTTCAGAAGAACCTTCCAGCCCATGCGGCCGGGCACCCGTCGGGTTGCACGACGCGCACACCAGACCGCTCGCTTCACCTTCGGTTGCCGGCGTGTGGTACAGGTACACCTCCTCGTCCCGCTCCCCGCTCACCGCGTCGCGGTTGTCATAGCCGGTCAGCGAGCGTTCGGACATGAACGCCAGCCAGTGGCCGTTGGGCGACACCCGCGCGGTCGAGAGTTCCGGCGAGGATTCGTCGGTTCTGCTCCAGTCGTAATTGTCTTCTTGGCTGAGCGCGGCGATGAACGTGATCGTGGATTCGCCGGTCGCCGCATCTTCGTGCCAGACGTACAGGTTGCACGTAGAGGTGCTGTGCCCTTCTCGCACGCATCCACCCGGCGCCGCGTGCGTGCCGTCGGCGCCGGCGTTGGAGGCGAGCACGCCGTCGGCGACGAAATACACATAGGTGCCATCTTCGGAGGCGCCGAGGATCGTGCCCTGCACCTGCGCCGGTTCAGCGCCGTTCATCGGGCTGATGTCGGTGGTCTCGCAGCCGAGTTGCCCACCCGCTTGTTCGACGAAATGGCACTCGTACAGATTCGTAGCTTCGCCAACATTTTCGCGAAATATCACGCGCGACCCATCCGCACTGGCGTCTTCAAATTCGCCGGCGCTCGTGACCGCCACCGTTCCACCGCTCGCGCGGTCGTGCATCGACACGCCGAAGCGCGTGGGAGCGACGAACACCCTGGAGCCGTCGTCGGACACCGCGTGATCGGTTTTCCTGTATCCCGTCCCATTCCCAAGCTGCCCCGCGCCGATGAACCGCAGCGCTTCACCTGGCGGCGCGGTCGAGCTCCACTCATACAGGCCGGCTCCACCTGTTTCGGTCAAGGGGACGGTCGATGAGATCACGACGTGCTCGAGGTCCGGGCTCGCCCCCTCGATCAGCGGACCACAGAAATAAGCCCCGAGTTCGTGGCGAGGACAGGGCTGACCGAACGGCTGGAAAGGCTGAGTGGTGTCGTCGGCGCGCGTGACGATCGGCTGGTAGCACGATTCCACGCACGGCGCACCGGGATCGGAGACAGAGAGGTCGGTGCGCAGGTACGGGCCTTGTTCGACCGCTTCCGGTGAAAGCGAGGGCGTGAGCGCTCCGAAGGGCTGGAGCAGGCCAAGCGAGAGATCCGCTGAGAACATCCGGTATTCTTCCCCGACGACGATCGTGCCCTGCGTCGCCGCGCTGTGCGCCGACGCGATGTCACGCGAGTTCCAACCCGAGGGACCGCGAACTGACAGGATTTGGATGCTGTTCGCGTTGCCCTCCGGACCCGATTCGGTGGGAGCATCGCCAAGATACGTGATCGCCTTGCCGTCGTCCGCCGCCTGGATGACGCCCGCACCGCTGAGCACGCTGCCCGAAAGCGAGTAGAGCAGTGCCCCATTCAGAACGGGCGGCGAGACCAGTTCCCACTGCCGGCCGTCCAGGAGCGTGAGGGAGGCGCGGGCAGTCTGGGTGGTGAGTGTCAAGGTGGCGCCTTCGACCGTGCCGAGCACGCTCTGCGCCACAACGTGGTAGCGATAGACCGTCGCCGGGGCCAGCCCTTCGAGCGCCGGCGCCAGCGGCACGTCGCCATCGCCCTTGCCGAGGTCGGCTTCGGGGACGGGAACCGAGGCCGCCGGATGGGCGCCCGCGAAGCTTTCGCCGTTCTGCTGGTATTCCGCTTCGGTCAGATATTCGAGACGGGCATGCGTATCCGCCCCCATTGGGTCGACCTGCGTCTTGAAACTGGCGGTCGTGGCCGTCACGTCTTCTACTGACTCTTCGTCCACCCGCGGAGGACCGAACCGGGCGTCCCGCCCGAGGCTCGGTTCGTCGATACGGGCGTTTACGTCATTGGCGTTGGCGGCGACGAGACGGTAGTGATAGGAGGCGCCAGGTGTCAGGCCGGCGAGGTCGGCGTGAACCGCGACCGCACTCGAGCCCGCGCCGATCTGCGCCGCGCTCTCCGCACAGGCGACCGTGTGGCCATACGCTTCCGTTTCCCCCCATTCGAAGCGGCAACCTTCGAGCCCTTCGCTGAGCGCCACACCGGCAGGGTTGATCGTCCCATTCAGCGTCGCCGACATCTGCGTCAGGTCGGACGGCAAACCGGTTGTCACGTCGGGCACGTTTACCACCGGGAAGGACGCGACCTCACCCGCCTGCCATGCCGCCGCGTACAGAGTGTCCGCCGCCGCTCCCCCATCAACCGCGAGACCGGCGAAGTTCGAGGGCACGCGGGGAAGCCGGTCTTCGCCGAAAGTTTCGACGCGCGCGCAGGGACGGCCGGCAGAGGGCTGGCACGAAGACAGGTCATAGCGCCCGATGAAGGTACCCGAGCCCAGCGATTCTGCCTGTTCGTACGCATAGAGGGTGTTGGTCGTCGGGTCGACCGCGACTCCCGGTATATCGTTTACCATGTCCGCAACGTCGCCCAGTTCGGCACCCAGCGAGGTGAACTTGGTCGCGCCAAGGTACAGATTTCCTTCGGGGTCGATCGCGAGACCCCGGCGACTGGGACCGCTGGTGTGCCATTCCTGCATACGACTTCCTTCCTGACTGAGCTCGTACATGACTTCGTCTCCGTACACCCAGAGGTCGCCCCGGCCGTCGACGGCTACTCCAGACAAGGGAGCGCCGCCCTGGAAGTGACCGTGTTCGCCCCAACTCGCAAGGAGATGGCCGGTGCTGTCGAACTTCTGGACCAGGCCGTCGGTGATGTCCCCCACGTAGACGTCCCCAGCCGACGGCCCCGACGAGTTGTCGACCGCAAGGTAAAGCGAATACCCCGGGCTGCCGGGCGTGTCGAAACCGCCCGAGCCCGCCGTGGCGGCGCCGGCCTGGCAGATGTCGGCCGGATGGCCCACATCCGGGCAGGTGTCCTGTTCGGCTTCCGAGCGGTGTTCTTCGACCGCCGTCTCGTTGACTTCCTTGCCGAACATCAGCAGGAACTCACCCGTGTCGCTGAACTCCTCGACGCGGTCGTTGCCGAGGTCGCCCACGTATATGTCGTGGCTCACCTGGTTCACCGCAACGCCCGACGGCTCCGAGAGCGGGTACGGATCGGCCGGGTTCGAAGTCGCTGCTCCGAAATAGCCGGCGAAGACGCGGGTCTGCTTTGCTTGCGCGGGCGCCGCAATCGCGAGTGTTGCCACGGCGAGCGCAACGGGCAGGCCACACGACGCCGGGCGTCGCGGCCGCGTCCACAGCCGGTGCGCCCTCCTCGCCAGCGTGGTCATCGCCCACCTCCACAGCTCGGCGTCACAGCTGCTCTCGCACGCTTCGCAGGTACGTTCATAGCTTTCATGTCGTCCATTCCATTCATCGCGTGGTGACTATTCGGCGGTCAGCGCCCATGTCCCCGTCCCGTGGAACGCGTAAGTCTTCGGTTCTTGAGTGACGGCGCGGAAGAACAGGATCGCGCCGGTCGCAGAGGTTGCGCCGAACTCGTCTTCCGCGCCGAGCACCGCGGGAGACAATTCGCTTTCGTCGATGGGTTCTTCACCCGGTCCGTGACCTATGCTTTCCGCGGCGGCATTGGCAATGTAGATGCACAGGTGGCCGGTTTCAGCCGTCGGGGCTTCCACCGAGCCTTTGCACGGGATCGGCGCCGTGTGTTTTTCCTGTTCTTCGTGCGTCACCACCGATATGCTGCATGCCGGCTGGCCCGCTTCGCCGCATTCCGGTTCATCTTTCAGCGGTGCGGAGAGCGGGATGGTGAACGAGATCGGCACCTGCACGTAGGCTTGGGAAATTGCGGTTTCGAGCTTTTCGCTGGAAACCCAGAGGCCTGTCTCGGTCTCACCTGGTGGTAGCGTTTCGGGGAGCTTTACGGCTCCGCCTTTGACTGCTTCGCCATTGCAGGCGTAGGTCTTTTTGCCGGTGCCTTCGATTTCGAAGCTCGATCCGCCTTCTTTGCAGTGACTCCCGGCGCTCTTGGCTTCTTCGGCGGCGATCACGTTCTTGCCGTTGGTGCCGTTGGTTCCGGCGGTGCCGTTGGCGCCGTCGGTGCCGTCTTTGCCCGCGGGGCCCTGCGGTCCGGCGGGTCCTTGCGGCCCGGCGGCGCCCGTCGCGCCGCGCGGGCCGGCCGGGCCACGCGCGCCGCCCTTGGCCTTCGCCTTCTGCTTCTGCTTGGCCGCCGTGGCCCGCTTGGCTGCCGTGGCGAGTCTCCCCGCGATCGCGGCTGTGGCGCTGTGAGCAGCCCCACCGCCGGGCGCGTTCGGGGTGCTTGATGAGTCGCCGCTGCTGAGCGCGTAAGCCCCGCCGCTCATCGCGAACACCACGGCCAGCGTGGCCGCGATATTGGCATACGTCAGCTGCCTGCGGATCGCTGAAAGCATCGTCACTTCTCCTCCTCGGGTTCATGCGTGGAGGCCCCGCTCGGCACTGCACACGCGTTATTGGCACTGGTAAGACGCAACTGGTCGATCAGGCGCTCACCCAACGGGGTCAACCGCCAAGCATTGGGCTCCCCCCGGGCATGCCCAACACCAGTATTGGCAAGCAACCCAAGCCCCTGCAAACGAATCAAAAGCTTCGAGATCTGCCCCGGGTCCTGGACACCCGCACGCGCAGCGATCTGGCGATTGCTCGCACCCGGCCACCCCGCCACACCCTCCAACACCCGCGTAGTGCGATACGTCAAACGCATCCGCAACCCCACCAAAGGATCGGCCGCCGCCACCCCACCCAAACCACCAGCCACAGCCCCGGCCGCCTCGGCAACACCCACCTCAGGCACAGCACGCCGAAGCTCACGCCGCGCAGCCGCCGCCCCACGATAAGGCAACACAACCATCCCCACCAACTCGTTCAACAACCCCACCAACGGCTCCCGACGCGCCAACCGCGCCTGCACAATCGAAAGCGCCGCGCCAACCACACCCTCAGCCGTCAACGGCGACGGACCAATCCCAACCCGACACTCCTCACGACCCTCATCCACCACCGCCGCCAGCCGCGCCGCCAGCCGCTCACGACGCTCCGCCAACAGCGGCCCACCCCGCGCGGCCTGCACCACACATACCCGCGCCAACACCGGCTCACGATCCAAAAGCACCAGAATCCGCCACAAACCCATACGCACCCGCTCACACCACGCGCGCCCCGCCAGCCCCACCGCAGCCAACTCCCGCTCCACCGCCGCGACCACATCGTCAAACAGCACCGCCAAACAGTCATCGCTATTGGCGAACTGCTCATAAAAAGTACGACGCGACACCCGCGCCCGACTCGTCACGTCGGCAACCGACGTACCCACATAGCCAAGCTCGTCAAACGCCACCACCGCCGCCCGCAAAAGCCGAGCACGCTGCAACTGCGCAACCCTCTCACCCGGCAGAGCATCCACAACAGCACGGCCGCGCGCAGGCCGCGCACGCGCCACCGAGCCGGCAGCCGACGCCGCCATCACACCACACCCCCCACAACCCCCCAAACACCAACACGCCCACCACCCCGAGCGGGCACACCACCCCGATCACCCCGGGCGAACACACCACCCCGAGCGGGCGCACGAAACCCACCCGACGACAGGGACGCCCCCCGGCCCCGAACGGGGCGGCTCAGGCGAAACTCAGGCCGAAACCCGAGAAGACAAGAGAGAGAGAGAGAGAGAGAGATGCGACAGCGCCAAGCTGGCGCATCTAGCATCGCACCCAATCCGGGCGACAGGCGCTCCCGTCACGTATATCCCTCTCGAAACCACGCTGAATCGACTCTCCCTCATCGTTCGAGACCCAGCCCCTCTCCCAACCGACTCCCCTGCGAAGCGCTTGAAGTCAACCGCAAGAACGGACAACCTCGACCAGACCCTATGTTCCACGCCACCATCAAATACCAACGACAGCAGCAATGGGCCATTTGTAACAGACCTGCAACGGGATGTCAAGTCCCCCCGCCGCCACGCGGCGGACGGTGGACTCATGCTCACCCCCACGCGCACCGCGTCGCGCGTCGCGCTCGCACGACGTCCGGCGTGGTCCGCCGACCCGCTCGCGGCGCTCGCTGCCACCAGGGCGCCCGCGTCGCGCTCGGGTCACGGCATCGCTCCTGATACCCTACCTCCCAGGTAGGTATTCGATCCGATGAGCGCGACAATCACCGGCCTGGACGTACGCGGGGACTTCCCGATCCTCACGCGTGAACCGGGTGGCCACCCGCTCGTGTACCTCGACTCGGCCGCCACGGCGCAGAAGCCGCGGGTGGTGATCGACGCGCTGGCGGAGCACCTGCGCGCGCACAACGCCAACGTGCACCGCGGCGTGTATGCGCTCGCGCAGGAGGCCGACGCCGCCTACGAGCGGGCGCGCGCCCGTGTGGCCGCGTTCGTGGGCGGGGAGCCGAAGACGACGATCTTCACCAAGAACGTCACCGAGGCGATCAACCTCGTCGCCTACGCCTGGGGCCGCGCCAACGTGGGCGAGGGCGATGCGGTGCTGATCACGCAGATGGAGCACCACGCCAACATCGTGCCGTGGCAGCAGCTGTGCAAGGAGCGCGGTGCGCAGCTGCGCTACCTGCACGTGGACGAGCACGGGCAGCTGTCCCCCGCGCAGCTGGAGCAGGAGCTGGAACGGGGCGACGTGAAGCTGGCGGCGTTCACGCACGTGAGCAACGTGCTCGGCACGATCAACCCCGTGGCGAAGATGGTGGCGCGGGTGCGCGCGGCCGGTGCCGTCACGCTGGTGGACGGCGCGCAGGCGGTGCCGCACATGCCGGTGGACGTGGCGGCGGTGGACGCCGACTTCTACGCGTGGACCGGCCACAAGGCGGTCGGGCCCACGGGAATCGGCGTGCTACACGGCCGCCGCGCGCTGCTGGAGGAGATGCAGCCGTTCCTCACCGGCGGCGACATGATCGCGTCGGTGAGCTTCGACGGCGCCACCTGGAACGAGCTGCCGTACAAGTTCGAGGCCGGCACCCCCCCGATCGCCGAGGCCGTGGGGCTGGGCGTGGCGGCCGACTACCTGGCGGGTCTGGGGATGGAGCGGGTGCGCGCGCACGAGGAGTCGCTCACCGCGCACCTGCTGACGCGCCTGGCGGAAGTGCCCGGCCTGCACGTCGCCGGTCCGCCGCACGCACGCGAACGGGGCGGCCTCGCGTCGTTCACGATCGACGGCATGCACCCGCACGACATCGCCGAGCTGGCCAGCCGCGCCGGTGTGTGCATCCGCGCCGGCCACCACTGCGCGCAGCCGCTGATGCGCACGCTCGGCGTGCCAGCCACCGCGCGCGCCAGCGTCGGTATCTACAACACCCCCGCGGAGGTCGACGCGCTGCTCGACGCGCTGCTCGCGGGCCGCGAGGTGTTCGGGCTGTGAGCCGCCCGCGGCGCACGCACCTGACACGCTCGGCGAGGAGCGCACCCTGATGGACGACCTCTACCGCGACTACATCCTCGACCACTACAAGCGCCCGCGCAACTTCGGCGCCCTCGAGCCCCACGACCTGGAGGCGGAGGAGCACAACCCGCTGTGCGGCGACGAGCTGGGGGTGCAGATCCGCGTGAAGGACGGGCGCATCGAGGATCTCCGCTTCCACGGCCACGGCTGCGCGATCTCGCAGGCCGCCGCGTCGATCGCCTCCGAAGAGCTGAAGGGGATGGAGCTGGAGGAGGTCGGCCAACTCGGCGCCGACTGGATGCTCGACCTGCTCGGCATCCCCGTATCCGCCACCCGGCGCAAGTGCGCGCTGCTCAACCTCAAGGTGGTGCGCGGGGCGGTCAGCGGCGAGCATGACTGGCCGACGTAGACCAACTCTTGACAACAGAAATGAGATCTTGAGTTGGTTGGCGTCCGCAAAAGGGCGGCAATTGAGAGTGGCCGGTGTGAGCGGCGACACGCCTCCCCGGGCATCGGCTTTGCAGTCACCCGCCAACCCGATAAAATCCCTACCTCACAGCACGGATTTCAAGCCAAGGGAGCAAGATGGCCGCCACCGACACCGCCAGGATCGCCAAACCCAGCCCGATCGTCGAGGACGAGCAGGGCCAGTTGCGCGCGCGCCAGGGGATCTCGCGAGAGGTGGTGCAGGAGCTGTCGAAGATCAAGGGCGAGCCCGACTGGATGGCCGAGAAACGGCTGAAGGCGCTGGAGATCTTCGAACGCAAGCCGATGCCCACGTGGAGCATCGACCTGTCGGGGCTCAACCTCGACGACCTCGTGCTCTACTCCCCCCCCACCGCCGGGCGCTACGACTCCTGGGACGACGTCCCCGAGGAGATGAAGCAGACCTACGAGGACCTCGGCATCCCCCAGGCCGAGCGCGAGCATCTCGCCGGCGTGGTGGGCGTGTGGCGCCAGGAGCCCGTGTACGAGGGACTCAAGGACGTCTACCGCAAGCAGGGCATCCTGTTCTGCTCGATGGACACCGCCATCACCGAGTACCCCGAGCTGGTGCAAAAATACTTCATGAACAAGTGCGTCCCCGCGCAGGACAACAAGTTCTCGGCGCTCCACGGCGCCGTGTGGTCGGGCGGGGCCTTCTGCTACATCCCCAAGGGCGTCAAGTGCGACCTGCCGCTGCAGTCCTACTTCCGCATGGAGGGCGCCGGCGAGGGCACCTTCGAGCACACCCTGATCGTCGCCGACGAGGGCTCTGAGGTCAATTACATCGAGGGCTGCACCGCGCAGACCTACTCCGTCAACTCGATGCACTCCGCGGTGGTCGAGATCTTCGTGCACGAGGGCGCCAAGGCCCGCTACACCACCGTGCAGAACTGGAGCAAGGACGTCTACAACCTCAACACCAAGCGTGCCGTCGTCGACGCCCACGGCACCGTCGAGTGGGTGGGCGGCTCGATGGGCGCCAAGTACGTGATGCTCTATCCCGGCTCGTTTTTGATGGGCGAGGGCGCGCGCGCCGACCACCTCAACGTCGGCGTGGCATCCGGCGGCGTGCACAAGGACACCGGCGCCAAGGTCGTGCACCTGGCGCCCAACACCACCTCCAACATCCTCGCCAAGTCGATCTCCAAGGACGGCGGCATCATGGGCTACCGCGGCCTCGTGCGCATGGGCCCCCACTCGGCAGGATCCAAAGCCCGCGTGCAGTGCGACGGGCTGATGATGGATGGGATCTCCCGCTCGGACACCTGGCCCGACATCCAGATCCAGAGCCCCCACGTCGCCGTCGCCCACGAGGCCACCGTCGGGCGCATATCGGACGACCAGCTGTTCTACATGGGCTCACGCGGCTTCACCGAGGACGAGGCCGCCGCGATGATCGTCAACGGCTTCATCGAGCCCGTCACCAAGGAGCTGCCGATGGAGTACGCGGTCGAGCTCAATCGGCTGATTCAGCTGGAGATGGTGGGCTCGATCGGCTAGCGATGTCCGACGCCGCCGCCGATCCAGCCGTACCCGCCGTCGAGACGACAGCTGAGGACCCCCTCGCCGACGTCGCCGATCGCGCCGCCGACGCGGCCACCGAGCCGCTTCCCGACGCGCCCACCGGCGACAACGACACGCCGGCCGTGCCGCCCACCGCCGAGGCGGCCATCGAGTCGCTGGCCACTGGGGCCGAGCCCACGGTCGAGGTCGACGATGTGCTCGACGCGCTCTCCAACGTGATCGACCCCGAGCTGGGTCTCGACTTCGTCGAATTGGGGCTGGTCTACGGCGTGGAGGTCAACGCGAGCGACGTGCACATCACGTTCACGCTCACCACCCCCGCCTGCCCGATCGGTCCACAGGTGACCGAACAGATGGAAGAGTTCGTCGGCGAGCTGGAAGGCGTCAAGTCGGTGGAGTGCGAGATGGTGTTCGTCCCGCCGTGGTCGCCCGAGCGCATGAGCGAGGACGCCAAGTTCGCGCTGGGGTTTTAGCGCCAGGGCGAACATCAACGCGCGCCCGCGGCCCCGGCTGTGGCGCCCCACCGGCCCGGCTGGCGCTCCACTCACGCCGTCTGCAGCGCCGCCACGTCGCCCGCCAGCTCCTTCAGCCTGGCCAGCTGCGCGGCGATGCTTTCGCCGAAGGCGTCGAGGTCGTCCATCGCATCGAGGTCGCCCAGCAGCCCGAAGTTCATCTGGCCGTTGTAGGACATGATCGCGATCGCCAGCGCGTGGTGCTGGGGCAAAAACGCCACCGGGTAGGCCTCCAGCATCTTGCGCCCCAGCACGTACAGCGGGAATTGCGGGCCGGGGACGTTGGTGACGATCAGGTTGAACAGGCGCGTGGAGAAGTTCAACCGCGAGGCCTGCGCGAGGATGGTGGGCGGCGCGAAGTTCTGCACGCCCGCGATCACCTCCGCGCCGAGCGCCTGCTTTGACTCCTTGAGGCCGTCCATCTCCCGTTTGACGAACAGCAGCCGTTGCACCGGGTCGGACATGTAGACGGGCAGCGGCCCGCGCATCGCCACGATGCGGTTGCCCATCTGGTGGTGCTCGTCTTCGGCGCGCACCGACACCGGCACCAGCGCCCGCAGCTCGAGGCCCTCGGTGCGAAGACCACGCGCGATCATGAGGTCGCGCAGCGCGCCCGCCACCACCGCCAGCACCACGTCGTTGACGGTGCACCCGAACGCGTTCTTGACGATCTTGAAGTCCTTCAGCGCCGCCCCCACCCCGGCGAAGCGCCGGTGCGGCCCGATGTCCACGTTCAGCGGCGTGGCCGGCGCGGGGTTGAGCACCGCCCACACGATCTCCCCCACCCCCTCCGCCGCCTCGCGCGCCGTGGAGAGCGCGCGGTCGGGGTGCGCGAGCGCGTCGGCCGCACCAGCCACCACCTCCGCGCCGGCGCGCACCGCCCCTTTGGCGGCCGCCGCCAGCAGCTCCAGCGTGCTCGGCTCCCGGTGGGGGCGCCACGGCCGCCCGGAATGGCGCACCGGCGGCGGCTCGGGCGAAAGGTCGAACAGCACCGTCGCCAGATCCACGCCGGCGATCCCGTCGATCAGCGAGTGGTGGGTCTTTGAGATCAGCGCAAACCGATCGTCCCGCAGCCCCTCGATCAGCCACATCTCCCACAGCGGCTTGGAGCGGTCGAGCTGCTGGGAGAAGATCCGCGCCGTGAGGTTGCACAGCTGAGACCAGTCGCCCGGCGCCGGCAGCGCCGTGTGGCGCACGTGGTACTCCAGGTTGAAGCTCGGATCGTCCACCCACACAGGCCGGCCGCTGTCGAGCGCCGTGTGCGTGTGCGCCAGCTTGTGGCGATAACGCGGCACCAGGTGCAGCCGGCGGCGGATCTGTTCGAGGAACTCCTCGTGCGACGGCGGCGGCCCTTCCAACACGGTGAGCCCGCCCACGTGCATGTGCGAGTTGGGCCCCTCCTGGTGCAAAAACGAGGCGTCCACGGCGGTGAGGCGGTCGAGATGGCGCTGAGGCATGGTTGACTGCTTAGGGTACCCGCCACGCGCATATTCGGAACCCCTCCCGTCGCCCGCTCGTGCGGGGAAGGCGCCGTACACTTGCAGGGATGCCAAACACCATCCAACAGATCCTCCTCGCTGCCCCGCGCGGTTACTGCGCCGGCGTCGATCGCGCCGTGCAGACGGTCGAACGAGCGCTGGAGCTGCACGGCCCGCCGGTGTATGTGCGCAAGGAGATCGTCCACAACAAGCACGTCGTGGCGCAGCTGCGCGAACGCGGCGCGATCTTCGTCGAGCAGGAGACCGAAGTGCCGCAGGGCGCGGTGACGGTCTTCTCCGCGCACGGCGTGGCGCCCAGCGTGCGCGCCAACGCGCAGGCGCGGCGGCTGCAGACGATCGACGCCACCTGCCCGCTGGTGACGAAGGTGCACGTCGAGGCGCGCCGCTTCGCCGAGCAGGGCTACACGATCGTGCTGGTCGGCCACGCCGGCCACGAGGAGGTGGAAGGGACGATGGGCGAGGCGCCCGAGCGGATCGTGCTGGTGCAGGACGAGCGCGACGTCGCCCAACTCGAGGTGGACGACCCCGAGCGCGTGGCCTACATCACCCAAACCACGCTCGCCGTGGAGGAGACCGCGGCGATCGTGGCGCGCCTGCGCGAGCGCTTCCCGGCGATCGTCGGCCCCCGCACCGACGACATCTGCTACGCCACCACCAACCGCCAGGCCGCCGTCAAGCAGATGGCCGGCAAGTGCGATCTGGTGCTGGTGATCGGCTCGCGCAACTCCTCCAACTCGGTGCGCCTCGTCGAGGTCGCGCGCGACTGGGGCGCCGAATCGCACCTGATCGACAACCGCCACGAGGTGCGCGAGGAGTGGCTGGAAGGCAAGCGCGTGGTGGGCATCTCCTCCGGCGCATCCGCCCCCGACGAGCTGGTGCAGGATCTGCTCGAGCTGTTCCGCGAGCGCGGCGTGCGCAACGAGTGCATCTCCGAACTGCACGTCGTGCGGGAGGACGTGCGCTTCATGCTCCCCAAGCCGATCCGCGAGGCCGTCGCGGCGGGCGGGGCCTCGTAGTTGCGCACGCTGATCGTTTCAGACCTACACCTCGGCGGGACCTCGGGCGTGGACGTGCTGCGCCGGCCGGAGACCCGCGCGCGGCTGCTGGCGGAGCTGGCGGACGTCGATCGGTTGGTGTTGCTTGGCGACGTGCTGGAGCTGCGCCACGGCCCTCGCCACGCGGCGCTGGCGGTGGCGCGCCCCTTCTTCGAGGAGCTGGGCCAGGCATTCCCCGACCGCGAGGTGGTGGTGCTGGCCGGCAACCACGACCACGCGCTGGTCGAGCCGTGGCTGGAGCGCCGTGGCGAGCTGCCCGGCATGGGGCCCCTGCAGCTGGAGCAACGCATCGAGCCGGCCGCCGCCTCCACGATGCTCGCGCAGATGGCGGAGTGGGCGGCGCCGGCGCGCCTCACCGCCGCCTACCCGGGGCTGTGGGTGCGACCTGACGTGTACGCCATCCACGGTCACTACCTCGATTGCCACATCACGGTCCCCACCCTGGAGCGCCTGGGGATCGGCACGATGGGCCGGATCATGCGCCGCCCCGCCGATGCGTTCGCCGGTCCTGACGACTATGAGGCGGTGACCACGCCGGTGTTCGCCTGGATCGACGCGATCGCCCGCCAGGCGCCCACCGGCGACGCGCTCAACGGCGGCCTGACCGTGCGCGCGTGGCAGGCGCTCGGCGGCAACGGCGGCGGCGCGCGAGCGCTGACCCGCACGCTGCGCAAGCGCCTCATCGCCGGCGCCTTCCCGCTGGGCGTGGCGGCGCTCAACCGCACCGGCTTCGGCCCTTTCAACGCCGACCTCTCCCCCAGCGAGCTGCGCCGCGCCGGGTTGCACGCGATGGGCGAGGTGGCGCGCCGTGTCGGCCTCGGCAACGCATACGTGGTGTTCGGCCACACCCACCGCGGCGGCCCGCTGCCGCGCGACCACGCTTCGGAGTGGCGCGGGCCCGGCGGCGCGCACCTGTTCAACACCGGCAGCTGGACCTACGACGCCTACTTCCTCGGCTCTGCGCCGAGCGACAGCCCCTACTGGCCGGGCGGCTGCGTGGTAGTCGACGATGACGGTCCGCCGGTCGCGCGGCGGCTACTGGCGGAGTGCTCGCACGCGGAGCTCATGCCAGCCCCGGCGTGAAGCAGGTCGCCAGGCACTCCACCCCCGGACCCACCTCCAGCTCCAACACCCCCGCGGTATGCCGCTGGTGCTCGATCAGCGGGTACGCCCCGGGGTGCGCCACCATCAGCTCTACGTCGTTGACGCGCACGGTGCCCTCGCCGTCCAGCACCGCCCACACGCCGCTGGCCTCATAGGGGCCGCTGTAGGGGCCCTCGCAATCCTCCGTCTGCGGCTCCAACCGCGCGTCGGGCGCGTCCTCGGGGCGCAGCGGCGCAAGCGGCTCGCGCTCCACGCCCAACAGCTCCTGGATCGCCAGCTCCGTTTCGGCGTAGGCGCCCTCGCCGTAGTGGTAGTCGAACAAAATGCCCCTGCCGTCAAACAGGTAGCGCGCCGGCCAGCCGGCGTTCTCGTACTCCTGCCACATCTCCAGGTCGGGGTCGAGCAGCACGGGGTAGGCGACCTCCAGGCGCGCCACGGCCGCCTCGGCGGCGGCGCGCTCGCGGGCGGGCGGGAAGCCGGGCGAGTGGATGCCCACCACCACCAGGCCGTCGGCGGCGTAGCGCTGGTGCCACTCCTTCAGATACGGCAACGTGCGCATCGAGTTGGGGCGGCAGAAGTCCCAAAACTCGACCAGCACCGGCTGGCCGCGCAGGCGGTCGAGGCGCAGCGACTTCACGTTCACCCAGCGCAGGTGCGTGAGGAACGGCGGAGCGGGGATCGTGTCGACGGGGGCTCGCACGATCACGAGGTTATAGGCAAACTAGGGCGTCGCTGGCCAAGCGATGCGAGGACGCAGGGAGCGTCGCGTGCTCAGCACGCGAGCGACCGAAGACGCCGCAGCGCGCCGGCCAGCGACGCCCTAGTTATCGACGCCCAAGCGGTCCCACATATACAGCTGGATGCACTCGTTGGCGAGCTCTTCGGCGCGCTCGCGGGAGAGGCGGGGGAGCACCGCGTCGAGCGCCTGGTCCTCGGCGACGCCCTCCTGAAAGGCCTCCTCGCCGCGGAAGCCGGCGGCGATCTTCAGCGCCTCGCGGCGGTTGTCGCCGAGGCGGTTGAACACGCCCTGCAGGAACGTGGTGTTGGCGATCGGCTGCCCCACCTCCAGCGACGCGTGCCAGGCGGCCAGCAGCTGCAGGTCCTCGTCGTCGAGGTCGGCGATCGTTTTGGCGTAATGCACCGACAGCTCCTGATCGGGGATGTCGTCCACCCACGCTCTCACCACCTCGCCCACCAGCTGCCGGCGCGCCTCGCGGCCGATCGACTCGGCAATCACGCGGATCGCGTCCTGCGGCTCGATGAAGCAGAGTGGCATCGACGCAGACTGTAAGCGCCGGTGAGGACGACACTTTTCGGCTTCGCGGCCACCGACCGGCCCGGTCGGAGGCGTGGTTGTACATGAACTTTTCAGACGCCAACCAAACCTAGACAACAAAAATGAGATCGCGAGTTGGTTGGCGCCCAAAAAGAACACATTGCACAGCACCCGCCCCCTTTGCACCCGCGCCCTGCCGCTCTCACAGCTCCAGCGCCTCGCGCGCCCGCTCCAGCACGTGCTCGTTGGCGACCGCGGCGGGGAAGCCGAGCGTGGCGCGCTCACCCGCACCCCAGTTGGCGAGCGCCTGATCGAACGCTTCCAGCGGCACCGACATCGCCTCGGCCAGCCGCTTGGCGCGGTGTTCGAGGTGCATCGGCTCGCCGATCGCGAACAGGCGCTTGGCGGCGGTGGTGGCGAGGTCGTCGTGGGCGGGGCCGAGCGCGTTGGCGAAGCACAGCGTTTCGGCGCGCAGGTCGCAGAGGCCGACGCGGCCCAGCGTCACCAGCAGCTCGTAGCGGCCCATCCGCGCGAAGCCCGGCAGCGTCAGCCGTTCGAAGATCCGTTCGAAGCGCCGGGCGGGCGACCACGCGGCGTCGCCTGCGTACGCCTGCGCCTGGGAGCCGGCGCGGGCGGCCCACTCCCGGTAGGCGCGCAGCGTGGCGTCGCCGCGCGCGGGGTCGTGGGAGGTACGTGGGCCGAGCGGGACGTCGCCGAGGTCGGGCAGCTCGCCGGCGCGCCAGTCGACGCGCAGCGCCCGGCGGATGCCGGCGAACGGCTCGGCGCTCTCCAGCGGGCAGAGGTAGGCGCTGAGAAACGCCATCCACAGCGCCTGCTCGGGGTCCTCCTGCTCACGCATCTCCGCGTACAGGTCGGGCGGCGCCGATCTCAGCGCCAGCAGCCGGCCCTCGGCGAAGGCGATCTCCTGCGCGAGGCGCTCGGCGTCCTCGGAGGCGCGCAGCCCGGTGGCCAGCGGCGAGCGGTAGCCGTCGTCGTCGGCGCGCTGTTCGTGGCTGACCTGCAGCCCGGCGCGGCGGCGTCCCTGTGGGGTGCGGTGCGCGCCGGTCGCGTCGCGCCCCGCCGCCCTGCTCCGCTCGCCCGCGCGCCCCTCGGCGCCCGTGCGCGAGCGCGAGCGGCCGCCGGCGCGCTCGGGTTCCAGCCCAGGCACTGTCTCGCGGCAGATCGGGCAGCGCTCGATAAAGCGGTTGTGTCGGCAAAACCTCGCCATTTGCGGCAGTTTAGGGCGCGATTCGCGAACCGACGTGGTTGGAGCCCAGAATCGGCATGTTCTACGCTGCGCCCGGCGTGGCGACCGGTGGGAGGAAACCCCGCTCGCGCGCCCGCGCGGCGCCGGCGCGGCGCTCGTGGTCGAGCTCGACCACGTAGTTGGAGAAGTCGACCTGGATCGTGTGGCGCTTGGAAGCCTGGTAGCGGCGCGCCTGGCGGCGCATCATCGCCTCCATGTCCGTGCGCATCCGCGCGGCCGGCGGCAGCGCGTAATCGCCGCACAGGTGCTCAGCCACCAGCCGGCCCTGGATCTCGGCGATCGGCATGATCGCCCCCCACGGCTGCACGAAGCCGATGAAGTAGAGGCCCGGGTGGGCGGGGTCGAAAACCCGCTTGTACAGCACCAGGCGGTTCTCGGGCGCGGCGACGAGGTCGTCGTCGAAGAACGGGAAGGCGATCTTGTAGCCGGTGCAGTACACGATCAGGTCGGCCTCCTGCTCGCTGCCGTCGGCGTAAAGCACCCGCTCGCCGTCGAGCGCCGCGATCTCCGGCTTGACCTGGATCGCGCCGTGCGCGAGGCGGTCGAGGATTCGCGAGGAGACCGTCGGGTGGGCCTCGCCGAGGCGGTGGTCGGGGAGCGGCAGGCCGTAGCGGTCCATCGGGCCGACCGTGAGCCGCGTGACCAGCTGCATCCCGCGTAGCAGCCACGGGAAGGGGATGCGGCTGGGTTTGACGCCGGCGTCGAGCGGGCGGCCGAGGATGTACTTGGGCACCACGTGCACGCCGCGGCGGGCCACCAGCGTGGTGGAGCGCGCGTGGTAGGAGGCGTCGACGGCGATGTCCATCGCGCTGTTGCCCATCCCCACCACCACCACACGCTTGCCGGCGAGCTGCGAAGGCTGTTTGTAGTGGTGCGCGTGGATCTGCTTCCCCGCGAACGTGCCGGGGATCGGCGGCTCCGGCCAGCGCGGGTTCCAGTGGTGGCCGTTGGCGAGGAGCAGCGCGTCGTAGCGACGGGTTTCGCGGCCAGTGGAGCCCCCTGCGCCAGTGCCCACAGACCCCGCACCCGAGCCCTCGGCACCGACCAGGTCTGCGGCCCCTGCCCCCGCGCCCGCCTCGGCGCCCTCGCGCTTGCCCGCCCCCGCGATCGTCACCTCCCAGCCGCCGTCAGGCAGCGGACGGGCGTGCTCGACGGAGGTGTTGAACGTAATTTGCGGGCGCAAACCAAAGTGGTCGACGTAGGCGTCGAAGTAGCGCGCGATCTGGTCGTGCCGGGGAAAGTCGGGGTAGTCGGGTGGCATCGGGAAGTCGGCGTACTCCATGCGCTCGCGCGAGGTGTTGATGTGCAGCGTGGAGTACGACGAGGACATGCCGTTGCGGTTGCCGAACACCCAGTTGCCGCCGACCTTGTCCGACGCCTCGAAGCAGTCGAACGAGATGTCGCGGTCGGCGAGCGCCTTCGCCGCGGTGATCCCCGAGGAGCCGGCGCCGATGACGCAGGCACGGGGAGAGTCGCTGTTTGTGATCATTCGCCCGTCGCCGTCATGCCTATGGCCAGTCGAGCTGCTCAGCCAGCTCCACGGGCCCCAGCTCGATCAGCGCGCTGCGCTCCATCGGCTTGTACTCGCCGTCGCGGAGCGCAAACCAGTGCACCCGGCGCCCTTGGTGGTCGATGATCAACACCTCATCGACGTCGTGGTCGGCGTAGAAGGCGAACTTCTTCCATGACTCATCCCCCGGCGAGACGACCTCGATCACGAGCGCGGCGGTGCTCTGATACACGCCCCGGGGAAACGCACGGTGCAGGCCGCCGTCGGGCACCCGGAAGTTGCCTTTGCCCTGCCGCCCGAGCCCGAACTCATTGATGAGCGGCACGAGACCGGCACGACGTGCGAGCGGGCTCAGCAGCTCGGCGAGTTGCTGAAGAATGTACTGGTGTTCTCCAGTGGGTATCGGGTTCATGTGCAGCACACCATCCCACACCTCGTCCCAGCGGTCGAGGTCGTGCCGCTCGCGATACTCGCGCAGCTCCTGAAGCTCAATCGGCTCGGGGTCACGGACGAACGTTGCCACCCGGGAAGCGTAGCGCGAACTGTGGCTGGGGTCACGGTGGCGCAGACAGCAAGCAGCCGCGAATATGCGGCTCGCGGGCCCGAGCTGACCTGGCCAACACAGGGCGGGCCACTCCACGCTTACGCCTCGCCTGCGGCCCTGCTGAAGCTGACCGGCCACCTCAGCCTTCCGCTTCCTCCACGAGTTCGGAGTTGGCAATCCATCTTCATGTTGAACTTCGCGCTCGCGTTGCTCGTAGGAAGACACTATTAGGTGGGTGGCCTCGAGCTTTGGTGGGCATCAAGGATTAGCCCTGCAGCGCATAGCAGAGCCCATGCTTGGGCAACGAATGTCCAAATGCGCTCTTCGAGCCCCCGGTAGCCGGCGAACGAGTCTTTGAGTACCCACGTGACAATGAAGGCAACCATAAGCACAAATGCGCCGCCTAACACGAGTCGCGCGAGCCGATGCGGCCACACCGCGCGGGCGAATGCGAAGCCGGTTAGCAGGAGCGATGCAAAGATACCGAGGGTAAACCACTCATGTGCGTAGTGATGCCAGGAAAGTGTTCCCGCCGTTTCACGTGCCTTGCACACCGAGTTCAATATCGGTGAGCAGTCCATTTGCAGTTGCCCGACGACAACCGCGCACACGCCGGCAAGCACGAACGACAGCGGCACCGCACGCGGCCAAGGCCGCGTGCGCAGCGCGGGTGCGATCGCGGCCGCCAGCGCGATGAAGCCTACACCCCAAACCCACAGGAAAATTGTGAAGATCCAGGGGTTCGCCGCGCCGTTACGCCCAAGTTCGCTGATGAACTGGCGAACGGGCGAGTAATGGGGTTCGAGAGCGTCGGCGAGTATCCATCCGCCGACGAACACTACCTGTGCGGCGATGGCAGCCCATGCCAGCAGACACGCCCGGCGGCGCGCGGCAGCCGGGAGAGGCGGCCACCCATCTTCCCTAAGCCGAAGCGCAGCATTCATAGCACGATCCTGTTTCATGAAAGTTACCCGTCCAGTGAACCCCCACTGCTTGTAGCCGATCGTATCAGGCCGCAGAGCGAGCTGTAACTGTTTTAGCCGGTCTCCAGCGGCTCCCAGGGTCCTCGTGTGAGGTTTGCGCTCATGTTCTCGCGGTCGCCCTGGCTGGGGTGACAACTCGTTACGCTCACCCTATAGGTGACTCGATGCCGTCGGAATCGAGCCAGCCGCTATGCCTCTTCGTTGGGAGCGCGTACCCACAGGTTCCCGGTGCGCGCGGTGGCTGGCAGGTCGGTCCCCCCGCTGGGTGGCTCATCGTTGGGCTTCTTGGACGAGTTCGCTGTTGGCGATCTCGATTTTTGCGTTGAATACGATGGCGGAGTTCTCTGAGGGAAGATCGAGGATGGCGTCGACGATCTCATTCAGAAAGGTCGAGCCGCATCCGGTTGCCTTCGGGACGGCAAAGTCGGCGGTGACCATCGACATACCGTTGACGACTAGGATTCCCCCTTGTTCCATGGTGGTCTTCTTACCGGCGTGTCCGCCGAGCCCGGCGGACACGCCGGTGGTGAGGGTGATTTGGATTGGGTTGGTGTTGGAGCCGATCTCGCATTCGTGGGCGAAAAACTGGTTTTCCAGCCGTAGCTTGATTGGCAGGGTCAACGACCACCATTTTGGTCCCATGCGCAGCCAGATCGCGCTCGCCGGTGCGGCGAGTTCGGCTGTGATGCTGAGTGGGTGTCCACCCAGATCGGGGCCCGGCTGCGCGACGTTCGTGAGGCTTTCGTCGTTGAGCGCCGGCGCGAACTCTTTCAAGAACGTTTCTTGTTCTTCGAGCAGCCCTCCTTGGAGTGTCAGCGTCTTGGTGATCGCTACGGTCACGTTACCGAGCCGCATGTAGCCGCCTTCGACCTGGCCGTATATGCACCCGTCGACGCCCGCCGCTCGTGTCGGGCACTGCGAGAACACCGAATACCCGCCCGTCGGCTCGCCCGACGCCGATGAGCCGCCCACCCCCAGCACCGCCAGCGCAAGCGCCGCCGCGACAACCCCGCGTCTCATTTGCCAGCCCTTTCTCTGCGGGCGCTCGACCCTCTCCCGGCCGAACGCCGGCTACGCTGCTTTCGCTTGCGCCGCCTGGCCTTGTGCCGCTTCTTGACCTTGGCTTTGGCGTGTTTGGCCTTCGCGGGTGCCGTCGCCGTGTTTTCCTGGCTGCCGCTCGGGAACGCGACGCTCGGGCTTGGGATCACGGGCAGCGACTGCGGGGCCGTGAGCAGCGTCGGGAACCCCGGCGTGGTGAACGAAACGGGTTCTCCATGGGTGATGCCATCGGCGTTGGTGGCGGTGACGCGGTAGTAGTAGGTGGTGCCGGGCTGCAGTTCGCCGAGTGTGACGCTGACTGTCTGGGTCTGGCTGCCGCCGACGGCGCCGAGCCCCGTCGCGGGGCTGTAGACACCGGGGGCGGTGCCGATTTCGAACCCGTAGTTGGTCTGCAGCCCGTTGGTGGCGACTGTGCCCGACAGCGTCGCGGAGTTCTGGCTGATGCCGCTCGCGGCGCCGGTGCTGACGACGGGGGGTGTCGCGGCTGTGGCGGTGAATGTGCGGTCCGGTCCGATTGTCTGCACCGTGAACTGGTTGACGGCGACGAGCGCGTAGTGGTAAGTCACGCCGGGCAGCAGGCCGCTGGCAGGGATCGGCCCGACCGGTTCGGGCTGCTCGCCGGCGGGCAGCGTGCTCGAGGCGGTCGTTTCGCCTTCGGCGTACGGACTCGGGGCGCCGTTGGCGAGCTGTTCCCGGTAGTTGGGAGAGCTGGGGTTTGCGGCGCCGTTGGCGAGCGCAGCTTGGAAGCCGGCTTCGTCGATGTAGGCGAAGTGGTAGGTCGTCTGTACTTCCTCGGGGTTGACTTCGCCTGAGAGCGTCGCCGCGGTGCCGGTGATGTTTGTGGCCGCCCCGGTCACGACGGCGGGTGGCGCGTAGGGCTCGAACGTCAGGATCGGCCCGGTGACCGGCGCGCCTTTGTTGAGGTTGTTGGCATATTCGGTCGCTTCGTTTTCCACGACGACGCGGTAGTAGTAGGTGCGGCCCGACACGAGGGAGAAGAGATGCGCGTTGACGGCCTTTGGTTCGCCGATTTCGCCTCCGAGTTCGCCGCCGGCGCCTTCCGCGACGATGCCCTTCCCTTCCTTCAGTTCCTGTTCGCTTTCGGCGTATTCAAATCGGTAGCGGGTGTTTTCCTGCGCGTACACCGGGTTGACGCTCGCCACCAGCTCCACGCTCGTCGGAGTCCGTTCACGCACACCCTCACCCGCCACCGTCGGCAGCCGCGTATAGGTCTGCACCTTGCCTGTAGCAGTACCAAAGCTATTCGTCGCGACAGCCCGGTAGTAGTACGTCGCATCGACCGACGGGTTGATCAACACCACTTCTGGATATGTGGCGGTCTCGTTCCCGAACTCGCCCGGCACCGGCGCTTCCACGGTGACTTTCCTGATCGTGCCCTCCAGTTCCAGTTCTTCGCCGTTGACGGCGGCTTCACGGGCGTATTCAAACGTGACCGTCGTATTGTTGTCCCCAGGGTTCACAACCGCCGAGAGCTGAGCATTCCCCGCGTTTACAGCAGTGGCGTTCTCGGAAACGACCTTGGGCGCTTCCGGGGCGCCGGGGTTGAAGAACTCGACGTTGTCCGCCACGCGCTGGCTGGCATACAGCAACCCTTCCCCCGCTTCGCCATCAACCGCGATACCGGCCGATTCAGAAAGCCCCATTTCCGGGAACGACCGCAGTTGAATGTTTTCGGGATACGGCGGATCGTCCTGTTCGATCTTCCCCCCGACGTCCATCAACAGACGGCCCGTCGCACCAACCACCGCCATACTCAGCGACCTTTGCCCACTAACAGGGTATGGGACGTTTATCCGTTCTTCGGTCCCCTTGACGAACACGTAGGCATTGATATCAGGTGGCTCACCTGGGAGCGCTGTTTCAGTCGCGACGAATACGTCGCCCTCAGCGTCGACCGCGAACTCGCCGGGCCCGCTGCCCCCCTGTCGGAGGTGGAACTGCCTTTCCAGGCTGTCGGTGTCGGTGTACTCGTAGAATTCTTCGTAGTCATCGACGTATACGTTCCCCGACGGGCTGACAGCGACGTTCAGCAGTCGCGAGTCGAAGCCTGTGAGCTGTCCGAGGTATTCGCCGCTCGCGGTGAACTTGTCGATCACGTGGTGGCCGGTGTCCGGGACATACACGTCGCCGTAGGATGCGCTGGATGGGTCGTCGTCGATCGCGATGTCGGTAGGTTCGAGGAACTTTCCGGTTTCGATTTCGCCGGGCTGCCCGCCGAAGCCTGCGGCGGTGCCATGTTTGACTTCGCCGCCGGTTTCGTATTCGCCGCTGCCGTTGAACTGACCTCCATAGCTCTTGCCTTCGGCGCTGAACCACTCGATGCGGTCGTCGCCCTTGTCGAGCACGTACACGTCGCCGTTACCGTCGTTGACGGCGAGACCGGTCGGTTCGTCGAACTCGCCGCCGGGGCACGGGGAGGTGGTGCATGGCCCGCCGAAGCTGCCGGTGACCGCTTCATACCCGCCGCCGGCCCACGCCGCCGCGCTCCAAGATGCCAGCACACCCAGCGCGGCGAGCGCTGCCGCCATCAGCCTGCGTGCGCTTCTCATGACCGACCTCCCTTGCCGTGGCTTGACCTTCGCGCGTCGCTTGCCTTCTTCGACCTGTCTCTGCTCGCCTTCTTCGCTTTGCCCCTACTCGCCTTCGCTGCCTTCCTCGTGTGTGGGCAGCCGGTGACGGCGATCTTGGTGTTCTGGTGTATTTCGGTGCCGTTCTGCGCGACGAACAGGGTCGGCATCACGGGGCTCGATTTGCAGAGGTTCCCGAGCGCGGTGAGCGCGGAGTACTTGCCCTCGGGGAGGTAGAGCTCGAAGCTCGAGAACGGCACGTCGGGCACAGTGTTGAACGTCGTTGAGGTGACCCCGGCTTTGCTGATGTACGTGGCGCCGGTCAGGTCGACGCGGACGCCGTCGCCCTGCAGCACGATCGTCAGCGACGGGAACGCTTCGCCGCCGTGACTGACGAAATACACCGGCCCGTTCAGCTGCACCGGCAGCACGGGCGTCGAGACCTTCGCTACGCCGATGATCGACGGTGCGGGGCAGTTGGCGGGGTTCGCATCGAACACCGCGGCTGTGCATGCCTTCTGCAGCGTCGGCAGCCGTGAGGGGAGCTGCCGCGGTAGTTCGACCTTGACCTTCGCGATGTCCGCCTGCGTGCCCTGTCCCGTGTTCGGATAGACGAGCCTTGCGTCGAGGTTCGCACCGTCGGCCCTGGACGTTTGGCCCGAGGTTGAGACCGTGAACTGCGGCTTGAATTTCAATGCCTCACAGTTGGTGACCTGAAACGACGAGGACTCGCTCGCGCTCACCGCCTGAGTGCTCGTCGTGGTCCCCGTGATGCTCATTTTGTTGCAGCTCGTCGGGTTGAACGTGAAGTTCCCGCCCGTCCCGACCGTCACGTTCACGAGCCGCAACTGCAGCGGGATGCCATCGAGCTCGGTCGGCAACGGGTCGGAGGTCACCGTCAGCTGCGCGTTCGCCGGGTTCACGCTGATCGCCGAGCGGACCACAACGGTCCCGACACCCGTCGTGCCCGAGAGAACGAATGGGCCGGCCTTCGCGGGCACCACGATCGACAGGCCATACGGCGCGCCCCTGTAGGAGCTCGTGATGTATACCTTCCCGCCCTTGACGAGGAACGGGTCGGCACCCGGCCCCGTCTCGACGGTGACTTCCCCGATCAAACTTTCCGGGCCGCACGTCCCCTGCGCCGCCTGCGGTTCTTCGCACAGCTTCACATTCGACAAAGCACCCAGCAGCCCGGGCGGCATCGTGATCTGCACTCCATTCAAGAACTCTTCATCATCGCCACGTCCCATCGACAGCGTGAACGGCGAGTAGCCGCCCGCCTGGTTACTCGTCGTACCCGAGCTGAACGACGGGCTGAACCGCGAACCGAAGCAATTTTCGTTGATATCGAACACACTCACCGGTGTCGCGTCCGGTGTAAACGGCGTGCTCCATGGTGTCAGCTCCGCCGTGGTCTGCACCTGCCCGCACGACCGCGGGTTCGCGAGCGTCGCACGCTCTCCCCCCTGCAACGTCAATTTCAGTTCGCTGAACGGCAACTCCGGCGTGTCTTCGAACACCGTCGTGATCTGCCCCGTCTGCTGGTTGATGTACCCCTTTCCTTCGAGCTTCACGACGATCCCGCCTTCGCCTTCGCTGACAAACTGCAGATACAGATGCACCATCCGCCCCAGCGCCGCGTCTTCCGGCGTACACGTACCATCCAACCCCGTGCATTCAGGCGACCCCAAGTACACCTGGCCGGTCAGCTGTTCTTCGATCGCCGGGCTCTTCACGCGCACCGTCCCGACCTGCGAGTCGCGCGGACAGTTGGCCTTCGCGGCCGGCTGCGCCTGCCCTCGTTCACCAGCGGGACCATAGAACTCTTCATTCGTACACACCCCCAAACCATCCGCCGCCGACGGGCTGATCACCGTACCCAGCGGTAGCGTCACCGACGTACGCTTCACATACGGCGTCGCCAACCCATCCGGTTCGGTGTTCTGCGGCAACGTCAACGAGAACTGGTAGCCCGCCGGCGCACCCGCTTCCAGCGTATCCGGCACCATCGACACACCCGGCGTAAACGACAGCTCACCGCAACCCGTCGGCGTCCCCAGTAACGCATCAGCCGTACCCGGGCCGCCGAACACCCCCGGCGCTTCCCACGAATCCACTTCAAGTACGCCCCTCAGCGATTCGGAGCACTGTGAGGGATTCGTCAACAACGGCACACGCTTCTCATTCGCCGTCGGGAAACTTCCGCTCGCTTCTTCGACGCCGGGACCACCAAAGCTTACGGGCGGAAAACCACCACCAGCGCCCCTTGCGGCGGAATCTCGCCCGGGGCCGTCGTGTTCGGCGGGATCGCCCCAGATCGTGACCGATGACATGTAAAATGCTGCGCCCGTGGTGATGTCGCCGACGGTGACACGCGCGTTGTATTCACCATCGGAAAGCACACTCGCATCGATCCGCACCGGGAAGAACAGCGCGTCGAACGCGAACGCGAGTGGCTCACCCGGCGCCGGCGCGATGTTATACACCGGCACCGTAAACGTCAGACGCCCTGGCGGGGTCGCGAGGACGATCAACGTCGCCGTGCCCACCATCGTGTCGCGAGGGCAGTTCCCGGCGTTCTCGACTTCGGCCATCGTGCACCGCGCCACCCCGACTGTCGTACCAAGCAGCCCGCGCGGCAAGCTGAAGCGCACATCCTTTGTCGGCGACGACGGCGCAGACGGAAAGGACGGGAAGCGTGGATCGGCGACCGTGTTCAGGAAGAATGCCTGCGTCAGGTTCGGATGCCCGCCAGCCTGGCTGCTCGACGTCACGGCCAGCGACCCGCCCTGCGCGACCCCGTGGGGCGCCGGTACCGAGCTAATCGTCACAGGATCATTGACCGACGCGCCAAGGGCACCGCCTCCCGATACCGACGCGCTGTTCAGAAGACACCCGACCGCCATCGCCGGTACCTCACAGGACGCAACCGGCAGCGAAGACTCTACTTCGACCGGGATCGTGACGATCAGCGTATCCCCTGGATCGACCGGTTCAGGCGTAATACACGAGACAGCCGCGGAAGAGAACTTGCAAGCCAAGCTATCATTCTGTTCTTCGACCGTATTAGCCTCGGGGACGTGATATGTGTTGACACCGAACGCGCCTGTCGCGACCAGCCCTTCCGGCAGCGCGTCGCTGACCGTCACCGTGCTACCGTTGGTCGATGCGCCCCCGACATTGACGGCGGTGACCACGATCGAATTGACGTCCGGACCAACGTTCGCTTCACCAGGCTTGAAGTTCGTCGGCGTGGACACCGCCATGATCCGCCACTGCGGACCCGCCGTTTCCCCAGCCGCAGACGCAGCCCACGCAAGCACTGCGACTGCGACAGCAAGCGCCGCGACCCAGCGTGACATGGAACCGCTCATGATTTCACCCTCCGGTCGTTCCGTGCTCTCCTGGCCTTCCCCTGCTTGACTGCCTTGCTCTTGCGTTTCACCCGCACGCACTTCCCGTGGCTCAGCCTCCTTCTGCTGGCGCACTTGACCGCCTTCGGCACGCTCTTCTTCGCTTCAGCGGGTGCCGCGACTTCCGGCGGTGGATTGCCGAGCCCCGAGAACGTCGCGCTCGCCGGAGGCGTCAACGGCGAGGGCACATTCGGCGGGCCCTGACAGACCGCGCCTTCGCACGGCACCGCCGACGGCGGAAACGGTTCACCCGGATGCGGGACACGCGCATCATAGACGTCATAGCCACCATCGGTATCGCCGGGCAGGAGACCTTCACTCGTCGCGATGAAGACGTCATCACCGTTTTCACTGCTATCCAGCAAGAAAGCGTCACGCGGACTGCGGCCGGTCGAGATCAGGTACACCACGCCGTTCTCCCACTCATACACATCGATCCCCTGAATACAGCTATCGAGTTCATGACACCGCACCGGCGGGGAGTTCGTGTTCGAATCCTGCGGGACCAGCGGCGTGTACGTTTCGAAGAAGACGCGACTTCCATTCGAGGAGATCCCACGCTCGTCCACCATCCCGGGGACACCTTCCGGTCCTTCCGGGGTAATGTTGACCTTTCCCTCCTCGAAGGCTTCCTCGAAGCTCAGGTGCGACATCGAGGCAAACGCCGGAGCCACACCCGCCGGCGCACACGACACGCAGCCAATTGTGTTCGCCGGCACGCTGTAGCGATAGATCTGTTGAAAGCCGACGCTGTTGAACGACCCCGACAGCTGCGAGGAGGTCTGGAACACCAGCACAGAGCCATCGCTTGAGAGCCGGGCCTCCGGCACGCTCGCACCCGGTTCCGGAAGCTGCACGACATTTGTAACACTGCCACCATTCGCGCCCGCCGACCACAGCTCGAGCTGCGCCGGTTCACCCCCAGTTGCAGGATGCACGAACGCGAACGCCGAGCCGTCGCTGTCACTCGCGAGAATTTCCCCCGGCACCACGCCCGGCAGATACGTGAGCGCACCCGTATCCACGTCGAAATCGTACGTCTTCGGTCCGCTCCCGGGCGACGCTTCCTCCGCCGCCTGCGTCAACGCGCTCGCGCTCTGAAAGAACGCTTGCGAACCATCCGGCGAGGCAAACACATACGCCGACTGGAAAGCCTTACCCAAATCTTCCCCTTCGTCGTAAGTCGGGTTGGGCATCGCCAGCACCCCGCCCGGCGCGGACGCAGGCAGCCCACCATCGTCTGGGAGCAAGTTGTCCTGAGAGACGAGCACCGACCTGTGCTGCGCACCAGCGCCTTCGCTCTCGCGCACATACAACTCCGGAGGATCGGTCGCGCAATCGTCGCGGCCGCCACCCGCCTCACAGGACCCCGGATCGGGACTGACAAAGAACGCCCGCGAACCATCAGCCGACACCTGATTGCCACGAGTATCATGCCCATGACCCGAAGCAGCCGGCACCGCCCCAAACCGGTCGAGCTTCCCATCCGGGAGCACACCGGCCTCCCGCAGCACTCCTTCCTGCTCTTCATAGAAACCCCAAGCTTCCTGGCCGCCGGCATACGGCGCGCGTTCCGCATCTTCGGCCAGCAGCGTCCCCGAATACGCGAAATACACGGTGCTGAAGTCAGGAGTACCGCCGACCGGAACAGCAGTGGCCCGTTCACTGTCGCACCCACCCGGCGAAACCGGATCTTCGATCTCGGGACGGGCAAGCCATTCAGCGGGGGCAAACGGGTCGGGACCGGTGAGAAACAGGTCAGGACATTGTCGGCCGGAAAGCAGATCGTTGGTCACGACCATCGCATGCGAAAGATCCGGCGAGATATCGAGTTTGTTTAGCCCGTTACCCAACACGCCCGGTGGCTCGGCGGGCAGCAGGGACCGCGTGCTCCAACCCGGTTCCCCGGTCTTCTTGGTCGCCACGAACCACCTGTTATTACCCGAGGGGGTTTCCCCCATCGCGCCCGTGCCTTCGAACAACACCGCATTCCCATCCGCCGAGGCGATCCCATACTCACCCTTGGCCCCCGAATCAACGAGCGTCGTACTCGCACCGGCCTGGTTGCCGAACTTGTCCCCCGGGGAGACCTGTTCATAGAAGCGACCGTCGGGCAGCCCCGGCGCCGCCGAATACACCGGTGGCCCTTCGATTGTCGCGTACGCGGAGGCGCCTGCGGGCAGCGCCGCAAGGGTGACCAGTGCGGCGATCGGCCCAAGCGCGCGGATCGGGACGATCTTGGATGCGCCACTCCCTTTGCCACGGAAAAGGGCACGGAGCGCGGCGAAGATACCGGTGTTGCGTGGTGCCTTCGGTGAGTGCTCTGCGTCGGTCACTGTGATCCCTTTCCTCTGGTTAGCTGTGGTACTGGAGTTCATGCCGTGTGCCCCTGCTCGGGAGCCTGTGAGGAGAGCACGCTGAGCCGCTGCGCGACACCCCCACCAAGCGGGGTCAACTCCCATGCGTTGGGCTCCCCGCTGTGGCGGCCCCCGCCCGTATTCACCGCGAGCCCAAGGCGCTCCAAACGCCGCAAGAGCTTCGATATCTGACCCGGGTCCGAGACCCCCGCGCCGTCGGCGACCGCGCGGTTGCTCACACCCGGCCGGTCGGCGATGCACTCCAACACCCGGGCCGTGCGATAGGTGAGACGCATCTCAACCCCATCCAGCGGGTCGGGCTCTGAGTGCGCGCCCACCTCCCAACGGCTCCCGGGCGCCGGGCTCACCGCGGGCACTGCGGGCGCCGGGCGCTGCTGTTCACGACGCGCCGCCCGTGGCCCCAGATACTGGAGCGCGATCATTCCCATCAACTCATCGAGCAGGCCCGTCAACGGCCGACGATCGCCGGCGCGCAGCCGCGCATAGATGATGCCGAACGCCCCGCCCACTAGGCCTTCGGCGGTCACCAGCGTGCACTCCTCGCCGCGTGTGCCCTCACGACGACCCTCGTCCAACACGCCCGCCAAACGTGTGAGGATCCGCTCGCGCCGCTCCAGCACCGCCGGCCCGCCGTGCAGCGCGTGTACCACACAGATCCGCGCCAGCACCGGCTCGGCATCCAGCAACGAGAGAATCGCCCACAACCCGCCGCGCACCCGCTCACGCCACTCGAGACCCTCCGGGTTGGCGGCCTCGAGCTGGCGCTCCACCCGCGCGACCACCTCGTCGAGCAGCGCCACCAAACACGTTTCGCGGTTGCCGAACAGTTCGTAGAACGTCCGCCGCGACACTCGCGCCCGGCCGGTGATCCGCGCCACCGAGGTCTGCTCATAGCCAAACTCGTCAAACGCAGCCGCGGCCGCCACCAGCAGCCGCGCGCGCTGGATCTCGTCCACCTTCACCCGCGGCGTGTTCCGAGAGAACACCAGCTGGCCGGGCTCACGCACCGAACGCCGCCGCGCCGTTGGCAGCGGACGCTCGGCGACACCCCGATGCCCGGTTACTCCTCCGCCACCAAGCGCAGCCGCGGTCATCAACACCACCCCCGAGCACATGCGGGTGACAGATTCCCGGCAACCCGCGTCACCGTCGCCGAGACCGGGGCCGCAGGGAACCAACCCCCGGAGGGGGAAAGAGAAAAGCGGCGCAACCGCGCCGGACGAGGAACCCCGCCGGCTAGAGCCCTAGCCGAAGAGAGAGAGAGAGAGAGAGAGATGCGACAGCGCCAAGCTGGCGCATCTAGCATCGGCCCCACGGCCGATGGCGCAGGTCCCCATCATGAGTCTCCCTCTAGAAACCACGCGAAAACAACTCCCTCATCGCTTTGATCCAGCCCCTCTCCCAGTCCTGCAAAAAGACCCTGCGAGCGCTTGACGTCAACCACAAAGCGGAATGACCCCAACCAGACCCTATGTACACCGGTATCCACCATACGGGAACCGGACAGTCAGCGCAACGTAACACTTCCCTGCTCAGATGTCAAGTCCCTAACCTTCGGCGGGGGGCTGCGCGACGAAGCTCCTCCCTCTCACACCTCGTGAACCACCTCGGAAGGGAACGACCTACTGCGGGCCGGCCGGCGCTGTGGGCGGGATCGCTGGCGCGATGCCGACACGATCCGCGGACCGCGGCGCTCACATTTCTCTGCCCGTCCTTGAGCCTGGCCATGGTCGCTCTGAGACTCCCCGGAGGGGGAGAAACCGGTCCCTTCGTCCCAGATATGTTCGCGGCGCGTGAGACCCATGACGACCTCCAGATCGAAGAATGGCTTGTCAACGACCTCGCCGACGATCTCCAGGTCAACAGCCGGGCTCTGGCCCGCAAAGCTTCGGCGTTCAACACAGCGCTGGCTTTGCTGATGTTCACTGTCATCGTCGAGCTGGCGTGGAGACTATGATGAGCGGCAGGGAGTCCGCCACCACGCACCCACACCCCCATGACCTCGCGCACGGGTCACCCTGCCGCCACCGCAAAGGCCCACGGCGACCGCCACTTCGAACAAATGATCCTTCCCAGCATCGGCTTTCTCGGGATTGATCCGTTACCTGCGTGAGCACCTCGGACGAGCTGCCCCACACCGCCCCTGAGTGCGGCGGCGGCGCTAATCCACGCTCATCGCCCCGCTGACGTGGTCCGGCGGGCCCTCGGGGCCTTCGTCGGCATCGGCGTGGCCGGGAATGCCGGCGTCTTCGGGAAGCGGAGCGCCCGCTGAGCCGCCACCGGCCGGCCCGCCGGCGGGGTGGCCGTTGCGTTTGGTTGCGAGGTAGCGATCGACCATCCGCGCGCACTGGCGGCCCTCGTTGATGGCCCACACGATCAGCGACTGGCCGCGGCGCGCGTCGCCGGCGGCGAACACGCCGTCGACCGAGGTGGTGTAGGGGGCGACGGCCTTGACGTTGCCGCGCGGGTCCTTCTCGACGCCCAGCTGGTCGAGCAGCGCCGCTTCGGGGTGCAGGAAGCCCATCGCCAGCAGCACCAACTGCGCGGGCAGCTCGCGCTCGGTGCCGGCGACCGGCGCGAACGGCGGCGCGGACTCGGCCCGGGCGACGTGCAGCGCGGCCACGCCGCCGTCGGCGTCGCCGCTGAAGGAGATGGTCGCCAGCGAGTAGTCCTGCTCGCCCACACCTTCCGTGCGGGCCTCCTCCATGGCGTAGGAGAGCCGGTACTTCAGCGGCCACTCCGGCCACGGCGTGCGGTCGTCGGGGCGGTGGGAGGGCGGCTCGGGGAGCAGCTCCAGCTGCACGATCGAGGCGGCGCCCTCGCGTAGCGCGTTGCCGACGCAGTCGGCCCCGGTGTCGCCGCCGCCGATCACCACCACGTGCTTGCCGTCGGCGGTGATGGGCGCGCCCGCCGTCGCGTCGGCGGCAGGACCGTCCGCGTCGGGCGAGCGCCGCGCGCCGCCATCGGCGGAAGAGGCCGCGGCGGCCGCCAGCTGGTGGGACACCCAGCGGTTGCGCTGGTAGAGGTAGTCCATCGCGAAGTGGACGCCCTCCAGCTCCCGCCCCGGCACGGGGAGGTCGCGGGGGACGCGCGAGCCGGTGGCGAGCACCACAGCGTCGAAATCGGAGCGCAGCTGGGCGGCGGAGATGTCGCTGCCGACGTCCACCCCGCAGCGCACTTGCACGCCCTCGTCGATCAGCTGCTGCACGCGCCGCTCCACCACGTGCTTCTGGATCTTGAAGTCGGGCACGCCGAAGCGCACCAGGCCGCCGGCTGCCTCGTCGCGCTCGAACAGCGTGACGTCGTGCCCTGCGCGGCGCAGCTGCTGAGCTGCCGCCATGCCCGCGGGGCCGGAGCCGACGACGGCGACGCGCTGGCCGGTGAGCTGGCGCGGGGAGGGCGGCTCCGGTCGGATCCACCCCTCCGCCCAGGCGCGCTCGACGATGGCGTGCTCGATCTGTTTGATCGTGACGGCGTCGCCCTCGCGGATCTCCAGCACGCACGCGGCCTCGCACGGGGCGGGGCAGAGGCGGCCGGTGAAGTCGGGGAAGTTGTTGGTGGCGTGCAGCTGCGCGATCGCCTCGCGCCAGCGGTCGCGATAGACGAGGTCGTTCCAGTCGGGGATCAGGTTGCCGAGCGGACAACCTGAATGGCAGAACGGGACGCCGCACTCCATGCAACGAGCGCCCTGGTCGCGCAGCTCGGCGGCCGGCCGCGTGATCATGAACTCGCGGTAGTCGCGCATCCGCTCGAGCGCGTCGCGCTCGGGGACCGGCGCACGGCCGACCCGCATGAAACCCCGAAGCTCTCCCATCAGCCGCGCCCGGCCGCCGTCACGCGCCGACCTCGGCGAGCTCGCCCGCGAGCGCCGCCTGCTCGTTGAGCACGCGCCGGTAGTCGTTCGGCATGACCTTGACGAAGCGCGCGAGGCTC
>DATMLP010000030.1:0-9361 GCA_035570415.1 Solirubrobacteraceae bacterium | reverse complement strand
CCCGGCAGCCCCTCCCTCCCCCCTTCCCCTTCCTTTTTTTCATCCACCCGCTCCCCACCACGTGCGTGCGCGCCGTCCAGGCGCGGGGTCGCCTCCAGCAGCCCCACGGTGTAGGGGTGCTCCGGCGCGCGCAGCAGCCGCTCCGCCGGACCCTGCTCCACGATCCGCCCCGTCCGCATCACCGCGATCTCGTCAGCCAGCTCAGCCACCACCCCGAGGTCGTGGCTCACCAGCAGCAGCGCCATGTCCAGCTCCGTGCGCAAACCACGCAACAGCGCGAGGATCTGCGCCTGCACGGTCACGTCCAGCGCCGTCGTCGGCTCGTCCGCGATCAGCAGCTTCGGCTCGTTCGCCAACGCCATCGCGATCATCGCGCGCTGGCGCATCCCCCCCGACAGCTCGTGCGGGTAGGAGTTCACGCGGCGGTGCGGCTCGGGGATGCCCACCAGCTCCAGCAGCTCGATCGCGCGCGTCCGCGCCGCGCGACGGGCTACCGCGCGGTGGGCGCGGATCGCCTCCGTTATCTGCGCGCCCACGCGGTGCAGCGGGTGCAGCGCCGACAGCGGGTCCTGGAAGATCATCGCCAGCTCGTTGCCGCGCAGCGCGCGCAGCTTGCGCTCGGGGAGGCCCAACAGGTCGCGGCCCTCCCACGCGACGACGCCCGACGTCTCGGCGCCCAGCGTGTGGGCGAGACCCAGCAGGCTCAGCGCGCACACGCTCTTGCCCGAGCCCGACTCGCCCACGATCCCCAGCGCCCGGCCCCGCCCCACGGTGAACGACACCCCGTCCACCGCCCTCACCGCGCCGGCCTCCGTGGGGAAGCTCACGTGCAAATCCTCCACCGCCAGCAGCGGCGCCGTGCGCGCGCGGCCGGCGTCGAGGCCGACGTAGTTCAGCTGCGTCACGTGTACCTCACGCGGGGCCGAAGTGGACGTAGTTCAGCCGCGTCAACGTCATGTGTAACGGACCCGCGGGTCGAGATACGCGTAGGAGATGTCCACGAGGATGTTCGCCACCACGATGAACAGCGCCGCCAGCAGCACTGTGCCCTGCACGATCGGGAAGTCCGAATGCGCGATCGCATCCCAGTTGAGACGGCCCACGCCGGGGATGTCGAACACCACTTCCACCAGCAGCGCGCCGCCCAGCAGCGCGCCGAGGTCGAGGCCCAGCACGGTCACGATCGGGGTGATCGCCGCGCGCACGCCGTGGCGCATGATCACCCGCCGCTCGGAAAGGCCCTTCGCGCGTGCCGTGCGGATGTAATCCTGGTCCATCACCTCCAGCAGGTTCGCGCGCAACAGACGGGCATACACCGCCGCAAACGTCGCCGCCAGCACCAGCCAGGGGAGAATCAGCGAAGTAAACCATTTCGCCGGGTCGCTCGTGATTCCCACGTAGCTGCCGGCGCCCGGAAACACCTTCACCTTGCCGATGTCGGCAGCAAACAAAAACAGCGCGATCAGCCCCAGCCAGTATTCCGGGGCGGAGATCAGCACCAGCGCGCCGCTCATGGCCGCGCGATCCAGCCACGTGCGGCGGCGCACGGCGGAGACGATGCCCACCGCCAGCCCGCTCACCAACCAAATCACCACCGCCCCGCCGGCCAGCGAGATCGTCGCCGGCAGGCGTTCGGCGATCAAACCGCCCACCGACGCGCTGCTGTAGTAGCTGTACCCGAGGTCGAAGTGCAGCAGCACCCCTTTCATGTAGTCGTAAAACTGCGTCGGCAGCGGGCGGTTCAGGCCGAGGTCGCGGGTGATCTCGGCGATCACCTTCGGATTCGCCGAGTGGCCGGCGCGCAGCTGCGCCGGGTTGCCACTCGGAAACAGGTAGAAGAACAGGAACGTCAGCGCCGCCACGATCAGCAGCAGCGCCGCGCCCCATGCCAAACGACGGATGATGTAGTTGGTCAACTGGGACCTCTCCCGATCGAGGCCCTTACTTCAGTGACGTGAAGTCGTAGTCCCACGAGCCGGTGTTCCACAGCTGGTTGACGCCGTCGACGTTCTTGCCCTCGATGTTGGGCGCGCTGGCAAACACCTCCGGTGCCGCGGCGGCCTGTGCCACCAGTTCCTCGTCGACCTTCGCCCACGCTTGCGCGCGCGCCGGTTCGCCCACCACCAGTTCCGCCTTTTCCATCGCCGTGTCGATCTTAGAGTCGTCCAGCTGACTCCAGTTCGAGTTGCCTTCGGGGATGATGGCCTTGCCGTTGAACGCCAGGTCCAGCACGGTCTGCGGGTCGGCGAAGTCGCGCACCCAGCCCACGTTCGGGCACACGTCGATCTTCTGCGCCGGCACCGTGCAGTACTTGCCGTACATCACCGATTTGTCCACCAGCGCCAGATGCGTTTTGAAGCCCAAACTCTGCAGCGTCTGCTGCACGATCTGCGCTACTTCCGCTTCCGGCGGGCCGGTCGCGCCCACCATCTGCAGCGTTTCGGTGCCGGTGTACTTGCCGGTCGAGTAGCCCGCCAGCTTCATGTACTTCTCCGCCACCCCCATGTCGCCTTCGGGGTGTTCGTTGTAATCCAGTTTCGGCCCCACCGCGCCGCCGGCCTGTTCGTAGCCGGCCACCGTCGGGTAGATGAAGTGCGTCATCGCCGCCGCCACCAGCGGCCCGCCGCGCGCCTTGACGATCGCGTCGCGATCCAGCGCCGCCCACACCGCCTTGCGCAAATCGAGGCTCTTGAACGGCCCACTCGCCGTGTTCAGCGAGGCGTAGTAGTCGCCCGAGCCTTCGGTGAAGGTGATCTGCTGGGGGTGGTGTTCGTAGGCTTCCTTGACGATCGACTGCGCCGGCTCGTCGTTCTGCACCACGTCTTCGCCTTCCAGCACCTGCCTGCCGATCACCGGCGGTTCGCCGCCGATGTTGATCCTGATTTCGTTCAAATACGCCGGGCGGAAGTCGGTGTGCGGGTTCCAGTTCGGGTTGCGCACCAGCGTCGCCGCCTTGCCCGGCTGGTAGCCGATCCCGAGGAACTTCCCTTCGCCGTTCGACTTCACCATGTACGGACCCGTGGCAACCAGATATTCGGCGCCGTACTTGGTCGGACTGTGCGCGTCCAGCGGCTTGGCGAACTCCGGCGGCACCGGCGCCGACAGCGGCAGGCTGAGCGCCCCCACCAGCAGCGACGCCGTCGGTTTGGTGAGGTGGAACACGAGCGTGCGCGCATTCGGCGTTTCGATCCCGGAGATCGGCCCGCCCGTCGCCTTTTCCGCGCCCACCACGTCGTTGAAGTAGATGTGGAAGTAGGGGTTCGGCACGTTCGGGTTCGCGCCGCGGTCGATCGCATACGCCACGTCGCCGGAGTTCACTTCGCGATTCACCGGCGGGCTGAAGAAGATGTGCGACTTGATGTGCACCGTCACCGTCATCCCGTTGTCGCCGATCACGGGCTGCCCTTCGGCCACGTCCGGTTCGAGTTTGCTCGCGTTGCTGGGCAGGTAGGAGTACAGCGAGCGTTGCGTCGCCGAGGTGATCGTGTAATCCTCGGCGAAATACACCTCGCCCGGGTCGAAGTGTTCGAAGTCCTCGTGGTCGTACACCGTCAGCACGCCGCCCCGTTTCTTGCCGTACAGGTGCTGGCCCACCGGTGACTCGCCGGCCTTCAGTGGGATCGTGGTGGCGCTCGCGCCGGCGTTCGTGCCGCTTTCGCCGGAGCCGCACGCGGCCAGCCCCACGGCCAGCGCGCCCGCCAGCAGTGCGGCTCCCCACGATCTGTAGGTGCGACGGTTGTCGATCATTACCGGTGTCTCCTCCTCATTGTGAGATCACTTAACAGCGCGGCCCGCCCGCGGGTTGAGGGCGTCCTGGAGGCCGTCGCCAAGCAGGTTGAAGGCCAGCACGGTGAGCAGCAGCGCCAGCCCGGGGAACAGCATGTACCACCACGCAGTGTTGAAAATCGGTGTCGCGTCCGCCAGCATCTGACCCCAGCTCGCGGCCGGAGCGCGCACGCCCACGCCGAGGAACGACAGCCCCGCCTCCAGCAGGATGTTGGCTGGGATCAGAAGGCTCGCGTACACGATCAGCGGCGCGGTGAGGTTCGGGAGGATCTCGCGGAAGACGATCCGAGCGTCGGATGCCCCCAGCGCGCGGGCCGCCTGCACGAACTCGCGCTCGCGCAGCGACAGCACCTGGCCGCGCACGATCCGCGCGATGTACGTCCAGTTGAACAGCGCCACGATCGCCACCACCGTCGCCGTGCCCGGCTCGATCGCACCTTTCACGCAGCCGTGCACGCTGCACGCAGCGCCCAGCCCCACCCCCACCAGCAACACCGGGAAACACAGCACCACGTCCGTGAAGCGCGACAGCAGCGTATCCGTGAGGCCGCGGTAGAAGCCCGCCAGCAGGCCGATCGCAGTGCCCAGCAGCGTCGCGATCGCGGTGCCGATCACCCCCACCTCCAGCGATGTGCGCGCGCCGTACACCACGCGCGCCAGCACGTCGCGTCCCAGCTGGTCCACGCCGAACGGGTGCGCCAAACTCGGTCCCGTCGGGCTGCCGAACACGTCCAGCGCGTTCGGGTTCTGCACGTTCGGGCCCGGCACGCCGGCGATCCCCACCACCAGCGGCGCGGCCAGCGCCACCAGCGCCACCAGCACGACGAAGCCCAGCGACGCCAGCGCCACACGATCGCCGCGCAAACGGCGCCAAAACAGGCGCCCCGGGGAGCGCGCCGCGAGCAGGGGCACGGGCTCAACGAGAATGTCCGCGGCGCCGGTGGTCATACCACAGCAGCCACCGGAGGGCGATTCGTGTTTCTAATGTAAGTCACCAGCCTAAGAAGTTCGACACGATCCAGCCGGCGACCTCCCGCGGAGCTTCCAAATATGGACACCCTTTTCGAGCCAGCCGACCAGCGCGGCAGCGCGGCGCATTCGCAAGCGGCAGGCGAGGGAGCGCCAAAGGCGCGTTCGCAAGCCGACCGGCCGCTGGCCGCGCGCGTGCGGCCGCTGCACCTCGAGGAGTTCGTCGGCCAGACGCACCTGCTGGGCGAGGACTCGGCGCTGCGCACCGCGATCGAGCAGGGCCACCCCCACTCGATGATCCTCTACGGGCCGCCCGGCTCGGGCAAGACCACGCTCGCGCGGATGGTCGCCGAGCGCTCGCGCGCCGTCTTCGAGGAGCTGAGCGCCGTGCAGGCCGGCCGCGCCGAGGTCCGCGCCGTGCTCGAGCGGGCCGCCCACCGGCGCGCCACCGGCGCCACCGGCACCGTCTTCTTCCTCGACGAGATCCACCGCTTCAACAAGGCCCAGCAAGACACGCTGCTGCCGGCCGTCGAGGACGGCCTCGTCACGCTGATCGGCGCCACCAGCGAGAACCCCGCGTTCGAGGTCAACGGCGCCCTGCTCTCGCGGATGCGCGTCTACGCGCTGCGGGCACTCTCGGCCGAGGAGGTCGCCACGGTCCTGCGGCGGGCGCTTCAGTCGGGGGAGGTGGATGGCGGGGTCGCGGTGGCGCCCGAGACGCTCGACTTCCTCGCCGCACGCTCCGAAGGGGACGCGCGCACGGCGCTGAACGCGTTGGAGTTGGCGCTCAGCACCGCCGCCGAGCTCGGAGACCGATCGAAGATCGGCCAGCTCGTCGGCATCCGGCAGGCCGAGGATGCGCTGCAGCAGCGCGCCGTGCTCTACGACCGCAAGGGCGATCGCCACTTCGACTACATCTCGGCGTGGATCAAGGCCACGCGCGGCAGCGACCCCGACGCCTCGCTCTACTACCTGGCGGTGATGCTCGAGGGCGGCGAGGACCCGCGCTTCATCGTGCGGCGGATGGTGATCTTCGCCTCCGAGGACGTCGGCAACGCCGACCCCGCCGCACTCGGCCTCGCCGTCGCGGCCGCGCAGGCGGTCGAGCACGTGGGGATGCCGGAGGCCAAATTCGCGCTCGCGCAGGCCGCCATCTACCTCGCACTCGCGCCCAAGTCCGACGCCGCCGGGCGCGCGCTCGGGGGGGCTCGGCGGCACGTGCGCGAGCAGGGGGCGGCGCCGGTGCCGGGGTGGCTGCGTTCGGGACCACGGCCGGGGCAGGACGTCGGCGGCTACGACAACCCCCACAATCACCCCCGCCACATCGGCCCGCAGCAGCTGCTGCCGGACGAGGTCGCCGGCGAGCGCTTCTACACGCCCGACGAGGCCGAGGCGGCGCTGGCGGCGCGGTTGGAGGCGATCCGGCGGGCGCGGGGGCGCGAGGGCTGATCGCCGGCGGAGCCAACCGTTTACCTTGTGAAGTGGTTGGCGTCTTGAGAGCGGCGATAATCACACCGGCATGAGCACCGCCCCCTCGACTCCAGCCGAGGACACGGCCGCGCCCCAGACGCTGCGCGCGCGCAACCCGGCCACCGGGGCGATTCTCGGCGAGGTGGCCGCGACCAAGCCCGAGGAGGTCGAGGGCGTGGTGGAGGCCGCGCGCAAGGTGCAGCCGCTGTGGGCGCTGCTGCGCGTGGAGGATCGCGCCCGCTACATGCGCCGTGTGGCGCAAGCGATCATCGACGAGTTCGACGACCTGGCGCGCCTGATCGGCCGCGAGCAGGGGCGCCCGCGCGCCGAGGTGGCCAGCACCGAGCTGCTGCCGGCGATCGACGCGCTGATCTGGGTCGCGGACGAGGGCGCGCGCGTGCTCGGCTCGCGGCGCGTGGGCATCCACCGCTCGATGACACTGGCGATGCGCGCGCGCGTGGCATACGAGCCGTTCGGGACGATCGGCGTGATCGGCGCCGGCAGCGCCCCGTTCGCGCAGCCGCTCGCGCAGATCGCCGGCGCGCTGCTGGCGGGCAACGGCGTCGTCTTCAAGCCGGCGCGCCGCGCCTGCCTGACGGGCGAGCGGATCGCCGGCGTGCTCGCGCGGGCCACGCTGCCGGAGGGGCTCGTGCGGCTGGTGCACGGCGGCAGGCAGGTGGGGGTGGCGCTCGCGCTCGCGCCCGTCGACAAGGTGCTGTTCACCGGCTCACCGTCGGTCGGTCGCGCGGTGGCACGCGCGTGCGTGTCGGAGGAGAAGGAGGTGACGGTCGAGCTGGGCGGCAAGGACGCCATGCTGGTGCTCGCCGACGCCCACGTCGCCCGCGCCGCCGCCGGCGCGCTGTGGGCCGGCTGCGCGGGCGCCGGCCAAGCGCGCGGGGCGGTCGAGCGGATCTACGTCGAGCGGGAGGTCGCCGAGCGGCTGCTCGACCATCTCGTGGGCGGCGCCCGCGCACTGCGCGTCGGCGACCCCGAGCGGGTGGGTGGGCCTCCCGTCGAGATCGGGCCGCTGGCCTCGGCGCGGCGCCTCGCCCACGTGCGCGAGCTGGTTGACGAGGCGGTCGCCCAGGGTGCGCACCTGCACTGCGGCGGGCCGCTGGAGCAGCCGCCGGAGGGCTGCGCGCCCGAGGCGGCCTTCTACGCGCCGGCGGTGCTGAGCGGGGTGACGCACGACATGCGGATCATGCGCCAGCCGCTCGACGGCCCCGTGCTGGCGGTGATGACGGTGGACTCCACCGATCGGGCGGTGGAGCTGGCCAACGACTGCGAGTACGCGCTCGGCGCCTCGATCTGGACGGCCGACCGCCCCCGGGGGCTGCGGATCGCGCGCGAGCTGCGCACTGGCATGGTGTGGCTCAACGACCACCTCCCCGCCCCCGCGATCGCCCGCGGCCCGTGGGGGGCGGCGGCCGGCGGCGGCCTCGGCCGCACGCTCGGCGAGAGCGGCCTGCGCGCGTGCGCCCAGGAGAAGCTGATCGCGCACAGCCCCTCCGGGGCCCGCGGCCTGTGGTGGCCGCCACACGACGCGCTGCACGAGCGCGCCGCGCGGGCGGTGGCGCAGCTGCGCTCGGCCCGCGACGCCGACCGCGAGCGCGCCTGGCGCCAGGGAATCGGGCCGCTGGCGCGGATCGGCGCGCGCACGTTGGGGCGCGGGGCCGAACGCCGGTAGAGCTACCCTTCCTGCATGCCCGCCCAGGCCTACGCCGGCAAGGAGTGCGTCTGCCAGCTGCGCAGGGGAATCTGCGACCAGTCGTGCGTGCGCGACATGCTCGACACTCCTTTCTACATCGCCTGCCTGAAATTGAAGGGGCGCCGCTGCGTGGTGATCGGCGGAGGGGAGATCGGTTTGGAGAAGGTGGAGGGGCTGCTCGCCTGCTCCGGCGCCGTGACGCTGATCGCGCCGCGCGCGGTGCCGCAGCTGCAGGAGCTGGCGGCCGAGGGGTCGATCCGCTGGGAGCGGCGCGAGTACGCCGGCGCCGGCGACCTCGAGGGCGTGTTCCTGGCGATCGCCGCCACCGACGACACGGACGTCAACATCCACGTGTGGGGGGACGCCGAGCGGCGCGCGATGCTTGTCAACGTCGTCGACGTGCCGCCGCTGTGCAACTTCATCCTCCCGGCGATCGTCCGTACCGGGCCGCTCGCCGTCGCGATCTCGACCGCCGGCGCGTCACCGGCGCTCGCCAAGCGGATGAAGCGCGAGATCGGCGAGCTGTTCGGCGAGCCCTACGCGCAGCTCGCGGTGATGCTCAACGACGCGCGCGGCTGGGCCAAGGCGACGCTCCCCACCTATCAAGACCGCAAGGAGTTCTTCGAGTCGATCGTCGGCGGCGAGCCCGACCCGATCGAACTGCTCCGCGCCGGTGAAGTGGATCAGGTTCGGGACCTGATCGAATCAGCCAAGCTCACTTACGCGTGAGCGAGCTGACGCATCTCGACCCGAGCGGGCGCGCGCGGATGGTCGACGTCGCGAGCAAGCCGCCGACGGAGCGCACCGCTCGGGCGCGCGCGACCGTCAAGGTCAGCCCCGAGACCGCGCGGAAGGTCGGCGACGGTGACTCACCCAAGGGCGACGTCCTCGGGGTGGCGCGGATCGCCGGCATCCAGGCGGCCAAGCGGACCGCCGAGCTGATCCCCCTCTGTCACCCGCTGGGGCTCTCGTTCATGGGCGTGGAGGGATCGGTCGACGTCGACAAGGGCGAGATCGAGCTGATCGCCGAGGTCCGCACGACCGGCCCGACCGGCGTCGAAATGGAAGCCCTGACGGCCGCGTCGGTGGCGGCGCTGACGGTCTACGACATGGTCAAGGGGCTCGAGCGCGGCGCCGAGATCGCCGAGGTCGTGCTGCTCGAGAAGTCCGGCGGCCGGTCGGGTCACTGGATCCGCGCCGCGGTCAGCTGACGGTCGTCGAAGCTGCACGACCGCTAACACGACCGATACATAGCGCGCGATAGCATGCCGCCGCCGGCCTATCGGGTCTCATCTATAGAGGGGGAGCGCCATGTGGTGCGACCGCACGCGCAGAACGCCGACGATCGTTGGCTTGTCGTCGTTTAACCGGACTCTGCTGACGGGCGCGCTCGCCGCCGCGACAGCCCTCATATTCACGACGGGCGCT
>DATMLP010000029.1:0-124761 GCA_035570415.1 Solirubrobacteraceae bacterium | reverse complement strand
CGGGCACGGCGCCGCTCACCGAGCTGAACGAGCAGCTGCACGAGCGCCGCGAGGCCGCGCGCCTCGGCGGCGGCGAGGAGAAGATCGCCAAGCAGCACGAGCGCGGCAAGCTGACCGCTCGCGAGCGGCTCGAGCTGCTGGTCGACGAGGGGACCTTCGTCGAGCTCGGCATCCACGGCCGCCCCCACTTCGCCCAGCGGGCGATGGACGGGGTCGAGGCCCCCGCCGACGGCGTCATCACCGGCTGGGGCGACATCGACGGCCGCCCCTGCTGCATCGCCGCCTACGACTTCACGGTGATGGCCGGCTCGATGGGGATGACCGGCGAGTTCAAGGTCACCCGGTTGCGCGAGCTGGCGCTCACCAAGCGGATCCCGTTCGTGTGGCTGCTCGACTCCGCCGGCGCGCGCGTGCAGGAGGCGGCCGGCGCGATGTTCGCCGGCTCCGGGCACCTGTTCCGCGAGGAGGTGATCATGAGCGGCGTGATCCCCCAGGTGGCGGCGCTGATGGGGCCGTGCGCGGCCGGCACCGCCTACATCCCCGGCCTCGCCGACTTCGTGCCGATGGTGAAGGGCCGCGGCTCGATGGCGCTCGCCGGCCCCCATCTGGTGCGCGCGGCGGTGGGCGAGGACGTCACCCAGGAGGAACTGGGCGGCAGTCGCGTGCACTGCCGCAAGTCGGGTGTGGGCGACATGGAAGTGACCGACGACCCGGAGTGCATCGCGCGGATCAAGGAGTATCTCTCCTACTTCCCCTCCCACTGCGAGGAGCGCCCGCCCCTGCGGCCGGTGAGCGACCCGATCGACCGCGCGGAGGACGCCCTGCTGGACGTGCTGCCGGAGTCCAACCGCAAGCCGTACGACATGTACGAGGTGATCAAGCTGATCGTCGACCACGGCGACTACCTCGACATCAAGGGACAGTGGGCCAAGACCATCATCACCTGCTTCGCGCGCTTCGGCGGGCGCCCGGTGGGGATCGTCGCCAACCAGCCCAAGCAGCTGGGGGGGATCCTCGACAACAACTCCGCCGACAAGGCCGCCCGCTTCGTCAACCTCTGCAACGCGTTCGCCATCCCGCTGGTGTTCCTCCAGGACGTGCCCGGCTTCATGGTGGGCACCAAGGTGGAGGCCGAAGGGATCATCCGCCACGGCGCCAAGATGCTCTACGCGGTCGCCAACGCCACCGTGCCCAAGATCACCGTCATCACCCGCAAGGCGTACGGCGCCGGCTATTACGTGATGAACGGCCGCGCCTACGAACCCGACCTGATCGTCGCCTGGCCGTCGGCGGAGATCTCCGTGATGGGCGCCGAGGGCGTCGTGGAGATCGCCTTCCGCAAGGTGGTGGAGGAAGCCGAGGACCCGGCGGCCAAGCGGGCGGAGCTGATCGAGGCGTTTCGCAAGCAGTTCGACGTGTACATCGCCGCCGGCAACGATCTCATCGACGACGTCATCGACCCGCGCCACACGCGGGAGACGATCTGCCGCGCACTGGAGATGTCAGCGGGCAAGCGCGTCGAGCGGCCGTGGAAGCGGCACGGCGTCGTGCCGGTGTAGGGAGCCAAACATGGCACTTGGTCCGCCGAAGTGCCATGTGCATCGGGCGGGTGCCATGTTTCACCGACAGCCCATATGCCGTCCAAAGCGCCAGTGAAACGCGGTCCAAAGCGTTACTAAAGATTGGTCCAAAACGCTACTGAAACGTGGTCCAGAGCGCTATTATGGCTTCTGTGGGCGAGTCTCGATACCTTCCCCGGATCGTCGACAGTTCGCTGCGCGAGCTGTTTGCGGAGCTTCCTGCCCTGCTGATAACCGGCCCGCGGGCGGCCGGAAAGACGACCACGGCGGCGCGTCTGGCGGCCACCGTCGTGCGCCTCGATCGCGATCGCGAGGCCGAGCCTTTTCGCGCCGATCCCGACGCCGCGTTGCGGTCGCTGCCCGAGCCCGTGCTGCTCGACGAGTGGCAGGCGGTCCCCGAGGTGCTGGGCGCGGTCAAGCGGGCGGTCGACGACGGCGAAGGGGCCGGGCGCTTCCTGGTGACGGGCAGCGTGCGAGGGCGGCTCGACGCACCGACGTGGCCGGGAACGGGGCGGATCGTGCACGTGCGCATGTGGGGCCTCACGATCGCTGAGATCTTCGGCTCGGCGCCCGGATCGCTCTTTCTGGAGACACTCGCGAGAGCCGACCTGGATGCGTTCGGCATGCCGCCCGACCCGCCCGACCTGCGCGGTTACGTCGAGCTCGCGCTGCGCGGCGGCTATCCGGAGCCCGTCCTGCACCTGCAAGGCCGTCCCCGCGAGCGGTGGCTGGGGAGCTATCTCGAGGAGCTGTTCACCCGCGACGCCGAGAGCCTCGACGGCCCGCGCGATCCGGTGCTGCTGCGCCGTTATTTCCAGGCGCTGGCCGTCAACACCGCCGGTGTCGCCGCCGAGAAGACGATCTACGACGCCGCCGGGATCAGCCGCGCGAGCGCTGTCGCGTACGAGCGACTGCTCACCAGCCTGTTCGTGCTCGACGCGCTCCCTGCCTGGAGTACCAACCGCCTGTCGCGCCTGGTCAAAGCGAGCAAGCGCTATCTCACCGACACCTCGCTGCTGGCCGCGGCGCTGGGGTTGAACGAGCTTGCGGTGATGCGCGACGGAAACCTGCTGGGGCGCTTGATCGAGACGTTCGTGCTGGCCCAGATCAGGCCCCAGCTGGAGCTGTCGGGATTCCAGCCACAGCTGAGTCACCTGCGCGAGAAGAACGGCCGCCATGAGATCGATCTAATCGCCGAACTGCCGGCCGGACGTGTGGTGGCGATCGAGATCAAGTCCGCCGCGGCGCCCAAGCGCGCCGACGCCAGACACCTGGAGTGGCTGCGCGAGCAACTCGGCGATCGCTTTCTCGCCGGCGCCGTGCTGCACACCGGGCCGCGCCCATTCCGGCTCTCCGAGCGCATCTTCGCGCTGCCGATCGCGGTGTTGTGGGGGCAGTCTTAGTTTGCGGACGGGTACGATGCCAGGCATGCCCGAGCGTGTCATGGACGGCCGCGACCTCATCGCCGCCACCCTGCGCGAGGTGGTCGAGACACTCGCCCCTTTAGAGCGCTCGCCGTGCTCGCCGGGCGAGCGTCAGGCAGCCGAGTGGCTCGCCGAGCGCATGCGCACGATCCCTGGCGTGCAGGTGGCGCTGGAGGACGAGCCGTCGTGGGGCAGCTTCCCGCCGACGCTCACCGGCCTCGGCGCGCTCGGCACGCTCGCCGCGGCGCTCGTGCTGAGTGGCCGTCGTGTCGCCGGCGGTCTGCTGGCGGCGGCGGCGCTCGGCGGGATCCTCGATGAGGCCGACAACGGGCCCCGCGTGGTGCGCCGTGTGGTGCGCCGCCGGCGGCGCACCGTCAACCTGGTTGCCAGGCTCGGCGACCAGCGGGCTGCGCAGACGTTGGTGGTGCTCGCCCATCACGACGCCCCTCAAACCGGCGTGCTGTTCGACCAGACGTTCCAACGGCGCCTCTACGAACGCGCGCCGTGGCTGATCGAACGCTTCAAGACGCCGCTGCCGCAGTGGTGGCTGGGTCTGGCCGGTCCCTTGACGACGATCGCCGGTGCGCTCGACAGCGGCTGCGCGCGGAGGCGGGCGCGGGCCGCCCGGGCCGGCCTCGTGCTCGGCGCGATCGGCACGGCACTGCTGCTCGACATGTGGCGCAGCCCCACCGTGCCCGGCGCCAACGACAACCTCTCCGGGGTCGCCGCGCTGGTGGCGCTCGCCGAGCTGCTCGCCGCCGACCCCGTCCCCGGCCTACGCGTGCTGCTGGCGTCGTGCGGTGCCGAGGAGACCATGCAGGATGGCATCCGCGCGTTCATGCGCACGCATCGCCACGAGCTGGCGCCGGAGAGCACCTGTTTCGTCAACCTCGACACCGTCGGCTCGCCCCACCTGGTGATGCTGGAGGCAGAGGGGCCCGTGCGCATGGAGCCCTACCACGGGCCGTGGCTGCGCGATCTGGTGGAGGAGCGCGCCGCGCAGTTGGGGATCCAGCTGTGGCGCGGATTCCGCGCGCGCTCCTCCACCGACAGCGTGATCCCCAGCCGCGCCGGGCACCCCACCGCCACACTCGTGTCGATGACCGCCTGGCGGGCGCCCGCCAACTACCACCTGCCCAGCGACGTGCCGGAGAACCTCGACTACGGCACGGTCGCCGAAGCCGCGCGGCTGGTGCATGGCGTGTGCGCAGCGCTGGTTGAGCGGTAGGCGCGCCGGCGAGCCCAACTTCCACGCTACATGAGCGTGGGGGGACATGGCCAGGGCCCCACGTCAAGGATGCGGGCGATGGTCGGGTGTTGACAACACCGTCCGTAGTGTCTATAGTGACCTCACCGTGCGCTCGATGTGGGTGCGTGGCACTGCCTTAGAACATACGGATCTGGTCGGGCCGGGCGCCTTGTGGCCGGCCTTCAGAATCAGCAGGGTCTGCTTGGGAGAGGGACCGGGTCGTTTCGGTGAGAAAGTTGGTTTTCGCGTGTCTTTGAGGGGGATTGACGTGCCGAGGGTCCTCGCACCCTGTTCCGAGGGCGATGCTAGATGCGCCAGCTTGGCGCTGTCGCATCTCTCTCTCTCTCTCTCTCTCTTCAGCTAGCCGGCTAGCTGGCTTCGCCCCTCACCTGTCGCATTCGCGACGCCTTTGCACCGCCTCTGCGGGGGTAGGGATACCCGCGGGCTCTCACCCCGCCCACCGGCGGTCGTCCTCTTGGGGACCTGCGGCGGCACCGACGGCCTTTTGGTTCACACGTGAACCCGCGCGCTCCTCGCGCGCGCGGGGCAGTCTAGTTGTGCAACTCGGCGAGGGGCAATCGTTCCCTCTGTACTCAAGGAGGGGATGATTCGATGAACTCTCGTAGGCTGATTCTGGTCGCGTTGACAGCGCCGTGCATCTCAATCGGTGCGCTGGTGTTCGGGGCCGCGGCGGCACCGGCGGCGGAACCGCCCGCGAAGATCGACGGCGAGTCCTTCTCCGAAGTGGGCTCCGCCAGCGTGGCGCTGAGCGCCCAGATCGACACGCTGGGAACGAACAGCAGCTACTACTACGAATACGGCACGACCGAAGCCTATGGCTCCACGACGCCGACGGCCAACCTCGGCGCGGTCAACGGCGACGTCGGCGCGCCCGGCGAGTTGAACGGCCTGCAGCCGGACACGGTTTACCACTTCCGGGTTGTCGTGACGAACGAACAGGGCACGGTGGACGGCGCCGACGTGGTGTTCAGCACGCTTGCCGTCGGCATCCAGGGTCTGCCGGACGGCCGCGTGTATGAAATGGTCACGCCGCCCGACAACGACAACGCGGATGTGTACCTTTCTGAAGGTCAAGGAAGCAACACTCAGCCAGGGAGCGGCGGCGCACCGACGAACCTGCCGTTTCAGGCCGCGCCGGGCGGCGACGCGGTCACGTACGTGGCCGCGGAGACTTTCGGCGGGCGAGGCGGCGCGAATCAGTATCTTGCCACGCGCTTGCCGCAGGGGGGGTGGACACAGGCCAATATCCAGCCGGATGGATATTTAAACGCGAACTATCGGGGCTTCTCAAGTGACCTATCGGTCGGAGTCTTGGAATCATACCCTGGCTCAGAACTGCTGCTACCGCCACTGACGCCTGAAGCTCCGGGTGAGAATTACAAGGTGCTCTATACGCGGACGAGCGATGGCGGCTATCACGCGCTGTTCACGGTGACACCCCCGAACCGGACCCCTTCGGAATTCAGATCCGCCAGCGCAGGAGAAGGCGAGCTTGAATATATGGGTGCGTCGATGAATTTTGGCCATGTGCTGTTCGCGGCGAACGACGCTTTGACGGCGAACGCAATGACATTGCCGCCCTCCCCCCTTGAAAACGATCTATACGATTCGGTGGGTGGTCAGTTGTATCTGGTGAATGTGCTGCCGGATGGCACGATTGCGCCGGGTGCGGCCTTCGGAGCGTCTGTGGGCCGTTTCGCCGATCCTGTGCTCGACCACACGATCTCGAGCGATGGCTCGCGGGTCTTCTGGACGGATGAGAAGACGGGCGATCTGTACGTCCGTGAGAATGACAACCAGCCCGAGAGCCCTCTCAATGAAAGCGGGGAGTGCGCGGTACCTGCGGATGCGTGCACGGTGCAGGTCGATGCGTCGCAAAACCCGGGTGTTGCAGGGGGCGGGGGGTCGTTCTGGACGGCGAGCGGCGACGGCTCGAAGGTGTTCTTCACCGACGAAAGCCGTCTGACGGAAGATTCGACGGCGGCGGCGGGGCAGCCCGATCTCTACGAGTTCGATGTGGAATCGGGCGTGCTGAGCGATCTGTCGATAGACGGGAACGCGGGGGAGCACGCAAACGTGCTGGGTGTGCTCGGCGCCGGTGAAGACGGGGAATACGTGTACTTCGTCGCGACGGGAAGTCTCGCGGCGGGAGCAAGCGCTGTTGAACCCAACCTCTACGTCCTTCATGGCGGTGTCGTCAAGCTCATCACCCCCCTATCTTACGGAGATGACAGTCTCGAAACTTCCGGCAGCACCACCTATGGTGTGTGGCGGCAGAGTCTCGCGGCGCGCACGGCGGAGGTAGCACCGGACGGTCGCAGCCTGGTCTTCAGCACGGAATACATACGGAGTGGTGGTTATTCCGCAAGCGAAGCAGGCGGCGAGGTGTATCACTACGAAGTCGAAAACGGACGTCTGGTGTGTGTGTCGTGCAGCCCCAGCGTGGACGTGCCCAGAGTAGGAGAACTGCCGGTGACCGGCGCCTCGGGTGGCTACCTGCCGGTTGACCGAGCTAATTACGAGTATCAGTCGCGGTGGATCTCGCAGGATGGCAGTCGGGTGTTCTTTCTCAGCGACAAACCGCTGGTGGCGAGAGATGTGAATGGCGCGCAGGATGTGTACGAGTGGGAGCGGGAGGGGTCGGGCAGTTGCCGTGAAAGCCCCGGGTGCGTGTATCTGCTCTCGAGTGGCACGAGCAACTCTTCGTCGGGTCTGCTGGACACGAGTGCGTCGGGTGACGATGCGTTCATCATCACGCGCTCGCGGCTTGTCCCAGAAGACGAAGATGAAAACTTCAATGTGTTCGACGCGAGAGTCGGCGGCGCGCAGCCGCCTGTCCCGGCGTCGTGCTCGGGCACGGGCTGCCAGGGGATTCCCTCCTCGCCGCCGGTGTTCGCGACCCCCTCGAGCCAGACGTACAACGGCGTCGGGAACTTCTCGGCGTCGACGGGGCCAGCGGCGGCGCCGAAACTGAAAATCAAAGCGAAGAGCGGGCGAAAGGCGAAGCGGAAACGCAAGGCCAAGGGTGGGAAGCGGCGCGGCGCGAAAGCGCGCGGTGGGAAGGCCCGCCGGGCGAGGCACAAGAACGGAGTCGGCGATATGGGGAGGAGCGGGCGATGAGGGTCAGCGGATTGAGGGCGGCCGCATGGATGGCCCTGACGGCGTTCGTGGTGAGCATGCTGGTGGCGGCGGCGTGTGCCTCGGCTGTGGCCGCCGGGGCGGCGCCCGGGTGGGAGGCGACAGGCGTAACACTGCCGACAAATCTCGCGCCGGGCGGCAGTGGCATCCTCGAACTCAATATCTACGACGCCGGCTCGGCGGCTACCAGCGGCCAGATCAGCGTGACCGATGTGTTGCCGCCCGGTGTCACCGCAACCACGCCCTTGTATTATATTGGAGAGAATGAAGAAGTGGAACTCGTTCCCTTCTACTGGAATTGTTCAGGGGTCGGGACTTCTGTCCTGGTGTGCACAAGCCCGGAAGGCCTCCCCGGCTACTTTGGGCATGGGAGCGTCCATCCCGGGGAACAGATGCAGCTGCTCGGCCATGTCAGCGTGAGCGCAAGCGCGTCCGAAGGCACTGAGCACAATAATGTGACGATCGCCGGTGGTGGTGCGCTTGCGCCGGCGGGCACGTCGGATCCGGTCGTGTTGGGCTCGAAGCCGGCGGGCTTCGGGTTCGTGTCGCTGGATGGGTGGCTGACCAGCGCGGACGGAACGCCCGACACGCAGGCCGGATCACACCCGTACGAGCTGACGAGCACATTCGCCTTGAACAGCGTGAAGAGCGAAGAGGCAGAATGGACCCCCCTGCCTGCCGATGGTCATGTCCGGAAAATCGATGTCAATCTGCCGCCGGGGATCATCGGAAACCCGACGGCGGCGCCGCGCTGCACGCGCCAGCAGTTCGACGGCAATCAGTTTCTCGCCGAATGCCCAGCGGCGACACAGATCGGCGTCGACACCGTGGGAGTCGGTATTGACCCAGAACGAGCTTCGCAGCTCGTATTGCCTGTCTATAACATGGTCCCGCCTGCGGGCGTGCCGGCCGAGTTCGCGTTCTACATATTGGGTACCAAGATATTCCTCGATGCGGGCGTACGGACCGGTGGGGATTACGGCATCACCGAGCATGTGAACAACCTGCCGCAGGTGCAGAGCATCATCTCCAACAGCATCACGATCTGGGGCGTCCCGGGGGAAGCGAGCCACGACCCTCAGCGTCGAGGCACGGGCTCGGGTTGCGTCACAAATGTCCCACCGCAGGGGCACGGTTGTTCGTATCCGGGGGCGTTGAAGCCATTCCTGACGTTGCCGACGTCGTGTGCGGGGCCTCAGGAATACACGGTGGATGCGTCGTCGTGGGAATTCCCGAGCGTTGTGGGTGAAGCGAGCTTCCTCTCGCACGACAGTAGCGACACGCCCACCGGATTCACCGGTTGTGACCATCTCGAATTCAACCCGTCGATCAGTGCGGCGCCGGATACCGGCCAGGCCGACACGCCGGCCGGGCTGACGGTCGATGTGAAAGCCTCACAGGAAGGGCTCGTCCGTGCGCGCACGGAAGGATTCGCCGAAGAAGTGAACTTCCCGGGCAGCAGGAATGGTGGCCTGTCGGCGTCGGATATCGCGGATACGACGGTGACGCTGCCGGAAGGTGTGGTGATCAACCCGGGTCAGGCGGCGGGGTTGGAGGCGTGCCAGCCAGATCAGGACGCGATCGGGACCGAAGGCGCGCCGTCGTGCCCGCTGGCCTCGAAAGTCGGGACGGTGCAGATCGAAACGCCGCTGTTGCCGCGCGACCTCGAAGGCAACGTGTACGTGTTGCAGTCGAACCCGCCGCACTTGCAGCTGCTGGTCGCGGCATCGGGCGAAGGCGTGAACCTGAAGCTGGTGGGGGATGTCTCGCTGGACCCGTTGACGGGCCGGTTGACGACGACGTTCCAGAACACGCCGGAGTTGCCGTTCACGGACTTCAAACTTTCCTTCAGCGGTGGTGCGCAGGCGGCGCTGAGCACCCCGACGGGGTGCGGGACGTATGCGACGACCTCTGACTTCACGTCGTGGGGCAGTCCGTTCCTGCAGGACGTGTTCCCGTCGAGCAGCTTCGCGATCGACAGCGGCCCGCTGGGCAGCGCCTGTGCGTCGCCGCTGCCGTTCACCCCGCAGATGAGCGCCGGTTCGACGACCGACCAGGCGGGCGGGTTCACGAACTTCTCGCTGCTGTTGACCCGGGCTGACGATCAGCAGCGGATCGGGAGCCTGCAGTTCAAGACACCGGAGGGCCTGCTGGGGATGATCAGCAAGGTCCCGCTCTGCGGGGAACCGCAGGCCGCGGAAGGCGCCTGTCCGGCGGCGTCGCAGATCGGGCATACTGTCGTGGAGGCCGGCCCGGGCCCGTATCCGCTGGTGGTTCCGCAGCCGGGGCAGCCTCCGGCGCCGATCTACCTGACCGGTGGTTACAAGGGCGCACCGTATGGGCTGTCGATTGTGGTGCCGTTGGTGGTGGGCCCGTTCACGTTGCAGACGCAGGTCGTGCGGGCGCGGATCGAAGTGGACCCGCGCACGACGCAGCTGACGGTCACGACCGACCCGCTGCCGAGCATCATCGACGGGATCCCAGCCGACCTGCGGGCGATCAACGCGGTGATCGACAAGCCCGGGTTCATGTTCAACCCGACCGACTGCGAACCGCAGTCCTTCTCGGGTACCGCCACTTCGACCGAAGGAACAACGGCGCCGTTGGAAAGTCATTTCCAGATGGGGTCGTGCCGGGCGTTGACGTTCAAGCCGAACTTCAAAGTCTCGACCTCGGCGCACACCTCTCGCACGGACGGCGCGAGCCTCGATGTGAAGCTGCTGTATCCGACCGGGGCGCTGGGCGCCAACCAGGCGAGCTCGCAGGCGAACATCAAGAGCGTCAAAGTCGAACTGCCCAGGCAGCTGCCCTCGCGGTTGACGACGCTGCAGAAAGCGTGCACGGCGGCGGTGTTCGACGCGAACCCCGGGAACTGCCCGACGGCGTCGGTCGTCGGTCACGCGACGGCGATCACCCCGGTGCTGCCCGTGCCGCTCACCGGGCCGGCGTATTTCGTCTCGCACGGCGGGGAAGCGTTCCCGGCGCTGATCGTCGTGTTGCAGGGCTATGGCGTGACGGTCGATTTGGAAGGCGGCACGTTCATCAGCAAAGCCGGGATCACGAGCAGCACCTTCAAGCAGGTCCCCGACGTCCCGATCACGTCGTTCGAGCTGACGTTGCCGCAGGGACCGTTCTCCGCGCTCACCGGCCTGGGGAACCTCTGCAAGGGCAGCTTGACGATGCCCACGGACTTCGTGGGCCAGAACGGCGCGGTCCTCGACCAGAAGACGAGGATCGCGGTTACGGGCTGTCCCCGGCACAAGGTCAAGAAAAGACTCGCCAAGAAACGCAAAAGAGCTGGGGGCAGGCGGGGCCATGCGACGCGGAGCGAGTGACAGGCGCGCGCGGTTGGGGCATCTGCGATGACGGCTCATGCTCTGATCGAGCGAAAGCCCTCGCCGCCCGGGATGGTGGCGATTCAGCGGGCGCGGATGGTCGCCGCGACGCTGGAGGTCGCTCGCGAGCGACGGGTTGGGGAGATCACGGTCGCACATATCGCGGCCTGCTCGAAAGTGTCGCGACGGACGTTCTACGATCTGTTCGAGGATCGCGAGGCGTGTTTCCTGGCGGCATTTGACGAGGGAGTGCGTCGCGCCACGACGCGCGTGTGCCCAGCGTTTGAGACCGCGGGCAGTTGGCAGAAGCGGATCAGGGCGTCTCTGGGGGCACTGCTCGAGTTCTTGGACGACGAGCCCGAGTTCGGCGCGCTTTGCGTCGTGGATGCGCTCAGCATGGGGCAAGCCGTGCATCGGCGTCGCGCTTTGGTAGTCGAGAGATTGATCGAGGCAATCGACGAGGGCCGTCGGGAAGCGAGCGCCGGCGTGACGCCGACACGGCTGGTCGCGGAGGGCGTGGTCGGCGCGGTGCTGGCGATCTTGCACGGGCAGCTGTCTGCCGGGAGACGTGACACAAGCCGTGCACCACGTTCGGGCCGCTCAGACGCGGACTGCGCGCGGACGTATGGTACAGGGCGAGAGGGTCCCCGGAAGAGCGGGTCGCAGTCGATGACCAGGCTGCTGAGCCCGTTGATGGGGATCATAGTGTTGCCTTACCGGGGCGCTGCCGCGGCGCAATGGGAGATCTCGAGGCCGGCGCCAGGCCGCCGGCGTGCCGCTGGCGCCTTGGGTGGCGATCCGTTGCGAGAGCTCGACATTCGTTTGACCTACCGCACGGTGCGCGTGTTGCGTGCGATCGCCGAGTTGGAAGGACGTGGCGCTGCTCCCAGCAATCGCCAGGTCGCCGATGCGGCGGGCGTCGCCGACCAGGGGCAGATTTCCAGGTTGCTGGCCCGCTTGGGGCACCTGGGCTTGATCCGCAAAGACGGCGTCGGTCCATACCGGGGCGAGCCCAACGCCTGGCGACTCACGTCATTGGGCCAGCGTCTCATCGAGCAACTCCGCCTCGAGGACCACGGTCGGCGAGGCTTTCAAGCCAACAAACGGGAGGCGTGCGCGAATGTTCGGCAGGCAAAGCCTTAAGCGGACAGCCGGGGTGGCGCTTTTACTGTGCGCGGCATGCACGGCGACGGCGGCCAGCGCGGTAGCGGGGACGCCCACGGGTGATTTCGCGCGCTTCAATCAATGTCCGCGTTTCGCGGAGGTCTCTTTGCCCGACGAGGCGGGCTATTGCATCTATGTGAAGACATTTGGCGGCGAGGTAACAGTTGGCAGGCGTGTGGTACCCGTCGCACGACCGATCGCACTGGTGGGCGGATTTATGCGTCACGAGAATATGGAACGTGAATTTGACTCGGAACCGGTGTTCCTTGCGGCGCTCAACGGCGAAACGTTGCCGCGCTCGCCGCAGCCGGTGCCCGGTGGCCTGTTCGGGATGCCGCTCTATGTTACGCTCGAACTCATCCCGCCGGCGAGCGATATCGAGCTGAACGTGGAAAACCTGTTCAATGACCACGGGTCGGTGGCGGTGTTGCCGGTGAGGCTACATCTCGAAAACCAATTGTTGGGCAGCGAATGTTACGTCGGGTCGCGCACCCAGCCAATTGTGCTCCACCTGACGGCGGCCAGAACCAATCCCAGTCCGCCCAACCCACCAATCTCTGGTGAGGTCGGCAAGGTGATCTTCAGAGATGAATACGGCTTGGTCGAAGTGCTGAGCAATGTGCTCGTCGACAACACCTTCGCGGTCCCCGGCGCCGATGGTTGCGGCGGACCCGGACGGGCGTCTTTGGTCGACGCGATGGTCGACGGTGCGCTTGATCTGCCGTCTCCGGGCGGCCATAACGCGATCGTCGAGGACAACGACATCTGGGATGGCTCCGCCCTGTCGGTGATCGCCAGCGAAAGCGGGTAGGGGCCGGCTCGCCGCACCCGGTGATGCCGGAGGCCGAGGGCCGGCGCGCATGGGGCCCTACGCCGGCCCCTGGCGCGGCGCTCGCCAGCGCGGTAGTTGCGCACGCCGCGCCGGGCCCGAGCAGGCCCCAACGGCAGGGGGACTTGACAACTCTCGCGCAATGCGCTTATAGTGGTCTGGACGGGGTGGTCCGTAAGGGACTGCCAAGTCTACCACCGACATAGGACTGGGTTGGGGTCGAGCCGCCTGCGGTCGACCTGAAGCTGTGCTGGCAGGGTTCTTGTCTTGGGAGAGGGACACGGTCAGAACGATGAGGGAGTTGGGTTCAGCGTGAGTCAGAGAGAGACATTCGTGACAGGCGCCGCTGCGCGCCCTGGGACAGCCGAGGTTAGATGCGCCAGCCAGGGGCTGCCGCATCTCTCTCTCTCTCTCTCTCTCTCTTCAGCAGCTAGCGGTTCTCGTCGTTCGGCCCTAAAGGGCCTTTCCGAACCCCTCACGCGGGGGAACGGGGAGAGCTGGGCGCACACAGCGACGCCTGCGCGTCGCCATCCAGACGCATGCGCCTCAACGTGTGACAACCGAGGGGTCGTCCCCTCTGTCTTGGAGGAGACGATTCGATGAGCCTACACAGGTTGACCCTGGTGGTCCTGCTTACCTTGCTCGGTGCACTGGCGTTCACAGGTGTGCCTGCCCTCGCGACGCCTCCGGAAGCCCCCGAAACTTTGAGGCCGGGGTTTGTCCGTGGGACCGCTGTGCTCTTCGAAGGCGTATTGAACCCGGACAAAGCGGGCGCGCCGGGAACTTACAGCTTGGGCACGTATGAATTCGCCTACAAGGCCTCTCCGACCGAATGCCAGGGAGGCGCCAGGACCGTCGAAGGGTTGCAGCTGGGAGGCGGCAAAGAACATGTCAGTCAGGAAGTAAAAGGCCTAAGTGCTGAAACGGAATATTCGGTGTGCCTGGTTGCTCGCAACAGCAGAGGTGAAGAAACGTTGGGTCCGGCGATCACATTCCTCACCGGTCCAGCGCCGTCAGAAATGCCCGAAACGCAACAAGCGGACGAAATCACGAGCACCACCGCCAAGCTGAAAGGCGTACTGAACCCGAAACATCCAGGTCAGGCCGGCGGATATTGGTTCACCTACATGGTTTCCGCAACCAATTGCGTGGGTCCCGACGACGGCCTTGGCCCCCGGGAAGGCAGGACCGAGGAAGCGGCCGCGACCGGGCACCAGTCCGAAGCAGTCGAAGCCACTGTCCTTCGGCTGACACCCGACACCACCTACACCGCTTGTCTTGTCGCTCGCAACAGCGCTTACGAACAGGCCGTGGGTACGCCCGTGACGTTCACCACCAAAACGGCTGCGCCGACGATCGCCGAAGAGTCCGTCTCCCACCTGGGCTCGGGCGAAGCGACGATCGGCGCCGAGATCGGCGCGGGTGGCCTGGCGACGAGCTACCGCGTAGAATACGGCGAAAGCGAAGCATATGGCTCACGCACCGCCGAAGTGCGCCTGCCGGCCGCGGGGGCGGCGACCGGGGTGCTGGTGCACCTGGAAGGCCTGCGACAGGGGACCCGCTACCACTACCGCCTGGCCGCGACCAATGAACTTGGTACGGCGCTGGGATCCGATGCGTCGTTCGTGACGTTCGTCTCCACGACGACCACCGCGCTGAGCCTTCCCGACAACCGGGCTTACGAACTGGTGTCGCCCCCGGAAGAAACCCAGGTCTATGTACCCGAGGTGGGAGAGAGTCTCCGCACGGGGGAAGGGGAATTCGTCGCGAGCTTCGAAGCCTACAAGCTGCGAGCCGCTGAAAACGGCGGAGCGGTGACTTTCATCGGTGATCCCCCGGCCTCGGGCGTGGGGGGCAACGGCGAACAGGGCGAAGGCGGCGACGGCAACGTCTACCTGGCGACGCGCGGAGCGAGCGGCTGGCAATCGAAAGACATCGAACTGCCCGAGAAAGGCGCTGAAGGCGTCGGCGACTCGATCAAAGACCTCTCGGCCGACCTGTCGGTGATCACGCTTCAGAACAACTATCCGATTCAAGCCGAACCGGAACCACCGACCGGTTGCGACATCCCGCCAGAATATCGATATACCGCTTACTCGCTGATCGGTGGAAGATATCAATCGCTCGTTCCCACCGACGGGACCCCCGGGCACTGTTATGCGGAAGTCGACGACGGCATCTCGGCTGACGACTCGCACATCTTGCTCAGCGCCCCATATGCATTCACGGCGTCCGCCATCGAAAGCCACGAATTCAGCAAGCAGAACCTCTACGACTCGGTGGGCGGCACGTTGCATCAGGACAATGTGCTGCCCGATGGCGAACCGCAACAGCACCCGGACGGCAGGTTCGGCGGACCGGGTGTGCTGGTCGGCGACGTCTCGGGGGATGGATCGCGGATCTTCTGGACCGACATGAACACCGAAGTCACGCCCGAAGACCCCGCGGGCACCACGCGGCTGTTCGTGCGAGAGAACGACACGCAGCCACAGAGCCCGATCGGCCCTAAAGGCGAATGCACCGCCCCGCAGGACGCGTGCACAGTGCAGGTCGATGCCTCGCAAGGCGGTCCGGGCGCAGGCGGCGATGGGCAATTCAAGGGCGCGAGCAGCGATGGGTCGAAGGTGTTCTTCACCGACGAAAACAGGCTGACCGCCGATGCCACGGCGGCTCCCAACGAACCGGATCTCTATGAGTACGAAGTCAACGGCGAAGCCGGCCGGCCCGGCGTGCTCACGGATCTGACGGTGGCCAAATCGGGCGACGCGGATGTTCGCGAATTCCTGGGTGCGAGCGAAGACGGCTCCTACGTCTACTTCGTCGCGGATGGCATGCTGACCAATGAGCCCAACGCCGAAGGCAAAACGCCGGTGGCTGGAAAGCCGAACCTCTACGTGTCTCACAACGGCGCGACCACGTTCATCGTCACCGAACCAGGGATCATGACGGCCGAGGTGGCTCCGGGTGGCCACGCCGTCGCGTTCCGGTCGCTGCAGTCGCTGACGGGCTACGACAATGACGGTTATCGGGGCGAAGAGTTGCCCGAGATCTTCGTCTACGAGGCGGATGAGGCGCATATCTTCTGTGCCTCGTGCAGCTCCACGGGCGCGCCACCGGTGCCATCGAGCGAAGCCTGGGAAGACACCGACAACGCCGTTGTCCCGATCGGGCAGAATCCCGCGTTTGGTTTGCGCTGGATCAACACGACCGGCACGCAGGTGTTTTTCATGACGAATCAGCCACTCGTATCGGGCGACACGAACAGTCGCGACGACGTGTACGAGTGGGAGAGCGATGGCACGAGCGCCTGCCAGCAAGCGGCCGGGTGCATAGCGCCACTGTCGGACGTGAGCAGCCCGACGGCGGCCTTTCTGCTCGACACAAGTGCCAGCGGCGATGACGTCTTCTTCACCGAGCGTGCGTCGCTGACTCAGACGGCCGTGGGCGAAGCGGTGAAGCTCTATGACGCTCGTGTCGACGGCAATCGCGAACAGGCGGCGCTGTCGTGCACCGGCACCGGCTGCCAGGGTGTGCCGCCGGCGGCGCCGATCTTTGCCACGCCGTCGAGCGTGACTTTCAACGGCGTCGGGAACTTCGAACCAGCCGCGGCCGGAAAGACGGTGACACCCAAGCAGCGCAAGACCGGGGTGCAGGCCAGAGCCGAAAAACTCCGGAAAGCGCTCAAGCGATGCAAGCGCGATCCCAGAAAGCGGCGAGCAGCATGTGAACGAGTGGCAAGAAAGACATACGGCCCCGCCAAGCGGAAAGGAAAGCGATGAGCTTCGAAGTCAAGTATCACTCACGAGCCGCGCGTGCGCTTATCGCCGTCCTACTCGTTGCGGGTGTCGTGGGCGCGCTGAGCGCACCAGCCTTCGCCGCTGAAGAAGCGCGCCCGGGCTGGGAGCTGATGGCGTCGACCAAGCCTGCCTACCTGAAGCCCGGTGGACGCGGGCTGCTGATCGTCAAAGTCGCCAATATCGGCGCGGCCTCCAGCAGCGGAGCGGTCACCGTCACCGATACGCTTCCTCCCGGAGTCACGGCCGTCAGTGCCGGGGGACTTGGTGATGGGGGCAACAATGCGCCGGGAGGCACACCCGCCGAATCTGGTGAAGACGAAAACGTCGTCGAAGAAGAAGTGTGGTCGTGCTCTGGCAACGGCCCGGGCGGCGCGGTCGCGGGAGCAGGCGTGGTGACGTGCGTCAACGGCGGGCTGCTCCCGACTTTGCGAGGGGGCGGGGGAACTCCCACGGGCCCAGAGGCGTTCGTCGCCGGCACCTACGAATTCAATTCGGAATTCGCCGACCCGGAGGTCGCGATCAACGTCAAGGCGCCCGCCAGTGAAGGCACGATCGCTCAGCCAAACCGTGCGACGATTGCGGGGGGCGGCGCGCCGACCGGCGCGAGCACACAGGATCCGATCACCGTCAGCGCGAAAGCGGCGCCATTCGGCTTCAACGTTGCGGACGCCTGGTTCAGCAACGCCGATGGCACGGTCGACACGCAGGCCGGTTCCCACCCCTACGAGGCGACGTTCAGCTTTCAGATGAACGACACCTTCTCCGCCAACGCGTTCCCTAACGAGCAGGGCGCCGAAGGCGAAATCAGGAACCTCGCATTCGACCTGCCGCCGGGCTTCATCGGCGACCCGTATGCCGTGCCGATGTGCACGCGGCGGCAACTCGACCAGGGCGGCGAAGGCTCGGAAGGCTGCCCGCCGGCCTCGCAGGTGGGCATCATCGCCGTGGAAGCGCTCGGAAGCTCGTATTTCCTTCAGTCGCACGGCCTGTACGAGGCCGCGCCGGTATTCAACATGGTGCCTCCGGCCGGCGAGCCCGCGGAGCTGGCGTTCCAGATATTCGGGATCAACACGATCCTGGGCACCGAGGTGCGCAGCGGCGGCGACTATGCGCTCAAGACTCAGGTCAACAACATCGCCCAAAAGGACGTCCTCGGCAGCATCCTGACGTTGTGGGGCGAGCCTGGCAACCCGAGCCACTCTGCGTACCACATCGGCGGAGCCGCCGACATCGGCGAAAAACCGTACCTGACGCTGCCGACTTCCTGCGAAGGGCCGCAAGAATACTCACTCACGGCCACCCGGTGGGAAACCCCACTGGTCGAGGCTCACGCCAGCTTGGTGTCGCACAACGCCAACGGCGAACCGGCCGGATTCACGGGCTGCGAACACCTGAACTTCGACACGTCGTTGTCGACGAAACCGGATACGTCCAATGCCGACACGCCGGCGGGGCTGACGGTCGAAGTGAAACCGGCTCTCGGCGGGCTTCTGTTTCCCAGCGGACTGGGCACGTCGGACATCAAGGAAACGACGGTGACGCTGCCACAGGGCGTCGTGATCAATCCAGGTCAGGCGGCGGGGCTCAAGTCCTGCGAACCAGGCGAAGACGGGCTGACGACGCCCGCCGAAGAAGCCGAAGGCAGGGAAGACAGCGGTCCTCCCTCGTGCCCTCTGGCGTCGAAAGTGGGCACCGATGAAATCACCTTGCCGATCCTCAAAAACAACCTCGTGGGCGATGTGTATGTGCTGCAATCGGATCCGCCTCATCTGAAGCTGCTGATCGCGGCGTCGGGCGAAGGGGTGAACGTGAAGCTGGTCGCGGAAGTGAACTTGAACGAACAGACCGGCCAGCTCGTCACCACGGTCACCTCGGGCTACACGCACATCCAGGGCATTCCGCAGGCACCGGTGAGCGCGTTCAAGCTGAGCTTCTCAGGAGGTGCGCAGGCGGCGCTCGACACACCGACCAAGTGCGGCACGTACACCGCGGAATCGGAATTCAACTCGTGGGCGAGCCCGGTCATCGCAAAGGTCTTTCCGACGAGCACGCTCGCCATCACGGCCGGCGCCAACGGTGCGCCGTGCCCGCCCTCGCCGTTGCCCTATACGCCGGAAATGATTGCCGGCTCGACAACCGACCAGGCCGGGGGGTACACGGCTTTCAGCCTGTTGTTGCGGGTGCCCGACGACCAGCAGCGCACGAGCCGATTGCAGTTCAAGACGCCGGAGGGGCTGCTCGGGATGATCGGCAAGGTTCCGCTGTGTACCAACGCGCAGGCGGAATCCAACCAGTGTCCGGCGGCCTCGCAGATCGGGCATACCGTGGTGCAGTCCGGCCCCGGCCCGTATCCATTGGTGATCCCCGAACCGGGTCAGCCGGCGGCGCCGATCTATCTGACGGAAGGGTATGGCGGGGGCTCGTACGGGCTGTCGATCGTGGTGCCGCTGCACGTCGGGCCCTTTGAATTGCCGACGCAGCGGGTGCGGGCGGCGATCGACGTCGACCCGTTGACCTCGCAGTTGACGATCACCACCGACCCGCTGCCGCAGGTGGTGGCGGGAGTGCCGACCGATCTGCGGACTATCAACGCGGTGATCGACAAGCCCGGCTTCATGTTCAACCCGACAGGCTGTGAGTCGCAGTCGTTCAACGGTACCGCGTATGGCAGCGAAGGCGCGCAGGCGCCGATCGGCAGCCACTTCCAGATGGGCTCCTGCCGGGCTTTGAAGTTCCAGCCGAACTTCAAAGTCTCCACCTCCGCGAAGACCTCGCGGGCGGACGGTGCGAGCCTGGGCGTGAAGATCGTGTACCCCACGGGCGAACTGGGCGCCAACCAGGCGAGCAGCCAATCCAATATCCAGAAGGTCAAAGTGGAACTGCCGAAGGATCTGCCCTCGCGGTTGAGCACCCTGCAGAAAGCGTGCACCGCAGCGCAGTTCAACGCCAATCCGGCCGGATGTCCGGCGGCTTCTGTGGTCGGCACCGTGAAAGTGATCACACCGGTGCTACCGGTTCCGTTGACCGGTCCGGCGTACTTCGTGTCCAACGGTGGTGAAGCGTGGCCGAACCTGATCATCGTGCTTCAGGGCTACGGCGTCACGATCCACGTGGTTGGCGACACGTTGATCAGCAAAGCGGGAATCACCTCGAGCACGTTCAAGGCGGTGCCGGACGTGCCGATCCAGAGTTTTGAACTGAATCTGCCCGAGGGTCCGTACTCGGCGCTCACCGCGCTTGGGAATCTCTGCAACGAGCGCAAGCGCCTGGTGATGCCGACCGAATTCGTCGGACAGAACGGCGCCGAAGTGCACCAGAAGACGCAGTTCGAAGTGCAGGGCTGCGGCAAGGCCGCGAGCGCCAAGCACAAGACGAAGCACAAGAAGAAGCACGGCGCCCGCGGTGCGAAACATGGGCGGGCCCGAAAGGGGGGAGGGAAGGGCTAGTCCCGCCGGGCTGCTCTTTTGGAGCGTGAACTGACGATGATCGAGAGCGCGAGCGCGGCGGTGATCAATGGCTCCCGGGGCGGCCTGGTGGGTCGTATCGGACGCGGCCGGATCGGCGAGCTGCAGCGCGCCCGGATCGTGGGCGCGATGGCAGAACTGGTGAGCGAGCACGGCGTCGGCAACGTGGCGGTCTCGCATGTGGTGGAGCGCTCGGGGGTGTCGCGTCGGACTTTCTACGAGCTGTTCGAGGACCGCGAAGCGTGCTTTCTGGCGGCGTTCGAGGAGTCCGTGACGCGCCTCGCCGAGCACGCGGTGCCGGCCTATCTCGCCGCGGGCTCGTGGCGGGAGCGGATCCGCGCCGGATTGGCGGCGCTGCTGGAGGCGATCGAGGACCACCCGGCGACCGGGTCGCTGTGCGTGGTCGACGCGCTTGCCGGTGGCCCGGCGGTGCTCGCGCGTCGACGGCGGGTGGTGGAGGCGCTCGTGGACGTGGTGCACGAGGGTCGCAGGGACGCGGCGGTGGGGCGTCGTCCGACGCGGTTGGTGGCCGAGGGCGTGGTGGGCGCGGTGCTGTCGGTTCTGCACGGGCGGCTTTCCTCAGGCGATGGAGCGCCGATGAGGAAGTTGCTCAGCCCGCTGACGGCGATGGTGGTGCTGCCCTATCTGGGGGCGGAGATGGCCGATCGCGAGCTTGCGCGGAGGGCGCCGCGACGCCGGCGGGGTGCGTCGCCTGCCCCAGCTCGCGTGGGCGATCCCCTGCGCGAGCTGGACATGCGGCTCACCTACCGCACCGTGCGAGTGCTGCTGGCGGTGTCCGAGCTGGGTGTGGGTGGGTGTCAGCCGAGCAGCCGCCAGGTCGCGGACGCCTCCGGTGTGGGCGACCAGGGGCAGATGTCCAAGCTGTTGTGGCGGCTGGAGCATCTCGGGTTGATCGCCAACGAGGTTCCCGGCCACGTTCGCGGCGAGCCCAACGCCTGGGCGCTCACCGCCAGGGGCCGCGAGGTCGAGTGCGCAATCCGCTCGCAACGGCCGGCCGCGAGCGGGCCGGTGGCCGGACGGGGAGCAGCTGGCGCAGGAGATGGCGGGGCGGCGGACGGTGCACAACAAACGCGAAAGGGGCAAGCATGAACGGGGATGGGCGGGCACTCGGCGGGGCAGCGAATGCGATGGCTGGGGCCGTGGTGCTGTTGGTGTCAGTGCTGGTGGCGTCGGGTGTGGTGGCGCCGGCTGCGTGGGCGGGGACGCCGACCGGTGAATTCGCACGCTTCGCGCAGTGTCCGCGCTTCAGGGTCGGCGTGAATCTGTGTGTCTATGCGGAAACGTTTGGCGGCGAGGTGTCCATCGGGCGGCGAACCGTGCAGATCGAACGGCCGCTGGTAATTCAGGGTGGGATCGTCAAGAACGAACGGACCAATGCGGAAACGTTCGTGGGGGCGCTCAACGGCGCAACGCTCTCGCGTGTGCCGCAGAAGGTTCCGGGCGGCCTGCTGGGGCAACCACTGTACGTCTCGCTGGAACTGATCCCGCCTGCCGACGAACTCATCGTTTCGCTCGCCGATCTCGAAAACAGGCAAGGCGCCGCGTTTGTGCTGCCCGCCAGGATGCACCTGGAAGGCTCGCGGCTCGGAGGTGAATGCTATGTCGGCTCGATCACTGGGCCGATTGTGCTGCACCTGACGAGCGGCACAACTCACCCCGGTCCCCCCAACACGCCCATCTCAGGCAAAGTCGGCCGGATCGGCGCCAAAGATGACTTTGAATTGCTGGAAATCGTGGGGAACTCGCTGGTGGACAACACGTTCTCCGCGCCCGTCGCGACGGGCTGCGGCGGGGCCACGCTCGCGCCGCTCGTGGACCCTCTGGTCGACCGTGAACTCGGTCTGCCGTCCGCCGACGGCCACAACACGATCATCGAGAGCAACACGGTGTGGGCGGCCACCACCGTGGGGGTGATCGCCAGCGAAGGCAAGTAGCCTGGCCAGCCGGCCAAACCGCGCGACGGCGAGGCCACCCGCCTGGGATACTTCCCCGCCATATGAGCGTGGAGGATCCCGTAGTCATCGCCTGCGCCATCTCCGGCGTGCTGGCCAACCGCGAGCAGTGCCCGGCGATCCCCTACACCCCCGCGGAGTACGCCGCGGAGGCGCGGCGGATCGTGGACGAGGGCGGGACGATGATCCACATCCACGCCCGCACCCCCGAGGGCGGCCCCAGCTTCGAGGTGGAGGACTACAAAGCGATCGCCGGCGCCATCCGCGCGGAGGTGGGGGACGCGGCGATCGTCAACTTCTCCACCGGCGCCATCGGCATCCCCGTGGAGAAGCGCGTGGCCTACCTGCGCGAGTGCCGCCCCGAAGTGGCGGCGCTCAACATGGGCTCGATGAACTACGCCAAGTATTCGCGCTCGCGCAAAGGATTTGTGTTCAACATGGTGTTCGCCAACCCGTTCGAGGAGATCATCGAGCTGCTGCGCGCCATGCGGGAGCTGGGCATCAAACCGGAGCACGAGTGCTTCGACCTCGGCCACGTGGGCAGTTTGGAGCCGCTGCTCGACATGGGCGTGCTCCGGGCGCCGCTGCACGTTGACTGCATCATGGGCGTGGTCGGCGGCGTGCCTCCGGGCGCGCGCAACTTGGCGGCGATGGTGGCCAACATCCCCACGCCCGCGCACTGGGCGGTGATCGGCATCGGCCGCCAGCAGTGGGAGCTGGTCGCCGCAGCGCTCACGCTGGGCGGATCGATCAGGGTGGGGCTGGAGGACAACCTCTACCTCCCCGACGGTCGGATGGCCGGCTCCAACGGCGATCTGGTGGCCAAGGCGCGCCAGATGACCGAGGACGTCGGCCGCCGCCCGGCGACGGTGCAAGAGGCCCGGGCGCTGCTGAACATCCCGCCGCGCGATGGCTGAGCCGCCGCTCGCCGGGATCCGCGTGCTGGACCTCTCGCGCCTGCTGCCCGGCGGCTTCTGCTCGCTGCTGCTGGCCGATCTGGGCGCCGAGGTGCTGAAGGTGGAGGACACCGGCATGGGCGACTACATCCGCTGGTCGCCCCCCTACCACGAGGGCGCCGAGCACAGCGCCAAGTCGGCGCTGTTCCTCGCGCTCAATCGCAACAAGCGCTCGATCCGGCTCGACCTCAAGCGCGAGGAGGGGCGCGCGGCGCTGCTGCGGCTGGTGGCACAGCACGACGTGGTGCTGGAGTCGTTCCGTCCCGGGGTGCTGGAGCGCCTCGGCGTGGGATACGAGCGGATGCGCGAAATCAACCCGGGGATCGTGTACTGCGCGATCAGCGGGTACGGCCAAACCGGCCCCAAGCGCGACGCGTCCGGTCACGACATGAACTACCTCGGCCTCGTCGGCCTGCTGGGTCTCACGGGAGAGCGCGACGGGGTGGGCGGCCATCCGATCCAGGCGGCCGGCCAGATCGCCGATCTCGGCGGCGGCGCGCTGATGGCGGCGTTCGGGATCCTCGCCGCGCTGCGCGAGCGCGACGGCGTGCCCCCCGGCCCTGCTCACCCGGAGGGCCGCCCGGGCTCCGGGGAGGGCCAGGTGGTGGACGTGTCGATGGCCGACGGCGCGCTGTCGTGGCTGGCGATGGTGGCGGGCGCCTACTTCGCCGACGGCAACGTCCCCCGCCGCGGCGAGTTGCTGCTGGCGGGCTCGGTGATCTGCTACCGCCCGTACGAGTGCGCCGACGGCTGGGTGACGCTGGGGGCGCTCGAGCCCAAGTTCTGGCAGGCGTGGTGCCGCGGTGTGGAGCGCGAGGACCTGATCGAGCGCCAGTTCGACCCGCCCGGCAGCGACGCCCACGCACAGGTGGTGGAGATCTTCAAAGCGCGCGCCCGCGCGCAGTGGGAGCAATTCGCGCGCCAACACGACTGCTGCCTCGAGCCGGTGCTGGAACTCGATCAGGTGCTCGCCTCCGAGCTGGTGGAGGAGCGCGAGATGGTGGTCACCATCGAGCAGCCCGGCGTACCGGGCGGCGTGCGCCAGCTGGGGCTCCCGGTGAAGCTGTCGCGCACCCCCGGCGCCCACAACCGCCTCCCCGGCCCGGCGCTCGGCGAGCACACCGAGGAGGTGCTGGCCTCTGTGGGTTACTCACCCGAGGAGATCGCCGCGCTGCTTCAGTCGGGCGTCGCGGCGGGGCCGGCGGCGACGGCGGGGCAGGGCGCCACGTTTCGGGCGTGAACAGGCAGCCGCCACCGGTTGTGTTGATCTGCACCGACGCCAACCAGCTCGTTGTGCGGCGATGCCGGCGTGGGTCGATCAAGGCAAACGCGGGTGCCGAGTCGGGCTTCGGCCCTCACCAAACCGCCCGGTGGTGCTCCACCACGCCCATCCCCCGCGCCAGCTCGATCCCGCCGGGGAGCGTGCCGCTGAAGGTGCCGAACGGAGCGCGGTAGTCGCTGCGCACCAGCAGCAGGTTCTCACGGCGCGCGCGCTGCGCCTCGGCGCTGAAGCGCAGCACCGAGCCGTCGGCGGCCTCGATCCGCGAGAGGTCGGCGGCGAAGCTCACCGGACCCACCTCGTGCGGCGCGCCCGCCACCCACACCGCGCGCTCGCTGCCGGTGGGCGGATCGTTGACACCCTCCACGAGGTTGAACGCCAGCGGCATCCCCGACGGGGCGGTGCCGACGCCGGCTGCCCAGCGCCACTCGGTGACGCGCGCGTGGTGGCCGACGGTGTCGTCCACCACCGCCAGCGCCTCGATCTCGCGAGCGGGGCCGCCGTCGAGCGCCACCGTGCCGTGCGCGCGAATCCCCACCTGCTTGCGCGTCCACACTTCGCCTCGTCCGTGTGGGCAGCGGGCCTGGATGCCGTCGCCTTCGTCGAGCGCCAGGTCGAGCACGGCGCCGCGGTCGTGCACACACAGCCGGCCGGGAGCCAGCTCGACCGCATCGCGGTGCACGAGCACGTGAGTGCGCTCGCGCAGATGGCCGTTATCGCGGCTGAGCACCGCCCAGAAACTCTGGCGCGCCGGCCCCACCTCCACCACGGCCGCGCACATCATCAGCTCCTCGCAGAACACTCCCACGTAGCGCCAGCGCTTGCGCGGGCTGGTGCCGAGGAACATCGGCAGCTGCGCGGGGCCGGCGACCGCGGTCGGGGCGGCGCCATCGTCCGGGTGCCCCGGCGGCGCTATGCTTTGGCTTGTTGACTGACTAGTCAATCTATTTCTGTGGGGAGAGGTTCACGGAAGGAAAGCGCATTTGAGGGTCGCGGCCGTCCAGCTCAACTCCACCGCCGACAAGGCCGCCAACATGCGGGAGGTCGACCGCCTCACGCGCGCCGCCGCAGCCGACGGCGCGCGGCTGATCGTACTCCCCGAGAAGTGGACGGTGCTGGGGAGCGAGGAGCACCTGCGCGCCGGCGCCGAGCCGCTCGACGGGCCGGCGATCGGGTGGGCGCGAGCGGTTGCGCGGGAGCTGTCGATCGACCTCGTCGCCGGGTCGATCGCCGAGCGGCGCGAGGGGCACGAGCGGCTCTCCAACACCGCCGTGCACGTCGGCCCCGACGGCGAGCCCCGCGCGGTGTACCGCAAGCTGCACATGTTCGACGTGGAGATCGAGGGACGCCGCTATGCGGAGTCGGACGCCGAGGAGCCCGGCGCGGAGATCGTGAGCAGCGAGCTGGCAGGGTGCGCGGGGGTGGCGAGCGAGCCGACGAGCGGGGTGGGGCTGGGCCTTGCGATCTGTTACGACCTGCGCTTTCCCGAGTTGTTCGGCGCTTTGGCGCAAAGGGGGGTGCGCGTGGTGGCGTTGCCGGCGGCGTTCACGTTGCCCACCACGCGCGACCACTGGGACACGCTCGTGTGCGCCCGGGCGATCGACAACCAGGTGTTCGTGGTGGCCGCCAACCAGGTGGGACCACACCCCGGCGAGCACCGCTCGGGCGGGCGCTCGATGATCGTCGACCCGTGGGGCGTGGTGCTGGCGCAGGTATCGGCGGAGGGCCCGGGGTATGCGGTCGCGGATCTCGACTTCGAGCGCCAAAACGAGATCAGGCGCCGGATGCCGCTGCCGGAGCAACGCCGCGTCGCGCTGTACGCCGGGGAGAGGGCCACCCCATGAGAGCGCGCCCTGCTCCATACGCCGCGGAGAGGATGGCCGTATGAACGCCGCGCGCGCCGCCGCCCGGGACAAGCGACGGATGATCCTCGACGCGGCCGTGCGCGTGTTTGCCCGCCAGGGCTTTCACGCCTGCCGCGTGTCCGACATCGCCGACGAGGCGGGCGTGGCGTACGGCTTGGTGTACCACTACTTCTCCTCCAAGGACGAGATCCTCGACACGCTGTTCCTCGAGCGCTGGGACGTGATGCTGGACACGATCCGCGCGGTGGATGCGCACACCGAGTTGAGCGCGCGCGAGAAGCTGCACGCGATCGCCTCGTTCATCGTCGACTCCTACCGTCACGACCCCGAGCTGATGAAGGTGATCATCGTCGAGGTCACGCGCGCCGCCAACTCGTTCGGCCAGACCCACCTCGAGCGGATCCGCGAAGCGTACGAGCTGATCGCCGAGATCGTCACCGCCGCTCAGCAGGAGGGTGCGTTCAAGCCCGAGATCGACGCGCGCTTCGCGGCGATGTCTTTTTACGGCGCCATCGAGCAGATGCTCACCGGCTGGATCTTCGGGCTGCTGCCGTGCGATGACGACCAGTACGAGCGCGCCAAGTGGCTGGTGGTGGAGACCGTGTGCGGCGGCCTCGAGGTGCCCGGGGCGAGCGGCGGGCGGGACGCCGGCGCCAACGGTGGGCAGGTGGACGCGACCGGCGGCCGGGCGGTGGGCGGCGATAAGACGACCACCGCGAGCAATACACTCCCCGGATGATGGAGAACGAGATGGTCAAGCGCTTGATCTGGTCGGGCATGCTCACCGCGCTGGGAGCGCTGGCGAGCGTGGCGGTGCAGCGCGCCGCCGGCATCGTGTGGCGACGGGTGTTCGACGAGGAGCCCCCGGAGTGAGCGTTCCGCCCGGCGGCCAACGCTCCGACCGAAGCCAGGAGACACACGCCTTCGGCGCGAATCCCCGGTTCGGCCAACAAAACATCGCCACGGCGATCACCGACGTCTCCGAGCGCGTCGTCGTGCTGGTGCGCGAGGAGGTGGAGCTCGCCAAGGCGGAGATCGCCGAAAAGGCCGCCAAGCTCGGGCGGGGCGCCGTGGTGGCGGTGGCGGCCGGCATCTTCTTCGTAACCGCCCTCGTCCTCGTGCTGATCGGCTGTGCCTGGCTGCTCTACTACGTGCTGCCGGTCCCCGACTTCGCCTACTTCTGGGGCTTCTTCGCGATGGCCGCGATCCTTCTGGTGCTGGGCGTGTTGGCCGGGCTGATCGCCGCCAAAGTCGTCAAAAAAAGCGCCCCGCCGGTACCAACGATGGCGATCGAGGAGGCGCGGTTGATCCGCGAGACGATGGGGTCGGGGTCGGGGTCGGGGTCGGGGCAAGGGGCCACCACGCCGGGAGCTGGCGCCGCGGGCACCGCTCCGGCCGGCGCGGCCATCCCGTTTGCGCCGGCGCACAACACGCCTGACGGTGGAGCGAGCTGATGGCCCAGCGCTCGCCCGCGGAGATTCGCAGCTCGATCGAGGCCAACCGCGCCGAGCTGGCCGTGTCGATGCAGCAGCTGCACACCGAGGTCGCCCACCTCACCGACTGGCGCGGCCACCTGGAGCGCCACAAACGCGAGCTGCTGATCGGCGCCGCCGTGGTGGGCCTGGCGCTGGGTATGCGCAGCCGTCGCCGTCGCCGTCGCCGCAGCTACTGAGCGCCGCGGCTTACGCCAGCAGCGCCCGCGGGATCCCGCCGACGCCGACGAGCCCGGGACCGACGTAGGTGCCGATCACCGGGCCCACCTCGGAGGTGAACAGCGGCTCGGAGCCGTAGATCTCGCGTCCGTGTTCGATCAACCGCTGGGCCTGGTCGGTGGCCTGAATGTGCTGCACCACCCACGCGTCGGAGCCGGCGTCGCGCAGTTCGTGCATGTACTGCACCATTCGCTCGAACGCCCTGCCGGCGGTGCGCACCCGCTCGACGGGCGTGATTTCGTAGCCCAGCGTCAGGATCGGCTTGATCCGCAGCGTGGTCCCCAACCACGCCTGCGCTTTGCCGACGCGCCCCCCGCGGCGCAGATACTCGAGCGTGTCGATGCAAAACCAGATTTTCAGCACCGCGCGCGTGTCGCGGATGCGGGTGACCACGCCCTCCTTGTCGGCCCCTCCGCGCGCGGCGGCGGCGCCGGCGAGCGCCAGCAGCCCCAGCCCGCCGCAGGCGGTCTCGCCGTCGATCACCTCCACGCGCTCGCCGAGCCCGCGCTCGCTCAGCAGCCCATGGGCTTGGCGGGCGGCATCGCAGGTGCCGGAGATGCCGCTGGAGAGGTGCACCGAGACGATGTCGTGCCCCGCGTCCAGCAGCGGCTCCCACACCGCCAAAAAATCTCCGATCGACGGCTGCGAGGTGGTGGGCAGCTCGGGATCCACGCGCAGCCGATCGTAGAAGGCGTCGAAGCTGTCGAGGTCGATCTCGCGCTGTTTGTGCTCGCCCCAACCCACATACAGGCTGACGCGATGGATACCTTCGCGCTCAGCCAGGGCTGGCGGCAGGTACTGGGTGGTGTCGGTGACGATCGCCACGGCGGGCATGCGGCGAGCCACCCTACAGCACCCCCCACCGAGGCGTACGCCGCCGCTCAGCCGAGACGGTTCTCGATCTGCAGCCCGCCCACGCTCTCCTCGGGCATGTGCAGCGCCGGCGCACCATCGCCGGTGTCCTCGACGCCGAGCACCTGCGCCAGCTCGCCCGACTCGTACATCTCGGTGACGATGTCGCAGCCGCCGATCAGCTCGCCGTCGACGAACAGCTGGGGGATGGTGGGCCAGTTGGAGAGTGCCGACAGCTCCTGGCGGATGCGCGGGTCGGGCAGCACGTCCACGGCTGCGAAGGTGGCGTCGAGCGCCTGCAGCGCGGAGACCGTGCGGCGCGAGAAGCCGCACTGGGGCATCTCCGGAGTGCCCTTCATGAAGAGGATCACGCGGTTGTCGGCAATCGCCTCCTGGATCGCCGTGCGAATCGGGTTGGTGCTTGTGGAGGGGGCGGTGATCGGGTCGATGCTCTTCATCGGGTGCTCCTTACACGTTGGTGGCGGCAACGATTTGGTTGGGGTGGTGTGGTTGGCTTCGGCTCGGCGTAGGCGGCGATCAACCCACCTCGGTCTTCAACGACAGTGCATGGATCGGCCCTCCGATCTCGGCGCCGAACACGTCGTACACGAGACGGTGCTGCTCGATGCGGCTGTGCCCGGCGAACGTCTGCGCGACAACGGTCGCGCGGAAGTGGTCGCCGCCGCCGGTGTAGTCTTCGACCTCCGCGCGCGCGCCGGGGATGGCGGCCTCGATCCGCTGTTTGAGCTCCTCCGCGGTGGGCATTACGGCAAGCATAGCCGCTGCGGCACGACGCTATACTTTGAAAAGCGATGATCTCGTTCACCGACAAGGGCGCTGAGAAGGTCAGGGAGTTTCTGGCGTCGCAGAACGCCGACGTGGAGCTGGCCGGCCTGCGCGTGGGCGTGCGCGGCGGCGGCTGCTCGGGCTTTCAGTATCAGCTGGCGTTCGACGAGCAGCGCGACAACGACGCCGTGTTCGAGAGCCAAGGGCTGAAGCTGCTGGTGGACCGTTCCTGTCTGCAGTACGTATTCGGATCGGAGATCGACTACGAGGAAGGCCTGCAGGGGGCCGGCTTCAAGGTCAACAACCCCAACGTGGTCGCCGCTTGCGGCTGCGGGTCCTCCTTCCGCGTAGCGGAGGAGGAGCAGGTCTCCGCGGTCTGACGGCCGGATTAGGTGGGCTCGTTGTCCAGCGAGCGCCACAGGTAGCGGCAGGCGAGCGTGCGGTGGGGGCGCCACGGCGCGGCGATCTCCTCGACCGTGGCGGCGTCGGGGAGGTCGGGCAGCCCGTAGGCCCGCTCGATCGCCCGGCGGATGCCGAGGTCGCCCACCGGCAGCACGTCGGGGCGCTCCAGGTGGAACATGAGGAACATGTGCGCGCTCCACGTGCCGATGCCCTTCACCGCGACCAGCTCGGCGATCACCTCGTCGTCGCCCAACTCCTCGAGACGCTCCAGCTCCAGTTGGCCGGAGAGCACGTGCTCGGCGAGCGAGCGCAGGTAGCCGACCTTCGCGCGCGACAGGCCCGCGGCGGCGCGCAGCGCTTCGGGGTCGTCCGCCAGCAGCTGCTCCGGCGTGGGCGTGTGTCCGTCGAAGCGGTCGGTGAGGCGCGCGAAGATCGAGCGCGCGGCCTTGGTGGACAGCTGCTGGCCGACGATCGCGCGCACCAGTGTGCCGTAGTGGTCGTCGGGGCGCCCGGCGCGGGGGTCGCCGAGGCGTGGCCCCACCATTTCGATCAGGCCCGCCAGCACCGGGTCGGCGCGGCGCAGGTGGGCCAGGCCCTTAGGCAACGCGAGCGCGCGCGGGGTCGCTGGACATGGCCGGCGCGGACCCACCGGAGCGGCGACGGTGAGCGGGCGGCTCAGGCAGCGGACAGCGCCTCGATCGCGGTGGGCTCGCCGTCGAGCGCGTTCAGCGCGCGGGGCAGCGAGGCGGCGAGGCAGGTGAAGCTGGGCGTGTCGCGGACGGTGAAGCGGGAGGCCTCGGTGGTGCGCAGACGCTGCACCAAGTCGAGAAACGTGCCGACGTCGTCGGTGTCGAACGCCACCACGAACTCCTGGTCGTCGAGGCCGAACGAGTAGGTGGTGTGGTTGTCGACGCCGGGATATTCGCGGCCCACCGCGATGTGCCCCTGCATGATCCGCCAGCGCTCCTCGGCCGGCAGCGCATACCACTCGCGCGACTTCACGAACGGGTACACGAACACGTATTTGCCGCGAAACGCCCGGGGGAGGGCGCGCTCGTCTTCGGAGTATTCGGAGCTCTTGCGCATCCCCAAAAACGAGTAGGGAGTGTCGGCCCACTTCATCAGCCCGCTCTGCGACAGCACCACGTGGAACTCGTGGATGCGGTCGAGGTTCTCGGCCTCGGCGATCAGCAGCAACTCGGCGTCACCGCGGGTGCCCACCAGCGAGAAACTCTGCAGCAGATGCCCGTCGGCGAAGTCTTCGCAGGCGGCCACGAACTCGCGCTTGTCGTGCGCGCGCTGCCCGGCGTCCAGCCGCCGCCACGCCGGATCGACCTTCAGGAACGTGTACTTGACGAAGTGGCGCGCACTCACGGCACCCCACAGGCTACAAGCTCGGCCGTCGTCGCCCCGATCGCTGCCGGCCGGCAGCAGGCGTTTCATATGCTTCTTTCTTCGCCTCGAACCATCAGCCGACAACAAATATGTTGTCGAAAATTGGTTGGCGTTTCGACAGAGGAAGGGTTTATGGTGTGAGCGTGCGGATTGCGCTTGTCTCGCCCTACTCTTGGAGCTACCCGGGAGGCGTCACCCGCCACATCGAGGCGCTGGCCGACGAGCTGGACGCAGACGGCCACCACACGCGCATCCTCGCCCCGTTTGACCCCGACGACGCGCTGGCGCGCATCATGCACCGCGGCGCGCGCCCGCAGTCGATGGCGCTGCCCGAACGCGTGGTGGCGTTGGGGCGCAGCACCGGGTTTGATGCCAACGGCGCGGTGTCCAACCTGGCCGCCACACCCGACTCGCTGGTGCGGCTGGCCCGTGAGCTGCGCGAGGGCGAGTACGACCTGGTGCACGTGCACGAGCCGATCGTCCCGCTGGTGGGCTGGTATGTGGCCGGCTGCGCCGGCGAGCTGCCGCTGGTGGGCACGTTCCATGCGTTCTCCGAAAACGCGTTCACCAACGGGATCGGCGTGGCGCTGGGCGCGCGGCGGCGGGTGAACCGGCTGCACGCGCGGATCGCGGTGTCCGAGGCGGCCGCGTGGACCGCGCGGCGTTTCTTCGGCGGGCGCTACCGGATCGTGCCCAACGGGGTGCGGCTCGCAGCGCGCGAGGAGGAGATTCGCGGTCGCCACGCCGCGGCCTTGGCGAGCGACCCCGCCGGTTGTGAGGGCATTGGGAATGGGGAGGAGGGGGAGGGGTTGCGCATCCTGTTCGTCGGCCAGGCCGTCGAGCGCAAGGGCCTGCCGGTGCTGCTACAAGCGTTCGAGGCTCTGCGCGAACACGTGCCCGCCACGCTGACGCTGGTGGGCGCGTCGCCCGAGGAGGTGGCGCCGCTGCTGCTCGACCCGCGTGGCGTGCGCGCGCTGGGCAAGGTGGACGACGCCGAGAAGGCCGCGCAGCTGCGTCGCGCCGACGTGCTGTGCGCCCCCTCTCTGGGCGGCGAGAGCTTCGGGATGGTGCTCACCGAGGCGTTCGCCGCCGGCACGCCGGTGGTCGCATCCGACATCGCCGGCTATCGCGACGTGGCGCGCGACGGCCGCGAGGGGCTGCTGACGCCGCGCGGCGATCCGCGCGCGCTGGCGGAGGCACTGCGGGCGCTGGCGCTCGACCCCGCTCGGCGCGCGCAGATGGCGGCGGCTGCGCGCGAACGCGCCGAGCGCTTCGCCTGGCCGCGCGTGGCGGCCGAGGTGCAGGAGGTGTACGAGCAGGCGCTCGCGGTGGGGCGGGTTTCCACCCGCGCTGAGCGTCTGGCGTTGCGCTGCGGCCTGGCCCCCGCCGACCTGCTGCCGCGCGTGCCCCCTCAGCGGCTGCCCTCGCGCGAGCCGGTACTGGCCGCGAGTCCGCTGCGCCGGGCGCTGAGCGCGGCGCGCCGCGCGGCGCTGGCCACGATCTCGCTTGCCGCGCTGGCGCTGGCGCTGGTGGCGCTGTGGCGAATCGGCGTGGAGCGGGTGCTCGCCAGCCTCGTCGCCTCCAGCCCCGGGCTGATCGCCGCCGGCATCGGCATGATGTGTTTGGCGATGGTGGTGCGCGGCCTGGCGTGGCACGCGATTCTCCGCGCCGCCCCCACCTGGCGCCCGGCGCGCAGGCGCGACGCGCTGCAGGGAACGTTCATCGGCGTGCTGATGTCGTCCACGCTGCCCGCCCGTTTGGGGGAGCCATCGCGCGCGCTGATCGTTGCCCGCCGCCTGGGCCGCCCGCGCGAGACGCTGCCGGTGGTGCTTGGCACGATGGTGTCGCAAACGCTGCTCAACCTGCTGGCGCTGATGCTGCTGGGTGCGGCGATGCTGGCGGGCGCGCCGATCCTCCACGGACCCGACGGTCCTTTGGCGGCCGCCGCGCTGATCCCGCTGGGGGCGCTGGTGTTCGTGCTGCTCGCTCCCGTGTTGCTGCCCCGCGCAGAGATTTCCCGCCCGGCGCGGTTGCACTCGTTGGCGCTGGAACTGAGCCGCGCGCTGCACCGCATCCGCGAGGGTGGGCGCGTGTTCCGCCAGCCGCGCTCAGCCGCGCTGGCCACCGCGGCGCAGCTGTGCGCCTGGGCGCTGCAGTGCGGTGCGTGCTGGCTGCTGCTGATGGCGCTGGGGCTCGACCACCGCGTCGGGATCGCTGGCGCCGCCGGTGTGCTGTTTGCGGTGAACGTCACCGCCGCCGTCCCCGCCACTCCAGCCAACGTGGGTGTCTTCCAGGCCGCCTGCGTGGCGGTGCTGGCCGGTGCCTACCACGTCTCCGTCCCCGACGCCGTGGCCTACGGGATCGTGCTGCAGGCGGTCGAGCTGGCCACCGCCGCGATCATGGGCATGCCGGCGCTCGTCAACGAGGGCATGTCGTGGCGGGAGCTGCGGCTACGCACACTGCACGCCACACCCGTGCGGCTGGCGCCGCTGCCGGAGCGCGCGAAACGCGGTCAGCGGACCGCGGCGGCGTCGGGATCCTGAGGGCTCAGGCGGCGCTCAGCGCGACCAGACGATATGACTCTGGCACCGGGTGCCAGCTTCGCGCAGTCCCTCCAAGTGTCTCACCCCGCCATCGCCGGTTCATCCTCCGCTTCGACGGCCCCGTCCGGCGGGTCCTCATCGCCGAGCTCGCCGAACAGCGAGGGGTCGCTGTCGGAGCCGCGGATGACGGCATCGGGCGAGCCGCCCGGCAGCAGGCGCCCTTGGCGTGTGCCGAAGTAGATCGCCTGCGGATGGTGGGCGACGAGCGCGAGCGTCGATTGCTCCGGCTCGGGGGCGTAGCCATCGGTGATGTGCATGCCGATCTGCCCGAGGTCGAGCAGCTTCTCCACCTTGAGGTGCTCTGATTGCTCGGGCACGGCGGGGTAGCCCCACGAGTATCGGCGCCCCTGCGTCGAGGGGATCTCGAGCATGCGCCTGGCCTCGTAGTGCAGCCACTCGGCCAATCCCTCGGCCGTTTGCACGCCGAGCCCGTGCACGAACAGTTGCTCGGCAAACTCGCCTTCGGTCTCGAGCTTGGCCATCAGCTCGGTGACCTCGGAGCCGACGGTGACCGCCTGCACGGCGATCACGTCGAGTGCCTCGGGCGGCTGGGCGGGCGGGCCCTTATCGCCCGGGCGGAAGAAGTCGGCGAGGCAGAGGCGATCGCCCTTCGGCTGGCGCGGGCAGACAAAGCGCGTCAGCTCGCTCGCGGGGCCGGCCGGGTCGATGTCGCCGGCGGGGTCCATAACCGCGGGGTCGAGCACGACGATCTCGTTGCCGAGCGCGTAACAGGGGAAGAAACCCAGCAGCGCGCGCGGGTGCAGGTAGGTCTGCTCGCGCCACATCCGCTCCAGGCGTGGCTGGAAGTCGTCGTGCAGCAGCGTCTGCCACGCCTCGCCTTTGACGCCGCGCCCGCCCCAGTGCAGCTTGAACAGCACGTGCGTGTCGAGATGGCGGTAGACCTCGTCGAGGTCGACGGGGATCTCCTTGACGCCCCAGAAGGGCGGCGTGGGGATCGGCGCGTCGGTGCTCGCGGCGGAGCGCACCGAGTCGTCGGCGAAGTTGAGCTCCTCCTCAGGTGCGTCGCCTTTGGCGCGGAACTCGGTGGCGCCGGCGAGCAGCTTCTGCACGAGCGCGCCGCGGGCGTCGGAGTCGATCAGCTGGTCCATCACGGAGAGGCCCTCGAACGCGTCCTTGCAGTAGAAGACACCTGGCTCGTAGACGACGTCTGAGTCTTTGCCGCCGGGATACAGCGCGCGGTAGCCAAACGCGCGGTTGATCGCGGCGCCGCCGATCAGCACCGGGTAGGAGAGGCCCTTGGCGTGCAGCTCCTGGATACATGCGGGCATCTGCTTGGAGGTCGAGACGAGCAGGGCGCTCAGGCCGATCGCTGTAGCGTCGTGCTCCTGGGCGGCCTCGAGGATCGTCTGGATCGGCACCTGCTTGCCGAGGTCGACGACGGTGTAGCCGTTGTTGGTGAGGATCGTGTTGACGAGCGACTTGCCGATGTCGTGCACGTCGCCGAACACCGTCGCCAGCACCACCGTGCCCTTCGTGTAGCCCTCGATCTTGTCGAGATATTTCTCCAGCTGTGCCACGGCGCGCTTCATCACCTCGGCCGACTGCAGCACGAACGGCAGGATCAGTTCGCCGGCGCCGAACTTGTCGCCGACCTCTTTCATCGCCGGCAGCAGCACCTCGTTGAGCGTGGGCACCGCGCCGATCTTCTCGACGCTCTTGTCGATCCAGTCCTCGACGCCGTCGCGGCGACGTCGCAGGATATGGAAGTGCAGCGCCTGCTCGGGCTCCATGCCCTCGGTTGGATCGGCGGATCCGGTCCCACCCGCCCCGTCCTCTGGGCCCTTGGACTCGAAGTGTGCGATGAAGCGCTCCAGCGCGTCCTCGCGGCGGTTGAACACGAGATCGTCCGCCAGCTCCCGCTCCTGCCCAGGGATCTCGGAGTAGGGGGTGATGTGGTTGGGGTTGACCATCGCCAGGTCGAGGCCCGCCTGCACACAGTGATGCAGGAACACCGAGTTGAGCACCGCGCGCGCGCCGGGCGACACGCCGAAGGAGACGTTCGAGACGCCCAGCGAGGTCTTCACGTCCGGGATCTGCTCCTTGATCGCTTTGATCCCCGCGATCGTCTCGACGGCCGAGGGCCGCCACTCCTCGTCGCCGGTGGTGAGCGTGAACGTGAGGCAGTCGAAGATCAACAGCTGCGGGTCCATGCCGTGCTCCTCGCAGCAGAGGTCGCGGATGCGCTTGGCGATCTCGACCTTGCGCTCGGCCGTCTTCGCCATCCCGACCTCGTCGATCGTCAGCGCGATCAGCGCCGCGCCGTGCGCGAGCGCCACAGGAACGACGCGGTCGAGCTTGGCGCGGCCGGCCTCGAGGTTGACCGAGTTGACGATCGCCCGTCCGGGGATCTGCTCCAGGGCGCGTTCGATCACCTCCGGCTCGGTCGAATCGACTTGGATCGGCGCTGGTTGTGTCAGCGACACCTTCTTGGCGACGAGCCGCATCTGTTCGTCCTCGTCGGTGCGCTCGGTGAGCGCGACGCACAGGTCGAGCACGTGCGCCCCGCCGGTGACCTGGTCCTCGGCGATCTGCACGAGCCCGTCGTAGTCCTCGGCCAGCAGCAGCTCCTTGGCCTTGCGCGAGCCCTGCGAGTTGACACGCTCGCCCACCATCGTCGGCGCCGGCTCCTGCGCGAGCAGGGTCGCGGCGATCATCGAGGAGAGGTGGGGGGGGCGGGGAGCTGGACGGGCCCCGACCGCGCGTGTGGTGGGGGCGTTCGCCTGCGCGCCCGCCGTGGGTCCGCCCGCCTGCGCGCCCGCCGTGGGTCCGCCCGCCTGCGCGCTTGGTGTGGAGCCCCCCGCTTGCGCGCTCCCCGGGCTGCGGACGCGCCCGGCGATCGCGGCGATGTGCGCGGGCGTCGTGCCGCAGCAGCCGCCGACGATCCCGACGCCGTAGCGCTCCACGAACTCCTTCAGCGCCTCCGCTAGCGGCTCGGGCTTCTCAGGGAAGATCGTCTCCCCGTCGGGACCCTGCAACGGCAGGCCGGCGTTGGGGATGCACGCCACCGGCACGGGGCAGTACTCGCCGAGGAAGCGGATCGCGTCGCGCATGTCCTCCGGTCCGGTCGAGCAGTTCAGTCCGATCACGTCCACCTTCAGCGCCTCGAGCGTGGTCAGCACCGCGGAGATGTCGGTGCCGAGCAGCATCTTGCCGCCGTTGGGCAGCAGCGACACCGAGGTGTGAATCGGCAGCGTGCGCCCGGTGCTCTTGAACGCCTCGCGCGCCCCGAACACCGCTGCCTTCACCTCGAGGATGTCCTGCGCGGTCTCGATGATGATCAGGTCGGCGCCGCCGTCGATCAGACCCGCCGCCTGCTCGGCGAACACCTCGACCAGCTCGCCGAAGCGGACCTGTCCGAGCGAGGGATCCTCGGAGGCGGGCAGGTAGCCGGTGGGGCCGATCGAGCCGGCGACGTAGCGGTGCTCGCCAGCGGCCTTGCGCGCGATTTCCGCGGCCTTGGTATTGATCTCGACGGTGTAATCGGCGAGGCCCCACTCGCCGAGCTTGAGCCGCGAGGCTTGGAACGTGTCGGTCTCGAGCACTTCCGCGCCGGCGTCGAGCATCGAGGCGTGGACGCCCTCGATCACGTCCGGGCGGTTGAGCACGAGAGCCTCGTGGCACTTGCCCTGCAGCCCGCCGTAGTCATCGGGGGTGAGGTCGAACTGCTCCAGGGTTGCGCCCATACCGCCGTCGTAGACGACTACGCGGGTGGCGATCGCCTGCTTGAAATCGCGCATGTCTCGATGCTATCGGCCGCCGGCTTCGCTTCCGCGTGTGCGGCCGTGCCTTCCGTCGCGGGGTCACGCCGGCGGCGCGAGGCGGCGGTCGTGGGAGGCGCGTTGTTGTGTTTCATTTTGGGACGCCAACTAATTCACTTTCTGAAGTGGTTGGTGTCCTGCTCGGAGACATCGGCATGTGGTTGGAGCCTGTTTTCGAACGCACCGCCCGCCCGCGTCGCCCTCGCCGGCCGTGTCGCCCCCAGCGGCCGTGTGCCCCCATCGGGCAGCCATGTCGCCCCGCCCGGCCGACAAACCGGTCCGACTCTTTGGGACATGGCTAGACCAATCGTCCAAGCGGCGTGAAAGCCAGCGTGCAAGCGGGCATCGTGCACGGCCATCGCCAGCCCCTCTCGCCAGGAGACGATCGCCATGCCGCAGCCACTTGCAGAGCCCGCCGCCGAGTCCGTTGTCGAGTCGCGTACGTCGACCGGGGCGGCGCCCCTCGCCGAGCCGGCCGGGGCTGTGCCTATGGCCGAGCCGCCGGCTCCGATTGCCGTCGAGACTCCCTCACGGGGTACCCGCCGCCGCGCAACTTCAAACCGCTCCAAGCGCGCTGGTCACACCGTGGTCGCCGTGGTGGGCCTCGGTTACGTGGGTTTGCCCACCGCGATCGCGCTGCGCAACGCTGGCTGCCGGATCGTCGGGATTGACGTGTCGGGGCCGCGGTTGAGCGCCATCCGCGCCGGCGAGGCCGAGCTGCTGGAATCCGAGCAGCGCGACCTGCGCCGCCATCTCTCAAGCGACGGGTTCGTGCTCACCAACCGCATCAAAGCGCTCGACGCCGCCGACCTCGTGCTGATCTGCGTTCCCACCCCGGTCGACAAGGAGCTGCAGCCCGACCCGCGCATCCTGCGCGACGCTTGCGCCTCGGTCGTGCGCCACGCGCGGCCCGGCCAGACGCTGGTACTGACCTCCACCACCTACGTCGGCACCACCCGCCAGTTGCTCGCCGATCCGCTCGCCGAGCGCGGCCTGGAGGTCGGCAGGGACGTGTTCGTCGCCTTCGCCCCCGAGCGGATCGACCCCGGCGTCAGCGACCACGAGCAGCTGCAGACCCCGCGCGTGCTGGGCGGCGTCACGGAGGAGTGCGCCACGCACGCCGCCTCGGTGCTGCGCCATACCTGCAAGCGCCTGCACCGTGTCTCCTCGCCGGAGGCGGCCGAGCTGGTGAAGCTGTACGAGAACACCTTCCGCGCCGTCAACATCGCGCTCGCGTTCGAGCTCGCCGAGGCCTGTTCCGCGCTGGACCTCGATCCGATCGAGGTGATCGAGGGTGCCGCCACCAAGCCTTACGGCTTTCTCGCGCACTACCCCTCCGCCGGCGTCGGGGGGCACTGCATCGCCGTCGACCCTCACTACCTGCTGCACGACCTGCGTGAGCGGGGCCGCCCGGCGAAGATGGCCGAGGAGGCGCTGCGCAAGCTCGCCGGCCGCCCCCGCCACGTGGCATGGCGCGCGCACGAAGCGCTCGCCTCGCTCGGCCGGCCGCTGTCGCAGGCGCGCGTGCTGGTGGTCGGCATCTCCTACAAGCCGGGCATCGCCGACACCCGCGAGTCGCCGGCATTGGAGATCCTCGCGCGGCTGCGCGCCGAAGGCGCCCACGTCGACTACCACGACCCGCTCGTGGCCACGCTCGAGGTCGGTGGCGGCACGCTGCGCGGGGTCGAGCGCCCCGAGCCCGGCAGCTACGACCTGACGATCCTCGTCACCCTGCACCCCGACCACGACTATGAGTGGCTGAAACGCTGCCCCGCCGTGCTCGACTGCACCTACCGCCGCCGCGACGCCGGCGTGCAGCGCTTCACCCCGTAAGCCGATGCCCGAGCGCCGCCTCACCGTGCACCGCATCCTGAAGGGGCTGGCAGGCCTCTATCTGCTGCTGCTGCTCGCCGCCGTGATGGCCTACAAGGCGGCGTTTGCCGGCCTGCTGTTCAACAACCTGTTCTTCGGCGTCTACTCGGTGACGGTGGCCTGTTACATCGTGTCGCGGTTCGTGTTCAGCCTCTTCTACCGCACGCGCCCCGAGCGAGAGGTGGAGCCGGCGATCGCGATCGTGATGCCGGGCTTCAACGAGGAGGAGGCGATCGCCGACTCGCTGCGCTCGCTGCTGGCGCTCGACTACCCTCCGGAGAAGCTCGAGCTGGTGGCTGTCAACGACGGCTCCACCGACGACACGCTCGCCGAGATGCGGCGCGTCTCGGCCGAGTCGCAGGGTCGCGTGCGGGTGATCGACTTCCCCGAAAACCGCGGCAAGCGCGCCGCGATGGCGGCCGGCATCCGCGCCACGGAGGCCGAGGTGATCGTGTTCGTCGACTCCGACTCCACCGTCGAGCCCGACGCGCTCAAACGGCTGGTGCAGCCGCTCGCCGACCCGCGCGTGGGAGCGGTGTGCGGGCACGCCGACGTGCTCAACGTGCGCGACTCGTGGATCACCCGCATGCAGGCCGTCCGCTATTTCGTCGCCTTCCGCGTGGTCAAGGCGGCCGAATCGGTGTTCGGCGCGGTCACCTGCTGCTCGGGCTGCTTCTCCGCCTACCGCCGGGTGGCGATCATGCCGCGCCTGGAGTGGTGGGAAAGCCAGACGTTCCTCGGCGTGGAGTCCACGTTCGGCGATGACCGCTCGCTCACCAACTGCGTGCTGCGCGACTGGCGCGTGCTCTACCAGCGCAACGCCGTCTCCCACACGATCGTGCCGGTCACGTTCCGCGCGTTCCTGATCCAGCAAACGCGCTGGAAGCGCTCGTGGACGCGCGAGTCGCTGCTGGTGGCCAAATTCATCTGGCGCAAGCACCCGATCGCGGCGCTGTTCGCCTACATGAGCATCGTGCTGCCGCTGCTGGCGCCGATCGCCGCGCTGCATTCACTGGTGTGGGCGCCGCTGATGCACCACGGCACGCTGCCGCTCACCTACCTCGCCGGCATCTACGCGCTGGCGCTCGTCTACTCCTTCTACTTCCTGCTCTTCCAAGACCGCTACAACGTGCTGTGGCTGTACGGCGTGCTGTTCGTGTTCTTCTACCTGGGGATCATGCTGTGGCAGACCTACTACGCGATCGCCACCTGCCGCACTGCCGCCTGGGGCACGCGTCCCGCCACCGCCGGGCTCGGCGCGGGCGAGGGGGGATAGGCGATGGGACACGGATCTCCGGAGGCATCGCCGACCACGAATGACTTTCCGCTGCGCCGCGTGCTGGCGATGCTGCTGCTGCCGCTCTCGCTGGCACCGGTGGTGCTGCTGGCGCCGTCGATGGTGCGCGCCCCCGGGGTACTGGTAGGCCACGTCGAGCGACTGGTCGCGCCCGCCCACCGCGCGGTCCGCCCGGCGCCGTATGAACCGTGGCGCTATCCGGTGGGCGCCTCGCGTTTGGAGCGCGACATGTTCGTGGCGGTCGCCGGCCCGCTCACCCCGCAGGTGGGCGTGTCGGCGATGGCCGAACACCAGACGCCCGAAGAGCAAGCGCACGCGCCGATCCTCCTGATCACCGGGGAACCGCTTGGAGGCCGGCGTTGAGCGGGCCACTGCTGGCCGCCGTCGCGGCGGTCTCGTTCGCCGTGCCCGCGCATCACGCGCCTCGGCCGCACGCGCATGCGCACGGTCATGCGCACCGCACGCAAGCGCATCTGCCCGGTCAGGTGCAGGGTCTGCGGGTGGTGCGTCGCACGGCGACCGGCGTGCGCATCGCCTGGCGCTCCGCGCGCCGCGGGAGCGCCCCGGTCGAGGGCTACCGGGTCGAGCGCGACGGTCGTGTGGAGGGGCAGACGCCGGGCCGCATGTACACCGTGAGGCTGGGTGGCAACCGCACCTGGCGGATCAAGGTGATCGCCGTCGACACGCGCGGGCGCCTCGGCCGGCCCAGCCGGGCGCTGCGCGTGAGCTGGCACGCCGAGGGGGGGCGGCGCGCCGCCGTGGCCACGGGCACCGAACCGCCGGGCGTGCCCGGCCAACTGAGCGTCTCGGAAGCGAGCGAAGCCGGCGCCACGCTGTGGTGGGTACCCTCCCACCCCGGATCGGCGAAGATCGTCGGCTACCGCGTCTATCGCGAAAACGCGCTGGTGGGGCAGACCGCGGGCGATTCGATGCGGCTCAGCCACCTCGCTCCGCTGCACACCTACCGCCTGCAGGTGGCGGCGGTGGACGCCGACCACCGCGAAAGCGCGCGCACGCCGGCGCTGTCGCTCTCCACCTCGCACACCCCGCCCGACGGCCCGGCGCTGATCGCCGCCGAGCACGTGACCGACACCTCCGCCACGCTCACGTGGCAGGCCGGCAGCGCCAACGACGCCCAGCTGACGGGCTATCTGCTGTTCGAGAACGGCTCGCCCGAGCGCGTGGTGGACGGCCAGAGCGCAACCGTGACGTTGGCGTCGGAGCGCCACTACGAGTTCACCGTGCGCGCCCTGGACTCCTACGGCTATCTCAGCGCGCCGGCACCGGAAGTGGAAGTGTTCACCACCCACACGCCGCCCTCCACGCCGGCGGAACTGCACCTCACCGAAGTGACCGCCAGCTCGATCGCGTTCGCCTGGTCTCCATCCACGCCGGTGAGCGGCAAGATCGTGGGGTATCGCGTGTTCCGCAATGAAATCCCGGTGGGGCAGGTGTCGGGGACGTCGCTCTCGCTGAACAACCTGGCGCCCTCCACCACCTACAAGATCACTCTCGTGGCGGTGGATTCGCTCGGGGCGATCAGCGCGCCCACCGCGCCGCTGGGCGTCGAAACGTCTGACCCACCACCCACGCACGGCCACGTGCAGGCCTTTCTGCTGGCGTCCACCGACGAAAGCTTCTTCGACCTGGAGGCCCACTACCAGCAGATCGGCGTGGTGTACCCCACCTACTTCAACTGCGGCCCCGGCGGTGCCGTCACCGGCAGCGACTGGCCGCTGGTCACCGGCTGGGCGCGCGCGAGGGGGGTCGCGGTGATGCCGCGCATCAACTGTCAGGAACCCTCCTACGAGGAGCAGGCGCTGAACGAACCGTCGGACCGGGAAGCGATGATCGACCACCTGGTGTCGCTGTGCGAAAGCAACGGCTACCAGGGCATCCAGGTCGACTTCGAGGGTGCGCCGCCGACGGAGCGCGAACCGTTCACCACCTTCATCACCCTGCTCGCCGGGCGGCTGCACGCGATTGGCGACAAACTCTCGACGGTGGTCACAGCCAAGACCTCCAACGTTACGAGCGGGCGCGCGGCGATGTACAACGACGCGGCGCTCGCCGAAGTGTCCGACTGGGTCTTCGTGCTCGACTGGGGCCTGCACTGGACCACCTCCACGCCGGGCGGCCTGGCCGAACTGCCGTGGTTTACGAAGGTGGCCGACTATGTGGCGACGATGCCCGACCGCAACAAGTTCGTGCTGGGGATGCCGCTCTACGGTCTCGACTGGCCGGGCGGCGGCGGCCCCGCAAACCCGGCTACGGCGCTGGAGTACGCCAACGTGGTGGCGGAGGAGAGTCAGTGGGCGACGGTCGGCGAATGGGAACCGACGGCCGCCGAACCGCACTTCTCCTACACCGACTCCAACGGCGTGCCGCACACTGTCTGGTACATGGACCAGCAGGCGATCGCGGTGCGCGCCCAGCTCGCCGAATCGCTTGGCCTCGGGATCGGTTTGTGGCACCTCGGGGCCGAGGACCAGAGCATTTGGGAACTCCCCCAACTCAGCGCGGGCGGTTGACCGCGGTGGGGCCGCAGGTCGCCCGGAGTGCGTGTCGCGCTCAATCGGCGGGCGGCGCCGTGCCGACCGATCGCGCGCCGCACCGCTCGTTGACCGGGAGGCGCGCTGCTGCTAGCTTCCAGTGGACGGATATTTGATTGTGGTGGCTCTAGCATCAAAGCTACAGGCAGGACGTCGACAACAACCACACACGCGCGGGGACGTAAGGGACGACGTCGCGCTCGTGGACCTGACGATCTCGCCCCGCGTGCGCGTGGGTGCGTAAAGGAGGCCACGATGCCCAGTCCAGCCAAGACCTCGAACGGCTCCCATGCCGGCCCGGTGGGCGTTGCGCGGCCTGGCCCAAGGGCGTTCGGCATCTGGCGACAGGAGCTGGATGAGCGCACCAGCGTGATCGCGGTCGAGGGGGAACTCGATCTCTCCACCGCGCCTCGTCTGAAGTGGATGCTGATGGACGCGTTGCAGGCGGAGCACACGCAGGTGGTGGTGGACCTCGCGCGCGCCACCTTCATGGACTCCACCGCGCTCGGCGTGCTGGTCGCCTTCAAGCGCGGTCTCGTTGACGGCATGGGCTTGGCGATCGCCTGTCCGCCAGGCGACGTGCTGCAGATCTTCGAGTTTGCCGGGATGGACGGCGCCTTCGCTATCTTCCCCGCGCTCGACCAGGCGTTGGCCAGCCTGCGGGGCGATGAGACGCACGCCGATTGAGCGGCGCGGGCGGCGGGGCGCGCTGGCAGCGGTGTGCGCGCTCGCGCTGACGTGCATCTCCGTCGCCAGCGCCCACCCGGCAGGTCCGGCCGCTGGCGCCGGATTGCCGCCGCGTCCGGCCGCTAATGTCGGATTGCCGCCGGTGCCGACGGCCACCACGCCCGCGGCGCCGCCCGTGCCCGAGCCCGAGCGCCACACCGGTCCGCCGCTCGAGCGGAAGGGACTCGTCGGTGGCGAACAGCACCGTGGAGGAGAAGCTCAAAGCGGGACTGACGGCGAACAGCCCCAGGAAGGCGCGCTGCTGCCGCCCGAAGGCGAACGCCCGCGCGACCACGGCGGGCAGCCCCACGAAGCGGGCGAACAGCCCCAGGAAGGCGGGCTGCTGCCGCCCGAAGGCGAACACCAGCGCCATCACGGCGGGCAGCTCCACGAAGGCGGCGAACAGCAGGCGGGCGGCGAATCGCGGCAGGGCGAAGACGAAGCGCGCTCGCACGGCCACGAAGGCCGCTCGCAAGGCGGCCACGGGTCGGGCGCCGCAAGGCCGGGCGTGGTGGGCGTGTCGGGGTCGACGGAACCGTCGGCGCGAACATCGGGCGGATCGGGGCGCAAGCCCGGGGTGCTGGCGCCCACCGGCACGGGCGTCTACGCCGGCGCCCCGGCGGCGTCCACGTCCGCGGCCGCCACATCCGCTCCGTCCACCGCGCCGGCCGCCTCGGCTCCGTCCACCGCACCGGCGCCTGCGCCGGTCGCGACGGTGGCGCCGGTGGCCTCTTCGTCACCCGCCGTGTCGTCGCCTGCCGCCGGCGGCGATCCGCGCACGCCGGCCCACCGAGGCGCTCGCCACCACGTGCGGCGGGCCCATCGCACGCGTCACCGGGCCGCTCGGCACCGAGCGAGGAGTCGTGCGACGCACGGCCGCTCCCAGCCGGCGTCGCACACCCACGCGGCGACCGCGGCGGCGACAGCCGCCGCTTCGCGCCGAGCCGCACGGGCGCACGTGAACCGGCGGCCGGCGTCGCAGCGCGATCCGCGGCCGGCGCGCAGCACGCCGCTGGTGACGACGATCACCAAGATCGTCAATGTGGTGCCGCCGGCGGTGCGGCTGCTGCTGGGCCTGTTGGTGGCGCTGGCGCTGGCGTTTGCCGCCCGCTCGCGCATGGCGGCGGTGCGCGCGCGCAAGCTGGAGCGCCAACGCGCCCAACTGCTGGAGGACGTGGGTTTGCTGCAGGCGGCGCTACTGCCGCAAACGCCCGCGCATGTGGGCGGGGTGGCCGTCTCGACCGCCTACCGGCCGGCAGAGGGCCCCGGCGCCGGAGGAGACTTCTACGACGTGTTCGTGCTGGAGAGCGGGGCGCTGGCGGCGATCGTCGGCGATGTTTCCGGGCACGGCCGGCAGGCGCTGCCGCACACGGCGCTGGTGAGATTCACGCTGCGGGCCTACCTCGAGGCCGGTCTGTCGCCGCGGATGGCGGTGCAGACGGCGGGCGCCGTGCTGGATCGCCAGCTGGGCGATTCGTTTGCGACCGTGCTGGCGGCCACCTACGACCCGCGAGAGCGCACGCTGGTGTACGCATGCGCCGGACATCCTCCGCCGGTGGTGCTCGGTCGGCAGGCGGGGCGCGGCGGAGTGGTCGACACCGACCAGGCGCGCGAGGGGGAGCGGACGCCCGCCGCACCGGAGGAGATCGCGTTGCTCACGCCGGTCACCGCGTGCGGCTCGCCGCCGATCGGGGTGGGTATGCGCACTGGGCTCCGCCAAACCACCGTGGCGCTGCCGGGCGCGGCGCGTGTGTGTCTGCACACCGACGGCGTCACCGAGGCGCGCACCGCTGGAGAGCTGTACGGCACGGCACGGCTGGCGGGCGCGCTGAGCGACCTCGACGGCGACGCGAGCGCGTCGCGGCTGTTGGAGCGGGTGGCTGCGACGACCGACACGCGTGCTGACGACATGGCGGCTTGCGTGCTGAACGTCGCGGGCGGCCGCGGTGGCCCGGAGGCGGCGCTGGAGGAGCTGGAGGTCGATCGCGAGGCGCCGAGCGCAGAGCGCGCGCGGCAGTGGCTGCGCCACTGCGGGTTGCGCAACGAGGAGGCCGCCGAGCTGATCGCCGCGGCGCGCGCGGCGGCGGGGCCGTCGGGCACGTGTGTGATCGCGGTCGGCTTCGACAACGGGCGGCCCCGCGCCAGCCTGCGGCGCGACAACGTCGTGCCGCTGCCCACGGTCCTCGCCGAGCGGCGGGCCGAGGAGGGCGGCGCGAGGAGCCTGAGGGCGACGCGGTGAGCGCGGGGGCGACGCCGTGAGCGCTGCGAGCGCGCTTGCCCCGGACGCGGCTGTGGCGCTGGGTATCGCCGCGACCGCGATGCCGTTCGCGCGCACGCCGGCGGGCGAGGCCGAGCGCTGGTTGCGCGTGCTGCGACTGCACGGCGACGCAGGCGCGGTGTTGCAGGCGCTGGGCGTCAGCGAGGGCCCGATCGAGGGCGCTGAGGACACCCGCGCCGGCGAACTGAAGGCCTCCGGCGCGCGCCAGCCTGGCGGGGAGGACCCAGTGGCGCGCGTGACCGACCGGGCGGCGGCGATCGCCGCCGAGCGCGGCGCCGGCGACGTGTGCACGTGCGATCTGCTGGTCGCGGTGATGGAGATCTACGGCGAGGAGTTCAACCGCGTCCTACGTGCCCACGGCACCGACCCCGACGATGTGCTGCAACGTCTGGGCCGGCACGCCGCCGAGGGTTGACCGCCGCCGCGGGCGCCGACCCCCGCGGCGGCATGCGCCGACCCGCGGCCGGTGCGCTGACCCTTCATCGCAGCATCCCACATCGCGCAACAACACATTTGTTGTCGAACGTTGGTGGGTGAGCGTCACTTGATGAAGAGCATCTCCGAGTACTTCGGCAGCGGCCAGAGGTCGTCCGGCACGAGACCCTCCAGCCGATCCGCGACTTCGCGCACGTCGGCCATCGCCGGCAGCACGGTGTCGCGCATGTACAGCGCCCACCTGGGGGCGTGGTCGTCGGGCTGGTTGGCGGCGAGGTTGGCGTCCTCGAGCTTGAGCAGGTTGAAGTGCAGCTCCTTGACGATCGGCTCCAACTCCCCCACCAGCTCCTCCAGGCCGGTGGCTTTCAGCTCGTTGAGGTAGCGCACGGCCGCCGGCAGCAGCATCGTGCGCGCGATCGCGGCAGCGGTCTCGGCCTCGATGTTGAGCTTCACGGCGTACTGCTCGGTGAACACCTCGTAGCGCGACTCCAGCTCGCGCTTGGAGAGCACCTTGTACTTCTTGAACAGCGCCACCGTGGTTTTGTCGATGAGCCACGGCAGCGCGTCGGGGGTGGTGCGCAGGTTGTAGAGGCCGCGCTTCTCCGCCTCCTTGTGCCACTCCTCCGAGTAGTTGTCGCCGCCGAACACCACCCGCCTGTTGGCGGCATAGGAGTCCTTGACGACTTTGGTGAGCGCCTTCTCGAGGTTGGCGGAGGAGCCTTTCATCGCCGCCTGAAGCTTGTCGGCGAGGTCGTCGATCGCCTCGGCGACGATCGTGTTGAGCACCGTGTTGGGCAGCGCCAGCGACATCGAGGACCCCAGCGCACGGAACTCGAACTTGTTGCCGGTGAACGCAAACGGCGAGGTGCGGTTGCGGTCGCCGCCGTGCAGCGGCAGCGGCGGCAGCACCGGCGTGCCGAGACCGAGGAACGAGCCGGGCTTGGAGGTCTGCGCCTCGCCGGCCTCGATCGCGCTGAACACGCGTTCCAGCTCGGAGCCCAGGAAGATCGAGATGATCGCCGGCGGCGCCTCGTTGGCTCCCAGCCGGTGATCCTGGCCGGGTGAGGCGATAGAGGCGCGCAGCAGCGCCTGGTGGGCGTTGACGGCCTGGATGACGGCGGCGCAGAAGAACAGGAACTGCAGGTTCTCGTGCGGGGTGTCGCCGGGCTCGAGCAGGTTGACGCCGGTATCGGTGCCCATCGACCAGTTGTTGTGCTTGCCGGAGCCGTTGACGCCGGCGAAGGGCTTCTCGTGCAGCAGGCACACGAGGCCGTAGCGGCGGGCGACGTTCTGCATGATCTGCATGGTCAGCTGCTGGTGGTCGCTGCCGACGTTGGAGTTCTCGAAGATCGGCGCCAGCTCGTACTGGTTGGGGGCCACCTCGTTGTGGCGCGTCTTCACCGGCACGCCCAGCTTGGCCAGCTCGCGCTCGGTCTCCATCATGCACGCGAGGATCCGCTCGGGAATCGAGCCGAAGTAGTGGTCGTCCAGCTCATGGCCCTTGGGGGGCTTGGCGCCGAACAGCGTGCGACCGGTGGTGAGCAGGTCGGGGCGCTCGAAGTAGTACTGCTCGTCGATCAGGAAGTACTCCTGCTCGGGCCCGACGGTGGTGAACACGCGCTGCGCGTCGTCCACGCCGAGCAGCTTCAGCGCGCGGATCGCGGCGCCCGACAGCGAGTCCATCGAGCGCAGCAGCGGGATCTTGTGGTCGAGCGCCTCGCCGGTCCAGGAGGTGAACGCCGTAGGGATGCACAACAGCGCGCCGTTGGGGTTCTCGAGGATGAACGCGGGGGAGGTGGGATCCCAGGCGGTGTAGCCGCGCGCCTCGAAGGTTGCGCGGATGCCGCCCGTTGGAAACGAGGAGGCGTCGGGCTCGCCCTGGATCAGCTCCTTGCCGGAGAACTCGGCGATCGCGGTGCCGTCGCCGACGGGGCCGTAGAAGGAGTCGTGCTTCTCGGCGGTGGAGCCGGTGAGCGGCTGAAACCAGTGGGTGTAATGGGTGGCGCCGTTCTCCAGCGCCCACTCCTTCATCGCCTGCGCGACGGCGTCGGCGAGCGAGGTGTCGAGCGCCTCGCCGCGCTCGAGCGTCTTCTGGAGCGCCTTGTAAACCTGCTTGGGCAGTCGCTGGCGCTGCACCACGGGGGAGAAGACGTTGGCGGCGAACACCTGGTTGTCGGGAAGGGTGAGGTCGAGCGAGCCGAGCGCGCTCCCGTTTGCGCTCCACTGTGCGGCTGTGACGTTCTGCTGGCGTGTCCTGGGCATGGGGGGCTTCTCTTCCTCCTCGTCGAAAACGATCTCGTTGTGGGCGCCCAGAGCCGGGGGACGCCGCGAGGCGGGCGCCGCCAGCCCTGCGCAGGCCCATACCGCGAGGATCGGGCCGAGCCTGAATCGTAGACCTCCGCAAGCGGTTCGGCGGCGCCCGTTGGCGAAATCCGGAGCGTTCCCTTTGGACAGCGGGCCAAACGGGTGGCGCTTACCCTTCCGGCGGCACGTACGGGCCCGCCACCACCTTGCCGGTGGTGGGGTCGACGTGCGTCTGCGGGGGCCGACCGGCGACGTGGACGACGAACGTGCTGGCCGGCGCGGCGCCGTCGGCGAGCACCGCCTGCGCCCTGCCGTTGAGGCCGGCGTAGACGCGGTAGGCGACGTGGTAGGAGCCGGGCTTGACGGGGGAGAGGTGCCACACGAAGCTGCGCGTGGCCCCCGGCGCCAGCGGGCCGAGCGCCCAGACGTCGTAGTTGGCGGTGGTGCCGCTGCCGGGCGGGTCCACCTGCACGGTTTCGACCGGTGGCTTGGCGATCCGCCCGGGCCCTTCGTCGACGACCCAGATCGGGCGCCGTCGGCTGGCGAGGCCGGGGTAGTCGCTGAGGTAGTCGAACGATTTGACGGCGACCGTCACGTCGGGCAGCGTGCGCGCGCTGGTGTTGCGCACGTCCAGCACCATCTGCGCCGGGCGCGCCACCGCCTGCAGGGAGGGGAAGCTGGCATCGGTCACCTGCACGGTGTAGTGGGCTTTGGGTTCGCCGGCGTCCTGATGGCGCGATTCACCGCACCCGGCCGCAAGCGCCCCCGCCGACGCTCCGCAGAGGCCGAGCACGACCGCCTTGAGTACGCGACTCCCCCTCACAGCGCGATCACGATACCAACGATTCGCCCGTCTTCGCCGGCGTCGAGTTCACGTGTCACAGCGAAGGGGTGGCGCGCCGCCACCACATCGCGTAAAGTTCTAGTGCCGGCATACACATGCCGGGGCAATGTCCACCCGAGGAGGGGTAGGTAGCGCTGTGGTGCGCAGTACGGCGGAGCGGGCGTTCCTCCCGACAAGGAACTTCATCGAGGAAGTCGGCGACATGATGATCCTGACCGGCAGGACGGTCAGGTCGGCGCTGCGTCCCCCCTATCCGTATGGGGGCGAGTTCGTGTCGCAGTTTTTGTTCGCGCTGCGTCTCTGCTGGTTTCCGCTGCTGGTGTCGACGATCTGCATCGACTATGCCGCCCCCGGCCTGCAGGCCGCCAACTTCCTGACGCTGTTCGGTGCGCTCGACCGTCTCGGCGGCTTCTTCGTGCTGGGCGCGATCCGCGAGATCGGCCCCGACGTGACCGCGATCGTGCTGGCGGGCGTGGCGGGCACCGCGATCACCGCCGACCTCGGCGCGCGCAAGATCCGCGAGGAGCTCGACGCGCTGCAGGTGCTGGGCGTCGACCCGATCAAGAACCTCGTCGTCCCCCGCTTCCTGGCGCTGATGTTGGTCACGGGCCTGTTCAACATCTACGCGATCCTGTTCGGCATCTTCGGCGGGATCCTCGCCGAGCTGGTCAACAGCTATCCGCTGGGCCCCTTCTGGAACACGTTCTTCGCCAACGCCGACACCACCGACATGTGGGGCTCGGCGTTGAAGGCCACGATCTTCGGCGCGATCATCGCGATCGTGTGCTGTTACAAGGGCATGACCGCCTCCGGCGGCGCCGAGGGCGTCGGCCGCGCCGTCAACCAGGCGGTGGTCGTGTCGTTCTTGGCGATCTTCGCGTTCGACTACGTGTTCGAGCAGACGCTGCTGGCGACCCACCCCCAGATCCTCGTGATCAAATGATCGGCGGCGCGCGATGAACGAATGGCTGGCCCTCCCGCGCGAATGGATCGGCGCCACCGGCGAGATCGCCGGGTTCGCCGGCAAAGTCATGGGGGATGTGTACAGCCTGCGCGTGTTCCGCTTCTTCGGTGAGACGCTCCGCCAGGCCGGCATCCTGATCATCTCCTCCACGCTGATCATCTGGTCGCTGATGTTCATCCTCGGCCTGCAGTGCGGCATCCAGGGCGCCTACTTCACGCAGGCGCAGGGGGCGCCCGCCTACTCGGGCGTGTTCACCGCGTGGTGCGACCTGCGCGAGATCATCCCCTACGCGTTCGGCTACATGATGTCGGCCAAGGTCGGCACCGGGATCGTGGCCGAGCTGGGCGCGATGCGCATCTCCGACGAGATCGACGCGCTGGAGGTGATGGGCATCGACTCGCTCACCTTCCTCTGCGGCACACGCCTGCTGGCGGCGTGGCTGGTGCTGCCGTTCATGTACCTCGCCGGCATCGGCGCCGCCTTCCTCGCGTCCTACATCGCGGTGGTGCAGCAGGTGGGGGTGGTGTCGTCCGGCGGGTACGAGCTGATCTTCTGGCAGTTCCAAAACCCTCCCGACTTCCTCTACAGCCTGATCAAGGCGATGGTGATGGCCACGGCGATCGTGCTGGTGGGCTGCTACTACGGATACAACGCCTCCGGAGGCCCCGTAGGGGTTGGTACGGCCACAGCCAAGTCAATGGTCATGAACATCGTACTCGTCCACATAATCGGAATGCTTGGGACCCAGATCTTCTGGGGGGCCAACCCGCGCGCGCCGATCGGAGGGTGATTAGTGCCCCTTCTACGAACCTTTAAGGGGCACTAGATGGCGGTCGAGCGCACCCGCGAGGAGGACGAGGCCGAGGCCGAGGCCTTCCGCTACCACACCGGCGGCAGCCGCCCCACCGAGCATCCCGACGCGATCGAGTTCATCGACGTGCACAAGGCGTTTGGCTCCAACCGCGTGCTGCGCGGCCTCAACCTCGGCATCCCCGAAGGGCAAGTGTCGATGATCCTCGGCCCGTCGGGCACCGGCAAGTCGGTGTGCATCAAGCACATCGTCGGCCTGCTCTACCCCGACCAGGGCGACGTGATCGTCGCCGGCCAGTCGATCCCGGCGCTGTCCGACGACGATCTGTTCGAGCTGCGCAAGAAGTTTGGCGTGCTGTTCCAGGACGGCGCGCTGTTTGGGTCGCTCAACCTCTACGACAACGTCGCCTTCCCGCTGCGCCAGCACACCGAGAAGGGCGAGGAGGAGATCGCCGAGATCGTCAACCGCCGCCTGAACGAGGTGGGGCTGGGCAACGCCAACGAGAAGATGCCCAACGAGCTCTCCGGCGGGATGCGCAAGCGAGCTGGATTCGCACGTGCGCTGGTGCTGGACCCCGAGATCGTGCTGTTCGACGAGCCCGACTCCGGTCTCGACCCGGTGCGCACCGCACTGCTGTGCGAGCTGATCAAGGAAGTGCACGCCGAGAACGGCGGCACCTACGTGGTCATCACCCACGACATCCTCTCCGCGCGCCGCGTGGCCGAGCACATCTCGATCCTGTGGCGCGGGCGGATCGTCGAATCGGGCCCCGCCTCCGAGCTGTTCGCCTCCGAAAACCCGTTCGTCCGCCAGTTCCTCTCCGGCGAATCGGCGGGGCCGCTGGGCATGGAGTGAGTTGCTTGCGCGCGGTGTCGCACCGGCGGGCTAGCCTCTCTTCGTGAGCATCCTCGCAAGAGCGCTCTCGGTTCTCGCCGGCAAGGCGGCCAAGCGGCCGCTGCTGGTGGTCGCATGCATGGCGTTGCTCGGCGCCGGCGCGGCCGCGCTCGCGCTGAGCTTGCAGCCCAGCGCCTCCACCGACACGTTCGTGGGGCGCTCCTCCAACGGCTACCGCGCCACCCAGCGCTACTACCGCGCGTTTGGCGAAGAGCCCGTCGACGTAGTGGTGCAGGGCAACCTCGAGGATCTGCTGCTGAGCGCCGACATCGACCGGCTGCTGGGGCTGGAGGGGTGTTTGGCGGGGAAGGTGCCGTCGGCTGGGCTGCCGCGCGAGGGAGGCGTCAACGGGCCGTGCGGCCAGCTCGATCGGCTGGACACCGTCAAGGTCGTGATCGGCCCCGCCACGTTCGTCAACGAGGCGGTGCAGCAGATCGACGCGCTGCTCACCTCCCAGGGCAACGAAGCCGAGCACGCCGCCGCGCAAAACGAACGCGCCATCCGCCGGGTTGCGCTCGCGCAGGGACGCTCCGCCGCCGAAGCCTCCACGCTGGCGGGCGAAGCGGGGAAGATCACGCGCGAACGGTACGTGCAGCAGCTGGCGGCGCTGGGCGCCAAATACGGGATCGACTCGGCTCCCACGCTCAACGACCCCAGCTTCGTCTACACGCTGGTGTTCGACAACACCGCTCGGCTCCCCGGCACCCCCAAGCAACGCTTCGCCTACCTCTTCCCCGGTCGCGAATCAGCGCTCATCTCGGTGCGCATGAAGGCCGGTTTGAGCGAATCTCAGCGCGCGCACACGCTCGCGGCGATCCGTCGCGCGCTCGCCATGCCGCAGTGGCGCCTACAGCACGGTGAGCACTACCTGCTCACCGGCCAACCGGTGATCGTCTCCGAACTCACCAGCTCCATCACCCACTCCATCCTCCTGCTGCTGGTGGCGGTGCTGCTGGCGATGGCGCTCGCGCTCGGCCTCGTGTTCCGCGGCCGCCCGCGGCTGCTGCCGCTGGCGATCGCCGTGCTCGCCACCGCGCTCACGTTCGGCGCGCTTGCCGCCGTCGGCGCTTCGCTCACCGTCGCGCAGGTCGCCGTGCTGCCGGTGCTGGTGGGGCTCGCCGTCGACTACGCCATCCAGTTCCAGTCACGCGTGCACGAGGCCCGCGTCGCCGGAGCAGCTGACGCCCCCGCGGCCATCCGCCGGGCCGCCGCCACGGCGGGACCGACGATCGCCGCCGCCGCCGCCGCGGGCGCCGCGGCGCTGCTGGTGATGATGCTCTCGCCGGTGCCCACCGTGCGCGGCTTCGCGCTGCTGCTGGTCGCCGGCATCGCCATCGCCCTGCTCTGCGCGCTCACCGCCGGCTCGGCCGTGATGGCGCTGGCGGGTACCGGTGCCACATCGCACTCACCCAGCCCTGGTCGGGTTGCCTCCTCCTGGCGCGGCGCGCAGGAGCTGGTGCGCGACAACGCGCTCACGCGCCTGCTGTCGCGCGCGGCGCTCGACTACGCCGTGCGCAACCCCGGCCGCACCATCGCCGTCGGCCTCGCGCTGGCGGTGCTCGGTTGGGGGCTCGACACGCAAACGCACGTCGAAACCAACCTCGAACGGCTGGTGCCGCAGAGCATGTCCTCACTGCGCAACCTCAACACGCTCGAGCGCGACTCGGGGGTGGGCGGCGAAATCGATCTGCTGGTGTCCGGCCGCAACGTGGCCACACCGAAAACAATCGAATGGATGAACACCTACCAGGCCGCCGTGCTCAAACGCTTCGGCTACAGCGCCTCGCGCGGCTGCGGCACCGCCCAGCTGTGCCCCGCGTTCTCGCTGCCCACGCTGTTTGAACAGGGCGGAACGCTCGGATCTGGCACTCCCTCCTCCTCCTCCTCCTCAAAAGCCTCTCACCCCTCCTCCCGCTCCGGCGCCGCCGCGCCCGCCAAGTCGGCGCCCACCAAATCCGCGCCGGCCGCCAAGCTCACCGCCGCCGAGGTCAACGGCCTGCTGGGCACGATCCCCGCCTACTTCTCGCAAAACGCCATCGCCCCCAACCACCGCACCGCCACGCTGGCGTTCGGCATCCGCCTGATGCCGCTCACCCAGCAGCAGCATGTGATCGAAGCCATGCGCGCCGCGCTGCACCCGCCGCGCGGGTTGAGTGTGCAGCTCGTAGGGCTGCCGGTGCTCGCGGCGCAGTCGGGCGCGCAGGTGGCCTCGCCGTGGCGGCGCGTGCTCACGTTGCTCGCCGGGCTGGCCGCGGCGGCGCTGGTGCTGCTTATCGCTTTCCGCGGCGACCGCCGCCGGGCGCTCACGCCGCTCTTGCCGGTGCTGCTTGCCACCGGCTGGTCGGCGCTGGTGGTGTTTGTCATCCGCGTGCCGCTCAACCCCATGTCGGTCACGCTCTCCGCGCTGGTCATCGCCGTGTCCACCGAGTTCAGCGTGCTGCTCTCCGAGCGCCTGCGCCGCGAGCGCGCCTCAGGCCTGGCGCTGCCGGAGGCGCTGCGCCGCACCTACGCGCTCACCGGCGCCGCCGTCGCCGCCTCCGGGGTCACCGCGATCGCCGGGTTCGGCGTGCTGATCCTCTCGCCCATCGCCATGCTGCGCGACTTCGGCATCGTTACGCTCGTCGATCTCACCGTCTCGCTGGTCGGCGTCCTGATCGCGCTGCCCGCGTCGCTGCTCTTGATCGAACGCTCCCACGCCCACCCGGCGCCGGACGGCCTCGCGCCGCGGCCCCCCGCCCCACCGCGCCGGCGCCCGCGCCATGAGCCGGCCTGAGCGCGCCCTCGGGGGGCCGTTCGCAAGCTCCCACCCCGGACGCTGGATCGGCCTGCTGGGCTTCGTGATCCTGGTGCTGATCACCGTCAACACCGTCCTCACCCCTTCCAATGGCCTCACCGGCCTCGCGCCCGGCACGCCGCTGCCGCCGTTCGCGGCGCCCCTGGCCAGCGGCAACCTGGAAGGCGCCGTCAACGTCGCCTCGCACGCCAACGACGGCCTCGCCCGGCACGCCGCCTGCACCGTGCGCGGACCGCAGGTCCTCAACGTCTGCCAGCTGTATGAACAGGGGCCAGTGGTGCTGGCGCTGTTCGTCGACGCCTCCGCCTGCGACAAGGTGCTCGGGGAGATGCAAACGCTCACGGCCGTCTATCCCACGGTGCGCTTTGCCGCTGTCGCCATCAAAGGCTCACGCTCCTCCGTGCGCGCGCTGGTGCGCTCCCACCGCCTCACCTTCCCCGTCGGTCTCGACCCCGAAGGGGTGTTGCCGGTGCTCTACAAGGTAGCCACCTGCCCGCAGCTCACATTCGCCCGCCGCGGCGGCGTGGTGCAAAGCAAGGCGCTGCTCACCACGCCCTCGCCGGCGCAGTTGCGCGCGCGGGTGGCGCAACTGGTCGCGGCCGAAGCCGGCCACGGCGGTGGGGTGCAGTGAGCGCCGAGCGCCCCGAGCCGGCCGCGCGCCTGGAGCCGGTCGATCGCCCCGAGCCCGTGCGGGGCTGGTGCCAGCCGGAGGTGCGCGAGGAGCTTCCGGGGCTGCACCTCCTCCACAGTCCCGCCGCCGTCCACCGCATCGGCCGCGAGTCGCCCCCGTCGGTGAAAAAACGGCTGGCCACGCTCTCCAACCGTTGGGCGGGGCCGCACGCCGTGGGTCTGCGCCAGCAGCCCGTGCCAGCCGCCTACCGGGTGTTCTTCCGCCACATCGGCCTCGACCCCGACATGGTGCGCACGCCGATCGAGGAGGCCATGCTGGCGCGCATGATGCAGGGCGGCTTCCACTCCCACCACCTGCTCGCCGACGCACTGTTGATCTCGCTGATCGACACCGGCGTGCCCGTGTGGGCGCTCAACGCCTCCGCCGTGTCGCCGCCGCTCGGTATCCGCGCCAGCCGCGAGGGGGAGCCGTTGGGGCACGCCTCCGGGGCGGGCGTGCGGGGCGCACCGGACTCCCTTCCCGCCGGTCGACTGGTCATCGCCGACGCGCACGCCGTCGTGGGGGTGCTGTTCGGTGAGCTCGCCTACACCCACGCCGCCGACGGCGCCACCGGCGAGGTGAGGCTGTTCACGCTCCAGGTTCCCGGCGTCCCCTCGCTGCACGTCGAAGAGGCGCTGTGGATGTGCCGCGCCATGCTCGAAGGTCCGTGGTAGGCACACAAGACACTGGTTGGAGCGCCACTGCGCTGGTAAAATCCCCCGAGCGCCGTACCCGAGGAGGAGCTGAAGTGTCCGCAACCGAGCAGCTCACGATCGATTCCCAGCCTTCGCTCGCCGATCTGTGGAGCGGGGAGCGCGACGGCGCGCGCCGCGCCGCGGCCGAGCGCGCCGCCCGCGCCTCGCTGCGGGCGCAGGTCGAGCGGCTGGAGCGCGAGCTCTCCGGACTGGTCGCCCGTGGCTTTCCCCACGTGGCTTCCCTGCCGGCGCTCGCCGGCGGTGGGGCGATCGGCGACGGTGCTGGCGCCGGGGCCATCGGCGGCCCGCGGCTGCTGTCGCTGGCCGAGCTGGAGCGCGCACGCGACCGGCTGGTGGTGAGCGTGCGCCACGCGCAGCTGCAGGTGCGCCAGCGTGCCCACCACGAGCTGCGCGCCCACGAGCAGCTGGAGCGGATGCGGTTGGAACCGGGCCGCTACAAGTTCGTGCGTCTGCGTGTGAGCGACCTCGGCGAACGCGGCTGCGGCGTGTGGCAGGTGCGCCCCCGCTTCGGCTTGATCGGGATGCTGGCCGGCTGGTGGCAGCTGAAGCTCTCCTCCGGCTGTCCGTTACCCCGGGCCGCGCGCCTCTCGCGCGTGGCCGCCGCCGCCACTCGACACGGTCTCACCAGCGCCGCGCGCCCGCCCAGCGGCGGTCCGCCGCAAAACACCTCGTCGCCGCGCATCCGCGCCTGGCGGGGACGATGCGGGGGATCGGGCGGGTGCGGCGGATCGGTGGGTGGGGTAGGCGGGTCCCCAATCCCCCCGCTCACCGGCTCAACACGGGCGCGGCGCCCGGCTCACGGCAGGTGGCGGCGAGCGTGTGGCGCTGGCGATCGGTGAGCGACGCCAGCGTCTTGGTCTCGGAGATCTGCAGCGCCGCCAGCAGCTTGCGGCAGCGGCTCTCGCCCCAGCGGCGCTGGCTCATCAGCAGATCGGCGATCGTCATGCTCTGCGCCTCCCACGGGCACTCCAAAACCACCTCGGCGGCTTCCAGCTCCCCGGTCGCGATTCGTCGCTTCAACTCGGCGCGCGCCAATCGCACCTTGTTGGCGCGTTCCAATGCACGCATGTATTGAGGGCCGGCAGGGGCTAGCGTCGCTGTCGCGCTCATGTGATCTCACTCCCCGTCGCCAACCACGGAACTCTCCGCGGCGACGACAACTTGCTTGATTTTTAAACGAGTTGCGCCCACATCGGCCGCTCGGCCGCTTGCCCACTGGACGTCCCATCAAGTCCTCGGCACCCCTCTACCGGTGACACGGAGCGAGTTCCGAGCGTTGATGCAAAGCGCTCCATCAAGCTACGACAGAGTGGGCCGCTGGTCAACACCAATTCGCACAGATCTTGCGCAAGAAGCGACCTTTTTCTTTTCTCACGGGTGCTGTGAGGTTTGTGAGGCCTCCGGCCCCGGCAGCGGGCCGTGCTGGGCCTCGAACTCGCGTTTCACGCTCGCAAACGCTTCCAACGCGCGGTCGATCACCGCCTCGTCGTGGGTGGCCATCACGCTCGTGCGCAGCAACGCCCCACCGGGGGGCACCGCCGGGTGCAGCGCCGTGTTGACGAACACGCCCGCGTCATACAGCGCCCGCCACAGCAACGCCGCCTTCCAGTCGTCGCCCACCACCACCGGCACGATCGGCGTCACGATCGTGGGTGCGCCCTCGGCGTCCGGGCGTACGCCCGGGGCCGCCCGCACACTCGGACGCTCCGGCAGCGGCTGGGGGGCGACCACCGCGAAGCCCAGCGCGTGCAGCCCGTCGCGCAGCCGCCACGCGTTGTCCAGCACTCTGCCCAGCAGCACCTCCCCGTCGGGGGAGCGCAGCACGCGCAGCGCCGCCAGCGCCGCGCCCAGCGCCGCGGGGACCGCGGAGGCGGTGAAGATGAAGGCGCGCGAGTAGTAGCGCAAATACTCCAGCACGTCCGCCGGCCCCGCCACGAAGCCGCCGCAGGAAGCCAGCGACTTGGAGAAAGTGCCCACGCGCAAGTCCACGCGCTCCTCCAACCCCAGCAGCTCGGCGGTGCCGGCGCCGCGGGCGCCCAGCACACCGGCGCCGTGCGCCTCGTCCACCATCAGCCGCGCGCCGTACTTCGCGCACAGCTCGGCTATCTCGGTGAGCGGCGCGATGTCGCCCTCCATCGAAAACACGCCGTCCACCACCACCAGCACGCCGCCGCCGTCGCCCTGCGCGCGCCCCAACATCTTCTGGAGCTTCTCCAACCGGTTGTGGCGGAACGGGCGCAGCTTGGCGCGCGACAGCAAACAGCCGTCAAGGATCGACGCGTGATCGCCGGAGTCGGCGATCACCGTGTCGCCCACGCCGAGGATCGTGCCCAGCGTGCCGAGGTTGGCCTGGTGGCCGGTCGTGAACACCAGCGCGTCCTCGCTGCCCATCCACGCGGCGATCTCCGCCTCCAGTTCGAGGTGCAGCGGCGTCGTGCCGTTCAGCGGGCGGCTGCCCGTGAGGCCGGTGCCATAGCGGTGCAGCGCGTCCTGCGCGCCCCCCAGCACGCGCTCGTCGCCGGTCAGCCCGAGATAGTTGTTGGAGCCCAGCATGATCCGCTGCGCCCCCTCCATCTCCACCACCGGCATCGCCGGCGACGTCAGCACGTGGAAGTAGGGGAGGATGCCCGCCTCGCGCCCGGCGGCGAGGATCTCGGCACGCTCGTGGTGGCGGGCCTTGGCGAATACGTCGGTCGAGGTATGCATGTAGGGTGGGCGCCGATGGCAGTCGAGATCCGGCCCGTAACGTCCAAAGGCGAACTCAACACCTTCATCAAGCTGCCGTGGCGGCTTTATCGTAACGAGCCCAACTGGGTGGCGCCGCTGTTGATGGACCTGAAGAACCGCCTCAACCAGCAGAAGAACCCGTTTTTCAAGCACGCCGATGCGCAGTACTTCCTGGCGTGGCGCGACGGCCGCGCGGTGGGGCGCGTCTGCGCGCACGTCGATCGCAACTTCAACGAGTTCCAAAGCAACGCGTGGGGCCTGTTCGGGTGGTTTGAGTGCGAGGACGACCCCGAGGCCGCCCGCGCGCTGCTGGACACCGCCGAGCAGTGGCTGCGCGCGCGCGGGCGCGATCGCATGGTCGGCCCGATGGACTTCACCACCAACGACGAGATCGGGCTCCTTGTGGAGGGCCACGAGTACCCGCCGATCATTCTCTGCCCCTGGCACCACCCCTACTACCAGCGCCTGTTCGAGCACGACGCGGGGATGCCCAAGGCGATGGACCTGTACATGTGGAGCCTGTACGTCACCGGCCGCGACAACGTCCACCCGGCGATCTGGGAGGCGGCCGAAAGGTTGGAGGCCGAGCACGGGATCGTGTGCCGCAGCTTCCGCAAGAAGGATCTCCACGCCGAGGTGACCCGCTTCCTGGAGGTGTACAACGCCGCGTGGGAGACCAACTGGGCCTCGGTGCCGCTCAACGAGGAGGAGGTCCGCCACTACGCCAAAGACCTCAAACCGGTGCTCGACGAGAACTGGGCGATGGTCGCCGAAAAGAAGGACACCGGGGAGGTCGTGGGGGCGGCGCTGACGCTGCCCGACTTCAACCAGGTGCTCGCCAAGCTCAACGGGCGGCTGCTGCCCTTCGGCTGGATTACGGCGCTGCGCGAGAAACGCAAGATCGACGCCGTGCGCGTGTTCGCGCTCGGCGTCAAGCCGGAGTACCAGCACACGGGCGTGGCGGCGCGCTTCTACCAGATGCACTTCGACGCCGCCGAACGCACGCCGCAGAAGGGCGGCGAGATGGGGTGGATCCTCGAGGTCAACAAGCCCATGAACCGCGCCATGGAAGGGATGGGCGGCAAGATCAAGCGGCGCTACCGGGTGTACGAGCGGGTCTTCGGCTAGCGGTCCGGGGCGCACCCTACACTTCGGTCGGTGAGCGACTCGCTCCAGCCCGACACGCCGCCGACGGGCGACACCGAGGAAGTCGACGCCGTCGTCGTGCTGCCCGACTCGCAATCGCCAGTGCTCGCCACCAACGTACGCGCGGTCGTGCCCGCGGTGCAGGCGGCCGCCGTTGCCGCCACCGGGTTCGTCGCCGGCGCCGCCGTTGTCGGACTGGCGCACCGTCGCCAGCGGCGCCGCGATGTGGCGCGCTCCAAGCGCCGGCTCCGCGGCGGTGCGGGCGAACTCGTGCAGATCGTCGGCAGCCGCTCTCTGCTGGTAGACGTGCACCTGCTCGGTGGACGCCGTTAGCGTCGTCGAGGTCACGCCCCCGTGGCCGTTTCGGCTGCCGCGGCACGGCGGCATGGACGGGGTGCTGCGTTGCCGGGGCGGCGTGTTGGAACGGCTGCTGCACCACGGCGAGCAGCCGGTGGTGGTGCGCGTCGCTCAGTCGGCGGCCGATCGGGTTGTGTTTCAGGCGCAGGCCTCCACCACCGAGGCGGCGGCATACGGGATCGCGCGGATACGCTTCGCCCTAGGGGTGGATGAGGACCTGCGCCTCTTTCACCGCCGCTTTCAACACGACCCGCTGATCGGTACCTCGGTGCGTCGTCGGCCGTGGCTGCGCGTGCGCCGGCGCCCGGAGCCGTGGGAGGCGCTGGCGTGGGCCGTTTGCGAGCAACTGATCGAGTTCGAGCGCGCCGCCGCGATCGAGCGGCGGTTGGTGTGGCGGTTGGGGCGGTGCTGGCATGACCGTTCGCGCCTCGCGTCGGCGAATGAGCGCCCCGCGCAGGCGGACGGCGCCGGGGTCGATCGACCGTTGCGCGACGTGCCCACCCCCGCGGCGCTGGCTGGGGTCGCGCCAGCGTGGCTGCAGTCACTCGACCTCGGTGGCGCGCGGGCCCGCACGCTGGTGCGCGTCGCCCGCGAAGTGGCACGGGGGCGGATCGACCTGCACAGCGCCAACCACGAGCGCGCCTGGCAGCGGCTGCGTGCGATCCCGGGGATTGGCCCGTGGACGGTGGAGATGCTGGCGCTGCACGGCCAAGGCCGCCACGACCAGGTGCCAGCCGGCGACGACGGGCTCCTAAAGCTGGTGGGACGCGTGCTCAGCGGTGGCGACCCCTACGCGCGGGCGCGGGAGGATCAGGTGAGGGAATTCTTCGCCCCCTACGGCGAGTGGGCGGGACTGGCGATGGCGCACATGATGGGGATGTCTCCTCACACGCTCAGCACCGCCGCTCCCGTGAAGCGACCGGCGCGCAGGTCGGCCAGCGCGCCGTTGGCGTCCTCCAGGGGATAGGCGCTCACCTGCGTCTTGACGGGGACGCGAGGGGCGAGGGCGAGGAACTCCTCGGCGTCGCGGCGGGTGAGGTTGGCGACCGAGCGGACGGTGCGCTCCCCCCACAGGATCGAGTAGGGGAAGGCGGGGATGTCGCTCATGTGGATGCCGCCGCACACCACCGTGCCGCCGGGTGCCAAGGCGCGTAGGGCGCGAGGGACCAGGGCGCCATCGGGGGCGAACACGATCGCGGCGTCCAGCGGCTCGGGCGGCGACTCCTCGGAGTCGCCGGCCCAGGTGGCGCCCAGCTCGAGCGCGAACGTCTGCGCCGGGATGTCGCCGGGGCGGGTGAACGCATATACGCGCCGGCCCTGCCAGATGGCCACCTGGGCGAGGATGTGGGCGGCGGCGCCGAACCCGTACAGGCCGAGGCGGCGCCCCTCGCCCGCCATTCGCAGCGCGCGGTAGCCGATCAGCCCGGCGCACAGCAGCGGCGCGGCCTGCAGGTCGGGGTAGCCGGGCGGGATCTCGAAGCAGAAGCGCTCGTCGGCCACCGCGTACTCGGCCATGCCGCCGTCGATGTCGCGCCCGGTGAAACGCGCCAGCGGGCAGAGGTTCTCGCGGCCGGAGCGGCAGTAGCGGCACTCGCCGCACGTCCACCCCAGCCACGGCACGCCCACGCGGCGGCCGTCTTCCTGCACGGTGGCCACGATCTGGTGGCCCAGCACGCGCGGGGGCGCGGCGATCTCGACCTCCCCGTCGAGCAGGTGCAGGTCGGTGCGGCACACCCCGCACGCGTGCACCTTCAACAGCAGCTGGCCGGGTCCGGGCTCGGGGATTGGGCGATCGACCGCCCGCAGCGGCTGGCCGACTTCCTCGAACACCATCGCCCGCACGCCTCGCTGCTCCCTACTCCCGGAGGGTTGTGTGTTTACTTTTCGGACGCCAACCAGCCCGCTGGCACGCGGTTGGTGATGCTCTTTTTGGACGCCAACCATTCATTTTGTGAAGTGGTTGGTGTGTTGAAAGAGCAACCTCACCCGCCCGCGCGGCCGCTCGGCCGCGTTGGTTGGCATGTGTAAAGAACATATGCACCACTCGCCCTACCCGAAAAACAGCTCCGCGGTGGCATACAGCTCGGGGTCGAGCAGCTTGGGGGCGGCGAGCGCCTGCGCGAGCGCGACCTCGACGATCTGGGTGCCCTGCAGGGCCACCATCGTGCCGAAACGCCCGCCGAGCGCCGCCTGCGTGGCGGCCACGCCGAAGCGGGTGGCGAGCACGCGGTCGAACGCGGTGGGGGTGCCGCCGCGCTGCACGTGGCCGAGGATCGTCACGCGCGTCTCATACCCGGTGCGCCGCTCGATCTCCTGCTCCAGCGTCACGCCGATCCCTCCGAGGCGGGCGTGGCCGAAGGCGTCGGTGGCGGCGCCCCGCACGGTGGGTGCGGCTGCCGCGCCAGAGCTCTCGTCGGTGGCGCCCTGCTCGGCCCCGCCTGGTTTGCTCCTGCCAGGCTCAGTCCCGCCCGGCCCGGCCCGCAGCGTGCCCTCGCGCGGAGTGGCGCCCTCGGAGACGACGACGATCGAGAAGGAGCGCCCGCGCGCGTGGCGGCGGCGCAGGTGGGCGCACACCTCCTCGATGTCGAACGGCCGCTCGGGCACGAGGATCGCGTCGGCGCCGCCGGCGATCCCGGCGTAGGTGGCGATCCAGCCGGCGTGGCGACCCATCACCTCCACCACCATCACGCGGTTGTGCGACTCCGCGGTGGTATGGAGACGGTCGATCGCGTCGGTGACGATCTGCACGGCGGTTTGGAAGCCAAACGTGAAGTCGGTGGCGCCGAGGTCGTTGTCGATCGTCTTCGGCACGCCCACGATCGGGACGCCGGCCTCGTGCAGGCGCAGCGCCACGCCGAGCGTGTCCTCGCCGCCGATCGGCATCAGCGCGTCGACGCCGCGGCGCTCCAAAGTCGTGCGGATCGCCTCGATCCCGTCGTGTCCCGCGGCGAACGGATTGGTGCGCGAGGTGCCGAGAATCGTGCCGCCGCGCGGCAGGATGCCGACGGTGGCTGCCATGTCGAGCTCGATCGCCTCGTCGGACAGCACCCCCGCCCAGCCGTGGCGGAAGCCGAGGAACGAGTGCTCGCCCTGCGCCAGGCCACTGCGCACGGCCGCGCGGATCACCGCGTTCAACCCGGGGCAGTCGCCGCCGCCGGTGAGCAGGCCGATGCGCGCCATCGGCCACAGGGTAGTGGCCCGCTCCTCAATCACCCCGCGGGGGTGACGGCCGCTCATCTCGTGCGCGGCGAAACTCTCGGCGGATGCGGGGCCGGAGATCGTCACCATGATCGTCAACGTCGCCCTGCTCGGCGCCAGCTGCGCGCTGAACCCGGTGCTGCTGGCGGTCGTGCTGCTGACGCTCGCCTCCGAGCACCCCAAACGGATGCTCGGCGCCTACTTCGCCGGTGCCTTCACGTGGAGCGTGGGTCTCGGCATCGGCATCGTCACCGTGGCCAGCGACGCCGAAGCGTTCGGCGGCAGCTCCTCCCAGTCGCGGCCGGTGTTCGACATCGTCGTCGGCGGGCTGCTGCTGGCCGGGGCGTTCCTGAAGGGCACCGGCCGCGCGGATCGCTTCAAAGCGCGACGTGCCGCCGCCAAGCCGCCGCCAGGTCCCGGCAAGTCGAGCAAGCCGCCGCTGAACGAGCGGCTGCTCTCGGGTTCGGCCTCGCTCGCGTTCTTCGCTGGGGTGGCGCTCAATTTCCCGAGCATCAGGTACATCGAGGCGATGAAGGAGATCGTCGTCGCGGAAGTCTCCAAACACGAGCAGGTGCTGGCGATCCTGCTGTTCAACGTGCTGATGCTCTCGCCCGCGATCGTCCCGCTCGCGCTGCTGTCGTTCCGCCCCGAGGAGACCAAATCGGCGATCGCGCGCCTCGACGCGTGGACGCGCGCCAACGCGCGCGTCCTGATCACCGGGGTGCTCGCCGCGCTCGGACTCTACCTCGCGCTCAAGGGTATCGTTGCGCTGGCGTGACCCTGCCCGCGATCAAGCTGGTGCTCTCCGACGTCGACGGCACGCTCGTCACGCGGGCGAAGGAGCTGACACCGCGGGCGATCGAGGCCGTGCGGTGCTTGCGGGAGGCGGGCATCATGTTCGCGCTCACCAGCAGCCGGCCCCCGCGCGGGTTGGCGATGTTCGTGGAGCCGCTGGCGCTGAGCACGCCGCTGGGCGCGTTCAACGGCGGCGCGATGGTGAACCCCGACCTGACGGTGATCGAGCAGCGCGCGATCCCCGGCGAGCTGGTGGGCGAGGCGATCTCGCTGCTGGAGTCGTTCGCGCTCAGCGCGTGGGTGTATCGCGGCGAGGAGTGGTACGTGCGCGACCTGCACGGGCCGCGCGTGGAGCGCGAAAGCCACACCGTGCAGTTCGCGCCCACGCTGGTCGAGGGCTTCGAGGGGATGCGCGACGGGGTGGCGAAGATCGTCGGCGTGAGCGACAACCACGACGCCGTCGCGCGCGCCGCCTCGGCCGCCGCCGAGCGCTTCGGCGCGCGCCTCTCGGCCTCGCGCTCGCAGCCTTACTACCTCGACATCACCCACCCCGACGCCAACAAGGGCAGCGTCGTGCGCTTCCTGTCGGCGCGCTACGGCATCCCGGCGCAGGAGATCGCGACGATCGGAGACGCCGGCAACGACGTCGCGATGTTCGCCGCCTCCGGCCTGCCGATCGCCGTCGGCAACGCCACCCCGGAGGTGCAGCGCGCAGCGCGGCTGGTGAGCACCTCCAACGAGGAGGACGGCTTCGCCAACGCGGTCGAGCGGCTGATTCTCGGCTGTGGCGGTACGACCGGCGGGTGACCGCGTCCCTCAGCGACTGGCGCGGTACCAGCGGATCAGCGTGTTGGTGGAGCTGTCGTGGCGCAGCTCGGGCTCGGCCTCGCTCCGCAGCTCCGGCACGATCCGCTTGGCCAGCGCCTTGCCCAGCTCCACGCCCCACTGGTCGAAGGAGTCGATGCCCCAGATCGCGCCCTGGGTGAAGACGCTGTGCTCGTACAGGGCGACCAGCGAGCCGAGCGTGTGAGGGTCCAGGCGCTCGGCGAGGAGCGTGTTTGTGGGGCGGTTGCCTGGCATCACGCGGTGGGGGACGACCGCCTCGGGCGTGCCCTCCGCGCGCACCTCCTCGGCCGTCTTGCCGAACGCCAGCGCTTCGGCCTGCGCGAACACGTTGGACATCAGCAGGTCGTGGTGCTCGCCCAGCGGGTTGAGGTCCCGCGCGAAGCCGATCAGATCGACCGGGATCAGCTTCGTGCCCTGGTGGAGCAGTTGGTAGAAGCTGTGCTGGCCGTTGGTGCCCGGCTCGCCCCAGTACACCGCGCCGGTGTCGTAGTCGACCTCCTCGCCGGCCAGCGTCACGCGCTTGCCGTTGGACTCCATCGTCAGCTGCTGCAGATAGGCGGGGAAGCGCTTTAGGTACTGGCAGTAGGGCATCACGCCGTGCGTCTGCGCGCCGAAGAAGTCGCCATACCACACGGACAGCAACCCCATCAGCACGGGGAGGTTCTGCGCAAAGGGGGTGTGACGGAAGTGCTCGTCCATCGCGTGGAAGCCCGCCAGCAGCTCCGCGAAGCGCTCCGGGCCGATCGCCAGCATCGTCGAGAGGCCGATCGCCGAGTCCATCGAGTAGCGGCCGCCGACCCAGTCCCAGAAGCCAAACATGTTCTCGGTGTCGATTCCGAACGCCGCCACCTCCGGAGCGTTGGTGGACACCGCCACGAAGTGCTTCGCGATCGCCGCGTCGCTGGTGCCCGCAGACGCCCCTCCCCCCTTATCCTCCCCCTCCTCCCCGGCTTGAAGGCCCGCCAGCAGCCATTCCCGGGCCGTGCGCGCGTTCGTCATCGTCTCCAACGTCGTGAACGTCTTCGAGGAGACGATGAACAGCGTCTCGGCGGGGTCGAGGTCGCGCGTGGCCTCCACGAAGTCGGTCGCGTCCACGTTGGAGACGAAGCGCAACGTCAGCTCGCGCTTGGAGTAGTAGCGCAGCGCCTCGTACGCCATCACCGGGCCGAGGTCCGAGCCGCCGATGCCGATGTTCACGATGTTGCGGATCGGCCTCCCGGTGTGGCCCCTCCACGCGCCCGCGCGCACCCGCGTGGCGAACGCCGCCATCCGCTCCAGCACCTCGTGCACCTGCCTCACCACGTCCACGCCGTCCACCACCAGCGAGGCGCTCTTGGGCATCCGCAGCGCCACGTGCAGGACGGAGCGGTTCTCCGACACGTTGATGCGCTCGCCCCTGAACATCGCCTCGATGCGCGCCGCGAGGCCCGACTGCTCGGCGAGCGCCACCAGCAACCCGAGCGTCTCGTCGGTCACGCGGTTCTTGGAGTAGTCGAGGTACAGGCCCGCCGCCTGCGCGGCCATCCGCTCGCCGCGCGCCGGGTCCTGCGCGAACAGCTCGCGCAGGTGCGTGTCGCGGAGCGTCGCGTGGTGGGCGGCCAGCGCGGCCCACTGGGGGAGGGGGGTCACGTGCGGATCGGGGACGCTCACAGCCGCAGTGTATGGGCGCACCGTGTGGGCGCACCGCGACGTCTCGCCGGCCAGCGGGAGCGCCGCTGAAACGAGTTCCGCAACGCCGGGACTTGACAAGTGCCTCGCGTGGTGGATATAGTCGTCTCATCCAGTCGCTGTTCCGGCGGCGGATCGACTTGAACATAAGGGTCTGGTTTGGTGTCGGGGCCTCTGTGGCCCGGCCTTTCAAGCATTGTTGGCAGGGGTTTCTCTGGGAGAGGGACCGGGTCGTCTCGATGAGGGAGAAGGTCTTCGCGTGTCTTTGAGAGAGAACTGCGTGTCGAGGGTCACTGGATCCCGTTCTGAGGGCGATGCTAGATGCGCCAGCTTGGCGCTGTCGCATCTCTCTCTCTCTCTCTCTCTCTTCAGCTTGCCGGCTAGCCGGTAAGGCTTCTCGTCGGGCGCTTGCGCGCCGTTTCGCCTTCGCCCCCGCGCGGAGTGGGATCGCCGCGCCTGCGCCCGTCTCCCCCGCGTGTCTGACAAAGCGGTCGAAGCTGCCGTCGCCGAAGTCGTCCTCCGGCCGGCGCCATCCCGGCGCCCGGTCATCGCCCCAGGCCGGGGGCGCGCCGTCACGCAATACGCGAGGGGCGTGCCCCTCAATACCCGAGGAGGGGATGCTCAGATGAACGTTCGCACGTCGATTACGGTGATCGTGGCGCTGTGCGCGCTGGCCGCCGGCCTGCTGCTCGCCGGTCCCGCCGCGCTGGCGGCGGGACCGCCGGTGGTGGAAGAAACCTCGGTGCTCGAAGTGGCGGGGACCAGCGCGACGTTCAAGGCGACGATCAACCCCGAGGAAAACGAAACCACGTACCGTTTCGAATACGGTACAAGCAAAGCGTACGGGTCCGCTCTTCCCGTGCCCGACGGCACCGTCGGCTCCGGCTCCTCTGGTGTGACGGTCAGCGTGCACCCGCAGGATCTCCTGTCCAACACGACTTACCACTACAGGGTCCTCGCGCTCGTCGCAGGGAGCGGCGAAGCGGTGGACGGCGGCGACGGGACGTTCACGACCCAGCCCACCGGGAGCGAGTTCGAGCTGCCCGACGGCCGGATGTGGGAACTGGTCTCGCCGCCGATCAAGCACGGCGCCAAGATCGGCTCGCTGGCGAGCGTCGGGCTGACTCAAGCCGCCGAAGACGGCAGCGGGATCACATATTTCACGAACGTGCCGACCGAACTCGAACCGCAGGGGTACGTGGTGAGCTCCCAGGATCTCTCCCGGCGGGTACCGGGGGGCTGGTCCTCGCGCGATATCGCACCGATGCACCCGGTACCGACGTTCGCGCCTGTCACGGCGGGCTCTGAATACAAGCTCTTCTCGAGCGAATTGTCATCCGGCCTCATCATGCTCGAAGAGCAGCACGGCGTGAACGGGGAAAACGGCGAGCCACTGCTGTCTAGCGAGGCGTCCGAAAACACGCCATATGTGCGGTCGGAAAGCTCGTGCGACACGCCGTCTGGCGCGAGCGAATGCTATCTGCCGGTACTGACGGGCAAGCAGGGCTTTGCCGACGTCCCACCGGGCGTTGAATTTGGTGATGCTCCGGGCAGGCAACCCATCGCGTTCGAAACGGCCACGCCCGATCTGCGCCATGTGCTGTTGAAATCCTCGGTGGAGCTGTCCACCAGCCCTGCTCCCAGCCAAACCGGGGGACTCTACGAGTGGTCGGCCGGCACCGCTGCCGCCGACGCGGTGCAGTTGGTGAGCGTCTTGCCCGCTGACGAAGGCGGCGGTCCGGCGTCACAGGTTGAACTTGGACGACTGAGTGAGCCGGCGCTGTCGGCCGGCGGGCACGTCTTCTCGAACGACGGATCGCGAATCTTCTGGGTCAATAAAAGCTCAGCCGACTCTCACGATCATCTCTACCTGCGCGACACCGCCAAGGGCGAAACGCTGCGGCTCGACGTCGTGCAGCCGGGTGTGACGAGCCCGGGAGAAGCCAAAGCGTACTTCCGGGGCGCGACCGGAGACGGCTCGACGGTGCTTTTCACCGACGAACAGCGACTGACGGCCAACTCGGATGCACGGGAACAGGAAGAAGATCTCTACGAGTGTGAAATCGTCGAAGAAGCGGGCAAGCTGAAGTGCGACCTCATCGATCTCACGCCCGAAAACGGGGGTCAGTCGGGCGACGTGATCAACGTGTTCGGTATCAGCGAAGACGGGTCGTACGTGTATTTCGTGGCCGATGCGGTACTCGGCGACGGCGCCGAACGCGGAGCAACGCGAGGCACTTGCCACAATAGCGCCCTTACCGAGAACGAAACGGTCAAATGCAATCTGTACGAGTATCACGACGGTGTGACCACGTTCATCGGGACGCTGGCCGGCACCGACGAAAACGATTGGTATCTCGGACCCAGCGAAAAGACCTCGCGGGTCTCCGCGAACGGGCGCTACGTCGCCTTCATGTCGAGTGTGCCGCTCACGGGCTATGACAACCGCGATGCCGTAAGCGGCAGGCCAGACATGGAGGTGTATCTGTATGACGCGGCGACCGGGCGCCTGGCGTGCGTATCGTGCAACCCGAGCGGCAGCCGGCCTACGGGAGTCGAAGTCAAACAGTTCGACTCGGTCTTCGGCACTCGCCCGAATGCCGCCGGTGTCGGAGGAGGCAGTTTGGGGCAGGGGTATACCGCTGAGACCTGGGTGGCGGCGAACCTGCCGCACGGCGACATACTCGCCGACAACAACGGTGGCATGTACCAGCCGCGAGCGCTTGACGACAGCGGGCGGGTGTTTTTCAACAGCAGTGACGCGCTCGTGCCGCAGGACGTCAACGGCCAGGAGGATCTGTACGAGTTCGAGCCGGAAGGGGTTAGCGGCTGCACGGCGTCGAGCGTGACGTTCCATGCGACGACGGGCGGCTGCGTGTACCTGATCTCCTCGGGGACGTCCCCGGAAGAATCTGGGTTCCTCGACGCCAGCTCGACCGGCGCCGACGTGTTCTTCCTGACCACGGCGAAGCTGACCGGGCAGGACGAAGACACGGCGTTCGACATCTACGACGCGCATGAATGCTCGGTGGCGGTGCCGTGTTCGCCGGCGCCGGTGCCGCCACCGCCGTGCGACTCGGGCGACTCCTGCAAGGCGGCTCCCGCGGCACAGCCGTCCGTCTTCGGGGCCCCGGCGAGCGCGACGTTCTCCGGCGCCGGCAACGCCGTGCCCGCCGTGCCCGCGCCGACCGTGGTGCGCAGGTCGCTGACGCGGGCGCAGAAGCTGGCGAGCGCGCTGCGGGCCTGTAGGAGGAAGTCGAGGAAAGAGCGGCGCCGGTGCGAAAGGCAGGCGAAAAGCAAATATGCGCCCGCAAAAACGCACAGTGCCGCCAAGGCTACGAGAAAGGCTCGGGGGTGACCGCGATGAGATCGGTGAGAATGGTGTTTGTCGCTTTTGTCGCGGCGTGTATGGCGCTGGTGTGTATGACTGATGTGGCGGCCGCCGGCGCGACGGTGCCGTGGTGGCAACTCGATTCGCTGTCGGTCCCGGGGAACCTGCCGCCGGGCGGGAGCGGAAAGCTGGTGGTGAGCGGGTGGAACCTCGGCGAGGGGGAAGTTAAGGGCGCGAGCGCGAAGGTCACGCTGCGCGACAGGCTGCCGGCCGGCCTCGCGGCGAAGACGGTGTCCGGCCGCGTGGCGGGTGTCGCCGGGTTCATCGAATTGCGGGGTGAAGTGAAATGCGCGGTGATCTCCGGTTCGCTCGTGGAATGCACGTTCGCGGGGAACCTGCCACCCTACGAAGGGATCGAAGCGGAAATCGGCGTGGAAGTGCTGGGCGGCGCGAAGGCGTCCGGCGAAGTCAACGAAGTGACGATCTCGGGTGGCGGCGCGCCCGGCGTCTCGCTGAAACGCGCGATCGTCGTGAGCGGTGCGCCGACGCCGTACGGCGTCTCAGGCTTCGAACAGGTCGCGTTCAACGAAGACGGCTCTCCCGATACGCAGGCCGGCTCGCACCCGTACGGTCTCACGACGACGTTCGACCTGAATCGGACCGCCAGCGCACCGTATCAACCCGCGATGCCGAAGGATCTTCACTTCGACCTGCCGCCGGGCCTGGTCGGCAACCCCACGCCCTTCCCGCAGTGCTCCGACACGCAGTTCGAGAAGGTCATCAATGGGTTCGCCAACGCCTGCCCGGCCGACACGGCCGTCGGTGTCGCGGTCATCACGATCGACGAACCCACGACGTTCGGGGGGGTGATCACCGTCGCGACCCCCGTGTTCAACTTGAAACCGACCGCGGGGGAGCCCGCGAGGTTCGGCTTCCAGACGCTGATCGCGCATGTGATTCTGGACACGTCGGTCCGCACGGGCGGCGATTACGGCGTGACGGTGAGCGTCGACAACGTCACGCAGGTCGCCGCCTTGCTCTCCTCGCAGGTCACGTTCTGGGGTGTGCCGGGCGATCCGATCCACGACCAGTCGCGTGGTTGGCCATGCCTTGACGGAGGCGTGTGGGACGAAATCCTCGAAGGAGCGGTGGGCACGTGCACGGCGCTTGACGAGTCGAGCCCTCCGCCGCTGCTGTCTCTGCCGACGTCGTGCACGGGTCCGCTGCAGGGGACGATGAGCGTCGATTCGTGGGCGGACGAGGGTGCGTTCACGACCCCGGCGGAGTCGCTTGTGCGACCGAGCCTGGATGGTTGCAACCGGCTGCCGTTCCAGCCGTCGATCACCGTGGCGCCGGATGGGCAGGCGGGGAGCAGCCCGACCGGGTTGTCGGTTGGGATCCACGTGCCGCAGGACGCGCTGCTCAACCCGACCGGGCTGGCGGAGGCCAACGTGAAGGACACGACGGTGACGCTGCCGGCCGGCGTGGTGCTCAACCCGTCGGCGGCGGACGGGCTGGAAGCGTGCTCGGAAGCGCAGATCGCACTCGCCGTGGACGTGTTCCCGTCGTGCCCGGAAGCGTCGAAGGTGGGGACGGTGGAAATCAAGACGCCGTTGCTGCCGAACCCGTTGACCGGGGCGGCGTATCTGGCAACGCAGGATGCAAACCCGTTCGGGTCGCTGGTGGCGCTGTACGTGGTGGCGCAGGACCCGGTGTCGGGGACGCTGGTGAAGGTCGCCGGGGAAGTGAAGCCGGACCCGGTCACCGGCCAGCTGGTGTCGACGTTCGACAATACGCCGCAACTGCCGTTCGAAGACTTGACGCTGCACTTCTTCGGTGGGTCGCGGGCGCCATTGGCGACCCCGGCGTTGTGCGGCTCGTATACGACGAAGGCGTCGATCGCGCCGTGGTCGGGCAACGTGCCGGTGGAACCCTCTTCCACATTCGACATCACTGCGGGCCCCAACGGCTCGCCCTGCGCGGACCCGCGACCGTTCGCCCCCGGCTTTGAGGCCGGATCGACCAACATCCAGGCAGGCGCGTTCACACCGTTCACGCTGACGATGTCGCGGCCCGATGCCGATCAGACGCTGGCGAGTTTGTCGGTGCAGTTGCCGCCTGGCCTGTCGGGCGATCTGGCGAAGGTGCCGCTGTGTCCGGAACCGCAGGCGTCCACCGGGGAATGCCCGGAAGGGAGCCTGATCGGCCACACGGTTGTGAGCGCGGGGTTGGGGAACTCGCCGTTTACGGTGGAAGGCGGCAAGGTGTTCATCACCGGGCCGTACAAGGGTGCCCCGTTTGGGTTGTCGATTCTCAACCCGGCGAAGGCGGGCCCGTTCGACCTGGGTTATGTGGTGGTGCGGGCGAAGATCGAAGTGGACCCGACGACCGCCGCGCTGCACATCGTCAGCGACCCGCTGCCGACGATCATCGACGGCATCCCGCTGCAGATCCAGCACGTGAACGTGACGGTCGACAAGCCCGAATTCACGTTCAACCCGACCAGCTGCAATCCGATGAAGCTGACGGGTACGATGACGAGCACCGAAGGCGCAAGCGCCAGTGTGGAAACGCCGTTCCAGGTCACCAACTGCGCGTCGCTGGCGTTCAAACCCGGTTTCAGCGTCTCGACGTCTGGGAAACCCTCCCGGCTCGACGGCACGAGCCTCGATGTGAAGCTGACCTACCCGTCGGGCGCGGCGGGGACCCTGGCGAACGTCGCGAAGGTCAAAGTGGAACTGCCCAAGCAGCTGCCGTCGCGGCTGCCGACCTTGCAGAAAGCGTGCACCGAAGCGCAGTTCGCGAGCAACCCCGAAGGATGTCCGCCGGCCTCGCGGGTCGGGGAAGCGGTCGCCACGACGCCGATCCTCGCGGGTGGCCTCTCGGGCCCGGCGTACTTCGTCAGTCACGGCGGCGCGGCGTTCCCCGAACTGATCGTGGTGCTCAAGGGCGAGGACGGCGTGACGGTGGACCTGCACGGGGAAACGTACATCAGCAAATCGGGGATCACGAGCAGCACGTTCAAGACGGTGCCCGACGTGCCGGTCGGCAGCTTCGAGCTGAAGCTACCCGCGGGCCCGTATTCGGCGCTCACCACCGTCGGGAACCCGTGCAAGGGCAGGCTGACGATGCCCACCGAATTCGTCGCGCAGAACGGCGCCACGATCCACCAGAACACGAAGATCGCCGTGACCGGCTGCCCGAAGGGCAAGCCGAAGGCCAAGCACAAGGAGAAACACGGCAAGAAGAAGGGCGGGAAGAAGAAGGGGTAGGGCGGGCCGATGTCGTCAGCCGCAGCCGCCGTGGCATCCACCCACAGGTCCGACCGCAGCGGCGGCCGTGGTCGTGTGGGTGAGATCCAACGCGCGCGGATCCTCGCCGCGATGAGCGAGCTGTTGCGCGACCGTGGTCCCGCCGGCGTGACGGTCGCGCACGTGGTCGCGCGCTCGGGTGTTTCGCGGCGCACGTTCTACGAGCTCTTTCAGGATCGTGAGGATTGCTTGCTTGCCGCGTTCGACGCGGCGATCGCGACGGCCGCGGCCTCGATGCTGGCGGTGTACCGGGAGCCCGAGAGCTGGGTCGAGCGGATCAGGGCGGGTCTCGCGGCGATGCTCCGTTTCTTCGACGCCGAGCCCGAGTGGGGGCACCTCTGCGTCGTCGGCGCGCTGGGTGGCGGCGAGCGGGCGCTCGCGAAGCGCACACAGGTGGTCGCCAAGCTCGTCGATGCGGTGCACGAGGGCAGACGCGAAAACAGCGGCCCTCGGCGGCCCGACCGGCTGAGCGCCGAAGGCGTCGTGGGAGCGGTGCTCGCAGTCATCCATGCGCGGCTGGTCGACCAGGATGCGCGGCAGGCAGGCGCGGGGGGTCAGCCGCTCAAGCCGCTGCTGTCGCTGCTCAACCCGCTGATGGCGATGATCGTGCTGCCCTACCTCGGCGCGGCGGCGGCCGAGCGCGAGCGCCGCCGTCCCGCTCCGCGCCCCCGCACGCCGCCGCGGCCCCGCGCCGACCCGCTGCGCGAGCTCGACATGCGCCTCACCTACCGCACGGTGCGGGTGCTATCGGCGATCGCCGAGCTCGCACCATCGGACACGAGCGGCGGTGCAAGCGCAGGCGTCAACCTCGGCCCGAGCAACCGTCAGGTCGCCGCCGCCGCCGGCATCTCCGACCAGGGCCAGATCTCCAAGTTGCTCGCGCGGCTGCAGACGCTCGGGCTCGTCGGCAACAACGGCGGCGATCACGCCAGAGGCGAGCCCAACGCCTGGACACTCACCGAACGCGGACAGCAGGTCGCACGCACACTGGCACAAGCCGAGCGATGAGACACCCTTCGCGTGGCAGGACGCCACGCGCACCCCGGGCCGAGCATCCGCGCCAGACCGCCCGGATGCCAGCCCAAAAATCGCCTCAAATCCCTTCCCCCGGAAGGAACTCGTTGGTGAACGGCGGCAGCCCGGTCGTGTTGGGGTTGCTCTTGAGCAGGCCCTTGCTGTACATCCACGCGCCGAACGCCGCCCACTGTTCGGGGTTCTGGTAGCCGTAGGGCTTGCCTGCGGCCGGCTGCGCGGCCGGCAGCGTCCGTTCGATCGACGCAACCTGGAGCTTTTCTTCGAGGCTCGGGTTGGCGGCCATGATCAGCTTCGCCGCGGCCCGCGGGTCGGCCCGGACCGCGCGCTCGCCGCGAGTGAGGGCCTGCATGAAGGCGCGCAGGTCGACGCCGTCGTGGTGGGCCGTTTCAGAGCGCACCACCACCACCAGTTCGTCGTAGTTGGGCACGCCCGCTTCGTTGATGGGGATGATCGTGGGGTGCTGGTGGCGCAGCTGCAGCTGGATCGCCTCGTAGTTCCAGAAGCCGCCGAGCGTTGCCGCCACCTCGTGCGAGAGCATGGCGGGCACGAGGTTGAAGCCGACGTTCACTTCCTGCACCTTCGAAGGGCTCACGCCCGCGTGCTGCAGCGCCGCCGCCAGCTCGGCCGCCTGGTAGGGGATGCCGGCGGTGCCGACCTTCTTGCCGGCGAGGTCGGCGACGCTTTTGACGTGCGCGCTCGCCGGCGCGATGATCGAGGTAAGCGGGCGCTGCACCAGCGCCCCGATCGACACCACCTTCAAACCCTCGTCGCGCGCCAGCAGCAGCTGCGGCTCGTATGAGATCGCCATGTCCACGCGGCCCGCCGCCAAGAGCTTCAGCGGTTCGGCCGATTCCGAGGGGACCAGCGGCTGCACGTCGAGGCCCACCGCGCGGAAGTCGCCGTGCGCGATCGCCGCGTACAGCGGCGCGTGGTCGGCGTTGGGAAACCAGTCCAGCATCACCGTGAAGCGCTTCGCGGCGGTCGCGGCGGTCGTCACGTTCTGGGCGGTGCCGCACGCGGTCAGGGCGCCGGCGCAGCACAGCGCGAGGGTGGCCGCGAGCAGCGCCCGGCGGCGGGGGGTGTTGTTGTGTTCGAAGTTTTTGGACGCCAACCAATGGGCAGCTGCAACGGCGACGCGGGGGCGCGGTGGTCTCTTCAACGGGTCTCTCCTGTCGGTCGATTGGCGGTCCAGGGGGCCAGCCGGCGCTCGGCGAGCGTCAGCGCGTGAAAACAGGCGATCGCAAACACGAACAGCACGGCGGTCGCGGCGTACTCGCGCGGGGTCTGCAGGTTGTTGAGGTCGCTCATGATCTCGCGGCCGAGGCCGGCGTAGGGGCCGGTGGTGGCGGTGGAGGTCTCGGCGATGAAGGCGCCGATCACGCCCACCGCCAGCGCGATCCGGGCGCCGCTCAGCGCCGCGGGCAGCGCGGCCGGCAGCTCGGCGAAGCGGAACGCCTGCCAGCGCGAGGCGTCCAGCGTGCGCAGCAGCTTCAGCTGGTCGGGGTCCACCGCGGCGAGGCCGTCGACGGTGGTGACCACCACCGGGAAGAAACAGATCAGCGCGATCACCACCAGCTTCGGGAAGATGCCGAAGCCCCACCAGAACACCAGCGGCGCGGCGATCACCGCGATCGGCACCGCCTGCGAGCCCACCGCGTGCGGGTACACCGCGCGGCGCAGCCACTTGGAGAAGTGGATCGCCACCGCCAGCGCGAAGCCGGCGAGCAGCGCGAGGCCGAGGCCGAGCACCACCTCCTCGGCGGTGATCTTGAAGTTCTGCCACAGCAAACCGGCGTTTCCCCAGAGGGCGCTGGCGACTTCGTGGGGGGCCGGCAATACGGCCGGGTCGACGCCGCCGAGGTCCACATACAGCTCCCACGCGCCGAGCAGCGCCGCCGCGAGGAGCAGGGGAGGGAGCAGGTGGGCGGCGCGGCGCCTCATCGGACCCCCAGTCCGAGGGCGATCAGCGCCCGCTCGCGCAGCGCCGTCACCGCCGCGTCGGTGCGCGCCCGCGGGCGCGGCAACCCGATCTCGATCTCCGCGACCGTGCGGCCGGGGCGGGGGGAGAACACCACGACGCGATCGGCCAGCAGCACCGCCTCCTCCACGTCGTGCGTCACCAGCACCACCGTGCGCTGGCCGATCTTCGATCGGTCGCGCTGCAGCGCCCTTGCCAGCCACCCCTGCATCTCCGCGCGCGTGATCGCGTCGAGCGCGCCAAACGGCTCGTCGAGGCAGAGAACAGGCTTGCCGGAGAGCAGCGTGCGCACGAACGCCACTCGCTGGCGCATCCCCCCCGACAGCTCGTGCGGGCGCGCCGCCTCGAAGCCGTCCAGGCCGAGCTCGGCGAACAGCTCCCGTGCGCGCTCCCGCGCCCGCGCGCGCGGCCGGCGCGCGATCCGCAGCGCCAGCGCCGCGTTGTCCTGTGCGCTCAACCACGGCAGCAGCAGGTCGTGCTGCGGCATCAACACCGCCGGCGCGCCACCCACGCTGCCCGCGTCCGGTTGCTGCAAGCCGCAGATCAGCTCCAGCAGCGTGGTCTTGCCGCAGCCGCTCGGGCCCACCACGGCGACCAGCTCGCCGGCGCCCGCGCGCAGCGAGACGTCGGCGAGGGCGGGCACCGATGCGCCCCCGTCGCGCGCCGGATATACCCGGCTGACGCCGCTGACCGCGACGGTGCCTTGCAGCCCGACCCTCTCAAGCGGCTGCGGTTGGGCTCTGAGTCCTGTCGACACTCACGCCACTCCCTCCGCGGGCATTACCCCACAGGTTCGAAGGGTCGGCGCCGGGTCCGTGGTTGGCGCCATCTCAGCCGGCCTTCCCGCCAGCCCCCCTGGTGTTGTCTGTTCTTTGTAAGCCTAGCGCGGGTGCACCAGCGCCGAGATGACCCTTAAGCGTGCGTTACGGTCGCTCCGCGTCCCTATCAGGGACGCTAGGGGTATGACCGTGGAGCTCAGCGACTACGCATCAACCCCATTTGGGGAGCCGCGGCGCCGGTCGGTGCTCGGATGCGGTCGTTCGCGCGCAGCGCATCGTCGAGCTACGCGAGCGCTATCGCGCAGCGGCGGCCGCGATCGCGTCGAGCAGTGCGATGGCGCTTGTCGACCTCGTCTGCGAGACGCCGATCAGTGACGGAGGAGGAGGTGGCCTAACGGCCATTCCGTGACTCAAGAGTGGGGCCACCGTCGGGCGGCTGGCGGCGCCTGGCAGCAGCGGCGCAGCCCTTACCGACCGGCTGAGCCGGTCGGTCGTTTTGTGACCACGGTACGGACAGCTGTGAGTTTTTTGCCGGTGCGGTAGGCCCAGGTGGTGGTCGCGCGCCCGGAGGCGCAGCAGGTCGGGTCGCTTGGTCCGTACCAGTACTCGGCGACGACGATCCGGCCGTTGACCCACTTGACCTTTCCCAGCAGCGGCACGTGCGACACCTTCGCACGGGGGGGCTGTTGGGGCGTGATCAGACCCACTGCGCGCGCGTTCGTCGCCGAGCCGCTGAAGACGACCTCGGCAAAGCGGATCTGGCCGTCCGCGGTCCCGCCGTTGTTGGAGCAGACGACATCAACCGCGGCCGCGGGCCCAACGCCGCCAAGCTGACCATAGGTCACGTCGTACGCGGCCGCGACTTGAACGAGGTCGCGGTTTGAACCGGAGCTGTTGACGTCCCCGAAACCGGTGTGCGAGATCTGCGCGATGTGGTTGTGCAAACGGATCGGACTGTTTGCTTTGCAAGCCGCCCCCGGCAGGGTCTCGTTCTGCCAGCCGACCGCCTGGAGCGGCAGCGTGGTCTGCGCGGACGCCACCCCGGCGACGCCGACGACAGCAGCCAACGCCGCGGCACTGGCCAGGCCACCGATCCAATTCTCATGTCTAGTGACAACTCGATTAAGCACGGGGTTGGGTACCGCTCCTGTGTTTCCGCGCTCACGCTGGCGAGGTGAGCTTGCGCACATCATTCTCACATGCTCCTCGGCGTATTGCGCTGAGAACGATTGGGTCCGATCGACACGGACGACACGCTTGCGGTTTCGCGCTGAACCAGCGGCGAGCGCCGACGGACTGACCAGCGCGTTGCCACAAAAGCGACAGCGCGCTTCAGACAGGCGGACCGGACGATCCGCGAAAGCCTGGGTCGGCCTGTGGTTGGCTGCTCCTTTCCACTGGGAGCGGAAGCCGGCACCGGCCTTAAGTAACGGCATTGGCCTAGCGGTTGGTGGTGGCAGGGCCTTCCTGCACGCCGTTTGGTTTTTCTTCGAACTCCCGCAGCGTGTTGATGACGTGATGGGGCAGCAGCGACACGCCGATCTGGATTGCGATCAGCACGAGGATCACCAGCGCGACCCACACGATCCATTTGCGTCTCGCAAGCAGCGTGCGCAACGATTGCCAGGCGCGCGACACCTGCTGGCTCATTTACATGCCCAGCCGCTCGCGACCCGCCAGCTCACCCTTACCGTCCCCCCGTGGTCAGCTCCGGCCGCGTCAGCGCCCGCACGAAGTCCTCCAGCTGCGCCGTGGTCCAGCACTCGAAGGCGGTGCAGTGCTGCTCGTAGGCGGCGATCACCGAGTCGCCGTAGTTCCAGTACAGGCGCGGCTCGGGGTTCAGCCAGAAGGTGCGCCCGGCGCGCGCGGCGATCGCGGCGAACGCGTCGGCGCGGGGGTCGCGGCCGTTGGTGCGGGCGTCGCCCAGCACGATCACCGTGGCGCGCGGGTTCAAATCGTCGCCGATCTGCTCCAGCAGCTCCGACCACACGCGCCCGTAGTCGGTGTACCCGGAGATGTCGGCCACGCCGGCATCGGAGGCGATCCGCTCGTTGACCGCTTTGAAGTCGCGCTCACGTTCGAAGATGTCGGTGACCTCGGAGATGCGCTCGATGAACACGAACGAGCGCATCTTGCGAAACGAGTCGTGCAGCGCGTGCATCACCGAGAGGAAAAACACCGAGGCGGAGGTGACCGAGGTGGAGACGTCGCACAGCACGTACACCTCCGGGCGGCGCGGGCGGCGGGGGCGGTAGCGCAGCACCACCGGCACACCGCCGGTTTGCAGCGACGCGCGCATCGTACGGCGCACGTCGACGTGCGCGTGGTGGCGGTGGCCGCGCACCTGGTGGCCCTGGGTGGCCAACCGCCGGCGCAGCTGCGCCACCACGCGGTGCACCGCCGCCAGGTCCTGCAACGGGCCGGATGGCAGCGCGCGATCGAGCTCGCCGAGCGGTCGCGCGGGGGGCAGCTGTCCCGTGCGCTGCACCTGCGCGCGCTCCAGCTCCCGGCGCAGCAGCGCCTCGAAGCGGCGCAGCGCCGCGCGCGGCACGCCCTCGCGACGGGGGTCCTCCTCGGGCAGCTCCGGCTGGGGCTCGGCGCGCAAACCGAGCGTGCGGCGGATGCGCTGCACGTCCACGCCGATTACGCCCGAGCCGCCGTCGCGGCGGGCCAGCGCGGCGATCGCCAGCCGCGCCAAATCGCGCATCGCGCCGTCGTCGCCGTCGCGCAGCGCCGCGGCGATCTGGCGGCGCAGCGCGTCCAGCTCCGCTTCGGAGAGCTCTTCGAGGTCCAGCTCGCCCACGCCCTCGTCCGGTCCCTCCGGGCGGCGGCCGTCGTGGGCGTCTTCGCGCACCCCCTCGCGCACCGCCGCCATCTCCACGGCGCGGAAGAAAAAGCGGTCGAACACCAGCTCGAACACGCGGCGGTCGTCCTGGCTCTTGGCGAGCGTCGCCGCCAGCGCCTCGCGGAAGTCCTGCTGCGCGGTCCACTCGATCTCGCGCAGCACCGCAAACGCGTCCAGCAGCTCGGAGGTGCCGACCGCCACGCCCTCCTTGCGCAGCTCCTCGCCCAGCTCCAGCAGCCGCGCGGCGATGCCCTCAGGCGGCGGCATCGGCCGCAGTGCCCAGCTTCAGCCCCACGCGCTCGGCCACGATGTCCATGTCGGCGCGGTGCTTGACGATCACCGACATCGTCTGCAGGAACATCTCGGAGTCGATGTCGCGGGCGCCCAACAGCAAGAGCGCACGTGCCCAGTCGATCGACTCGGCGATCGAAGGGGGCTTCTTGAGGTCGAGCTCGCGCACCATCCCCACCACCTCCACCAGCCGGCGGGCGACGGTGTCGCCCAGCTCGGGGGTGTGCAGGCGCACGATCGCCAGCTCGTGCTCGAGGCACGGGTAGTCGAGCCACAGGTAGAGGCAGCGGCGCTTCAGCGCCTCCGTCAGCTCGCGCGAGTTGTTGGAGGTGAGCAGCACCACCGGGTGAGTACGCGACTCCACGCGGCCCAGCTCGGGGATCGAGATCTGGAAGTCGGACAGCACCTCCAGCAGCATCGCCTCGAACTCCTGGTCGGTCTTGTCGATCTCGTCGATCAGCAGCACCACCGGCTGCTCGGAGGAGATCGCGGTGAGCAGCGGCCGCGCCAGCAAAAACTCCTCGCCGAAGATGTCGTCCTGCACCTCGTCCCAGCCGGAGCCGCCGGCCTCCGTTTGGATGCGCAGCAGCTGCTTGCGGTAGTTCCACTCGTACAGCGCCTTGGCCTCGTCAAGGCCCTCGTAGCACTGCAGTCGCACCAGCTCGCGGCCGAGGTGGGCGGCGAGCGCCTTGGCCAGCTCGGTCTTGCCGACGCCGGCGGGGCCCTCCACGAGCACCGGCTTGCCCAGGCGCGTGGCCAGGTAGGCGACCAGCGCGGTGGACTCCGAGGGCAGGTAGCCCACCTCGCGCAGTCCCGCGGCCATCTCGGCGGGGGTGGCGGGCCCCGCGGGGCCGGACGCCGAGGAGGCGGGAGCGGATGAGGCTGGCGGTGTGGAGGCAGGCGTGGTCATCGCGGCGGCGGATCCTCGAACGACAGCTGCTCCTCCCCCGGTGCTGGAGGGTATCGCCCCCGGGGCTTGGCCGGCACCGGGGGCGTGGGGGGAGCCGATCGTGGCGCTGGGGTCGCGGGCGTGCGGCGGACGACGACGGTGGGCTCCTGCTCGGGTGCCGGTGGGGTGCGCCGGACGATCGCCGTCGTCTCGTCGGCGGGCTCCGGCGGCGACCAATCGACCAGCGGCTCGCCATCGTCGGCAGGTTCAGCGGGCGAGGGCCGGCGGGGGCGATCCCGTCGCAGCAGCGGCGGCTCGGGCCGCTGTCCCGCGCGCATCCGCGAGCCGGCGTAGGCGAGCAAACCGGCGGCGGCGAGCGCGAAGAAGATGCCCCACTGGATGCCCACGTTGGCGGCCACGCCGTGCTGGGTGATGCCGGGCTTGTCGAACAGCCGCAAAATCAGCAGCAGCGCGGCCCACAGGCCCGCGGCCAGCACCACGCCGCCGTCGCCGCCCGGCAGCCGGAAGTTGCGGCCCTCGGCGCGCATGTACAGCAGGAACAGCACCGCCACCGCCACCAGCAGGACGGCGGCCTCGACGAACGTGAAGACCTGGAACGCGTTGAGGTTGCGGCTCACCAGCGGGGCGGTCTTCTCGGCGGTGACCACCGCGTTCTGCTGGTACCACGGCAGCAGCATCGTGACGAACAGCGCCAGCGCTGCGATCGCGGCCAGCCGCCGGTCGCGGTCGAGCGCCTTCCACGCGTGCGCCAGCGCCGCGCCTGCGTTGCGGCGCTCGGGGTCGGCCCCACCGTGGATGTGCGCTTCGCTCGGCACACACCGATTGTACGGAGGGGCTCAGCGGCGCTTCGGAGGGCTCAGTGGCGCTTGGCGGGCGCGCCGGCCGGCGTGTGCGCGTGTGCGGGCGCCGGGACGCCGAGCGCGATCGTTCCGCTCGTGCTTGCGGTGTTGCCCGCGAGATCGGTCGCCGTGACGGTGACCGTGTATGTGCCGGCCTTGCGCGGGGTGACCCACAGCAGGCGCGGGTCGCCGCGTTCGAGGAGCGCGCTGTTGGTCCACACCACATGCGTGCCCTGGCGGACGGCGATGCTGACGTTGGCGACCTTCGACAGCGAGATCGCCACGCCGCCGCGCGCCCCCTCGGGAAGCTTGTGCGTCAGCAGCTTCAATGCCGGTGGCGTGTGCAGGTCGGCGGTGAAGCGCTGGGCGGTGGTGCAGTAGATCTGGTCGCCGGGGATCGCCGTGCTGGCCTGCGCCGTGGAGGCGGTGGCGCCGCGGGAGACCCCCGCCGCCTTTGCGGCCGAGGCCGCGGCCCCACCGGAGGCGCTCGTGCCGGTCGATCCACCGGCCCCCGCCGAGCCGCCGCTTGCGCCCGCACCGCCGGTACCGCCCGTGCCGGTGGCCGGCGCGCCGGGTGTTGTGGTGGTTGGAGTGGCGGGTGTGGGGGAGGGCGCCGGCGGGCCGGGCTCGCCTTCGGAGGTGCGCTTGCAGAGGCTCACCAGGAATTCGGTGAGCAGCTCGTGGTAGTTGAGGTCGGATTCGGTGTACTGGTCGTACTTGGACCAGGCGCCGGTGTCGTAGGAGGGCGTGATCGCGCGCGCCTCGGCGTCGCCCGTTTCGAACAGCTGGCGGCCGAGCGGGTCGCCGGTGAGCTTGGCGTATTCGTAGAGGCCGTTGAGCGACTGGATGAAGCCGTTGAGGATGCGGTCGGTGGGGGCGTAGGTGTACTCGGCGTACAGCGTGCCGGCCGGCTGCGGTACGCGCACACCCGCTGGCGGGGGCGTCTGGAAGATGCCGAGCGCCTGTTTGGCCGCCGTGAGGAAGGCCGGTTCCTTCAGGCGCACGTATGCGCGGGAGAGCGCCTGCAGGGCGGTGCCCTGCGAGAGGCCGCTGGTCCACGGCGGCGCGCCGCCGTCGAAGTGGAAGAAGTACTCCCACGCGATCCCGCCGGCGCGCTGGGTGGCGAGCGAGACGGCTTCTTCGAGCACTTCGCGCAGCTTCGTGTTGTCGTGCCCGTCGTCGTAGTAGCCGTTGGCCTCGCCGAAGGTGGCCAGCCACTGGATCTCGATGCCCTGCCCGGGGTAGTACTCCCACACCAGGTGGCTGCCGGGGACGATCACGTGCTGGTCGGCGGCGGGGATCGGTTCGTGGCTCCACCAGTGCGTGTTGGCTTCGAGCGTCAGCATCAGCGCCGGCAGGCGCGAGGGGATGAAGGCCTTGGCTGCCGCCATTTGCTGGATGTTGGCGATCACGTTTTCCAGTTCGGCGCGGCGCAGGCCGCTGAGGTGCTTGGCGGCGGTGAGGGCGGCGGTGTAGGTGGCGCTGTCTTCGCTGTAGGTTTCGGCGGGGAGCTGGCCGGAGCGGTTGAGGGTCTGGAGGGCGCCGTAGACGGTGGGGCCACGCGGCGAAGACGACGCCGCAAGCGAGCGCGAGGCGACGAGGGCGGAGAGAGCAAGTGTCGCGGCGAGTGCAAGGATGGGGAGCCGGCCCGGCAGGCGACGTGCAGGCGCGCCGTGCTTGTGCGAGGGCATCGGGAAGATGCTACGCGTACGCATCGGTCGATGCGCAGGCGGAGCGCGTCCGACATATCGCTATGGCCCGCTCGCGGGGCTGAGCCGCCAAGCTTGGCCCTTTACAATTGCCATGATAAAGTAAAGGCTGGAATGGCAAAGGTGTCCTCCAAGAATCAGGTGACGCTACCGATCAAGGCGATGCGTGCCGTCGGCCTGCAGGCGGGGGACGAGATCACGGTGCGCCCGACGCCCGATGGCGAGATCGTCATAGCTGCCAGAGGCTCTCGCGTCCGGCGCCACGCGGGCATCGCCACAGGGATCTACAAGCCCCAAGAGCTCGACCGACTCCGCGACGAGTGGCGGCGCTGATCCTCGACGCCAGCGTGACGATTGGCTTGCTGGACACGGCCGACGCGCATCATGCTCGTGCGATCGACGACGTCGAGGCGGCAGACAAAGCGGGAAAGCGACTCCTGCTGCCGGCGAGCGCCTACAGCGAGACACTGGTCGCGTTCGCGCGTGCCGACCGGGTCGACGAGGCTCGTGAAGCGATTGTCGCGATGGGCATCACCGTGGTTGCGCTCACCGAAGCGATTGCCGAGCGGGCAGCCGGCCTGCGCGCGCGGCACGAGAAGCTGCGGCTCCCCGACGCGATCGTGCTCGCGACGGCTCAGGCGAGCGGCGGCGCGCTGCTGAGTTATGACCGCCGGCTTGCCGAGCTCGGTGAGTGAGTGGCTCCGGAGTGCCGGCCAGCAACTTTGATCATTTGCAGGCCTCGTTTTTCGTCGTCAACAGTTCCAGGTTCAACGCTTCGAGCGAGCCCTGTGGGCTAGTCGCTTCTGGTTTCGTGAGAGGCTGGTAATCGGAGACAGTCGCATTTCCCCCTACGTGCGTTCCTTCGACTTCGACCTGCCCTTTCGCGTTCGTGGCAAACCAGTCCCCGCCGCTGTCGCCAGGAGCGTTGGCAGCTGAATCCTCTACGAGACCTTCTTTCGTTTTCCCACGAACCGTAAACGAATCGTTCAACATCGTTATCGCACCGCATTTACCGCCGGAGCCTTCGCCCTCGTGGCAGTTGACGCCGCCTTCGACAGGCACTCGTTCTCCCACGATGGGGTAGCGCAGTTCCTTTTTCTTCTCCCACCTGGCCGTCACTGCCAGAACGGGAATCGCGGGTTTTCCGGTCTGCCAAGCTGCTTCGATCGTGATGTCGCCGTAGTCGCCGATTTTCGCTCCGGCAGCCCCACCATTTTTGTAGGCAATCGCTGTACCAAGCTGAACTTTGGTTCCGTCGGTCTTGTAGGCAAACCATTTTTCGCCTACGCCGTGGCCCTCTTCGATGCAGTGTCCGGCGGTGAGCAGTACCCGTTCTGCTTTTTTGGCTGTTGGGATCGCTTGGGGCCCTGCGGAACAGCTAGAGAAGGTCGAGAAGGTGAATTCCGCTACTTCGCCTTTGGTTGCCGCGTTGCTTATCGTGACACTTTTTTTGGTCGGGAGTTCAATGACATATGTGTGGACAGGGATTCCCGGCCCGGCAACTTTGTCGCCGGGCCGAACACCCGCGAGGGTGGCTTCTTCAAAGTTGTCGAGCGTAGTATTGTTGTGCGATTCACCTTTGCCTTTACCGGTTTCGTGACTTACCGTTTCGATGGTGACTCCGGCCGTGATTGAAGGGTTGCAATTGGCTTTGCCTGCAACGAATTTTCCGCACTCTTTTGCTTGTGGTGTCACGTGCGCACCTCGTCCCGGCACTACGGTAAGGGCGACGAGGTCTTGCGAAGACTCCGCATCCTTTATGAGGGATCCCCTCTGCCGCGCGGGCAGCGATTCGTCTAGCGTTACGACCACACGGTTGTGCTGTGGCTGGAGCCCTGTCTTGGCATCTTCGGCCGCAGGTAGCGCGCTAAGCCGCGCCATCCACTGTTTCTGGATGGCGTAAAGTTCCTTCATCGTGGCGTGGACGTTGGTGTAGGCCACGATGGTGCTCAATCCGACGCGGGCTACCGTTTGTTCGGCGACACTGCGACTACTGGCTGATGTTATGCCCACATGCAGTTGGGCTGTGGCGTTGTCGAACCACAGGCCCGCGTATTTGCTTCCCATCGCCGCTTGAAGCTTCCGTACCAGCCCGGCTTCAGCTACAGCGTCTTGGGTTCGGATGGCTTCAGCGGCGCGGGCAGGTCGGATACCACTACCTGTGAGTACTTCGATCTCTTTCGTCAGCACAGCATCGTTCTTGAGCTGCACTGGGCGTGTGGCGCTGCTGATTGCAGGAGCGGATACGTAACGGCGCAGTTGAGCTTGAGACTCCGAGGTGAAGGCAGCGAATGGCCCGCGCCCTACCCAGCCTGGCTCAGCGAATCCTTCCGCTTCGCACGCACAGACGGCGAGGTACTCTTCACCGCATTCGGTAGTTGATTCTTGGTGTACACTGTCGCCGCTGTACGTTGCCTGCCAATAGTAGACGTGGCCGGCTTCGAGTTTCTCTTCGTCCGAGGCAGGAATTTTCGCCCCGGATTCAAGGATCGCTTCGCCTGCTTCAGTGACCAGCGTGGTGCATTCGCTGTCGGAGTAGACGTCGTAGCGGACCGTGCCGGTCGCCGTTGATGAGTTTGTGCCCGATAGTGTAGCGGTGTCCTTAGCATTTTCGCCTTCGGTCGTCGCGAGTTCTTCTCCTTGTTCGCCATCACTGGAGAGTTCCGTGGACAGCGATGTTTTTGCCTTGACATCCAGGGTCTCTGCACCACAGGTGCTGGTCGATTCTTGGTGGAGACTGTCGCCTTCGTACGTGACCTGCCAGTAGTAGGCTCTACCGCCTTCCAGTTCCTCTTCACTCGATGCCGGAACGCTGCCAGAGTTGACCGTCACTTCGCCGGCTTCGGTGACGAGGTGTTCGCATTTGCTGTCGGAGTACACGTCGTAGGTGACTTTGCCGGTGGCGGTGGCGTGGTTGGTGCCGCTCAGCGTGGCGTTGTCGGTGACCTTGGACCCTTCGATGACGGTGATTTCGGTGTCTTCTTTGCTTTCCCCGGAGAGCGTGGTGGTGAGTGTGGTTTTGGCCTTGACGTTGAGGATCTCGCTGCAGCCACTGTTGGATTCTTCGTGTAGCGAGTCCCCGTTGTAGCTGGCCTTCCAGTAGTAGGTCTTGCCAGCTTCGAGTTCCTCTTCGCTAGAGGCGGGAACGCTGCCGCTGCTGACGGTCTCTTCGCCGGCGCTGGTGACGAGGTCTTCGCATTTGCTGTCGGAGTACACGTCGTAGGTGACTTTGCCGCCGGCGGTCGAGTGGTTGGTGCCGCCCAGGGTGGCTTTGTCCTTGGCCTTGGACCCTTCGAGCACAGTGATTTCGCTGCCTTCTTTGCTTTCCCCCGCGAGCGTGGTGGAGAGCGAGGTTTTGGCCTTTACGGTCGAGATCTCGCTGCAGCCGCTGTTGGATTCCTCGTGCAGCGAGTCGCCGCCGTAGCTGGCCTTCCAGTAGTAGGTCTTGCCGCCTTCGAGTTCCTCTTCGCTGGAGGAGGGTACGCTGCCGCTGCTGACGGTGACTTCGCCAGCTTCTTTGACGAGAGTCGTGCAACCGCTGTTGGAGTACACGTCGTAAGTGACTTTACCGCCGGCGGTGGAATGGTTGGTGCCGGCGAGGGTGGCTTTGTCGGCGATCTTGGAGCCTTCGAGGACGGTGATTTCTTCGCCTTCTTTGCCTTCGCCAGCGAGTTTGGTGGTTAGTGTGGTTTTGGCCTTGACGGTCGAGATCTCGCCGCAGCCGCTGTTGGATTCCTCGTGCAGCGAGTCTCCTCCGTAGGTGGCCTTCCAGTAGTAGGTCTTGCCGCTTTCCAGTTCCTCTTCGCTGGAGGCCGGCACACTGCCGCTGCTGACGGTGACTTCGCCGGCTTCTTTGACGAGAGTCGTGCAACCGCTGTTGGAGTACACCCTGTACGTGACTTTGCCGCCGGCCGAGGAGTGGTTGGTGCCGGACAGGGTGGCTTTGTCCTTGACCTTGGACCCTTCGAGGACGGTGATTTCGGTGCCTTCTTTGCTTTCCCCGGAAAGCGTGGTGGAGAGCGAGGTGGCAGCCTTCACGTTGAGCACCTCGCCACCGCAACTGCTGGTGGAGGAGTCGTTGCTTTCGTTGCCTTCGTAGGTGGCCTGCCAGTAGTAGGTCTTGCCAGCTTCGAGGCTCTCTTCGCTGGAGGCCGTGACGCTTTCGCCGCTGACGGTGCCTTCGCCGGCGGCGGTGACAAGCGTTTTGCATTCTTTTTCGGAGTACACGTCGTATTTGACTTTGCCGGTTGCTTTCGAGACGTTTTTGCCGGACAGCGTGGCTTTGTCCTTGACTTTCGCGCCTTCCAGCACCGTGATTTCGCCGCCTTCTTTGCTTTCCCCCGACAGCGACGTCGACAGCGACGTCGATTCTTTGCCCCCACCCCCGCCGCCGCCGCAGGCCGCCGCCGAGGCCGCGATCGCGCCGAGCGCGAGCAGGAAGGCCAAGAGGCCCGCCAACGCCGGATGCACGCGCGAAGTCACGCGTCACCCCCGGCCGCGGCTACCGACCGCGGATGCGACGCCGGCCGCGACAGCACCCGTTCGATCGCTGTGTCGAACCCGGCCGGTTCGCTGGGGATGAAGCGGGTGAGCTTTTCCATCCTCCCGCCAGTGCGCCCGATCAGGAAGGCGGGCGTGATGTGCATGCCCATGCCGGTCGCGGTCTGCTCGTCGGCGGCCACCTCGGCCGCCAGCGGCGGGTAGCCGCGTTCTTTGCTCCAGCGTTCCAGCTGCAGGCCGGGCGTCTGTTCGGCGAGTTTGTCGAGATAGCTTTCGTCGACGTAGTCGGTGTGCTCGACGCCCTGTTCGTAGTAGAAGCGCTCGACGTAGTTCCACAGCTTGTCCTGCATGCCGGCGGCCAGCGCCGCCGCCTGCTGGAGCATGAAGGTGGGCGGTTCGCGCGTGGACGTCTCCAGCGAGCGGTATTCGATCCGCAGCTTGCCGGGCCGCACCCACCGCTGGACTAGCGTGGGCAGCGCTTCGAGCGCGAATTCCTTGGAGTTGGGGCACTCCAGGTCGCCGAAGAACTGCAGCGTCACCGGCGCTCGCGGCGATCCGAGCGTATCGTGGCGCTGCGGGATGCCGGCCAGCAGCGCGTCGATTTGCCGCCCAGACGCGATCGGCGGGATTGTGGCGGGAGGGTCGGAGCCGCCACAACCGGTGAGCAGCGCAAGTGCAAGTGCTGCCAGCGCCACCGGCGCGAACGCCGCGATCCCAACCGATTGTTTGCGGTACGACACGTGCAACCCCCCAACTTGTGCTGCCCGGGGCGCCTCGTGCGGCGTCCCGCGGTCAGCTGCTGGGGACGCTACTCCGCGTGTCTCGCCGAGGCGAGGGGCGATTTCCGCCCGGCCGGGGGCCGTTCGGCGTTTTGCGAATGCCGGCGCGGAATCGCGCACGCGTAGTAGACAAACTTCAACGACAAATATGTTTCCGACTACTTTGACGCCGGCTCGTCGGCGCCGACCAACTTGGTTGGGCTCCAAAAAATATGCATCGCCACCCCGCCCGACCGGGGTGGTGACCGGGCCTCAGGGGCTGAGCTCGGCCAACGTGCGCCGTACCTCGGCCTCCACGTCGAGCTGCTCCAGCCCCTGGCGGGCGCGGCGCTCGTTGCGGGCGCGCACCAGCTGGCGCACCTCCTCGGCGAGCGCGGCGTCGTGCGCGCTGCCGGTGGGATCGCTGTCGGCGCCGTCCAGCCGTGCGAGCTCGGCGTCGATGTCGAGCGGCGCCTCCCCGCGGCGCACCAACCGGTCGCTGCGGGCCGTGAGCATTTGGCGGATTTCGGCCTCGCGCTCGCTGGTGTCGAGTTCCGGCGGCAAGTCGAGGATGGGCGCCGGCGCGGTCGGCAGCCGCGAGTGGCTCTCGCCGGTGAAGATGCCGCCCTGGCCGATCTGGTCGTGGAGGTTGCGGCGGGTGAGCATCGAGAGGACGCCGACCAGCACGAACACGCCGAGCGCGATGAACGTGACCATCGGAAAGAGCGCCTGCAAAGACGTGGCGGGGGACACCGCCTGCAGGAAGGCTACGGGCAGGACCGCCTGCATCGCTGGATTGTGCCGCAACGGCGCGCGTCGTGCGCAGCGGGCACTGGCGCGGGCGCGCCCGCTCCGCTACGCTCTGAGCGGGTCAGCGTTGACTGACCAGTCAATCTACTTCGCGCGAACACCCGGATCGTCCAGGTGGCGGCCCGTTTTGCGCCAGCCCGAGGAGCCAAGGAGACCATGGTCGATTTCACGCTCACCGACGAGCAGAAGAACCTGCGCGAGATGGCGCACGACTTCGCCGAGAAGGAGATCCGCCCGGTCGCGTGGGAGTACGACCGCGACGGCACGTGGCCGCAGGAGATCCTCCAGAAGGCGTGGGAGGTGGGCCTCATGAACACCCACATCCCCGAGGAGTACGGGGGTCCCGGCCTCGGCTACCTCGACGGCTGTTTGATCGAGGAGGAGCTGTCGTGGGGCTGCTCGGGCATCCAGACCTCGCTCGGCTGCAACGGCCTGGCGACCGCCCCGATCGTGCTGGGCGGCAGCGAGGAGATCAAGAAGAAGTACCTCGGCGCCGTCACCGAGCAGCTGAAGCTGGTGTCGTTCTGCCTCACCGAGCCCGACGCCGGCAGCGATGTGTCGGGGATGCGCACGACGGCGGTGAAGCAGGGCGACAAGTACGTGCTGAACGGCTCCAAGTGCTTCATCACCAACGGCGGCTACGCCGACTACTACACGGTGTACGCCAAGACCGACAAGGACGCTGGCCATCGCGGCATCTCCGCGTTCGTGGTCGAGCGCGACTGGGGCGTGGTGGTCGACAAGAAGGAGGACAAGCTCGGACAGCGCGCCTCCAACACCGCCACGATCACGTTCAACGACGTGGAGGTCCCCGAGGAGAATCTGCTGGGCGAGGAAAACAAGGGCTTCAAGCTGGCGATGATGACGCTCGACCGCACCCGCCCCGGCGTGGCGGCGATGGCGACCGGGATCGCGCGCGCCGCGTTCGAATTCGCCACCGAGTACTCAAAGGAACGCACCCAGTTCGGCGTGCCGATCGCCATGCACCAGGCGGTGCAGTTCATGATCGCCGACATGGCCACCGACGTCGAAGCGGCACGGCTGCTCACCTGGAAGTCGGCGGCGATGCTGGACAACGGCGAACGCAACACGCTCGTCTCCTCGCACGCCAAGCGGTTTGCGGCCGACACGGCGATGAAAGTCGCCACCGACGCCGTGCAGATCTACGGCGGGTACGGCTTCATCAAGGACTACCCCGTCGAGAAGCTGTTCCGCGATGCCAAGATCATGCAGCTGTACGAGGGCACCTCGCAGATCCAGCGGTTGGTGATCGCCCGCGAAACGCTGCTGCCGCGGCGGATCGAGGCGGCGGAGACGGTCGCGGCTTAACGGATGAAGAGGGGCTGGCTGTAGTTGGACGTCTGCGCGCCGTTGGTCACCTTCACGAACACTCTGTACAGGCCGCGCCGGCGCACGCGGATCACGCGTCCGAAGCGCGAGCTGGAGGCGTTGTGGTGCAGCAAAATCGTGCCCGCCACCAGCTGCTGGCGGCCGCCGCCCAACACCCGCATGATCCCCACTTCCATGCCGTCGATCGCCGGCGTCACCGTGCCGTAGATGCGCGCGTGGTGCCGGCGGCGCGTGCGGCCCACGTGCGCCTGCACCTGCACCGCCACACCCTCGATCGCCACCGGGCTTATCACGATCGGCTTGGTGTCGGGGGTCACCACACGGAACTGCGTGGCCTGCGTGATCCCCAAAAACGGGAACGAAAAGCCGCCGGTCGCGGTGGTCAGCTCCGGGTTGCCGACCGTTGCGAAGCCCTGGGTGTAGGGGAACGGGTTGGCCTGCAGCAGCACCGCCACACTGCCGTTGCCGGTGCCCGACAGCGTGCCCTGAATCGTGGCGGCGCCGCCGAAGATCGTCGGGTTGGGGCTGGCGAGGATCGCCAACGAAAGCGGTACCTTGGCGGTCGCAAATGCTCGGTCGGCGCCCGCTTTGGCGCCGGCGGCGTTCACCGCCACCAGGCGGTAGTGGTAGGCGGTGACAGGCAGCAAGCCGCTCACCGGGGCGCTCACCGCCACCACTCTCTGGCCCACCGGCAGCGCCGCCACCTGGGCGAGCGGGGTCTGCCCGCCGTACGCCTTGGTCGGGCCATACTGGAAGTAGTAGGAGGTGGCGCTGCCGTGTGGGGCGATCGATCCGGTGAGCGTGGCCGAGTCATAAGTCACGTCGTGCGCCGCGCCGGTGCCCACGGCCGGGGGCGACGTCGTCGTCGCGGCCGCAACCGGCGCGGCCGCAACCGCTGACGCGGCAGCCACTGAGGCTGCAACCGCTGACACGGCGGCCACCGAAGCCGCGGCTGGCACGACCAGCAGCGCGACAATTCCAAGCGATGTAGTGAGGCGTCTCATCTATCTGCACACCTGCCTTTCCTCCGATCGACTACCCCTCATCCCCAACCCCGTAACCCGCCGGCGGGCGAGAGGATGCGGCCGCGCGCTAGGCTCCCGCCTCGATCGGCGAAGAGTAAGCGACTCAGAGGAGACCGGCATGTTCGTGTTCAAGGCGGCGGTGGTGGGCGCAGGGACGATGGGGGGCCAGATCGCGCAGACGATCGCCGCCGCCGGCTTCCCCGTGATGTTGAAGGACATCAGCGACGAGCTTGTGCAGGCTGGCATCGCGGAGGCCCGCAAGGTCACCGCCGGCCAGGTCGGCAAACTGGTGGAGCGCGGCAAGCTCACCGGCGAGCAGGGCGACGCGCAGATCGCGGAGATCGTCGGGCGGATCGAGGGCATCACCACCTACGAGGGCTTCGGTGACGTCGACTTCGTGATCGAGGCGGTGCCGGAGCGGATGGAGATCAAGCACGCCGTGTTCGCCGAGCTCGACGCCGCCACCCCCGGTCACGCGATCCTCGCCTCCAACACCTCCTCGCTGTCGATCACCGAGATCGGCGAAGCCACCCTGCGCCCCGACAAGGTGGTCGGCTTCCACTACTTCTATCCCGCCTCGGTGCTGCCCTTGATCGAGGTGATCGAAGGCGACGAGACCTCCACCGAGACGGTCACGGCGGCGGTGACGTTCGCGCAGGCAATCCGCAAGCAGCCGATCACGTGCGCGGAGGTGCCGGGCTTCGTGGTCAACCGCATCCTCAACGCGGGCAGCTCGGAGATCTTCCGCATGCAGGAGGAGCAGGGCCTGTCGATCAAGGCGATCGACGAGGGCGTCGGCGCCGCCAGCGTGATCCCGATGGGCCCCTACTTCCTCGTCAACCTGCTCGGCCTCGACACGGTGCTGCACGTCACCGAGCACCTCGCCGACTCCTACGGCGAGCGCTTCTACGTGCCCAAGGGGATGCAGAAGCTCGTCGCCGAAGGCAAGCTCGGCGCCAAGACCGGCGGCGACGGTTTCTACAACCCGCAGGGCGAGTCCAACCTCCCCGGCGACGCCCAGCCCGACGTGCCGGCGCTGGTGGAGCTGTTGACGCTGAAGACGTTCGTGGAGGCGTGTCTGGTGCTGGAGGAGGGCGTGGCCACCCACCGCGACATCGACTTCGGGCTGATGGCCGGCGCCGGCCTCGACCCGCGGCGCGGGCTGATGCCGCCCTTCATGAAGGCCGACGTCGAAGGCCTCGACACGATCCTCGAGCGTTTGGAGAACGCACAGGAGCGCCATGGCGAGCGCTTCGCGCCCCCCACGATCCTGCGCCGGATGGTGGCGCAGGGCCGGCTCGGGCAGAAGTCGGGACAGGGCTTCTACGCCTACCCACAGCCCGACGCCGAGCAGCCCGGCGAGGTGGTGAAGCTGCAGACGATCCACCTCGGCGCGGGGGCGGGCGCTGACGGCGCGGGCGCGGGCGCGGACGCTGGCGCGACCGTGGCGATCGCGTGGCTGGCCAACGGCCAGATGAACGCCATCGCCCCCGCGGTGATCGAAGACCTTGGCAAGGTGTGGGCGCACGCGAAGGCCGCCAGCCCGCCGATCAGGGCGCTGGTGATCGCCTCCTCCAACCCCTTCCTGTACAGCGCCGGGGCCGACATCAAGGCATTCACGCAGCTCGACGAGGCGGGCGGGCGCAAGTTGATCGACGACGCCCACGCGCTATTCCGCGAGCTCGGCAGCGAGGGGATCGTCACGATCGCCGCCGTCAACGGCCTCGCGTTCGGCGGCGGCTGCGAGCTGGCGATGGCCTGCGACCTGCGGATCGTCGCCCGCTCGGCGCTGTTCGGCCAGCCCGAGATCAAGCTCGGCATCATCCCCGGCTTCGGCGGCACCCAGCGTCTGCCGCGCCTGGTGGGCCAGAGCAAGGCCCTGGAGATGAACCTCGTCGGCGACCCGCTGCTCGCCGACGAGGCCTACGAGTACGGCCTCGCCAACGCGGTCGTGGACGACCACGAACTGCTCGACACCGCACTCGCCTGGGCGCGCCGCCTCGCCGGCCAGGCGCCGCTGGCGGTCGAGCAGATCAAGCGGGTCTCAGCCAAGGGCGACCTCGACGAGGGCATCGCCGCCGAGAAGGGCGGCTTCGCCACCGTGTTCCAGAGCGATGACGGACGCGAGGGGATCGCGGCGTTCCTCGGCAAACGCGCCCCGCGGTTCAGCGGGAGGTAGCCAGGTCCCGCTCGGGGGCGATGTCCCAGCGGGCGGCCAGCGCCTGCAGCTCGTCCGTGAGCGGCCAGCGGTCGGCCAGCGGCTCGCCCTCGTAGGCGGGGCTGGCGCCCTTCAGCGCCATGCAGCCTCTGTTGTCGCCGATCGCGCGCAGCTCCTGCACCTCGGCGTCGCTCAAATGGGTCTCGGGGTTGGCGCGCAGCGCCGTCAGCGCCGCCAGCTCGGCGCGCTTGTCCTCGACAGCCCGTGGCAGCGCTTGCGGGCTCGCCGCCCCTCCCCCTTCTCCTTCCCCCTTTCCCAAAGGCGCCGTCTCCTGGATCAGCGTCGGCGCCACGCACTGCACCGGGGACTGGGCCAGACACCACTGGCAGGCCAGCTGCAGCATGCTCAGGCCGTGCCGCTCGGCGTACGGGCGCATCCGCTCCAGCTTCGCGCGGCCCTCCTGCACCCACCCCTCGGGCCGGAACTTGCGGTGGTCGTAGGGGGCAAACCGATGACCGGGGGACACGTCGTCGTGGAACATCCCGCCGTAATCCACCACGCGGGCGATCAAACTCACGTCGTGCGCCGCCGCCGCGTCCAGCACCAGCTCGCCCGGCCACGGCTCCAGCGGGTTGAAAATGATCATCGCCCAGTCGATCGTCTCGCCGAAGCGCTCCACGCAGTCGATCACGTCGAGCGTGAAGCCGTTGGCGGGGCCGGGCGCCACGCCCAGCAGGCGCGTCAGGCCTCCGTCGCGCACCGCCCGCATGCCCTCCCATACCGCCTCGCTGGTGTATCCCGTGCGGTCGGGGTTGTGCAGCAACAGCAGGTCGAACTGCTCGGCGCCGATCCGCTTCAGGCTGCGCTCGGTCGCCATGCGGATGTACGCCGCGTACTCGCCCTCGGTGCGCAGCTGCGGGTCGGTGAAGCGCGGAAAGCCTTTCGCGCCTTCGCGCTCGCCCTTGTAGAAGTCGTGCCCGATCGCGCCCACCAGGCAGTAGCTGTCCCGCTCTATGCCGCGCAGCGCCTCGCCCAGCAGGCTGTCCGCGGCTCCCTCGCCGTACACGTCGGCGGTGATCGCCGTGTCGATGCCCCCGCCCGGGCGCAGCAGCGCTCTCAAACGCCCCTCCTCCAGCGGCTCGCCGAAGTGCATGAAGCGCCCGCCGCTCCAGGTGCCGAGGGCTGTGGTGGTGGGGTCCATTGGCATCGCAGGGTAGACGAAGGATTGGTAGGGGGTGGATGTTGTGTTGTTTACTTTTGGACGCCAACCAGCTTCATTTTGTAAAGTAGTTGGCGTCTTGAAAATGCATTCTCACTCCCGCCGGTCCGTATGCGCAAACCGGGATATCGCCGGGTCGTGGGCGGGGCACCGGGCCGTGGGCGGGGGCATGTTCGGCGGTGAATGCGACGGGCGGTCGCTACAGAGACCTCGCGGTGTGCCCACAGTGGGCCACCTTGTACAGCGTCTCGCAGTACGTCTGCGCCTTCCACTTGCGTTCGAAGTGCTTGACGAAGCGCGTAAGCGCGCGCCGCTTCTGGTGCGCGTCGCCGTGGCCGGTCACGCGTTCCTGGATGCGGCTGGTGAGCATTCCCAACCGCACACGCAGCAATAGATCGCCGACCGTCTGGCCTGTCTTGCTCAGGAACCTGTTGAATGCCGAGCGCTTCGGGAACTGCTGAGCGCGCAGATGGTCGAACTGGTGGCGCACCGCGCCCGCCGACAGCTCGATTCCGAGGTCGGCCGCTTCGCCGATCACCCAGTCGGCCGAGACCAAAAAGCCCAGCGCGGTTTCCATCACCGGCTTGGTCGGTTCGGCGGCCGAATGGCGATGGGCCGGCGAGGCGCTGTCCTCGGCAACGACGGCCCAGTGTGCGAACGTCGCCCCATTGATCTCTTGCGATCCCACGCACGCCACCGCCTCTTCCGGCGCAGGGCGATATGGGCTGGGCGTCGGCGCCGCGGCCCGGGCGCCTTCAGCGGCCGCGACCGGGCTCGCCGGAGGGCCGTCCGCGAGCACGGTGGGGGAGGGAGGGCATGTTGGGGCGGGCGAGGAAGCTGGGGCTGGCGAGGCGGCCTGGCCCGCATAGCTGACGCCGACGGGGATCGTGAGAGGCACCAGCACCGCCGCCAGCAACACCGCCACGCTCACCGCCATCCTGCCAACAGCTCTCATCGGACCACCCTATCGAATGTGACGTCGCGGCACTCGACGGCCGTTCACGCAATTCCTGCCGCCGTGCGCGCGCGCAAAGCCGCCTCCAGCCGCGTCAGGGCGTGGCTGAGGAGCTCCGTGTCGGACTCCCCGGTGCCCGTCTGGCTGCGTGTCCGGCCGCCGTCACCCGCGCCGCTCTCGCTCGTGCTCACCACCGCTCCATCGTCAGCGGCGCCACAGTCAGCGGCGCTTGCATCGATCGCCGCCCGCGCGGCGGCGCTCACGTCGGAATGCAACTTGCGCAGCTCGGCGATCCGCGCATCCAGGTCGGCTCGCTGCTGCGCCGGCAGCTCCACCAGCGCGGCGGCGTAGGCGCGGTCCAGCTCCACCGCGGCCAGTGCGCTGCGGCCCTGGTCCAGATCGAGGCGGGCGCGCAGCGCCAGCTCCTCGCACAGCAGCGGCGCTTCGCGGGCGCCCAGCAGCGCCGCCAGCCGCTCCTGGGGGCGCAACACCACGGCGCGGCGCCGGCGGCGGTGCTCGGTGAAGCGCAGCTCGCGCGCGTGCGTCCACTGCCCGTACGCCACCTGCTCGCCCTCGCCCCACCCGGCCCGCACGGTCAGCGCCTGGGCGGGCCCCAGCTCGCGCACGCACGGGTCGGCGGCGGCGGTGCGGTGGGCGTACAGCACGCGATTCACGATCGCCGCCGCCGCTCCCACCTCCCGCTCGGTGTCCAGCTGCGCCAGCCACACGCGCGCCTGGCGCTCCCCCCCCACCGACACCGGGTCGATCACCGTCACGCGGGCGATCGGCACCGTGGTTGGCTCCGGCTGTGGCTCTACCGGCGGCCGTCGCCTCGCCGCCAAACGCCCCCGCCGTGGGGTGGCGCCGATCGTTTCGAGGATCACCACCCGCTCGGGCTCCCCGCCGGCCTCTCCGCGCAGCACATACCGCCCGTCGGCCGGCCCCAGCTCCCACGGGAACTCCAGCTGCACGAAGAGGAACAAGCGCTCACCCACCCCGCCACCGTATCCTTTGCCGCATGTCCCATGCCGACTCCACCAAAGGCCTGCGCGAGCGCCTCGCCGGAGGCACCGAGGATCGCCTCGGCAAGGCGCTCGTCGACCTGTTCGACAACCCGCTCATCAACGGCGCGCTCGGACGCGCCTCCGACGCGCGCGAGAAGGCCGCCCAGGCGCAGGAGCTGGCGATGGGCGCGCTCAACCTGCCCTCGGCGGCCGACATCGAACGGCTCACGCGCCGGTTGCGCTCGGTGTCCCAGCGCCTGGAGGGGATTGAGGATGGCGTGCACCGCATCGGGCGCACGCTCTCCGGGCCCGGGGTGGAGGCGCGGTTGGCCGGGATCGAGGAGCAGCTGAAGGCGCTGTCGGCCAAGCTCGACTCGCAACGCTCCGCGGCTCCGCCTGCGGCCGCCGCAGCCGGGGGGCCGCCCGCGGGCGGCCAACCCAAACGGGCCGCGGCCCAACGCTCCACCGGCAAACGGCCGGCGGCCAAACGGGCGTCCGCCAAAGCCTCCTAACCGCCGGAGGTTGTCGGAGCGTCCGGCTAGCAGTCGAGGTGCCGGCTATCTAACAACTGTGGGACGACGACGAGTTTTGGCTTGCGGTTGAGCCTGATGACGGCTTGTTGGAGTAGTCATCGCTCCCGCTTGGGACCACGATGCCGTAGCGATCGAGCAGAAACTGCCCGCCCGCGCTGACAGCCCCGGCACATACACTCTCCGCGGGCCCGGCCGCGGTACAGAGGAGGTCCAAGACTTGGCCGGCAACATCTACGCCTACCGTCTGAATGGCGGCTCCGCACGCGTAGCTGTCCCAACCATGTAGACAGATCGACAACGCATCCAGATCCTCAGCATCCTCGAACCCTTTCTCGGCTTTGCCTACAAGACCTTTGACATCGCCGGCCACTCGATCTTCCACAAAGCCTTTGACTCCACTAATCAGGCCGCTGAACGAGAATTCCCCGGACGGATCGGTTTCGTTCGCAGGATCGCCATCGACGTAGCTATATGGCGCTTCGGTTTCTTCAAGCGCCGGATCGACGCTCATGAACTGGCCGGTCTGCGGGTCGTAGTAGCGGTGCACGAGATACACGAGCCCGGTCGCTTGGTCGGTGTATCCCTGCCCGTACAGCAGCGGTGTGCGCAGGATGCCGGTGGCGTTGGCGAGGCTGCCGTAGGCGTTGTAGGTAAAGGTTGCTCCGGCTGTTCCATCGGCCGCAAGCAGCGCCCGCGTGGAGCCATTGGCGTCGTGGAAGAAATACGTGGCGTTGCCCGAATGATCGACCTGCTCGATCGGAAGTCCGCCCGGTCCGTAGACGTAATACATGCTGGCGTCGCTGATGATCTCGGGTACCGACGGCGTGCTGTCCCAGGTGAACTGTGCGACGCCCGATGCGGTGGTTTCCGACATTCTCAGGCCGTCGCCGTTGAAGCCGTAGCTGGTTGGCGCGGCGACATAGCTGTACATGTCCGCCGCGGTCTTGGCGCTCGTGCCGCCAAGCGTGGTCACGGTTATGTCCGCCGTCGCGGTCCCCGCGGGGGCGATTGCCAGGAGCGATGTGTCCGACAGCACCCTGAAGCCGATCGCGGGCACTCCGGCGAACGCGACACCGGTGGCGTTGGTGAAGCCGCTGCCGGCGATGGCAACCGTCGCGTTGCCTGTGGCGGGTCCGGCGGAAGGTGTGACCGCGCTGACCTGCGGTACCGCCTCATATGAGTAGTGGTCTCCGGCGAGGTTGGTGCTCGGCCCGGCGGGCGTGGTGACCGTGATTGCCGTGGCGCTCGACCCGGCTGGAGCTGTGGCCGTGAGCCGGGTATCGGAGATGACATCGATATTGGATGCAGGCGTGGTTCCGAACAGGATGGAGGTCGCCCCCGTGAACCCGGCTCCCGTGATCGTGACTGTCGTTTCGCCGCCTGTCGGTCCCGCCGCCGGTGAGACGCTCGCCACCGCCGGACCGTTGGTGTAGGCGTACTTGTCCGCAGCCACCGACTTGCTCGTCTGCGATGAGGTTTTGACCGTTATCGTGGGGGCTCCGGAGCCGGCCGGAACCGTCACCGTCAATTCGGTGTCTGACACCACTTTGAGGTTTGTCGCGGATACCCCGCCAAAGAGCACCTTGGTCGCGCCGGTGAACCCGGCGCCAGTGATCGTGACCGTGTTGGCGCCGTGCGTTGGGCCGGCCACGGGGGATACGCCTGTGATGGCCGGTTCGAGCGTGTAGGTGTAGCGGTCTGCTGTCACCGCCGCGCTCGTGCCCGCGGGACTGGACACCTCGATATCGACCGCGCCCGCGGCGTCGGGGGGTGCGGTCGCGGTCAGCTTGGTATCGGAGAGCACATCGACGTTCGTGGCCGCGATCCCGCCAAAAGTCACCGCTGTCGCCTCGGTGAATCCACTGCCTTTGACGGTCACCGTCGTTGCGCCCGCGGTCGGCCCCGCGGTCGGCGAGATACCGGTCACAATCGGAGCGGGCGTGGTCTCGCTCACCGCCGTCAGGCGTCCCGCCTGGTCGTAGCTGTACTGCGCCGGTGACCCCCATGCCGGTGTGGCGCCGGTGCGCTCGCCCTCGGCGTCGTAGCGATAGGTGGTGGCGCCGGCAGCGGTGGTGGCGCTCTTCAGTTCATCATCGACGCCAAAGGTCTGGGCAGCGGTGCCATCGGTCGTCAGGTTCCCGGCGGAGTCGTACCCAAAGTCGGTGGCGCCCGCCTGCGTGAGCTCGTTCTTTGCGTCGTAGGTGTACGCGGTGCTGCCAGAGAGGATTCCCGCATCGTTTTCTTGGCTGACCAGCCCGTCGGCGTCTCGGTTGTAGGCTATCGACGCAACTTCGCCGTGCGGCAACGCCACGGCCGTCGCGGACACGTCCCCGGTCGGTTCGTAGTTGCTTGTGACAACGTCCCCGTCGGGGTAGGTGGTTGTGGTCAGATTCCCGCTCGGGTCATACCCGAAAGTTGTCTTGTGTCCCAGCCAATCGGTCACGGACACCAGGCGGCCGGCGCCGTTGTAGCCGCGTTTGAGTGTTTGGCCGTTGGGATAGCCAAGGCTTACGATATCGCCCGCTTTGTTGTACCCGTACGTTGTCTTCGTGCCCGCGCCGTTGGTGACCGTCGTCACTTGGTCATCCCCGTTGTAGGCGTAGGAGGTGGTACCTGTGCCGTCTGTCATCGACGTTCGATCGCCGTCGGCGTTGTACGCGTATTTGACGTTCGGCGTCGTGCCACCGGAGTAGCTGATCGAGGTCAGCCGGTTGTCGGCGTCGTAGCCGTAGGTGGTGGTGCGCCCGGAGGCATCTTTCTTGGTGACCCTGTTGCCGGCGAGATCGTATGTGTATTGAGTCTTCTGGCCACCGGGACGGGATTCCTGGATCTCGTCGTTTCTGGCGTCGTAGTACTTGATCGTCGTCCCGCCCTCGGGATTGGTGGTCGTCGTGCAGTACCGCGCGTTCGCGATCGCCTGGCAGCTGCCGCTCCCGGGCGCCAAGTCGTAGGCGTGGGTCGTCGTGGACGGAGAGGCGGTGTTTGCTCCTGTGGTCTTGGATGTCAGCCGGTTGTCGGCGTCGTAAGCGCTCTTTGTGACATTGCCGTCGGGATCGAGCAGTTCGATCGGATTCCCGCTGGCGTCATAGCTGTAAGCGGTGGCATGCCCATCGGCGTCGGTCGTCGAGGTCACCTCGCCGTCTCCGTTGTAGGTCTTCGTCGTAGTGTCGGTCGTCCGCGGGGATCCGGCGGCCGGACAGCTGTGACCCGCAGCGGTCGCATCGGCCGAGGCTTCGCACACGAGCTCGCCGTCCTGGTCATAGACGTAACTCGTAGTATCGGTGACACCGCTCGACGGCGAGATGCCGCGCGAGGCGACGTCGCCGTCGCTGTCGTAGGTGAAACGCTCCACTCGCCCTTCGGGATCGGAGATCGCGGTCAGGTCGCCGGGATGGGTGTCTTCGTAGCTGTATTTGGTTACGCTACCGAGGGGATTGGTTACCGATGTGAGGTTCCCGTTGGCGTCGTACGTATGGGTCGTCGTCTTGCCGAGCGGGGTCGCGCTGGTGAGGACCTCCTGCAGTCCGTTGTATGTGTAGGTCGTCTCGTGGCCGAGCGGGTCAGTCGTGCCGAGCACCTGTCCGGTGGCGTCGTAGGTGCTGGTCGTCACGTGCCCCTTCGGATCGGTGGTAGACGTTCTTCCGAGGGTATTCGGGTCATACGTGTAGGTCCAGGTGCCCTGCTGCGGGGTTCCGGCACCCTTGGTTATTTGTGTCATGAACCCGTTGTCGTACTGCTCGATCGTCACGCTGCCGTGCGTATCGGTGATCGTCGTGGTGCCCCCCAGCGAGGAGAAGTTGTCGCCCGTATAGGCCAAGGTGGTGGTGAGGCCAGCCGGATCGGTCTGGGCGATCACTCGGCTCTGCGAGTCGTACGTGTTTGTGACCACACCGCCGTGCGGATCTGTCATTTTCAGCATCCGATGTTGTTCGTCGTAGGAAAACGACCAGGTGCGTCCCATCGGGTCGGTCGTCGAGATGAGGTCGCCGGCGCTGTCGTAGATGTAGCTCGTAGTGCGCCCAAGGGGGTCGGTGACCGATGAGACGAAGCCGTTGGAGCCGAATGTCACCGACAGCGACCTGCCGGAGGTATCGGTGACCGTTTCCAGCTGGCCGGAGCCGTTGTAGGCGAGCGTCGTCTGGTAGCCATTCAAATCGCGGAGGGAAAGCAGTTTGCCGGCCGCCGAGAAGGTGAGGAGTTCGGTCGCGTGCTCGGTGAGCGTGTACGTGCCGTCGGTGTTCGATTGAAACACCGCGTCCGCCGAAGGGGGGAGCGTGAATCCACCTGATCCGTTCGGGGCGGCCGGGATCTGGGAGCCGTCGTCCAGCGTGACGAGGATCGTGCCATCTTCGGTGAACGTCAAATGCTGGTCCAGCGAGGAGCTCCAGCCGTACCCGAATATCCCGGGAGTGGCCGCATTCAGCGTGTTGTATGTCCGGGTCAGCTTCAATCCGGGGCCACGGCCACCGATCGAGACGTCGGTGAACGTCTGCCAAAAGTCGCCGCTCGCGCAATCCACCGGGTCTGCGGATTGACAGCCCCTGGAACTGGAGGCCGCGTCCGAGGAGCCGATGGCGGTACTGATTGGCGCCTCGCTGTTACCGACGCAAATCGGAATACTGGGGTCGACAAACGGAGTTCCCTTGAGACCGCCATGTGGCGGCGCGCCGTTGTAGAAAGCATCTGCGGATACGTAATAGATGTTCCTCCACGGCGAGGAGGCCACCCGATACCACCAGGTGTTGCCGTCGGGGACCGCGAAGCCCTGGACGCGGCAGCTCACCGAGACAGCGGTGGATTCCGGGATAATGGGGCCTTCTTCGGCGCCCGCGTGCGAGTAGTTGGCCCAGGTGTGGGCTTCACTGCCGGCAATCTCTTCGCCCGGTCGCAGGCCCGACGGGCAGCTTGGCACTCGTGTATCCACGAACGGCGTTCCAAGCAGGCCCCCCGATGTGGGGGCGCCGTTGTAGAACGCATCGGCCGACACGTAGTAGGAGCTGTTCCAGGGCGCCGATTTGATCCGATACCACCACGTATCGCCATCCGCTACCGGGAAGCCTTCGACCTTGCATTCGATCTCGACTATCTGGTGGGATTCGACGACTTGGCCTTCGGTGCCGCCCGCGTTGTAATAGTTCGTCCACGTATGCGCTTCCCCGCCGGCCGTCTCAGCCGTCGCACCGGCTTCCGAAGGTTCGGGGCATGTGGGTACCGCTTCGTCGACGAACGGCGTCCCCGACAGGCTGCCAGAGGTCGCGCCATTGTTGTAGAACGCGTCAGCGGAGGCGTAGTAGCTGTTGTTCCACGGCGCCTGGCTGATGCGATACCACCAGGTGTTGCCATCGGCGACGGGGAAGCCGGTCACCTTGCAGGTGATGCGCACCGTGGTCTGGCCACCGATCGTCGTGCCCTGTATACCGCCGGCATCCCCGTAGTTCGTCCACGTGTGCGTTTCGCCGCCCGTGGTCTCAGGGATGCCTTCGGTTCCGCATTCAGGGACGTTGAGATCGACCAATGGCGTACCTTCCAACGGACCTGACGTTTGCCCGTTGTTGTAAAACGGATCAGCGGAAACATAATATTTGGAGCTCCACGGAGATGAAGCGATCAGATACCACCATTTGTCGCCGTCCGCGACTTCGAAGCCCTGAACGCGACACGCGATTTGGATCGTATCGAAGGCGGGAATCACTGGCCCTTCGTACCCACCCGCATTGGTGTAATTCGTCCAGGTGTGGGCTTCTCCGCCTGTGGTCTCGTCATAGGCTTCGCCAGCCGCGGCGGCGCGGGCAAGCACCGGCGTCGCCAGTGCCCTGGTAAGCACCGGCGTCGCCAGTGCCCTGGTTGGACGACCCCGACCCCGACGCCGGCGGGCGTCGCGGACAGCCATTTTGATGCGGACAGCGCCATGGGCCGCGCCGGCGCGCACGCGGCAGTCCAGCACGCGGCCACACCAGGAAGCCTTATTGGCATGTACCGGCATCGACGAGCGAGCGTTGCCCGCAACGGTGATGCTCGGCCAGATCGCCACCATGAGGCCGAGTAGACAGCAGACAGCGGCAATGCATCCGACGTTGCGTCCACGGCGATTCAACATCGACATTCGGCCCCCAGGGTGATCCGTCATATTAGAAAGGTCCCAGCCGGCGCAAGAATACACGTTCACGCCCAGAATGCTCGTTACGCAACCAACCTGCTGTCGCGTCTTGTTCAATGAACAGTCTGGCCCGCCGTTGGCGGGTCAAGGAAGCCTTTTCAGTAAACAGCCCTACACCAGGGCTTCGACCGCCGCGCGGCCCATCGCGCCGGCCGCCTTCAGCAGCGCCACGTCGTCGATCCGCTCGCGCTCGCCGGCGCGTTGCTCGCCGATCAGGTCGGACACCGCCAGCACGCACGCCACCTCGATGCCGGCGCGCGCACCCACCGCAAACAAGGTGGCCGCCTCCATCTCCACAGCCACCGCGCCCGCCTGGCGCCATTCGCGTTCGCGCTCGGGGTTGGGCTCGTAGAAGAGGTCGGTGCTGACGATCGTCGCCGTCTCGCGCCCGCCCGCCGCGCTTGCCAGCGCCTCGGTCAGCTCGGTGTCGGCCCGCACGCGCTCGCCCGCTCCGAGGTTGCGGCTGGTGCCGTCGGCCGCCAGCGCCTCGTGGGCCACCACCAACTCGCCCAGCGCCACGTCCCCGTCGAGGGCGCCGCAGGTGCCTACGCGGATCGCGCGGCGCGCGCCTAGTGCGATCAGCTCGTGCAGCACGATCGCCGCCGACGGGCCGCCCATGCCGGTGCTTTGGATCGTCAGCGGCAGTCCGTCCAACAGCGCCGGGCCGGTGTAGCCCCACAGGCCGCGGTGGTGGTTGAACATCAGCGGCCCCTCGATCAGCTCCTGGGCCAACGCCAGCGCCCGGCCGGGGTCGCCCGGTAGCAGCACACGTTCGGCCAGTGGGGCGGTGGGGCGCAGGTGGATGGGCTGGGTATGAGCTTTGGGGGTCATTTCACAAAATGAAGTGGTTGGAGGCCGCAACGCAAATTGGTTGGAGGCCGCAAGGTAAACAACACGTCAAGCCCGCCAACCATTCGATCCGATCCGAGCACGAGATCACACTGATCTACCAGCTCATCGCCGGCTCCGGGAGTACGACCATAGACTGCTCCTGATGGCTGCCTCCCACACCGCCGCACTCACCCTCGCCCAGGTTGCCGCCCGCGCCGGCGTCTCCGCGGGAACCGTGCGCCGCTGGGTGGGGGAAGGTCTGATCCCCCAGTACAACGGCGGTTGGGGCGAGCCCGCGGCGCGGCAGGTGGGGATCGTGGCGCGGCTGCGCGAGCGCGGCTACACGCTGGAGCAGATCCGCGAAGCCAGCGACAGCGGGCGCCTGGCGCTGGGCGACGTCGAGGACTTTCTGTCGGGCTCGGAGGGCCGCCACACGCTCCGCCAGGCGGCCCGCGAAACCGGCCTCGCCCCCGAGCTGATCGAGCGGATCTTCGTGGCGCTCGGCCTCAGCGCGCTGGCCACGGAGGCGATCTCCGACGAGGACCTGGAGATGCTCCGGTATGTGGCGGCGGTGCTGGAGGCCGGTATGCCAGAGGTGGCGTTTGTGCAAATCGCGCGCGTCTACGGGCAGGCGCTCGCCCAGATCGCCGAAGCGGAGGTGCGGCTGATCCGTATGTACATCCACGAGCCGCTCATGCGCGACGGCATGTCCGGTCAGCAGATCGCCGAGCAGATGGACGGGATCGCGCGCGAGCTGCTGCCGTTCACGGTGCCGCTGATGAACTTCGTGCACGGTCGCTCCCTCTCCTACTTCCTCGAGCAGGAGCTGATCAGCCACATGGAGGCCGGTCTCGGCGCGCCCGCCACCGAGGCGGGGCGGCTGCGCGTGGCGATTGCGTTCGCCGACCTCGCCGGCTACACCCGCCTCACCGAGGAACAGGGCGACGAGCAGGCCGTGAGCGCGGTGGAGCGGTTCGTGGAAGCGGTGGAGCGCACCCTGCCGATCGACGCGCGCGTGTTCAAGATGCTGGGCGACGAGGTGATGGTGGTCGCCGCCGACCCGGTGGCGCTCGTTCTCTGGGCGGTCGGCTTTCAGGCCCGCGCCCCGGCCGGGGTGCCGCCGCCGCGGATCGGCATCCACTACGGCGAGGCCATCTACCGCGACGGCGACTACTACGGGCGCGAGATCAATCAGGCCGCCCGTGTGGTGGCGCGCGCGGCCGGCGGCGAGGTGCTGGTCACGCGCGCCGTCGTCGACCTCGCCGAAGGGGTCGCGGGACTCGCCTTCAAGCTGATCGGCGAGGTCGGCCTCAAGGGCTTCTCCGAGCCCACCGAGCTGTTCCTCGCCTCAGCGCGATGACTGCGCCCAAGGAGGTCCGCGAGTCGCTGACGCCTGAGGACGTTCTGCGGCGGGTGCGGGCGGGAGGCCTGCTGCCGCGCGATCGTCCGGTGGTGGCGATGCTCTCCGGTGGGCGCGACTCGGTGTGCCTGCTCGACGTGGCGGCGCGCCTCTGCGGGACGGGCGGTGTCCAGGCGCTGCACGTCAACTACGGGCTGCGCCCCGAGGCCGACGAGGAGGAGGACCACTGCCGCGCGCTGTGCGAGCGGCTGGGAGTCGCGCTCGCGGTCGTCCGTGCCGAGCAACCTCCGCCAGTCGGCAACTTGCAGGCGTGGGCGCGCGAGCTGCGCTACGCCGCAGCCGGGGACCTGGCGCGGCACCACGCCGCGATCGCCACCGGCCACACCGCCACCGACCAGGTCGAGACGATCCTCTATCGTCTGGCCGCCTCTCCCGGCAGGCGCGCACTGCTCGGGATGTCGCCGCGCGAGGGACGGCTCGTACGGCCGCTGCTGGAGCTGACCCGCGAGCAGACCGCCGCCTACTGCCGCGCGCGCGGCTTGGACTGGCGCGAGGACCCCAGCAACGACGACCGGCGGTACACGCGGGCACGCGTGCGCAACCGGCTGCTGTCGGCGCTCGACGAGGTGCACCCCGCCGCGCGCGAGAACGTGCTGCGGACGGCGCGACTGCTGCGCGAGGAGGCGGCGGTGCTCGACGATTTGATCGACGCTGAGCTGGAGGGCGAGTCGAGCATCGCGATCGGGCGTTTGCGCGAGCTGCCCCCCGCACTCGCGCGGCTCGTGGTGGTGCGCCTCGCCGAGCGGGTCGCCGGCACGTATGTGCCCCAGGCCGGCGCCCGCGTGGACGAGATCTTGGCGCTCGCCGACCGCGGCGGGCGCGCGGAACTGCACGTGGGCGGGCTGGTAGGCGCTGTGATCGAGGGTGGACGCCTGCACATGGTCAAGCTGGCGCCCCACGGCCGGTCGATGCCTCAGCCGTAGGCGACGGTCCCACCGTGTTTGGTCGAGCCCACCACCAGCGTGTATGCGTCACCGCTCGTGAGGAGGCCGTAGTGGCTGTACCCGGCGCCGAAGCGGTAGACGATCTGGGTTTCGGTGTACGTGCTCACGATCAAGCCGATGCAGTCGCCGATCTCACCGGCCGTCCAGCCTTGGGTGGTATCGGTGAAGTACAGCGACGTGCCGTAATCGAAGCTGGTGTCGCCGGCGAAGCACGTCAGCGGTTCGCTCGGTTCGGGGCCGGGTTTCGGGCCGAAGCTGGAGCCGGTGATCGTGACGGTGGGTTCGGTGGGCGTTCCTGCGAATTGCACCGCTGTGATGCTCGGCGCCTCCGTCTTGAACGTTTTGTCGACTCCGATCGCGTTGCCGGTGGAGGTCGTGGCGACCACCCGGTAGTGGTAGGTCGTTCCCGGTTTGAGCCCGGTGAGGGTCGCCGAGACGGAGATAGGGCTGGTTCCCGAGCCCGCGGATTTTTCGCTCGTCGCCGCTTCGTAACCGCTCGTCAGGCCATAGTCGATGTGATAGGTGGTCGCCACGCCCTGCGGGTTCACGGTGCCGGACACTTTCGCGGACGTGGCGGTCTCGCCCCACGCTCCCGTAGTCGTGGCGGTTGGCAGCGCAAACGTGCTGGTCGAGATCTTCGCGATCTCGCTGCCCCAACCAAACCCCCCGCTCTGGTTCTGGTAGAGGCCGCTGACCCAGATGCTCGACGGTTCGCTGGGGTCGATGGCGGTCCCGAGGTAGTCGCCCCAGCGCTCGTTGCACGGTTCGGATTCGCCCGATGCGCACGACGTCGCGCCCGCGCCAGCCGGCTTGAGCGTCACGTCGAAGCCCGGCCCGAGCACCCCCACGCCCGGCGCGGTGGTGGCGTTGGAGCGACTGTAGACGACGAACATCGAGCCTTCGCCGTTCAGCCCGACCGCGCCGTAGGTGTAGTCCCAGCCCGGCTCGCCCATCAGCACGTAGCTGGACAGCACGGGTTTCGTGCCGGAGAGGTCGATCTTGCCGACGCTGATGCACGTCCGCGTCCCGCACTCGCGCGCGCTGGAGTACACGATCACGGGCTTGTCGTCTGACGTCTCCGTCTCGTACACCGCGTCGTAGATGCGACCGTCGAGATCCCCCCCGCCGATCCGCCCGCCGGGCACGGCCGGTTCGGAGGGTGCGGCGAAATCGGTCGATTTGATCTCGGTCTGGGTTAGTGCGACGTTTTTTTCGGCCGGCGTGCCCGTGATCGTCGCCAGGTAGAGCGGGTTGCCGGGGTAGGACGCCACGAGATAGACATTGCTCGTCGCCGTCTGCTCGACGGCGGGCATGTAGAGGTTCGACTTCTTTGCCAGCAGTTTCCAGGCAGCCGGTTTCTTCACGCCGGCCGCGAGTTCCGAGAGGTTGTACACGTAGATCCACTCTGCGTTTTCTTCGCTGCTCCCGTTCCCGGCGATCACGAACTTGTTCGAGCTGGCCGCGATCTTGTCCTGGTCGAGCGATTCGGTGTTGGGCGCCGCGTACGTGAACCATGCGCCGGCCGGGTTGCTCGTCTTCGAGATCGCGAATCGCATCGGGCCCACGCTGAACCCTGTGCAACTGAACGCGAACCGTTCGATGCTCGCGATGTAGAGGGCGCGCGGGTCGCCGCAGCTGATTTCTTTGGGCCCGAAGAAGTCGCTGAAGTCGAACTGAGCGAGCTGGGTGCCGGACTTGCTGTAGACGGTCGCGACCGTGTTGACGGTCTCCAGCACGTCGTTCGGCCCGACCGCCACAACCGGCTCGCCCGGTCCCCAGCAGAATCCGCTCGGATCGCAGGGACCCCAGCCGGGGAACTCGGTGAGGGCGCCGAGCGGCTGGATCCCCGCCGCGGGCGCGGGCGCGTTGGCCGCGCTGACCGTGCGGACACGCTGCGGGAAGAACCCCGACGGACTCGCGCCAAATGCCGCCCCAGCCGTCAGCGCGAGCATCGCCGCGGCCAGCGCGACGGCGGCGACCATCGCGCGCGAGGTCCTACGTGCATTCCCATGTGCGCTCGTGAGCCTGCAAGAGATCCGATGCACCATCGTCCCCTTCATCTCTGGCGGACCGGAGCGGCTCCGCCCTGGTGTCTACAACGGCCCGGTGGGCCTACATCTTTTACATCTCCAGATCAAGGTCGGTACATCTAGACTTACCGTGTGTTCGTGGACACCCGCTCAGAGGTCGGCGAGGTGCTGGTCGACGCCGAGCGGCTGCGCGAGCGCGTAGCCGAGCTGGCACGCGAGATCTCGCGCGACTACGCCGCCACCGGCCGTCCGCTGCTGCTGGTGGGGGTGCTGAAGGGCGCGATGTTCTTCCTCTCCGACCTCATGCGCCAGATCGACGTCCCCGTGGAGGTCGACTTCATGGCGGTCGCCTCCTACGGTTCGGCCACCGACTCCTCCGGGGTAGTGCGGATCCTCAAGGATCTCGACGCGGCGATCGATGACCGGGACGTGCTGATCGTCGAGGACATCGTCGACTCGGGGTTGACGCTTCAGTATCTGCTGCGCAACCTCGGCTCGCGCGAACCGCGCACGCTGGAGGTGTGCGCGCTGTTGATGAAGCCCTCGCGCTCCAAGATCGGTCACCGCGCGGCTGGCCGAAACGGGGATGTGGGCCAGAGGCGAGCGTCGCCCGATTTCGGCCGTCCGCCGCGCTACGTCGGCTTCGAGATCCCCGACCGCTTCGTGATCGGCTACGGCCTCGACTACGCCGAGCGCCACCGCAACCTTCCGTTCGTGGCCGCGTTGGAGGGGCAGTGAGCCCTTTCGCAGGCCGCCACGGCAGCGCCGCTCCGAGGCACGCGCGGCGGGCGATGAGCGCCGCTCAGCCGCCGGAAATTCCGAACGCCCGTGGTACGCTAGACGGCCGATGGGCGTTTAGGAGGGATCGCTCGCACCCGCCAGCACCTCCCAGCGCAGCCGGCATCCCAACTTCGAGAATCCAGCCATGAGCCGTTTCTTCAAGAGCGCCGCCTTCCCGATCCTGATCGTGGTCGTGCTGGTCTTCTTCGTGATGAAACTGTTCCCCTCGAGCTCATCGCACGGGCCGGAACGCAGCTACTCGACGCTCATCAACAAGGAAATCCCCGCCGGCGAAATCAAATCGGTGGAGCTCAAAACCAAGGACAGCGCGCTGGAAGTAGTGCGCAAAGACGGCCAGAAGTTCGAAGTCGGCTTCATTCCGCAGACGGTGGGCGAACTGGAAAAGAAGCTCAGCGCGGAGCACGTCCCTTACAACACCGAACCGACCAAGAGCAGCGTGATCCTCTCGCTGCTGGTGACCATCGGCCCGATTTTGCTGTTCGTGTTCGTGTGGATCTTCCTGCTCAACCAGATCCAGGGGGGCGGCTCCAAGGTGATGTCGTTCGGCAAGTCGCGCGCCAAACGGCTGTCGGCCGACTCGCCCAAGATCACCTTCCGCGACGTGGCCGGCGTGGATGAGGCGGTGGAGGAGCTGCACGAGATCAAGGAGTTCCTGGAGAACCCCAAGAAGTTTCAGGCGCTCGGCGCGCGGATCCCCACCGGCGTGCTGCTCTACGGGCCGCCCGGCACCGGCAAGACGCTGCTGGCGCGCGCCGTGGCCGGCGAGGCGGGCGTGCCGTTCTTCTCGATCTCCGGCTCCGACTTCGTGGAGATGTTCGTCGGCGTCGGTGCTTCGCGCGTGCGCGACCTGTTCGAGCAGGCCAAGCAAAATTCGCCTTGCATCATCTTCATGGACGAGATCGACGCCGTCGGCCGCCACCGCGGTGCCGGCCTCGGCGGCGGCCACGACGAGCGCGAGCAGACGCTCAACCAGTTGCTGGTGGAGATGGACGGTTTCGAGGCCAAGGACAACATCATCATGATCGCGGCCACCAACCGGCCCGACATCCTCGACCCCGCGCTGCTGCGCCCCGGGCGCTTCGACCGCCAGATCGCCGTCGACCGCCCCGACCGCAAGGGCCGCGCGAAGATCCTCGAAGTCCACACCCGCGGCAAGCCGCTGGCGAAGGTGATCGACATCGACGCGCTCGCCGGGCAGACCCCCGGCTTCACCGGCGCCGATCTCTCCAATCTGATCAACGAGGCCGCCCTCTTGTCGGCCCGCACCGGCAAGCGCGAAATCGGCCAGGAAGAGCTCGAGGAGGGGATCATGCGCGTGATCGCCGGCCCCGAGAAGAAGACGCGCGTGATGAGCGAGAAAGAGCGCCTGATCACCGCCTACCACGAGATGGGCCACGCGATCGTAGGCCACTACCTCGAGCACTCCGACCCGGTGCACAAGATCTCGGTGATCTCCCGCGGCCAGGCGCTCGGCTACACGATCTCGATGCCCCAGGAGGATCGCTTCCTCACCACCCGGGCGGAGCTCAACGACACGATGGCGATGACCCTCGGCGGACGCGCCGCGGAGGAGATCGTCTTCGGCGAGATCACCACCGGCGCCTCCAACGACCTCGAGAAGGTCACCGCGACCGCCAAGCAGATGGTGATGCGCTTCGGCATGTCCGAGAAGCTCGGTCCGCGCGTCTTCGGCCACGAGCACAGCCAGCCTTTCCTCGGCCGCGAGTTCTCGACCGAGCCCGACTACTCCGACGAGATCGCACGCGAGATCGACGACGAGGTTAGGCGCATCATCGAGGCCGCCCACCAGCGCGCGCGGGACATCCTCACCGAGCACCGCGAGTACCTCGGCTCGATCTCCGAGGTACTCGTCAAGCGTGAGACGCTCGAGAAGGAGGAGTTTGCGGCGCTGCTGGAAGGCAAGAGCGAACAGGAAGTGTTCGGCTCCGAGGAGCCACCGGCGCCCGAGCTGCCGCCCGCGCCGCCGGCGCCCGCCGAGCGGCCCGGCCGCGAAGCGCCGCGCCCGCTGCCGCGACCGGGATTGGCCGGCGGCACGGCTGACATGCGCGCTGACAGCGTGTAGCGCCTGGCGGCGTCCTCAGTCGCTCGTGTGCTAAAGCGCGTCCTTGCCAGTCACGACTACACGCTTGTCAGAACTCTGGGTGAATCATCCCTTCCGCATCATGGGCGTCGTCAACGTGACGCCCGACTCGTTCTCCGACGGCGGCCTGTATTTCGATCCCGCGGCGGCAGTCGCTCATGGGCGCCAACTGGCGGCTGAGGGAGCCGAGATCCTCGACGTGGGCGGCGAATCCACGCGACCGGGCGCCCAGCCGGTGTCGGCCGAGGAGGAGCTGCGGCGGGTGTTGCCGGTGGTCAAGGGGCTGGCGGAGGTGGCTCTGGGGCCGGGGCGGGGGATGCCGGGGCTGGCGCAGGCGCGCGCGACGACAACAACTTTTTCGCCGCCAACCATTTCCATCGACACCGCCAAGGCCGCCGTCGCCCGCGCGGCGCTGCAGGCCGGCGCGACGCTCGTCAACGATGTCACCGCGCTGCGCGGCGACCCCGAGATGGCGGCGGTGGTGGCGGGCAGCGGCGCGCAGTGCTGCCTGATGCACATGCGGGGTGAGCCACGCACGATGCAGCGCGGGGATGGCGAGCACTGGTATGACGACGTGGTGGACGACGTAAAGGCGTTCCTCCACGAGCGGCTGGCGTTCGCCGTGGAGGAAGGGATCGCGGAGGACCGCATCCTGCTGGACCCCGGGATCGGCTTCGGTAAGACGCTCCAGCATAACCTGCAGCTGCTGCGCCGCCTCGACGAGCTGCGCTCGTTGGGCCGCCCGCTGGTGGTGGGCACCTCGCGCAAGAGCTTCATCGGCCGCGTCATCGCCGACGCCGCCCAGTCCCCGGAGCCGGTTGCGCCGCAGGAGCGGCTCCCCGGCACGCTCGCCACCTGCGTGCTGGCGTACGAGCGCGGCGCATGCGTGCTGCGCGTGCACGACGTGGCCCCCACGCGCGCTGCGCTGGCCGTCGCCGCTGCTACGTTGGGCGCGCCATGACCGACGATCCACTTGACGCCGAGCACGACCCCGACGCCGACGACGCCGACCCCGACGATCACGAGGAGGAGCTCGAGGAAGAGCTCTACGACGAGGAAGAAGAAGAGGAAGCCGGGGGCGCCGAGTCGGTGACGATCGAGATCACCGGCCTCTCGCTCTACACCCACCACGGCGTCAGCGCCGCCGAGCGCGAGGTGGGGCAGCGGCTGATGCTGGACCTGCGGTTGGAGCTCGGCCAGGCCGACGCCACCGTGACCGATCGCATCGAGGACACCGTTGACTACGGCGAGGTTTGCCAGCTCGTGGCGCTGGTCGCGCAGCAGCGCTCCCACCGCACGCTCGAGCGCCTGTGCAGCACGGTCGCCGACCGCCTACTGGCCGATTACGAGCTCGAAGGTGTCTGGGTGAAGGCCACCAAGCCCGAGCCCCCGATCGCGCTGCCCGTGCAGGAAGTGTCGGTCGAGGTGTGGCGCGAGTCGGAAATAGATTAGTTAGCACTCACTCATAAGAGTGTGATATGGTGGCGGCCGTGGTGCCGCTGACGACATCGCCGGGCAGGACGTTGGGGCGATTGATGGCGGTAAGGCATAGGCCGGCGACGGCCATAGGGGCGGCCCGCCCATGATCGACCGCCTGGCGCGGTTGGCGGTCGGGCGCACACGCCGTGTGCTGCTGATTGCCGGCGCCGTGTTCCTCGTGGCGGCGGCGGTTGGCGCTCCGGTCGTTTCGATCCTCAAGAGCGAAAACTCCGAATTCCAGGCGCACAACGCGCAAAACCAGCAGGTGCTGCGCGCGATCGAACACGCCACTGGGCAGTCGGCCGAATACGGTGTGGTCGCGCTGGTGCCGGCGTCCGCCGACGTGCGCACCCACCCGGCCGCCGCCGCCGAGGCCCGGCGGGTCGCGGGGCTGCTGAGCGCCCAACCGGGCTTTCAGCGCGCGCTCTACTACGGCGGATCGGGTGGAGGGGTGGGGGCCAATTCCCATCTGCCGGCGCTGGTATCGCGCGACGGGCGCCGCACGCTGGTGCTGGTCGCGTTCGCCAGCCAAGACCGCTCCGCCGCGGCGGTGGCGCGCGTGACCCCGTCGCTGGCCGGCAGCGGCGTGCTGTTCGGCGGCAACGACATCACCTACCACGAAATCAACGAACGCACCGCCTCCGACCTCAAACGCGCCGAGACGCTGGCGCTGCCGATCCTGCTGCTGCTCTCCTTCTGGGTGTTCCGCGGGCTGATAGCCGCCGCGCTGCCGCTGCTGGTGGGGGGCTTCGCGATCGTGCTCACCTTCCTGGTGCTGCGGGTGATCGATCAGTTCCTGGGGCTGTCGATCTTCGCCGTCAACCTCGTCACAGGGATGGGCCTCGGCCTCGGGATCGACTACAGCCTGTTCGTGCTGTCGCGCTACCGCGAGGAGCTGGTGCGCGGGCGGGAGGGCGGCGCCGGCGCGGTGTCGCGCGCCGACACCGGCCCCGCGATCGCGCGCACACTGCACACCGCCGGACGCACGGTGCTCTACAGCTCGCTGGCGGTCGCCGGCGCTGCCGCGTCGATGTTGGTGATGCCGATGAAGTTCCTCTACTCGATGGGCGTGGGCGGCGCGATCGTCGCGCTCTCGGCCGGCGCCGTCTCGCTGGTGGTGCTGCCCGCCGTGCTGGTGGCGCTGGGGCCGCGTATCAACGCGCTGGCGCCGGCGCGGTTGCAGCGCAACGCCGCGCGGGCCGCCCGCCCAGAAGAGAGCGGCGTCTGGTATCGGCTGGCGCGCGGGGTGATGCGCCGCCCGGGCGCGGTGGCGCTGGGCACCGCCGTGATGCTGCTGGCGCTCGCCTCACCGGCGCTGCACCTGGCGCTGACGCCGGCCGACTCCCACGTGCTGCCCGCCTCGGCCGAACCGCGCCAGGTGGCGGAAGCGATCACACGCGACTTCGCCGTCAACGGGGGGCAGACCGTCACGCTGGTCATGCACGCGCCCGCCGCCGACGCGCGTCCCGTGGCGGCTTTGGCGCGCCGCGCGCAGACCGTCGCCGCCGGCCAGGCCACCGCGGTGGGCCCGCCGCGCTACCTCGGACGCGACACCTGGACGGCCGAACTGGTGCCGCGCGGCAGCGTCGGCTCGGCCGCCAACCAGGAACTGGTCCACCATCTGCGCGCACTTGCGACCGGGGGTGGCGTGCCACTCGGTGGTAGGGCGGCCGGCGGGAGCACGTCGGCCCGCGGCGCGGCCGCAAGCGCTCCGGGTGGCACGGCGGAGGCGAGCGTGGCCTCGACCCTGCTGGTCGGCGGCGGCACCGCCTGGTTTGTCGACCAGAAGGCGGCGATCGCCGCGAACGTGCCGCTCACGCTCGCCATCCTCGCGATCGTCACCGCCGGCTTCCTGTTCCTGATGACCGGCTCGCTGATCGTGCCGCTGCTGGCGCTGCTGATGAACCTGCTGACGGTGGCGGTGGGTGCGGGGCTGCTGGTGGTGGTGTTCCAGCACGGCCACCTCTCCTCGCTGCTGGGCTTCACCCCGATCGGCGGCCTGGAGGAGTCCAATTTGGTGCTGCTGTTCATCGTCGCCTTCGCGCTGTCCACCGACTACGGCGTGTTCCTGTTCGCTCGCATCAAGGAGGCGCACGACTCCGGTTTGCCGGCTCGTGACGCGGTGGCGCACGGCCTGGAGCGCACCGGCCGCCTGGTCACCGCCGCGGCGCTGCTGTTCTGCGTGGCGATCGGCGCGTTCGCGACCTCCGACATCTTCTTCATCAAAGAGCTCGGCTTCGGCGCCGCCCTCGCCGTGGCGATCGACGCCACGTTCGTGCGCGCGCTGCTGGTCCCGGCACTGCTCGGCCGCCTGGGCGAGCGCGCCTGGTGGGCGCCCCGCCCGCTGCGCGCCCTGCACGCCCGCATCGGCCTGAGCGAGGGTGGCGGCGGCCCGGCGCGGGTAGGCGAGGCCGCGGGAGCTTAGGCTCGCCGGCGCCAACGCCGGGGTGGCGCGCACCCAGGCTCGCCCGCGCCGGAGCATCCGTGCGTGCACGTTTACTTTTGGACGCCAACCACCGGTCGCCGAGATTGGTTGGCGTCCAAAATTAAGCAATTGAATGCAGCCGCGATACGGTTGGCGGATGCCCTCCCGCATCGGCCTGCTGGGCCTCGGCTCCAACATCGGCGAGCGCCGCGAGCACCTGCAGGCGGCGGTCGATGCGCTGCCGGGCGCGGGCGTGGAGGTGCTGGCGAGCTCCTCGGTATACGACACCGACCCGGTGGGTGAGGTGCCCGACCAGCCCAGCTTCCTGAACGCCTGCCTGCGTGTGCGCACGGCCCTGGAGCCGCTCGCGCTGCTGGACGCGGTGAAGCGCCTGGAGCGCGAGCTGGGCCGTGTCGCCGGCGGCCCCCGGCACGGGCCGCGCGCGATCGACATCGACATCCTGTTGCTGGGCGAGCTGGAGCTGCGCCACGAGCACATGCGCCTCCCGCACGAGCAGCTGCGCGGCCGCCGCTTCGTATTGATCCCGGCGCTCGAGCTGGACCTCGAGCTGCGCACGCCCGACGGCGTCAGGCTGGCGGACGCGTTGGCCGAGTTGCCGCCCCAGGAAGGGGTGCGCTGGGCGGGGCCGCCGCTTTACGCCGCGGCGCCCGCCGGCACCCACGCCGCCGGCAGCGTCCCCGCCGGAATTTCGCCGACCATCGGTGGGAAGTAGCGCTCGAGCTCGGTGGCGCGGTGGCCGGCCAGCAGCGGGCGGACGTCCCCCACCGTCTCCAACAGCCGCACGGTGGAGCCGATCTGCAAGTCGGCGGCGTTGGGCTGCTCGCCGCCGAGCAGCCCTTCGGCGATCCACTCGTCGATCTGCTGCAACTGCGCGGGCAACGCCGCGAAGTCGGCGCGCACGGCGTCATCCTCGGCGTGGTTGCGGCGCGCCATCAGTTTGGCGGTGATGGGCAGCGCCGGGCGCAGCATTGCGGGCGGCAGCGGCAGTGGCGTGTCGCCGGCGTAGCTCTCCATCGTCCCGGGATTGCGCAGGAAGCCAGCGTCGAGGATCCGCCGGGGCATGCTCTGAAACACCTCGTCGCCCCACCGCTCGGCGTCCAGCACGCGTTCGCGCTCGGCGGGGTCGGCGGGCAGCAGCGGCGGCTCCGGCGACAGTTCGTCGAGGCGGCGCATGATCGTGCGCGAGCCCACCAGCCGCTCGCCGTCGAGACGCATCCCCGGCACGGTCGCCCCGCCGTACAGCAGCGGCCCGGCGACCACCTGCACCATCGGCAGGAGATTGACCTTCTTGCAGGAGATCCCCTTGCGTCGCATCGCCTCTTCAACCGCGGCGCACGGGTGCGAGCCGGGCAGCACGTATAGCTTGATGCTCATCGCTCACCTTCCTTGCCGACCTGAACGTGCCAGGCCATCGTTTGGCTGGCCGGCCAAGGATATAGGAAGGAGAGCGGCAGAGGACCGTGGGCCGACGGGATACTCTCCCCGAATGCTGCTGGCTGTCGACGTAGGCAACACCCAAACCCATTTCGGCACGTTCTGCGACGATCGCCTGACCGAGCACTGGCGGTTTGCGACCGTGCGCCAGTCGACCTCCGACCAGCTGGGCGCGGCGCTGCGCAACCTGCTGGAGCTGCGCCAGATGTCGCTGAAGGAGATCGACGCGTCGATCGTCTCCTCGACGGTGCCCGTGCTGGGGCCGGAATGGTGCGAGGTGGCGGAGCGCTACCTCGGCCACACGATGCTGGCGGTGGGGCCGGGCGTGAAGACGGGGATGCCGATCCGTTACGACAACCCGCGCGAGATCGGCCCGGATCGCCTGGTGAACGCCGTGGCCGCGCACGCGCGCCTGGGCGGCCCGTGCGTGGTGGTGGACTTCGGCACCGCCATCACCTACGACCCGGTGTCGGCCGACGGCGAGTACCTCGGCGGGATCATCTCACCGGGCGTGGAGATCTCGCTGGAGGCGCTCACCGAGCGCGCGGCGGCGCTGCCGAAGGTGGACGTGACCGTGCCCCCGCGGGCGCTGATCGGCAAGACCACGATCGACGCGATCCGCTCGGGGATCCTGTACGGAACGGCCGGCCAGGTGGACGCGATCGTCACCCGTTTGCGCGAGGAGCTGGGGCCGGCCACGAAGACGATCGCCACCGGCGGCCTCGCGCACGCGATCGTGCCGTATGCGACTACGATCGAAGCGGTGGACGATCTGCTGACCTTGACGGGGCTGAGGCTGATTTACGAGCGCAATCGCGTCTGACCCGCGCGCGCCGAAGCGGCGTGTAAGGAATCCCGGCCCACCGGACACTAACTGTCCGTGAGCGCCCGTCAGCACTTCGAAGCTCTCTACGCCGCCCACGCCGGCGCGGTGCGCGGCTATGCGATGCGCCGCACCACCCCCGTCCAGGCGGACGACGTGGTCGCCGAGGTGTTTTTGATCGCCTGGAGGCGCCTTGACGACATCCCCGCGGACGCGCGCGTGTGGCTGCTGGGAGTGGCGCGCAGGGTGCTGGCCAACGCGCGTCGCAGCTCCGCGCGCCAGCACGCGGTGCAGAGCCGTTTGGAGCACGACATCCGCACGCGCCCCGAGCACGCTCCCGCCGCGGAGCAACCGCTGACACTGGAGCCGGCCGCGCGGCAGGTGATGGACGCGCTGCGCAGCCTGCGCGAGAGCGATCGCGAAGCGCTGCTGCTGATCGCGTGGGAGGAGCTCAGCCACCGCGAGGCGGCGCGTGTGCTGGGCGTGCGGGAGAGCACGTTCGGCGTGCGCCTGCACCGTGCCAAGCGGCGGTTGCGGCAGGCGCTCACGAACCCTAGTGCGACCACCCCCGACATCACCAACCCACTGGAGGCACGATGAACGACACCCCTGTAATCGAGCGGCTGCGTCACCTGAATCCACTGCCCGAGGAGCCCGGCCCGCCACCGATCGCGCCGCTACTGGAACAGCTGGACGAGTCGGTGCGTTCGCTGCATGACCCCATCCACACGGAAATCGCGCCGGTGCCGCGCCACGCGCGCCTGCGCCGTCCGCTGGCGTTCGCGGGCGCGGCGGCGTGCGGCATCGCGTTGGGCGGCCTCGTGCTGAGCGCCATCCCCGGCGGCGGCGGGACGTTCGACGTGGCGGCGGCCATGTACCGGGCGCTCACGCCGGGTGCCGGCGTACTGCACATGACGACGATCACCGAACGCACGGTCGGCGGCCAGGCCGCCACGACGATGCACGAGCAGCTGTGGACCGCGCAGAAGCCGCGGCGGATGCGAATAGTGATGACTGACCCCGAAGGCGAAGTGAGCGAAAGTGCGCTGGACACCGCGCCGCTGAAGCTGCTGCAATGGTCGCAATGGCAGCCGGACGTGATCAAGCAGAGCGCGCCCGCCGGGGTTGACATGACCGAACGCTCGCCGGTGGAAGTGTTGCGCGGGCTGTACGCCAAGGGCGAGCTGACGGTCGCGGGGAAGACGACCCTCGACGGACACGCGGTGTGGCAGCTGGAAGTCCACCCGAGCGCTCCCATGCCTGCGCTGAACGGGAGGCAGCTCCCCAACCCCGAGGTTGTGGTGGACGCGAGCACCTTTGTGCCACTGGAATTCGTGGAAGAGGGCGTGGTCGACGAACACGGCACCCCGGAACTGCAGGTATCGAAGGAGCGCTACAGCGAATACCAGGAGCTTGGGTCCACTGCGCAGAACGAAGCGCTGCTGCAGTTGGGCGAACACCCCGGTGCGCACGTGCAGAACGAAGGATGAGGTGGTCGGGCCAGACGCATGAACCGTGCCGAACCCCGAGGGCCCACGCCACCCACACCAGTCACCCCGCGCAGGCGGAGCCTGCGCGGGCGGTTGGCGTTGACGCTGGTTGTGGCTGCCGGGGCGACCGTGGTGGCGGCCACGCTCGGCGGGTGGGGGCCGCGGTCGCCGGCGGAAGGCTCGCCTGCCGCCGGTGGGAATGCGGGTGAGGGGGTCGGCGGGGAAGTCGGAAGCGTCACCTCCGAGGCCGGGGAAGACGCCGCCAACACGCTTGTGGCGGCCTCCAGCCGCCTGCTCCCCCCGCGTGTCCCCGACCCGCAGGGAGGGCTGCCGTGGGGGATGCGGCTGGTGCACACCACCAGCGGTCTCGTGTGTCTTCAGATCGGGCGCGTCGCCGACGGCCGACTCGTGCAACTCGGGATCGACGGCGCGTTCGCCGACGACGGCCGGCGCCACCCGATCTCGGCCGACGTCCTGCCCAGGCTGGGTGTGCCGGAAACGGTCGAGAACGCAGAGTGCGTGGCGTCCGACGAAACATTTGCTGGCGAAATCGCCGGTTTGGACCGTAACGCGCTGAGCGATCCGCCCGCAGACGTGCTGCCGCGCGGCGATCGGCGTCTGATCTCGTTCGGGCTGCTGGGTCCGCATGCGCTGGCGATCTCCTACCCGTCGGTGCACGGCTCCGTCACACGCTCGGTGCTCCGCGGACCGGGCGCTTACCTGGTGGTCAGCGCCGCGCGGCGCGGCCGGCAGCTGCAAGGGATCGGCGTGGCTCCCGGCAGCGACAACCCCGACAACACCAGGCCCGCGGGGTTGACGGGTGTGCTCACCGCGATCACGTATCGGTATGGCATACGCACGTGTGTCGACAACGGTCACGACGCGATCGTCCGGCTGTGCGGCCTGCCAGGTCACCCGCTGCACGGCTGGGAGCCGTCCCCGGAGGAAGGCGGCGTCTAATAATGGGCGCATGCCCTCCTCCCGACTGACCGACCCGTGGCAGCTGGGCGCCCTGCGCATCCCCAACCGTGTGCTGCTGGCGCCGTTGGCGGGGATCGGCAACTGGTTTGTGCGCCTGCAGGCCAAGCGTTACGGCGCGGGCATGGCGGTGTCGGAGATGGTATCCAGCCACGCGATCCACTACCGCAACGAGCGCACGATGCGCGAGCTGCTGTGCATCCATCCCGAGGAGCGCGCGCACGCGGCGGACCTGGTCCGCCGATCGATCTCGGGCGATGACGCGTGCGGCGGCGCCGGGCTCCCGGTTGCGCCCACCTCGATCCAGCTGTTCGGCAGCGACCCCGAGGTGATGCGCTCGGCGGCGGCCACCGTCGCCGCCGGCGGGGCCGACGCGATCGATCTGAACATGGGCTGTCCCGTGCCGAAGGTGTGCAAGACCGGCGCCGGCGCGGCGCTGCTGTCCGATCCGGCGCGTGCGGTGGCGGTGGCGCGCGCCGCGGTGCAGGGCGCCGCCGAAGGCGCCTCCGCGCCGCGGGGCGGGCGGGTTCCAGTCACCGTGAAGCTTCGCTCCGGCCAGCGCCCGGGAGACAATTCCGGCTTCGAGCTCGCTCAACGCCTGGTGGCGGACGCGGGTGTGGCCGCGATCGGCTTCCACCCGCGCTCGGCGGCGGTGCACCACAAGGGGACACCCGACTATGCGCTGGCCGCGCGCCTCGCCGAAACGCTGCCGGCGCCGGTGATCCTCACGGGCGGCATGAACGACGCGGAGGGTATTCGCGCCGCGTTCGCACGCACCGGCGTGGCCGCCGTGATGCTGGCCCGTGGCTGCCTGGGCAACCCGTGGCTGTTCGAGGAGCTGGTGGGCGGCCGCGAGGCGCAGCCCGCACCGGCGGAGGTGCGCGAGGAGCTCGAGTGGGTGATCGACCGAGCTGTGGAGCATCTCGGCGAGGAGCGCGCGGGGCGATATCTGCGCAAGTTCTACCCCTGGTACCTCCCCCGGCTGGACCTCGATCGCACCCGGCTGGTCGAGTTGCAACAGCAGTTGCAGGCGAGCGCCGACGTCGCCGAGGCGCGACGCCTGCTGGGGCTGCCCGCCCGCCCGGCCGCGCTTGCGGCCTGACGCCCGCAGCCGTCACGGTCGGTCTGCCGCCGGCGCGATCGAGTCTTTTTTCGCGCCCCAACCAGCCGCTTTGGTTGGGCTCGTGAAATTTGTATCCCGCATCCGCGGGCGGCGTGCCCGTCGCTATACTGCTGCGCTCGCTGCAGCCCGCCGAGGCGCGGATCGTCTCGCCCGAGCATCCGGGCGAGCCCGTAAATCCGGCGGGTTTCGTTCGTAATCGACGCAGCCAACTGCGAGCGAGGGAATCGTGCCGAAGGACGTCATCCTCACCCCTGAAGGACTGGAGAAGCTCAGAGACGAGCTGGAGCTGCTGTCCACCGCGCGCCGCCGCGAGGTGGCCGAGCGGATCAAGGAGGCGCGCGAGTTCGGAGACATCTCCGAGAACTCCGAGTACGACGACGCCAAGAACGAGCAGGCGATGCTGGAGAGCAAGATCGCCCAGCTCCAGGAGAAGCTGCGGCTGGCGACGGTGATCGACTCCGCCGAGCTGTCCACCGACGTGGTGCAGGTGGGCTCGGTGGTGCACGTCAAAGACGAAAAGACCGGCAAGTCGGTGAAGTACACAATCGTGGGCTCCGCCGAGGCCAAGCCGGAGGAGAGCAAGCTCTCCAACGAGTCGCCAGTCGGCCGCGCGCTGCTGGGCCACAGGCGCGGTGACACGGTCGCCGTGCAGGTGCCGCGCGGCCCGGCGCGCAAGCTGAAGATCACGAAGATCGACGTCGGCCTCAAGTAGCCTGCCCGCATGCGCGGGACCGACGAGCCCCAGGAGGGCCGGCGCGAGCCGGCGGAAGGCCGCCAGGAGTCTGCCGGGGCCGATGGCGAGCCCGCGACTGGCCAGCGGCACGGCCTGCCCGAGCTGATCGCCGAGCGGCGCGCGAAGGGGCAACACATCGCCGCATCCGACCCAAGCGCCTTCCCGCACTCCTTTCCGGGCGTCGAGCCGGTCGCACAGGTGCTCGCGGCTTACGAGCACCTGCGGGCGGGCGAGGAAACAGACGAGCGCCACCGCGTCGCCGGGCGGCTGGCGGGGCGGCGCGGATCGGGCAAGGCCGCCTTCCTCGACCTCGTCGACCGCAGCGGCAAGATCCAGCTACACGCGCGCCTGGACGTGCTCGGCGAGGAGCGCCTGAAGCTGATCGCCTCGCTCGACCTCGGCGACCTGATCGGCGTCGACGGCGCGGCGATGCGCAGCCGTCACGGCGAGGTCTCGCTGCGCGTCGAAAGCTTCCAGGTGCTCGCCAAGGCGCTGCGCCCGCCGCCCGACAAGCATCACGGCCTGGCCGACGTGGAGACCCGCTACCGCCATCGCGAACTGGACCTGATCGCCAGCGTTGACTCCCGTCGGCTGTTCATCGATCGCGCGCGCATCGTCTCGGCGATTCGGGCAGAGCTCGACGGCGACGGCTTCATCGAGGTCGAGACGCCCGTGCTCCAGCCGCTCTACGGTGGCGCGATGGCGCGCCCGTTCATCACCCACCACAACGCGCTCGACCGCGACCTCTACCTGCGGATCGCCACCGAGCTCTACCTCAAGCGCGCCATCGTCGGTGGCCTCGAGCGCGTCTACGAGCTCGGCAAGGACTTCCGCAACGAGGGCCTCTCGCCCAAGCACAACCCCGAGTTCACGATGGTCGAGTGGTACGAGGCCTACGCCGACTACGAGGACGCGGCGGCGCGCCTGGAGGCGGTCGTGGCGGCCGCGGCCGCGGCCGTGGCGGCGCCGGCGGTCGATTTCGCCGCTCCCTGGCGGCGCGTCACCCTGGCTGAGGCGATCGCCGAGCAGACCGCCATCGACGTCCTCGCGGAGCGCTCGCGCGAGGCCCTGGTCGCCGCCATCGAGGCCCGCGGCCTGTCCGTCTCCACCGACGGGCGCAGCTGGGCGGGGATC
>DATMLP010000028.1:0-2058 GCA_035570415.1 Solirubrobacteraceae bacterium | reverse complement strand
CTGGCGTCCCCTGAGCAACCCGCTGCATACCAGGGCCTCCGCCTTCGCCGACCGCAACCCGCGCGGCTTCGGCTTGCTGCAGCGCGACCGCGAGTTCGACCACTATCTCGATGGCGTGCACTACGAACGGCGGCCGAGCCTTTGGGTCGAGCCGCTCGGGGAATGGGGCGACGGCGCGGTGCAGCTGATCGAGAATCCCACCGACGATGAAATTCACGACAACATCGTTGCCATGTGGGTCCCCCGCCAGCCGGCGAAAGCGGGCGCGAAATACACGCTGCGTTACCGGCTGTACTGGGCCGCGGACGAGCCGCACCCGAGTGCGCTGGCGCGCTGTGTTGCCACACGGCTCGGCCGCGGCGGCCAGCCCGGACAACCACGACCGGCCGGTGTACAGAAGTTTATGGTGGAGTTCATCGGCGGCCCGCTCGCGCAGCTGCCCTTTGGGGTCATCCCCGAACCGGTGCTGTCGGCGGCAACCGGCCGCTTCTCCTACGTTTTTGCTGAAGCCGTTCCGGATGGCGTTGCCGGACACTGGCGGGCGCAGTTTGATTTCACGCCCCAGTCGCGCGAGGTCGTGGATCTGCGGCTCTTTCTGAGACTCGGCGAGCGCACACTCTCGGAGACCTGGCTTTATCAGTTTCGTCCCGACGAAGGACGCAGCTGATGCGCTCCGCGCACTTGCTGGCAACCCCTAGCGGCCGGAGACACCGGTGATCGCCGCCGCGTTAGTTGCGCTCGCAGCACTGGCCGCACCTGCGGAGGCGCCCCCGGCTGCGCCGCCCAAGCCCGCCGCGCGCGCCACGGCGCCCGCCGCCACCGCCGCCACCGCCGCGCCGCGGCCGTTCGGTTTCGAGGAGGTACGCAAAGTCGCCCAGGAGCGCGCCAAGCGCGAGTTCCGCCCGGCCGCCGACACGCTGCCGCAGACACTGGCGAACCTGACTTTCGAGCAATATCGCGACATCCGCTTTCGTACGGCGAGCGCCCTGTGGCGCGGGCAGTCACTGTTCGAGGTCCAATTCTTTCACCGCGGCTACCACAACAGGGAACGGGTCAACCTCTTCGAGGTCAGTCCCGAAGGCGTCACGCCACTTACCTACAACCCGGCGTTTTACACCTACGGCGCGCTGCAGAAGGCGCCGCCGGCGCCGGCGAGCCTCGGCTACGCGGGCTTTCGCGTGCACTACCCGCTACAGACCCCGGCGTACAAGGACGAGCTGCTGTCCTTTCTGGGTGCCTCCTATTTTCGTGTGCTGGGTCGCAACGAGCACTATGGCGCCTCCGCCCGCGGGCTCGCGATCGACACCGGCGAGCAGTCGGGCGAGGAGTTTCCGACGTTCACCGATTTCTGGCTGGTGCGCCCGCGACCCGGCGATCGCAGGCTCACCATCTACGCGCTGCTCGACAGCAGGAGCGTGGTGGGGGCGTATCAATTCGCAGTCCAGCCTGGTGCTATCACGCTCATCGAGGTGCACTGCACGCTGTATCTGCGTCATCCGATCGCAAAGCTGGGAATCGCGCCCCTCACCTCCATGTTTCTCTACGGTGCGGACGCCTCCGGCCGGCGCTTCGATGACTACCGTCCCGAGGTACACGACAGCGATGGCCTGCTTGCTCAGACCGGCCAGGGACAGTGGCTGTGGCGCCCGCTCACCAATCCGCGTGAGCTGCGCGTGAATCGCTTCATGGACGAGAACCCGCGCGGCTTCGGCCTCATCCAACGCCAACGCGATCCGCGGCAATTCGGCGATCTCGAGTCGCAGTACGAGCTGCGTCCGAGCTACTGGGTGCAACCGCTCGGGGCGTGGGGCAAGGGTGGCGTCGAGTTGGTGGAGATCCCGAGCGATGAGGAGATCCACGACAACGTGGTCGCCTACTGGGTGCCGACCGAGACGCCCGCGGTCGGCAAACCGCTCGCCTTCAACTATCTGTTGTCGGCGTATCTGCACAGCGCTGAGTGGCCGCCCGGCGGCCGCGTGGTCGCGACGCGCAGTGGCACCCCCGCCACGGGTGAGAATCATGTGCGTGTGCCGCCCGGTGCGCGGCGTATCGTTGTGG
>DATMLP010000027.1:0-2589 GCA_035570415.1 Solirubrobacteraceae bacterium | reverse complement strand
GCCTGCGCCGCGCAGGCCGATGCGTCCGGGCTGATAGCCGCCGCCGGTCGCGGTGTTGTCCCCCGTGGCGGTCGTCCCGGCCTCGCCGAGCGTGTTGGTCACGCCGTTGAGGAAGTTGCCGTACTCGTCGATGCCGACCCCGAGGTAGCCGCCGTTCAAACCGTTGTAAGGCGAGTTCGAGTTCGAGCAGCTGTAACCCAAGCTACCGCCCCAGGCCCCAAGCCCGTTGCCGTCCCCGGCCGCCTGGCCGGTGATGGTGGCGGTATTGAGCTTGCTCGCGTCCATGAGGAAGAAACTGATGCCGTCCGCACCGTCCGCGCCACCGCCGCCTGAGTTACCAAGATAGGTCACGGTCTTAAAGGTGATGGAGACGCCCTGGCCGGTGGGGAACGGCGTCGTCGATACGATGCCGCCGTTCTCGCTGAAACCGTAGGGGGAACCGTTGGTGAAGCGCAGCGCACCCTTGCCGCTCGGATCGGGGAAGGTGCCGCTATTGCCGCCCACCAGCACTTCGCCTGAGCTCTTGTTGTAGTAGCTCGCGGCGATGGTGGTGCAGCCGGGCAACTGGCCAGCCCCGGCGGTGGGCTCCACGCCCGTCGCGCTTCCGGCCGTGAGACACGCGCCGTTGAAGAAGTACCAGGGGTTGAGCGTGCTCGCCTTGGTGAAATCCTCTTGAACGGAGGATTGCGCCTCGACGGCGAAGGGGGCGGCGAGCGCCACGATCGCGGCGAGTAGGATAGAAAAGCTATTGCGGTTCATCACAAACCACCTCTGTTGACGACGCCCTGTTGGACCTCGTAGACACTTTCAACAATCGCGACCGTGTTGGCCGCACTGCCAAATCCGTAAGCATCGATCTGATACGCCTCGCCCGCCGCATCCGCCGCGATACCCAGATCGGTGATCCAGAAAGCGGGGGTATTAAAGTAGGGCGGGTTGTTCACCTGGGCGGGCTGCCCGAGGAGCACCATGCCCTGGGGCGTATAGGTAACCTGCACCGGCCAGGGAAGAGGAAGCGTCGTGATGGGAGTGCCGGCAGGCGTCGGGGTCGTGGTGCAGATCTGTCCCTGCGTGGGGGTCGCCACCACCGAGGCGGCACAGAAGATCGCACCCGCGGCGGTGTTGTTACCCTGCAGCAGCCACCATTCCGCGTACTGCTGCGCACTGTCGGCGGCATGCAAGGCGCGTTCTTTCTCGCGCAGGTTGCCGGCGATGCGCTCCTGGGTGCCGAAACTGCGAAACATGCTCAGCGCCAGAATGGTGATGATGAGGAGCAGCAAGATGCTCGTGACGAGTGCCACGCCGCGCTGATTGCCCACTGCCATGCGCTCGCGGCTCATGTGTGCAACCCCGCGCGTGCCATCACCTCGATGACGCGCTCCATCGTAATCGTGGCCGGCGGGTTCACCTGCCCCGGTACGAACAGCGGGTTCGCGAAGGTCAGTACGACTCGCACCGCGCTGACGCTCTGCATATCGCCCGGTGCCAGCATCTGGTCCCAGGTGACGTAGGTGTCCACGTTGTAATCGGCGAAGGTCAGATCGCGCTTCACACCGTAATAGACCGCCATCGCCGTCACGCCCGTGATGAGCGCCACCGGGGCGCCACCATTGACCGAGCACAGCAGCTGGTTGCCGGCCGCAGTGGCGGCCACGAAGAAAGCAATCGTGTACGTGACGGGCGCCCCCACCTGCGAGCTGTCCGTGCCATCGCAGAGGATCGGGCCGTGCCCGGGCGAGACCATGAAACGTGTGGCGAGGGTGTCCTGCGCGGCAGTGTCGGCCGCGCCCACCGTGTGAAACCCGGTAAACGCTGAGCCGGCCAGGAAAGCCGCCGTCGCCGTCGTCGGCGCAGGATTCGGAGCCGCACCGAAGTTGCCGATCGTGTCCGTTAGCGGATTGGCGAAGTAGCCGCCGGACTGGACCGCGTCCGTGATCACGGTCAGGGCGAAGCGCTGCTCGTCCTGCAGCTGCGCGAGCCCCTGCTGACTGAGACTGGCCCGGCGCACGGTCTGCACGATCGTGAGAAGCCCGCCGAGCAGGAAGAGGGCGATGGCCACGGTGACCATCAGCTCCACCAGGGTAAAGCCGCGCGCGTCGCGCGCGGGGCGCATGCTTGTCTTGGCGTGTGTGCTCATGGCTCGACGTACAGGGTAAAGATCGGTTGCTCGGCCGTGCTGGCGCCAGTGGTCGCGGTGTCGTGCGCGGCTTGCTCCACCTGCGCCTCGGTCGTGTTCATCGCGACCGCCTTCTCGATCCATTGGATCTGCACCGTGCAGCTGGTGGGCGCAGGATTACCCACGGGTGTGGCCGGACAGGTGATGGTGGCGCTGACGGGATAGGGCAGCAGTCCCGAGAGCGCATTCCACCAGCGAGACAGGTCAAAGGCCGCCAGCGCCGCACTGTTTCCTGCGGCCGCGGGGCTGCATGTGGGGAGGCCGCTGTTGTTTCCGATACAGGGGCTCAGAACCGGCGGCCCTATGTCCGCGATCGTTTGTGCCTGGAGCGACGCGTCGGTGGAGGCGACCACCGGGAGCGCGCCTGCGGGCGCGCCCGAGACGATCGACACCGAGAATGCTGCGGGGAAACT
>DATMLP010000026.1:0-96699 GCA_035570415.1 Solirubrobacteraceae bacterium | reverse complement strand
GCTGCGCGTCGAGAGCTTTGCGATCCTCGCCAAGGCCTTGCGTCCCCCTCCGGACAAGCACCACGGCCTGAGCGACGTGGAGACGCGCTACCGCCACAGGGAGCTCGACCTGATCGCGAGCGAGGACACGCGCCGGCTGTTCATCGACCGCGCGCGAGTCATCTCCTCGGTACGCGCCTCGCTCGACGCCGCCGGCTTCATCGAGGTCGAGACGCCGGTGCTGCAGCCGCTCTACGGCGGTGCGCTGGCGCGCCCGTTCACGACCCACCACAACGCGCTCGACCGCGACCTGTACCTGCGGATCGCCACCGAGCTCTACCTCAAGCGGCTGATCGTGGGCGGTCTGGAGCGGGTGTACGAGCTCGGCAAGGACTTTCGCAACGAGGGCGTCTCGCACAAGCACAACCCGGAGTTCACGATGGTCGAGTGGTATGAGGCCTACGCCGACTACGAGGGCGCGATGGCGCGCACCGAAGCGATCGTGCGCGCGGCCGCGGGGGCCAGCGGGTATGCCGGCGAGCTGGACTTCTCCGCGTCGTGGAAGCGGGTCGGCTTCGTCGACGCGATCAGGGAGGCGTCGGGGATCGACCTGGCCGAGAACACCACCGCCGAGGCGTTGGCCGCTCAGATCGGACGAGTCGGCCTCGATCTGAAGACGGAGGGTTTCGCCTGGTTTCAAATGGCCGACGACCTGCTCTCCAAGTGTGTCGAGCCCAACCTGAAGCAGCCGACGTTCGTCGTCGACTACCCCAAGGAGCTCTCGCCGCTGGCGCGCGAGCGATCCGACGATCCTACGATCGTGGAGCGCTTCGAGGCGTTCGCGGGAGGGATGGAGATCGCCAACGGCTTCAGCGAGCTGATCGACCCTGACGAGCAGCGCACGCGCTTCCGCGAGCAAGACCGGATCGACACGCTGACCGACGGCGACGCCGAGACGATGCCCTACGACGAGGCCTTCGTGCAGGCGCTCGAGCAGGGCATGCCACCGACGGGCGGCGTCGGGCTCGGAATCGACCGGCTCGTGATGCTGCTCACCGGCCAGGACTCGATCCGCGAGGTGGTGCTGTTCCCGGCGATGCGCTCGTAGCCACGATCGTTGGGCGGATCGGTGCACGGTGATGCGCTCGTGGACCGCGATCGTCGCGGCGACCGCGCCTGGAGACGGATCCGTAGAGACCCCTGAGCGCCGATCCGCGGCTCGCCGAATGAAGCTTGGCGGTCGCTTGCCGGTGGATGGTCGCGGGGGGCGTTGGTAGACTGTGGCTACGGCGGCGTGATACCCGGGGGCTCATCTTTCGAGCTGACAGCGACGAAGAGGATAGATGGGGCACCACCCACCAGGTGGCCGTCCCCGACACCGACACACAACGGAGAGGCGCACCAGCATCATGTTCGAGCGATTCACAGAACGGGCCCGGCAGGTGGTCGTTCTTGCGCAGGAAGAGGCGCGCACGCTCAAGCACAATTACATCGGCACCGAGCACATCCTTCTGGGGCTGCTGCGCGAGGAGGAGGGGCTGGCGGCGAGAGTGCTGGAGAGCCTCGACATCACCGTCGAGCGCGTGCGCGCCCAGGTGGTGCGGATCGTGGGCTCCGGCGAGGAGGTCACCTCTGGGCAGATCCCGTTTACGCCCCGTGCCAAGAAGGTGCTGGAGCTGGCGCTGCGCGAGGCGCTGTCGCTGGGCCACAACTACATCGGCACCGAGCACATCCTGCTGGGACTCGTGCGCGAGAACGAGGGCGTGGCAGCGCGCATCCTGCTCGACTTCGACGCCGACTCGGAGAAGATCCGCAACGAGGTGATCCGGATGCTGTCCGGCCCCTCCGGGCGCCGCCAGGGGCAGGGCGCCGGTGCGCCCGGCGCCGGGGCGGGCGCGGGCGCGGGGGGCGGCGCGGAAGGCAAGAAGTCTTCGAAGCTGCTCGACCAGTTCGGGCGCAACCTGACGAAGCTGGCCGCCGAAGGCAAGCTCGACCCGTGCGTGGGGCGCGAGACGGAGATCGAGCGGATCATGCAGATCCTCTCGCGGCGCACCAAGAACAACCCGGTGCTGATCGGCGCGCCGGGCGTCGGCAAGACCGCCGTGGTGGAGGGTCTGGCGCAACGGATCACCAACGCCGACGTGCCGGAGCTGCTGAAGAACAAGCAGATCTACACGCTCGACCTGGCCGCCCTGGTGGCCGGCTCCAAGTACCGCGGGGAGTTTGAGGAGCGCTTGAAGAAGGTGATGAAGGAGATCACCCAGCGCGGCGACATCATCCTGTTTATCGACGAGCTCCACAACCTCGTCGGCGCCGGCGCGGCCGAGGGCGCGATCGACGCCGCCTCGATCCTCAAGCCGGCATTGGCGCGCGGCGAGCTGCAGACGATCGGTGCCACCACGCTGGACGAGTACCGCAAGTACCTGGAGCGCGACTCGGCGCTGGAGCGCCGCTTCCAGCAGATCCGCGTGGAGGAGCCGTCGATCGACCAGACAGTGGAGATCCTGCAGGGTCTGCGCGACCGCTACGAGCAGCACCACAAGGTGCAGATCACCGACGACGCGCTGCGTGCCGCCGCCGAACTGGCCGACCGCTACATCTCCGACCGGTTCCTGCCCGACAAGGCGATCGACCTGATCGACGAGGCGGCGTCGCGGATGCGGATCAAGTCGATGACCTCGCCGCCCGCCAACCGCGAGCTGGAGGAGGAAATCGAGAGCACGCGGCGCGACAAGGAGGCCGCGATCGAGGCGCAGGAGTTCGAGAAGGCCGCGGCGCTGCGCGACCAGGAGCGCAAGCTGACCAACCGCAAGCGCGAGCTGGAGGAAGAGTGGGAAGCGGGCGAGTCGGCTGAGCGGCCGTCGATCGGCGAGGAGGAGATCGCCGAAATCGTCTCGATGTGGACCGGCATCCCCGTGTTCAAGCTGACCGAGGCCGAGACGCAGAAGCTGATGCGGATGGAGGAGGAACTGCACAAGCGCGTGATCGGCCAGCACCCGGCGATCGAGGTGATCTCCAAGGCGATCCGCCGCAGCCGCGCGGGCCTCAAGGATCCCAAGCGCCCAACCGGCTCGTTCATCTTCCTCGGTCCTTCAGGCGTGGGCAAGACCGAGCTGGCGCGCACACTGGCCGAGTTTTTGTTCGGCGACGAGGACGCGATGGTAAGGATCGACATGTCGGAGTACATGGAGAAGCACGCCGTATCGCGTTTGGTGGGCTCGCCTCCCGGCTACATCGGCTACGACGAGGGCGGCCAGCTGACCGAGGCGGTTAGGCGCAAGCCCTACTGCGTGCTGCTGCTGGACGAGATCGAGAAGGCCCACCCCGACGTGTTCAACATCCTCCTGCAGATCCTCGAGGACGGCCGGCTCACCGACGCGCAGGGCCGCACCGTGGACTTCCGCCACGCGATCGTGATCATGACCTCCAACATCGGCGCCCAGGAGATCGCGCGCAACACGCCGCTGGGCTTCGCGGTGAGCGACGACGAGACGGGAATCACCTACGACGACATGAAGAACCGGATCATGGGCGAGCTGAAGAAAGCTTTCCGTCCCGAGTTCCTCAACCGCATCGACGACGTGATTGTCTTCCACAAGCTGGGCAAGGAGGAAATCAGGCAGATCGTCGAGCTGCTGCTGCTGCGCATCCGCGAGACGATGGCCGAACGCGAGCTGCAGCTGGAGCTGACCGACCCGGCCAAGGAAATGCTGGTGGAGAAGGGCTGGGATCCCGCGATGGGCGCCCGCCCGCTGCGTCGCGCGATCCAACGCTACATCGAGGACCCGCTGGCCGACTTCGTGCTGCGCGAGCAGGTCACCCCCGGCGCCACCGTCGTCGTCAACCCGCCCGCGGAGGGCGAAGATGGCGAGGTGAAACTGACGATCGTCAAGCCCAAGAAGCAGAAGACGCCAGTCGGCGTCGGCGCGGGAGCCGCCGGCGGCGGTGGTGGCGAGCCGGAGGCGGGAGAGCTGCCCTCCGGCGATGCCCTGCCTGACGGCGAGGGCGACGACCACGACGCCGCGCCCGAGCTGCCCGCCGACGGCGGGGAGTAGGGCTCGCACACTCTTTTCGGGCGCCAACCTGCGGGTGGGCGCTGGGTGTTGGCACTCTTTGGGACGCCGATCAGTTGGTGGGTGTCGTGTTGCGTACATGCTTTGCGCGCATGCCAACCAAAGCGCGACAACATATCTGTTGTCGAGTGCTGGTTGGCATGCGCAAAGAGAACACGTCCCCATCGCCCCCTACCCTTCGATGGTGGCTCGCGCGCAATCCGTTCACGTGTGCTCGCAATGCGGCTTTCAGTCGGCCCGCTGGTATGGCCAGTGCCCTGGCTGCGAGGCATGGAACACGCTCGTGGAGGAGCGCCTGCCGGCGGCGTTGAGCGCTGAAGGGGGGCGCCGCGCCCGCAGTGCGCGCGCGGGCCGCTCGGCCGGTGGGACGTCCCCGCCGCGGCCGCTGGCGGAGGTCGGCGCGGAACCCCTGGCGCGCCTGTCCACCGGCATCGGCGAGCTGGACCGCGTGCTCGGCGGCGGCCTCGTGCCGGGCGCGCTGGTGCTGCTGGGCGGCGCCCCCGGGATCGGCAAGTCGACGCTCACCAACATGGTGCTCGGCCACCTCGCGGCAGGCGGCCGGCGTACGCTGTACGTGAGCGCCGAGGAGTCGCCCGAGCAGGTGCGGCTGCGCGCGGAGCGGTTGGGTTCCGGTGCGCTGGCGGTGCCGATCGTCGCCGAGACCGACCTCGACGCGGTGCTGGGCGTGCTGGAGTCGCACGCCCCCGAGGCGTGCGTGATCGACTCGGTGCAGACGCTGCACGCCGCGGAGCTGTCGGGCGCCCCCGGCTCGGTGGGTCAGGTGCGCGAGGTGGCGGTGCGGGTGATGGAGCTCGCGAAGACGCGCGGGATCGCGACGATCCTGGTGGGCCACGTCACCAAGGACGGCGCCCTGGCGGGCCCGCGCGTGCTGGAGCACTTGGTGGACTGCGTGCTGCAGTTCGAGGGCGAGCGCGAGCGCCCCTACCGCGAGCTGCGCGCGCTGAAGAACCGCTTCGGCTCGACCAACGAGGCGGGCCTGTTCGAGATGCGCCAGGGCGGGCTGGTGGAGGTGTTGGATGCCTCCGCGCGGTTTGTCGCGCAGGCCACGCGCGCGCCCGGCAGCGTGATGCTGGCGGCGATGGAGGGGTCGCGCCCGCTGCTGGTGGAGGTGCAGGCGCTGGTGGCCCCCTCGGAGCTCGAGCAACCGCGCCGTGTGGCGTCGGGCATCGACCGCAACCGCTTGGCACTGGTGTTGGCGATCCTCACCCGCCACGGTCGCGTGGGCCTCGCCGGCCACGACGTGTTCGTCAACGTGGTGGGGGGAGTGCGTGTGGACGAGCCGGGCTGCGATTTGGCGGTGGCGCTCGCGGTCGCCAGCGCACGGCGCGGGGTGCCGCTCGCCGGTCCCGGTGCCCCGCTGGCGTGCTTCGGCGAGCTGGGCCTCACGGGCGAGCTGCGCTGGGTGGGCCACCCCGAGCGCCGCGTGGAGGAGGCCACCAGGTATGGGTTGGCGACGGTGCTGGCCCCCGCGGGCAGCGGCAAGGGTGCCCGCGAGCTGGGCACGTTGCGCGAGGCGCTGGCGCAGGCGCTGCCGCGCGAACGGCCGCGCGCCCGATCGGCGGTGGCGGCGTAAACGCCGAATCTGGCGTAATACCGTAAAATACCAGTCGTGGCTCCAAGGTCAGGCGAAGATTTCGATAGCGAAGCACGCTCGGAGCCAGGCTTGATGAGGGCGCTGGAGATGGTGGCGCCGGGAACCGCGCTGCGGGAAGGGATGGAGAACATCCTCCACGCCCGCACCGGGGGGTTGATCGTGATCGGCGACCCCGAGGAGCTCAGTTTCCTCTTTTCGGGCGGCATCAAGCTGGAAATCGACTACGCGCCGGCGCTGCTCTACCAGGTGGCGAAGATGGATGGGGCGATCATCCTCAACGCCAACTCGACCAAGATCGCGCTGGCCAACGTGCAGCTGATGCCCGACCCGACGATCCTCACGCTGGAGACCGGCACCCGCCACCGCACGGCGGAGCGCGTCTCCAAGCAAACCGATGCGCTGGTGATCGCGATCTCCCAGCGCCGCGAGGTGGTGTCGCTGTACTCGGGCGGCACCAAGTACATCCTCCAGGACATCCCCGTGGTGCTGGCCAAGGCCAACCAGGCGCTGGCGACACTGGAGAAGTACCGCACCCGCCTCGACCAGGTGTCGACGCGGCTGACGGCACTTGAGTTTGAGGGCGGTGTGACGTTGCACGACGTGCTGACGGTGCTGCAGCGCGCCGAGCTGGCGGCGCGCATGGCGGTGGAGATCGAGCGCTACATCGTCGAGCTGGGCACCGAGGGGCGGCTGATCGAGATGCAGCTGGAGGAGACGATGGTGGGCACCGCCTCCGAAAAGGCGTCGCTGGTGCAGGACTACCTCGCCGGTTACTCCGACGAGGCGTTTGCGGCGGCGCTCGACCAGCTCGGGCGCCTCGGCCACCAGGATTTGCTCGACTTCGGCTGCCTCGCCGAGCTGCTGGGGTATGACCGCAAGCTGAACACGCTCGACTACGCGGTCGCCCCACGCGGCCACCGCATCCTCGGGCGCATCCCGCGGCTGCCGAAGCTGGTGGTGGCGGAGATCGTGAAGGAGTTTGGCGGCTTGGACGAGCTGCTGGCCGCAACCGACGCGGAGCTGGAGTCGGTGGAGGGAGTGGGGGAGATCCGCGCCAAGGAGATCCGCGAGGGCCTTCGGCGTTTGCAGGAGATCAACCTCGTGGACCGTTATCTGCAGACGTAAACGCCCCACGAAGTTGTAAGCAAGCCACAGAGCTGGACCCCACGGCCGGCTCGATCACAAAGGAGAACAGTCATTCCCATTCCCCAGGCAACAATCGAAGAGGAGCTGATCGAGGGCCTCGACGTAGTGAGCGAAGTCGAGCACATCGAGTTCGAGTTGGGGGATCACGTGGTGTACCCCCACCACGGCGCCGGCAAGGTTCTCAGCAAGGAAGAGATGGAAGTGCTGGGCGAGTGTCGCGAGTATTTGACGATCAAGATCCTGCACAACGACATGACGGTGAAGGTCCCCACCGAGAACGCCGGCCTCGCGGGCCTGCGCAGGGTGATCGACGAGGAAACCGTCAAGAAGGTGCTGGATGTGCTGCAGGACGAAGTGTCGGACATGCCCAAGAACTGGAACCGGCGTTTCAAGCACAACCGCGACAAGATCAAGACGGGCGACATCTACGAGCTGGCCGAGGTGGTGCGCAATTTGGCGCTGCGCGAGAGCGAGAAGGGGTTGTCGACCGGCGAGAAGCAGATGTATACGCGCGCCAAGAAGATCCTCGCCTCCGAGCTGATGTACGCGCTGGACAAGGACGAGGACGAGGCCGAAACGTATCTGGACGAGCTGCTGGCCAACTCGGCCTCCAGCCAGCTGGCGGCGGCCAAGTAGCGGGGCTTTCGCGCACGCGGCAGTGACCCTCTGCCGCGTGCGCGACAGTCGCCCCTCCCTGACGTGACCGTCGCCCTGATCGTTGCCGCCGGTCGCGGCGAGCGCTTCGGCGCCGACACGCCCAAGGCGCTGATCGCGTTGGCGGGGAGGCCGCTGTTGCAGTGGAGCGTCGACGCGCTGCGCGCGGTGGCCTCGATCGAGCGGATCGTGGTGGCGCTTCCCCCCGGCGTGGCGGCGCCGGCGGGCACGATCGGCGTGCCGGGCGGCGCGGTACGCTCAGAGTCGGTGCGCCTCGCGCTGGCCGCCGCCGGCGAAGGCGACCCGGTGCTGGTGCACGACGCCGCGCGCCCGCTGCTCACGCCGGCGCTGGCCCAGCAGGTGATCGAGGTGGCGCGCGCGGAGGGCGTGGATGCGGCGATCGCCGCGGCCCCCGTCACCGACACGATCAAGCGGGGGGTTGAAGGCGGGGAGAAGGGGGAGGATGAGGGGGGGGGTGCGAGGCGCGTTTTCGTAGCGGAAACCCTCGACCGCGGCGCACTGTGGGCGGTACAGACGCCACAGGTGTTTCGCCGCGCCACGCTGGAGCGCGCGCTGGACGTGCCCCGGGAAGTGCTGGCACAGGCGACCGACGACGCGTGGCTGGTGGAGCGGTTGGGAGGCCGCGTGGCTCTGGTGGAGGCGCCCCGCGACAACCTCAAGATCACCACGCCGCTCGATCTGGCGCTTGCCGAGCTTTTGGTAGACGGCAATCCTGCTTGAATCGCACCCCGATGCTCACCGACTACCACCTCCACCTGCGGCCCGACCAGCTGGACGCCACGCCCGACACGCACTTCACCGCCGCCAACGTGGAGCGCTACCGCGAGGTGGCGCAGGAGCGAGGGATCGCCGAGCTGGGCGTGTCGGAGCACGTGTACCGCTTCCGCGACGCGCTCGCCGTATGGCAGCACCCGCTGTGGCGCGAATTCGCGCACGATGATCTCGAGGAGTACTGCCGATTCGTGTGCGAGGACACCGATCTGCGGCTGGGCATCGAGGCCGATTTCATTCCCCGCGGCGAGGACCGCATGGCCAGCCTGCTGGACGCCCACCCCTTCGACTACGTGGTCGGCTCCGTGCACTTCCTGCGCGACGAGGCGCTGGACATGGAGGAGTACAGCGTGTGGAACTCCACCCGCACGCCCGAGGAGATCTGGCGGCGCTACTTTCAAACGCTGGCGGAGGCCGCGCGCAGCGGCCTGTTCGACCTCCTCGCCCACCCCGATTTGGTGAAGGTGTGGGGTCGCGACCGCCCGCGCCCCGAAGGCGACCTGCGCCGCTATTACGAGCCGGCCGTGGAAGCGATCGCCGAGTCGGGCATTGCCGTGGAGGTGTCCACCGCCGGCTTGCGCAAGCGCGCCCGGGAGATCTACCCGGCTCCGGCATTCCTGGAGATGTGTGTGGAGGCCGGCGTTCCGGTCGCGCTCTCCAGCGACGCCCACCGCCCCGACGACGTGGGCGCCGACTACCAGCAGGCGCTGGAGCTGCTGGAGCGTGTGGGCGTGCACGAGCTGTGCGTGTTCCAGCGCCGCGTGCGCCGGCTGGAGGCATTGAGCCCCGCGGACTTGAGCCCCACCCACCCAGGAGTTCGATGAGCTTCAGCGGCATCGGCTACGACTGCCACCGCCTCGTGCCGGGCCGGCGGCTGGTGATCGGCGGCGTGGAGATCCCGCACGAGCTCGGCTTGGACGGGCACTCAGACGCCGACGTGCTGACCCATGCGGTGATCGACGCGCTGCTGGGCGCCGCCGGCCTTGGAGACATTGGCGAGCACTTCCCCGACACCGACGAGCGCTACCGCGACGCAGACTCGCTGGAGCTGTTGGAAACGGCGCTCACCAGCGTGATCGCCGCCGGATTGGAAGTGGACAACGTCGACTGCACGCTCATCATGGAGGCGCCGCGGCTGGGGCCGTATCGGCAGGAGATCCGCGAGCAGCTGGCGCGTGCGCTCAATCTTCCGGCCACGCGCGTCAATGTGAAGGCGACCACCGGTGAGCGCATCGGCTTCGTCGGCCGCGGCGAGGGCGTGGCGGCGCTGGCGGTGGCCAGCGTCAGCGCTCGCTGAATGCAGGCTCGGCGCCGGTGCAGCCGGTCGGTCCACCGGCGGAGGTTGGCGTGGTCCGGCGGAGGAGCGCTCGCGTCCGCCACGGCCCGCTAGGGTTGGCGCGTTATGCGCCCCATTCGTTTGCACGACACCCGCACCGGGCAGCTGCTGCCGCTGCGCCCGCGCGACCCCGGCCGGGTGGGGATATACGCGTGCGGGCCAACCGTGTACAGCCGCATCCACATCGGCAACGCCCGCCCGTTCGTGGTGTTCAGCCTGCTGAAGCGCTTTCTGGAGCACGAGGGCTATGAGGTGACGCTGGTGGTGAACGTCACCGACGTCAACGACAAGATCTACCTCGCCGCGCGCCCCGACCCCACTAGCGAAGACCCGGTGCGGCGGGCAGGCAAGCCCAGCGCCGAGCTGGCGGCGGAGATGACCGCGCGCTATCGCGCTGACACCGACGCGCTCGGCCTTGCCCGCCCCGACAACGAGCCGCTGGCGTCGGAGATGATGCCGCAGATCGTTGATCACATCTGCGCGCTGATCGACTCCCAGCACGCCTACGCCAGCGGCGGCGACGTGTTTTTCAGCGTGCGCTCCGACTCAGCCTATGGCTCGCTCTCCCACCGCCACCTCGACGACGTGGACCAGGGCGAGGGGATCGAAGGAGCCGATCGCAAGCGCGATCCGCTGGACTTCGCTCTGTGGAAGGCGCACAAGGAGGGCGAGGACACCGTGTGGGATCCGAGGGATTTCGCTGCGGCCGCGACGGAGTATTCCGAGTGGCTGCCCGGCCGTCCGGGCTGGCACATCGAGTGCTCGGCGATGGCGGAGTCGCTGCTGGGCGTCGGCTTCGACATCCACGGCGGCGGCTCCGACCTGGTGTTTCCCCACCACGAGAACGAGGCCGCGCAAACGCGCGCGGCGCGCGGGGAGGAGCTGGCGCGGCTGTGGATGCACAACGGCATGATCCAGTTGACCGGCGAGAAGATGGCCAAGTCGGTGGGCAACATCGCGTTGCTGCACGAGGTGCTGGAGCGCTGCGACCGTGGTCCACACGGCTGGGACGGGCAGGCGCGTGCCACTGTGATCATGTATCTGATCGGCGGCCACTACCGCCAGCCGCTTGCCTTCTCCGACGCTGAGCTCGCCAACGCCGAGCAGCGCGTGTTGGGAATCCGCGAGGCCATTCGCCGCCTCCTCGCCGATGCGCCCAGCCCCGCCGACATGGCTAGCCACCGGGACGCGTTCTTCGACGCGCTGGCCGACGACTTCAACACCCCCAAGGCACTCGCCGCGCTGTCGGAGTGGGTGCGCGAGGCCAACCGTCGTCCCGAGGGCGAGGTGGGCGACGCCGACCTGCGCGAGATGCTCTCCGTGCTCGGCCTCCGCGATCTGCCGCCGCTGGCGGCCGCCGGCAATGTCGAGGCGATCGACCCCGAAGCCACGAAGCTGCTGGTCGCCCGCGAGCAGGCGCGCCGCGAACGCGACTTCCAGCGCGCCGACCGTTTGCGCGAGGAGATCCAGGGGCGCGGGTGGGAGATCCGCGACGGCGCCGATGGCCCGGAGCTGGTACCGAGGTCGTGATCCTTTACGGCCGCAACCCCGTGATGGAGGCGCTGCGCGGCCGGCGCGCGCACACCGTCGGCGAGGTGTGGGCCACCGAGGGTGCCGCGCGGCTGCCGTGGCTGCAGGCGGTGGTGGTGCGCACCGCCACGCCCGAGGAGATCGAGCGGATGTGTGGTTCGTCCGCCCACCAGGGAATCTGCGCAGACGTTGGCGGCTATCCCTACGTGTCAGCCGACGAGCTGCTTGCCCAGCCCGATCCCCTGATCGTGGCGCTCGACCAGGTGCAAGACCCGCAGAACCTTGGCTCCATCTGCCGCACCGCCGAGTGCGCGGGGGCCACCGGCGTGGTGATCCCCGACCGGCGCGCCGCCGAGGTGACGCCGGCAGTATGCAAGGCATCCGCCGGCGCGGTCGAGCATTTGCGCGTGGCGCGCGTGCGCAACATCGCCCACTTCCTGCGCGCGGCAGAGCGGGCGGGGTGCTGGTGTTATGGCGCCAGTGCCTCCGCACCCACGCCCTACTACCGGCCCGATTACCGTGGCGGTGTGGTGGTGGTGTTGGGGAGTGAGGGCCGCGGGTTGCGTCCGGGCGTGGCCAAAATGTGCGACCAGCTGATCGCGCTGCCGCTGCACGGGCGCATCGAGTCGCTCTCCGTGAGCGCCGCCACGGCAGCCATCTTGTACGAGATCTTGCACAATCGCCAGCAAGCTCTTGACAACGCGTCATAACTGTGCGACGCTGCCGCGCTATAACGCTGTACCTAAGCTTGAGTCTCAACCGCCGTATAGTAGTTCGCTGGTCTTCACAACTGTAATTCCATAGCTGTTGGCGCCGGGGGAGGTGTGCGCCACTGAGCGATCCGGGCTGCTCGCCCGAGAAAGGTCATGCTCGTGGCACGTATCTCCCACAACCCTCAACATGAGGTCAAGGTTGATGATGGCTTCTTGATCGCCCTGGCCAAGCAGGGCGATCGCGGGGCGTACGACCGTCTGGTGCGTCGCTACCACGGCTTCGTGCGGCTCAAGGCCTCCTCCTATTTCCTGGCGGGCGGCGACTCCGACGATCTCGTCCAGGAGGGGCTCGTCGGCCTCTACAAGGCCATTCGCGACTTCCGCAGCGACCGCGAGTCCAGCTTCCGCAACTTCGCCGAGCTGTGCATCACGCGGCAGATCATCACCGCCGTCAAGACGGCCACGCGCAACAAGCACACGCCGCTCAACCAGTACGTCTCGTTCTCGGCCGCCCCCGCCTCCGGGGGCGAGGATGCGCCCACGCTCGACCAGGTGCTCCCGGGCCCGACGGTGCACGACCCCGCCAACCAGGTCATCTCCTCCGAGGAGCTGCGCTCGCTGGTGGGCTGCCTCTCCACTGCGCTGTCGGAGTTGGAGAGCCGGGTGCTGTCGCTTTACCTGGATGGCTGCTCCTACGAGCAGGTGGGGGAGCGGTTGGCGTGCGACACCAAGACCGTCGACAACGCGCTGCAGCGTGTCAAGCGCAAGGTCGGCGCCCACCTGCAGGAGCGGGCGGTCGCCGCTTAACGGTCCGAGGCCGCCCTCGCGGGCGGCCTCGGTGTGGTGGGAGGTGGTCGGTGTGGTCCCCGCGGGCGTGGGTTGGAGCCGGCGGGTGTTGTGTATTTACTTTTCGGGCTCCAACCAGCGCTACCGGTGGTGATGGCCGTGTGGCCGTTCCCCGGCTTCGGTTTCGCCCCGTTCTTCGCCTTCCTTTTCCGCTTCGGCGGTCACCGACCCTTCGGCGGGCGTCGAGGAGTTGTTGGGTGCTTCTTTCAGCGCCACCGCCGGCGCCGGGCTGACGTCGATCGTGAACGTCTGACTGGCCGTGCCGCCGTTGTCGGGCCCACCCGGGATGTACACGCGGAACACCTCGCTCCCCACGCCAAACACCTGGTAGGGGATCGAGAAGGTCGCTTCCGGCGTTACCGAACCGACGCGCACCACGTGGAAGCCCGCGCTGGAGGCATTTTGACGCTCCAAGTAGATCACGTGGCCGGGACGCAGCGGCGTGGGCGCCACCTTGCCGGAGAACGTGACCAATTGACCCTCCATCAGTGACGTGGGCGACGCTTCGGCGGTGAGCGCATACTTGACGCCCTCAAACAGCACCGCGGAGAACTTGCCGTCGCTTTGCACCTTGTAGTAGGTGCTGTTGGTGGGCGTTTGTGCCGGGAACGTGTAGGCGCCGGTGCTGCTGGTGCTCACCTGCGTCACCTGGGCGAAGCCATGCTGATGCGCCGTGCGCGCCAGCAGCGTTACCGTCTGGCTGGTGCTCACCCCCTCCAGCGTGCCGCCGATCGTCACCGACTGCCCGTACACGACCGGGTCGGCGTTGGCCGTGATCGTCAGCGCGCTGTTTTGCGTCTGCGAGATCTCGTAGCTGAGCGGGCTGGACGCTTCGGGGATGTTGCGCCCCTGGCTGCGCACCAACACGCGCAGGTTGGCGTCGCCCGGCACCAGGAACGTATGGGTGATCGTGTAGCCGCCGCCGGCTTCCACCACGCCCATGTCAATCGCGTGCCATTCGTTGCCGGTGAGCGCATTTTGGCGCTGCAAGATCACGCGCGCGCCGATGTCGGCCGGCGTGACTTTGCCGGTGAACGTCACTTTGTTGGGCACCCCCGTCAAGATCTGTGTGCCTTCCGGCGGTCCTTCGAAGGTCACCTGTGGCGCCACTCGGATCCTCCGGTCGGCGCTCTCGGCGCCACGTGCGATCACGTGCCACACGCCGTCGTTTTCCACCACGCTGCCGGTCAGCTGAAACTGGTAGGCGCCGCCGGCGCCGGTGGTGGTGGTCTGCGCCAGCACAAATCCGGGCACGCCGGGGACGTGGCGGAAGAGCCTGACCGCCTTGCCTTCCGTGCCGAGGTGTCTGCGGCAGATCAGTTGCCCAAACACCGTTGCCGATTCTCCCGCCACAATCCGCGCCGGCACGTGCATCGTCACGTGGCAGCGGCCGTTGGGGCTGGGATGAAAGAACGCCGACGCGCCGCTTGCAAAGAGCACCGCCGACGAGACCGCGACTGCGCACGCCAAAACAACACCTCTCGGGCGCATTTGACTTTCCTCCTTTGAGTGGATGGTTGCGACTGCTCCGCTGCCTCTCGCCAGGCCCGCGCAGCTCCCGGTCGTAGGCGGCTCCCCCCGGGGCGCGCCTCGTGCGTGCACCGGTCGATCTGTGGTCTTGCGCCTCCAATAACCCGTGCACTTCGCGATCGATGCGGTGGCCGCGTGAAGTTTGGCGCGCGCGCGGGTCTTACAGATGTCCGCTGGGCAAACAACCAGGCAGATGCGCGGAAATCCGCTCTCGTGCCTGCCGATGGCGCTCCATCCTCCGTCGGCTGGACGAGTTCCGCGCCAGGCGCCCCTCCCCACGGGGCGGGACAGGGTTTCGGGGCGGCCCATCCTGGCGGGCCGCCCCGAACCGTCCCAGGGGTGATCTCGCGCGTCGGCTCGGCCATCCCAGCATCTCACGCACGTCCCCTCGGAGATCGAGTATCTCGCATTTGACGAACTCTTCACGTATGTTCGTTGAGTTACGTGAAGTTGGTGTGGGGGGAAGTGTCTAAAGTGTCGTAAGGATGGACGGGCGCTAGCCGCCGCCGGGGTCGCTGGGACCTTGGGAGCCGCCAGGGCGCCCATGGTGTGCGATGAGTCCAGGAATATCAACGCGTCTGCTGGCGACTCAGTCGGATGAGCGGCTGCTCACGCTGGTCGCCCAGGGGCATGAGCGCGCGTTTGAGGCGATTGTGCATCGCTACCGCAAGCAGCTGCTGGGCTACTGCCGGCGCCTACGCCTCACTGAGGCCCGCGCCGAAGACATCGTCCAGCTGGCGCTGCTGAAGACGTGGATCGCGGTGCGCGAGGGCGCCGAGGTGCGCGACCTCAAAGCGTGGCTGTATCGGGTGGTGCACAACACCGCGGTCAACGCCATGCGCGATGCCGCGCACGACGGTCAGCCCCTCGCCGACATGTCTGGCGAGCTTGGCGGCGATGTGCTCGCCGCCGGTGCGCTGACCGCGGGTGTGCCGTCCGCGGCGGCCCGCACACAGCGCCTGTCCAGCGACGACTCGCCACTGGATCGCCGCATCGAGATGCGCGAAACGCTCGCCGAGGTGGCGGCGCTGCCGCCGCTGCAGCGCGAGGTGCTTGTGCGCACCGCGGTCGCGGGGCACAGCCACGAGCAGGTGGCCAGCGACCTCGGCATCAGCAACGGCGCCGTGCGCGGTTTGCTCTACCGGGCGCGCACCACACTGCGCACGGCGGTCACGGCGCTCACGCCCCCTCCGCTGCTCAGCTGGCTGGCGGGGCGCTCCCAGCAGGGAGGGCCCGGTCCGCAGCGGATCACCGAACTGGCGGCCGGCGCCGGCGCCGGTGCGAGCGGTGTGGGTGGCGTGGCGGGCATGGGCGGGCTGCTGCTCAAGGGGGGCGCGGTGGCGCTCACCGCCGGCACCGTGATCACCGGTGCGGTGGTGCACTTCAGCGCCGCCCACCACCACCCGCAGCGGCTGACCGCGGTCGCGCCCGGCAGCCATGCGGCGCACCTGGGCGGAGTGGATGGCGGCGCGGCGAGCACGCTCGACCGCGACCTCGCCGCCAGCTCCGGCACCCACGTCGGTGACTCGACGGGCGGTGTCCGGAGGGTCGGGTCGGCCCACGCGGGAGCGGGCGACGGGTCGCGTGCCGCGCACCACAACGGTTCCTCCGGAGCGCTAGCTCCCGGCGGCGGCCAGCGGGGCGCCACAGCGCCGACGCCTGGTGGGACGCACAACCACTACTCGATCACAGTGCGCACCGATCCGGGCTCGCCCGGGTCGGGTCAGGGCTCCAGTCCGGGCGCCGGCGGGTCGGGCGAAACGTCGCACTCCGGCGCCAGCCAGCCCGGCGGCGCGGGCGCGGGCAGTGCCTCATCGGGCGGATCCGGCGGAGGCGGAGCCTCTGAAGGTGGCGCCGGGAGCGCCCAGCCGGGCACGGGGTCTGGATCTGGCTCCGGGTCTGGCTCCGGCTCGAGTTCGGGATCGTCCGGGTCGGGCTCGGGCTCTTCCGGGTCGGGCTCGGGATCTGAATCCGGCTCTGGCTCGGGCTCTTCTGGCGCGGGCTCGGGATCTGGCACTGGATCGGGCACCGGCGCCTCGGGTAGCGGCTCAGAAGGGGACGCAAGCAATCCCTCCGGCGAATCCGGCTCGGAATCCTCAGGCGAACACTCCGGCGGGCTGGTGGGGACGGTTGTGCACGAAGTGGGCAGCGTGCTCGAACACCTGCTGCATTGACGCCGCGCCCAACCAGACCGTAGGATTGCGGCTGCCGATGGGGAGCGCCGAGGAGATGCTGAAAGTGGCCGCATCGCGCACGCACGAGCTGGCGGTGCCCGCGCTCGGGGCCAAGCCCCGCCGGCGCGTGGCGGTGCTGTCCTGCATGGATGCCCGCATCGACCTCTACAAGTTGCTGGGGCTGGAGCGCGGGGACGCGCACATCGTGCGCAACGCCGGCGGCCTCGTCACCGACGACGCGATCCGCTCGCTGAGCACCTCCCAGCGGTTGCTGGGCACCGATGAGGTGGTGGTGGTGATGCACAACGACTGCGGTTTGTGCGGGGCGTCGGACGACGAGTTCTCCCATACGCTCGCGGCAGACGGCGCGTTTCCCACCTGGCGGCTGGGCGCGTTCGAGGACCTGGAAGAGGCGCTGCGCGGCGGGTTGCGCCGGCTGCGCTCGAGCCCCGAGCTGCCGTCCCGCGACCGCATCCGCGGCTTCGTGTTCGACCCCGCCAGCGGCACCCTGCGCGAGCCCGCCGCGGGCGCCTGCTGAGGCGTCGCTCCTCGCTCAGAGCCGACGGCCGGGATCGAACCGGCGACAACCGCTTTACAAGAGCGGTGCTCTACCAGCTGAGCTACGTCGGCTTGGCAGTCGTATCGTACCGCCGCGTTTGCATGCCGCCGTCCTGTCTGGCTGAGGTTGTGCGGTTCGGTCGCGGCCGGGCTCGCTGTGGCGCGCCGCCTATAGCGCGCCGCCGAGGCGTCTTGCGGGGCGAGCGACCCACCAAGACGCAACATGGCGGGGGCAGGGTAGCCGTGAGCGTGATATTTCAAGCAGGCATGTTGCCGAGCGACGAAGCCCTGCTTGACAATCCGGCGTATGGGGCGTTGTGCGGCGCTCATGCGCGGCTTGCGCAGGTGCGTGGGCGCGCACGCCGATATCCGGCCGATGTGGCGCCGTTTCTTGCTCTGCCCTCGCCGCCCTCGGCACAGGACTGGCGGGACGCCGCCGACCTGGTCGCACCTGGAGCCTACGTGGCCGGCCGGTACGGCGCCGGCGTGCTGCCTGACGGCTGGCGGGCGGTTCAGGCGTTCGATCTGGTGCAGATGGTCGAGGAGCGGGTCATTGGGGTCGATTGCCCAGAAGCGATCGCGCTCGGTGCCGCCGATGTGCCGGAGATGCTTGGGCTCGTCGCCCAGACCGAGCCGGGGCCGTTTCTGAGGAGGACCATCGAGCTTGGCGATTACCTGGGTATCCGGCGCGACGGGGTATTGGTCGCGATGGCCGGCGAGCGGTTTCGGCTGGACGGTTGGACCGAGATCAGCGCCGTCTGCACCAAGCCTGAATATCGTGGCCAAGGACTGGCATCTCGGCTGATGGGCGCTTTGATCGCGGGTATCCAGCGACGGTCGGAGCGCGCATTCCTGCACGTTATGAGCACCAACACCGGGGCGATCCGGCTCTACGAGGAGCTTGGGTTTCGCGTGCGCCAAACCGCGACGCTCACTGTCGTGACGCGCGCTACGCTCGACGCGATCACGAATCCATGAGCAAACCCCGGCACTACAGCGAGAAGCAATTCGAGGAGCTCGTCAGCTCAGCGCTCGACGAACTCCCGATCGAGTTCCAACGAGCGCTGGAGCACGTAGCGATTGTCGTTTCCGACCGTGGTGCCGAGAACCACGCGTACGGCATGTACGTCGGCTCCAGGCTGCAGGGTAGCCCTTTCTTCGGGGGCGGTGGCTTGCCAGACGAGATCCTGATTTTTCGCGACACACTCGTGCGCGATTTCGGGGACGATCCCGAGCGCCTCCGAAGACACGTCATCCAGACGGTGCGTCACGAGGTTGGTCATCACCTCGGCTTCGATGAGGCGGGCGTTCGCAAACTCGGGCTCTGATGGCGTCACGGACGGCCGCGTGAAGGCTCGCTTGGCCGGATAAAGGAGCCACGACCAAGTCCGGCCGCGAGGCTCGGGAGGGGATGGCGTGGCTACTGGAGCTCCATGCCTGCTGGAGTTGACTCCCGCAGCCCGATGCGGTCGTGCAGGCGTCGCAGCGGTCTTGGCGCCCACCAGTTCCACTTGCCCATGAGCGCCATCAGGGAGGGTACGAGCAGCGCCCTGACGATGCTTGCGTCGATTGCCACAGCCAGCGCGGCACCGAGCCCGAGCTGCTTGGTGAAGAACAGATCGGAGGTGGTCAGGGCGCCGATCGCCACGCAGAAAAGCAGCGCTGCGGCAGTGATGATGCGTCCGGTGCGCTCGATGCCGTGCGCGATCGCATCGCGGTCGGGCAGACCGTGATCGTGTGCCTCCTTGATACGGGCGATCACGAACACCTCGTAGTCGGTGGCAAGCGCAAACGCCAGCACGAGCATCAGTACGAGGCTCGACTCTTCCAGCCCGCCGAGCGGTGTGAATCCGAGCAGGTTCGAGAGGTGGCCGTCCTGGAAGATCAGCACCTGCAGTCCGACTGCGACGCTCACGCTCAGCATGTTCATCGCCAGCGCCTTGATTGGGATCGTCAGCGAGCCCGTCATCAGAAACAGGAAGCCTGCGGTGAGCGCCATCAGGATCAGCAGCGCGAGCGGGACGTGCGAGGCGATCGCCGCCTTCTGGTCGACGAAGAACGCAGTTGCCCCGCCGACCAGCGCGCCGTAAGGATGTGCGAGCGCGCGCAGTCTCCCAAGCAGCTGTTGCTGGACGTTTGAGTACGGGGAGCCGTGGGGCAGCAGCGCGATCTCCCATGTGTCGTGGCCTAGGTAGCCTGGGGCGGAAACGCTCACCAGCCGGCCCGCGGTACCGGCCGCGCTGACGGCGAGGCGCTGCGCCGAGGAGTGCGGTCCCTTGAGGACTATTTCGGTCGCTTCCCCGGCGTTGGCGGGGAAGCTCGCCGCGAGCGTGGCTTCGAGGAGACGGCTTTCCGCGCTCGCGGGTAGCAGGTTCGCTCCAGGCGGGGTGAACTGCAGGTGCAGTGCGGGGATCGCCGCGGCGATCAGGACGATTGCGCTGATCAGCGCGACGGGAGCGGGCCAGCGCACCACGCCGTGCGCCATCCTCCACCAGCCGCCTTCTTCGGTTGCACTTGCCGTGCGCGCCGCACGTCGCTTCAGCCATGCCGGTGAGAGCGCGTTGATGCGTGGCCCGAGCGCGATCAGCACGGCGGGGAGCACGAGCAGCGACACCGCTCCGCCGCACAGCGCAACCACCGCTCCGCCGATCCCCATCGAGGAGAGAAAGCGAATCGGGAACACGAGCAGGCTCATCATCGCCGCCGCGACGGTCAGGCAGCTGAACAGCACCGTGCGGCCGGCCGTCCGCAGCGCACGCTCGATTGCCTCATGAGCGCTGGCGCCGCCTGCGAGCTCCTCGCGGTAGCGGTAGAGCACAAACAGGCTGTAGTCGATGCCGAGGCCAAGGCCCATCCCGCTGACGAGGTTCAGCGCGAAGACCGAGATCGGCGTGAACTGATCCACCAAGCGCAGCACCAGGAAGGTGAGCACGATCGCGAAGCCGCCGACCAGCAGTGGCAACAGCGCCGCGACGAAACCTCGGAAGAACCAGAACGACAGCAGCAGTAGAACCGGAAAGGCGAACAGCTCGGCGCGCGCGAGGTCGTTGGTAGTGCGTTCGTTGAGTTCCTGGTTGGTCAAAGCCTCCCCGCCGAAGCGCACGCTCATCCCCGCGAGCTTCGCATGCGCCGGCGGTTTGGAGAGGGTGGCGCGCACACGCGCGATGGCTGTTGTCGCGTCGGTTGCGGTGGCAAACGCCGCGAGCACGACCGTTTCGCGGCCGTCGCGTGAGAGCAACGCGCGGGAATCGGTTCCCGCCCTCCCACCGGTTCCCGCCCTCCCACCGGTTCCCGCCCTCCCACCGGTTTCCGACCCCCCACCGGCTTCCGCCGCCCCATAGTCAAGGACGCGCTGAAACCCGTGCTGGGCGGAGAGCAGCGTCGCGAGCGTCCCGGCGGCACGCTGAGCCGCCGTGTTGGTCTTTATGTCGCGCCGACCACTCAACAGCGCCGCCACGTTGTAGTACGGACTCCGCCTCGTCGCGGCCGTGATCGCCGCGTTCGTCTGTTCGTACTGGGAGGCGGGATCCTGGAAGTCCTGGCTTGAGCTGCCGAGCTTCCCGGTCACGGGCACGCCGATCGCAGCCGCGATGACAAACAGCATGCCAGCCCCCACCAGCACGCGCCACGAGCGGTTGATCGCGAGTGTCGTGAGCCGTCTGATCACGGCATCGCGGGGGCGGCGAGGATCTGGAGCACGGGTGTAGTCAACGCTCGCGGAGCGGCGCGTGCAATCGGGAATGTCCCCTACTCGCCCACGCGAACTACTCGTCGATCAGTCGCCGGTGTACAGCCCAGCGACTCAGCTCGTGGCGGCTGGAGAGCTGCAGCTTGCGCAGAACGGCCGAGACGTGTGCCTCGACGGTCTTCGCCGAAATCCCGAGCTGGGCGGCGATCTCCTTGTACATATATCCGCGCGCGATATGTTGAAGCACCTCGCGCTCGCGCGGTGTCAGCAGGTCCAGCTCCGGATCCACCTGCGCGGTCGGGATCTCACCGGCGAACGCGTCGAGCACGAAGCCGGCCAAGCGGGGTGAGAAAACGGCGTCGCCCTCGCGCACGCGACATACGGCGTCGGCCAGGTCGGGGCCGGAGATCGTCTTGGTCACGTAGCCGCGAGCGCCGGCGCGGATCAGTGCGATCACGTCCTCAGCCGCGTCGCTGACCGAGAGGGCAAGAAAGCGGACGGACGGATGGCTTTTCCCAATGCGCCGGATCACCTCCGCCCCGCCGCCCCCCGGCATGTGGACGTCGAGCAGGACGACGTCCGGCTGGAGCTCCTCGATCGCCCGCACGGCGCCCTCCACGTCGCCGCTCTCAGCTACGACCTCGACCTGTGGGCCGAGGCTCGCGCGCACACCGGCGCGGAACAGGTCGTGATCGTCGACGATCGCGACCCGCACTACAGATCCCATCGATGCGTTATTCACAGCCGGTCCCGCGATCGATCGCGATCTCGACCTCGGTGCCCCCGCCCGGTAGGGAGCGCACCGTCGCTCTGCCCCCAGTGCGCAACATCCGTCCGATGATCGACTCACGCACGCCACGTCGTGCCTGCGGCACGGCCGCCGGATCGAAGCCGGCGCCGCGATCGCGGACGAACACCTGGATGCGCTCAGCGGAGAGCTCGGCGTAAACGGAGACCGGCTTCTGCCCGGCGAACTTCGCGGCGTTGAGCATCGCCTCGCGAGCAGCCGCCATCACAGCGCCACCGCGCTGATCGAGCGAACAGTCGCCCACAGCCACGACCTCGACCGAGCCACCTGCCATCGCCTCCACCTCAGCAGCCGCCGCCTCCAGGGCTGCGGCGAGACTGTCACCGGGCTCGCGCGAGTCCCCGTCGGCCAGCCACCCGCGCAGCTCGCGCTCCTGCCGGCGGGCGAGCGCGGCCACCTGCTTTGGGTCATGTGCACTGCGCTGGATCAGCGCCAGCGTCTGCAGCACCGAGTCGTGCAGGTGCGCCCCGACATCGGCGCGCTCCTGGGAGCGGATGCGCTCGGTCCGCTCGGCCGCGAGGCTGCGCGCGAGGCGCCTCCAGGAGGGAGCAAAGATCAAAGCGACGGCGATCAGCACCGCGAGGCCCGCGAGCACCGTTTCGCCCGCCGGCCGCGTCGCGCCGCTCGCCCACAGGAAGGCAAACCCGCCGGCGAGCACCAGCGCCACGCCGAGCCCGCCGCGGCTCACTTCGGGCCGGCCGAGCGCACGCACCCGCACCGACGGCTCGCGCGGAGGCGAGGGCTCAGACGGGCGGTGGGCGGCCCAGGTGCGACGGCGCCCGGGCACGACGGCGGGCGCCCGCCAGATCAGGAGCGCTCCCAGCACGGCAACCGCAGCGGGCCACACGATCGCGTCTCCCGGCCATGGCCCGGCCACGCGCACGAACAGCAGGCCACTGCAGACCAGCAGGCCTGTGCCGATCGCGATCCTAAGACCGCCGCGCGGCGGGTTCGCCGGATGGGACATCGACGTTCATGTTCTCAGCCACGGCCGCGGCGACGGGTCGAGAGGCCACTCGCGAGCAGGATCGCCCCGAGCGCACCGACGAGCACGGGCGCGGTGTAGGCGAAGTCGAGGTTGACGATGCTCTCGGCGTCGAGCACGAGCAGCACGCCCAGCGCGAGGATGGCGATACCCGTCATCAGGACCGTGACGTTGGGCGGGCGCGTCATCAGCTCGCCCCCACCGACGGCAGGCAGGCTTCGTTAGTGCCGAGCGCGTCGGGGTGGAAATGGCCGCCAAACCCGCCACCCCAGCTGCCCCAACCGTTCCAGGCACGTTCGACGGGGTGGTCGGCCACGAGCAGCGCGCCGAGCCCGACGTTCCCATCCAGCACCAGGCGCGGCGTGTGGGGCGGCGGGGAGGGACGTTCGGCCCAGTTGACGTCGAGTCCTCCAGACCCCCGTTCGAGTGCGCCGACGTAGCCCCCGCCGATGCGCGCACTGGTTGCGACACAAACGCCGTGGGGTACCACGACCACGAGCTCCCCCACGCCCAGTCGCACGTGGAGTGGGGTGGTGCCCGGTGGAAACGCGATGCCACGCAAGTCGATTTCAAGCCGGCCGGCGCCGAGCCGGTAGCCGCCACGCATTTCGCTGAGGGTGTGCGGACGATACGTGCGTTCGCCCACGCCACCGCGCAGGTCGACGTGTGCGGCGGCGATCACCGCCACCGCCAGGGCAAACGCGACAGCCGGCGGCACCAGCCAGCGAGCTGTGTGTGTGAATGCACAGAGCACCAGCGCCACCCCGATCGCGACGACCGTCCAGGCGGCGAGCTGCTCGTCGATACCCGCAAGCCACGCGCCCGCCACCGCCAGCAGGACTGCCCAGACAACCACGGCCGTTCCGAGCGCCAGAGCACCAAACAGCCGCCGATCGCCACTCTGGTGCCCCGGCTCGTCGATGGGCCTGCGCAACCGCAACCACAGCAGCGCGGCGATACTCCCCACCAGCGCGAGCGACCCCACGCCTATGCCGAACCCCCACGCGCCGCGGTGTCCCGCATGGCCGGCCGCGTCGAGCGCGATCCCCGCCGCCACGATCACCACGACCACGCCGAGGACACTCCGCCAAGATGAGCGACAAAGATAGATCGGCGCTCGGCTCGCCCCCTCCTCGGGAACCAGCAACAGGATCGCCAGGTAGAGCCCGATCCCTATCCCCGAGAAGATCGCAAGCCCCACGAACGCGATGCGGAACAGGATCGGATCGACGTCGAAGTGAGTCCCCAGACCGCTGCACACACCACCGATCAAACGCCCACGTCGTGAACGGACGAGGCGTGGGCGCCCCTTACGCCCGCCCTCAGAGCTGGACATCGGTTGCCTTGCCAGTGATCGCGCGATCGGTAACGGTCTTGAGCATGGGCCCAGTGTCGAGGCGCGGCGCCGCCCGCGCAATCGGGAATGTCCCTAACTTCCCTGTCATCATGAGCGGGCATGGCCCGGCAGGCGCACGTCAAGCTCAGCGGCGGCCGTAGGCTCGTGCGGCAGTGGGGACCGCCGCGTGGCTGAGGCAAACCTCGGTTTGGCCGATGTGACCGCCTCCACGGTCGCAAACATCGGGCCGGGAATCGATTTCTACTTCGCTTTCGGCGTGATTGCGGTCACCGCCGGCATCGCCGCGCCGCTGACCATCATCGCCGCCGGCGTCGCGGTGTTCTTGCTCGCCTTCATCGTTGCCGAGTTCAACAAGCTGGAGCCCTCGGCGGGCAGCTTCATCACCTACGTCGAGACCTCGCTGGGGCCCAAGGCCGGCGTGGTCACGGCGCTGCTCATCGCTGTCGGTTTCACCGTGGCAATTGCGGGCGTGTTCGCGATGGCCGGCGGAATGATCTCGCTCACGCTCGAACATTACACTTCTTGGCATCCTTCCTGGGTCCCGATTACTCTGGTGATGACCGCAGGGGCGATCTGGTTGACGTTGCGCGGAGCGAGTCTTTCGACCACCGCGGTTGGCATCGCGATGGTCATACAGGTGCTGATCATGATCGCGGTGTGCGCTGTCGTGATCGTCGATCGGCGCAGTCACCTCTCCAGCGCGCCCTTCTCCTGGTCGCACCTGAACAACGGCTTGGCCGGGCTCTCGGCCGGCTTCCCGCTGGCGCTGTACATGCTCATCGGGTGGGAAAACGCTCCCGCGCTAGCCGAGGAGACGCGCGACCCCCGCCGCACCGTCCCGCGCGCGCTCTATGCGGCGCTCGTGTTCACCACAGTGCTTTTTGTGCTCTTTGCCTACACCACGGTCACCGGCTTCCACTACAACACATCTTCGATCGGCCGCGCGTCCGTGCCGTTCCTGGAAATGGCCGACCATTACCTCGGCGGCACCGCGCTCTTGGCCTGGCTTGCCGGGACCGCCTCGGTGCTGTGCACTCTGGTGGCGGCTGTGAACGCGCAGGCCAGGATGATCTTCGACGGGGGACGCTCCGGGCTGCTGCCATCCCGGCTTGGAAAGTCTCGCCCCCCCGGTGAGACTCCGGTCGACGCGCTGCTGACGATGGCCGTTGTCGGCCTCGGCATCGTGGTGATCTGGTGGCTGTGTCACGCAACGGGCCTGGTGGGCGGGAGCACCGACCCTGTGAACCTGTACGCCGAGTGCTCGACGATGGGCACAATGCTGGTGCTGTTCGTGTACGTGCTCACGGCGGTGTCACTGCCCGTCTTCATGTGGCGACGTCACCGCGGCTCGTTCTCGATCGCCCGCTATGTCGGGGTGCCGACGTTGGGTGTGCTGGCTCTGGCGATTCCGTTCGTCGGGCTGTTCCATCCCGGCCAGCCCGTTCCGTACAGCGTCTTTCCGTACCTGGCACTGGCGACCCTGATCGTGGCGTGGGTGCTCGCAAAGTATGTGGTGCGACGCAATCCACGGGCGGGGGCGAGTGAGGGGCGCGCTCTGCCCGAAGCGTGACTGGGGGCGGATCGCGCGCACACGCGGATGGCGGTTCTCGCCCGTCCGATCGCATCGTGTTTGTGGTTGTGCATCGGACGTCCTCACGTCGACGCCGCCGTCATGAGAGGCTACCGCTCGTGATCGGCCGCCTCCGCCCCCGCGCCGCCCTGACGGCCGCCCTGGCCGGTCTGGTGGGATACGACCTGCTGCAGCGCCGCCGGGCGGTGTTGCGCAACTTCCCCGTGGTGGGGCACCTCCGCTATCTGCTGGAGGCGTTTGGGCCGGAGCTGCGGCAGTACATCGTCACCTCCAACAACGAGGAGCGGCCCTTTTCGCGCGACCAGCGACGCTGGATCGAGGCGTGCTCGGAGGGCCGACTCAGCATGTTTGGGTTTGGCACCGACGACGAGATGGAGTCGGTGGAGAGTTTGCCGATCATCAAGCACTCGCCCTTCCCCGCTCCCGCGCCGGCGCCCGGGGAGCCGGGCGGTCCCCCCGCGTACGACATCCCGGCGGGCAAGGTGTTGGGAGAGCTGCACAACCGGGCCCATGCGTTTCGGCCGCGGTCGGTGGTCAACCTGTCGGGCATGAGCTACGGCGCGCTGTCGCCACCGGCGGTGAAGGCGCTCAATCGCGGGGCGGCGCTGGCTGGGTGTTTGCACAACACCGGCGAGGGCGGTTTGGCGCCGGCGCACCGCCACGGGGGCGAGCTGATCTTCCAGGTCGGCACCGGCTACTTCGGCTGCCGCGACACGCGCGGGCGCTTCAGCCTCGAGCGGCTGTTGGAGCGGGTGTGCGAAGCGCCGGTGAGGGCGATCGAGATCAAGCTGTCGCAGGGCGCCAAGCCCGGCCTCGGCGGGTTGCTGCCGGGCGTCAAGGTGACCCCCGAGATCGCCGCCATCCGCGGCGTGCCGGTCGGCGTGGATTGCGTCAGCCCGCCGGCTCATTCGGCGTTTGCCGACGTCGACGGGCTGATCGAGTTCGTCGAGCTGATCGCCGATCGCACGGGCCTGCCGGTGGGCATCAAGTCGGCGGTGGGCGAGCCCGGCTTCTGGGAGACGCTGGCCGCGCGGATGGTAGTTACGGGCGGCGGCCCCGACTTCGTGGCAGTCGACGGCGGCGAGGGCGGAACGGGGGCGGCTCCGTTGTCGTTCGAGGATCACGTGGCGCTGCCGTTCAAGCTGGGGTTTGCCCGCGTATACAGCACGTTCGCGCGCGCCGGTCTCGCCGAGCGGCTGCCGTTCGTTGGCGCCGGCCGGTTGGGCTTCTCCGACGCGGCGCTGTTTGCGTTTGCGCTGGGCTGCGACCTGATCAACGTCGGCCGTGAGGCGATGCTGGCGATCGGCTGCATCCAGGCGCAGCGCTGCCACACCGGACGCTGCCCCACCGGCGTGGCCACCCAGTCGCGCTGGCTGATGCACGGCATCGACCCCGCGCTGAAGTCGGGCCGTGCCGCCAACTACATCGTGGCCCTGCGTGGAGAGCTGCTGGCGCTGGCGCGCTCGTGCGGCGTGTCGCACCCCGCGCAGGTCACGCCCGAGCACATCGAGGTCGTGTCCGAGCGCTACAGCTCGGCGCCGCTGGCGGAGATCTTCGGCTACCAGCCCGACTGGCCGTTACGAGCGGCGGCATCGCCTCCGGGTGCGTAGCGACCGCGGGCGACCAAATTGGTTGGCGCCCAAAAAGTAAACACACAACACCCCTGCGACGTGTGGTCGAAGCCCGGTGGCGGGCCAACTCGCCTAACCCGCGGTCGCCAGATGCTCCGGGTGGGCGCGGCCGTGACCGTTGGCGGAGATGAGGTGGGAGTAGTCGGGCGGGTCGACGCGGTCGTCGGCGTTCAGCCGCCGCTCCAGCTCGCCCAGCAGCGCGCCGAACAGCAGGTGCCGCCAGGTGGAGGCCGCCAGCGCGCGCGGGCTGGCGAACGCCGCCGGCAGCTCCTCGCGGGCGGGGTGCAGCCGGTCGGCAAAAGCCGTGAGCGGCCAGGTGGCAAAGTTCTCCGCCAGCCCCGCCGCCGGGCCACGCGCCCACGACGGCAGCGGCGTGCGCGGCGCGAGATTGGCGTAGACGGCGCCAAACAGCGCGCCGTTGCACAGGTGCGCCAGGGTGCCCGCCAGCGGCCACGCCCGCCTGCGGGAGATCGCCTTGCCGAGCAGCTCCACGTCATCGAAGTCGGTGCCCAGCAGCCGCTTGTCGAGCGGCATCTGCGCTGCCCACACACCCGCCGCCAGCGCGCCCGCCAGGGCACCGCGGATCGTTTTGGCCCGATCGATCGCCATCGTCGGTCACTGTAACGCGCCGTGCGCCGGCGGGTATCCAGGCTGTGAGCACCAGCAGCCGTATGAGCGTCGCCAGCTGCTGCCGCCGCCGGCGATCGAGAGCGATTCGGAGATAGGGTGCGATGAGTGGACGATCACCTCGCAGAGGGGGAGCAGCGGGCGCCCATGGCCGGCAAGCCGAAGGCGCAGCTGGACGAGGAGTTTTCGGAGCTGTACCGCAACCACTTGCGCGACGTGTACAGCTACGCGTACTACCGGGTGGGCAACCATCACGACGCGGAGGACCTCACCGAGCAGACCTTTCTGCAGGCCTACCGCCACTTCGAGCGCGCCCAGCGCGAGTCGCGTGGCCGCCCGTTGCGACCGTGGCTGATCAGGATCGCGCACAACCTCGCCGCCAACCTCTACCGCGACCGTTCGCGTCGCCCGGTGTCGCCGATCGAGGCGACCGATGCGCTCAGCGATGTGCACACCACCGAGGACCTGGTGGAGAGCCGCAGCGAGCTGGCACGTGTGCTGGCGGGCGTGCGCCAGCTGCCCGACGACCGCCGCGAGGCGCTGATCATGCGCTTTGCGCTGGGCATGGACAACCGCGAGATCGCGCGCGCGCTGGGCCGCTCCGATGGCGCCACCAAGGTGTTGATCCACCGCGCCATCAGGCAGCTGGAGGGGCTGATGGCGGAGGAGCCTTCCGATGAGCGCGACGAGGAGCTGAGAAAACTCTCGTGAGCGAGGCCGTTCCCAACCTCGAAAGCCTTCTGCGCCGCGCGCTGGCTCCAGTGGAACCTCCGGCCGACCTGATGGGCCGGCTGGAGGACACGCTCACCAGCATCACCGAGCTGGCCGCCGACGAGCTGGAAGGATGGGAGCTGGGGGCGATGCGCGACCCGCGCAACTGGGCGCGGCCGGCGGCGGCGCTGGTGGTGGGCGGCGCGGCCGGCGCGGCGCTGGTGGCACTGCGCGTGCGCCGCCGGGCGCGGCTGGGGGCAACGGGCGGAACGTCGTCCGCGCCACCGCGAAGGCATCCCGAGTCCGGTTGAACTATTCTGGTCTTCGGCGAAGTCCACTTTATAAAAGTGCTTGGCTATGGCCCAACGGACATCGGCTCCCTGACCGGTGCCCGGCGGGTGGATGTCAATGTCCAATCTGGCCCGCTACAAGCGCTCCCCGCAGGCCGTTTCAGCACTCCGGCATACCCTCCCGCGCGCGCTCACCGACCACGAGCTGATGCGGCTGGTGGGCGAGCGCGATGCGGCAGCGTTCGCGGTTCTCTACCGGCGTCACGCGCGCGCGGCGCTGACGCTGGCGCTGCGCCTGTGCGGGCGGCCGGCGCTGGCCGAAGAGGTGGTGCAGGAGGCGTTTTTGTCGCTGTGGCGCAGTCCCGGCCACTATGACGGCGGACGGGGCTCGCCGCGCACCTGGGTGCTGGGTGTGGTGCACCACCGGGCGATCGACGCGCGCAGGGGCCGCGCCGCCCACGACCGCGCGTGGGTAAGCGACGAGGGCATCGACGAGCGGTTGGAGGCGAAGGAGCGCACCGATCGCGAGGTCGGCCGCCGCGACGCGATCCGCGAGGTGCGCGCCGTGCTGCAACGGCTGCCGCCTGAGCAGAGCCGCGTGATCGAGCTGGCCTACTACGGGGGGCTGAGCAACAGCGAGATCGCCGCGATGCTCGACACGCCGGTGGGCACGGTGAAGGGGCGCATGCGGCTGGGCCTCAGCAAGATGCGCACGCAACTGCATCCCGAGCAGGTGCTCTGGTAGCACGCGGTCGGCCAGGTAGGCTCTCTGCGCCGATGCCCACCTGCTACCGCCACCCCAACCGCGAGACCGGCGTCGCCTGCTCCTCGTGCGGGCGCCCGATCTGCCCCGACTGCATGACCGCCACGCAGGTGGGCATGCGCTGCCCGGAGTGCGGCCGCCAGCGCACCAAAGTGGTGAGGATGCGTGAGATGGCCTCCGTGCCGCGCGTCACATATGCGCTGATCGTGATCAACGCGGTGGTGTTCCTCACCGAGAAAGGCCAGTTCACGTTCACCGGCGAGGCGTACGGCAAAGTGGTGGAAGAAGGCGAGCTCTATCGCGCCGCGATCTCCGAAGGCCACCAGTACTACCGGTTGGTGAGCAGCGCGTTTTTGCACGCCGATTTGCTGCACATCGGCTTCAACATGTATTTGCTGTACCTGTTGGGGATGATGCTGGAGCCGGCGATCGGCTCGGTGCGGTTTGCGGCGATCTACTTCACGTCGCTGCTGGCCGGCTCCTGCGGCGCGCTGGTGGCCACCTCGGCGCCCAGCCTCGGCGCGTCGGGGGCGATCTTCGGGCTGATGGGCGCCGCCGTGGTGGAGCTGCGCGCGCGGGGGCTCTCGGTGATGGAGTCAGGGATCGGCGCGCTGATCGTCTTCAATCTGATCCTCAGTTTCACCGTGGCCAACATCTCCGTGGGCGCCCACATCGGCGGACTGATCGGCGGCCTCCTGGCCGGCCTCGCGTTCCGCCTCTCGGCCGGCCGTTACGCGCTGGCGCTGGGGGTGCTGGCGTGTGTGGCGCTGTCGGTGGCGGCGGTGGCGGGGGGCCTCGCAGCGGCACAGTCGACGGCCGCGGGGATCGTGTGAGCGCCGACCGTGTGGCGCCGGTGGCGCCACACACGCCGGTCCACACTGAGCAGTCCACCACCGCCGGTATCGTCTAAGCGGTGGAGTTGCTCTCGGAGGAGCAGATCAGCAAGCGTTTGACGGGCAGCGAGTGGGCCCGCGAGGGCGATGCGATCGTGCGCGAGCGCAAGCTGGCCGATTTCGCGCAGGCGATCGCGTTCGTCGACGAGGTGGCGGCGCTGGCCGAGGAGGCCAACCACCACCCGGACATCCTCGTGCACGGCTGGAACCGCGTACGCCTCACACTCTCCACCCACTCGGCAGGCGGCCTCACCGAGGCCGACTTCGCGCTGGCCCGACAGATCGACGCGCTGGCGTGACGACCGCACCCCCTGCTACGGTAAGCAAGTCGGCATTCGATGAACGACGAAGACGAACCACCCCGAAGTAGCGGCGCTCAGCGGCCGATCCCGGCAGGGGCGCGGCGGGGTGCTGCCAGCGGCCGCGCGTGACCGGGCTGAAGCTGATCATCGCCGCCGTGCTGGTGGCGGTGAACGCGTTTTTCGTGATCGCCGAGTATGCGTTGGTGCGCGCGCGGCGAGCGCGGCTGGAAGTGATGCGCGACCAGGACATGCGCGGCGCGGCGCTGGCGCTGAAGCAGCTGGAGAGCATCAACGACTACATCTCCGCGGTGCAGATCGGCGTGACGATGACGTCAGTTGGGATCGGCGCGCTGGCGACCCCCACGCTGGCGGACGCTCTGCGCGAAGCGCTGGGGGGCGGCATCTCCCACGACGTGTCGGTGGCGATCGCCGTGGTGGTGGCGTACGCGATCGTGATCTTCGTGCAGCTGGTGTTCGGCGAGATGGTGCCGAAGTTTTACGCGATCGATCGCGCGGAGAGCGTGGCGCGCCGGATCGCCCGCCCGCTGCAGGGCTTCAGCGTGCTGTTCCGCCCGTTCATCCGCGCGATCACGGCGATCTCCGCGCGAATCCTCAAATCGCTGGGCGTCGACATGTCGCGCCCGCACGGCGGCGGGTCCCCGGACGAGCTGAAGCGGCTGATCGCCGAGTCCTATGCCGGCGGCCATCTCGACCCCGGCGAGGCGGGGATGCTGACGGGCGTGTTCCATCTGCACGAGCAGGAGGCCCGTCAGGTGATGACGCCGAGCCCGGCGGTGGTGTCGATCGACGTCTCCCGCGACGTGGAGACGGCGCTGAAGCTGTGCATCTCCTCGGGGCACACGCGTCTGTTGGTGACCGAAAGCGACGACCGTGACCGCGTGCGCGGTTTGGTGCACGCCTCCGCGCTGGCGCGCCGTCTGATGGATGCCGGTCCGCACGCGGGGCTGCAGGAGGTGGTGCACGATGCGCCGATCGTCCCCGAGACCAAGCCGTTGGACGACCTGCTGGCCGATTTGCAGCGCCAGCGCACGTCGCTGGCGGTGGTGGTGGATGAGTATGGCCGCGTGGCGGGGGTGGTAACCGTGGAGGACATCATCGAGGAGGTGGTGGGGGAGATCGTCGACGAGACCGACCCCGCCGCCGGTGAGGTGCGGCGGCTGCCGGACGGCGATTTGTTTGTGCGCGGCCACGTGGCGATCACCGACCTTGCCGACCACGGGGTGCCGCTGCCGGTGGACAGCGACGCCTACAACTCGGTGGGCGGCTTCGTGTTCGCCGAGCTGGGCCGCCTCCCGCGCCGCGGCGACACGATTACCGCCGGCCCCTTTTCGATCCGCGTGGAGTCGGTGCGCGACAACCGGATCGAGGCGGTGCGCATCCGCGAGCGCCGTGCCGTGCCGGCGCGCGAGACCGCCGCCGAGGGGTGATATGAGACCTACGGTCTAGCGCACGTTGTGCGGGGCGGCGCGGCGACGGCTGGATGATGACGTCGACGCTCACCACCCCCAACCATCTCGTGACAACATATTTGTAGTCGAGCCAACCCTCTCCTGACAACATATTTGCGGTCGAGGATTGGTTGGCTTCAAAAGAAAAACCCCCCAGGCACACGTCCGGCCCGCGGGGGGAGCGGGCCGGAGCGTGCGCACTGGGAGGAGGCGGGTGTGCGTTGCGATCTGTGTCGCACTACCCAGTATCCACGCCCCGATGAAGCCCACCTAAAAGTGGGCGTTCACTAAGAAGATTCTTGCCAGTGGGTGGCTACCGTCACAAGCTGGCGCGGCGGCACATGTGTGTGACGGGCCGGATTCGGCGCTCAATACGCGTGAAAGCCCTGCCCGCTCTTGCGCCCCAGCGCGCCTTCGCCGATCAGCTGCTCCACGCGCGGCGGCACCTGCTCGCCGAGCGTCTGCCCGATCGCATTGGCCACATCGAGGCCCACCAGATCGAGCAGCGCCAGCGGTCCCATGGGGTGGCCGGCGCCCAGCTTCATGCAGGTGTCGATGTCCTCGGCTGCCATCCCCGTGTCTTCTTGCAAACGCACGGCACTGAACAGGTAGGGGAACAGCAGGCGGTTGACCACGAATCCCGGCACGTCGGGTACCACCACGGGGGTCTTCTCGAACGTCTCGCACAGCGACAGCGTCCGCTCGCGCGTGCGCTCGGTGGCGACCCGCGGGAAGATCAGCTCCACCAGGTGCATGCGCGTGACGGGGTTGAACACGTGCAGGCCCACAAATCGCTCGGCGATGCCGCTGGCCTGCGCGAGGCGCTCGATCGACAGCGACGAGGTGGTGCTGGCGAGCACCGTATCGTCACCCACGAGTGCACGCAACTCGGCGTGGAGATGCTCCTTGACCTCGTAATCCTCCACCACCGCCTCCACCACGAACGTGGCGCCCGCCAGCGCGGCGGGGTCGGTGGCGACCCGCACGTGCTGGGGGTCGATCTCCGCGTTCAGTCGCGCCAGCGTCTTCTCCACTGTCTGCCCGGCCCGCTCGGCGGAGCTTTGCGAGCGCGCCAGCAGCGTCACCGGGCCATGGTGGGCGGCGGTGGCCGCCAGTCCGCACGCGATCGCGCCGGAGCCGACGATCGCTAGGCGCTCGTTCATACGCTCATTCCTCCAAGAAGTTGGTTGACTGACCAGTCAGTCGGGATGGGACACGCGGTAGACTAAGGGTTATACGAGAGCGGGCACCCGCACCCGTGGACCCGGCGGCGCCGACAAGCTCGACGCCACACAACACTGGAGGTGTCCGGCCACGCCGGCGCCACGCGACATAGGAGGACTTCCATGCGACAGCCAGAGGGCCGCGAGGTAGTGATCGTCGAGGCCGTGCGCACCCCCATCGGGCGCGGTCACAAGGAGAAGGGCTACTACAAGGACGTCCACCCCAACGCGCTGCTGGGCAAGGTCTACAGCGAGGTGATCGCCCGCACCGGGATCGACGCCGCCGAAGTGGAAGACGTGGTGGCCGGTTGCGTGCAGCAGTTTGGCGAGCAGGCGTTCAACATCGCGCGCAACGCGTGGCTGCAGGAGGGCCTGCCGATCGAGACGCCGGCGACCACCGTCGATCGCCAGTGCGGCTCGGCACAGCAGGCGGTCAACTTCTCGGCCGCGCTGATCGCCGCCGGCGTGCACGACGCGATGATCGGCGGCGGCGTCGAGCACATGGGCCACCTGCCGTTCGCCGCGGGCATGCAGACCCAGCAGGAGTTTGGCTTCGCGTTTACGCCGGAGCTGATGGCCAAGCACAACATCGTCGGCCAGGGTCTCGGCGCGGAGATGATCGCCGACCAGTGGGAGATCCCCCGCTCGGAGCTCGACGAGCTGGCGGTGCGCTCGCACCGGCTCGCCCACCAGGCGACCGAGGAGGGTCGCTTCGAGCGCGAGATCCTGCCGTTCGCGGTCAACGGCGACACCTACCTCACCGACCAGGGCATCCGCCCCGACACGACGCTCGAGGTGCTCGCCAACCTGAAGCCGGCGTTCAAGCCCGACGGCAAGATCACCGCCGGCAACTCCTCGCAGATCTCCGACGGCGCCGCCGCGGTGCTGCTGATGTCGGCGGAGAAGGCCAAGGCGCTCGGGTTGCGCGCCCGCGCGCGGATCGTCGATCAGACGACCGTGGGCTGCGACCCGGTGAAAATGCTGGAGGGCCCGATCCCCGCCACGGCGAAGATCCTCAAGCGCAACAACATGACAATCGACGACATCGATCTGATCGAGATCAACGAGGCCTTCGCCCCGGTGGTGGCCGCGTGGCGGCGCGAGCACAACCCCGACATGGATCGCGTCAACGTCAACGGCGGCGCGATGGCGCTCGGCCATCCGCTGGGCTCAACCGGCGCCCGCCTGATCACCACGCTGCTGCACGAGCTGGAGCGCTCCGACAAGGAGATCGGCTTCGTCACGATGTGCTGCGGCGGCGGGCTCGGGACGGGCACGCTGATCCAGCGGGTTTAGGGGTTCCGGTCGGCGCATGACTTAGCTCACCCGTCCGTCGGTACGTGTCGTTTTGGCGACGTCTGGGCGGAAACCTGACGGAATGCCCAGCTACTCGCTGACTCCGACCCGCGTTTCCGGACGGTTGTCGTAGCGGACAAGGAAAATCGCCGGGGTTTCGTGCTTGCGAGCGATACATCGCCGATGGACGGAATCTCGTGAAAGGAACCCGATGCGACTTCCCCACCACTCGACGGTGGCTGCCTATCTCGCGCTGTTTGCTGCCCTCGGTGGCAGCGCCTATGCGGTGACTTCTTCGAAGCCGACGGGTGTTCTCGAGGCATGCGTGTCTGACCAAACCGGTGCGATGCGGCTGCTTCGCCAGGGCAGCTGCAAACCCTCTGAGCACATGGTCAGATGGAACATCGCGGGTCCTGCCGGTCCGGCGGGACCAGCAGGCGCGGCCGGCGCCCAGGGCAGCCAGGGACCCCAGGGACCGACGGGAACCGTTGACACCAGCAACTTCTACACGAAGGCCGAGAGCGACTCTCGCTACCTCCCGACCGGCGGCACCGCGGCCGACAGCTCGGAGCTCGGTGGCGTGGCGGCCTCTGGCTACCTGACTACCGATGGCACGGCGGCAAACAGCTCGGAACTTGGCGGTGTGGCGGCGTCCGGCTACCTGACTACCGATGGCACGGCGGCAAACAGCTCAGAGCTCGGTGGAAGCCCGGCCTCAGCTTTCGAGCCTGCGGGGAGCTTCGGCAATTCCTCGCTGACCTTCGGTCAGGGCAACGAGACCGGCGCGACATGCACGGTCGGCGAGGTCGTCCTCGACGCCGGCGTCGTGTACGCCGACAACTGGCTGCCCGCCGACGGGCGGGTGATCCCGATCTCCGGCAACACGGCGCTGTTCAGCCTCGTTGGGATCACCTACGGCGGCAACGGCACGACGAACTTCGGCCTGCCAAACCTGAGCTATCTCGATCCCCACAGCCAGGGGAGCTCCGCGGCGCCGCAGTACATGATCTGCGTCAGCGGAACGTTCCCCGGTGAGAGTTGACCCGCTGGGGTGCCGATATGATCCGCTGGGGTGCCCTCCGACGCTCAGGTGGAGGGCCCGCCGCCGGTCCAGTTGACTTCCACCAGCGGCAGCGCCAGGATGTAGCCCCACGTGCCAGCGTCGGTCTGGCCGGTGGCAGGCAGGCCGTGTTCGGTTTGGATCTGGCGCACGGCGGCGGCGGTGGTCGCTTCGAATACCCCCGTGGTCGGCTGCGAGGGGATAGCGCCGGCGAGGTGCTCCTGCAGCCACAGCACCTGGTCGCCGCGCGCGCCTTCCTTGAGCAGCGGCGAGGTCAACTCCGGCTGGGGGACGGTGAGTGAGGTGTTGAGCGGTTCCGCCAGCGAGCGCCACCCCGCGCTGCCTGTTTCCTGCCAGTCCCAGAAGGAGGCGCCGGAGGCGCCGTAGGCGGCGGCCAGCGAGCGGAAGGCGACGATTTCCCCGCCGCTCACGCCGCCGTAGGTCTGCCCCAGCGGCAAGATGGGCCGCTGGTAGACGAGGTTTTGTTCGTAGGTGTTCACATACACCTGCGCCACGCTGGTGCCGATGTCGTGCCAGTACATCTGCGGCAGGTTGAACTGGGCTCCGTTGGGGCCGAGGAACACCGAGTAGGGGAACGACGGGTGGTAGTTGACGTACGGGAACGACGCCAGCCCCAGCGGGTAGGCAGCGCCGATTTTGGCGCGCAGCGTGTCGATGTAGGTTTGCGCGGCGCCATACAACCCTTCGTACTGCGACTCGGCGTCGATCACCAAACATTCGGCGCCTTCCGCCACCGCCTTGGCGCCCAGTTCGGCCTCGCCCACTGGGTTGGTGCCGTACACGTACTGCCACGCGCACACTTTCAGCCCCTGCGCGTGGACTTCTTCGACCATCTGTTTGCTGAACTGGCTCCAATAGTTGGTGGAGCCGTCGGAGCTCTTGATCAGCAGCGTCCCTACCCCGGCGGCCTTGGCCTGTGCGGCGATCGCCGCCACGCTGCCGCCGTCCGAAGCGCTCATGTACCAGATCCACATGCCCTGCCCGGCCAGCGCTGTGCCGTTGGCGCTGCTGGCCACCCCGCTCGGCACCGGCGCGGGGGCCGGCGGTTTGGGCGGCGCGGGGGGATGGAGCGCGTGGGTGACCACTTTGATCGGCCCAAACAGGTTGGATTTGCGCCCACCGCCCAGCATCACCGCGATCCGACCGGAGTGAGCGTTGCCAGGGACGCTCACCACCAAACCGGCGCTCGAGCTGCGCAGGCGCGCGCTGGGGGAGTTGCGGGCGATCTGCGCCTCCCAGAAGCGGGGGAACGCCACCGCCTGACCGCTTTTGAGACCTTTGCCCTGCAGCAGCAACGTGCCGCGGGTCGACACTTCGTGCCACTTGGTGGAGCAGCTGTTGGCTGGCACGCAGCGCGCGCCGCCGATCCGCACGGCAGGCGCCGCCGGCGAGCGCTTCTTCGCCTGCTTGCCCGTCGTGCTGCCGCCCGTTTTGCCGGTGCCTGCTTTGCCAGTGCTCGTCTTGCCGCCGCCCGTTTTGCCGGTGCCCCCGCTCTTGCCGGTCTGCCCGCCGGTGGAGCCGCCGGCCTGTGAGCCTCCTGTGGAGGCACCGACGGTCGGCGCCCCCCCCGACGTGCCGCCGGGCGCTGAGGTGCCGCCCGCCGCCGGCGAGGCGAGTGAGCCTGCCGGTAGTGCCAGCGCCACCAGAATGGCGAGTAGGCCGAGGCGCTTGTCAGTCCGTGTGCGTTGCATGCGCAGGGATGCCGACGCGAGGCGCCGACCATAGCGGCTATGCGGTTCGCAACCGAGCGGCGGGACGGAAGTTGCGCCTGAGGGGTGGAGAGCGCGGCCTCAGGGCTGGGGAGGGTGTCCGTTATGTGCTCTTTTTGGACGCCAACCACTTCATTTTGTAAATGGTTGGCGTGCGTTTATAAAGACATCGACAACATGTCCACCCCGGCCTTCGCCGGCTCGCCGGTCACTCCCAGCGAAAGCCCTCCGGCGCGGGCGACGGCGCCAGCGGGCTTGCCGGCAGGCCCGCGGGCGCCTCGGGAAGGTTGAAGCCGCTGGGCGCCACGTCGTTGGGAGCGTCGGCGTGGAACAGCGAGGCGAGATACTGGATCTGCCCGCGGCCCACACCCAGCTCGAACTGGCCGCCGCCGTAGTTGCCGATGCCGCGTGTCGCGCAGTAGTCGAACGCGTCCAGCGTGTTGCGCAAACCGCCGAGGCGCGACGGCTTGATGTTGACCATCCGCGGCGGATAGCGCAGCGCTTGGATGTCAGCCACCGAGTGGATCGGCGCGTCCCACGAGAAGCGCTCGCGGTGGGCGGCCAGCACCGCGTCGGTCTCCTCGGTGAGCGCCGGGTCCTCGATCCACGCCTGCGGCAACGCCTCCACCACGCGCCGGTAGAGCGCCGGGTCGGGGGGCTGGTCGACGATGGAGCCGCTGTAGTAGGCCTTGAAGTCCACCGACTCCACCGCGCCGGTGCCAGCCAGCCGGGCGATCAGAGGCTCATCCCAGGAGCTGGTGGGGTCCAGCTTGAAGCGCAGCCCCGGGTACAGCTCCAGGCGCTGTTGCAGCGGCTCAAGCGTTGGCGGCTCGCCGAGGCGCAGCGACACCACGAAGCGCACCGGCGCCGGCTCCCGGCCGAGCAGCGCATACAGCGTGGTGCCCGCCTGGCGCAACGCCAAATCAAGCGCCGCCGACTCGTACGCCCACACCCGGTAGCGCCGCGACACCTCGCGCTGGGGAGGCGCCGGGAACAACCGCAGCTCGCGCAACCGCTCTCCGAACGAGGCCAGCGTGAAGCTGCCCGCCAGCGGCAACGTGGGGCCGGCGTCCTGGAGGATGGCGTGGTCGACCGCGTCGTAGGTGACGTCCTCCCCCAACCCCTCCTCGCCGTCCCCATGCAGGTGGATCACCGTGGAGCGGCGTTCAAACGCGCTGGAGACCTGCGCGCTCAGCCCCTCCAGCGCATACCCGTCGATCTTCACCGGCAGCTGCGCCAGCAGCTCCCAAGTGCTGGTCCGGACGGGGGTGGGCTCATCGCTCGGCCCCGCCTCGTGCGACCGGCCGGTGCTCATGCCGGCGCGTCCCCGTTGCCGGCGTCGCGCGGTCCCTCGCGCTCCAGCCGCCCCACCAGATCCTCCAAACGCAGCTCTTCCAGCGCGCCACCCACCGCCTCCAGCTCGGCGGCGCACCGCTCGATCAGCTCCTTGCCCTCGCGCACCAGCCGCAGCGTATCGGCGAGACTCGCCTCACCGGAATCCAGCCGGCGGATGATTTCCTCCACGCGCGCCACGTTGGCCTCGTAGCTCTGCCCCGCCGGCGCCGGCTCGCTCATCGCTCCTCCTCGATCCGCGCGCCCACGCTGCCGTCGGCAAAGCGCAACGTCACCCGCTCCCGCAGGCGCGCCCGTGCCGCGCTCGATAGCGGCTCGCCGGTGGGGCTCACCACCAGCGCATACCCGCGCTCCAGCGTGCGCTGCGGGTGGTGGGCCGCCAGCGTCAAAGCCAAGCGCTCCAGCTCGCGTGGGTGACGGCGGCGGCAGTCGCCGCTCGACGCGTGCGCCTTGCGCTCCACCGCCACCGCCCGTCGGAGCGTCAGCGTGCGCTCGCCGGCCACGCGGCGGCGGGTGGCGGCGCGGATCTCGCGCAGCTGCTGGTGCAGCCGCGCGCGCTGGCGCTCCAGCTGTTCGGTGGGCGCGCGGCTCAGCGCCGCCAGCGTGCGGGCGCGGCCGAGCACGGCACGGCGGCCGTGGTGGCGCAAACGCGTGGCGGCTGCGCCCAGCTCGGCGCGGGCGCGCGTGCAGTCGATGCCCACCGCCTCCTCGGCGGCGTGAGTGGGGGTGGAGCAGCTCACCGCCGCCACATCGTCCAGCAGCGTGCGGTCGGTGTGGTGGCCCACCGAGGCGATCACCGGCACCCCCAGCAGCGCCACCGTGCGGCACAGCGTCTCGTCGCAGAAGCACAGCAAGTCGGCCAGCGAGCCGCCGCCGCGCGCCACGATCGCGACCTCCACGCCACCCACCGCCGCCAGATCCTGCAGTGCGCGCGTGATGGCAGGCGCGGCGTGGCGGTCTTGCACCGGCGCAAAGCCCCACACCAGCCTGCCCGCCCAGCCGCGGCGGCGCAGCCCCGCGAGGACGTCGTCGCGCGCCTTTCCCCCCTCTCCCGTCACCACGCCGATCGTGTGTGGCAGCACGGGTCGCGGCAAGCGCCGCTGGCGCTCCAGCAGCCCCTCGGCGGACAGCATCTTGCGCAGCCGCTCGATTTTCGCCAACAGGTCCCCCTCGCCCGCCACCCGCAGGTCGCTCACCGCGAAGCTGAAGCTGGGGGAGGCGCTGGCGCTGCCGGGGTAGTAGTCGCAGCCGCCCGCCACCACCACCTCCATGCCTGCCCGCACGGCGCCGGCGCGGCGCACGATCCGCTCCCAGTCATCGCGCCACACAGCGCACGGCAGCGCGCCGTGGGCGTCGCGCAACTCGAAATACGCCCGCGTGCGCGACACCCGCAAATCGGCCAGCTCCCCCACCAGCTGCACGCGCGTGAACGCCCGCAGCCGCGCGCGCAGCGCCACCGCATACTCGCCCACCCCGTACGGACCCGACAGCGTGCTGCCGGGGATGGCGCCGGGCGCGCCGTCGCGGCCGGCAGGCCGGCTGGGGTCCGGCGCTAGCGCGTCGCCGCCCGGCGTCAAGCTTTGCTCCCTCACGATAAGCCAGCATAGATAGGCGCTAGGATCGATCTCCCGTGGCACGCACACGCTCCCGCAAGCGCCGTCCCACAGGCGCGCGGCGGGCGCCCGCCAAGGCCAATGGCGCCGGGCCCGCGGCGGGGGGCGCCGACGCCGTCGAGCCTGCCGCCGCCGCCACCGCTTCCGCCGCCTCCGCCAAGAAGGCCCGCGCCCGCGCCGCCCACCGTTCGGCGGGCCCGGCCGCGAGGGTGCGATCGCCGCCGACCGCCCCCACCTACGGCGAGCGGCCCAACGCGCCGTGGCATCCGCTGCCGGTGTCGGAGCTACTGATCCTCATCGGCGCCATCGGCGCGGCGTTGGGGCTGGCGCGCTTGCACAACGATCCCTCCGGCGGCGGGCGGTTGCTGCTGGCCGGGTTGGGCGCGGTGGGGGTGGGCACGATCGAGGTGACCTGGCGCGAGCACCGCAGCGGTCACCGCTCGCACACGGTGCTGCTGGCGGGGCTGCTGGTGCTGGTGCTCGACACCGTGCTGGTGCTGGCGCTCACCACCTTCGTGACGCTGCCGCGCGCGTTCAGCATCGCCCTGGTGGCGCTCGACATCGCGGTGTTTGCGGTGCTGTTCAAACTGCTGCGCGCCCGCTTCCTGCAGGCGCGCCACGCGCGCGTGATCAGGGAAGGGTGACCGTGGGGGAGAGAGGACGATCCCACAGGCGCTCTGTGGGAGCCCAGGGTCGCTCGCCCGGAGCTTGCGTCTGCTCCGTGGTGGGCGGGTCGTTATTGCCGGCGGGATCCCAGGTCTGCTCCTTGGGTAAAGGCACGCCGGGAACGTCGAAGTCGATCCGTTTGTCGGTGCCCATAATCAACATTGGGTCGCCGGACATCCCGAGCAGTCGTGAGTACGTGCGCGCGCCTACGTGGTCGGCGAGTTCCCGGGGGTTTGGTTGCAGCGGCCCGTCCTCGTCTGAGCCGATGTCGGATGTGAACACGATCGAGCGCTGTTCCTCGTATCGCATATTGACGATCAGGTAGAGCTGCTCCAGCACCCACTCAGTTGGTTGGGCCACGCGCAGGTCCTCAATGTGCAGCAACTCCACTGCTGCGAGCGTCCTGATCACATCGTCGCGCTTCTCCCGACTGTCGGAGTCGAACGTCGCCCTGATGCGGTTCAGGAGCGCGACGGCGTTGAAGCTGAGCACCGAGTGCCGGGCTTGGGTGGCGGTCGCGGCGATCATATAGCCAAGCGTGGTCTTGCCGGTGCCTGTGTGTCCCATCAGCCACAGGCCCCGGCCCTCCGCGAGATTGGCACTGATGTCGGCGCAGTAGCGCCTCACCTGGTGCACCGCGTCGGCGGTGAGCGGGTCGCGCGCTAGCTGGGTGAGGGGGTGGCGATCCCAGGACAGGTTCACGTAGCGGCGCGGCACTCGGTCGCGCAGATGCCGTGCCCGCGCGTCGGCCACCAGCTGGGGGCGGCAGTCGCAGTCGCGCGCGGTGTTGGTGTGCTCGTCGATCACAAACCCGCTGCCGTCGCACATGCCCAGCGAGCAGCGGGGGCCATCGTCGCGGGTGGCGGAGCGGGGGTTGCGCATCGATTCCTAGTCAACCAAGCGCTCCGGCGTTACGGAGGCCAGAACGTGCATCTTCCAGTTTTTTTCTCCCCTCTCGCCGCGCGTCTCGCCGTCCAGCCCCAGCTGCTCCAAACGCGCCAGCTCGCGCTCGCCTTCCACTCGCGCCGGGTGGCCCTCCGGCAGGTCGGCGATCAGTCGCGCGATCCGTTCGCGCAGCTGCAGCGCGAAATGGGGGGTGGACGCGCCCATCAGCTGGCGCACGTCCTCTACCGTCACCTCCTGCGCAGCGGCTCGCTGCAAGCGGTTGGGGTCTTCAGCTTGGCTCATGGCGTCACAGTGGTTGGTTCGCTGGGCGACGGTTTGGTGGTGGTGCTCGTGGTTGTGGTGGACAACGAAGTGGAGCCCGACGGTTCGGCGCCGGCTTCGGCGGGCGCGGAGCCGGATGAGCTCTGTGGCGAGATCTCCAGCATCGCGTCCAGTTCGGCCTGCACCGTGGGCGTGATCGCACTGGCGTCGCCGATCAGCCAGCCGTGATTGTACGCGCCGCGCACCGGCTGGTATTCCGGCGCGCTGGCGTAGGCCGGTTGGATGTCGCGCAGATACGCGCTCAGGGTGGCGGGGATCCGATTGGGGCCTTCCAGCAGCAGCAGCGGCGCGTAGTCGCCGTTGGCCGACAGCGGTGCCGCGGCGGGCGCGTCCAGCGGGCGCGCGGCACTGGCGAACACCAATCCGTGGCCAGGCTGATCGACACCCCAGCCGAACGCGCCGTCGGTGTACCGCGCCACCGCGATCGCGTTGTCGGCCGCATCCACGCCGCCGGTGCCCGGCCCCGAGGCGCCGCCCGCGCCGGGGGTGGGGTAGATGCGGTGCACCGGCCCATACCGCGCCAGCGCCGCCACCGCCCGGTGGCTGACCGCCGATGGCGGGCCGATTGCGTAGATGGCGGGGCGCCCCAAACTCGCCAGTGCCGCGCGCGTGGCCGCCGGGACGCCGGCGCGGCTCACCGGCAGGATCGGCGCGCCCGACTCGGCCGCCAGCCCGGCGGCGGGCATCGACAGCGCCGGCGGTGCCTGCGCGCCCACCGCGATCACGCGGCGCGGCGCCGTTCTCTGCAGCCGCGCCACCAGTCTCTCCACGCGCGCCGCCAGCGTCGCTGGGGGGCCGTTCAGCGCCAGCCCGCGATAGCCGGCCGGCACGCCCGCAGGCCCCAGCGCGATCACCTGCGCGCCACCCAGCGCCGCGGCGCCGGTGGGTCGCAGCGCCGCCAACGCCTGCGCCGACAGCGTGGGCAGCGAGCCGTTTTCGCTGTACAGCAGTGGCGCTCGCAGCGGTGCCCCCGCCAGCGCCGCGGCCGCCAGCGCCACGGTCCAGTCGCGGTCGTCTACCACCACCACCGTTTGCGGGCGCGTGGCGGGCGTGAGGCCGGGATAGGTGGCCAGCGCCACCGCCGCCGCGTCGGCCGCCGCGTCGGCGCCGCCCAGCCGCGTCGTGTTCTTCGTCGCCAGTCCGCTCGCCCCCAGCTGGTTGGTGCCCCCGACGGTTGTCACCTCCACGCCCCGATCCTTGGTTTCGGCGCTCGGCAGCGACTTGCCGCAGCCGGCCAGCAGCGCGGCGGCCAGCAGCACGGCGGTGGCGCGCGCCAGCAGGGAGGTTGGTGGGGCCATTGCGCAGACACTATCCGCGGCCGCGGCCGGAGCGGGCGGGAGCGGAAAAGAGCCGCGATCTCCCGGTGTTTGCGGGCAAAAGGCGGGAAATGCGGTGCATGTAGTGCAAGCGTCGTTGCGCTTTGCTAGGGTTCCGCCGCGAACGCCGAATCCAAGGTCAGATGCCTTGGAACGGGGGAACCAAGTTGTTGGGGCGAATCCCGCGCAGAGAACGTGGGAAGCGCAGGCTCTTTTAGCGCTAGCCCGTCAGCTAACCCCGCAGGCCGACGAAAGAGGAAGTGCTTTGCGGGGATCGCGTGGATCAGCCGTTTGCTCAGCGCTAGCCAGTTTGACGGTGTTGCTGTTTGCGGCGTCCGCCACGTGGGCGCGGTCCGCCACGAAGGTGGCAGGCGGAACCTCCGCCAGCTCCTCCTCCTCCTCCTCCGCGACGCCCACCACTACGGCGCCGACCACGGCGAGCGGCGCCGCGGTCACCGGCGGGGCAACCAGCGAAACTCCGGCCGCCGGCGGAGCGCAGCCGCAGAAGCGCCACGCCGCGCCGATCACCGCGCGCACCTCCAGCCTCGTTTACAAGGGCCCGATCTACGAAAAGACCGCCACCGGGCAGATCGTCCCCTACGTGGCGCCGCCGCCCGCCGGCACCGCCAGAGGCGCCACCGGCGGCAGCTACGCCGATTTAGCGGCCGATGCCAAGCCGGAGCTGCTGGTGCCGGGCGTGACCGCGCGCTACGTCAAAGGCTTGGCGGCCGCACCGATGAGCGCGCCCGAAGATGTGCAGCAGATCATCTGGGCCGGCAACCAGCTGATCGGGCTCCCCTACATCTACGGCGGCGGCCACGCCTCGTTCGTCTCGCCCGGGTACGACTGCTCGGGCAGTGTGTCGTTCGCGCTGCACGGCGCCGACCTGATCGCCGCGCCGATGGACTCCTCGGAATTTATGGGCTGGGGCGAACACGGCGTGGGGCAGTGGGTGACGATCTTCTCCAACCCCGAACACGCCTACATGACCGTCGCCGGCCTGCGCCTCGACACCAGCCCCGCCGACGACCCCTCCGACCGGGAGGGTCCCCGCTGGCGCCCGTTGCGGCCCGAAAACGCCGGCTTCGTCAAGCGCCACCCGATTGATCTGTAGGAGCCCCGGGCCTCCCCTGGCGGGGCTGCCGGTAGGCTACGCTTGAGTTTGCCCCGTACTGCTCAGAAGATCTCAGGAGGAACGCAATGGCCGGCCTGACCGGGCGCATGTCAACCGTGGTGAAGGCGAAGGTGTCCAAGCTGCTGGACAAAGCCGAAGATCCCGCGGAGACGCTCGACTACAGCTACCAGAAGCAGGTCGAACAGCTGCAGAACGTGAAGAAGGGGATCGCCGACGTGGTGACCGCCAAGAAGCGTTTGCAGATGCAGGAGGCCACGCTCCAGCAGCAGGTCGTCAAGCTCGACACCCAGGCCCGCCAGGCGCTGTCGGGCAGCCAGGAAGACCTCGCCCGCCAAGCGCTGGAGCGCAAGAACGTGGTGCAAACCGAGCTGCAGTCGCTCGACACGCAGGTTCACGAACTGGAAGACCAGCAGCAGAAACTGGTCGACTCCGAGCAGAAGCTGCGCGCCAAGATCGAAGCGTTCCGCACCAAGAAGGAGGTCATCAAGGCGCAGTACTCGGCCGCCGACGCGCAGGTGCGGATATCGGAAGCGGCCACCGGCGTGGGCGAGCAGATGGCCGACGTGGGCTTGGCGATGCAGCGCGCGGTGGACAAGACCGAAAACATGAAGGCGCGCGCCAACGCCGTCAGCGAGCTGGAAGCGGCGGGCACGTTCGACGACATCACCGCGCTGGGCTCCGGCGAAGACGACATCGACCGCCAGCTCAAGCAGCTCTCCTCCACCTCGGCCGTGGACGACGACTTGGCCAAGTTGAAGGGGGAAATAGGAGGAGGGGGAGGGGCTGTCGCACCGCAGATCGCTGCCCCCGGCGAAGGTGCCGCGGGCACGGCCGAGTCCTCCGGGTCCGCCGGCGGCACCGCGGTCGCCGGCGAGCAGGCGCCGGCCGGGGGTGGCCAGGAATGATCGTTCGCATTTCGGGCGACAACCAGTACCGCCTCGACGGCATCGACGGGCAGATCAACCAGCTCGACAGCGATGTAGTCGCGGCCGTGGAAGCCGGTGACGAGCAGCGCTTCCACCACACCTACGCCCGCTTGCTGGCGTTCGTGCGCGAGCACGGCACCCCGCTCGCCGAGGATGAGCTGGAGGGCTCCGACCTGATCCTGCCGCCCCCCGACATCTCGCTGGCCGAGGCGCAGAGCGATTTCACGGGCGCGGGGCTGATCCCGGACTGAGCCGGGTGGCTTGCGTGCGTCGGCTGAGAGCGTGATGGCGAGATCGCGCCACCGTGCCGGAGATGGTCGCTGCCGCAACTGACGCTCACCACTCTCGTCGCGGTTGGCGGTCGCGATTCGCGCAACCAACTTGTGGTACCGTTCGCAGCCATCGTCTCGCAACGTCGATATTTGTGGCAGGCGTGATGATGGTTTGGCGTCGGCAGCCCGGTATCGGGGGGAGACTGGCTGATGGGCTCTGATCGCCGGCGACCGATCCCCCCTGAGTCTGAGGCTCTGAGTCCCAAGCAGCGTGCCGAGGCGTTCGGCTCCGCGGCATCGGAGACGGCGGATCGCGCGATGGACACCGGGATCGCCGACGCGACGCCGCCCGAGATCCAGGCGGGGATCCGCGCCGCCAATGTGCTCAGGCAAAGTCGCGACGCGATCGACATCATTGCGCAGAAGGTTCGGGATACCACCGGCGAGCTGGCTCATCGCACGGCCGAGGCTGCGGGGAGGATGGTGGAGTCCCAACGTCCTGCCGAGATCGACGCGCTCACGCGGGGACGGATCGAAGCTGCGCGCGACGTCGAGCGCCACGCACGCGGGCGGGCTGAGAGGCAAGAGGATGGGGACAGGCGTCAGCGGGACGAGCGCTCGCGCTGATGGCCTTCTTGAGCGAGTCGCTCACGTGGGCGCATCGGTTGGCCTGGGCGGCCACCAAGGGCGCCACCAAGCATGGCGCGACGGCCGGGGTGCTCGCACAGCGACGCGCCAACGTCCGCACCGCAGCCGCTCAAGGGGTGCTGGGTCCGGGCGATCCGGCACCTCCCCCCGGCGTCGGCGACTTCTACGACTACCGCGGGCTTGCCAGCGACGGTGAGGTCGCCCACCTCGACATGGGAGCCCTGGGGCCGGCGGGTTTTCGCCTCGGATGGCTGCTCGACCCCAAGCGCGGCCCTCAGTTCGAAATCGGCCTGCCGTTCGATGCACTGCGGCGCCACGCCGCCGTGATCGGGCCCGCGGGATCGGGCAAGACGGCCGGCCTGATCGTGCCTTGGATCGTTGCGGCGCTTCGCGGTGGCCACAGCGTGGTGGCGCTCGACGTGAAGGGAGATCTCCTGGATGCGATCCGTGGCTTCGCCGCCCGGAGCGGACCGATCGGGGTGCCCGTCGGCAAGTGGGACTACACCGATCCGGCCCACTCCGTACGGTGGCCGTGGCTGGCGGAACTCAAGAGCGACGACCAGATCGACGCGGCGGTGACGGCCATCCTCGGTCGCGAGAGCAAGCAGTCCTCGGCCGACCCGTTCTTCTACCGGCGTGACTGGCAGTTGCTGCGCGGACTGCTGCGCCTCACCACCGGCACGCTGATGCCAGGCAAGGTGAAACCGTCGCTGCTGGGGCGTGCACTGGCCGACCGCGACTACCTCGTGGGCGCCGCCAACGCGTTCCCCAACGCTCCCGGCGCGGCCGACATCATGGCGACGCTCGGTCGTGTGGATGACGCTGACTACGCGAAGGTAGCCTCAGGCGTCGCGACCGCGGTCGCGAAGCTCGATTCGCCGGCGATCGACGCCGTGTGCGAGCCCGACCCCAACCGCGCATTCACTTTCGACATGCTGCTATCCAAGCCCACGCTGCTGGTGGTGGCGGCACCGCTCAGCGGTGGACTGACGGCGCGCTTTCTATCCACGATCTTCCTGAACCTCCTCGTTCGTCGCATGTTCGCCCAGTTTGGGAAGTCGGCGACCCACACGTTCCTGGCGATCGACGAGGCGCCGCGGATCGTCGATCGCTTCGATTTCGAGGAGGTGCTGTCGGTGGCCCGCTCCGCGGGCGTTTCCGTCGTTCTGGCTGCACAGGACGTCGCCCAGTTCAAGGACGAGAACGAGCGCTCCACGATCTTGACGAACTGCGCCACCTATGTGTCGCTGTCCGGGGCGTCTCCGCTGAGCGTCAAGTTTCTCACGGAGCGCCTTGGGAAGCATCGCGTCTCGGCGCTGGATCTCTCCCACAGCACCGGCGGCGGCCTCCTCGGCACTCACGGCGGAGGCCACCGCATCGACATGCAGGACGTGCTCGCCGAAAGGGAGATCGCCCACCCGCCGTTCGGTCCCCACTGTGCCATCGCCCATATCCATGGCGCCGAACTCGGCATCACCGCAAAGCCATTGCTGGTTGACATGACCATCTGAACGACAAGGGGTGAACGACGTGGACGACACACAAGCATCCGAGGAGACGCTGCAGGCAAGGATCAATACAGACAACCCGGAACCGCGCTGCGCGTGCGTTCTGCTGCTGGACACTTCGGCGTCGATGGCCGGGGAACCGATCGCCGAGCTCAACCAGGGCATCAAGGCCTTCGCCGAAGCTCTCCAGGACGATCCCCTGGCGCGCAAGCGAACAGAGGTCGCGGTGATCAGCTTCGGCGGCGAGGAGCCTGAGATCCAAAGCCCATTCAGCGAAATGGGCGCGTTCGAGCCGATCGAGCTGCACGCTGGGGGGCGCACTCCGATGGCTGCCAGCATCCTGGCCGCGCTCGATCAGCTGCAGGAGCGAAAGCGCATCTATCAGGAGATGGGCGTCGAGTTCTTCAGGCCGTGGCTGATCGTGATGACCGACGGCGCCCCGACCGACCCCCCTGCCGTGGTCGACAGGGCGTTTACGAAGCTGCGCGATTGGGAGGACAAAAAGCACGTTAACGTGTTTCCCGTGGGGGTTGGGGCGAACGCCGACATGGCATTTCTCGCCCGCGCGAGCGCCACGCGCGAGCCGCTTCGCCTGCACCAAGCCCAGTTGCCGCAGTTTTTCGAGTGGGCGTCCGCCAACCTCGCCGCGGTCTCGTCGTCGGGGGGGCATGGCTCCTCCGACGAGGAGGCCAACCGCCGCGTGGCCGCCGGCGAGCAGGTGGCTCTGACCCCGCCGCCGGTCGGCTGGGAGATAGCGTAGACCAGTGCAGGAAGGTTGGGCCGTCATCGGTGCGGCTGTACGGGGAGCGTCCCATATCCGCGACGGCAAGCCGCGCCAGGACGCGGTCGGCTGGTGGCAGGGCGACGGTCTCCTGATCGCCGCGTGCGCGGATGGCGCCGGCTCCGCCGAGCGCTCCGATGAAGGCTCGAGCATGGCGGTCGAGGCGGCGATCGCACGGGCGCGAAGCGTGGCGGCGCGCGGCGCGCCGGTTGCGCGCGAGGCCTCCGTCCTAGTGCGCCAGTGCATGCGGGCTGCGCGGGCCGGGGTGCGTCGCGTGGCGGCCGAGGCCAACGCCCGGCCGGGCGCCTTCGCGACGACGCTCATCCTGTGCGTGGCGACCGACGAGGCGGTCTGCCTCGCGCAGATAGGTGACGGCGTCACCTGTGTGCGGACTCTCGCCGGCATGTCCTCGCCGTTTCGTCCCCAGCGGGGGTCCTATGCGAACGAGACGACCTTCATCACCACCGGCAGGCGCCTGCCGCACACCATGCTGGCGAGCTACGCGGCATCCGACGTGGACGGCTTCTGCCTCTCCTCGGACGGACTGAAGCTGATCATCACCAAGGATGCGCGGACCGGCGAGCCGTTCGAGCCGTTCTTCGCGGACGTCTTCGGCTTCGCCTCGCGTGGCGGGCGCAGCGAGGGTTTGGCGGCGTTCCTGGAAAAGGTGGAGGATCGCACCGACGACGACAAGAGCCTCGTCGTGGCGGTGCGGTCCAACGAACTCAGCGGCGGATGAGCGCGACCAGGCAACAGATCGCCAGGAGCCGCTCGCTGCAGAACGGAGGGGCGCTCGGCGTCGCTGGGTCGCTCGCCGAAGGGGGCGAGGCGGTCATCTACAGGCTCTCCACGCCGCGGGGCCTCGTGCTCAAGGAGTACAAGCTGGACGTTCTCGCCAAACGCGGGGCCAACCTCGACGCGAAGCTCCGCGCGATGCTGCGCAACCCGCCACACGACGCCACCAGGTCCGATCCGAGGCAAAAACACGTCTCCATCGCTTGGCCGGAACTTCTCACGCTCGATGCCGCGGGTGCGATATGTGGCTACCTGATGCCAGCGATCGACACGCGCAAAACGGTCGAGCTGCACCAGGTGCAAAACCCGTCGGACCGGCTGCGCAAGGACAAGACCGCACGCGACAAGCTGCCACCTTGGCTGTCGGGCTTCACCTGGCGTTACCTGGTGAGAGTGGCGGCCAACCTCGCAAGCGCCGTCGCGGCTATTCACGAGGCCGCGTGCGTGATTGGCGATTTCAATGGCCGCAATGTGCTGGTCTCCGAAAGCACCCTTGTGACGATCCTCGATTGCGACTCCTTCCAGGTGCCTGGAGAGCACGGCGAAACCTTCCTGTGCACGGTCCAGCTGCCCGGCACCCACCCACCGGAGATCATGCGCGCCGATCTCTCCTCGACGGTGCGAGAGCCGGCCGGTGACCTGCACCTGCTCGCCGTGCACATCTATGGCCTTTTGATGCAGGGGCGGTATCCCTACCAGGGCTCGTGGACAGGACGTGGCGAGAAGCCAAGCCAGGCCGACCTCAAGGAAAAAGGCATCTTTCACTACGGCGATCGCCGCCTGGGCGCGCCGCTCGGGATCCCCCCGTTCACGATCTTCCCCAAGCCGCTGCAACTCCTGTTCGTGCGGGCCTTCAAGGATGGCGCACTCGATCCCGCCGCTCGGCCCTCCGCCGAGGAGTGGTACAGCGCGCTGAGCACACTCGAGGCGACCCTCGCCAAATGCTCGGTAAAGGCCGCGCACGTGTACCCTGCTCACCTCAAATCGTGCCCATGGTGCCCGTTGGAGGCATCGACTCTCAAGGCCACCAGCAAGCTGGCACAGCGTTCGCTTCCGCCGCCACCCGCGCCTGCGCAGACGCGTCGCTCGGCGGGGCCCGCTCAACGGGCCCCGCAGCGTCCTCCCCTGACGCCCACCGTCGTCCGGCCGTCTCCAGCGAGACCTAGCCGCCTGGTGCGCTTGTGGTGGGTGCCGGCCCTGATCCCGATCGTCGGGCCCTTCGTCAGCTGGAGCTACGTGGCCGTCAAGACCGGCAAATACAAGCGATGGGCTCTGACGTACGGCTTGCTGCTCGCCATCGTCGTAGCCAGCGCCGTAGGCGCGTCGGGCTCGTCGAGCTCATCGAGCTCATCGAGCACCGGCACCTCCGATTGGATCGGGGGCGCCCTCTTCCTCTTCTGGATGTTCGGGCCGATGGTGCAGGCCATCCGGCGGCGCAAGGAGGTCATTGGCGCGCTCTCCTCGCATCGGCGGTGGCCGTAAGCCGCGCCGATGCACCATCGGTCCTCGTACGTCACCAGCGACGAGCGACAGTTGCTCGCGATCGACCGTGCGTGGCACGGGGGCACCGGCGGTGGCTCAGATCGGGATCCCCCACAGGGGGAACCAGCGCTCCAGTTCGGGCTCGATCGGGAGTTCGCTTGCTATCTGCGCCTTCAGCTGCAGCTCTCGCTCTACTGAGCGTTCCTGACCACTAGCTGCGCCGGCGGCGCCCCCTCCGGCCGGCACGAACGGGTACCAGAAGCCGCGCTTGTAGTTGTAGATGAAGTACAGCTTGTGTTGGTTGGCGTCGCGAAAGGAGAACACCGCGCACAGGAGGCGCTCGCCGTGGCCGCCCATCTCGATCGAGCTGGACACGGCGTTGATGCCCACCGCGAGGTCTTCCACGGAGGGGGCGCCGTCGGGGTTGCGCAGCACCATCCAGCGGTAGCCGTACTGGTCGTCTTTGCTCTCCACCTTCGTGCCGCTCTCGCCGCCGGTGGCGGTGACGACTTCTTCCATTTCGCGCATCGTCGCCTCAAACTCGCTGTTGTCCAGTTTCTGGAACACGATCGCCGCCGTGCCGGCGGGGTCGATCTGGTGCTCGGCCTGGAGAGTGACGTAAGCGGTGGTGATCGCAAACAGCTTGTCGGGCGCGGGGCCCTGCACTTTGTGGCGGCCGGTGAGCGCGTCCAGCAGGCCCACGACGCTATGCGGTGCCCTGCAGCTGGGCCTCCAGCCGCTCCAACGCCGCCAGCCGCTGCTCCAGCGGCGGGTGGTCGGCGAACAGGTTCATCAATGAGCTCTTGGCGCGCGCCGGCACGATGAAAAAGGCGCTCATCCCTTCCACCGTGCGCAGATCGCGGCTGGGGATCCGTTCCATCGTGCCGCTCAGCTTCAGCAGCGCCGACGCCAGCGCCGACGGCCGGCCGGTGAGCACGGCGCTGCCGCGGTCGGCGGCGAACTCGCGGTAACGCGACAGCGCGCGCAGCAGCACGAACGAGATCGCATACACGATCGCCGCCACCGCAATCGCCACGAAAATGGCCTCCTCCGCTTCCTGGCTGTTGCGGTTGTACCCGCCGCCGAAACCGCCGCCGAAGAAGAAGCCAAACTGCACGATCAGCGACGCGACCATCGCGAAGAAGCTGGCCAGCGTCATCACCATCACGTCGCGGTTGATCACGTGCGTCAGCTCGTGCGCCATCACCCCTTCCAGCTCCGCCGGCGACAGCACGTCGAGGATTCCGCGGGTGGCGCACACCGTCGCCGACTTCTGCGAGCGGCCCATCGCGAACGCGTTGGGCATCGGGTGCTCCATCACACATACGCGCGGCTTGGGCAGGTTGGCCTGCACGCACAGCCGTTCCACGATCGCGTGCAGTTCGGGCTCCTGCTGGGGCGTGACCTCTTTGACGCCCATCGTGCCCATCGCGATCTTGTCGCCGGTGAACACCTGCAGCGCCATCAGCGCCAGTGCGATCACGAGGATCGTCACGCCGCCGACGCCCACCGCGAACAGCACGCCCACCAGCACCGCGTACAGGACCACCAGCAAGAACATGGTCAGCAGCATCCGCGCCTGCAGGCCGCCGTCTTTGCCGAATGCCTTGCGTGTGCCCTTGGTGGTGGTTGCCATGCTCGTGATTGTCGCAGACGTGGGTTGCGATTCCCTAAAGTCCCCCCGGTGAAACCCGCCTTCGACGTCCTCGGCCTTTCGATCAAGAGCTTCGGTGTGGTGTTTGCGCTGGGCTTCCTCGCCTGCGGGCTGCTGGTGGCGCGGCGTTTGCGCGAGCTCGACCGACCGGTCGACTGGGCGTACGAGATCGTGTTCGCCGCGCTCGCCGGTGGCTTGATCGGGGCGCGCGGGTATTTCGTGCTGCAGAACTACCACGAAGTCCAGCACCACCTGCTCAGCTCGGTGTTCTCCGGCTCCGGCCTGATCTGGTACGGCGGCGCGATCGGCGGCGCGATCGGCGTGATCGGCTGGATGCGCTGGCGGGGGGCGGTGGAACTGCGGATGTTCGACATGTGTGTCACCGCGCTCGCGCTCGGCTACGCGATCGGGCGGATCGGCTGCCAGGTGTCCGGCGACGGCGACTACGGCATCCGCTCCTCGCTGCCGTGGGCGATGGGCTACCCGCACGGCACCGTCCCCACGCCGCCGGGCGTCACCGTGCAGCCCACCCCGATCTACGAGACGCTTGTCATGGGGTTGCTCGCCTACCTGCTGTGGCATCTGCGCGACCGCGTGCGCCCCGGCGTGATCTGCGCGCTCTACTGCCTGCTCTCCGGGTTGGAGCGCTTCCTGGTGGAGTTCATCCGTCGCAACCACGAGGTCCTCCTCGGCCTCACCGCCGCGCAGGTCGAGAGCGTCATCCTGATGATCGTCGGCGCCGTGTGGCTGTCGCTGATGATCCGTGGACGGGGTCTGGCGGGGCTGCGGGCGGAGGGACATGGCGGCGCGGCCGAGGCGAAGGCGGCTCGGCCGGCGACGGTTTGAGCGGCGGCAGCCGGTCGTAGCGACAATCGCATGAGGCTTGCATCGATCCGCATTGGACCGGCAACGGTTGGTGATGGACTTTTGGTTAGCCCGGCGAGCGCCTTGCCCGGACTGGCGACGCAGTGCAAGCCGCCGTAGCTGAGGCACAGATCAGCGCTTTGGTCGGCCACGGGCAGCGCGGTGATGTCGGCTTCGATCAACCCCGCTCGCACCCCCGGCAGGCGCTCCGCGCGGCGCCGGGCACGCCGGTGTGCCCACGCCGCCTATCCCGCCTCGAGCGCGGCCTTCTCGACATACGTCCGGTTGGCGCTCTCGGGTGCGAGCCGTAGGCTGCGCAAACGCCGGAAGGTCCGCGAGGGCTCGCGGCCGTACGACCACTCGCACGCGTCTGATCGCAGCCCCAGTTGCGCGAGGCGCGCAAACGTCTCCTGCCCCTCCAGTCGCGCCAAGCCGGCGCCGACGCAGAAGTGAGGGCCGTTGCCGAACGCCAGATGGCGCTCGCCCTCGCGTCCCAGCCGGAGCCGGTCAGGGTCGGGGTGGCACGCGGGGTCGCGGTTGGCGGCGCCCAGCACCACCAGCGCCTGCTGTCCCTTGCGCACCTGCACGCCCCCCACCTCGAGGTCGGTGAGCGCGATCCTGGAGGCCACCTGTGCGGGGCTGTCGTAGCGCACCAGCTCCTCCACGGCCTGCGCGCAGCGGTCGGGATGCGCCGCCAGCCACTCCAGCTGATCGGGATTTTCGAGCAATGCCAGGGTGCCGTTGCCGATCAGGTTGGAGGTGGTCTCGTGGCCGGCGGCCAGCAGCAGCAAACACATCGTGGCGATCTCCTCGGTGCGCAACGACACGCCACCGTCGGGCGGGTGGATCAGCGCGCTCAGCAGATCCTCGCCCGGGTGGGTGCGCCGCTCGGCGATGATCGGCACGAGGAACAGCATCACCGTCATCGCGGCCGCGCCGACCGCCTCGATCTCCGCGGGCGTCGGGTCCAGCTCCAGTGCGCGCGCCAGCGTGGGGGTCTCCGCGCGCAGCAGTTCGGCGCCCTCCAGTCCCACGTCGAACAGCTCGGCGATCACCGCCAGCGGGATCGGGTAGGCAAGTTCGCTCATCAGCTCGATCGGTTCGCCTTCGGAGAGCGGGGCGAACGCGCTGTCGACGATCGCCGCCACGCGCCCCTTGATCTGCTGCACCGCGCGCGGCGTGAAGAAGCGATTCACCGAGCTGCGCAGCCGCGTGTGATCGGGCGGATCGCTCATCAGCAGCGACCCGCCCAATGGCTCGGCGAACAGGCTTTCGCCGCCGAACTCTTCCACGAGCGCCGGGCTGTTGCGCGGGTTGGAGCTCCACTGCTCGGGGTTGCGCAGAACGGCGAGGGCGTGCTCGTGCGAAAGCACCAGCACCGCGCCCAGCCGCTCGTCTCGCTGCACCGCCGCCCGCCCGCGCGCGGCGTGGTAGGCGGGGTAGGGGTCCCCGGTGGGGAACGGCCAGGCCCTCCAGTCAGCCATCGCCGCACCGCTGACGTATGGATGCCAGTGCTTCCGCGCTGCTACTACGCATAACCACCGGTCCTCACGTGTCGTTCACACACGGCTGGTCATCCCCCCACGATCCTCGCGGTAGGCGCGATTGGCGATCGCCATCGGCGTCCCCGGGTCGGCGTCCTCGAAGTACTCCTCGGCGATCGCCCGCCAGTTGATGCTGGCGTCAAGCTCGGAGATCAGCGACATCAGGCCGATGTCCAAACGCGTCATGATCGTATAGGTGACTGGCATGACGATGTGGCGAAACGCGTTGGCCGATGGGCCGGTGGGCGAGTAGCGCAGTTCGATCAGCTTGCTGACGTACTCGGGTGTGATCGTGAACGGCTGCGCCCCCCAGTACATTTCGATCGGCTCGCGCCAGTACGCGAACACTTCCTCGGGGGTGAGAGAGACAGATGGCGCGAAGAAGCCGTATTCGACGCTCAGTCGCCACGTCTCACCCACGTCGCCGCGCAGGCATTCGCGCAACAGGAGGTTCAGCGACTCCACCTCCGTCCGGCGCAGCCGCTTGACGCAACCGAAGTCGAAGAAGCTGACGCTGCCGTCGTCGTGCAGCAGGTAGTTGCCCGGGTGGGGGTCGGCGTTGAACATGTAGTGGTGGTGGTAGCTGTCGTAGGTGAAGCGGTGGATCGCTTCCGCCCAGCTGTCGCGCAGGCTCTGCTCGGCGGTGAGCCCTTCGGTCCACGATTTCCCCCGCACCAGCTCCTGGGTGAGCACGCGGCCGGTCGACAGCTCCTCGATGACATCCGGCACGTGAATGAACGGGTGCCCTCGGTACAGCTCGGCGAACTCGGCTTGGTTGGCAGCCTCCAGCCGGTAATCCAGCTCCTCGGTGATCCGCTCGCCGAGCTCCTGCGCGGCGCCGCGCAGATCGAACTTCAATTTCCGCGGCGACAGCCCACCCATCAGACCGAGGAACGTGGCCAGCAGCTCGGTGTTCTTGAGGTCGTCGCGGATCGCGGCGGCGACGCCGGGGTACTGAATCTTCACCGCCACGGCACGGCCGTCGTGCAGCCGCGCTGTGTGCACCTGCCCGATCGAGGCGGCGGCGATCGGCTCCCACACAAACTCCGCGAACGCCTGCTCCGCCGGGCGGCCCAGCTCGCGCTCGAGCGCCTCCCGCGCCAGCTCCGGCGCCATCGGCGGCGCATCGTTTCGCAATCGCTGCAGCGCGGCCTGGTAGGTCGACTGGAAGTTGCCCTCCACGGCGGGTCCCAGCGACACGAACGACAACATCTGGCCGGCCTTCATCAGCGCGCCCTTGGAGCGCCCCAGCAGCTCGGCGTAACGCTCGGCCGAGCGGACATGGAACTCGGAGGTGTCGGCGCCGGTGAGTTTGCCGCGCAACCCCACCACCACCGCCTCGCCCGCCGTGCGGGCGGTGAGGCCCACCAGCGGCGCGGTGCGCCGCAAACGCCCCCGGCCGATGCGACCGTCGGTTGACTTTGGCTCGTCTGCGCTGGGCACCTGTCGATCACATCCTTTTCAGAACAACCTGACCTCAACTAAGTGTATACTTAGTCGCGGGAGGATGTCAACCACCACTTCGGTCACCACGCGCGAGCGCATCATCGACGAGGCGATGCGCCTGTTCAGCGAGCACGGCTACGCCGCGACCAGCATCGCCAAGATCGAAGCGGCCGCCGGGCTCACCCCCGGCGCCGGCGGCCTCTACCACCACTTCAAGAGCAAGGAAGCGGTGATGATGGCCGGCATCGAGCGCCAGCTGGCGCGCCTGGATGCGCTCCGCCAGATCCGCTCCGTGCTGACGCCGCTGGGCGACGTCAAGTCGGAACTGACGCTGATCGCGCGCTACATCCTCGCCGAGCTCGACAGCGAGTCGGATCTTCTGCGAATCCTCGCCTCCGAAGCGCGCAGCCGGCCGCAGCTGCTGACGGCCGCCGTGGACCGGTTGGTGAGCTCCACGTTCGACGGTTTCGCCAGCTGGATCGCCGAATGCTCCGAGCAGGCGCTTTCCGGCGAGCAGGCCACCGCGACGGCCGTGCTGGGGCTGGGCTCGCTGTTCTCCTCGCGTTTGCTGCGCGACGTGCTGGGCGTCCCCATGCAGCTCGACGACCAGACGCTGGTGGACGCGTGGGTGCGATGGATGCTGCTCGCGCTCGACCGTCCCACGTGAGCCGCGCCTTCGCTCGACTCACGCGATAATCCATCGCGAGATGGCCACCGACCCGACCACGACGACGACGAGGGTCGCCGCGAGCCCCAGCGCGACCTCGATCGCCGACAGCCTTGCGCGCGTGTTCCCGGCGGGCAGCCGCATCGACGAGCGCGGCCGTCTGGAGGTGGGCGGCTGTGACACGGTCGAGCTGGCGCGCCGATTCGGCACCCCGGCGTATGTGGTGGCCGAGGACGATCTGCGCGCCCGCGCGCGGGCGTTCGTGCAGGCCGGCGAAAACGCCGGCCACGGAGCTGAGCTGCACGTGCTGTTCGCCTCCAAGGCGTTTCCCTGCACCGCCGTGCTGCGCACGCTGGCGCAGGAGGGCCTGTGGTGCGACGTGGCCTCCGGCGGGGAGATGCATTTGGCGCTGAACGCCGGATTCGCCCCGGAGCGCCTCGTGCTGCACGGCAACGCCAAGTCGGAGGACGAGCTGCGCATGGCGCTGCGTCACGGGGTGGGGCTGATCGTGATCGACAACGTCGACGAGATCCTCCGGCTGGGGCGGCTGCTGGCCGAGGGCGAGCTGGCCGACCGCCCGCCGCAGGCGGTGCTGGTGCGCGCCACCCCCAACGTGCGCGGCGACACCCACGAGGCGATCTCCACCGGCCAGGCCGACTCCAAGTTCGGCTTCGCGCTCGACCATCTGCCAGAGGCTGTGGCGCGCATCCGCGCCATTCGTGGCCTAACGCTCGAGGGCGTGCACGCGCACATCGGCTCGCAGCTGTTCGACCTGGAGCCGTTCCGCAGCAAGGTCGCCGTGCTGGCGGGGTTGCGCGAGCTGGGGGGGGAGGCCACCTTCCCCACCTGGGACCTCGGCGGCGGTCTCGGTGTGGCCTACACCGCCGCGCAGCGCCCGCCGGCGATTGCGGAGTACGTAGGCACGTTGGTCGACGCCGCCCGCGAGCAGCTGGGCAACTACCGCCGTCTACTGATCGAGCCCGGCCGGGCGCTCACCGCCAACGCCGGCGTGACGCTGTACACGGTGGAGAGCGTCAAGCGCAACGTCTCCACCTGGGTGGCGGTGGACGGGGGGATGTCCGACAACCTGCGCCCGATGCTGTATGGGGCGGTGTACGAAGCGCACGTGGCCGACCGCCCCGGGGGCGGTGCTCCCTGCGTGCTGGCGGGCAAGCACTGCGAGTCGGGCGACGTGATCGTGCGCGAGGCGCTGCTCGACGACCCGCGGCCGGGCGACGTGATCGTCACGCCGGCGACCGGCGCCTACGGGTATGCGATGGCGAGCAACTACAACGGTGTACCCCGCCCGCCGGTGATCTTCTGCAAGGACGGCGACGCGCGTGTGGTGGTGCGGCGGGAGACCTACGACGACCTGGTGGCACGGGACGTTGCGTGAGTCGGCGGCGACGGGCGGGGACGTGCATGTGCATATTTACTTTTCGAGTTCTGTCCAACGATTGTTATACGCAACGTGAATTTTGAAACACGCACAGAGCCCTTCCGCATCGCCCTGCTCGGCCACGGCACGGTCGGCGGCGCGTTCGCCACGCTGCTGTCCGAACGCGCCGACGAGATTGAGCGCTTCAACGGCCGCCGGCCGGTGATCGCCGGTGTGCTGACGCGCACGCGCGGCGACTTCGCCGAAATGCTGCCGGAGGCGGACATCGTGGTGGAGGTGATGGGCGGCATCGAGCCGGCGCGGGAGCACTTGCTCGAGGCGATGCGCGCCGGCGTGCACGTGGTGAGCGCCAACAAGCAGTTGCTCTCCCAACACGGCGAGGAGCTGTTCGAGACCGCGCGCGCTCACAACGTGCGGCTGCGCTTCGAGGCGGCCGTGGCCGGCGCCGTGCCGGTGGTGCGCACGTTGGAGGAGTCGCTGGCGGCCACCCCGATCGAGCGCATCCACGGGATCGTCAACGGCACCACCAACTTCATCCTCGGGGAGATGGACCGCGGCCACGATTACGCCCAGGCGCTGGCCGAGGCGCAGCGCCGCGGCTACGCTGAGGCCGACCCCTCCGACGACGTCTCCGGGCGCGACGCCGCCGCGAAGATGGCGATCCTCGCGCGCCTCGCGTTCGGGGCGCCCGTGCACCTCGACGATGTGCCCTACGAGGGGATCGAGCATCTGCAGCCCGACGATCTGCGCTCCGCGCGCGAACTGGGGCTCGGGCTGAAGCTGATCGGCACGGCGGAACGGCGCGACGGCGGCCTCTCGGTGCGGGTATACCCCGCCTTCCTCTACGCCGGCCACCCGCTCTCGTCGGTGTCGGGCCCGTTCAACGCGGTGACCGTGGAATCGGAGACGGTCACCGAGATTACGCTCTCCGGGCCCGGCGCCGGAGGGCGCCAGACCGCGAGCGCCGTCCTGGGCGACGTGGTGAGCGTGATGACGGGGGGCGCTCGCCCGCCCGCCCCGCCGTTGCAGATGCGATTGATTGCCGACGTGCAGAGCGCCTTCTATCTGCACTTCGACGTCGCCGATCGCCCGGGAGTGCTGGGCGCGATCGCGCAGGTGCTGGGCGAGTACGGCGCCTCGATCAAGTCTGTGCTGCAGCGGCGCGTCGGCGGCGACGGGGTGCCGTTGACGATGGTGCTGCATCCGCTCCTGGAGTCGCGTCTGCGCGAGGCGCTTGCGCGGATCGGCGAGCTCGAGCTGGTGCGCTCGGCGCCGCGGGCGATCAGGGTGATAGAAGAGGAGTTCGGATGAGACTCCATGGCCTGCGCGTAAGGATTTTTTTTGAAAAAGGCCCCTTCAGGGCCGCGGGAGGGTCGCAAGCGAGGCGACCGGGCACTGCTCACAAACGGCGCCGCCGAGGGGTGGTGCGTGGGGGGTTGTACTTTCTTTTCGGACGCCAACCAGAAGGGCGGTGGGCATGCGAACGGCCTTGATCGAGCGCTGGCGCAAGCACCTGCCGTTCGCGGAGGACGACCCCGTGGTGAGCCTCTGCGAGGGCGACACACCGCTGCTGCCGGCGCCCGTCATCTCCGAGATGGTGGGCGCCGAGGTGCATCTGAAGCTGGAGGGTGGCAACCCCACCGGCAGCTTCAAGGACCGCGGCATGACCTGCGCGGTGTCGGCCGCCGTGCGCGAAGGCTCCAAGGCGGTGATTTGCGCCTCCACCGGCAACACCGCCGCCAGCGCCGCCGCCTATTCGGCGCGTGCCGGGCTCACCTGCGCGGTGATCGTGCCCGACGGGAAGATCGCGATGGGCAAGCTGGCGCAGACGCTGATCCACGGGGGGCGCGTGATCGCCCTGTCGGGCAACTTCGACCGGGGCCTCGAGCTGGTGCGCGAGCTGGTCGAGCGCCACCCGATCACACTCGTCAACTCCGTCAACGAATTCCGCATCGAAGGCCAGAAGACCGCGGCGTTCGAGCTGGTGGAGGCACTCGACGGCGGCCCCGACCTGCTGTGCATACCCGTGGGCAATGCCGGCAACGTCACCTCCTACTGGCGCGGCTTCACCGAGATGGGCGCCTCCCCGCGGCTGTTCGGCTTCCAGGCCGAAGGGGCCGCGCCGCTGGTGCTGGGCCACCCCGTGGAGCACCCAGAGACGGTGGCCAGTGCGATCCGGATCGGCAACCCCGTGCGCTGGGAGGACGCGATGGCGGCGATGACCGACTCGCGCGGCGCCATCCGCGCGCTGGCCGACGGGGAGATCCTCGCCGCCTACCGCCTGCTGGCCGCCAGGGAAGGCCTCTTCTGCGAGCCCGCCTCGGCCGCCTCGGTGGCGGGCCTGCTCAAGTATGGGGCCGACGGCGCCGAACGGGTCGTGTGCGTGATGACCGGCAGAGGTCTCAAGGACCAGCAGACCGCGCTCGACAACTCCAACGGCCGCGTCATCCCCTGCGCGGCCGAAACGGTGGCGCTGGAAGAGGCGGTACTGGGTGATCCGTAGGCGGGTCGTCCGAGCGCCGGCATCATCGGCGAATCTCGGCCCCGGCTTCGACTGCATGGCGGCGGCGCTGGCGGTGCACATGGAGCTGGAGGTGGAGGAGACCGGCACATTCGCCGTCGACACCGAGCTGCCGCTGCCGCGCGGGCGCGACAACCTGTGTGTGCGGGCCTTCGAGCGCCTGCACCCGGCGGATGGCTTCACCTTTCGCATCCGCTCCGACATCCCGCTCGCCGGCGGCCTCGGCTCGAGCGCCGCCGCGATCGTGGCGGGGCTGATGGCGGCCGACCACATCTTCGAGCTCGACGCGCCACTGCTGGAGCTGGCCACCGAGGTGGAGGGCCACCCCGACAACGTGGCGGCGGCGCTGCGCGGCGGCTTCGTGATCTGCGCCGATGCCACCGTCACCCGCTTCGACCCGCCCACCGGCCTCGAGGCGCTGGCGGTTGTCCCGCACGACCCCGTCCGCACCGCCGCGGCGCGCGCTGCTCTCCCCGCTGAGGTGCCGCTGCAAGACGCGGTGTTCAACGTCGCCCACGGGGCTCTGCTCACGCTGGGCCTCGCCCGCGGCGACTGGGACCTCGTGGCGCATGGGCTGCGCGACCGTTTGCACGAGCAGCCCCGCGCCCACCTCTTCCCCCGCTCCTACCAGCTCGCGCAGCGGGCCTCGCAACTCGGCGCCCTGGGCGCCACGATCTCGGGCGCCGGCCCCACGGTGCTCGTGTGGTGCTTCTACGAGCAGACCGGCGCCGTCGTCGAGGCGCTGCGCGGAGAGGTCGAGGGCTGGGCGCAGCTACTGCGCGCCCCGTTCGAGCCGCAGGGGGCCTATGTGCGGGAGCTTTGAGCGAGCCGCCTCCGCGCCACTCCCACATTCGGTCTCAGCCCAGCCCCGTCCGCGACCTTCCACATTCCGGTCTCAGCCCGGTCGCCCTCGCGCCCCTGCCAGCCCCGGCATCCGCGCCAGCAGCTCCTCGGCGAGCGCGATGTAGTCGGCGCCGAGGTCGGGGCGGTGGTCGAGGATCGACACGGCGCGCTCGGCCGATTCGGCGTAGGCGATCGAGGAGCGCACCACCGTGGTGAGCACCCGGTCGCCCAACTGCTCGCGCAGCGAGGCCAGCGCCTCGCGCGAGTGGACGGTGCGCATGTCGGCGAGGTTCATCAGCACCCCCAGCAGCTCCAGTTCGGGGTTGAGCGTGTCGCGCGCCAGCTCGATCACCTCCAGCGCCTGCTCCACGCCCTGCAGCGCGAAATACTGCGCCTCGGCGGTGATCAGCGCGTAGTCGGCGGCCACCAGTGCGTTCACCGTGAGCAGCCCCAGCGAGGGCGGACAGTCGATCAAAATCAGCTCGTACGCGTCTCCGGGCAGCTTGGCCAGCGCGCGGCGCAGCGTCAACTCGCGGCCCAGCTTGCCCCCCAGCGACAGCTCCGTCTCGGCGAGGTGGAGGTTGGCGGGGATCACGTCGTCGTGGATCGCATCCGCCGCCTCCGCGCGCCCGCTCAACACGTCGCCGATCGTCGGCTGCGCGTTGGGGTGCACGTCGAAGTAGTCCGACAGGTTGCCCTGCGGGTCGAGGTCCACCGCCAGCGCGCGCACTCCCGTGCGGCGCAGGGCGTCGGCGAGCGTGCGCACCGTGGTGGTCTTGCCCGTGCCGCCCTTCTGCGACAGTACCGCGATCGTAAGTGCCATGCGGGCGATACTACGCGCCCGGCGGCCAAAGAAGCGGTGGGGCGTCGAGGAGACACCACGAGTCGGCTCTTGCTTGATGGGGCTGGCGGGCGGTAGTATCCAGGCCATGGAGGAGGAGCAGGCGGCACAGGGTCCATTCGAGGATGGGGAGGGTCGTATCGTCGGGAGCGCCGGGGCGTCGGTCGCCCACGAGCCGCACGACATCCCCGCCGGCGAGGACGTCACCCCGCAGGACGCGGCCACGCTGGATGCGGCCGCCCACTTCGGGTACCACACCGAGCACGACTGGGACGTCGAAGGCGACTGGTCGATCCGCTGCTACGACGTGCACAAGCGGCTGGGTGGCGTGCCGGTGCTGGATGGGCTCAACGTGGCGCTGCCCGACCACACCATCACGGTGGTGCTCGGCCCTTCGGGTACCGGCAAGAGCGTGCTGATCAAACATCTGATCGGCCTGATGTTCCCCGACTCCGGCGACGTGATCGTCAAGGGCCAGTCGGTGCCCAGCCTGCCGATGAACGAGCTGCTGGCGTTGCGGCGCAAAATCGGCGTGCTGTTCCAGGACGGCGCGCTGTTTGGGTCGATGTCGCTGTTCGACAACGTCGCCTTCCCGCTGCGCCAGCACACCGACATGTCGGAGGCGCAGATCTCAAAGCGCGTGCGCGAACGGGTGGGCGACGTGGGGCTGTCGGACGCGATCGACTACTTCCCCAACCAGCTCTCCGGCGGCATGCGCAAGCGTGCTGGCTTCGCGCGCGCGCTGGTGATGGAGCCGGAGATCGTGATCTTCGACGAGCCCGACTCAGGTCTCGACCCGGTGCGCACGGCGCTGCTGTGCGAGCTGATCCAGGAGATGCACCAGCAGTTCGGCGGCACCTACATCGTCGTCACCCACGACATCGCCTCGGCGCGGCGGATCGGCGAATTCATCGCGCTGCTGTGGCGCGGGCGGATCGTCGAGGCGGGCGACGCCGCCAAAATGTTCTCCTCCGAAAACCCGTTCGTGCGCCAGTTCCTCAGCGGCTCCGCCGAGGGCCCGCTCGGCATGGATTGACGCCTCGCGGCGGCGGTCGCCGCGCCCTGGACAGCGGGAAACGCTGTTTGGGTATTGACAAGCGTAAGCGACTGGTGTACGTTTGCCATGGTCAAGGTCATCCCGTTGGGGTGCCGCGATGACATAAGGGTCGGGTTGGGGTCGCCGTCTTGCGGTTGACGTCAAGCGCTTCGCAAGAGTTCAGGATCGGGAGAGGGACCGTCGTCTCGGACGATGAGGAGTGGATTGAGCGTGGTTTCGAGGGAGATATACGTGACGGGAACGCCTGTCGCCTCGTTGGAGGGCGATGCTAGATGCGCCAGCTTGGCGCTGTCGCATCTCTCTCTCTCTCTCTCTCTCTTCACCTCTTTGGCTAGGCGCTAGCAGCCCCGGTCGTTCGGCCTGTCAACCCCCGCACGTGGGGAGGGCGTCGTGATGTCCGTCCACGCGCACGCGAGCAAAGGAAGGCGTGTCGTCGGGGACGCCACCGCGTCCGCCGGCCGCCTATCCGCGGACGGGCGGGACAGCGGGGTTGAACGTCGGACTGGTCGGCAAAGCGAGCGGCTGGTGAAGATGCAGCGCTCGCGGCTGATTGCCGGCGCGGTGCAAGCGATCGACGAACTCGGCCACACGCGGGTAAGCGTCGGCGAGACGACCAAACGGGCCGGCGTGTCGCGTCGCACCTTCTATGAGTTGTTCGCCGACCGCGAAGAGTGCTTCGTGGCTGTGATCGACGACGCCGTCGATGCCGTCGTCGCCGAGCTCGCCACGCTGAACTTGAACGGCCGAGTGTGGCGCGAGCGGGTCCGCGCCGGTTTGGCCTCGATTCTGGCTTTCCTCGATCGCGAGCCCGTGCTCGCGCGCGCGTGCGTGGTGCAGGCGCCGCAGGCTGGGCCGCGTGTGCTCGCGCGCCGCGAGGAGGCGCTGGCGCGCCTGGCGACCGCCGTGGATGCGGGCCGTTCGGAGTGTGCGCGCGGCGAGACGTGTACGCCGTTGACAGCTGAGGGGGTGGTGGGAGCGGTGTTTGCGATCGTTCACACACGGCTCGTCCGCGGCGAGAACCCTCCGCTTATCGGCCTGCTGAACGAGCTGATGGGAATGATCGTGCTCCCCTACCTGGGGCCGGCCGCCGTCCGCCGCGAGTTGGCGCAGCTCGAACTCCCGGCGCCGCCCGAGCTGGCGAGCGCTCCGGGGCGCTACGACAGCACGCTTTCGGGTCTTGGCATCCGTCTCACCTATCGCACCGCGCTGGTGCTGGAGGGTGTGCGACGGCAACCCGGCGCCAGCAACCGTGGAATCGGACAGTACTCCGATGTGTCAGACGCCGGGCAAATCTCGCGTCTGCTAGGCCGCCTCGAGCGTGCCAGGCTGGTCACCAACACGGGCGGCGGACACGTCAAGGGGGAGGCCAACGCGTGGGTGCTCACCCCGCTCGGCGAGCGGGTTGCGCAGAGTATCTGTCTGCCCACCTCCAGCAATGAACGGTCGCGGACGTCCACCCGTCGAGCGAGCCGGCGACCGTGAAAACGAGAGAGGAGTCCTGATGCGCGTCGAAAGCAATGGTGAAATGGGGAATAAGCGATCGGCGTGGAGTGTGATCGTCGCGAGAGGGGAGTGGCTTTGATGCATGCTGCGCTATCCAGGTCTTTGCGGCACGCCGGCCGGCTGGCCGCGTTCGGTGCGCTACTGCTTGCGGTGTGCGAGATGCAATCACAGCTCGCGCATGGCGAACCGACGCTCGTGGGCAATCGCTACTCGACGCTGCCGGGGCTGCCGGACGGACGGGTCTACGAGGAGGTCTCGCCGGCCAACAAGCACGGCAACACGGCGGGGGTGACCGCGACGCTGACGCCGCTTTACACGCTGGCGACGGCTGATGGTAACGGCGTCTTTTACAAGGGCAGCGGCGCATTCGGCAGCGATCCGGTCAATGCGGTGTTTCAAGAGATTTTCGTTGCGCGTCGTGTACCGGGTGTGGCCTGGACTACAACGTCACCCGATCCCCGGTTCAACGGTACTTATAACCTTGCACACGCCGAGTTTTTCGAATACATCAATCCCTCGGCCGATCTTTCGCATCTGGTCTTCAGTGAAGACCTCGAATTCGTGCACGGAGATCCACCTTTCTCGGCGAGCCTGTATCTCGCGGGCCCGAACAATGCGCTCGAACCGGAATGGGTCGATCGCCCGCAGATCTCCGACCCGAGCATCCCCTTCGGTGCCAAGCCATACGGTGAATTCATCGTCGCGGGCGGCTCGCCGAGCTTGTCTCGCATCTACTACGGCTTCTCCGGCACGCTGCTGCCCGAAGATGAATCGCGGGCTCTCTATGCCGGAACCTCGGGGAGAGGCTCCGGCGGTAAACCGCGAGCGAAAGTTGAATGGGCCTGGGGCTTCTACGAATGGGACGAAGGGTCGCTGCACGAGGCGGACACGCTCCCGGACGGATCGCTCAGCCCGTTCGGAGCTGTGCCGGCTGCGACCACGGGCCAAAAAGGCAACAGACCGTACAATTTCGACAATCAAGTCTCCGAAGATGGCTCGAAGGCGTTCTTCGTCAGTCCCGACCCCGGTGAAAACGGCAAAGGTCTTCAGAGGGAAGAACCGTACGGGTCGGGTCACGAGATAGCTTTTGAAGAGGAGTGTCCCGTCACTACGCCGGGCGGTTGCATCCTTGAGCTCTACGTGCGCGAGACGCTGCCCGACGGCCAGCGCGGCTCGGTGCTCGTCTCGCGGGACACACTGGCACCGCCGGTGGAAGGGCAGCCGGCGCGAGCTCCGCATGGCGCTCTCGCCGTGCCTGGACTCAGAGGCGGGCCGGAAGGGGAAGTTGAGCCGAACACCTACGTGTACGCGTCGCCCGACGGCTCGCAGGCGTTCTTCGCGAGCGACGACAAGCTCGCGCGAAGCGCGGCGGGCGAAGAACCGAGCGGCTCGGGACCGTGGGAGTACGACTTCGACACCGACACCGAAACGCTCACCTACCTGCCGGGTGTGGCGAGCGCGGAAGGTGGCGCCAAGATCGTGGGCAGCTCCCGGGACGGCTCGCGGTTCTACTTCCTGCAAGGCGAAGGGCTCGATATGTGGTCCCAGGGGCTGGTGAGCACGATCGCCGCACACGCCGGGGTGGAAGAAGCGCGCGCCACACCGGACGGGTCGGTGCTCGTCTTCTGGGGCGGCGCGGCAGGGCTCGGATTCAACAGCGGCGGCTTCCTGCAGGTCTACCGCTACGACGCGAGCAAAAGCACGCTGGATTGCGTCTCCTGCCCACCGACCGGTGTCGTGCCCAGCGGTAACGCCGAATTCTCGGCCGACGGTGTGACATCGGGCAGCTTCCGCGGGGCGCGTGAGATCTCCGAAGGGGGGGATCGGGTGTTCTTCAACTCCCCCGATCCACTGGTGCCCCAGGACACCGATGGCAAGGGCGACTTGTACGAGTGGGAGGACGGCACCGACTACCTGATCTCCGCGGGCACTGGGTTCGACCCTTCGTTCTACCTCGATAGCAGCGCGAATGGCGGCGACGTGTTCTTCGGCACGGCGGAAGGGCTCGTCCCGGGAGATACCGACGGGGCATGGGACGTTTACGATGCGCGCGTTCCGCAGCCCGGCGATAACCCCCCACCAACCGCGGTGCCATGTCAGGGGGACGTCTGTCAGGGGCCGCCGAGCATTCCGCAGCTGTTGACGGCTCCCGCCAGCGAGACGTTCTCGGGGCTCGGCAATGTGCCGCCGCAGCCGACAGTGACGGCCCCCAAAGCCAAGGCCAAGACCAAAGCCAAGGCCAAGGCCAAGGCCAAGGTCAAGGTCAAACGGAGGCGCACCAGATCGAAGTCAACACGTAAGGGCGGGCGCGGCCGAGCCCGTCGGGCCGCCAAGTCGAGTCGTCGTGGAGGGAAGCGTTAATGCGTTGTCGAACCACATTCTCAGCAGTCCTCCTCGCGATCTTGCTCTGCGCGGCGATCTGTAGCATTGCCGGGGCTGCGCCGGTGGCGACGCCTCCGGAGTGGGGGATCGTCTCGGTGGCGGAGCCGACCAACTTCGCGCCGGCCAGCCCAGCGACGCAAGTCGAGCAGCTGGCGGTCGACGCCAGCGGCGGCGACTTCGCGCTGAGCTTCGCCAACTTGGAAGGCTCCACCGGGCCGCTGCCTTACGACACAACTCCCAAAGAAATCGAAGAAGCGATCCATAAGATCTTCCTCTTCGCCGAACACGGCGCTGAAGTGCGTGTGAGTGGTGGGCCCGGCGGCGAACGCCCCTATGTACTCACCTTCGCCGGGGCGGCGACCGATACCGACATCGAAACGGAATTCGGTGCCCTGGAGGTTAACGGTAACGACCTGACCGGTGCTGGGCATAGTGCGACGCTGAGCATTCAGGCAGCTGGTCGTGAAGCGCCCGAGCTGGTGACCACGGCGACCAACGTCGGCGACGCCACGGCGAAGGGAACGGTGACAATCCACGATGATTTACCCGCGGGACTCCGGGCATTGAGCGTCTCCAGCGGCACGCAGCAGACCCCGGAAGCGAGCGAATGCTCGCCTTCGCCGGTTCCCACCTGCACGTGGTCGGGCGCCGAATTCGCAAACGGGGCGACGCGCACGATGACCGTAGCCGTGGAAGTTCCCGTCTCGGGCCTGCCGTCGAGCGTCACCAATCAGGCAACGGTGACTGGCGCGGGCGCGCCGCCGGCGAGCACGACCACGCCGATCGCGATCAGCTCCGCGCAGGCCGGGTTCGGGCCGGCGCCGGGGAGCGTGATGGCGGCGAGTTCGACGCTGCAGGCCGGCGCGCACCCAGACTTCACGACGGCGTTCACACTGGAGACCAAGGCGCCTGGTGTACCGATCAAAAACCCGCACGAAGTCCGTTTCGACCTGCCGCCCGGCCTGGTCGGCAACACGGTCGGCATCCCCCAGTGCACGATGGCGCAGGTGGTCGGAGAAGTCAGCGAGCCGGAACTGTGCCCGCAGGACACGCAGGTGGGCGTCGCCAAAGTGATCCTGAAGGGGTTCGAGGAATTTCAAGTCCCGGTCTACAACATAGCGCCGGCCCCGGGCGAGCCGGCGGCGTTCGCGTACGAGGTGGGGTACGGCACACCGGTCCGGCTGGACACCCACGTCCTGTCGAATGGCGATTACGGCGTTCAGGTCAGCGCGTCGGACATCACCGAAACGCAGGCGGTGTTGGCGAACTGGGTGACGATCTGGGGCATCCCGGCCGACCACAACGGCACACAGGCTTATCGGTACGAAGAAGGTCAGGCGCGGGTCACACGGGTGCCGCTGCTCACCAACCCGGAGCAGTGCACCGAAGCGCCCGTGACGACGATGGAAACCGATGCATGGCAGGAACGGAGCGTATTCAAGGATGAGAGTGCCGCGATGCCGCGGTTTACCGGCTGCGATCTGCTGCCGTTCGTCGCGTCTTTCTCGATGCTGCCGGACACGCTCGAAGCCGGCGCGCCGTCGGGTTACCAATTCGAGCTGAACGTGCCACAGGTCAACGACCCCAACAACCTGGCCAAGCCCGACGTGAGGAACGTGACGTTGACGCTGCCGATGGGCACGGTCGTCTCGCCGCCGGCGGCATGGGGCCTGCAGGCGTGCACGGATGCACAGTTCGGTCTGCACTCGGGTGTGCCCGGCGAATGCCCACGGGAATCGCAGGTCGGCACCGCGCAGATCAAGACGCCGGCGCTGCTGGAAACGCTGCGTGGGGACGTCTACCTGGCCGAACCCCCGTGCGATCCCTGCACGCCGGAAGACGCGGCCGACGGGCGGATGGTGCGGCTGTTCGTGCAGATCGTCGGTGAAGGCGAATCGGGGATCGTCGTCAAGCTCGAAGGCCATGCGCAGATCAACCAGCAGACAGGACAGATAACGACCACGTTCGAAGACAACCCGCCGCTGCCGTTCAGCGAATTCAGACTTACGCTCGGGGGCGGTCCGCGCGCCGTGCTCGCCAATCCGCGGGTGTGCGGGCCGACCGGGAGCACGCTGGACGTGGCGCCGTGGAGCACCCCGTTCACGGCGGACACGACTGAGTTCTCGAACTTCGAAATCAACCAGGACTGCATCGCGCCGCAGTTCAACCCCTCGTTCGTCGCCGGCACGACAAACATCCAGGCCGGCGAATACAGCACGTTCACGCTGTCTTTCGGGCGGGGCGACGCGGACGAGTTCCTCAACGGCTTCCAGATGCAGATGCCCGAGGGACTGCTCGGCTCCTTGGCGCACGTGCCGCTGTGCAAGGAACCGCAGGCGAGCGAAGGCACCTGCGGCGGCGAAAGCGAAATCGGGCACGTGCAGGTGCTCACCGGCGCCGGCGCCGACCCGTTCCTGGTGACCGGCGGCCACGTCTATCTGACGGAAGGCTACAAGGGTGCCCCATTCGGCCTAGCGGTGGTGGTGCCGGCGAAGGCGGGCCCGTACACGCTGTCGGGCACGACGGGCAAAGGCACGGTGGTGGTGCGCGCGGCGATCAACATCGATCCGACGACGACCGCGTTGACGATCACCGCCGATCCGTTGCCCACGGCGCTCGACGGGATTCCGCTGCAGTTGCGGGCGGTGAATGTGACGATCGACCGGCCCGACTTCACGTTCAACCCGACGAGCTGCAACAAGATGGCGATCACGGGAACTCTGACGAGCAAGGAAAGCGCGGGAGTGAGCCTCGACTCGCCCTTCCAGGTGACCAACTGCGCGGGACTCGGCTTTCACCCGACGTTCAAGGTCTCGACCTCGGGCCACACCTCGCGGCTGGACGGCGCCGATCTCGACGCGAAGCTGATCTACCCGCTCGGCCCAAAGCTCGCGAACGTCGCCAAAGTCAAGGTGGAACTGCCCAAACAACTGCCCTCGCGGCTGGCGACCTTGCAGAAAGCCTGCCCGCAGGCTATCTTCCGCTCCAACCCCGGAGCGTGCCCGGCGCCGTCGATCGTGGGGATCGCTCGCGCTTCGACACCGGTGTTGCCGGTTGAACTGGTCGGGCCGGTGTACTTCGTCTCAAACGGCGGCGAAGCGTTTCCCAACCTGATCATGGTCCTGCAGGGCTACGGCGTGCGCTTCGACCTCGTCGGCGACACGTACATCAGCAAAGCGGGGATCACCAGCAGCACGTTCCAGAACGTGCCCGATGTGCCGATTTCGAGCTTCGAGATCTACCTGCCCGAGGGCCCCTACTCGGCGCTGACCGCGCTCGGCAACCTCTGCAAGTCGCGCCTCACGATGCCGACCTCGTTCGTCGGCCAGAACGGCGCCGAACTACACCAGCAAACGTCGATCGCGGTCACCAATTGCCCCAAGGCGACCAAGAAGGGAAAGGCGAGGAAGGCGGCGCGTAGTGCTCGCGCACGACGGCGGCACGCGCGCGCCTCGCGAAGAGCGAGACGAACGTCATACGCACATAGACATCGGGCGAAGCGTGGTACGGCCAACAGGAGGAGCAAGTGATGCGCGGATGGAGAATGATTGCGACTGCTCTCGGCGCAGTCAGCCTGCTTGGAGCTGCATCGTTGGGCGTGGGCTCCGCGGCCGCCTATTTGGTGCGCTCGCCCGAAGTCAATTTCGGCCCGCTCGGCCACGGCGCTGGGACCTTCCCGGACGTCCAGGGCATCGCCGTCGACCAGGCGACCGGCAACGTCTACGTATATGTCGAATCGGACGGGGGCGCCGTCTACAAGTTCAACTCCAGCGGCGAACCGGTCGACTTTTCGGCAACCGACGAAACCAACGAGATCGAGGGGCTGGCTGCAAAAGGCGGAGATGAAGAGGAGTTGGCCATCAGCGAAGCGGGCCCCGGCAAGGGTGAGCTGTATGTCGCGGAGGGCGAAGGGGTCGAAGTATTCGCTCTCGAAGGAGCCCACGCCGGCGAAAAACTCGGCCGGCTGACCAGGTCCCAGGTGGAAGCCGCCGGCCAGCCGAGCGGTGAGCCATGCGGCGTTGCGGTGGATGCAGCGGGGGACGTGTATGTTGGACTCTACTCGAGTCACGTCAACGAGTACACGCCGACCGGCGAAGGGCTCACGACCAGCGATTACGTGGGCACGCTCAGCGGCCTCAACAACGTGTGCAACCTGACCGTGGACCCCGAAGGAAACGTGTACGTGGACACGTGGAATGCCGGGCCGGTCACCAAGTACCTGCACGACCAGTTCGGCTTGACGACAACCAGCGGCGAAGCGTTTGCAGCGAAAGGCAGCACGCTTGGCGTCGACCCATTGAACCATGAGGTGGACATCGATTCCACAGGGGAAGTGCGGCAATACAGCTACAGCGGCGAACCGCTCGGCGCGGCCGGCGGGGGAGAATTGAGCGGCTCCTTCGGAGTGGCAGCATACGGCAAAACGGGTCAGGTTTATGCAGCCGACGGTGGCGACGGCCGCGTCGTCATCTACGGCGTTTCCGGCACCGTGCTCCCAGGCGTCCTTACCAAGCCGGCGTCGGGCGTGATGAAAACTGCGGCCACGCTGCAAGGTGACGTGAACCCCTCCGGCCTGCCCGTGACCAAATGTGAATTCGAATGGGGAGAAACAACAGCATATGGGCATATGGCCGGATGCTCCCCCGTTGCCGGCGCGCTCGGCGCCGGCAACGCACAGGAGCAGGTGACTGTGGCGCTCGGTGGACTGCACGTCGACACGACCTATCATTACCGGCTGGTAGCAAGCGACGCCAACGGCACGCTCGACGGCGAAGACGAGAGCTTCTCCACGCCGCAGGCGGTCGAAGGTGTGCGCAGCGCCCCGCCGAGCGAAGTGCTGCCGGTCGAGGCGACGCTGCACGGCTCGGTCGAACCAAACTCCGTGGACACCAAGTGCTATTTCGAATATGGCTCGAACGGAGCGTACGGCGCCCGCACGCCGCTGCAGGACATGGGCTCGCAGGCGAGTGGCAGTGTGGCGGTCAACGCGCCGCTGGCCGGCCTCGCGCCTGCGCATTACTACAACTACCGGATCGTCTGCGAAGACAGCTACGGCGAAGTCGCGGGCGAAAACGAGTCGTTTGAAACGCCCCCGGCGGTCGCCGGGGTGAACACCGAAGAAGCGAGCGAATTTCAAACGACCGGCGCCACGCTCAATGGGTCGCTCGAACCCAGGGGCGTGGATACCGAGTGCCAGTTTGACTACGGGACGAGTCCGGCATTAGGATCCACGACGCCGCTGCGGGACGAGGGTTCGGCGCTCGAAGGGAGGGTCAAAATCGGTGTCCCGATCAGCGGCCTTGAACCAAATCAAACCTATTACGCCAGGTTGTACTGCGAAAACCAATACGGCGTCGCACGTGGCTTCTACAGCATCTTTACGACGTTTGCGCTCGGGCCATCGATTTCTGGTGTCACCGTAGTGACCGATCTGAGTAAGGCGGGCGCGCGATTCACTGCGATGGTCGACCCCGAAGGCAGCGAAACCTATGTGTACTTCCAGTACGGCGAAACCGAAGCGTACGGGATGAGCACCACCCCGATCGATGTCGGCTCGGCCAGCGCCGTCCAAACCGTCGGTCCCGTGGATTCGGGCGAACTGATCCCCGGCACCACCTACCACGTGCGCGTGGTGGCAGCCAACCCGGCGGGCACGGTATATGGTCCGGACGCAACGTTCACCACGTCCGCCAAAACGCCGCCGCTCGTGAGCACCGGCGGGGCGAGCGCCATCAGCCAGAACGATGCGACGGTCTCAGGCGTGGTCAACAGCGAAGGCTTGCAGACCGTGTACGGCTTCGAAATCGGCACGTCGCCCGAGTTCGGGCCGCCGACGGGTCTCGGCTTCGTCGGGGCGGGCGGCGCCGAACAGCCGGTCTCGCTGCAGCTGGCCGGGCTGCTGCCCGACACCACCTATTACTACCGCATCGAGGCGACCACGCTCGACGGCACCGCCTACGGCGCGGTCCAGACGTTCACGACGAGCACGTTCGCCAACGCGTTCGTGACGCCGCCGTCGCCGCTGGCGTTCGTGTCGGTGCCGGCGATCACCTTCCCCACCGGCCCGGAAGCGAACACGAGCCAGCCGGCCGCGAAGCACAAGGCCAAGCGACGCGTCAAGCGCAAGGCCAAGAAGGGGTCCAAGCGGACCAAGCGGCATGCAAAGCGCCGGTGACGGTAGTGGCTGTGGCCGACGGAGAGACGGCGCAGACAAGAAACCCGGGTAAAGATGACGTTGGTGATCCGCTTGGTGGCGTCCCGATGCGGTTGACGTATCGCACGGTACGCGTCCCCGAAGGAGTCGCTGGGCACATTGGGGCCAGCAGCTGCGAGTCGCCGATAAGGCGAGCATCCGGGACATGGCAGGCTTCAAGGCTTTGCGTCGTTTGCGGCAGTTGGGGTGCTCGTGAACTGCGGTGACGGCGAGCGGATCAAATGCGAGCCCAATGCTTGGGCGCTGACGCTCAAAGGCGAGCAGGTAATGCAGAGCATCCGTATGCACACGGGGCGAGGGCATCGCCTCGCGAGGGAACTCGAACACCACAGGAGGCACAAAAATGGCGGCGATCGCTGTCCGCCCGCAAGGCGCCGTGGATAGGAAAACTCATATGCACATTAGGGTCATCGTTTTCGGTCGTGGGCGTGTGCTGACGTGTGCGATGCTTTCTCTGATCATTGCACTGGGAGCGAGCGTCGCGGTCGTGGCACCTGCGTGGGCGAGAGAACCGACGGGGCCCTTTTCGATCTTCAAGGAGTGTCCCCGATTTACTCCTAGAGTCAACTACTGCTTATTTGGAAATGCAGTAAACGGCGAATTTAGATTTGGAACCCAGAAGGTCGTCCTCACGCATCAGTTCACAGTACAGTTGGGACTGGACGAGGATGAAGAAACCGAAGCCGAAAGCGTTGTGGGGCCGTTGAACGGGGAAGTACTGCAACGTGTGCGTCAGGAAGTGCCTGGGGGCCTGTTGGGCAGCCCGCTATATGCGACGGTCGAACTTGCCGGACCGCCGCGAGCAATTGGTGTATCGAGAAGCAACCTGATCAATGAAGAAGGCGTGGCGCTGTCGCTGCCTATCAGAATTGATTTGGAAAATCCGATGCTAGGAAATGAATGTTTCATCGGCTCCGATGCCACGCCGGTGACCGTGAAGTTAACTACCGGAAGGGCGAGTCCGGTTCCGCCAAATGGCCCGATACAAGGCAAAATGGGTCAGTTTCGATTTGAAGCTGAAAACTCAATTCTGGACCTCCTGGGAAACAGGCTTGTCGACAACGCGTTCCCCGCACCTCAGGCGACAGGATGCGGGGGGTCTCTGATGGCGGCGTTGGTGGACGCCAGGATCGGCCTGCCGTCACCGGATGGTCACAATACCGCGATCCTATATCTCTCGGCCAGGAACGCAAGCACCAGTGCTGTGATCAAGAGCGAACGGTAGGCGAGAACGGGATTGCAGGATCCGGCCGGATCGCGCCTTGTTGCCGTCAAGTTCAAGCGCTGCTCGCCTGGGAGACGTTGACGACTGCCGCGGCCTGTGACGAGGACATGGGCGACTCGCCGTGCTGTTGGTCGCCGCGGCGGTCGTGGCGTTGCTGCCGGCGGCGTGCCTGAAGCCTACGCCGCCAGCTGCGGACGCCCGTCTGTTTGCGTGGCGACCTTCCTATGCGAACATATGTTCGCATGGTCGTCTGTGTCCACCTCCCCCGCTTCGAGCTGACCGTCGCCGCCGGCGGCGCGGAGGCGCTGGCCGGCCACGCGCTGGCGATCGCCCCCTCGCCCGGCGGCGAGGCGCGCGTGGGGGAGGTGTCGGGCGCCGCCGAAGCGCACGGCGTGTCGCGCGGGATGGCGCTGGGCGAGGCGCTGGCGCGCTGCCCGCGGCTGCGCCTGGTGGCGGGCGACCCGCTGGGCGCGGCGCAGGAGTGGGGGAGGGCGGTGCGTGCGCTGGAGGGGATCGGCGCGGCGCTGGAGCTGCCGCGCGCCGGCTTGGCCTATTTCGAGTCCGACGGCTTGCGCGGCCTGCACGCGGCCGAGGGCCGGCACGGGCCGCGCCCGCTGGGGAGAGGCGCAAGCAGGGGAGGCGCTGGGGGCATCGGAGGGGTCGTGGGGTGGACCGGGGGCGACGAGGGCGTCGTCGCCGCCGCCCGCCGCGCGCTGGGCCGCCCCGCGCGCGTGGGCGTCGGTCCGACCCGCTTCTGCGCGCTGGCGGCGGCGCTGGAGGTGCGCTCGCGCCGCGCCGTGATCGTGGGCACGGAGGCCGAGGCGCGCCGCTACCTCGCGCAGCGGCCGGTGGCGCTGCTGGGCTACCGCGCCGAGACCGCGGCGCTGGTTGAGCCGCTCACCCGCCTGGGGATCGACACGCTGGGCGAGCTGGCGGCGTTCAGCCGCGACATGGTGGCCGACCGCTTCGGCAAGGCCGGTGTGCTGGCCCGGCGGCTGGCGCGCGGCGAGGACGACCCGCTGCGCACGTGCCTCGCCGAGGAGCGCCTGTGGGAGTCGCTGGAACTGGAGGAGGCCGGCTCCGGCCCTGCTTTGGAGCGGGTGCTGGGGGTGCTGGTCGATCGTCTGCTGGCCCGCCCCGAGCGGCGCGGGCGGACCTTGCGCGCGCTCACGCTCTCCGCCCGCCTGGTGGAGGGCGGCACCTGGCGCGAGCGGGTGGTGCTGCGCGAAGCGCTCTCCAACCCGCTGCGCATCCGCCTGGCCCTGGCACCGCGCCTGGCGCTGCTGCCCGCGCCGGCCGCCCACCTGCGCCTGGAAGCCGAGCGCTTCGGCCCGCCCGAGGGGCGCCAGCGGCCGCTGTTCGACTGCGACTCGATCGGCGCCTCCCCCACCGAGGGTCGCTCCCATGGTGATGTCGCGTCGCGGCACGGGGAGGGCGCGACCCCGCGCGACGACGAGCGCCTGCGCGAGGCTGTGGCTCAGGCGCGCGCGGCCGCCGGCCCGGAGGCGGCGCTGCGCGCGGTGTGTGTGGACCCCGACTCGCGCGTACCGGAGCGGCGCGTCATCTTCGCCCCCTTTCCCGGATGAGTGGAAGCAACTCCCCTGGCAGCAGCAGCCCCCCCGGCAGCAGCCGCCCCCTCAACCGGCCCCGTCCCGCCCGCGTGCGGATGGGGGCGGGCGGGACGCCCCACACGGTTGACGGACGGCGGGTGGAGCACGTACGGGAGTCGTGGCTGGTGGAAGACCGCTGGTGGACCGGCCGCCCGCTGCGCCGCCGCTACTGGGAGGTGGTGAGCGCCGGCGGGCGCAACCTGGTGGTGTTCCACGACCTCTGCACCGGCGAGTGGTACGGGCAGGCGGGGTGAGATGACCGGCGCGGCGCGTGTTGCGGGTGGCGGGGCGGGCGGCGACGGCGTTGGCCGGGGTCGGGTTGGCGGCGGCGGGGCGGGCGGCGGCGAGCGTCGCGCACGGTATGCCGAGCTTCACTGCCACTCCGCCTACTCGTTCCTCGACGGCGTCTCGCTGCCCGACGAGCTGGTGGGGCGGGCGGCGGAGCTGGGTTATGAGGCGCTGGCGCTCACCGACCACAACTCGGTGTCGGGCTCGATGGAGCTGGCGCAGGCGATCGCGTCGGCCGAGTCTTCCGGGCTGCGCGCGATCCACGGCGCTGAGCTCGACCTCGACGATGGCCGCCACCTCACCCTGCTGGTGCGCGACGCGCGGGGCTGGCGCAACCTCTGCCGGCTGCTGACGGTGGCGCACGCCCACACCCGCGAGCGCCCCGGCCGCGAGCGGGGAGACCCGGCGGTGAGCGTGGAGGCGGTGCGCGAACACAGCGAGGGCCTCGTGTGTCTCACCGGCTGCGCCGCCCACGGCGTGCACGACGAGCCCACCGCGCGGCGCCTGCTGGAGGCGTTCGGCCCGCACAACCTGCGCGTGGAGCTGCAGCGCCCTTACGCCCGCCACGACCGCGCCCGCAACCGGGCGCTACAGGCGCTCGCCCGGCGGTTGGGCGTGCGGTGCGTGGCGAGCGGCGACGTGCACGCCCACGCCCGCTCCCGCGCGGAGCTGCAGGACGCGTTCGTGGCGCTGCGCCACCGCACCACGCTGGAGGCCTCCGAGCCGCTGCGGCGCGGCAACCACAGCCACGTGCTGTGCGCCCCCGCGGCGATGGCGGCCCGCTTCGCCGAGCACCCCGAGGCGGTGCGCGAAAGCGTGCGCCTCGCCGACGAGCTGCGGTTCGACTTGCAGCACGACCTCGGCTACCGCTACCCCGGCGCGGAGGACCCCACCGCGATGCGCCGTCTGGCGGAGCTGTGCCACGCGCGGCTGCACGAGCTCTACGGCGAGGGGACTCCCACGCGCCGCCCGCGCGGGCGCGCCGGGGAGGCCGGAGGCGGGGGAGGTGTTGGCGCCGCCCTCCCCGAGGCCGCGGCGCGGCTGGAGCAGGAGCTGCGGATCATCGACCAGCTGGGCCTCGCCGGCTTCTTCTGGCTGCACCACGAGTTGCTGGAGCTGGCACGCGAGGTGGCCGCCGAGGTGCGCGGCGCGGAGTCGGTACGCGCGCTGCTCGCGCCGGGCCGGGGACGGGGTTCCTCGGTGTCGTCGATCGTCTGCTACCTCACCGGCCTCTCGCACATCGACCCGATCGGCAACCACCTGTTACTGGGACGCTTCCTGCATACCGGGTTGGAGTCGCTGCCCGACATCGACCTCGACTTTCCGCGCGACATCCGCGAGCGGTTGATCCCGCGTGTGCACCAGCGCTATGGCCACCAGCGCGCCGCGCTGGTGGCGGCCTTCCCCACGTTCCGCGCGCGCGGAACGATCCGCGAGCTGGGCAAGGTGCTGGGGCTGCCGCCGGGCCAGATCGAGCGCGCGGCGCGGACGGCCGAGCATCACTGGAGTGCGGCCCCCGGTGACATCGACGTCGGCAGCGCCTCACCGCGCTGGGCGTGGCTTGCGCGGTTGGTCGCCGAGGCTCACAGGTTGCCTCGCCATCTCTCCCAGCACCCCGGCGGGATGGTGATCTCCACGCGGCCGTTGATCGACTGCTGCCCGGTGGTGCCGGCGGCGATGGAGGAACGCCAGATGGTGCAATGGGACAAGGACTCCTGCGCCGACGCCGGCTTTCTGAAGATCGACCTGCTGGGGTTGGGGATGCTGTCGGCGGTGGAAGCGTGCGTGGAGCTGATCGCCCACACGCGCGGCGAACGGGTGGACCTCTCGCGGATCCGGTTCGACGACCCCGCCACCTTCCGTGCGGTGCGCCGGGCGGACACGGTGGGCGTGTTTCAGATCGAGAGCCGCGCGCAGATGCAGTCGCTGAAGCGCACGCTCCCGGAGAGCCTCGAGGATTTGACGATCCAGGTGGCGATCGTGCGCCCCGGGCCGATCCAGGGGGGCGCGATCAACCCCTACATCGAGCGCCGCCGGCGGCTGCGCGCCGACCCCTCCTATCAGCCGCCCTACCCGCATCCGTCGCTGCGGCCGGTGCTGGAGAGCACGCTGGGCACGGTGATCTTCCAAGACCAGGTGATGGAGGTGGCGCAGGCGTTCGCCGGTTTCACCCCCCGCGAGGCCGACGGGTTGCGCCGCGCGATGAGCCGCAAGCGCTCGCACGAGGCCTTGCAGAGTCACCGCCAGCGTTTCGTCGAGGGCGCCCGCCGCCACGTCGGCGCCGACACCGCCACCGCGCAGCGGGTGTGGGAGATGGTGGAGGGCTTCGCCGGCTTCGGCTTCCCCAAGGCGCACGGCGCGGCGTTTGGGCTGCTCGCCTACCAGTCCACCTGGCTGCGCGTCAACTACGGCCCCGAGTTTCTGTGCGCGCTGATGAACGAGCAGCCGATGGGCTTCTACGCGCCCGACACGCTGGTGCACGAGGCCGAAGGCCGCGGCATCCCCGTGCTGGGGCTGGACGTCAACGCCTCGGGGGTGCGGTGCACGGTGGAGGAGGTGCCCGGCCTGCCCGCCTCGCCCGGGGTGGTGGCCCGCGCGGTCGGCGGCGGTGAGCCGCGCCCGGGCGTGCGGCTCGGCCTCGGGTACGTCAAGGGCGTGCGTGCCGAGGAGATCGCAGAGCTGGTGGCCGAGCGCCAGCGGGGCGGCCCCTTCCGCGACCTCGGCGAACTGGCCGCGCGTTGCGGCGCGGGGCGGCCCACGCTCAAGCAGCTGGCGTGGTCGGGGGCCTGCGACCGTCTGGTTGGCGTGCTCGAAGAGAACACAACTGTGCACGGCGGGGTGCAGCATGCGCAGGGAGTGCAGCATGCGCAGGGAGTGCCGCACGCGCCGGGTGCCCCCGGCCTCGACGCCCGCCGCCGCCACGCACTCTGGCAGCTGGGGATCGCCGCCCCCGGCCACGCGGTCGGCAAGGGCGGCACGCAGCTGGCGCTGGCGCTGGAGCTGCCGGCCACGCCGCGCCTGCGTCCGCTGACCCGCTGGCAGCGGCTGATCGCCGACTACGCCACCACGGGCGTGACGGTGGGCGACCAGGCGATGGCGGCGCTGCGCCCGCGGCTTGCCGGACAGATGCTCGCCACCTCGCCGCAGCTGGCGCGCCTGCCGCGGGGGGCGGCCGTCAACGTGGCCGGACTGGTGATCGCCCGCCAGCGGCCGGGCACCGCGAACGGCACGATGTTCCTGCTGTTCGAGGACGAGTGGGGGCACATCAATTTGATCGTGGCGCGTGAGGTGTACGAGCGCCACCGTCCGCTGGCGCGCGGCGAGCCGCTGCTGCTGGCGCGTGGCCGGTTGGAGCGCACGGAAGTGGAGCGTCTGCACGGCGTCGAGGAGGTGCCGCCGGTGGTAAACGTGGTGGTGCGTGAGCTGGCGCCGCTGGAGCGCTTCCTTGCGCCCGCCGCCGGCGAGCCGGTGCCCGAAGCGGCGCGGATCCACCGCTTACGCCCGGCGGAGATCGCTGCCGGCGCGGCCGATGGTGGCGATGGTGGCGGTCGCCACGCGGAGGACGCCCCCGCCGAGGACGCCCTGGCCGAGGACGCCCCGGCCGAGGACGCCCCGGCCGAGGTCGGCGCCAGCCTCCGCGCGGTGGCGCCCGCTGTGCAGAGTTTCGCGGCGGGGCGGCGGCGGTAGAGCACCGGGTTGTCGTTGGCCGATTCTCGCCAGACGTGTGTGACCACAGCCGCCATCATCGTGCTTCCCCATCGAAAGGAAACACATATGGCTTCGATTCGCACTGAAATCAAGGTCGACGCCAGCCCGGCGGCGGTGTGGTCGGCGGTGCGCGATTGGGGGGCCTTGCACGAACGTCTCGTGCCCGGCTTCGTGGTCGATGCCCGGCTGGACGAAGGCGACAGGATCGTCACCTTCTTCAACGGCACCACCGTGCGCGAGCGGCTGGTCGACCTCGACGACGAGGCTCGCCGGCTGGTGTGGTCGATCGTCGACGGGCCCTACACCCATCACAACGGGTCGGCGCAGGTGCTCGCCGACGGGGACGATGCGGCGAGGTTCGTGTGGGTGGCCGACCTGCTGCCCGACGCGCTGGCGGCGCCCACCAGCGAGATGATGGAAAAGGGAACCCGAGTGGTCAAGCAGACGATCGAGGCCCGAAAGAGCACAGCGGTGGGAGCGGCCCCCACCCGCTAGTCTCCCCACCGTGAACTACCGCAAACTCGGCACCAGCGACCTGGAGGTGTCGGAGATCAGCCTCGGCTCGTGGCTGACCTACTCCGGCGGGGTGGAGCGGGCGCAGTCGGAGGCGTGCGTGAAGGCGGCGTTCGACGCCGGGATCAACTTCTTCGACACCGCCAACGTGTACGGGCGGGGCGCCTCGGAGACGCTGCTGGGGGAGGTGCTGGCCGGGTACGAGCGCTCGTCGTACGTGCTGGCGACGAAGGTGTACTTCCCGATGTCCGACACCGACCGGGGGCTGTCGGCGGTGCAGATCCACAAGCAGATCGACGCGTCGCTGAAGCGGCTGCGCACCGACCACGTGGACCTCTACCAGTGCCATCGCTATGACGAGCGTGCGCCGCTGGAGGAGACGATGGGGGCGCTCACCGAAGTGGTGGCCGCCGGCAAGGCGCGGCACATCGGCTTCAGCGAGTGGACCGCCGGGCAGATCGCCGCGTCGCTGGAGATTTCGGATCCCACCCGCTCGCAGCGGTGGGTGTCGAGCCAGCCGCAGTACTCGATGTTGTGGCGCGTGCCCGAGGCCGAGGTGATCCCGCTGTGCGAGCGCGAGGGGATTTCGCAGATCGTGTGGTCGCCGCTGGGGCAGGGGGTGCTGACCGGCAAGTACGCTCCGGGCGCGCCGCCGCCGGAAGATTCGCGCGCGGCCAGCGACGAGATGAACACGTTCATGGACCGCCTGCTGGACGACCGCGTGCTGGAGGCCGTGCAGCGACTCGCGCCGATCGCGGAGGGCGCCGGGTTGACGATGGCGCAGCTGGCGCTGGCATGGGTGCTGCGCGAGCAGAACGTGGCCTCGGCGATCGTCGGCGCGTCGCGCCCGGAGCAGGTGCACGCCAACGCGTCCGCCTCGGGCGTGACGCTCGACGCTCCAACCCTCACCGCGATCGACGAGGCTCTGGGCGACGCGCTGGTGCGCTGAGGGACGGCGCCGGCCTCAGCCGAGCGCCCACAGCAGGGTGTGGGCGGGCAGCAGGGTGTAGCGCTCCGTGGTGAGTTGGGTGTTCTTGGTGGCCATCAACACGGGGCGGCCCGCGTGTGCGCGTGCGGCGGCCGCGGCGGCGGAGCGACTGGGGTTCTCGCGATACTTGACCTCGACCACGTCCAGCTCGCGACGCGGGCCGCAGACGAAGTCGATCTCCCCGCCGCGTGCGGTCTGCCAGATGTGCAGCCGCTCGGGCAGCACGAACGTCTCCAGCAGCCGCTCGTCCGGTTCGTAGCTGCGCAGCAGCGCCATGCCGACGACGCTCTCGATCAGCGCAGGGGTGTCGAGGGCCAGTCCGGGCGCCCCGTCGAGCGCGATCGTGTGCAGCAGGGGATCGGCGATGTAGACCTTCTTGTCGCGGGACTGCTCGTTGGTCTCAGAGCCGGTGCGCCAGTAATAGGTCACAAACAGGAAGTAACCGCCGGCCAGCAGCTCGATGTAGTCGCGTACGGTCTGATGGCTCGGCCGTCCCGACCCTCCGGGGCTTCGTCCCAGGGGGACGTCCATCTCGCGGGCCATCGCGCTCCAGCTGACCTTCGCTCCCAGCGAGCGCACCACTCGCTCGAGCAGCGCGTGCGTGGCGGCGGCGCTTGCGCCCTTGCGTTGCAGCTCCCTGACCAGCGAGTCGTACAGCACCCGTCTGACTTCGCGGGAGGGCTCGCGCGCCTGCGCGGCGGCCTCGGCCACGGCGGCCGGCAGTCCGCCGAAGCGCAGGTATTTGTCCAGCGCGCTCTGCAGCGGCGCGGCGTACACCCGCATCTCGCGCATCAGCGCCTGCCCCTCGGCGCCGTGGATGTCGGCGACCGTCAGTCGCGGAGAGGCCGGGATGTCGCTGTTGACGGCGCGCGCGAACGCGGCGAAGCTCTGGGGCAGCACGAGATGGTCGAGACCGGCCCGGCGGCGCCCCGGCAGGCGTTCGGCGGCGCCCCGCTGCAGGTCGATTGCCGAGGACCCGGTGCAGACGACAACCTGCTCACGGATCGCGCCACCATCCCACAGTGCCTTGATGGCGGTCTGCCAGCCCTCGACGGCGGTCACCTCATCCAGCAGCAACAGGCCGGGGGACTCGCTGTCGGCGAGATCGAGCGCCCGTCGCACGGTCGCGGCGAGCTCGGACAGGTGCCGGCCCTGCAACAGGTCGAGCGCCACATACACGACCGACCTGGCCGGCGCCCCACTGGCCAGCGCGCGCTCGACGAGCAGCTTCAGATCGGTGCTCTTGCCGACCTGGCGCGGCCCGCGCACGACGTGAATGCCCGGCCGCCGCAGATCCAGGCCCGTGACGAGGTCCGCCGCCAGACGCATCGGCTGCGCCTGAAGCGACGTCAGATGCGGATCGGTTTCCCGCCACGAGGGGCTCGTCCACCACGGGTTCTGGACCGATATCTCCCCATCCGACAGCGCCATCGCAGCGTCCACGATAGCGCCTGACCCACGAAACATGCTGCATGTATTGGCAGCCAGCTTTCAATAAGGGCAGCTATTTACTTAGCCGAGGGCGCTGCTCCGCAGTCAGTCGGCCTTCACGGCGGACACGTCGACGAGGATCTTCACCTTGTCGCTCACCACCATGTTGCCGGAGCCGAGCGCCGCGTTGAAGCGCATCTCCCAGTCGGAGCGGTTGATTTGCGCCGTGGCGGAGAGGCCCACGCGCGTATGGCCCTGGTGGTCCTCGGGCTCGTAGCCCTCCAGCGTCGCCTCCAGCGTGATCGGGCGGGTGATGCCGTGCATCGACAGGTCGCCCGCGATCTCAAACTCGTCCTCGCCGGTGGGGGTGACGGAGGTGGAGCGGAACGCGATCTCGGGGTACTTGTCGACCTCGAAGAAGTCGGCCGAGCGGAGGTGGTTGTCGCGCTGGGGCTCGCGCGTGTCGACACTCGCGGTTTTCACGGTGCCGTACGCCACAGCGCCGTCGGGGCCGACCTCGACCGTCCCCTCGAACTCCTTGAACTGGCCCTTCACGGTGGCGATGCCGAGGTGTTTGACCTGAAACTCCACGCTGGAATGAACGGGGTCGACCTTCCAGGTGCCGGCGGGTACGGAGATGGCGCCGGTGGGCGCGGCGGCGGGGGACTCTGTGGACATGGGATGCTCCCTGTGATTGAAGGTTCCAGTCGCGTATACCCGGCTTCACGCCGGTCACACACGGCCAATGTGATTGCCGGCGCAACTATAGCTCAAAGCGATTGCGCGTGCAACTACGTGGAGGGCGGCTACCGCGGCGCCACCACCAGTGCCTGCGTGGCCAACCCGAACGGCCCGCGGGTGTCGTGCATCGTGCTCTGCGCCCACGCAATCCCGTCGGGGTGCAGCAGCGTGCGGGCGTCGAGGCCGATCCACTCGCCCTCGGGACGGCGGTTGAAGGTGACGGCGAGGTCGGCGTTGACGAACACGTACTGGTCGAACGGCAGCACCGCGGCGATGCCGTTGCCGAAGTCGGCCGCCGCCATCGCATACACCAGCGGGGTGGGCGCCTCGTCGGGGAGCACCGGACGGCGCAATCGCATCCACACGGCGGCGGTGCCCACCGGATCGTGCTCGGCTGACACGCCCACCTCGGGGAGACGGCCTTTCAGCGGGCGGCCGTGCAGGAAGCGCATCTCCATTGCGCTGGCCGCGAAACTGCGCAGCTCCGGTGCGCCCGGGTTGAAGTCCACCGCATGCGCCTCCTCGGGCCCCGGAAGGGATGGCGGCTCGCTCTCCTGCACCACCCGCACGGCCGTCGCCGGGAGCTGGGCCGGCGCCGGCACGATGCGCAAGGCGTGAGCACGGCACACAACCTCCCCTTCCTCCTTATCCCCCTCATCCCCGCTCGCCTCGGCTCCACCGGCCGCGCTCGCCACGCGCAGCTCCGCTTCGAGCTCCTGCACCCGGCGGCCGGGGCGCACGATGCGCGTGCTCAGGCGCAGCGGCGCCAGCGGCACGGGGCGCAAAAACGAGAAGGAAATCCGCGCAAACGGCAGCTCCCCACCGGGCTGCAGGCGCTCCAGCGCGCCCGCGATCAGCGTCGCCGGCGCGCCGCCATGCTGGGCGCGCGGGTCCCACGGGCCGCGTGCGTACTCGCTCGGCACGTAACGGCCGTCCCCCTCGGGGATGAAGATCGCCGGCGGCTCCTCGCCGCTTGCCGTTGCCGGGGTTTCGCTCATCGCGGCGGAATGCTATCCGTCGCCACCGCAGGCGGTGTCCCGATGCGCCACGAGTGCTGGAGTTGGCCGGGAGTTGACAACACGGTCAGACTTGTCTATAGTGACCTCGTCATGTGGTTCGCGATCCGGGCCGTGACAGGTTTCAGACATAAAGATCGGGTCTGGGCCGGGCGCCTTGTTGGCCGCGGCCTTGATGGTTACTAACGGGGTCTGCTTGGGAGAGGGGCCTGGTCGTTTCGGTGAGGGAGTTGGATTTCGCGTGTCTTTGAGAGGGATCAACGTGTCACGGGTCGTTGCACCCGGTTTGGAGGGCGATGCTAGATGCGCCAGCTTGGCGCTGTCGCATCTCTCTCTCTCTCTCTCTCTCTTCAGGCTCTAGCAGCCCCCGCCGTTCGACCCTGACCGACGGCTCCGGTCTCCCGGTACGGGGGGAAGGGGAGCCGTGGGCTTCATGCGGGGTCCGTTCACGCCGTGTCTTCCGGGCCCGTGTGCTCGCGGAGGCGTTTGCGCACTCGCACGCCCACATGCGCTCGCTCGGCGTTGTCCTGGAGGTCGTTACACGTAATCCGCGAGGGGTGCTCCCCTCCATCTCGGAGGAGGGGATATGCCTGTGAACACTCGTCGGTCGCTCGCCCGCGGCCTGGTTGTTGTGGCCGCGATGATCGCGGTGTGGATGGTTGGGGGTGCCGCTGCGCTCGCCGCCGCACCGGAAACGCCGCGGGTCGAAGTGCGCTTGCGGACGGCCACGACGGTAACGCTGCGGGGGGTGCTGAATCCCTCGCACGAAGGTGAAACTGGCACCTATGAATTCCTCTACCGGCGTTCCGCGAGCGAATGCGTCGGCGAAGACACAACTGCACGCGGCCTGTCGTTCGGCGTGCAGGGCGAAGAGGTCTCGCAGGAACTGTCGGGGCTCCAACCGGGAGTGGAGTATTCGGTGTGCCTGCTGGCGCGCGATCTCGATGGAGAACAGACGGTGGGGCCCGCCGTGCCGCTGCACGTGACAACCGCGATCCCCCCGGCGGCGCCGGAAACCGGGAAGGCGGAAGCGGTCGGCTCGAGCACCGCGGTGCTGCACGGCGTGCTCAACCCCGGCGAAACGCCGTCCGAAACGGGCGAATACGAGTTCGTGTACCGAGCCACCGGCGGCGGATGCGCCGGCGAAGGCGAAAACGCCACCACGGCGGACGCGACGAGTGGCCGAACCGAAGCGGTCTCCGGGGAAGCGACCGGATTGCAGCCGGGGACCGAGTATGCCTTCTGCCTGGTCGCGCGCAACGCCGCGGGCGAAACCGAAGCGGGGTCTCCGGTGACGTTCACGACCGCCGGGGTCGCTCCCAATGTCGTGGGAGAGTCGTTCGCGAACGTTGGCTCCGGCGACGCGACGTTGAGCGCGCAGATCGACACCGGTGGCCTCGCCAGCACCTACCACTTCGAATATGGCACCGGTGAAAGCTTCACGCTCGCCACGCCGACCACGAGCATCGCGGCGGTTGCGGGGACCACGAGCGTGAGCGCGCAGATAAGCGGGCTGCGGCCCAACACCGGATATCGCTTCCGCGTCACCGTGAGCAACGCCGACGGCGCCGCATCGGGGGCGGGTGAAGGCTTCGTCACCTTTCCCCCGACCTCCTCCGCCCTGCCGGACGGGCGCGTCTACGAACTGGTGAGCCCGCCGTCGACTACGCACGAAATCAACGTCTACGCACCGGCGCCTGGCGAGATTGACGACGCCTATCGGTATGGAATCTCTTCGACTTCGCCGTTTCAGGCAGCCACCGGCGGCGAAGCGGTGGTCTATCCGGGCGATCCGCCCCCAACCGGGGGCACAGGTCACTACGGCAACGGACAGGGAAACGAGTACCGGGCGACGCGCTCCCCCGGCGGCGGTTGGACGCAGGAAAGCATCCAGCCGCCCGAAGGGCTCTACAAAGCCTTTTCGCCGAACCTCGCCATCGGCATCCTCAGCGAAGCGCAGGGGCTGACCGCGGATGCGCCGGAATACATCAATCTGTACGCGGCCGCCGGTGGTGAATATCGGGCGCTGGTCACCACCGATCCGTCGCACCGCACGACGGAAGAATTCGGCTATGTCCGCGAAGCACAAGACGAGCGTTACGGCGGTCCCTACTTCGCGGGCGGCAACGCCGGGACAGGTGACGCCCCAACGTTCAGTCACCTGCTCTTCGAAGCCAACGACTCGCTGCCCTCCTCGCCGCAGGCGGTCGACGGGGGTGAGCTCAAGGACAACCTCTACGACGCGGTCGCTGGACGGCTCTACCTGGTCAACGTTCTGCCGGACGGCGAGCCTGAGCCGGGGGCGGCATTTGGGTCACTCCAGCCGCGCGAAGAGCGATCCAACCGATCCGGCTTGAGCCACGTCATCTCGGCCGACGGATCGCGGATCTTCTGGACGGCGTTGGAAGCGGTGGAAGAAGGAAATGGCAATGGCGGAATCGAAATCGTTGAACGACCGAAGGCGCTGTACGTGCGTGAGAACGACACACAGCCGCAGAGCCCTTTCGGTGAAAATGGGGAATGTCTCGTATCCACCGACGCGTGCACGGTGCAGGTCGACGCCGCGGTCGGCGGCGGCGGCACGTTCTTGACCGCAAGCGCCGACGGCTCGAAGGCGGTCTTCATGGCAAACGGCGAACTCTACGAGTACGATCTGGAGAGCGGCCAGACGGTCGACCTGAGTGCGGGCAGGGGGGCTCAGGGAGTGGTCGGCGCAAGTGAAAACGGTGAATACGTCTACTACGTAGATGCGGATTATCGTCTCATCCTCTGGCACGCCGGGGCCGCAACGGTCATCGCGACGCTTTCGCCCGAAGACGATGGGATCTCCTGGATTTCAAATACGGACGCCGGTGAATCCGGTGACTGGCAGGCAGACCTGGGGCATCGCACCGCCGAGGTCACGCCCGACGGTCAGAACGTGGTGTTCATGTCGACAAGGAGCTTGACTGGCTACGACAACGTCTATGAAAACCGGTTTCACGTCCGCACGCCACTGGACGAGGTCTACCTCTACAACGCCCAACTCGGCCAGCTCACCTGCGTCTCGTGCAACCGCAGCGGCGAGCCGCCCGTGGGCAATACGTTCATCGCGGGAGAAGATTATGAGAGGCCTACGCCGATCGGCGCGTACCTGATGGTGAGCTTCAACGCGACCTATCAACCGCGCGCGATCTCCGAAGATGGCGACCGCGTGTTCTTCGTCAGCACGCAGCCGCTGCTGCCGCAGGCCACAAACGGCCTGGCCGACGTTTACGAGTGGGAGCGCGACGGCGCCGGCAGTTGCCAGGAAAGCGAGGGCTGCCTCTACCTACTCTCGGGTGGGACCAGCAACGACAATTCCTACTTCGTCGACGCGAGCACCAGTGGTGAGGATGCGTTCATCGTCACCCGGGCCCAGCTCGTCGCGCAGGATCGGAGCGACGACGAGGTTGTGTACGACGCGCGCGTCGGCGGCGCGCAGCCGCCGGCCACGTCCGCGTGTTCGGGCTCCGGCTGCCAGGGGGCGCCACCCGCCCCGCCGATCTTCGCGACGCCGGCGAGCGCGACGTTCAATGGCGTGGGCAACTTCGAAGCGCCATCGTCGGTGCAGGTTGCCCATAAGACGAAGAGCAAGGCCAGGCATAGGCCGAAGAGCAAGGCTGGACACAGGAAGAGCAAGTCCGAGCGCAAACGCGGTCACGTGACGCGGAGGCCAAAGCGACGGCGCCCGAAGGCGTCCGCCGAGAGGAGGAGCGGGCGATGATGAGGATCACGATTCCCGGCAGGGCGCGCGTGCTGGCACCGGCGTTGCTGCTTGCAATGCTTGGATGGTTGAGCGCAAGCGCCTCCGCAGTGGCGAGCGAGGCAGGCACGGGCTGGGAGGCGGTCTCGCAGGCCTATCCCACCAACCTGGCTCCCGGTGACAGTGGGCAGCTGGAAATCGATCTCGTCAACACCGGCGCCGCGCCCAGTACCGGCGCGATCACCCTGACCGACGCGCTGCCGCCGGGTGTGACGGCGACGGCGGCAGGGGGTGTGGAGGTCTTCGGCAGGGAAATCGTGACGGGCGCGGAAGCGCCCTGGAACTGTCGCGGGACGGCGGTGGTCACCTGTGTCAGCACTCCCTTCCTGGCGCCCCAGCCCAATGGTGGGGGCCTGGGGGCGCAGGCGGCGGCGCGGCTGCGGATCGCCGTGTACGTCGCGCCGGAAGCATCGGTTGGGACCTTCTCCAATCGGCTGACGATCCAGGGCGGCGGCGCGGCGAGCGTGGCGCGGGTCGCCGATCCCGTGACGATCAGCGACTCGCCGGCGGGCTTCGGACTGGCCAACTGGGATGTGTGGTTCTCCAACGCCGACGGCTCGAGCGATACCCAGGCGGGATCGCATCCCTATACGGCCACATTCGCCCTGACCTTCAGCGAAACGGCGCAGGGCACCTCGGCCGGCGGCGAAACGAGGGACCTGGAAGTCGAATTGCCGCCGGGCATGTTCGGCGACCCGAACGCCGTCCCGCGCTGCTCGGCTGCGCAGTTCGCCGCCGTAGCGTGCCCGCCGCAGACGCAGGTCGGGATCGACCTGCTCGGCCTCGGCGAAGACGGCGGCGGCCCGCCCGGCCCGGGCGGCCTTTTCGTACTGCCGATCTACAACCTGGTGCCGCCACCGGGCGTCCCCGACGAGTTCGCGTTCTCAGCTGTCGGCTTCCCCGCCGTCTTCGAGGCCCACGTGCGTCGCGGCGCCGACGGTCAGTACCGGATCGTCGAGCACCTCGACAACATCCCGGAGATCAACGTCAGGGAGAACATCCTCACGCTGTGGGGGGTGCCGGCGGAAGCGGGGCACAACGAACAGCGGGACAGCACCCTCGAAGGGGCAGAATGCTCTGATGGGTGCGCATCGGGGTTGGCCCCGAAGCCGTTCCTGACGCTGCCGACCTCCTGCGAAGGTCCGCAGCCGTTTGCGATCCGCCTGCGCAACTCCTGGCAGGACGACAGCGCCACCGCCGAAGCGAGCGTGCTCACGCACGACGCGCTCGACACGCCGAGCGGCTTCACGGGCTGTGAAGATCTCACCGTCCACCCCTCCCTCTCGGCCGCCCCCGAAACGACTGCGGCGGACACGCCGAGCGGCGTGAACGTGGAAGTCAAGGTTCCCCAGGAAGCGCTGCTGCAGCCGGAAGGTGTGGCGGCCTCGACACTCAGGGGCGCGACCGTGACGCTGCCTGTCGGGGTGGTCGTCGATCCCGGGGCGGCTGCCGGTCTGCAGGCCTGCCAGCCGGCGCAGGAGAACCTCGACAGCGAAGGGCCGGCGGAATGCCCGAGCGCCTCGAAAGTGGGGACGGTGAGTGTGGCCACGCCGTTGTTGGAAGGCGAGCTGGAAACCGAACTGACGGGCAACGTGTACGTGTTGCAGTCCAATCCGCCCAACCTGCAGCTGCTGGTGGCGGCCTCCGGCGATGGGGTCAACCTGAAGCTGGTTGGCGATGTGCACATGAACGAAGAAACGGGGCAGCTGAGCACCACCTTCTCGCAACTACCGGCCCTGCCGTTCACCGACACGAAGCTCTCGTTCAGTAGCGGCGCCCAGGCGGCGCTCGCGACCCCCACAGGGTGTGGTGTGTACACGAGCACCTCCGACTTCACCCCGTCGAACTCTCCGTTCGGCGAAGACTCCTTCCCGACGAGCGCATTTCAGATCACGAGTGGGCCGGGCGGCTCGCCGTGCGCCTCGCCGCCGCCGTTTGCGCCGTCGATGATCGCCGGCGCGACAACCGACCAGGCGGGAGGGTACACCGACTTCTCGCTGCTGCTCAACCGCGCGGACGGCCAGCAGCGCATCTCCAAGCTGCAGTTCAAGACGCCGCCGGGGCTGCTGGGGATGATCAGCCACGTCACGCTGTGCGAAGAACCGCAGGCGAGTAGGGGCGAATGCCCGGCGAGTGCGCGGATCGGGCACACGACGGTGGGCGCCGGGCCGGGGCCGTACCCGCTGTATGTGCCGGAACCCGGCAGGCCGGAAGCGCCGATCTACGTCACCGGTCCGTACGCGGGTGCGCCGTACGGGCTGTCGATCGTGGTCCCGGTGCAGGTTGGACCGTTCAATCTTGGCACGACGGTGGTGCGGGGCAGGATCGAAGTCGACCCGCTGACCGCGCAGCTGACGATCACCACCGACCCGCTGCCAACGATCCTCGATGGGGTGCCGGTCGATCTGCGCACGATCGATACGGTGATCGACCGTGGGGAATTCATGTTCAATCCCACCAACTGCGACCGGCAGTCGTTCTCCGGTACCGCGTTCAGCACAGAAGGAGCGACGGCGCCGCTGTCGAGCCCGTTCCAGGTCGGCTCCTGCCGCAGTCTGCAGTTCAAGCCGACGTTCAAAGTGTCCACCGGCGCGCACACCTCACGGACCGACGGTGCCAGCCTGCACGTCACGCTCGACCTGCCCGACGAAGGCGGGCTGAGCAGCGAGGCGAATGTGCGGCGCGTCAAGGTGTCGCTGCCCAAACAGCTGCCCACCCCGCTGAAGACGCTACAGAAGGCGTGCCTTGAAAAGACGTTCGCGGAAAATCCGAAGGACTGTCCGCTCGCTTCGCAGGTTGGCCAGGTCAAGGTCCAGACCCCGGTGCTGCCGGGCGGCCTGTCGGGCACGGCGTACTTCGTCTCCCACGGCGGCGCCAAATACCCGGAACTGATCATCGTGCTGGTCGGTCAGAACGGTGTGACCGAGCAGGTGCACGGCGAAACGTTCATCAGCAAACAGGGGATCACAACCGCCACGTTCAACGCCGTCCCGGACGTCCCATTCTCGAGCTTCGAACTGGAGTTGGCGCAGCGCGAATATCCGGCGATCACCGCCAACGGCAACCTCTGCAAGGCGCAGGCCGCCGGAAAACTCGCGATGCCCACCGAAATAGCCGGGCAGAACGGGCTGGTGATCGACCAGAGCACGAAGATCGCGGTCTCTGGCTGCCCCAAGGTCAAGCGCGCAGCGGGCAAGCAGAAGGGCAAGCACCGTGTCCGACACGGCGGCAAGAAAGGCTAGCGGCGGGCGCGTGAGCGCGATGGGCTCCCGCCGTCGCGGTGGCGCGCCGCCGAGCGTGGAGGGGCTCCCGGCCCGACGGGCCGTGGATCGGGCCGGTGGCCGCGGCGGCGTCGTCGAGATTCAGCGCGCGCGAATGATCGCGGCGCTGGTGGACGTCGTCGGCGAGCGCGGCCCGGGCGGGATCACCGTCGGCGCGATCGTCGATCGCTCGGGCGTATCGCGCCGCACCTTCTATGAACTGTTCGACGACCGCGAGGACTGCTTCCTGGCTGCGTTCGAGCTGGCTGTGCAGCGCGGTGCGCAGCGCGTGGTCCCGGCGTTCCAGACACCGGGCATCTGGCGCGAGCGGATCCGGGCGGGCCTGGCGGCGCTGCTCGAGTTCCTGGACGACGAGCCCGGACTGGGGGCGCTGTGCGTGGTCGACGCTCTGGGCGGCGGCCCGGTGGCGCTGGAGCGTCGCGCGCGGGTGGTGGACGCGTTGATCGCGGCGGTGCACGAGGCCGGCCGAGAGGCCCGTGCGACCGCGAAGCCCACGCGGCTGACCGCCGAGGGCGTGGTTGGGGCGGTGCTGAGCGTGCTGCACGGCCGTCTCTCGCTCGGCGACGCGCGCCACAACGGCGGCTCCCCGCCGATGACCGATCTGCTCGGCCCGCTGATGGCGATGATCGTGCTCCCCTACCAGGGGCGGGCGGCCGCCGCCCGCGAGACCTCGCGGCCGTCGCCCAAACGTCGGCGTGTCGCGCCGGTCGCCGCCAACCCCTTGCGCGAACTCGACATGCGCCTCACCTATCGCACGGTGCGGGTTCTGCTGGCGATCGGCCAACTGGCCGGCGACGATCGGCTGGGGCCGAGCAACCGCCGCGTCTCCGAGGCCGCGGGGGTCAGCGATCAGGCACAGATCTCAAAGCTGCTGGCGCGCCTGGGGCACATCGGGCTGATCGAGAACGCCGGCGGCGGACCACATCCCGGCGAGCCCAACATCTGGCGGCTCACCGCCAGGGGGGCGGAGATCGAGCGCACGATCCGCCTCCAGACAGTCGCGGCCGAGAGCTGAGCAGTCGCGACTGTCGGGCGTGCCGACCGGCTCACGCCGGTAGCCGCGCCACCCAGTCGGACAGCTTGCCGGGGTCGCGCAGCGGGGCGCCGTGGCCGAAGCACGCCAGCGCCGGGCGCAGCTCCGCCAACCGCCGCGCCGACTCGCGGTTGCGGGCCGGGTCGTGGGTGAAGATGGTGGGCGGCTGGTGCAGCCCCGGCATGCCGGTGAAGGGGTGCATGTTGAGCATCACGTCGCCCGCGATCAGCACGCGGTCGCGCTCGCGCCACAGGGAGATGTGCCCGGGCGTGTGGCCGGGGGTGTTCAGCACTGTGAAGCCCGCCACCTCATCGCCCTCGTGCAGCGCGCGCGACACCGGGTGCGGCGGCCCGTTCCAGTAGCGCGCCTGAACGCGGTTGATCCAGCCGGGGGCCTTCGGGCTCCCGACCGCGCCCGGCGTCTCCACCACCGGCACTTCCCCCTCGCTGCACCACAGCGGGATGCCCAGGCGCTCGCACACCACGTGGCAGGAGCCCTGGTGGTCGGCGTGGGCGTGCGTAAGCACCAGCGTACGCACAGTTCGGTTCTCCAGCTGGCGCAGCACCCGCCGCTCGGCCTGGCGGGTGCCGGTGTCCACCAGCACGTCCTCCACCACGTACACGTTGATCGCGTTGCGCGGCCAGCCGCTCAACTGGTGGACGCCGTCGGCCAGTTGCCTCATCGGCGGTCGCCTCCGACGCCTGTGTGGCCGCGGTTCATCCACGCGACTCCCACGAGAAGCCGCGCACGGCGAAGTACAGCCCGAATATTCCCCACAGCGCAATCACGGCGAGCGAGGAGAGGTTATCGCCCAGCGCCGCGCCACCCACCATCGCGCCGTACAGGCCGTCGATCAGATGCACCAGCGGCAGCGCTTCGGCGATGTTGCGCACAAACGCCGGCGCGCTTTTGTCGTCAAACACGTAAAACGACACGAACACCACCGGCAGGAACACGGCGTTGACGTACGCCGCCGTAGACTCGAAGTTGGGGATCGCGTGCGCAAACGCCACCCCCAGCGCGGCGAAACACACGACGCCCAGCAGCGTAAACGCCACCAGCTCCTCCCAGTGGCGCGGCCAGCCGATCCCGAAGATCAGCCGCCCCGCCACCACCACGATCGCGATCTGCAGCGCCGTGTTGGTGAGCGCGTTGGCGGCCACGCCGCCGAAGTAGCTGCCGGCCGGCAGCGGCGCGCCGCGGATCCGCTTCAGCACGCCGCGCTCGCGCAGGAAGACGATGTTGTAGGCCAGCGCGGTGAACGTGGTCGACATCACAGCCATGCCCGCGATCGCCGGCACCAAATGGTTGAGCTGGCGCTGGTTGCCGTGGAGGATCACGCCGCCGGCCACGAGGAACAGCAACGGCAGCAGGAAGTTGAAGAACGCCGCGGAGGGGTTGCGCCAGAACATGCGCCGCTCCAGGCGGTACTGGCGCCAGGCGAGGGCGAGGGTGTCGTTCATCGCGCGCCCTTCGGCGGCGGCACACCCAGCTGCCTGCAGATCTTCCGCGCCAGCCCGTCGCCGATCTCACGATGGCGCGGGATCGAGGCCCGCGGCCTGCCACCTGGCGCAGCCCACCACGAGTGCTCGGCTCCCTCTCGGTCCAGGCGGCAGCCATGGGTCGTCAGGTGCTGTTCGAGTTGACGGCGCTTCACGCCGCAAAGCTCAAGTGCACAGGCTCGGTGTCCGCGTCCCCGGGAACCTCCTCCCGCCTGTCGCCGGCCTGCTCCTCGACGTAGAAGCGCAGCCAGTCGTTGAGCGCGGACAGCGCCATCTCGCGCGCCTGCGCTCGGGTTCGGCCCTGACTGAGCACTCCGGGCACCTCGGGAATCGAGACCGTGATCCAGCCATCCTCGCCGGGCTCGTAAAGGATCGTGAGATTGACCGGATCGCCCACGCTGCTTCAGTTTAGGAGGTTCTCCTCTCAACAGCGCACTCTGCGTGAGCAGCCTCCTCATCGGCGGTCAACTCCAGGTAGACGTCCTCGAGCGTGGGCAGCCCCACGCTCAGCTCCGTCAGCCGCTCACCCCGAGCGAGCGCCGCGCCGGTCAGCTCGTGCAGCAGCGCCGTGGGGTCGTCGGTCTCGTGCTCCACCAGCTCGCCGGCAGTGTCGCGGTAAGCGATCCGGTAGCGGGTGCCCTCCACACCCAACTCCCGCGGCGGCCCCACCGCGAGCACGCGCCCGTCCTTGATGATCGCCACGCGGTCGGCCAGCGCCTGCGCCTCGTCAAGGTAGTGGGTGGTGAGCAAGATCGTCTTGCCCAGGGCGCGCAGCGCGCGGATCGTCTCCCAGGCCGCCCGCCGCGCCTCGGGGTCGAAGCCGGTGGTGGGCTCGTCGAGGAAGATCAGCTCGGGGTCGCCCACCAGCGCCAGCGCGAAGTCCAACCGCCGCAACTGCCCGCCGGAGAGCGTGCGGCAGCGGGCGTCGGCCTTCTCGGTCAGTCCCACCAGGCCCAGCACCTCCGCCACCGCCCGGGGGCGCGGGTAGAAGCCGGCCCAGTGCGAAAGCGCCTCGCGCGGGGTGACATAGCTGTAGATGCCGCCCGATTGCAGCACGATCCCGATGCGGCGGCGCAGCTCGCGGGGGCGGCGGCCGGGGTCGTAGCCGAGCACCGACACCTCGCCGGCGTCGCGCGCGCGGTAGCCCTCGAGGATCTCCACCGTGGTGGTCTTGCCGGCGCCGTTGGGGCCCAGCAGGCCGAACACCTCGCCGCGGCGCACCTCGATGTCGATTCCGCGCACGGCCTCGTACTCGCCGTAGCGCTTGTGCAGGTCGCGCGTCTCGATCGCGGGGCTGTTTTCGTTCAAGGGGCCGTCAGGCACGCCAAGGACTCTACGACGCAATGGAGCTGCGTATGCCGGTGACCTCGCGGTAGAGCCGCATGGGGTTCTCGGGGGTCGGCGCCAGCAAGGGAGTTGACAATGCCGTCGCGGTTGTCTATAGTGGCCTCGTCCTGCATCTGAGGGTGCGGGGCAGGGTTTTGTACACATATTGATCTGGTTGGGGCCGGGCGCCTTGTGGCCGGCCTTCACACAGGAATCAGGGTCTGCT
>DATMLP010000025.1:0-43192 GCA_035570415.1 Solirubrobacteraceae bacterium | reverse complement strand
GGTCGTCGCGATCGTCGTGCTGTGGGTCGTCTGTCTGATCATCAACCTCGCCGGCGCCGGCAAAATCTTCCGGATCATCTCGATGGCCGCGGTGGCCTACTACTTCACCTACGGCAGCACGATCCTCGGAGTGATCTGGGGACACGTCAAGAAACGCATCCCCGAGGCCCCGGCCGACCACTTCGGGCTCGGGCGCTGGCTGATCCCGGTCTCGGTGCTCGGCGTGGGGTGGTGCCTGGCGGTGATCCTCGCCTACCTGCTGCCGAGCGCCAACTACTACGTCGCCGGCTACTTCGCCGTGGCACTCGCGATCGGCGCGCTGTTCACGATCTACGCGTGGTGGGCGCTGCGCACCAAACGCGCCGCGGTGCCGCCCACGCACGCGCCGGAGCTGGCCTCGGTGTCGGGCACGATCGTCGAGGAGGCCCAGGAGCTGCGAGGGCACGATGGCTGAGGGTCCCACGTGGGCACCCGCCGACGCGCCGCGGGCGATGCGGGCGGGTGCGGCGCACGACGTGCCGCGGGCCCCGATCGGGATCGGCATCGTGGGCCTCGGCGAGATCGGCCAGGTGCACATGCGCGGCTTCCTCGGGGCTCCCGAGGTGGCGCGCGTGCGTGCGGTAACCGATCTCGACCCCGAGCTGCGGCGCGTCTCGGCGGCGGCCGCCGGTGCGGTCGAGTGTGCCACGCTCGCGCGGCTGCTCGCGGCGCAGGGCGTCGATGCGGTGAGCGTGTGCGTGCCGCACAGCCTGCACTGTGAGGTGGCGCTGGCGGCGATCGCGGCCGGCAAGCACGTGCTGCTGGAGAAGCCGATGGCGATCACCGTCGCCGAGTGCGACGCCATCATCGACGCCGCGGAGCGTGCGGGGGTGCGAGTGGGCGTGTCGCACAACCAGCTGTTTCACCCTCCCCACGTGCGCGCCCGCCAGCTGCTGCACAGCGGCGTGCTGGGGCGGCCGCTGCTGCTGCGTCTGCGGCTGGCGATCGGCGGCAAGTTGGGGGGTTGGCGCTCGGACCCGCGGGCCACCGGCGGCGGCCTGCTGTTCGACGCGGGCGTGCACCGCTTCTACATGGCGCGCGCGTTGTGCGGCGAGGTGCGGGAGCTGACCGCGATGGCCGACGCCCCACGCGGTGCGGGCGAGGATTTGGCGATCGTGACGATGCGCTTCGCAAGCGGCGCGCTGGGGGTGATCGAGGCCAACTACCATGCTCCCGCGGGCGCGTTCGACGACGCGATCGAGCTGTGCGCCACGCAGGGGATGCTCTACATCTCCGGTTGCGAGGCCGACTTCGAAAGCTTTCGCACCGGGCCCCCGCTGCGTCGCTACGACGGCGCCTGGCACGACGAGCACGTCGCACCAGGCAGCTGGGAGGAGTCGGTGTATGCCAGCGTGCAGGCGTTCGCGCGCGCACTTGCGGGCGGCGAGCCGCCGCCGGTGGACGGACACGAGGGCCGCGCCGTGGTGGAGCTGATCGAGCGCGTCTACGCGCTCACCGGCGACGCGCTTGTGGGAGGCGCGGCGCGATGAGCGACATGACCGTCGAAGGCCTCGATCTGCTCGCCGCGGGCGGGCTCTCGCCGATCAGCCACCACCGCGGCCTGAGCGCGCAGGCGCGCGAGGAGCTGCGCGACGCGATCCTCGACGGCCGCCTGCCGGCCGGCTCGCTGACGTCGGTGCGGGCGCTGTCGGAGGCGCTGCGCATCTCGCGCACCCCCGTGCGCGAGGCGCTAATGGACCTCGCCAACGAGGGTCTCGTCACCTTCGAGCGCAGCCGCGGCGTGCGCGTCAACGACAGCAAAGCGCACGACATCATCGAGATCTTCCAGCTGCGGCGGATGGTCGAGATCCCGGCGATCCGCGAGGCGGTGCCGCGCTTCACCGCGTCCGACGTGCGCGCGCTCGCACGCGAGCTGGGGGCGATGCGCGCGCACCTGGACGACGAGCGCGCGTTTATGCAGCACGACCGCGCCTTCCACCTGGTGCCGCTGGAGGTGCTGGGCAACGCGCGGCTGATCGCGATTGTCGAGTCGCTGCGCGACCAGACCCGCCTGCGCGGCCTCTCCACCGTGGGACGCAGCCGCAACTTGCGCGCGATCGTCGTGGAGCACCAGGCGATCTACGAGGCCGCGCGCGGCGGGCGCGCCGCGCGGGCGGCGCAGGCGATGGAGCGCCACCTGCTGATCACCGAGGAGCTGCTGCGCGGGCAGGTCGACGCGGCACGTCCCGAGAGGAGGGCATCGTGACCACGACGAGCGACATCCAATCGACCAACGGCGGCCAGCCGGGGACCGGCCGGCCGCGCACCGGCGGCGAGCTGATCGCCGACTATCTGATCGAGCAGCGCGTGCCGTACGTGTGCGGCATTCCCGGTCACGGCGACATGGGCATCTTCGACGCCTTCAAGGATCGCGCCGACCGGATCACGGTGCTGCAGGCGCGCCACGAGCAGTCGGCGGGGCACATCGCCGACGCCTACTTCCGCGCCTGCGGGCGGCCGTTGGCGACGCTCACCTCGATCGGCCCGGGCTCCGCCAATCTGACGATGGCGCTCGCCACCGCGTATGTGGACTCGCAGGCGATGATCTCGATCACCGGCGGCGTGCAGAGCTACATGGACGGCACCGGCGTGCTGCAGGAGATCGAGCGCCAGCGCGACGCCGACTTCCCGAGCGTGCTGCGCCCCGTGGTGAAGCGCGGCTTCGCGGTGCACCGCGTCGACCAGCTGCCGCGCGCGCTGCACCGCGCGTTCAACGTCGCGCTCGCAGGGCGCCCCGGGCCCGTGCACATCGACGTGCCGATCGACGTGCAGGCGCTCACCGGCGAGGAGCACCGCCTGGACGCGGGAACCCACCGCGCCACGCACCCCTCGGCGTACCCCGACCCGGAGGGCATCGAGCAGATCGCGGCGGCGCTGGTGGCGGCCGCGCGGCCGGTGGTGCTGGCGGGCGGCGGCTGCATCCAGGCGGGCGCCCACTCGGAGCTGCGGCGCGTGGCGGAGCTGCTGCAGGCGCCGGTGCTGGCAACGATGATGGGCAAGGGCGTGTTCCCCGAGGACCATCCGCTGGCGGCCGAGCACACGGGCGCCAACGGGACGCTGTGCGGCAACCACTTCTCGCGCGAAGCCGACGTGATCCTCGCGGTGGGCACGCGCTTTGCCGAGCAAACCGCCAGCTCCTACAAGCACGGCGAGTCGTTCTCGGTGCCACCCACGCGGATCCTGCAGATCGACGTGGACCCGCGCGAGATCGGCAAGAACTACCCGGTGGAGGTGGGCGTGGTGGCCGACGCGCGCGCGGCGCTTCAAGCACTGGCGGCGGCGCTGGAGGAGCGCCGCCCGTGGCTGCCCGATCGGCGCGAGTACACCGCCGAGGTCGCCTCCTGGAAGGAGCGCTGGCGGGCGGCGATCCGCGAGCGCTGGGACCCTGGGGTGCTGTCGATGTCGCAGGCGATCCACACGCTGCGCGAGGTGCTGCCGCGTGAGGGAATCGTGATCGCCTCCGCCGGGCACCCGCAGATCCAGATGTTCCAGGAGTTTGTCTCCTACGAGCCACGCACGTGGCTGACGCCGGGCGGTTACTCCACGATGGGTTTCACCGTGCCGGGCGCGATCGGCGCGAAGCTCGCGCGCCCCGACGTGCCGGTGGTGGGCGTGGCGGGCGACGGCGACTTTTTGATGAGCATCCAGGAGCTGGCGCTGGCGGTGCAGGAGAGCGTGCCGGTGGTGTACCTGGTGCTCAACAACATCGGCTGGGTGTCGATCCGCGACTTCCAGCGCGGCATGTTTGGGCCCGAACGCGACTTCGCGGTGGAGTTCCGCCGTCGCCGGGGCGGCGAGCTCGTCACCCCCGACTTCGTCGGGGTCGCCAGAGCTTTCGGCGCGAGCGCGTTCAAGGTCACCGAGCTCGAGCAGCTGCGCCCCGCGCTGGAGGCGGCGCTGCGCAGCGAAGGGCCGGCCGTGGTGGAGGCGATGCTGGCACGCGACCCGCGCGCCACGGAGGGCATCAACGCCGGCTTCTGGGACCTGCCGAAGCCCGCGTATCTCGGCGAGGCACGGACGTGAGGCGGCGAGGGCAACGACCGGGGGTCAGCCGATGAGCGCCGCCCCGATCGTGCGCCGCAACCCCGCCGACGCGCGCGAGGTGGTGGCGACCTATCCGGTACACGAGCCGGCGCAGATCGCCGAGATGTGCGCGCGGGCGCACGCCGCGCAGGCGCGTTGGGGGGAGCTGCCGGGGCCGCGCCGGGGGGAGCTGCTGCACCGCGCCGCCGAACTGCTGCAAAGGCGCGGTGCGCAGCTGGCGCGGCTGATCGTCGCCGAGGAGGGCAAGCTGCTGTCGGATGCTGAGGGGGAGGTGGGGCGCGCGGCGGCGGTGCTGCGCTTTCATGCCGGCGAGGCCGAGCGCTTCGGCGGGCGGATCGCAGACGCCGCGCAGGTGCACACGCTGGCGTACACGCGCCGCCGCGCGCTTGGTGTGGTGGGTTTGATCACGCCGTGGAACTTCCCGATCGCGATTCCCGCGTGGAAGCTCGCGCCGGCGCTGGCGGCCGGCAATGCGGTGGTGATCAAGCCCTCCTCCTCGGCGCCGGGCGCGGTGGTGGAGCTGGTGCGCACGCTGCACGAGGCCGGTATCCCGCCCGACGTGGCGCAGGTCGCGCTGGGTGGCTCGGAGGTGGGCCTCGCGCTGGCCGACAACCCGCATCTGCGGGCGCTCTCGTTCACGGGCTCCACCGCCGTCGGGCGGATGCTCGCGCGCCGTCTGTGCGGCGCGGGTCCGGCGGTGGAGGGCACCGCCGCGCAGGACTTCGGTGCGCAGGGGTTGGACGCGCCCGTGCGCGAGGTGCGCTTCCAGGGCGAGCTGGGCGGCAACAACCCGCTGGTGGTGCTCGCCGACGCCGACCTCAAGCAGGCTGTGGCGCTCGCCTGCGAGGGCGCGTTTGCGGCGGCCGGCCAGAAGTGCACCGCCACGCGCCGCCTGATCGTCGAGCGTCCGGTGTACGACGAGGTGCTGGCGGCTTTCGCACGCTGCGCCGGCGAGCTGGTGCTCGGCTCGGGTCTCTCGCCCGGCGCGCAGATGCCGCCGCTGATCGACGGGGGCGCGGTGGACGACGTGCTCGGCGCGGTTGCGCAGGCGCGCGAGCAGGGAGCCGAACTGTGCGGCGGCGGCGAGCGCGCCGACGGTGAGCTGCGCCACGGCAGTTTCGTGACGCCCACGGTGCTCGCGGGAGTGCGGCCGGGGATGCGCGTGCTCGACGGGGAGGTGTTCGGCCCGGTGTGCGCGGTGCAGGCGGCGCGCGACCTCGACGAGGCGATCGCGCTCGCCAACGCCGGCCCCTACGGCCTGTCGGCGTCGATCTGCACCAACGACCTGGATCGCGCGCTGCGCTTCGTGGAACGCAGCGATGCGGGCATGGTGCACGTCAACCGCCCCACGCCCGGCGCCGACCCGCACATGCCGTTCGGCGGCCTGCGCGCCTCGGCGGCGTCGGGCTGGCGCGAGCAGGGCAGCGAGGCGGTGCGCTTCTTCAGCGAGCAGCAAACCGTCTACGTGCACCACGGACGATGAGCGTGGAGCGCCCGATCGGGTATGTGGCGAGCGCGATGGGCGAGCGCTCACCGGCGGCGATCGTGGAGCTGCTGGCGGGCGCCGGCTACGAGGCGGTGGATTGGACGATGGAGCAGTTCGATCCGCTGCACGATCAGCCGGAGCGTCTGCGGGAGCTGGTCGAGCAGGCGCGCGGGGCGGGCCTCGTGGTGGCGCAGCTGATGGTGCACCAAGACCATGTGACACTCGACGAGCAGCTGTGGGAGCAGCGTGTGCGCCGGGCGGAGCGAGCGGTGCAGGCGTGCGCGCAGGCGCAGATCCCCTCGATCGGGGCGCTCACCGGCCCCAATCCCTGGGAGCCGGGCGCCGTGCGGGTGGGCGTGGAGGTGAGCGAGGCGCGCGCCTGGGAGTTGGCGCTGCGGGCGCTGGAGCGGGTGCTGCGGTGCGCCGAAGCCGAGGGCGTGCGGATGGCGCTAGAGCCCTGTTGGGGCACGCTCGCGCACGGCCGCTACCGCGCCGAGTACGTGCTGGCGGCGCTCGACTGCGCGGCGCTGGCGATCAACTTCGACCCCAGCCACCACGTGCTGTGCGGCGATGACATCCCCGGCGCCGTGCGCGCTTGGAGTGGACGCATCGCGCACGTGCACCTCAAGGACGCGCTCGGCGTCAGCGGCCCCGGAGCGCGCCCGCGCGCCTGCGCCGTGCGGCCCGGCGAGGTGGGCGTCGAGGGCGAGGACTTCGCGTTCCTGCTGCCGGGCGAGGGCGCGGTGCCCTGGCCGGAGCTGCTCGACGCGCTCGATGAGGTCGGCTACGCCGGCGCGATGAGCGTCGAGAACGAGGCCTACCGCCTGCTGGAGGGCCCGCTGCGCGGGGACGTTGCCCGCAGCGCCGCGCTCGCGCGGGAGCTGGCGGCGGGGCTGGCCGGGGGGCGGCGTGGGGTGGACGCCTCCTCCGCGGCAGACGGGCCTCGCTAGCAGACGGGCCTCGCGGCCAGGGCACCTCTGTGTGGCGCCGGCTCTTGGCCGACCCTTGGCTGCGGGTTGTTGTGTGTACTTTTCGGACGCCAACCATTTCATTTTGTGAAGTGGTTGGGTAGGGGTTGGGGATAGCCTTGCAAACAAACTCCACGCCGACCTGAGGACGCCATGAGCACTCCCACCAACGCCCCAGCGACGCCCGCACCCGTCCGCTCGACGGGCACGCAGCCGCCGCTCCCGGCGACCCGCACGCTCACGCTCGGGATCGATGCGCGCGCGGCGGAGGAGGTGCCGGCCGGCCGCGGGCGGCTGGTGCGCGAGCTGCTGCGGGCGCTCGCCGCGCGCGAGGACGACGGCGGTTGGCGCTATGTGCTGTACGCGCGGCGGGCGTGGCGCGAGCAACCGCTGGACGCGCGCTTCCAGTGGCGGGAGATCCCGGCGCGCGACCCGTGGTGGCATGCGCGCGCGGCGCGGGCGGCCGACCGCGAGTGCGACGTGTTCCTCTCCACCAACTCCTATCTCACCGGCTGGCTGCTGCACATCCCCGACGTGCCGATCGTCTACGACCTGGTGCCGTTCGAGCCGGCGCTACTGCCCAACCGCCGCTCGGCTGTGATCGAGCGCGTCACGCTCGGGCGCTCGGTGCGCCGCGCGGCGGCGCTGCTGGCGATCTCGCAGGCGACCGCGCGGGCGCTCACCGAACGCTTCCCCGCGACGGCCGCGCGTACCGTGGTGGCCCCGCTGGGCGTGGCGCCCACGCTGAGCAAGGAGCTCGACCCGGCCGAGGCCGCTGAGTTGCCGCCGGACGGGTTCGTGTTGGCGGTGGGGACGCTTGAGCCGCGCAAGAACCTGCCGCGGCTGGTGGAGGCCTACAGGAGCCTGCGCCCCGACCTCGCCGAAGCCCATCCGCTGGTGGTGGTGGGCGCGCGCGGCTGGCAAACGGGCGAGACGCTCGACGCGCTGCGCTCGCTGGGCGAGCGGTGCACGATGCTGGGATACGTCTCCGACGCCGCGCTCGCCGAGCTCTACCGCCGCTGCGCCGTCTTCTGCTACCCCTCGCTTGGCGAGGGCTTCGGCCTGCCGGTGCTGGAGGCGATGGCCGCCGGCGCGGCGGTGCTCACCTCCAACGTCTCATCGCTGCCGGAGGTGGGGGGCGACGCCGTCGAGTACGCCGACCCGCGCGAGGTCGCGAGCATCGCCGCGGCGCTGGAGCGCGTGCTCGGCGACGAAACCCACCGCACGGAGCTGGGGCGACGGGCCCAAGAGCGGGCGCGGCTGTTCAGCTGGGACGCGTTCGCGGAGCGGGTGCTCGAGGTGGTGGGAGAGGCCGCTGGGCGCTGACGTGCCCGGCCGCGCTCGACCTCAGCACCGACGAGATCACGCCGAACACGCGGCGAGGATGAGCGATACTCCGGCGCTTGAGCGGCGAACGCAGATTTGAGATATGCAGAGGGCAAGGCACCCATCTGCACCGCTACAAGGGGGATCGGAAGCTGATCGCAGCCACCAGCATGCTGTACGCGTCTCCGATCGCCGCCTGACGCGGGCACAGCAGTTTGGCCCGGACATCAGCATGCTATGAGCATGTTACAATGCGATCAGCATGTCCTCGATGATCCAGATTCGCAATGTGCCTGACGCGCTGCATCGCGAGCTGAAGGTGCGGGCCGCGCGGACGGGCCTGACGCTCTCCGACTATCTGCTCGCAGAGCTTCAATCCTTGGCTGTGCGACCTACGATGCGGGAGTGGCTTGCGCGCAGCGAAGGATGGGCGCCGGTTGAGACCAGCGAGCCGTCAGCAGCCGCAGTGGCCGCGGAGCGCGAGCGTACTGCTGCGTGATCGTCTCCGACGCGAGCGCCGTCGTGGAGGTGCTCCTCGCCATGCCGCGTGCGGAGGAGGTACGTACAGCACTTGCGGGCCACTCCGAGCTGCACGTACCCGAGCACTTCCATGTCGAGGCGCTCTCGGCGCTGCGGCGCTACGCGATTCACGGCGAGCTCGCTGAGCTGCGCGCTGCCGAGGCGCTCGCTGCGCTTCGCGATTTGCGAACGATCGCCTATCCCGTGATCGAGCTTGCCGAGGAGATATGGAGTCTGCGCGACACGCTGACGGCGTATGACGCCGCCTACCTGGCTCTTGCCCGCCGGCTGGATGTCGGGCTCGTCACGCTCGATGGTGGTTTGGCAGTGCTGGCAGCGAAAGAGGGACGCCTGGCTTGACTCTATGACGGGCCACCTAAGCTGCCCGCTGCGCTCCAGCAGGGGTCGTACGCGCCGACCTGGGCTACTCGGAGCAGAGTGTCGCGTAGCGGCAGCTGCGGCCGTCGTACATGGCGCAGGTCACGACCCTGCCATGCGGGTAGCGCACGTAGAATGCGGCGGCTTCTACGCTGTGTTTGGGCGCAGGCGCGGGAGCCGTGCGGGTCTTATAGACCCTGACCTTGGCACCGGTTGCCGTCTCGGCCCATCCAGCGCCCGCACCGCCGGCTTTTCGGACTCGGTGGCGACGAGGTAGGAGCAACTCCAGCCCTTTGGAAGCTGGACGAAGCGCAGGTTGAGCGTACCGACGTACTTGCCGCCGTAGACGGAGAGGTTCGGGCACGCGGTGGCGATCCGGGCGTCCGAGGGCTGTCCGAGAGCCGCGGGCGCCGACGCGGCGAGGGCGATCGCACAAGTGATCGCAAGAAGCGCCGCAACGCTCGGCCTGCTTTGGGTCACGGCCGAGCATATCGCACAAAAGCAGGTTTTCGTAGTACACTAAACGTGGTCGAGATCCACATGTCGGCTCGCAAGCACGGCGTAGCCGACGAAGACATCCGTCATGCCATTGACCATGCGCTCGCCATCGAGGACGCCGGGGAGGACCCAGATCGTTGGCTCGTCATCGGGCCGGACCGGGCAGGGAATCTGCTCGAGGTGGTGGTCTTCGCCACGACCGAGGGCGCTCAACTGGCGATCCACGCAATGAAGATGCGCGCAAAGCTCGTGAGGCTGATCGAGCCATGAGCAAAGACCGTGTTTATGGCCACACCCGCTCCGGCGAGCCGATCACCGACAAAGAGATCGAGGCGCTGGTGGCTGAGGCCGAGGCGGGCTACGACGTGGACGCACTGCTAGCCCGCAGGGGCAAGCGCGGCCGGCCCGCTCTAGGCTCCGCGCCCGCGAGCGTCGAGTCGGTCAGACTCGACCCCGAACTGCGCAACCAGCTCCTCGAGCGCGCAAAAGCCGAGGGTGCCACTACCTCCGAGGTCATCCGCGAGGCCCTGCGACGCTTTCTGAAGGCCGCATAGCCTGCAACGAGCCCGGCAGGAAGTACGTCTTCCGCTGAGTTCACCTTGAAGGTGACGAGCAGTGCGCATCCCGTGATGTAGTTCCTAACGCATTGCCGCCCGCGCGTATCCACCTCGTCGAGCGCTGGTTCGGCGAGCTCACCACCAAACTCCTGCGGCGCAGCGGAACGAGCCCGCGATCGACGCCGCCCCACGCTCTACGAGCGCGCGGGCTGGGCGATCAGCGAATGGATGGCGGGCGAGCAGATCGCGACTCCCGCGTCCGTGATGCTGAGCGTGGCCTGTTCGCCGAACATCCAAACCACGGTTTTCGGTACGTGGCGGCTCGAAGGGTGATCCATCAGTCCGACCACGCCTCCACATCGCACGTGGATCCATCCTTTGAGCCGCCGAATCAGTTCGGTTTGATCGGCGGGAGTTTGGAGGGAGATCGGCAGACCATGGATTTCCAGCCGATCCCAATCGCTGAGCAGGCTGACCACTCGACCGGCGCGGTTGTAGCCGACGCCGAAGAACGTCGGGGTTGAACCGCGAGAAGCGTTTTCCACCGATTCCGGTCGGTATACGCTCAGGCCGCCGAGCTGTTCCCAGGGACGACGCAAAAGCCCCAGCACGGTTGTGCGGCGCTCGCCGAGCCCGAACAACGCGAACCCGCGGTCGGGCCGCACGCGTTGCTGGTGTTGGAGGGCTGCTGGCAGCAGTGCGAGCCAGCGTTCGAGGGGTTCCCCCGGACGGCTGGTGCACGGAGAGAAGTCGACGTCGACCGACTGTCCGCGGTAGTCGCCGCGAACGCTGACGCTGGACACTCCCTCCGGGCAGGAGTGATTGCGCCCGGGGCCGGCCAGCACCAGTTCCGGTGTTTTGGCGATCGCCGCACAGGCCGCGCGGGGATTGGGCAAGGTTCCGGATGCCGGGTCGCAGCGCAGGCTGTACCGCTCCGGGCCGAAGCCTTCGCGCGGCTTGGAGTAGGTGATGCGCAAGGCGCTCGCGGGGTGCCCGATCCCACTCGTGAGGCGCCGGGCGGACACCGTTGCCACGCCGAGCCCAAACAACGTGACCGACAGCAATGCAAGTGCAAGCATATGGTGTCTGCTCATCGCGCTCGGTCAGCTTACTGCAGTCGTGGCGTTTGCCGACTTCACCACCAGCTTCGACCAGCTCGAACCGTATTCCGCTGCTTCGCCGATCATCCAATCGAGCGTGTTGTCTCAGTCATCCTTCAGCACCTCCAGCTCCGCGCGGATGTTCATGGTGGTGAAGATGAAGGCCAGGTACTTCTCGTATACGTCGGGGATGCGGTTGGCCAGCCGGCTCAGCCCGATCAGCCTGAACGGCAGCCACATGTCGAGGGTTACGTGAACCACCCGAAAGCGCGTGTCGGTGTAGTGCGCGAAGCGGGGCTCGGCCAGCGAGCGGATCGCGATTGTCGAGAAGTAGTGGCGGTGGGTGGGGTCGCCGTAGGCGAGCACTGAGGAGAAATGGGGGGTGCGGAGTTGGACACGGGCGCCGGGTCGGGCGATGCGGTGCAGTTCCTCGAACACCCGGATCGGCTCGCGGACGTGCTCGATCACATCCTGCAGGAGGATCTGATCGAAGCCGGAGTCTGCGATCGGGTAGGGGAACACGTCGAGGTTGTGCACGATGTCGGCGTCGGTGTCGGGGGAGACGTCGAGGCCGACCGCGCCCGGGGTCTTGGCGGAACCGCAGCCGATGTCAAGGATGGCTCCAGGGCCGGTGGGCGCGAGGTCGAACTGGTGAGGGTCGGTCAACCGCTGCCATAGGGTTCGTGGGTTAGGCATGGGCTACGGCCTCACTATTTTGGCGCTGGAGGACGAAGCCGGCGCTATCGCCAATGCCCTGCCTATTCATGCGCTGTGCGCGACGATGAAATCGCCGGATCTCGTCGGCCGTAAAGAGGTCGGTGTTTGGGTTCTCGCCATATGAGCGCGGATCACGGTGGGGGATGTCCCGCTTGTACTGCTCGCTACCCCAGAACTGAAATGAGGTGGAGTCGAAGAATACACGGGAGACCGTCAACCCCAACTGCTCCGCAAGGATGCTCATTGAGCGCTGTGTGTGAAGGAAAAGGTGCCTCGGGGCATCGAGCTGGGCCCAGTGGACGCCGTATGTTCGCCAAGCCCAACTGTCGGCGACGGGGATCCGGATCAGGATGCTGCCTTGGTCGTTGAGGAGCATCGCCAAGCGCTCCAGCACTTTGGCTGGGTGTGGCATGTGCTCGAAGGAGTGATTGAGCATGATCAGATCCCAACAGCCGGGGATGTCGTCAACGACCAGCTTGCGAATTGCGATCCGACCGCCGAGATTCAGGTCGTGCTCGATGTACGGGTCGAAACCGGCGAGGTTCGAGAGTCCCTGGCTCAGCATCCAGGCGAGGATCCGTCCGCTGCCGGATCCCACATCGCAGACGGCTGATGAGGTTTTCAGCCGTAGGCTCGCAAGCCACATGAACTCTGTCGGCACCAGCACTGACGACACCCAGGAGGTGTTCACGCACGTATCGAGGGCGTATGCGGGGGCGTGTAGCAGTGCGGCGGCGCGCGCTCTTCGCAACGTCGTCGCACCCGGCGGGAGCATAATCTCCGGCGGGTCTGCCAGGGAATAGTAGTCGTCTGGATAAAAGCTGGACAGGTCGTCGGGCACGTCCAGCAGTTGCAGACAGCCACATCCATGGCATTCGAGATAATCAAAGGGCTTGCGGGAGCCAAACATCATCTCACGGGCGGTGAATACCCGGTTGCGAGCCGTGTTACCGCAGATCTCGCATGCTGGGGAACTCACGACTGATCCGAAAGCACTCGGTCGTAGGCATGTGCAAGCCTCTCGGCGGCCGCGACTGTCGAATAATGGTGCACCAGCCCCCGCGGGTAACTGACGCGAGCAGCCGGCGCACGACTGAGCGGGCCGACGGCCAGCGCGCGAGCAAGACCCATCCAATCCCCGGGCGTCACCAGATCGACCGGCGCGCCGTCCAGCACCTCGGGGATTGCGCCACTTGTGCTTGCGACGATCGCCAGGCCGGACGCCATCGCCTCGGCTAGCACCAGCCCGAACTGCTCCTCCCAGAAGGCGTGGGGGACGTCGAAGGGATGGTATGCGGCGGTCGCGGAGGAGAGGCTCGCGAGTACCATCGCCGACGCTCCTGCAAAGACCTCGGGCATCTGCTCGTACGGCACGCTGCGAATCTCCACCAGGTCCGCAAGCCCCAGCTCGGCGGCGTGCTCGCGCAGGCGTCGCTGCTCGGGCCCGGCTCCGACGATCAGCAGGCGCGGCCGCGTCGCCGTCCCGTCAGGCAGAGTGACGAGACTGCGGTGCAGTGCCGCCAATGCCCGTAGCACGTCATGGTGGCCCTTCTCCCACACCAGTCTCCCCGGCGAGACGATCGTGTGCTGCTGCTGCGTCGCGGTCGGGGCGCTCGCGAAGCGGGCAGTGTCGATGCCCGGTGAGCAGACGCTGATCCGCTCGGGCGCAACGCCCTCCAGCCGCAACGCCTGTGCGGCCCGCTCGGTGGCGGGCAGGAAGAGGTCGGTCTCCGCCAATACCAGCTCGCGGTCGCGGCGGGCGTGGCGGTTGCGATAGGCGGCCATCAATGGCAGCGTCTCCCAGACGGTTTGCACCAACCGGAAGCCGTGGCGACGCTTGCGCCGCGCGGCCTCGGCGGCAAACCAGTAGGCCAGCTCCTCGGAGTGCACGACATTGGCCGTCCCGAACGCCTCCTCAGCAGAGAGATAGCGGTCCCCGAGCACCGTGGCGCCGATCTCGCCCATAGGACCACTTGGCAGCAGGTCGCGCAACGCTCGCACCCTCACCGGCCGCAGACCCTTTGGTGTGGCGAAGCGATTGGAGCCGGTCAGCAGGAACGAGACGTCGAAGCGTCCTGGAAGCTCGCACCAGGGGCGCAGCTCCCACTCGGTGGCCTGATGGCCGCGGACGATCAGGATGTGAGGCACGCGGGGCAGATTATGGGAAGGGCGCGATGGGGGCCTATGAGCAGAGCTGCATATAGTGCGCGGGTGCCCGGCGGCATCACGTTGCGTCAGCGCGTCCAATTTACCGTCACTCGGTGGATCACCCGTGTGCTCAAGGCGTTGGGTCTCCGTGAGGTGGCGATCCGCGTACGCTACGCCCTTGCTCGCGCTCGGCGGCGAGTTTTCGAGGAGTACGGCTCGGCACGCTACTCGCGCCCGGCGCTGTACGGGATGGACCGCGAACTGGACGCGATCATCGACCGCGACGGCGGCTTTTTCGTCGAAGCGGGCGGGCACGACGGATATACCCAATCGAACACCTACTACCTGGAGCGGTTTCGGGGGTGGCGGGGAGTTCTGGTCGAGCCCATGCCGGAGATGGCCGCCGAGGCGCGGCGCAACCGTCCCGGGGCTCGTGTGTTCCAGAATGCGCTCGCGCCGCCAGACGTTGATGGGCAGCAGATCGAGATGGAGTTCGGCGATCTCTTCACAACTGTGCGCGGCTCGCGCGCAGAGGACGACAGTTGGGTTCAAGAAGGACTGGTGCTCGGTTGGCGCGACCACCGCGTCGAGCAAGTGCTCGCGCGGACACTTAGCAGCTTGCTGGACGAGGCGGGCGTCGCCGATGTGGATCTGCTCTCGCTCGATGTTGAGGGCTACGAGGATCAGGCATTGCGTGGGCTCGATTTGTCGCGGCACGCGCCGGCGTGGATCCTCGTCGAGATGCACGACCTTGAGACGGGCAGGGCAAAGATCGGGGCAGTGCTCGGCAAGCGCTACGTGGAGCAGGCGCGGCTCTCGCCGCTCGACGTTCTTTACCGGCGCGTCGACAAGAGCCGCTGACGCGCGGAGCGGCTAGCGATCGCCCGGCGGTAGCCCTCGAGGGTGGCCGCTCCGGTCCGCTCCCAGGTGAAGCTCGCAGCCCGTTCACGGCCACGTGCGACCAGCTCTGCGGCCAGCGCTCGATCATCGAGCAGCCGGCGGATTGCGCTGTTGACCTCCTCCTGTGACTCGGGGTCGAACAGCAGTGCCGCGTCGCCCGCCACCTCGGGCAGCGAGGAGGTGTTCGAGCAGGCGACGGGAACACCGCGCAGCATCGCCTCGAGGACGGGCAGACCAAAACCCTCGATCAACGACGGCAGCACGAAGGCGCTGCTCAGCCCGTAGAGGCCGGCAAGTGAGCTCTCCGAGAGCCAGTCGGGCAGGCGGACGCGCTCGGCGACTCCCAGTTCCTCCGCCAGCGCCCGCAGCTCGCGCTCGTGCGGCGTGGGGAACCCGGGCAGCACGAGCACGACGTCATCCTCGAGCGCGGGCAGCGCACGCACGAGCCGGTGCAAGTTCTTGTAGGGGAGCTTCTGGGCTATGCACAGCACGACGCGGGCCTGACCCAGTGCCAACTCCTCTCGCACGATCCGCTCGCTCGTAGCGACCACGGTCGGAGCCCTCACGCCGAGCGGCGTGACGTCGATGCGCTCGGCGGGCACGGCCAGCAGGCGGGTGATGTCCTTTGCGCCGGCTCGTGAGATCGCGAACACCCGATCGGCGTGACGCATGTCGTGCTCGACGATGCGCCGCAGCGAGCGCTGCCAGCGTTCGCTTCCCCCCCACGCCTGCGGAGAGCGCAGCCAGATCACGTCGAGCAGGGAGATGACACTGGAGACTCCACCTGGCACGATCGCCGGTCCGAAGTTGGCGAGGCTGTGCAGGATGTCGAGGCGGCGAGCGGCCGCAAGCAGCGGAAGCACAGTGAACTGGGATGTGAGGCGTGCACGGTCGCTCTCCAGGCCGGTCGGGCAGCGTACCCAGCGCACCTCCTGCGCCCATGGCTCCTCGCGCAGATCGACGGGCGCGTTGCGGGACACGAAGATGTGGACCTCGGTCGATGGCTCTGCCGCCAGCAGCGCGCCGGGCAGCTCGCGCGCATAGCGACCGGAGCCGCCCGACCGCTCGCCGAGGAACATCAGGTTGAGGCCCACGCGCAGCGGGCGGCCTCGGGATGGCGTCGGCTCCTGATCTGGCGACGCGGTCTCGATCACGCTCATCGGGGCGCAACCTCGTTACTGGATGTGTTCACGTCGGTGTGGGAGATGCTGTCGTCGCCGGATGCGTGTGCACCGGCACGCCTGCGTGCAATTGGGAGGAGCTCGGTGATCTCCTGTGGCGTGGCGCGCGTGATCAGGATCAACAGCCCATAAACAGCGAGCACGGTCGCCGTGAGCGCCACGGAGGGCAGCGAGTGAAGCAACAACAGAAAGACAACGACCGCCGGTGCCGTAGCGACCAGCAGCTTGGGAAGAATCGTGGGGCGGGGACGCAGCTCCGGATGGCTACGCACAAGCACCGCCAGGTAGCCGAGCGCGAGCGTGAACTCGCCGCCGAGGGTGGCGAACGCAGCGCCCTGTGCGCCGTCGGTCGCGGCGAGGATCAGCGTGAGCGTGCAACTTACCGCCAGCGCGGCGGCGTTGACCGCCAGCAGCTCGCGGTAGCGCTTGATCGACAGCAGCGCGAAGCCCCAACCGGCGAGTACAAACGAGGCGATCATCGCAAATCCCTGGATGCGCAGCACGTCGACCGCACCGGAATATTCCGGCCCGCCGGCCACCGCCAGGATGAACGGCGCGCCCGCGAGAATGCCGAGCGAGGAGGCCACGCCGAGGATCAGCGACACCTCGAAGATGCGCTGCATCGCATACGCCAGCCGATCGCGATCGTCTCGCGCGGTACGCGCCAACAGCGGGAGAGCGCCGCTGACAAGCGTGCCTGGCACAGTCACGATCACAATGAACACACGAAAGGAGATGGCGAACATGCCACTCTGGTGGGGGCTGGCGACGAGACTGGTGAGGATCTGCGCGGTGTATATGTAAATGGTGCCCACCGCGGCTGCCAGCGAGAAGGAGACGGTGAGTCGCAGAAGTGCGAGCCATCCCTGTGGGTGCAGCTCCATACGCAAGGAGATCGCGCCGCGAGCAAGCGTCGCCGTCGCCGGCACCAGCACCGCGTATACGACGACCGTCACCGCCAGCAGCGGCAGCACCCCGGCGCCGGCCGCCACCAGGGCGACGATCGCAACCGCAGTTAGGGCCTGCCGCACGACATCGAGCGCCGTGAGCGTGCCGAGGCGGAGTTCCGCTGCGATCGGGATCGAGAGGGTGTGCTGGTAGACGAGCGCCACCGTGGCCAGGCTTGCCAGCACTGTGCCCGCGATCAGCGCCGGATCGTAGCCGGCGAAGATCGCGAAAAGGGTCGCAAACAGAACGCCGAGGAGCGTGAGTATGACGCGCAGACCAAGCAGATCGCGCATCAGCCGCTCGCGCTCGGTGCCCTCGCGCACGGCGAACTCGCGCGTACCGAGGTTGGACATGCCGATGTCGGTCACCGATGCGACCACGCTCACGAGCGAGATCACTGTCGTGTACTCGCCAAAGCGAACCAGGCCGAGGTGGCGCGTCAAGAGCACGGTCGGAATCAGCGAGAGGCCGATCACGGCGGCATAGCCGATGAGGCGCAGGGCGCCACCGCGAACGATCTTGCCGCCGGCGGCAGGCGTGTCCAGCACGTTCGGCTCGACGCTCACTCCGGCACCGCCGCCCATGTGCGCCGCAGCAGTGCGCGATAGCCGCGCGCCTGGAGCCTCGCTCGTTCGCGCTTGGCGGGCAGCCAGGCGATTGCGAGCAGCAACACCCACGAGAGCGCGAGCGCCGCGGACAGCACCGCTCGGGAGAGCGTCGGCGGCACGCCCTGCAGGCGCAGGTACCGCAGTGCGCTCGTGACGAAGTGCGGCGAGGGCACGAGAGACTCGTCGCCGCCGCCCCGCACCAGATGGAGCGCGCGCGCGGCCGGCACGACCTCGATCGCCCAACCGCGCGCTGCGACGCGCTGCTGCCACTCGGTCTCCTCGAGATACAGGAAGAAGCCCTCGTCGAACGACCCCGCCTGCTCATACGCCTGCCGCCTGATTGCCATCACCGCACCGCACACATGAGCGGTAACCGAGCCGGCGCACAACGCGTTCGGCGCCAGCACGTAAGGGTGAAGTGCCGGAGCGTGGACGAGCGCGTATCCGACCGGCAGGCATAGATCGACTGCGAGCGTGAGCAGGTTGGGGAAGCGGCGGTAGCCATTCGCGGTGAGGTGACCCTCGGCGTCTTCGAGCAGCGGGGCGACGACTCCCGTGCCTTGGTGCTCGCGCAGGCGCGCCAGCAGCAGCGACAGCGCGTTGGGCGCGAGCTCGGTGTCGGGGTTGAGCACGACCACCGTGTCGGCGCGGGAGTTGGCGAAGCCGACATTCACCCCCGCGGCGAAGCCGCCGTTTTCGGGCATCGCGATCACCGTCGCGGACGGCAGCGCCGAGCGCAGTCGCTCCACGCTGCCGTCGCCGGAGTCGTTGTCGACGATCACGGTTTCCATGCGCAGCTCGCCGGCGTCCGCACGTACGGAAGCTACGCACCGTTCGACCAGCTCGGAGGTGCGGTAGTTGACAATCACGATCGCCGCGTCCAGCTCGGGCGGCATGCCCCGATCGTCGGTGGATGTGCGCTGAGCAGCGTCGTCCGCGGTGCGGCGAGCGGCGGTCATCGCGCCGCCCACGCCCGCGCGTAGCTTGCGAGCGTGCCGCGCGCGCTGGCCTCCCAGGTGAACTCCGCCTGGCGAGTGCGCCCCAGCGCGATCAGCCGCTCGGCGAGCGGGCGGTCGGCGAGCAGCTCGCTCAGGGCACGGGCGATATCGGGCACGCTATAGGGGTCGAAGTAGAGTGCCGCCTCGCCCGCCACCTCCGGCAACGCCGAGGCGCGCGCGCAGGCGACTGGCGTACCCCGGCGCATCGCCTCGAGAATGGGCAGCCCGAAGCCCTCGTTGATCGAGGCGAACACGAAGCAACTCGCCAGCGCGTACAGGCCCTCGAGGTCGGGTGCATCGACGTATGCCGGGAACGCTACGCTCCCAGCGATCCCCAGCTCGGCAGCCAGGGACCGCAGCTCGCGCTCATGAGGCGTGGGATTACCGGGGAGGACGAGCGTCGCGTCGGGCCAGCGCTCCAGCACCGCTGGCAGCGCCTGGATCAGGCGCGCGAGGTTTTTGTTGACGCGCTTGGCCGACACGGTAAGGATCACCGGACCAGCGCCTAGGTCCAGACGGAGGCGCAGCTCGGGCTCGGGGGTCGGCGTGGCGCGGTCGCTCGTCCCCGGCGCCAATGCCACCACATCGATCCGCTCCCGGGGAACGCGCAGGTGCTCGACGATGTGCTCGGCGCCCGCCTGCGAAATCGCGATGACGCGGTCGGCTCGGCGCGCGACGGGCGGAACGACCACGCGCCAGAGGCGGGTGGTGCTCGCGTCGCCTGGGTCCGGTGCAACGATCCAGGTGAGGTCGGCGACCGTCACCACGTTGACTGCGCGGGTGCGCAGCGGCGCGGTGAGCGCCACGCTGTGCAGCAGATCGACGCTTCGTCCGGCCAGGACGCCGAGCAGACTCAGCTCGGTGATCGCCTTCAGCCCACGCCGGCCGAGCAGCGGGTGGGTCACCAGCTCCACCTCGGCCCCCCAGCCTTCGTCCTCCAGGTATTCGCGCCCGCGCGGGTTGCAGAACACGCTGAAACGGGTTGCGGGTGCAGCGCGGACGAGCGCCGGCACCAACGCGCGCACGTAGGTGTCGAGCCCGCCCATGCGGGGCTCCAGGAAGACCGCGTTGATTCCGATTCGGAGGGGCAGCTCCAGGCTCATGGTGAGCCGCACGGTAGCGAGACCGTCGAACGGAGACGTCTGGCCAGAGCAGGCGCGGACGACTTATGCGCGCTCGGTCACGCCGCGTGTCGCCGGTGCTGTGAGGGTTTCCCTGGAGGAATGTCCAGGCGTATGGGAGTGCCGAGCGCGCTGAGTTTTGGGTAGCGATCGGAAAATAAGTGGCGGTGCAGGTGCCCCGCATCTCCTGGCGTGAGCTGGGGCCGGCCGCTGGGCGTCGGCGGGGATGGCCGCCGGATGGGCTTGCCGGCGAGGGTGTACGCGATCTCGGGGAGAGGCAGCTCTCGCGGCCGAGCAGGCTGACACCGGGTGGGCTGCTGAGAGCGGCGCGACGCGGATCGCCTGGTGCGCCTTTTGGGGCTCCTCGGCGGTGCTGCTGTCGGTCGGTTTCATCGTCAGCTCCACGCCGGTGGACATCGAGTCCGACCGCTATCTGGTTGGCCTGGTGTACGCGGCGGTCGCGCTGGTACCGCTGCTCGCCGGGCAGAGCATGTTGCGTCGGGCGGCGATCACGCTGTGCACAGTCGTATTCGCTTTCACGGGTGTCCTCCAGCTCGCGCAGGGTCAGGCGACCGCCAACGTGTCGAATTTCCCCACCGACAGCGTGTCCGCTGAAGTGGAGCGGATCGCGCGGCGCGAGCACGCGACGGTCGGCTACGCCCGCTACTGGGACGCGGCGCCGATCACCTGGGCGACGCACTTCGGGGTGAAGGTCAGACCCCACCCAGCCGGGCAGTGCGTTGTCGGTTCCAGTCCTTGGTCGGCCATTTGCCGTTTACAAAGTCGGGCAGTTGACCATGTACGTTTATACGCACGATATCGCCAGTCACATACAGCAGTAGATCAGTAGTGAATGCCTGCTTAACGTGTGGACCATGAGCAGCCACCCACGGCGGCCTATAACGACAAACGGCCGCGCGGTGGGTCGGCACGCGGCCGTTCGTCGAATGACTGGTTGCTCTGATTTGAGCGCTCACCCGGCCCGGATGGCGAGTGTTGCACACGACATTCTCGCTCCCCGGACGAGAGCCCACTAACCAGCTACTTTTTTCGCACGAAGCGGACTAGTACGTTTCATTATAAGGCGGCACATAAAACGAAAGCCCCATGAAATAGGCGTCTCGAATAGCCTCGGTGTACCAGCTTTGCGCTCCTCCGTAACCACAGGGCGCGTTTATAGCCTCATCCATCCCCATGCCGCTGTGATTTCCCCACACAGTGCCCCCAGAGTCGCCCTTAGCGGAGCAGAAGGTGTCCCTGGTGAGTTTTCCAATCAATTTCCCTTCTATATTCACTGTTTCATCCGTTTCGAGAACTTCCCCGCATTGAGTGTCGGTGGATCCCCCGGTATGGCAGTTAATATCGCCTCTCGCGCTCCAAGTAATGTTTTCAAGAAATTGTTCTTGATTTTCGCCCCAAGGGCCGTAAGGATCGAGGCTAGCGACGCTGCTAGGGGCGTTGATCGGGAACCACGGTGAGCCACTTGGAACGACTTTTATCCACCCATAGTCACCGTTTTCGCCCATGTATGAACCGGTTTCGTCGCCAATAAATGCCCAGGTACTCTCGTTGCCTTCCGAGAAGTCACTGAAGGCAGACAACCAGTTTGTGTCTCCTTCCGTGAGGCAATGACCAGCGGTCATAATGTACTCGCCTTGGCTATTGTGGACGATAAACCCTAGGCTACAAATAGTGTGGCCACCTGAAAAGTGGTTAAAAATCGTCACACCCCCTCGCAAAGAGCGATCACAGAACAATACCTGAGGATCTGTGCCAAAAGCATGGTTCTGGCACGCCGTAAAATATGCTCTTGTGTCTTCGGTGGGCTCGAAAACAACCTTCTCTTCTACCGGTTCGCTTTGTGCATCACTTTTGATTGCGGCTACTTGATCATTGGAAAGGTTACTTGCTATGTGTACAACAATACTATTTGTTTCTGTATCCATGCCGGTTGAAACGGTCCCTTCGGAGAGCCACCGGGAAAGCTCTGAGTCAATCCTTTCTTTTCCTGATTCGAGATCGGCGACTGATGAGCGGACGGAAACGAAGTCCGTTTGGTCCACGATGTCATGTGATTCAAGATACGGCAAGGCGCTTGAGTGAGGCGCATTTGCAACGACTCCGACATTGTATCGGCCAGTTGCGTTATCAAACCAAACACCACCAAAGGCTGGGCCAAGGGCATGTGCCATCTGGCCGACAATGTCGTCAGCCCGACCTTGGAGTTCGATGCGTTCGGTAGCGGCGGTCTGTGAGATGTTGTAGTGAGCCATGAGATAGCTCACCATTGGTTCAGTCGAGGGTTCGGCAACCGCCGCGGTTATGGGCATCAGCAAAAAATAAATCAGTCCTGGCGCGAGTAGCAATTTCCTCATTTTTCCCAATCCTTGTTCGTTCGCGTTACGCTTCGTCTAGCAATAGGGCTTCCTTTGGATGATTAGTAGCTGCTACTTTCGGTGGAGCTCTGCTTCTGCTCACCGTGGATGCCACCGCGGCTGCGGATCACGCTGGTGTGCCCGCCATCGCCTCACGAACTTGCTCGGCTGAGAGGCAGCAAGGACACACCGATCGCGTGGGCGGCCCGCCGCCTCTCCATCGGCGGGCCGCCATGTGGACACATACCCCGAATGTGGGAGCAACATCGGGCTCTCACGGCAGCCTTTACGTGTCCAGCGGGGCCTGTAGCCATGGGCAGTGGATCTGGTCTCCGTTGGCCCCGGTCTCCTTGACAGCGGGCGGTGTGACGCCGACGACGAGCGCCGGGCGATCAGTCGCCGCTTGCTCATCGGTCACCGTCGCATGCCTTGTGCGTGTGTTCCCGAGAGTCAGAAACATTGCCGCCGGCGGAGGCACCGCTCCCGAGAATGGGTCTTGATGCTTCACCGAGTCGCGTGCGGTGACTGGGGGTTGCTCTCGTGCTCGTGGCCATCGACCGGATGGTGCACAGAACCGCTGGTGCACGTCAATACCGTTAAGTAAGGACTCGGGAACGCGTCTCGGCGGCCCATGGTCAGGCCTGCGCACGGCCGACCTTGGCGAACTGTCCGGATTTTCCGCTCCGGTATTGAGATTCTAAGCGACCCGATACGACGGTCGGCGCGGCTCCGCTGCGACGATCTCTGGTGTGGCGTATGCACCCTTTAAGTAAGTATTCCTCAGCGCGCGCGACGCCAGTCGTCTTCGCCGTGTAGTGTTTGCGCGATTGGAATGTTCCTATCGGTGAGGATAGTGGCGTTGGGTCGCCACGCGAGGGAGGTTGAGTGTCTGCCAAGCACGCGCTGCTGGGGCTGTTGATCCACCGGCCGGCGTATCGATATCAGCTCGGTGAACGATTGCAAGAGCGCCTGGGGCCGTCGTGGGCGATCAACTCCGGCCAGCTCTACCAGACGGTCGAGCGGATGTACGAAGATGGGCTGATCGAGCTGGTCGACGGCTCGCGGGAGGACCGCACGGAGCGCGACGTCTATGCGATCACCGCCAGCGGCGTCGAAGAGTTCGACCGCTGGTTTGAGGAGAGCACGCACGACGCCCGCCAGCCGCGCCGGCCGCTGCTCGCCAAGATCGCGTTGGCCGGTCCTGACCGCCTGAAGGAGGCGCTGCGGCAGATCGAAGCTTACGAGCGCGACTGCGCCGCGAGCGTGAACGGACTGACGCAGCAGCGCGACGCGATCCCCCGGGCGCCCGTGGTGGGATCGCGCGTGCGCGCCGACCAGGTATTCCTGCGACTCAGCCTGAGCGCCGACGTCGCGCATCTGGAAGCCGAGCTGAAATGGGCCAAAGACGCGCACGAGATCGTGTCCTGGCTGCTCACCGAGGACGCGATCTGGCCGCCCGAGTACGGGCGTTCCGGGACTTCCAAGCAGGCGTCCGAGCGCGCGCATGCGCGCGAGGAGCTGTTCGGGCGGATCGCCGCGCGGTCGCTGAAGGAGGTGCCCGGCAAGCGGCGCGAGGACCGCGATGCTGACTCCTCCCCACCCCCGAGCGCGGGATCCTGAGCCGATGCTCCGCCTGGAGCGCATCTCCAAGCGCTTCGAGCGACCCGGCGGCCTCCGGGTTGCGCTCGATGACGTCTCGCTGGACCTCGCGCGCGGCCAGCTGCTCGGGCTCTTCGGCCCCAGCGGCTCGGGCAAGACGACCCTGCTGCGGATCGCCGCCGGCCTGCGCCGGCCCGATAGTGGCGCTGTCACCTACAACGGCGAGCGCCTCGACTGGATGTCCGCCGCCGAACGCACGCGCTTTCGCCGTCGCGAGATCGCCTGCGTCTGGTCTTCCGAGCCCGCGCAGGAGCGGCTCGGGGTCACCGACCACGTAGCCATGCCGCTGCTGGTCGATCGCTGCGGTCGCCGCGAGACCGACCGCCGCGTGCGCGAGGCGCTGCTCGTCTGCGAAGCCGAGCAGTGCGTCGGCATGGAGCTGCGCGATCTCTCCGACGGCGAGCGCCAGCGCGTGGCGATCGCGCGCGCCCTCGTCAGCGAGCCGCGGCTGCTGCTCGCCGACGGCCCAGCCAGCAACCTCTCGATCCTCGAGCGGGAGGCGATCATGCTGCTGCTCGCGGAGCTGGCTCGCAAGGCGCGGGTGGCCGTGCTGATCGCCGAGCGCGACGCCGAGGCGCTGGTCGGAGCCGACCCGATCATCTACCTGCGCGACGGCCGGCTGATCGACCCCGAGTCGCTCGGCGAGGCCGGCCGGGTCTACCAGTTCCCGCCACGCGGATCCGAGCGCGCCGCGGCCGATGCTTGAGCTGCAGCACGCCCGCAAGGACTACGCGAGTCCCGGCGGCGTTGTGCACGCTGTCGCCGACGTCAACATGGCCGTCGCCGCCGGCGAGCTGGTCGCGATCTTCGGCCCGTCCGGCTCGGGCAAGTCGACGCTGCTGCTGCTCGCCGCCGGCCTGCTGCGCGCCGACGGCGGTCGCGTGCGCTTCGAGGGCCGCGACCTCGGCCACATGTCAAAGCGCGAAGTGCTCGACTACCGCCGCACCAAGCTCGGGTTCGTTTTTCAGAGCTTCAATCTCGTCGCCGGCCTCACCGCCCGGGAGAACGTCGCGATGCCGTTGCTCCTGCGCAAGGTCCCCCACCGCGAGGCCGCCCGCCGCGCACACGCCGCCCTGGAGGAGGTGAGCCTCGCCCACCGCTCCGCGCACACCCCGACGATGCTCTCCGGCGGGGAGCAGCAGCGCGTCGCGATTGCTCGCGCGCTTGTCGGCGAGCCGCGGCTGATCCTCGCCGACGAGCCCACCGGCAATCTCGACACCGAGACCGGCGACGCCGTCCTCGACCTGCTGGGCGCCCTCCCCCGCGAGCGGGGCGTCGCCACCGTCCTCGTCACCCACGACACGCGCGTGGCCAGCTACGCCGACCGTGTCCTCGGGATGCGCGACGGCCGGCTCGTCGATCTCGACCTCGAGGCCCAGGAGGCGATCGGTAGATGATCGCCTACCTCCGCACCCTGCTGATCTTCTACAGACGTCACCTGCGCGTCCAGCCGCTCCGCGAGCTGATGGCCATCGTCGGGGTCGCGGCCGGGGTTGCCCTCCTCTTCGCCGTCCAGGTTGCGCATCGCAGCATCACCGGCTCGTTTGAAGAAATCACGCACGGGATAGCTGGTCGCGCCACCCTCGAACTGGCCGCGCGTGGACCGGAAGGTTTCAACCAGCGCATCGGTGAAGAGGTAGAACGGATGCCTGGCGTCAAGGTCGTCGCCCCGGCCTTGCAGGAGCAAGTCATCGCCGTAGGGCCGAAAGGCCACCGAGCTGTCACGTTGTTGGGTGCGACCGAACAGATCACCGGTCTCGGAGGGGCCCTCGCGCAGCAGTTCGAGCGAGCGGCCGAAGCCTCTCCGCGAGGGCTGATCGCGCTGACTGAACCAGTCGCCCACACGATCGGTGTGACTCCCGGCGGCACGGTCACGATTCTGGTCGGCGGGCGCACCGAACACCTTGCTCTTGACGCTGTGGTGCCAAGCAACAAGATCGGACCACTCGCGGAAAGCCCAGTCGCCGCGGCGCCGCTTCCGATCGTCCAGAGCATCGCACATTTGCCGGGTCGGGTGTCCCGACTTGTGATCGAGCCGAAGGCAGGACAAGAACGTGCGCTTCTGCGTGCGCTCACTGATCGCTTTGGGGCAACCTTGAACGCCCGTCCTATCACCTCCGAAGCGAAGTTGCTCGGGAACGCTGCCGGACCGGAAAAGCAGGTGGCGCTGCTGTTCAGCGCGATCAGCATCGTTGCTGGTGTCATTCTCGCATACAACGCACTGCTACTGGCCAGCGAGGAGCGTCGGCGTTTTATCGTCTACCTGATCGAGACAGGCACGCCCGACTCGATGATCATTTCGTCGCTTGCGTTCGACGCCGCGATCCTGGGCGCCGTCGGCTCAGCGCTCGGGCTGCTTGCCGGCGACGCCATCTCACTCATCGCCTATCGAGGTGTTCCTGGTTACATCGCGGCGGCGTTCGGCGTTGGTGGTCAGCGCGTGATCGGAACGTCAACAGTGTTGATCGCGCTCAGTGGAGGAATGCTCGCCGCCTTTGCCGCGGCGGCGTTGCCCGCGGCGGTAGCACTGCGTGCCGGTGCGGCAGTTGAACCGGAAGCTGTTGGCCGCGCGCTGTCGCTCGCGCGTAGGCTGCATCCCTCGGACGCGATGGTCTTCGCTGGTGGGGTGCTGGTCGTCGGTATCTCGGTGGCCGCGTCTGCGCTGGAGCCGCAAACGACGGTGGTTGCCCTCGTCGGCCTTGCGGCCGGCCTCGTGGTCTGCCTGCCGATGATCCTACGTCAGCTGCTGCGGATGGCACGCGCGGCCTCACGGCGATCTAGTGATCCCGCGGCCCGGCTGTCTGTCGCCGAGCTACGAGAGACCCCCACGAGATCGGTTGCCCTCCTTGCCACCGGAGTAGTGGCAGCGTTCCTGATGGTGCTGATCGGCGGTTCGGTCGCGGATGTGCAACATGCCGTCCGCAGGGGGGCTACGGGCCTGCTAGCGAGCGGGAACCTCTGGATCAAGCCCGGCGGGCCGGAGAACGTTTACTCGACGCAGCCCTTCCAATACACCGGCATTCAGCGTCGGCTGGAGCGAATAGGCATCGTGCGCTCCGTGCTGCCCTGGCGGGACTCCTTCCTCGATCTGCCAGGGCGGCGAGTCTGGGTACTCGGAGTGCCTACGCAGGTACCCGCACAGATCGTTCCCAGTCAACTCGTCGAAGGATCACTTTCGACGGCCGATAGGCATTTGCGGGAAGGCGGATGGGCCGCAGTCAGCCAGCCCATCGCTCACGAAGCTCACTTGCACCTCGGCGAGCCTTTCGCCATTCCCACTCCCACTGGACGTGCGACCCTCCGACTTGCGGCGACGGTCGCGAACTACGGCTGGTTGCCTGGAGCGATCGTCATGAGCAGCAGCGAACACGCGAGGCTGTGGGGCAGCACTGCGGCGACTCAACTATCCGTCTCGCTGAAGCCGGGCGTCCCGAACGAGCAGGGCAAGCGTACAGTCGAAGCAGCGCTTTCGGGAGGTTCGGCCCTCACCACCAAGACACTCGAAGAAGGTCGATCGGAAGTCGTTGCTGTGTTGGGGAGCACGCTGGCTCGATTGAGCGACACCACAATCGTCGTGTTGATCGCGACCATCGCGTCTGTATTTGCTCTGATGATCGCGGCTCTGTGGCAGCGGCGCGGGAGAATCGATTCGCTGCTCGCTCTTGGCATGAGCAACGGCCAGCTCACAAGGTTGATCTTCTACGAGAGCGGCTTCGTTCTGCTTGTAGGCTGCTTGATCGGTCTGGTCGCGGGCATCGCCGGCCAGTACCTCATTGACGGCTGGCTTCGACAGACCACAGGCGCCCCCGTTCAATTTGCGGCGGCGTGGCAGGTTGGTCTACGTACCATCGCGATCGTCGGCAGCATCTCCACCGCAGCGTCGGTAATCGTCGCCATCCAGGCCAGCAGGCCGCAGCCGCAGCTGGCGCTCTCGGCCGAGTAGCATCGCTACGGCCGCCGGTCGCGTTATACGGTTGCTCTGTGATGCGATCCCGTTTCTTGTCCTGGCGGACAGTCGCAGTCGACACGGTCGGGCGAAGAGAAACGGCTTTTGGCCTTGACTCAAGCACCTTCAGCCCGAGCATGCGTGTGCTTCCTGGCGATCTTCAGCTGGATGCCCAACTCATATACAAGGTATTGCGCACGATCGACGACTTGGTTGACGAGGGTGACCCCCAGGCGGCCCAGCGCATCGACGCTCTCGAGTGCTGGGCCCAGGGCCAGGAGGCGAACACCCCGGAGACTCGTATCCTCACGGATCTTTCGCAACGACACGCGTTGTCGCGTGCGGCGGTGCTCGAATTTTGCCAGGGCATGCGCCACGATCTCGATGGCGCGACGATCGAAGACGAAGAGGATCTCGAACGGTATTGCCAGCAAGCTGGCGGCTCAGTCGGGATCATGCTCGCCAGCATGTTCGGCACCACACATGCGGACGGTGAGCGCGCGATGGCGACACTCGGTAGGGCGTTTCAGCGCACCAACATCCTCCGCGACATCGATGAGGACCACGCGCACGGCCGCCTGTACATCGCCCGCACCACGATTGGACGCCTTGGCCCGCCGTTGCCCGGTGCTCGCGAAGCGCTCCTGCGTGACCAGATCGCCCGTGCCGACCGTCTTTACGATGAAGGGCTGCGTGCGATCCCGCTCCTCTCGCGCGGGCAGCGCGGCATGGCGCTCGCCACCGCTCTCTACCGCGAGATCCTGCGCCAGATCGAGCGCACCGGCTATGGCCGAACCCCTGGCCGTGTCGCGGTGCCGGCCTGGCGCGTGCGAGTGCTGAGCGCCAAGCATCGCTTCACGCGCTACCGAAGTGCCGCGTAGCGTCAGCCGCCGGCGAGCGGGTGCCAATCCGACGACCTCACCCTGGTGGTGGTTGCCTCAGTACGCCTTCGGCGAACTCGACGAGGTGTCGCGCCTGGCGCAGCTGGCTGGCGGCGCGCGTGCCGCCGGGTGTGATTGTGGCGAGCAGTGTCTCGGCGTCGTGATGGTTCTCCGGGCGGGAGCCATCCACTTCATGCAACGTTCTCGCCACCAGGGGAGTCCCCGCTGACCTCGGCCGCTGCGGCGAGGACGTGCTCGAACTCCTGCGACTGCACTCAGCCGCCCTCGGCAAGGACGCGCCGACGCCCGGGCTCGGTGAGCGCTCCCGCGAATGGAGAGCTCTGGCGCAGGTCGTCTGCGTCGGTACCGGCTGCCGTGATCGCGTCGCATCTCCTGCTGGAAGCGGCGAATTGCGGAGAGCTTCGGGCGGAAGTCAGCCAGAACCTCCCGGGCCGACTCCACAAGCTGAGTGATCTGTAGGATGATTCCGGATGAGGAGATTGTTTTGTTCATCCCGAGCCGCGCGCCGGGCGTCGGTGTTTGCGACGATCGCTCTCGGCGGTTTCGCGCTGGCCGGTGCCGCCGACTCCACCGCCGCCAGTCATCCGGTGGCCGGTGCGGCGCACACGCTCAATGGGACGGCGACCGCCGATCTGCATCTGGTGAAGGCGGATGGCTCGCAGCTGCAGGAGGAAGGCCCCGTGGGGGGAGCGCTGCACGGGTCGATGCGCGCGGAGGTCACCACCGGCGCGACATTCGAAGGCAGCTTCACGATCCACACCGGCGGCGGCTCGATCGAGGGCCACGGCCGGGCCGCCGGGCGCGGCTCGGGACGCTTCCAGAGGTTCAGCGGATCGCTCACAGTCACCGGCGGCAGCGGCCGCTACAGCCACGCCAGCGGCCACACGGGGCTGTCGGGCGTCTTCGACCGCCGGACGTACGCGATCGTCATCCAGACCAGCGGCAGGCTGTCGTATTAGACCGCCCCGCCGGCGCAGAGCCAGACGCCACGCCGGTGCGCTGATCGCCACGCTCGCGTTTGGCGCCTGCCCGCCGGCCGTCGCGCACGCCGCACAGTCGGCGGCGCTCCACGTCGCCTTCGCACCCGACCGGCCGGGCGCTGCGACGACGGTGGAAATCACCGTCCGGATCGCCGCGCGCGGCAGTCACGTGCCCTCGCCGTTGACCGCCGTCGACCTGCACTACCCCAGCGACCTCGGCATCACCGTCAGCGGCCTCGGCCTCGACACCTGCACCGAAGTCGCGCTCGCCGAATTCGGCCTCCAAGGCTGCCCGCCCGACTCGATCATGGGTCACGGCAGCGTGCTCGCCGAGATGGCGATCGGAGCGGAAGTTCTCCGCGAGTCAGTGGACGTCGCGATCTTGCGCGCTCCCGCACAGGACGGACACTTCGCGATGCTCTTCTACGCCGGCGGCGGCTCCCCGATCAGCGCCCAGATCCCGCTCTCCGCGCAGCTTCTCCCAGCCGGCGGAGCCGGCAGCATCCACATTCACGTGCCGCTCGTACCCACCTTCCCCGAAGGCCCCAACCTCTCCGTCGCGCGGCTCCAGGCGATCATCGGCCCCCGCGGCCTCACCTACTACGAACGCGTCCACGGCAAAACCGTCGGCTACCGCCCCACCGGCATCCTGCTCCCCGACCAATGCCCCCACGGAGGCTTCCCGTTCTCCGCGTCGCTTGCGTTCGAAAACGGCACCCACACCACGGCGAGGGCGGTGGTGCCGTGCAGGGGCCGTGCATTGTGACGGTGTGGCGCCGCTGCGCCTACACCCGCAGAATCGTCGTCCAGTGAAGGGTTCCTAAGTGGTTTGTCCATTTCTGGCTTTGGTGAGGATGCGTTCGGACGCCCGCTTCGCCGATTGCGCTTAGCAGTGCGTGATGAGCGCCCACAAGGGGGCGGCGCGCTAGCTTTGGGCGCGGTGTCGCAGGCTGCGGTAGGCAACGTAAAAATGCGCGGCTGCCGCCGGGACCAGTAGCACTCCCCACCAGCCGCCGAGGCCGTAGCCGTACAGGATGACGGTAAGGGCCACCAACCAGATCCCGCTGATGACGCGCACAGGGACCGTGACCCGCCGGTGTCTGTACTCCCATGCCCATGAAGTTCGCAGCCTGGTTCGCAGCCGCATGGAGGTCGCGCTTCTAAGCAGATCGGCGACCTCCGCCAGCCGCGGCCACCGCCGTCCCTCCTCGGCGCCGGCCATCAACACCGAGAGGATCTCCTGCTCGTGCTCGCGGCGAAACGCGGCGGGGTAGCACGCGAGCAGACGCCGGAAGCGGCGCTCGAGGTCAGGATCGTCACTCATCGCGCTCCAACCGGGTCCAGCCGCGACATCGCGACGACGGCATTCGCTTGCAGACGAGCCGCCTCGGCGGCGAGGCGCTCCGCGCCCGTGGGCGTGAGACGGTAGTAGCGGCGCAACCGGCTATCCACGATCTCCTCGCGGTCCACTGCGATCAGTCCGTCGGTGCGGAGACGTTCCAGAGCCGTATACAGGGTCCCGGCGCGCAGTCGGACGCGCCGGTCCGAGATCTGCTCGATGTCGGTGATGATCCCGTAACCGTGCTGGCTGCTTCCAGCCAGCGCCGTCAGGATCAGGAAAGTCGCCTCCTGCATCGCGCGCGTGCCCATCGACACAGTATATATCGATCAACTGTCTATGTCAAGGCGGAACGCTCCGTGACGTTTGTGCGTTTCAGCCAGCGCCTGACCTCCAGAGCGCCTTTTGGAGACAGAAACAAGCCGCGTATCCTGGCAGCCAAAGAACTGCCTGGCTTGCGGTCACACGGGTAGGCAGGCACGTCTGACGCGCAGAATCCCGTAGGCGCGGATCGCCCTTATCATTGGCGCAGTATCGTTCGTGGTGGCCAGCGAAACAGGAGCCAGTGCGGCCGAGGCCCGCCACAACATCAGGACAATTTGCACCTCACTAGCCCTTTCAAGAGCGAACTGTTCTTTAGCCTGGCTGGCATCAAATACACAATCACTGGCACGGGCTGCGGAACAAGTGGCTCAAACGGGGAATACAGAGGGAGCATGCCGCTGCCGGGCGTCATCATAAAATAGAGGTTAATCGTCGACGGTCAGCCGAGTCGACTCTTGGCTGACCGTTGGTCTAGTGCAGCGTCGTGCTCGATAGCTCCAGCACGCACAGCACCCTGGAGCCACAAGACGCTTCAGGGACACCGCACCAGCACGTCACCGCCTGCGTGAAGACACGCTCAGGCGGGCTGCCACAGCTCGATCCGATTGCCCTCAGGATCGGTTACCCAGCCGAATCGACCAACACCCTCCATGTCCTGCGTCTCTTCAGCCACATCCGCTCCCTTGGCGCGCAGTTGCTCGAGCATCGCCTCCAGGTTGCCAACCCGGAAGTTGATCATCGCCTGCTGGGCACGCGCCCCAAAGTAGTCGGTCTCGGACTCGAACGTCGCAAACACCGTGGGTCCGGCAACCTGGCGCCATAGGCCGTTCTCGTCTGCGTCCAGGCCCAGGCAATCGCGATACCACGTGCCCAGGGCCACGGGGTCGGCGGCACGTATGAAGTATCCACCGATTCCCAGCACACGCTCCATGTCGCTATCTTGCCACGCCGGCGACGCCGGCGACCGTCTCCACATCGATGTTGAACCGCCACGATCCCGCTGCATCCAGATGGCGCGTCGGGAGGCCGCCAGTCTCCGTGCGCCGGCGGCGGCGCTCCCCGACCGCCCGTCCTGCACCGTAACCACGACCACTCGATCCTCCTCCTCGATGAAAACGTAGACGAGGATCATCCACCGCCAGGGACCCAGGAGGAAGCGCATGCCCTCCCAGCGTCCGCTCAGCGCTGGTCCCATGCGCGGGAAGCGCTCCAGTGCGCGCAGCGACCGCGCCACTCGCGCGGGCGTGTCGGCTGGCAGGCTGTGTGTGCGGGTCAGGTCTTCGAGCTCTTCGACGGCCGTGCGGGCCAGCTCTACGTGCGCCACCGGCTACAGCTCGTCGAGCGAGACAGTGTCACCGGTCCGTGCCTGCGCGAGGCCGAGCTGCGCGCGCTCGTGTGCACCCGGCATCCCGTCCAGCAACTCGACCACGTTGCGCGCGTCCGGGTCGGCTTCGTCCAGCGCATTGGACAGCAGCGAGCGGGCAACCGTCCCAGGCTGGACGTACATACGCTCGGCGAGCCGGGCGAGCTTCTCCGCCTGTTCGTCGTCAAGGGTGACGTTGAGGCGCTCCACAGGCATTATCCTACACGAAAAAGCACGAATCGTGCTGCTGTCGAGATGTCTGGGGCCGCGACCGCGGGCTAACGTACGTTTGCCGGCCCAACCACGCCGGCCCGCACCAGGCAACCACGCCTATCAGGAGGTTCGAGAAGATGGCCAAGCCGATCCCCGACGATTACCGTCGGATCACTCCCTACCTGTACGTCGACGGCGCCGGAGCCGCGATCGACTTCTACTGCTCGGTGCTTGGAGCCACCGAGCGCATGCGGATGGCCGCTCCCGGAGGGAGGGTGGGGCACGCCGAGCTGCAGCTCGGCGATTCCACCCTCATGCTGGCCGACGAAAACCCGGATATGGGTGTGCGCGGCCCCAAGGCGGTTGGCGGGGCGTCGTCCGCGCTGCACGTGTACGTGGAGGACGTCGACAGCGTGTTCGACCGCGCCGTCCAGGCGGGCGCGAGGGCTCTGCGCCCGGTCGAAAACCAGTTCTACGGCGATCGCTCGGGCCAGTTCGAGGACCCGTTCGGCCACCGCTGGAGCGTCGCCACCCACGTCGAGGATGTGCCGCCCGAGGAGATGGCAAAACGGGCCGAGCAGGCGATGGCCGCCGGCTGAGCGGGCGGGGCTTCGGCTTCCCGGGGGGCAGTCCCAGCGGGTGTGGCGACTCCTCGAAAGCGGCGACTCACACGTCGATGAACGTGGCGTCCACGCCCATCGCCCGATAGGCGCCATGTGCCCGACGATCGGCGCTGAGCAGCTCCGCTCCGTGCTTCGAAGCCGTCGCGGCTATCAGGGCGTCGTAGAGGGCGCCGCCGCGCACCCCGGCTTTGACGGCACGCTGCAGGGCATTCCGTTGATCGGCCGCTTCGAGCGTAAACCACGGTTGGGGAAAGCCCAGTTCAAGCGCTTCGAGCACCACCGTTGGCGCGATCCGGCGCCCCTCGGGCATACGGCTGAGGGCCGAAGTGGTCTCGAACGCGACATGGGCAGGCAGCCTTACATCACCGGCAAGCAGCGCCACACGGGCAGGCTGATGAGCCTCGTGCCATGGTGCCAAGGAGGCGATCACGACGCTGGAGTCGGGGGCGATCACCGCCGGACGCGCTCGATCGCCCCCCGTGCCTCGACGACGCTCATCGGCGCCATCGGCTCGTCGGTCACGATCACCGGCAGTCCATCCCGCTCCTCGACATGCGCTGGGACGTCAGCCACGGTCAGCTCCAGCCTGCCGTCGGTGCCGACCAACTCCAGGTTGGCCGGACCGTTGAGGCCAAGCTCGTCCCGTAGGCTCTTGGGGATGACGATGCGTCCAACCGCATCGATGGCAACTCTCATGCCATAAAATTACCAAAACCTCTCACCCCCACGTGTGATCCTTCGCCAGGCTGGCGCGGGAGACCGGTCGCCCGATGAGCCAGCGTTATCCACAGAACAATGGGGTGCAACCGAAGGAGGACCGTCATGCGGAAGCTGATCTACTCGATGACCGTGTCGCTGGACGGCTTCATCGCCGGACTCGATGGCGCGATCGACTGGACGGTGCCCGACGAGGAGCTGTTTCTGTTCCACACCCAGCAGGTGCAGGAGACCGGTGTGCATCTCTGCGGACGGCGGCTCTACGAAGCGATGGTCTACTGGGAGACCGCTGAAGAGAGTCGGCTTGTCGCGGAGCACGTCAAGTTCGCCCAAATCTGGAAGGCCCTGCCGAAGGTCGTGTTCTCCACGAAGCTTCAGAGCGTGGTGGGCAACACCAGGCTGGCCAGGGACGGCGTCGGCGAGGAGGTCTCGAGGCTCAAGGAACAGCCCGGAAAGGACATCGCGGTCGGCGGCGCTGGCCTCGCCCGTGCGTGTATGAAGCTGGGGCTGATCGACGAGTGGCGGCTGTTCCTCAGCCCGGTCCTACTCGGCGGCGGCACGCCCTACTTCCCGACTCTGGACGGAAGGGTCAACCTGGAGTTGGTCGATACGAAGACGTTTGGCTCTCGCGTCGTTTACCTTCGCTACAGACGGCGAGCGCCCACCGGCGCCTCGTAGCCCGCCTCGGCGGGCTCTCTCAACTCGATCGCCTCGAGTAGGACTCGATCATCTCAACCACAGTCTCTTCGGCCAGGGGGCGGCTGAGCTGCATGTCGAGTCCCAGGAGCTTCCACACGAGCACGTCCGTGGCGATGACGATGGCCGTGAGCCGGCGCTCGAACCGTGCTCCCGCACGCGTCGCTCATGGTCACCCATGCGGGATGGCAGACGGTCAACGCGGCGCTCGCCGATGGTGTTCCGCTCGTCTGCATCCCCGATGCGCGCGACCAGCCCGACAACGCCGCCCGCGTTCTGTTCGTGAACGCCGGCGTGAGGGTCGGCAAGAAGAGCTCCCCCAGCAAGCTGCGCGGCGTGATCGCCAGCGCCCTGGAAAACCGGTCGATCAAACAGGGTGCCCGCGCGATGGGCCGACGCCCTCGCCCGCAGCGACGGCGCCACCGTCATGGCCGACGCGCTGGAGCGCCTCCCTGTAAGCAACGTCGTGAAGACAACTACACCCCACGGATCACCAGCAGCAGGCTGAGAAGCTGCTCGACCCGCGTCGCCCCGCCCGGTGACGCCGCACGAGCGAGATCACTCTCGCGGATGACGACGACCGGGCTTCGATTAGCGCAACACTTTGTGTATGACCTCCGGTGCGCTACCCGGGGACGAAGCCGCGACGTCCGGCAGCACGCGCCTCGCGGTGGTGCTCGCGATGGCGATGTTTGTCCTGGTCGTGGACACGTCGTTGATGAACGTGTCGATCTCGGCGGTGGTCCACGATCTGGACACGACCGTGAGCGGAGTGCAGTCGGCGATCGCGCTGGAGGCGCTGGTATCGGCCGCTTTCATATTGATCAGCAGCAAGCTCGGCGACCTCATGGGTCGCAAGCGGGCCTTCGTGCTCGGGCTGATCGGCTACGCGATCGGCGCACTCGCGATGACGCTCGCTCAAAGCCTCACTGTCATCATCGTCTTCTGGGCGATCGTCGGCGGGCTCGGGGCGTCGCTGTTGCTGCCGGCGATGCAGTCGCTGATACACGGAAACTTTGATGGTGCGGCCCAAAAGCGGGCCTATGCGTTGGTGGGGGCCTCGGCGGCGATCGCGGCGGCGATCGGGCCGCTGCTGGGCGGCTTTGTGACCACGTACCTGTCGTGGCGGGTGGGCTTCATGCTCGAGCTGGTCGTGATCGCGGTCGTTCTCACGCAACTCGGGCTGATCCGCGACGTGCTCTACACGGGTCCGCGCAAGCTCGATCCGGTGGGAGCCCTGCTGTCCGTGCTCGGGATGGGAGGCGTTGTCCTCGGGATACTCGTTTGGCAGGAGGGCGGCGAGTACGTGGGCCTGATCATCGCGGCGGGTGCCCTGGGCCTGTACACGCTGGCTCGGTGGCTCGTGCGCCGCCACCGTGAGGGAAAGATCACGGTGCTCGACCCTGATCTTTTCCGATTGGCGCACTTTCGTATCGGGATCACCCAGCAGATGCTGCAGCAGGTCACCCTCGGCGGCGCCATGATCGCGCTGCCCATCTTCCTGCAAATCCGCCTGGAGTACAGCGCCCTGCAAGCGGGCCTGTCGCTGGCTCCGCTTTCACTGACGATGTTCGCCTTCGCGATGCTCGCGGGCCGGCGAGCCGGGGGGCGCAGACCAGCGAGCATCGTGCGCGCCGGCTTCGCGCTGAGCACAGCCGGCATGGTTCTGCTCATACCGATCGTCCCCAGAGCCGACTCGGGGTGGTACCTCGTGGTGCCTCTCATGATCGCCGGCGCCGGGCTCGGACTACTGGTCTCGCAGCTGAACAATTACACGCTCGCCCCGATCGAGGACGAGCGGGTGAGCGAGGCCGCCGGGGTCAACTCGGCGGGCGGATCGTTCGGACTTTCCTTCGGGCTCGCGATGGCGGGCGGCATCCTGCTGGCGACGCTCTCACTGGCGTTCACCGACAAGACCGAATCGAGCACGGTGATCCGCCCCGCGCAGCAACATCAGATCGCCGACACGCTCGAGCACGACGCCCAGGTTGTGAGCAACACGCAGCTCGAACAGATGCTTGCCCATGAGCGCCCCGCCGTCCGGCAAGAGGTTCTCGAGATCAACCGCGACTCCACCAACCTTGCCTTGCAGGTCGCCCTGCTCGTTCCGATCCTCGCGAGCGGGCTCGGGCTTTTCAACTCGTTCCGGATGCTGCGTCTGCCCGATATCGAGCCGTCGGGCTGAACCGATACTCGGTCTGCCAGGCGTCCTTCGGGTCGGTGTGGGCGGTCCAGAAAAGCTCGGCGATGCTGTCCGGATCGAAGTCCGTCCCCGGCTTGACGACACCGGCGATCGTGACGGTCGCGGCATGGACGCCGTCCTCTCGGACGCCAGCGGCGATCAGCGTTTGCGCCGAGCGCAGGGCTGCCTTCCCCATCGAGAGGCTCGCCAGTGCAGGCACTGGATTGTCGGCGAAGCCGCCGCTGGTGACCAGCAGGGTGCCGCCGCCAGCTGCCCGCAGGATGGGCGCGGCTACCTGTGCCGCTACGACGGCACCAAGGACATCGACGTCGTGGGCGGTTCGGAGCCGCTCGACGGTGGTGTCGAGGATCTGGCCTGGATCTGGTAGGGCAGCGTTGTACACGACGACACCGGGCGCCCCGGGGGCGCCGAAGATCCGTTCGAGCGTCTCGCGGTAGCTGTCCAGATCCTCGATATCCGCGCCGATCGCCTCTATCTGAAGCCCGCCGCTGCGCAGTTCAGGGGCGAGCTGGTCGAGCGCTTTGCTGCGGGAGATGAGTGTGCTGCGGAAGCCCTCACGGCCGAAGCGCCTAACCACGCTGGCGCCGACTCCTGGTCCGGCCCCGATCAGCAAGAGATGATGGGGGTCAACAGGCTCGGGCATATACCACCTCCGGGTAGAGCTTTCGCCCGGCTGTCAGCCTGGGCCGCTGTCCTTGGGGTCGAATCACCAGACGAACGTTTTACCAGGGTTCGATCAATCTCAACCGCAGTATGCACGTACCGCACCTGCGCCAAAGGAGGCGTTCTCCACGCCCCTTTGCCTGCCCCTTTGTCGAGGGGTCATTTTATGGCGATGTGGTGTAGCAGGTCGGCGAGTTGGTCGGGTAGGGAGAGCATCGCCCAGTGCCCGGTGGGGAGGTCGTAAAGCTCCCAGTCGTCGTCGGTGAATATCGCGGCGCGCGGGTCGCCCCGGGCGATCAGCTCGCGTAGGCGTGCGACGTCGATGCCGCCGGCGGTGCAGAAGATCGCTGTGCGGCGGACCCCGGGGGGTTTGTCGTGGGCGAGGCGTATCGGGGAGGTCATGGTCGCGTAGGGGTGAGGGGTGGCGCGTTGGGTGATCAGTTGCAGGTGCTCGTCGCTCAGGCCGCTGGTGCTCCCGTACGTTCCTGACGTGAGGGTCTCACGGCTGGGGACGGGCCAGCGCCAGCCGTCTCCGTGCTCCTGTACTGCACGTTGCTGGTGCTCGCGCTGTTCGGGTGACTGCACCTCGGCGATGGCCGTGCCGTTGGGGAGCGGGGAGGTGTCGAGGTAGACGACAGCGTTCACCCGCTGTGCTCGCTGGTCGGCGGCGGCGGTGACCACCGTGCCGGAGTAGCTGTGGCCGACGAGCACCACGTCGTTGAGCGCCTCGTAGTCGAGCAGGTTTACGACGTCAGCTATGTGCGTCTCCAGGTCGACGCCGGCATGCGCGAGGTGCACGCGCTCGCCCAACCCGGTCAAGGTCACCGGGTAGACGTTGTGCCCCTGCGCACGAAGACTCCGCGCCACCTCTTGCCATACCCAGCCGCCGAGGCATGCCCCGGGGACGAGCACCAGTGGCCGGTGTGCGGCGCTACCCATCCTTGCGCTTCGCCGCGGGCTTTGTCTCGGGTTGGGGGGTTCCTTCACCGGCCAGCCAGGCGAGCAGCGCTGACCGTGAGAACCGCCACTCCTGCCCGAACACCCGGCCGGGCAGCTCCCCCGCGACGGCGCTGGCGCGGAGCGTCTCGAGCGGCAGGCGCAGCAGCGCGGACGCCTCCTCCAGCGTCAACACCTCCTCACTACCGCCCTGAGCGAGCTCGATGCGACCGACCGCGAGCTGGTCGGCCAGCAACTCGCTCACGAGGTGCTGCTTACGGCGCCCAGTCGAGTCAACCAGCCGGTCCAGCGCAGCGGCCTGCTCGCTTGGCAGCCTGACAAACAGTGGAACGCGATCCCCAGACACCCACCAAAAGATAGCAGGCTGCTATCTGTGGCTATCAACTGCTTGAGCGGTCTGCCCGGTCACTGAAGACATAAAACTTATAGACGCCAATACGACTACGGCTATACGCCCCTTGTGATGCTAGTATGCGCGTATGAAGCGCACCACGGTATCCCTTCCGGACGATCTCGCGCAAGCCCTCGATCGCGAGGCACAGCGGCAACATTCGTCTGTCTCGCAGATCACGCGCACGGCACTCGCGCGGCACCTCGGACTGAGCGGAGATCAGCCACGCGAGCTCTCATTCGCTGGCCTTGGACGCAGCGGTCACCGCACAACCGCCAGAGACATGGAGAAGCTCTTGGTGCAGGAGTGGAATGATCTCCCTGGCCGTAGTTGACGCAGGTCCTCTGTACGCCACAGCGGACGCCGACGACCAGGATCACGACGCATCCCTCAAGGCGCTCGCGCGCACGGACCTTCGCCTGATCGTGCCAGCGCTGGTGGTAGCCGAGGCGACCTACTTCGTAGGCCAGCGACTCGGCGCCGCAGCGGAGAGCAAGTTCCTGCAAGGCATCGCCGAGCTTGACGTAGAAGGACCAAGTCGGGAGGATTTCGAACGCATGGCAGAACTCGCCGAGCGGTACGCCGATTTCCCACTAGGCGGGACAGACGCCTCCGTCATCGCTCTGGCCGAGCGACTCGACGTCTCAACCATCGTCACGCTCGATCGTCGGCACTTCGCTGCAGTCACACCGCGCCACTGCCCATCGTTCGAGCTAATACCCTAAGCGCGTTGGTCTTGCGGATGAGCGCTCGATCCGATGCGTTTTCGTAAGGCTTCAGCAGCGTTCCAGGGCACGTGCCTCCCCCCGTTCGGCGCGCCTGCGTGCTGCTTGGGAAGCCTCGATTCCCGGCTGGCCCCGACAGGTCGCGATCGCCAGCCGCGGCGACCGCCGCATCGAGTCCCACGGACCCCCATTTGACATCACAACAAGCTCACGATTGCGCTCAGTGCGCGTGGAGCTCGCCGGCCAGGCTGGCGACGATCGCGATGAGCGCCCCCGCTCCGAGAAGACGACGGAACCAGTTGATCCCGCTTATCGCCTCCTCCCACGCCCACACAGCGAGTCCGAGCGTGAACACCGCGCGACCAACCTCGTGTGCGGTGCCATCGGACTCGGCCGCAAGTCCCCACCCAGCGAAAGCGAGCAGCAGCGGGGGGTTCGGGAACTGCGCAACAGGGAAGCGCTGGGGCCAGCCCTCCTGGCCACGACGCCAAAGCTCGGCGACGGTCACCGCGCTCATGTTTGCAGGCCAAAGGTCGGCCGTGAAGACTTGAGCTTTCGTGTTCGAGCGAAGGGGCGCTCCCGCTTGCTACTCGTTCGTCCAAAGTGCGGTCGCGAGGCGAGTGGCGCTCGTGACGTGCCAACCTGCGCATGTGCCAGACATCCGACCAGTGGCCACACCGCGCGAGAAGCAGCTGACCCTGCTCGCAGCCGTGCTGGGTACGAGCGTGGTGTTTCTCGACGCGACCGTAACCAGTGTCGCGTTGCCCGCGATTCGCGGCGACCTCGGTGGCGGTCTGGCGGGCCAGCAGTGGGTGACGAATGCGTACCTGCTGACGCTCGGGTCGCTGTTGTTGATCGGCGGCTCGCTTGGAGATGTGTTCGGTCAGAAGCGCGTGTTCCTGGTTGGGGTTGCCGGGTTCGGCGTCACTTCGGCTCTCTGCGCGGTCGCGTCGTCGATTCCGGAGCTATGCGTGTTTCGGTCGATGCAGGGGGTTTGCGCGGCGCTGGTGACGCCCACCGCATTGGCGGTGATCATCCACGTGTTTCCCGAAGACGAGCGGGCCAGAGCGATCGGGACATGGACCGCGCTCAGCTCGATCGTCGGGGTTATCGGGCCGTTTATCGGGGGAGTGTTGATCGCTGCCGGCTCGTGGCGCCTGATCTTTGTGCTCAACGCGCCGCTTGTACTGGTGACCGTGACGTTGATTGCTCGTGGCGTACCCGGGAGCGCGAGCGCCGGCACCGGCGGGCGCCTGGACTTCCCCGGGGCCCTCTTGGCGGCGCTCGCGCTCTCGGGTTCGGTGTTCGCCGTGACCGAGGAGCCGGCGCGCGGATGGAGCACCCTGGTGATTGGCTCGCTCGCTGTAGGCATTCTGGGAGCCATGGCGTTTATTGCGTGGGAGGCGCGCACTCGGGCGCCGATGCTCCCCCTGAGCCTGTTTCGCGAGCGCAGCTTCACGATCGGCAACCTGGCGACATTGACCGCCTACCTTGGGCTGGGGGGTGTGATCTTCCTGCTACCTGTGTTTCTGCAGGAGGTCAGCGGCTACAGCCCCGTGCAGGCAGGGCTTGCGCTGCTGCCAGTCACCTCGCTGATGATCGTGTTCTCCCGCCGCTTCGGCGCGCTCGCCGACCGCATCGGGTCGCGAGTGCCGATAAGCCTCGGGGCGCTGGTTGCCAGCTGCGGCCTTTTGCTCTTGGCGCGTGTCGATCAGCGCGCCGATTACCTCAGCGAGGTGCTGCCGGCGCTGCTCGTTTTCGGGTTGGGCCTCGCGATGCTTGTTGCGCCGTTGACCGCCACGGTGCTTGGGGCAGTGGAGGAGGATCACGCAGGTGTCGCCGCCGCGGTGAATACGACGCTCTCACGCGTCGCGCAGCTTTTCGCGGTCGCTGTGCTGGGAGCCGTCGTTTCTGTCGCCTTTGCCAGTCGCGTCGACGCGACGCTGCGACGGTCCACGCTCGGTCCCGACAGCCGCGCGGCGATCAGCCGCGCCAAGCGACAGCCGCTTGGCTCGCCCAGCCTCATTGGAGTGCCTCCCGGCGAGCGGGTCCTCCTACGAGCGACCTTCGAGGACGCGTCCGTGCATGCCTTCCGTGTTGCGGACACGATCGCAGCCGTGCTCGTCGCCAGCGGAGGTCTCGTTGCGCTCGCCGGGATCCGTAATCCCCGCCGCAGGGTGGCCGCCGAGCTGTGTCCGGCTGGGGCGCTCTGCGGAGCCAGCCAAGAACTCGTCAGCACTGGCCGTCTCGGATTTCGGACCGGGGTTTCGTGAACCACACGGTTGAAATCCCATCACCGCAGGTGGCCCCGTGAGCGAGACATCCCTGATCTGGCGCCGCTGCGGCGGTCTGAACTGGCCCCATCTCCGTCCGACTTGCGGCGGACTGTTCGGTGCTCTTGGAGCTCGAGCGGGAGGCGGCGGAAGGAGTGGGATCACGAGTGGAGACGTTCGAGCGGATCAGGCGGGACAGGGACTGGGAGGGCTTGTCGATCAGGGCGCTCGCGGAGCGTCATGGTGTTCACCGGCGGGCGGTGCGTTAGGCGTTGGCCGCACCTTAAGCGCAAGCCCGTGGGTCGTCCCGCGCCGAAGCTTGGGCTGTATCGGGGGCTGATCGACTCCTGGCTTGATGGGGATCGGGATGCGCCGCGCTAGCAGCGTCATACCGCGAAGCGGATCTGGGAGCGGCTGCGTGATGAGTACGCGGCTGATGTCGCTGAGCGCACTGTTCGGGAATATGTTCACGATCGCCGGGTCGAGCGCGGTGAAGGCGTCCAGGCGTTCGTGCCGCAGATCCACGGCGCGGGGGTGAAGGCGGAGGTCGACTGGGGTGAGGCGCAGGTCGCGATGGCTGGGTCTGCGGCGAGGGTCTATCTGTTTCACATGCGGGCGTGTCATTCCGGTGCGGCGTTCGCGATGGCGTTCCCGCACTGCTCCCAGCAGGCGTTCTTGGAGGCGCACGTGCATGCGTTTGACTGGTTTGGTGGCGTGTTCGGCTTGCTGCGCTATGACAATCTCGCGAGCGCGGTCAAGCAGGTGCTGCGCGGCCGGCGGCGTGTCGAGACGGACCGGTTTATCGCGTTGCGCTCGCACTATCTCTATGAGTCGCAGTTCACGACCCCGGGCATCGAGGGCGCCCATGAAAAGGGCGGCGTCGAGGGAGAGGTCGGGCGTTTCCGCCGGCGTCACTTGGTCCCGGTCCCGGATGTCTGCTCGCTCGGGGGGCTGAATGCGTGGATGCTCGCTGGCTGTGAGACCGATCTTCACCGGAAGATCACCGGCCGCTATGAGACGGTTGGTGAGTCGTTTGCCAGGGAGCGCCCATTGCTGCGTGGGCTGCCAGCTGAGCGGGCGTCCACGGCCGATGAGGCCACCCCTCGGGTGGACTCCAAGGCGCTGGTCACGATCAAGCAAAACCGCTACTCCGTGCCCGTTCGCCTCGCCGGTCTGCGGATTCACGCGAGGGTCGGCGCTCGTGAGATCGAGTGCCGCCACGGCGGGGAGCTGGTCGCTGTCCACGAGCGCCAGCAAGGACGCTTCGGTATCTCAGCGTCACTCGACCATTACCTGGAGCTGCTCGC
>DATMLP010000024.1:0-18809 GCA_035570415.1 Solirubrobacteraceae bacterium | reverse complement strand
GCTTCCGCGGGGAGCGGTGTCGCGCACGACAAGGGAGCAGTACATCGCGCGTGCCACGGCGGGGGGGATGCCGATCCCGCTGTCCAGGGCTACCCGGCGGGGGCGCAACCGCTGGTATGACGACTACGTGGAGCTGGTGTTGGAGCGCGATGTGGGCGAACTGTCGCGCCTGCGCCAGCGCGCGCAGCTGCCGGCGCTGCTGCGTCGCCTGGCGGCCCAAACTGCGCAGATCCTGAACGTGACCAGCGCGGCGGGCGAGGCGGGCCTGGACCGGGTCACGGCATCCGACTACGTGAAGCTGTTGGAGGCGGTGTTCCTGATCAGGCGCCTGCCGGCGTGGGGCAGCACGCTGCGGAGCCGCACTGCGGGCGCCCCGAAGGTCCACGTGGTGGACTCGGGTCTGGCGGCGCGGCTGCTGGGCCTCACCCCGGAGCGACTCGTGCGCCGCGATGCCACTTCGCTGATGCAGTTCGGCCACCTGCTCGAGACGTTCGTGGTGGGCGAGCTGCTCAGGCAGGCGTCGTGGCTGGAGGACGAGGTCACAGCCTGCGGGCACTGGCGCACCTACGACGGCGACGAGATCGACCTCGTGCTGGAACGCGCCGACGGCGGTGTGCTCGCCTTTGAGGTGAAGGCCGCCGGACGGGTGCCGGGGCCGGACATGCACCACCTGCGCAAGCTGCGCGACGCGCTCGGCGAACGCTTCCTGGCAGGCGTCGCCCTGTACACCGGCGAGCGCGCCTACCGTTTCGAGGAGCGCCTGCACGTGCTCCCGATCGACCGGATCTGGACGCCGGTGTAATCATGGCCGGCTTGAGCAAACCCGAGCGCTCCCTGCTGGCGGCGGTGGCCGTGGTGACGGCGCTGGCGGGCGCAGCCAACTACGGCGCCTGGGCGGCGGTGCCCCGCTTCGCACTGGCGACGGTGGCGCTGGCAGGCCTGGCGTGGGCGGTGGCGTTGGGAACCGAGCAGCTGGGGGAGCACATCGGCCCGCGCGCGACCGGGGTGCTGCAGGCGACCCTCGGCAACCTGCCGGAGCTGCTGGTTGTGGTTTTTGCCCTGAAAGCGGGCGACCTCGTAGTCGCGCAGACCGCGCTGGTCGGCTCGCTGCTGGCGAGCGCGCTGCTGGTGCTGGGGTTGACGATCGTGGCGGGCGCGCGGCAGGCGCCGGACGGGGTGATGCGCTTCTCCTCGCGCCTGCCCAACGACACCACGACACTGCTGCTGGTAACGGTGTTTTTGATCGTGCTGATCGGCCTCGCGCTCAGCTCGGGCAGCGAGGCGGGCGCTCACGTGGACACGATCTCCGTGGTCGGCGCCTGCTGCCTGCTGGGGGTGTACGGCACGTGGCTGGTGCCCTACCTGCGGCCCAAGGCCGCCGCCACGGGGACCCGCGCGCCGCAGCCGCAACCGCCGGGGGAGCCGGCGCGCATCTCGCTGCGCGCGGCGCTGATCCTGCTCGTGGCGGCCGGCGTCGGCGCGGGTTTCGTCTCGGAGTGGTTCGTCAGCGCCCTGCGCCCGGCGATCGCGATCCTCCACATCTCCACGGCGTTCGCGGGCCTCGTGATCGTGGCGATCGCCGGCAATGCCGTGGAGCACTTCGCGGGCATCACACTGGCGGCGCGCGGCAAGGCCGACCTCGCGATCGCGGTGGTGAAGAGCTCTGTGGCGCAGATCGCCGCGTTCCTGTTCCCGGCGCTGGTGCTGATCTCCCTCGCCCTCCCGACGCAGCTCACGTTTGCGCTGCAGCCGATCTACATCGGCGCGCTCGGCCTGATGACGATCGCGGTGTGGCAGGTCACCGGCGACGGCGAGGCGGCCGCCTTCGAGGGCTGGGCGCTGGCGGCGATATACGTGATCGTGGCGGTGGTGGCGGCCTATCAGTAGCGGCTACCCCCGCGTCAGTCCCCCGATCAGCGCGCCCGCGATCCCGCCAGCGGTGGCGGCCCCCGCGTTGCCGTTGCCGGCGGCGCCGTCTTCGGCGGACTCGGCGGGCGAGATGAACATGGTTTGGATCGCCAACCGGCCGGGGCCGGTGAAGCGGTTCCAGGTGAGCTTGCCGCCGCCGCCCATCAGCCCCGTCTTGAGGCCCATCGTGACGGCCTCAAACGACACGGAGGGGTCCTTGTACAGCCACGCGCCAGCCTCCACGTCGAGCTGCTCGCCGGCGGCCAGCTCCACGAGGAACACGTTGCCGTGCCCATGCAGCCACACCAGCGCGTCGCCATTGGTGGCGCGGAACTTGTCGATGAAGATGCCGCTGCCGCCCACCAGCATGTTCCGCACGCCCTTCACCCGTTCGAAGCTGTAGTCGAGGTTGTCGGTGGCGGCAATGAACTGGTGCTCGCGCACGTCCACTCCCTCGCCTTGGCGCAAATGCAGCGGCACGCACTGGCCGGGCGAGTCGCGTGAGAAGGCGATGTGCCCGGCACCGGCGGTGCGGGTGATGAAGAACTCGAGGCCCGCGATCTTGCGCTTGATCGCGCCCGGCAGCTTCTTCAGCTCGACGTTGACTTGAGTCTGCTTCCACAGCAGCACGTGGTGCTCGAACATCACCGCCGCCTGGCCCACCTCGATCTGCAGCTCGGGCACCAGCTCGCCGCGCACGTGGTAGGTGAGGCCGGCGAAGGACTCGTCGGTGACGGTGCTTTGGATCGGCTGGGGGAGTTGCATCGGTGTGGTCTCCTTGGGATGAGGTGGAAGTGATGGCGGGCGCGCCCCGGATGATGGCGCGGGTCTCGGTTGGCTTGACGTATCGGCCGGTGGACGCGTTTGGATGAGCGACCCGCCTGTCGCGGGCGGGTCGATGAGGCGCCGTCGTCGGAGCCCGTTCCGGCTGCGTTTAAGCGCGTCGTGGTAAGCCTTGCGCGCGGGCACAACATCTAGAGCCCTACTCAGAGAGAGAGGAGAACCGGCCCACACCGCTCACTGCTCGTGTACCGCGTCGGCTAGCTTTTTCGTGAAAAGCGCTCGGTGAGCACGACTCGGGTCGCGCGGCCGAGCGAGCGCGGGGAGATGACTTTGTGGACGCCGATCAGGCCCTCGCCGAATGCTGTGAAGCGGCGCGCCATGATCGGGTCCTTGGCGGCGCTTGCGAGCAGCAGTCGCTCGTGCGGGAGCAGTTTGCGCGCGCTGGAGAAATCCGAACTCTGGAGGTAGAACGCGAGCAGCTTTTTGCGGTGGGTCCTGCGATAGCGCGACAGGGCACGGTCGACCCTGTCGTGATCGCGCAGAAGCGCGTGCGTCGTGCGGTCGGCCAGCCATGCGGCCGACTGGAATGCCCAGCCGCAGCCGATCGCCCATAGCGGGTCGCCGCTCATGGCGGCGTCGCCGATGAAGGCGAGACCGGGCACCGCCAGACGCCGCGTGGTGTTGGGCATGTCGAGCTTGCCCAGCAGCGGCGATACACGCTCGGCCTCATGGATCTTCGGCGCCATCGGCAGCGCGTCGATCATGCGCGTGAAGCTACCGTCGAGATCCCGCTTGAACTCCGGCAGCTTGCTGCGCTCGACGAAGCAGCCGACGAGCGAGACGCCGTCGTCGTTGGGATAGGCGATCGCGAAGTCGGGCTCGAGCAGCCACGCTTGGCCGGCCTGGCCGGAGGTCAGCTCGAGGTCGCGGTAGTAGGCGAAGTAGGTGAAGCGGTTGTTGGCCATCGCGCGAGCGCGGACGCCCGCCATCGCGCCGACCGCGGAATCCCGCCCATCGGCCCCCACGACCAGCCGCGCTCCCAGTTCCCGCTGCTCGCCATCGCGGCCGCGCACAACGACACCCGCGACGCGCTTCTCGGAGCGGGTGAGCTGCGTGACCTGTGTGGCCATCATCAGCTCGACCCCGGGCGTTTCGGCTGCGAGGTTGCGCAGGATCGGGTCGAGCGTCTCGCGCCGGATGCTGTACCCGTAGGGGGGATTGCTGCCGTCGTCGGGCTCGGGGACGCGAATCCAGCCCCATCGCGTCCAGGTGTCCAGACGGTTGCGGATGCCGCCCGCCTGCTCGATCAGGGGTGCGAGGCCGAGGCGCTGGATGATCGGCGTGGCGGACGGCTGGATGAAGTGCGTGCACATCCGTTTGTGGTCGCCGATGTGACCGCGGCGGTCGATCAGGGCGATGCGCAGCCCCTGCTGCGCATAGAGGCGCGCTGCGGTGCAGCCGGCGATGCCGGCGCCGACGATCGCTACGTCGTAGCTCTCCTCCGTGGCGCTCACCGTGCCCGCCGGCGGGTGAGGCGGGCCCGCAGTCGCTGCAGGCGCACGAGCATCCGCTCCTCGCCGGTGCCCCGCGCCGGCATCAGCCCCGCGCGCCGCGCGAACTCAAGCGCGTCATAGTGCGATACGACCTTGCGCAGGCGGCGCTCGCCGCGATGCAGCTCCCAGACATCGAAGCCCTCGAGCTCAAACGCTCTCCCCGTCGGCGCGAAGCCGGGGGGGTCGATCGGGCCGAGCGCCGTGCCGTGGCAGACCCAGGGTTGGCCGATCCCGAGGATCTCCTCGTCGTGGTCGAGCGCGACGAACAGGCCCGTTGGCATCGCCCAGACCATGTCGGGGAAGGCGCGCAGGAGGCTCTCGATGTACTGGCGCGCCTCCGTTTGCCCGCGCGCGGTGCCGTCGATCGAGGGATCCTCCCAGGCGACGTCCTCGGTGACCAGCGCGAGGACGCCATCCACGTCGTGCGCATTCCAGCGGGCCACCCAGGATCCGGCGAAGTCGAGTACCTCCTGCCTGAGCGCCTCCTCGACGGCCATCAGGCTGCCCTCGCCGTTGTCTGCTTCTCGATCGCGATCCCATGCTTTATGGCTGCGGGCCGGACGTCGTCGAGCGTGATGAGTTCATCAATGCTCCGCAGGCCAGACTTCCCACGAGCCGCGGCGCCCTTTGCCTCCGTGGCGTCCCTCCCGCCGAGCAGCGCCTCCCCGAATACCAGAGTTGCCGCGGCGGTCATGCGGTAGTAGCCGCGGCCGGAGAGCGTCTGTGTGGCGATGCGTTCGCCGCCTCGGCTGACGGCCACCAACTCGCAGATCTCCTCCCGGCTCGGCTCGGCCGGGACCTTGCGCGTGCCGCTCGTGAACGAAGCCTTCGGCAGGATGCCGATCAGCCGCGCGCCGTTGAGCGCCAGCAGCATCCTGTGGAGCGCGCGCGGCTGCATACACAGGTAGTGGCGTAGCGGAACCTCGCCGATCTGCTCGCGCAGCACCCCTCCGACCTGTAGACAGCGGCTCTCGCCGGACGGCTCGGGGAACGGAATCTTCGCGCTGGGATGGTGGGAGGAGCCGGTGAGCAGGCCGTGGGCGAACAACGCTCCCGCCCGGCCGGAGGAGCCGTTGGCAGAGACCATCAACGCGTACTCGGCCGTGTCGGTCTCGGGATGCTCGCGAAGCAGGTCGGCGATGGCGAGGTAGGCAAGGCCGCCCAGCCCGGTGTCGGCGACGACCAGACCCGGCCCTTCGGACCCCATGCTCGCGAGCTTCCTGCGCTCGGGCGGCGCGAGCTCGGTGAGATCGATCAGCGTCCCTCCCTGGCGCAGGACCGTCCGCTGGGGAGCGAGCTCGGGGTGGTGGGCGGTGTTGACGACGAGATCGACCCGCGCGCAGGCCTGGCGGAGATCGGCGGGATCGTCAAGGTCGATCAGGCGAAAATCGGAGGCGTCCTCAGTACGACGACCGGCCCGCGTGACCCGCCAGCCGGCGGCCGCGAACTCGCGGGCGATGAAGGTGCCGATGACCCCCTGGGCTCCGATCACGAGGGCTGTGTGCGCCATGTAAGTGAGCATGCAGGCCCGGAGGCGAAGGTACAATCCGGCGCATCACCCAATCCGGCTACCCAACCGCGACCAGACGCGCGCTCGTCGGGCGCGAGGACGAGCTGCGGCTGGTCGATCGGCTGCTGGAAGGGGTCTGTGGTGGTGAGAGCGCCGTGCTGGCGATCTCCGGCGAAGCCGGTATCGGCAAGACCTCGATGATCGGCGAGATCCTGCGACGAAGCGAGGAGCGCGGCTGCCAGCTGGTGTCCGGCCGGGCCGCCGAGTTCGAGCGCGAGCTGCCGTTCGCGGTTTTCTCAGAGGCACTCGAAGCCGCTCTGTGCAGGCCCGTGCACGAGCTCGATCGCGACCAGGGAGCGCCCGATCGGCACCCCCGACTGCTGCGCGCGCTGCACACGCTGCTGGAGACGCTCACGCCCGAGCGTCCGCTGGTGGTGGCGCTCGACGACTTGCACTGGGCCGACTCCGCCTCGATCGATCTGCTCTGCCGCCTGCTGCACCGCGGACTCGCGCGACCCTCGCTGCTGGTGCTCGCTGCGCGGCCCACGCGGACCGAGCCGCGCCTGCGCACCGCCCTGCAGGAGGCCGAGCGCCACCGCCACGCGCGCGTGCTGGAGCTCGGTGTGCTCTCGCCCGCCGCCGCCGATCGACTGCTGGAGCGCATCGACGATCGCGAACTGCGGGCCTTCCTCTACCGCCAGAGCGGCGGCAACCCCTTCTATCTCCAGCAGCTGGCAGCCGCCAACGAGCGCGGCACGCCGCCGGACTCCCCGCCGGGCGCCGCTGGCGGGACCGGGGTTCCCGCGGCGGTCAGAGGCGCGATCGGCGCTGAGGTGAGCGCGCTCTCGCCGGCCGCTCAAACCCTGCTGCGGGGCGCCGCCGTGGCCGGTGAGCCGTTTGAACCCGAGGTCGCCGCGGCGACCGCCGCCCTCGCCGAGGAGGAGGCGCTCGCGGCGCTGGATGAGCTGCTCGAGCGAGACCTGATCCGGGCCGGCGACGGGCCGCGTCGCTTTCGCTTTCGCCACCCGATCGTCCGCCAAGCCGTCTATGGAACCGCCGGCGCCGGCTGGCTGCTGGGCGCCCACAGGCGTGCCGCGGCGGCGCTGCAGGCACGCGGCGCTAATGCTTCGGCGCGCGCCCACCACGTCGCGCGTTCGGCGCAGATCGGCGATCAGAGCGCCATCGCACTGCTCACCCAGGCCGGGCAGGAGACGATGGCGCACTCGCCGCCAAGCGCGGCACACTGGTTTGAGGCTGCCTTGGGACTCACACCGGAGGACGATCAGTACCTGCAGCCGAGGCTGGGGCTCATCGCCCAGCGGGCCGCCGCGCTCGGGGTCGCCGGCCGGGTGCAGGAGAGCCGTGACGCGCTGCGCGAATTCCTCGCGCTTTCGCCGAAGGAGCCCAGTCGGCTGCGCCTGCAGGCCGCTGTGCTCAGCACGATCCTCGATGAGCTGCTCGGAACCCACCGCGCCGGCCGCCGGCTGCTGCTCGAGGAGCTGAACCGCCTGCCCGATCCTGCCGGCCCCGAGGCAGCCGAGCTCAAGCGCGAGCTGGCGTTCACCTGCTTCCTCGACGCCGACTGGACGGCGATGGCGGACTGGGCCCGGCAATCGCTGGACGGCGCGTGCGAGGGGATGGTGAGGGTTGGTGCACTCACCGCGCTTGCGCTCGCCGGCCTCGGCCTGCACGACCCCGGGCAATTGCGACGTTCGGTCGCCGAGGCAGCTGCGCTGCTGGACGAGCTCTCCGACGAGCAGGTCGCCGCTCACCACCCCGGGATCGCGATCTGGCTGGGCTGGGCGGAGATCTGCGGTGAGCGCTTCACCGAGGCGATCGGCCACCTCGAGCGCTGCATCGCGATCTCACGCGCGAGCGGCCAGCAGCATCTGACGGTGTCGCTGCTGGCCGTGCAAGGACAGGCGCTGGTGCTCACCGGCCGTGGCGAGGAGCTGGGCGCGGTCGCCGAGGCGGCGACCGAAGCGGCACTGCTGAGTGCGAGCGACCTCTTCTACAGCTGGGCGATGACGCTGCGCTGCGTGGCGAGTTTGCAGGCCGGCGAGTTGCACGAAGCGCTGCGCTATGGCGAGCGCGCCGCCGGCGCCGCCGCGGCTGCAAGCAGCCCGATGTCGGGCATCGCGCGCGCGCAGCTCGCCGCGACACTGCTCGAGCTTGGCGAGCCCCGGCGCTGCCGCGAGCAGCTCACGACCCGCGGCGGCGAGCTCGACCTGCCGCCGTTTCCCTTCTACGAGGCGCACTGTCTCGAGCTGCTCGTGCGCGCGGAACTGGAGCTTGGAAGGCTGCCGCGCGCGCAGGAACTCGCGACCCGCGCCGAGCAGGCCGCACAACGCACGGGGCTGCAACTCCCCCTCGCCCACGCCCACCGTGCGCGCGCCACGCTGCTGCTGGCGCGCGGCGATCGCCACCCGGCCGCCGCCGCCGCGCTCGCTGCCGCCACGGTGGCCGAACAGGCGGGTGCCCCAGTCGAGGCCGCGCGCGCCCAGATCCTCGCCGGCCGAGCACTGGCCGCGGCGGGCGAGCGCGAGCAGGCGATCGGCCAACTCGATGCAGCCCACGGGCAGCTCTTGTGCTGTCAGGCCTTCCGCTACAGCGACGAGGCGGCGCGCGAGCTGCGCAAGCTCGGCCGCACCGTCACCCGCGCCGCACGCGGCAACGGCAGAGACAACACGGGGGGCTCGCTGGGACTCACGCCGCGAGAGCTCGAAGTCATGGAGCAAGTCAGCGCCGGCAAGACGAACCGTGAGGTCGCCGCTGGGTTGTTCCTGAGCGTGCGGACCGTCGACCGTCACCTATCGCGGATCTTCGCCAAGCTCGACGTCAGCTCCCGTGCGGCCGCCTCAAGCGTCTTCGAGCGCGCGCGCAGTCAGGCGCGAGCCTGACGATCCGCGCCGGCTCGCAATTGGGAGGTACGCTCGGCCGGCCGCTGGAAGCACGGTTGTCTGGCTCGCCGTGTGCGTTCTTGCGGACGAGCACTCTTTGGACGTTTTGCATTGCATCGCGCAGAAGTTTGTGTGGGTCGGTAACAACGGCTTTGGCCCGGCAGTGAGGGGGACTTGACAACTACCCCGCACTGTGCGTATAGTGGTCTCTGCGTGCCACCCGGCGAAAGCGATGTGATGGTGCGAGTAAACACAAAACATAGGGTCTGGTCGAGGTCTGTCCGCAAGCAGGTGAAAGGGCTGACCAACGTCGTGGTGGTTCTGCTTGGGAGAGGGAGCCGGGTCATTCGATAGAGAGCTGTCTTCGCGTGAGTTCGAGGGAACGTGCCCGCCGGGAGTCTCTGCGCCCGGGCGCTGTAACCAATGCCTGACAGGTTCGAAATACCACGCGGGGCGAAGCGCCCCAAAGCGTGCGGGAGAGGATTGGGTTGATGAGAGTTAACACGCAGGCGCGGCGCGCACACGGGCCGTCGCACATAACACGCCTCGCGCGTCGGGGTGTCCTCCGCACGCTCGCTTTCGCGTCGGCGCTCACGCTCGCCGGCGCAGCCGCGCTCGCCCTCCTGCCCGCGCCGGCGATGGCTGAAGAATGCCCGAACGCAGCGTTCCGCGTGGGGCCCTCCTCGCACCTGCCCGACTGTCGCGCCTACGAGTTGGTTACGCCGCCGTTCAAGAATGTGGGTTTCGCGCAAGTGGAAGGCATCGATCCGGACGGCTCGTCGGCCCTCATAGATCTCAGCGGGGCAATCGCCGGGCTCGAAGGCTTCCCAAGCACCAACGCCGCCGCGCCCGGGGCCTGGTACTCGCTGCAGCGCACCGCCACCGGCTGGGTGGTCGCTCAGGCGGACGATCCGCCGAGCAGTGAATACCTGCCGGATACCGACGGTGGCCACGGTCTCGACTTCAGAGTCGGCGATCTCGACGGCCAGGCAACCCTGTGGGCCGAGCGCGCTGTATGGCAGCCCGAAAACAGGCTCGATCTCTTCCTGCGCCGTCCCGATCACTCGATCGTGGATGTCGGTCCCACACTGCCCCCGACTGCGCCGTCCGGTTCACCGGTCTCCCTGGAAGCGGCGTCGGCTATGAAGGTCGCGGGTATGTCGTCCGACGCCTCGCATGTGTTCTTCAGTCTTGGGAGAGACGAAGGCAACCCTGTAGGCATCTACTGGCCGTTCGACAAGACAGAATCCGGAGATCCCAGTTTATACGAGTATATAGGATTCGGCAATACCACGCCGCTGTTGGTGGGTGTCAACGATGCGGGCGAACAGATAAGCCACTGCGGGACCGTCATCGGCGGGACCAGACTGGTAAGCCCCTGGCGTGATCAGGATGCCGAAAATGCCGTGTCCACCGACGGCGCCATGGTGTTCTTCACCACCTGGGCCTGTGAAGGTAGACCCAATGAATTATTCGTACGGATCGACAATGGAGAACCGGGCGCCCACACGGTCGCGATCTCCGAGCCGAGCGAAGAAGACTGTCCGGCGTGTTATAAAAACAACAAACTCATAAGCGCCGAAGACCTCGCGAGCGCCGAATTCGAGGGCGCCTCGGAAGATGGCTCGAAGGTGGTCTTCGAGACGACGCAGCCGTTGCTGGGGGGTACTGGCAACAACATCTACGAGTACGACAGCGACCCGCCGGCCGGACAGCCCAAGCTGATCCGGGTCTCCGGCGGAGATTCGACCGTCTCCGATCCCACCGTGGGTCTCATTGCAGGCACCAAACCGCTCATTTCTCAGGACGGGTCACACGTCTACTTTCTCGCAGAGGGGGTTTTGACGACCGTACCGAATCGCCAGGGCGAAGCCGCCGAGGCGAACACCATCAATCTCTATATGTTCGAGCGCGACGCAAGCTACCCGGCCGGGCGAATCGTGTTCGTCGCTCGACTCTCCCAGGAAGATGTGAGTGGCGGGTTTGGTGAGGTGGGGGAATGGATAGGTGAACGGCCGGGTGGTGACGTGACGCCTAATGGGAATTTCCTTGTCTTTGTGAGCAATCGCGACCTGACGCTTGACGACACGAGCACGGCCCGGCAGGTGTTCGAGTATGACGCGCAAACCGGTGCGCTGGTGCGGGTGTCGATCGGCCAGGACGGTTTCAACGACAACGGCAACGCACTTCTCAAGCTTGGAACCGAACCCTCAAACCTCGGGGACGTTGTCAACGACCCGGGGATCGCGAAGCCAGAGCCCCAAGAAGGGGTGTACGAAACATCCGAGTATTGGAAGCATGAGTCGGTGTCTGCGAACGGCTCATACGTGTTCTTCGAAAGTCCTGTTCGTCTCACCCCGCAGGCGCAGGAAGGTGCTCGGAACGTCTATGAGTACCACGATGGGCGGGTGAGCTCGATCGCCGGGAATAGTTTCCTTCTCGGTACCGATGAATCCGGTGGTGACATATTCTTCGAAACCGTTGTCTCGCTGGTGGGGCAGGATACTGACACGGCTGAGGATATCTATGACGCGCGGATCGACGGCGGCTTTCCCGCGCCCGCTGCGCCGGCGCCGTGTGTGGGCGAAGAGTGTCAGGGCCAGTTGAGTGGGGCTCCGACGCTGCTTTCGCCCGGCAGCGAGTTTCAGGCGGGCAGCAATCCGCCGCTGGCGGGGGAGCCCGTGGCAGCGTCCAAGGCGAAGCCGAAGAGCAAGAAGAAAAGCAAGAAGGCGGGTGGGGTGCGGCACGCCAAACGGCGTGGAGGGAAGGCCAAGAGGGCTGCCGTCGGCGGCCGTGCGGATCGGAAGGCGGGTCGGCGATGAGGAAGATGGTGTGTGCTCTGGTCGGTTTGGGTATGGTCCTCGCCGGCGCCTTGAGCGCGTCGGGTGCGTCCGCTGTCACCGCTGGAGCGGGCTTGTCGGTGTATGCGGTCGCGGGGCCGACGGTTTTCTCCTCGGCGTACAACGCCAACGACCCCAACTCCGGGGGTCCGCCCACCAACTCTTACGATGTGACAGTCACGAACACCGGAAGCGAACCGACCGACGGGAGCCCGATCACGATCGGCGACGAGCTGCCCCGGGGCCTGACGGTGACCCGCATCATGGGCGAATTGTTTAGTACTGTGGTTCGTCAACCGCCGGTGCCGGCGAGGTACCTTTCGTGTGAAAAGGCGACCGTGACGTGCGTGTACAGCGCTTCGCTTCTGCCAGGCGAACATCTCGCAGTGGTGGTGGAAGTGGCGGTGGCGCCTGGCACGGTGGGTCCTGTGACGGACAGCGTGCTGGTGTCGGGCGGCGGCGCGCCGAGCGCATCGGAGAATGTGGTGACGGCGATCGGGAGCGAAGCGGAATCGGTGGGGGAGCCGTTTGGCCTGGCGGCGTTCTCGGCCGAAGTGACGGGGATGAGCGGTCTGACCGATGAGCAGGCGGGCGATCACCCGTATGAGGCGACGACCTCGTTCTCCTTGAACAGCCGGATCGGAGGCAACCCCAACTATCCGTGGGCTTACGGTACGGCGGGGGGTCTTGCCGGTCTGACGGGCCATACCAAGGATGTTGTGGTCGATCTCCCGCCCGGTTTCACGGGCGACCCCAACGTGGTGGAAAAGTGCCCGCAGAACCTGGCCATAAACGAACAGTGCCCGCCGAGCACCCAGATCGGCATCGCGGTCATCAACATAGAATTCAGGGCTACGCGTGAAACCTTCGCAAACGGCTCGAAGACGTTCCCGGTGTACAACGTCGTTCCGTCCAAGGGTTACCCCGCCGAGTTCATCATCGATCTTTCGGGCATCGGTATCAACGTGCCGTTGTATGCGAGTATCACTCCGGAATCCAACTATGGCGTGCGGATCATCACCCCTGGGATCCCGGGAGCGGGGCCCCCGTTGGATGTGTCGGTGACGTTCTTCGGGACGCCGGAGAATGACCCGAACGTGTTCAATGCGTACAGGAAAGCGGTCACGGGGGTGACGCCGAACGCGTTCCTGGACGATCCGGTGGATTGCTCGACGGCAGCGCAGTCGGCGACCTTGAGCGTGGATTCCTGGGAGCATCCTGGGCCGTGGTTGGCCGACGGCCAACCGGATTTGAGTGGTCCGGGGTGGGTGTCGAGGTCCGCGACGTTGTTTCCATCGCTGGCGGGTTGCGAAGTGCTGCAGTTCAACCCCTCGCTCACGGTGACGCCGGATACGACGCAGGCGGATGAACCGGCCGGCACCACGGTCGACGTGAATGTCCCGCAGGCGCCGCAGCAGTTCCCGTCGCTGATCACCCCGGAGTTCAGGGACACGACGGTGACGCTGCCGTCGGGCTTGTCGATCTCGCCGTCGTCGGGGGATGGTCTTGAAGGTTGCAGCAGCGCGCAGATCGACCTGTCCTCGGCGACTCTGGGGTCGTGTCCGCAGGGTTCGCAGATCGGGACGGTGAAGGTCACGACGCCGCTGCTGCCGGAACCGCTCGAAGGACAGGTGTTCCTCGGCGACCCGGGCTGTGACCCGTGCACGGACGCCGACGCATCGGATGGCAATATGTACCGGCTCTATCTGCAGTTCGAAGGCGCCGGGGTTGTTGTCAAGGTGGAAGGCCGGATTCATGCGAACGCGAGCACGGGCCAGCTGACGACCGTGTTCGAAAATACGCCGCAGCTGCCGGTTAGCCAGGTGCAGTTGCACTTCAACGGCGGGCTGCGCGCGTCGCTGGCGACACCGCAGGCGTGCGGGACGTTCACGAGCACGGCGGACATCAAGCCGTGGAGCGCGCCGATCACGCCGGACGCGACGCCGGTCTCGCAGTTCAACGTGGACTGGAACGGGAACGGGGAAGCGTGCCCGGGTGTGTGGCCGTTTCACCCGCAGCTCGAAGCGGGGACGTCGAACCCGAACGCGGGGCAGCTCTCCCCGTTGACGGTGACGTTCAACCGCGAAGATCGCGAACAGGACCTCCAGCAGATCAAGGTCGTGACGCCTCCGGGGCTGTTGGGGTCGCTCTCGGGGGTGCCGTTGTGCGGGGAGCCCCAGGCGGATCTCGGGACCTGCTCTGCGTCTTCGCAGATCGGTGAAATGACCGTTGCGGCGGGTCCGGGATCCCACCCCTTCTACCAGAAGGGCGAGGTGTATCTGACGGGCCCGTACAGGGGCGCGCCGTTCGGGCTGTCGATCGTCGTCCCGACGCACGCGGGGCCGTTCGACTTGGGTAACGTTGTGGTCCGCGCGCGGATCGACGTGAACCCGGAAACGGCCGCGTTGACGGTCACGACCGACCCGTTGCCGCAGATCCTCGACGGGATCCCGCTGCGGCTGCGCAAAGCGAACGTGACAATCAACCGGCCCGGGTTCATCTTCAACCCGACGAATTGCGCGCAACTGCACATCACCGCGACGGTCTCGGGGTCGCAGGGCGCCCAGAGCGAAGAGTCGGCGCCGTTCGCGGTGGCAGGCTGCGCGGGGCTGCCGTTCGCCCCGAAATTCAGCGTCGCGGTGTCGGGGAAGTCCTCCAGGGTGGATGGAACGAGCCTGGACGCGAAACTGACGCTGCCGCCGGGTGCGCAATCGAACATCGCGCACGTGAAGGTCGAATTGCCGCGGGATCTGCCGTCCAGGCTTGAAACGTTGCGCAAAGCCTGTACGGCGGCGCAGTTCGAAGCAAACCCGGCGGGGTGCCCGACGGCGTCGGTGGTCGGAGCGGCGCAGGCCGTGACGCCGATCCTGCCGGTCCCGTTGCGAGGCCCGGTGTACTTCGTCTCCCACGGCGGCGAAGCCTGGCCGGACCTGATCGCGGTGCTGCAGGGCTACGGGGTGCGCGTCAACCTGGTCGGGAACACGCTGATCTCCAAAGCCGGGATCACGAGCACCACGTTCACGAACGTCCCTGACGTGCCCGTCGACAGCTTCGAGCTGTTCCTTCCGAGCGGCCCGTTCTCGGCGCTGACCGGGCTCGGGAACCTCTGCAAAGAGAAGCTCGCGATGCCGACCTCGTTCATCGCACAGGACGGCGCGCAGCTCAAGCAGAACACTCCGATCAAAGTCACCGGGTGCCCCAAGGCAAAGAAGGCCGCCAAGAAGAAAGCCAAGAAGGCGAGCCGGGCGCGAAAGTCAAGCAACGGCCACGGGAGGAAGTCATGATCCGCACCGGGACACTCGCGACGCTCACCACGGCGACGCTCGCCATGGCGGTCACCGCAGCGCTCACAGCCATGCCTGCCGGCGCGCACATCGTGCGCCCGGCCTCTTCGTTCAAGCCGGCCGGCGTGGAAGCCCCGTTCGGAGTCGCCGTCGCACAGGCGACGGGCGACGTGTACGTCACGGGATTGGGCTCGAGCAACATCGAGAAGTTCAGCGCGACGGGCGTCGCGGAAACGTCATTTGTGTCGCCCAGCGTCCTCGAACCCCTGGCGGTCGCGGTCGACAACACCTGCTATGAGCAGAAATTAAGCGGTGGCGCGTGCACGGCGGCCGATCCGTCCAATGGCGACGTGTACGTGTCGGAGTTCGCCACGGGGACGCTGGTCGAGCTCGACTCCTCCGGCGCAGAAGTCGCGGCGATCAGCGCGAGCTCGATCCCGTCGGGCGACCCCGGATCTGGTGGATTCCAGCCGTGGGGTGTCGCGGTCGATCCCGCCAACGGCGACGTCGTCGTGGTGGACCGAGACAGTGAAGAGGTCGACATCTTCAGCTCCGCCGGCGTGTTCGTCTCGCAGTTCCATGCGCCCGAAGCGATCGGGGTCGCGGTCGGCGCGGGCAGCGCGATCTTCACCAACGGGGAACGGGGAGCGCAGGATTGGAGCCCCTCCGATGGGTACTCCACTCCCACCAAGATCGACCCCGCGGAAGACAGGGGTGCGATCGGAGTCGACCTCTCCACCGGTAACGTTCTCGTCGACGAACTGGAAAAAATAAGCGAATACGAAGCCTCAGGGGGCCTGCTGTCGCAGTTCGGCGGGGGGATCCTGGAAGGCTCATTCGGGATGGGGATCGACGAAGCGACCGGCGCGGTATACGCCACCCAGATCGAAAAGGGCGTTGTCGAGGTCTTTGGGGCGCCCGAGGCGCTCGCAGGCGCGACCACCGGGACACCGGCGACCGCGGTGACATCCACGACGGCGGACGTCGGCGGAAGCATAGATCCGGAAAGCGCATCGCTGCCAGTCACCGGCTGCACCTTCGAATATGGGCTCACCGTCTCCTACGGCCTGCAGAGCGCGTGCTCGCCCGCGCCGCCGTTCGCCGGCAACGCGGCGGTCGCGGTCGCCGGCAGTCTCAGCGGCCTGCACCCCGATGAGACCTACCACTACCGGGTCGCCGCGGTCAACGCCAACGGCCCGAGCTACGGCGAAGATGAGACGTTTCAGACGCCGCCGTCGGCCCCCACACTGGATGGCGAGTCGGTCTCGGCGGTGACGCAGACATCGGCCATCCTGAACGCGAGGATCAACCCGAACGACGAGGACACGACCTACCACTTCCAGTTCGGCGCGAGCGCCGCGTACGGGACGGTGCTCCCTGCACCCGATGCCGACATCGGCTCGGAATACGGCGATGTGAACGTGGGCCAGCAGCTCACCGGCCTGAGCCCGGGCACCACCTACCACTACCGCGTCGTCGCGACGAACGCGACCTCCCCGCCGGGCGGGACGATCGGGCCGGACGAGACGTTCACGACCCCGCCGCCGCAGCCGCCGGTCGTGAGCACGGGGCAGGCGAGCGGCGTCGCGCAGAACACGGCGGCGTTGACCGCGACGATCGACACGGAAGGGTACGAGACGACGTACGAGTTCGATCTCGGGACCGACACCGGGTACGGCACGCGGATCTTCGGGGACGCCGGCTCGGAACCGGGCACGCAGACATTCGCGGTCCCGCTGCAGGGCCTCGCACCGGGCACTACCTACCACTACCGGATCGTCGCGAGCAACACGTTCGGCACGACCTACGGGGCCGACGTCACGTTCACCACGGGCAGTTACCCCTCTGCGGTCCTGGCCGCGCCCGCGGTCGCTCCGCTCATCCCGGCGCTGCTGCTTGCCCCCGCGTCAAGCGGCGGCACGAGCACCGCAAAAGCCTCGAGCGTCAGGCCCGCCGCGCACGCGGCGAGGAACGGGGAGGCCGGGAAGCGCGCTCGGCGGCATAGGCGTGGCGGCCGGGGCAAGGCTGCTCGGCAAAAGCCAACACAAGGGGATGAGTCACGATGAAGATGCGCAGGGCCCTTGAGACCATTCTTCTCGGCGTCGGGCTGCTCGCCGGGAGCCTCGCGTTCTCGAGCGCTCCCGCGCTGGGACTCGTCGGCCACCAGTATCTTTCGCGGATCACAGAATCCGACGGATCCCCGTTGGTCTTTGTGTCGGGTTTGACGTTCGACTCCGGTGGAAATCTGTTCGTTGCCGACCAGTCCGGTATCGACATGTTCACCGCTGGCGATGTGTTCACCAGTCGGCTGGGTGTCGAATACTCGCGTGGCGTCGCCATCAATGATACTACGGGAGATGTATATGATGCACAATCGGATGGGTCGCTGGTGGATGTGCTCAAGCCCGCAAGTGGCGGGCAATACAAGCTCTTGCAAGAACTGCAGCTCCCCAAAGAAATCGGCGACTTCGTATATGCAGCTGCCAACAACTCCAGTGGTCCATACGGGGGCTACGTGTATGTGATGTCTGATAAAGGCACTATCTACGCCATAAAGCCCAACGCCGAAGGGGAATTGGTGGATATGAACGAAAGGCTGTCTTCGCCAGAAGAGGGGTTCTCGCTGCTCACCAAGAATGCGAATCTCTTCCCAGGCGGTCTCACTGTCGATCGAGCGACCGGCGAGGTGTACGTCGCCAACCCCGGGCGTGGGTTTGTGGACGAGTACAACTCCAACGATGTCTATCAGGGCCATTTGCGTGTCCCTCCGAAGAGCGTGGAATCCGAACCCGCGGCCGTTGCGATCGACGAAGCGACTGGCGAACTCTATGTGGTGGATGTCGCGAACAGCGTGGTTGACCAGTTCGATGCGTCCGGTAAATACGTCGGGAGCATCGCATATCTACCTTCTGGTTCGCCGTTTGTCCCGGATGGTGTCGCGGTCAGCGCGACTGGAGACGTATACATCGCAAATCAGGGTCCGCACGTGGTCGGGGAAATAGGGGAGGTCGACGTCTTTGGGCCGTCGGGTCTCGTGCCGGAAGTGACAACGGCCGGCGCCGGCGAAGTTTCGAGGGCGGGCGCGAAGCTGGAAGGCATCGTGAACCCTGAGGGAAAAGAAGTCACCTCGTGTGAATTCGAATACGGTACGAGCCCCGCCGCCTCCGGTCAAACCGCTGCGTGCACCATTCCTCCCGGCTCCGGGTCGAGCCCGGTGGCGGTCAGCGCGGAGGTGGGCGGCCTCACGCTCGGAACGGAATACTACTACCGGCTGGTCGCAAGCTACGCTGGCAGCAGTGCTCGGGGAGAAGGCGCCGCCCCTGCTTTCCGGACGCTCGTCACGGTGCCAGGCTTGAAGACCGAAGCCGCGACGAGCATCGAACGGCCCGCCAAAACGGTCCTTGCGACGCTCAACGGGTCGCTGGCGCCGGACGGTGTCGACACACACTACTACTTCGAATACGGCGAAACGGAAGCTTATGGGTCGGCCACGCCCGAAGTGGATGCCGGGGAAGCTTTCGCGACCGAACACGCCCAGACCCAGATCACCGGCCTGAAGTCCTACACGGTCTACGACTTCCGAATCGTCGCTACCAACTCGTTTGGCATCGTGTTTGGCGCCAACCAGAGGTTCAGCACCACAACCGCGCCACCGGCGCCGCCGGTGGTGGGCGGTGCACCCGCGACCGGTTTGTCGCAATTCGCCGCGACGCTCGAGGGCACGCTCGAAACCGGCGAAGCGCTCGTCGACTACCACTTCGAATACGGCACGAGCACGGCGTATGGCGAGGTGGCGCCGGTCCCTGACGACGACGCGCCGATCACCGCCGAAAAGTTGGTCGTGTCGCAGCCCGTGAGTGGCCTGCAGGCCGGCACGACATACCACTACCGGCTCGTCGCGAGCAGCCCCGGCGGGACCGAAGTGGAGGGTTCCGATGAGACGTTCACGACGCCGGCGATCCCGGCGCCGACGGTGGCGACGGGCGGCGCGGAAGGCGTCGGGGTGGGCTCGGCGACGCTGAGCGGCGCGA
>DATMLP010000023.1:0-84613 GCA_035570415.1 Solirubrobacteraceae bacterium | reverse complement strand
CGACCATGCCATTGACGCCTGTTGCCGCGGCAAGCTCGGCGGCCGCACGCATGACATTGGCGGGCTCGCCGCGCTGCTGGGTCAGCAGATGGTGGAACGCCTCCGCGTACAGACCGTCGCCCGCGAGGATCGCCACGTCCTCCCCGTAGGCGACGTGACAGGTAGGACGCCCGCGGCGCATCTCGTCGTCATCCATCGCCGGCAGGTCGTCGTGGATCAGCGAGTAGGTGTGGATCAGCTCGACCGCGCCCGCCAGCGGCATCACCCCGGCCCGACCGAGGCCCACCGCCTGCGCGGTCGCCAGCGCCAGCACCGGGCGGATGCGCTTGCCGCCTGCCAGCAGCGAGTAGCGCATCGCCTCGTCCAGTCCGGCGGTGAGCGGCTCCTCGGAGAAGCGCAGGTGCTCCAGGTAGCGCTCCACCTCAACCCGCAGGTGTTCGGGGTAGGAGGCCGCGGCGGGGGCGCTCACTGCAGCAGCGAGCCCTGCCCCGGGGGCGGCGCGGCGGCGCGGCGCTCGAGCTCCGCCCCGGCGCGGTTGGCGAGCGCCGCGCACTCGTCCACCAGCGTGGCGGCCGCATCGGTGGAGAGCTCGCCGGAGCGCAACTGCTCCGCCGCGCGTTCCAGGCGCCCGATCAGCTCGTCGAGGGAGTCGGCAGTGTCGCTCATGGGATCGGCGCATTCTCCCTTACTTCGCGCAACACCGCCGCCAACACCCCGTTGACGAACGCGGGCGCGTCGGCGCCACAGAAGGTCTTGGCGCTTTCCACCGCCTCCTCGATCGCCCCCTCGGGCGGGATCGGCGTGTCGGCCGGGGCCACGTCGGGATGCAGAATCTCGATCAGCGCCACCCGCAGGATGGAGCGCTCCAGCGGCTGGATGCGCTGCGCCGACCAGCCGTGGGCGTGGCGGTCGATCACTTCGTCCAGCTCCGGCGCCCGGTCGGCCGCGGCGTGCGCCAGCGCGCGCGTCATCAGCGACGCGCCCGCGGGCAGCGTGTGCCCGAGCGGCCGGCCGGTGAGATCGTGCTGGTAGAGCGCAAACACCGCCTGCCGCCGCTGCTCGGAGCGGCGCACGCTAGCCGTCCCGGCGCGCGGCGCTAGGCGCGCGAGACATACTCGCCTGAGCGCGTGTCCACCCGCACCCGCTCGCCGACGTTGACGAACAGCGGCACCTGGATGGTGGCGCCGGTCTCCAGCGTCGCCGGCTTGGTGCCGCCCCCGGAGGCGGTGTCGCCGCGCAGGCCGGGCTCGGTCTCGGCGACCTCCAGATCGACGGCGCTGGGCAACTGCAGGTCGGAGGGCCGGTCGTCGATGAACAGCAGGTCCACCTCGCTGGAAGGCGTGATCCAGCGCAGCGGCTCGCTGAAGCTGTCTTGGGGCACGGCCAGCTGCTCGTAGGACTCCATGTCCATGAAGTGCGCTTCGCTGCCGTCGGCGTAGAGGAACTGCATCTTGCGCGCCTCGGTGCGCACCGGGCGGAACTTCTCGCCGGCCCTGAACGTGCGGTCGATCGCCGCCCCGTCGGAGGCGCGGCGCAGCTTGGTGCGGACGAACGCTCCGCCCTTGCCGGGCTTGACGTGCTGGAATTCCACGATCTTGTAAACCGTGCCTTCCACGTCGATGTGGTTGCCGTTCTTGAATTGATTTGTGCCTAGCACGTATTCAGCTTACCCTTGTTTAGCGTGACCACTACAGCCAAGAAGCCTAGCCGCATGGATCAGTACGTGCGGGTCAGCCGCGTTGCGGGTCGCTCGGGAGAGAGTTTCATCTCGCCCGACCTGCAACGCGAGCAGGGAGCTGGGTGGGCGTCTTCGCGTGGAGTCGACGTCGCGGTCGTCCACGAAGACCTCGACCAGTCGGGCGGCAAGCTGGAGCGTCCCGGCCTCGATGCGCTCATGGCGCGCATCAGAGCAGGCGAAACGGACGGCGTGATCGTCTCGAAACTCGACCGCCTCAGCCGCCTGGGCGTGGCCGATGCGCTGCGCCTGGTCGAACAGATCACGGAGGCCGGCGGCTCGATCGCGGCGCTCGACCTCGGCCTCGATCCGACGACGCCGTTCGGCGAGTTCGGCATGACGATCATGCTCGCGCTGGCGCGCATGGAACGGCGACGCATGAGCGAGGCGTGGGAGCACGCCAAGACTCGGGCGCTCGATCGTGGCGCTCGGATGGGAGCGACGCCGTTCGGCTACACGCGCGACGACGACGGATTGCTCGTCCCGCACCCGAAGTGGGCGCGCGTCGTGACACGCGCGTTCAAGCTCGCCGCCGACCAGGGCGTCGACGCGGCGCTCGCGTACCTGCGCAAGCAAGTACCGGCGTACCCCTCGGATGGTCAGCCCGGTGTCCGTCGCAAGCGCAGCGCCGATCATCGAACCTGGAACGCCTTCACGGTGCGGCGACTGTTGCGCAACCGCAGCTACCTGGGCGAGACGCGCTACGGCGATCGTCTTGTGCGGGACTCACACGCGGCCCTCGTAGATCGCGTGACGTTCGAGCGCGCGCACCCCGGCGATGAGAAGCCGCAGCGCCGCCCCGCTGCCGTGTTCCCGTTGAGCGGGTTCGCCACCTGCGCCAACTGCGGCGAGTTCTTGATCGGCGCACGAGCAGGCGGAAACGGAGGGCGCGGTCTGCGCACGTACCGCTGCCGCGCGTCGCTGGCGAGCTGGAAGGGCGAGCGCTGCGACTCGCCTACGAACGTCATGGCGGATCGGCTGGAGAGCTACGTCGTGGAACAGCTCAAGCGGGCATACGAACAGACGGGCACGTCCGGGCTCGCAGCCAGCGTCGCGGACACGGGGAGCACCTTCGAGGACGTTCAGGGCGAGCTGGAGGCTGCGGAGCGCGAGCTGGAGCGGTTCGCCGCCGATCCGACTGCTGCGGAGCTGCTTGGGCAGGCGGCATGGACAGCGGCTCTGCGCACACGAACCGAACGCGCCGAAGCTGCACGGGTGGAGTACCGCGAGCACGTTGACACGATGCGCGCGTCCGAGATCGTCATACCGCCGATCGAGCTGCTTGACAGCCTCGCGCCTGACGAGCTGAGGACCGTCCTACGCAGCGTCTTTCAGACCGTCCGTGTCAGCCGCGGTCGTGCGCGCGGCCGCGGCCCGATGGCTGAGCGTGTCGAGCTGGTCTTTCATGGCGAACCGTCGTCCGGGGTAGCGTCGCTCAAGGACGCCACATAGCGCGCGCTCCAATCGTTCGCGGGCCTCTTGTGGCATGGGCCGCGCCTCGTGGGTCGCTACGGCGAGACGAGGCTCGTAGCGGCCGGGGCGGATCAATTTTTGTGCTTGGCTGGGTGGCCTCACACCGGGTACTGACCCCCAAGGGCAGCAACCGGCCAACGAGTTTGACCCGCGCCGGTCGAGCTCGCCGCTCACACGGACAAGGAGGCGAAGCCGACGCCTCCGGTGCCAGTAGCGGCGGCCACCCGGCCGCAACCGCTCCCGACGCCGGCGTCGCCTCTATGCCCTGCGCGCCCTCTGCCTGCGATACGGGCGTGCCCCTCGGTGCCCGTTCATCCCGCCGCAGGCGTTCTCAGCGCCACTCGTCGGGGATTACGCCGGGTGTCCACTCCTTGGTCACTCCGCCGCCTGCCTGCTTGAGCCTGCGCCCGAACTCAACGACGTTGAGCTGGAAGTCCAACTCGTCACGGGGATCGCGACCTCCGTCGTCGAGCATCTGACGCCAGTGGGCGAACGCACACAGCGTCTCGACCTGTGATTCGTCGGTCCACCAACCCTGTTTGAGCCCTTTCAGCTCGTCGGGATACCGCCCACATAGCGCGAGGATCGAGCCCCACATGAACTGTCGCCATTCACGATCACCGCCGTAGGGCTCAAGCCACGGCGCCCGAGTGATCGTCAGCTCGTCCGCTGGTGCGCTTCCGTTCCCGCGCGCTGCGGCGGCGAGCTTCCCGAGTCCGTCGCGGACCATCTGGCCCGCGACACGCGCGACTGGCTGCCCGGACGCTGCCGCCAGCTCGTCCAAGCGTGCGGCGATGTCGTCGGAAAGCGTGATCTTGATTCGACTGCTCATTTCGGAACCTCCGAGTTTCGACATTGAGGGCCTTCTGGTGCCCCTTCTGCCCGGTTACTGACCCCAAGTCCGCGAGACCGGTCTGTTTGGATAAGTGGGGGACCGCTGGGATGGAGGGTGCCAAGATGGCGTGTGGGACTCGGTGGAGCGGTATCGTTCGTGGCGATGAGCGTGGAACGCGAGTTTGATGTGGTGATCGTGGCCGAGCCGGAAGGCGGCTACAGCGTGTTCGTGCCAGAGCTGCCGAGTGTCGCAACGCAGGGTGAGACGATCGAGGAAGCGCGCGCGAACGCGCAAGAGGCGATCGAGGGGTATCTCGAAGTCATGCACGAGGATGGCCTCCCCATCCCCACGGTTCACCGCGACCGTGTAGCGGTTCAGGCCGCGTGAGCCAGACGCCTGCCGTCTCAGGCAAGCAACTCGTCAAGATCCTCGAAGGGCAAGGCTGGTACGTCAAGCGCGTCCGTGGCAGCCACCACATCCTGCGCCACCCCACCGTGCCGGATGCGATCCCGGTGCCGGTCCACGGCAATCAGCCGATCAAGAGGGGCACGCTTGGCAGCATCCTGCGCACGGCCGGGATCAGCCGCGAGGAGTTCAACCGGCTTGTGTGATCGAGTGCGTCAATGGGCCGCACGGTAGCGTTCCCGCTTCCGCTCACGACCCATGGGAGGGATCAATGAACGTCACGCCACGTCTTCTTGTCGCAGCTGTGCTCAGCAGCTCGGTTGTCAGCGGCACCATCGGGGCGCTCGCAACCGCCGCCACGACGAGCCAAGCAAGCCCGCAAGCCATCGCTGCGGCCGTCCAACACGTCAGCGATCAGGCCGCTGAGCGCGAGCTACGGGTCTTGGATCTCGACCTGAAAGCGCTCGGCAGCGGCCAGGAAGCGGACGCCATCGCTCAGAAGCAGCTACAGACGACGACGGAAGCTATCGAGAAAAACGCGTACACGACGTGCTTTGCCCTGACGACTACCAATCGCCCCAACTGTGCTCCCTGAGCCGGGCCTCGGACCAAGGCGGCGGTACTATCGGAGCATGACGCCAGCTCAGCTCGCCGCCAAACTTGACCGCTCGGAAGGCTTCTCTACAAGCAATTTAGCCAAGCAAATCCGCAAGGTAGCTCGCAAACGCTTCCCCCGGGATGCTCCCGGTAAAGGCGGTCGCTGGCACTTCACACGCAAGCAAGTCGCCGTGCTGTCGAGCGACCCTCGCATCCCATGACCGTGGCGCGATCCTCCAACGAGCCCACACATACCACTCCAGCGAGGCTAGCGCCGTAGCCGTCCGCCGAGCACAGTCGTCGGATGGAGCACACGCTGCTGTATGGCCGACCAGTCCGCACCCCGCAGCATCACGGCAACATGCTCCGCGACCATCTGATCCGAGGGAGCGGTCGGTGCTCCGTTGGTCCACGTCTTCGCCACCGCCTCGCTCATCCTCAGCTCGACGACGGCCGAGACGCGATCGTTCGTCACCAGCACGTCAAATCGCCACTCGCCATCCTCGTGGCGAGAGCGTTCGACTTCCGTTCGCCAGCCGCCGGACGGCCGATGCTCCATATATAGCCTGAGCGCCGCCGAGTGAGCTTCTGCAGGCGCGGCGGGGTCAGCAAGAGCGGTGAACGTCCCTTGATCGCTACGCGCGATCACCGAGCTTTCGGCGCCTTTCCCCATACGCTGCGTGATCCCCGATATCCCGACGACGACGCCATCAAGCGTGCCGGTGATCGTCACTCCCGTTGGGTGGTTGACCGATCCCTGGTAGTAGAGACGCAGCTCGCGTCCGGCCTGCGTCCTGCCGGTGAAGAAGTGCTCGCCCTCAACGGGATCATGCAGTCCCGCCACAAACACGGCGGGGTCCACAACCGACACGTCCAGCTCGGCATCGAGCAAGTCACGATCGACCGACACCAGATAGTCCGCCTGTGCCTCGCGGGCAAGCGCGACGAGATAGTGGTCGTCTGGATCGCGCACCTCGATCCGTTGGGACGAGGGCACGTCTGACCGAAGCTCGCTGCGAGCGCGAAGCGCGGCGATGTACGCACTCGCTCGGCCTTGCGATGACCAGCGCTCGAACTTGGATCGTCCGAGCACGTCGGTCAGCTCGTCAAGCAGCAGCGGGGATATGACGAGCACGAATCGGCGGTCGCGCCATGCTGTGACGAGGCGACCAGGCCCGGCCTCGGGATCACCGATGAACGCCGATACAAGAACGCTCGGATCTACAACGGCACGGATCAAGCGCGGCTGTGCGCTCGCCGGACAGCGCGTACTTCGGCCACCGCCAGCTCGTCGGCGGCCTCGGGCTCAAGAGTGCCTTGGGCGCGGGCGTCGTCGAGAGCACGAAGGCCCAAGAAGACTGAGAGCGCATCCTCGACTACCTGGGCATCGCTCTTGCTCCCCGGCCCCACGTCTTGCTCACGGGCTCGCCGGACCAGCTCCTCGTCCAGCGGCAGATTGATCTTGCGCGTAGCCATCAGTTCATGATACCGCCGCTGCACGGCGCGCACAGAATTCCGTCCGAACCAGCCTATACGTTCTAGACACGTTTCAGAATTGATTGGTTGATACCAAGGTCTTCCCTGCAAATCAGTGGTTTTGGGGTTTAGAGCAGTCGTCCATCAGGCAGACGGCTGCGCGATCCAGAGCATACGCACGCCGAGCAGCTCGCCAAGACGATCGAAGTGACGATCGTAGTGCAGCACGTCTAGCCCCGAGGCCTGTGCCGCCACAGCGACCGTGAGGTCGGTCAAAGGCAGGCGGTGGGCTCCGTGAGAACCGTGGTCCGCCAGCTCGCGCATGGTCGAGAGCACGCCTCGCTGGACAGCCCGATCGACTGCTATCTCACGCATGCCCGCGAGTGTACGTTCAACCGCGGCGATCCTCTCCGGGCTGGGCGCGTCGGACGTCAGCTCGTAGCGCACCGGCCAGCACCAGGCGATGTCGCCTCGCTCAGCGGCGGCGAACAGCAGCTCTCGCGCGCGCGGCATCCGGCGAGCGAGCATCCACGCAGAGGTATCCGCAAGCACCGCGCCTCGACCATCCCACAGCTTGACGCTCACATGCTGCTCGGAGGCGAGTTGAGCCGATCGATCTCCTCGAGGTCGAGATCGAACCCGTCTCTGTCCATCGCGGCGAACAGCGCCTCGATCGCTTCACGGCGCCGCAGTCCGGCGTGCAACTCGAGCTCAGCTCCCTCAACGGCAAGCCGCCGCACCAGCGACGCGTCGGCCTCCCGCGTTCCGGTCGCCGCACGCACACGCTCAAGCGCGCTCCCCAGCTCGGGGTCGGCCGTCACAGCGATTCGCGGGTGTTTGCTCGGCATCGCAATCGATAGTGTAGCTCGCAGGAGTTACTCTGCCGTGTCGAGCCTTCGGAGGCTTCGACGGACCGTGGACGGCCCGATGCGCCAGGATACGTGTATGCCCACGCACGAACTTCCCCAAGACACGCCACCGCCGCGAATCGGCTTCCTCGGCCTCGGGATCATGGGCTCGCGGATGGCCGCCAACGTGCGCGATGCCGGCTTTGCGCTGACCGTGTGGACGCACACGCCCGGAAAGGCCGCCGATTGGGCCGCCACTCATGACGCGCGCGTGGCCGCCACTCCCGCGGAGGTGGCGAGGGAGAGCGATGTGGTGGTGAGCATGGTGGTGGACGGCGCGCAGGTGGCGTCGGTGCTGATCGGCGAGCGGGGCGCGGTGGAGGGCGCGCACGAGGGGTTGTTGTGCGTGGACATGTCGACGATCGACCCCGCCGACACGCGCCGAATCGGCGGGGCGCTGGCGCAGAAGGGGGTGGCGATGCTGGACGCGCCCGTGACCGGCTCGGCGCCCCGTGCGCAGGACGGCACGCTGACGATCATGGTGGGCGGCGCGGAGCGCGACTTCGCGCGCGCCAAGCCGCTGCTGGAGAGCATGGGCCGGGTGATCGTGCGCGTGGGCGAGCTGGGGCAGGGGGAGATGTTGAAGCTGATCAACAACGCCGTCGGCGCGGCCAACGCGGCGGCGCTGGCCGAGGCGCTGCTGCTGGCGCGCGCGAGCGGCATCGACTTGGAGGTGTTCCAACAGGTGCTGGGGAGCGGCTCCGGAGCCTCCGCGCAGCTGCAGCTGAAGGCGGAGGCGATGCAAGCGCACGACTTCAGGCCGCTGTTCAAGACCGAGCACATGCTGAAGGACGTGCGCCTCTGCTTGGAGCAGGCCGCGCGCGCCGATGTCCCCTTCCCGGCCGCCGCGCACGCGCGCGAACTGCTGGAGGCCACCGTGGAGCGCGGGCACGGCTCCGACGACTACGCCGCAATCATCGAAGCGGCCGAAAGCGCCGTTGGCGGCAGTGGAGGAAAAAGAGGGGGAGGAGGAGGGGGAGGTTGAGCGACCCTGGCGATGCTCCCCCTGGTGGACGACCCCTCGGCGAGCCGCTGGACTGGACCCCGGTGGAGCCGCCCGCGCGCATCGCTCTGCGTGGCGCGCATGTGCTGGTGCGCCCGGTGGACGCGGCGGGCGACGCGCAGCCGCTGTATTCCGTCTCACACCCGCCCGACGGCGACCCGGCGGTGTGGACCTACCTCCCCGACGGCCCCTACCGGAGCGCCGAGCATTTGCGCGAGATGCTGAGCTGGTCACAGACGTCGACCGACCCGCTGTATTTCGCGCTGGCGCCGCTCCCCGAGGAGCGCGCCCTGGGGATCGCCTCCTACCTGCGGATCACCCCGGAATTCGGCGTGATCGAGATCGGCCACATTTTGCTGGGCGCGCCGCTGCAGCGCACCACCGCGGCCACCGAGGCGATCTTCCTCCTGATGGGCCACGCTTTCGACGATTTGGGGTACAGGCGGGTGGAGTGGAAGTGCAACGCCCTCAACGCCCCCTCCCGCCGCGCGGCGCAGCGGCTGGGGTTCACCTTCGAGGGGGTTTTCCGCAAGCACCAGGTCGTCAAGGGCCGCAACCGCGACACCGCCTGGTATGCGATCACCGACGAGCAGTGGCCGACGATCCGCGCCGGCTTCCAGGCATGGCTGGCGCCAGCCAACTTCGACGCCCACGGCCGGCAGATCCGCCCGCTGGGGGAGCTGATCGCCGCCGAGCCCGCCGGATCGCGGGCAGCCGCCGAGCCCGACGGATCGCGGCCAAGGTGAGAGTTTTCTCACAGTGAGTGTGCCTTTAGCGACGCCAAATACAACTCTGGCAACCTGGCCGGCTCCAAATCGAGGCCACGCCGGGTCCTGTCAAGGAGGACACCGTACAGATGAGCGCGCCCACCCCCTCCTCGCCACACCAAGCCCGCCACGCCCTGGCCAAGGTGCCCGAGATCACTTTGATCTTCTGGGCCTTGAAGCTCCTCACCACGGGCATGGGCGAGTCGATGTCGGACTTCCTCGGCCAGCACAGCGTCCCGATCGCGGGGGCGATCGGCATTTTCGGTTTGTGGTTGGCCCTGTGGCTGCAGCTGCGCCAGCGCGAATACCGCGCGCCGATCTACTGGTTTGCGGTGATGATGGTCGCGATCTTCGGCACGATGGCCGCCGACGGCATCCACGACGGGGCGAGCATTCCCTACGCGGTCACCACACCCCTGTTTGCGTGCGTGGTGGCCGCCGTGTTTTTGCTGTGGTACCGCAGCGAGGGCACGCTGTCGATCCACACCATCATCACCCGCCGGCGCGAGAGCTTCTACTGGACCGCCGTGTTGGCGACGTTCGCGCTCGGCACCGCCGCCGGGGATCTGACCGCGACCACCCTGAAACTCGGCTTTTTCGGGTCGGTGGTGCTGTTCGCGGCGATCATCGCGATCCCCGCGGTCGGCTGGTGGCGCTTGCGCCTCAACCCGATCGTCGCGTTCTGGCTGGCCTACATCGTGACCCGCCCGCTCGGCGCCTCCTTCGCCGACTGGTTCAGCAAGCCGCACGCGATCACCGGCCTTGGCCTCGGGGACGGCACGGTGAGCGGCGTGGCGCTGGTCGTGTTTGTCGCGCTGGTCGCCTACGTGACCATCGCCAAGCCCGACGTCCAGGGGACGCCCGCACCGGGAGAGCTGCTCGCGCCCCATCCCCATTCCGTTCCCCATCCCCATCTTCCCCATCCCCATCTTCCCCATCCCCACACTCAGCCCCATCCCGACCCCGCGCTGGAGGCCGAGCTGTAGGAGGCGCTACGAGATCGGCGCACAACACGACAGCAGTGGTCGATGCGAACCGAAAGCCACCCGCCGCATGTGCTCTAACGTTCTGCTTGTGGCCGAGCAGGTGCCGGCGGTGTGCGACGTACTGGACGCAATCGAGCGCCGCAACTGGGCGCGGTTGCAATGGCTTCTGCACCCAGACATTCATTGGACGACCGCCGTCGAGGAGCAGTTGCACGGTGCGCGCGAGGTCATCGCCCGGCTCTCGCGCGACCCGCCGCCGGCGCCTCCGTCATACCACGAGACACGCGATGGGCTGATGTACCGCTGGATCGACTGCCCCGGCTGAGCGGGGGCTGCCCGCACGACCGACCATGCCGAGGGCGAGAACCGACCTGCGTAGCCTGATGCCCGGCGATGTCAGCCGGGTCTGCATCGTCGATCTGGTGCGGCCAGTCGCTTCGCGGTGTTTACATCCTCAGGCGACCCGGCCCGGGCGGTCAGGCCAAAGCTGGCTCTTCGGGGGTGATGAGCTTGGCGCCGGGGATGTGGGTGGCGACGCGGCGTGGGTCGCGCGTGAGCAGCGGGCGAGCGGTAACGACCGCATGCGCGCCGATCATGAAGTCGGGGAGGATCGCTTCGCGCGTCCCTCCCGCGCGACGATAGTTGGCATGGGCATGGCCGGCCAGGAACGCGGCGGCAGCGGGGATCTCCTCGATGACAGCCATCGAAGGCAACGCCGAGCGCAGCGCCTCGACCCGAGAGAAACGCGGAGCGATCTCGGCGAGCACGACGGCGTTGAGAACGATCGTGCCGCTCTGCGCGGCACGGGTCAGCTGCGCTTGGGACCAAGCCAGCCACGACGTGTCCTCGGTGAAGACATCGAGCAGCACACTGCTGTCGATGAACACCCCCGGAGCCGGGCTCACCGGCGGGTCAGCGCCAGAATCTCATCGGTGGTCAACTCGACGTCGCCCGCGCCGCGCATCCGCGCGACCTCCCGGGCAGCATGGTCACGGTCCACGAGCATCCGCGCACCCCGTTCGTCGACCTCGAACTCGACATCGCTGCCGGGACGGATACCGAGCGCCCGCCGAACCTCGAGTGGAATCGTGACCTGCCCCTTCTGCGTCACGCGCATACCGTAATACTAGCAAGTAATACCAGCGAGTTTTAGGCCTCGTAGATCTTTACCGGTGTGCCGGGGCCGATGCGAGCGGCCAGCCAGTCGATGCTCGCGGTGGCAAGGCGAATGCAGCCGTGCGATTCGGCGGCACCCAGCGTTCCTCCGAGGTTGTTCCGTCCGTGAATACCGATCTGGCCGGGGCCGCCTTCGAATTCCTGCAGCACGTTGGAGCGTGCGCTGAGCGCAAGCGCGAACGGGCCGCCGGCCTGGCCGGGTTCCATCTGCACGGTCTCCTCAACGAAGAACTGGCCGGTCGGCGTGGGCGTCGAGGGCTTGCCCACCACCGCTCGAAAGGTTCTCACCATGCGCCCATCGCGGTAGACTCCGACGCGCCGTGCGGTGAGGTCGACCATGATGCGCCAGCCCGTTGTGAGCTTGCGGGTGGCGCTCTGGGCGATCCAGCCGGTCGATCCGTCGGGACGACCAGGGAGCATCACCTGTAGCCACCGCGCCCCGCCGGGACCGCTCGATTGGCCGCTCACGGGCAGAGTGGTCTGCTCGCCGGTGATCGGCCTATGGGCGGGCACGATCGCGACCTGTGGGGATCCTGCTGTGGGCGCTCGGTGTGCGGCGTGCGCGGTGAGCAGAACCGCGAGCCGCTGAGTCGCCTGCACGCGGGTGGGGATGCCGGCGGCGGCCGCCGACCCGGCCGTGAGACCGAGTAGGCAGACCGCCAGCGCGACACTCAGCCGGTGAATGTGCCCCTCCTATGCGGGAGCGCGGGCCGTGCGGGCGAGCGCGGCTTGGATGCTTTCCGGGCGCGATGGTGTTTGTGGCGTTTGTGGTGAGTCGCAGTGCTTTTCGATCCAATCGGCCGGGGGACGGTGGTGACGCCTGTGCCAGCGGCGACTCCTGTGCCGGGGGTCGTCCCGGAGACGGTGGTCGTTGTGCCGGTGATGGTCGTCCCGGAGGCGGTGGTCACCGTTGTGCCGGTAGTGGTCGTTTCGCCACCGGCGGCCGCCACTTCGAGCGCTTTCGTTTCTTCAGAGGTGGTCGTTTCCGTACCACCACCGCCGCTTATGCTGGACGCGCAGTTGGAGGTGGTGATGGTGTTCGCTTCCAGAGTCACCGCGGCGGTCTGTGCCAGCAGCCTGCCGTGGATCGTGGCGTCCGTATTCGCGGTGATGCTTTCCGCGGCCATGATCGTGCCGACGAAGTGTGTGCCTGTCCCCAAGGTCGCGGAAGAGCCGACTTGCCAGAAGACGTTGCACGCCTGTGCGCCATTGACCAGCGAGACAGTGGTGTTCGATCCCGTGATCAGCGTGGTGGGAATCTGGAAGATGAACACCGCGTTGGGGTTGCCTTCGGCGTTGAGCGTGACGCTTCCCGACGAGAGCAGCAACGAGCTGCTGGCGGTGCGAACGCCCGGCGAGAACGTCTGCCCGGCAAGGTCCGTCCCAGCCGAGCCGTTGGTCGGACGAGCGGCCGCTTCGTTGTAGGCGCTCGTGAGGGCGTTCTTGGCTTCGGTCGCGACCGCGTCGTCGATATGCGTCTGGCCGAGCACGTGCGGAGCGCCGGTCACCGACGAGCCGGGAGCCAGCCCCAGGTCGCCGAACATCGTCGTCGGGCCTGTGTTGGTGACCGTCGAGCCGCCCAGCACAGAGAAGCTGGCGGCTTTTCCCAGGCCGACAGTCGCGGTGGCGCCCAGGGCGCTGCTCGCGAACAGCAGAGTGGACAGCGTTCCGAGCAAGAGGAGCCCCGCTCGAAACGTGTTACGACCTGCTCGGGGGGAAGAACGACGACCTGCTCGGGGGGAAGAACGCCGGCTTGCGGCGGGGGAGTCGCTGGAAGGCGACTGGAACTTCGGTGGGACGCCATGGTTCATCGGCGTCTCCTCGCTGCGGCGTCAAAACACCGCGATAGAAGGGGAATGGCTCCCCGGCCTCTTCGACCTGTTATGTAACCCGACAGCTCACCGCCTCAGCGTTAGCCAGGCGCGAGCGGCCGGACACATGTCGGCCCTGAGTCGAGCGCTGCCGGCGCGGCGAGCTCGCGGCGAGAGGAGACGCCGAGCTTGCGGTAGATGTTGCGCGCGTGGGTGCGAACCGTCTCGACACCCACCCGCAGGTCGAGAGCGATCCGCGCGTTGGAGTGGCCCTGCTGCAGCAGCGGCAGCACTTCGGCCTCACGCCTGCTGAGCAGACCTCCCGCCGCAACTCGCCCGCCATCCGAACCTGCCGGCATCCGTGGAATCACCTGTAATCCCCTCGATGCGAGATGAATCGCGTTGACCACATCACGCGACTGGGTGTCCCTGCCGAGGCAGGCGCTCGCTCCAAATGCGAGCGCCTGCGCACACTCGACCGGCGCGGGATCGCTACCGAAGAGGACAAGTCTAGTCCCCGGATTGCCGGCGCTGAGCTCCCGGACATCAGCCAGCTTTCCCAAGGCGCCGGCGTCTAGGATCGCCACGTCTGGGTGATGAGCGCGCAGCACGACTCCGATCCGCCTGTGCTCGACGTCGACAGCGACGATCGCGAGACTCGGATCGCTCTCGATCAGCTCGCGCAGTCCTCCGGCGAACAGATCGTCGAAGTGGGCGATAACTACGGTGATAGGGGTGTGCGGCAGCATGGGCGACCCAGGCGTGGGTCAGCGCCTGTGTCTTCATCGACAGCAGGGAGCGCCAGGGTGAGCGCCGCCTCACCCCCTGCTCCCCCGCCATTCCCCCCAAGATCACCCCGTCGGGAGGACGAGCAGGACGGCCTGCCAGCCTCAGCATGGAGACATGGCTCGTCTCCTGCTCCCGGTAATCCTCGCAACGCTGCTCCTGCCCGCGTCGGCCAACGCTCACGCCAGCCGGTCTCACCAACCTCATGCCGCGGCTGCGCGCACGGTGCTCCGGCGGACATCGATCGCAAGGGCCGAAGCTCACAAGCCGATACAGCGGCCAACCACCAATCCCGTCGCGCTTTCGCTGAAGCTCGCTGAGCGGTACTGGCATGGCGTCCCCGCATGCGGCACACCCACGATCGTGAAGAGTCTCAAGCAACTCCCCACCTCCGACTACGAAACCGTGACCAGCCCCGAACCGGCGGACTCCGTCGTCGAGATGTGGACCGAAGTGCAGAACTGCACGATCACGATCAACGCCTCGCTATGGCCAAGCTGGCATCAGGATGACGAATTCTTCCAGTGGTTCTGCGACGCGATGACGCACGAGGTAGGGCACCTCTTTGGGCATCTCGACAGCGGACAGACGAATCCGTCATCGATCACCTATCCATTCCTGGATTCAACGAGCCCCAACTTCAACTCTGTCCCCGAGTGCCGGGGAGTCACACTGCAATACGGCACCGAGGAAATCCGCGACGAAGAAATATTTGACCATCACTGACCGCGCGGTGCTCGCTCCTTCAGCTTGTGATGCTTGCTTCAGCCGAGCTGTTGGATCACGATCGAAGCGACTGCGGGCTGCGCACCGCCGGCGAAAGGTGTGATCGTGAGCGCCGGCGCGTTCCCCTCCGGGTTGCGAAGCTCGACCGTCGAGTTCGCGGCTGTGGTCTTGACCAGCGCATCGCCGGCAATCTGGCTTGTTCCGGTCGCCCGCCCATACACCGTGTAGGGCAGTTCAACCATGCCGCCCCCAGAGTCCAGGGCAATGCCCAGCTGGCCCGGCTCGGTGACGGACACCGAGAAGTCCACGCTGTAGGCACCGATGTTGGGCAGCACGAATTCGGCCGCGTTGAGCCTGACGATGCCACCCGCGGTGGGCCCGCTGCGGGGGAACGGAACCGGAGCTCCGGCCGCGACCGTCGCCGCATTGTCCGGCGGCATGAGTGCGTAGAACTCCGCGTATACCGACGATCCGGATGGACCTTCAGGACCAGGCACTCCGGCAGCACCCGTTGCGCCTGCCGGCCCAACCGATCCCGATATCCCTCCTGCGCCCGTTTCGCCCTTGGGTCCGACTGGCCCCGCATCGCCCGCGGCGCCTTTTTCGCCTTCAGGGCCGGCTCGCCCTTCAGACCCGGCGGAGCCCGTCAGGCCGGCTGGTCCGACGAACCCCGTCACGCCTGCGGGTCCAGCAACTCCCGGGGATCCAGTGACACCGGCGGAGCCCGTCGCGCCCGCGGGTCCGGGTACCCCTGGGGATCCGGCGGCGCCGTTGAGTCCCGCCAGCCCGATCGGCCCGGCGGGTCCGGGTGCGCCTTCGCTCCCGGTCAACCCTCTGGACCCCGCGGCGCCAGTAGCGCCTTCGGGGCCGGTGAGCCCTGTGGCGCCTGCGGCGCCGTTCAGGCCGGCTGTTCCCGGCGCTCCGCCGGATCCAGTGGATCCAGTGGCACCCGCCGGCCCGGGTAGTCCTGGGAATCCTGTCGCGCCAGTGGCGCCGTCGAGCCCAGCCAGCCCATTCGGCCCTATAGTGCCCGCTGCACCCGTGGGCCCGGTCTGTCCCTCGGACCCCGTGGCCCCAAGTAGACCGTGTACCCCTTCTGGACCGGCCGGTCCAGGTAGACCGAGGAGACCCGCAGGGCCACGAACGCCTGCGTGCCCCCGCGGTCCCGAAGTCCGGTGTACTAGTCGTTGACACAACGATGGGTGTGCAGGTCCGAGGCGCCCCGCGAAAGCCGTCGGCTTGCACGATCGAGCAGATGTCGGCTGCCCTGCGGCGATGCCCGGAGTTACATCCCCGACCACTGCAAGCCCGAAAGCACAGGCCGCCGTCGCGAGCAGGTCGCAAAAGCGTCGACAGGACATCGGAAGCCGGTCTATTTTTCTGAAAAGAACCATTCATCGGAATATCGGACGGGTTGGTTCTCGACTTGAGCACCCGGCGTCGCGTGTAGCTGGACGGCAGTTCGATGACCTGGCGACTTCCGTCCGTTGCGAGCGTTTTGATGCGCCGTGCCTTTCAGCGACACTCACGGTTGGCCAGCAGGTCGACGTCGGCACGGCGGATGAGTGCCTCCGCGGTGCGCTCATCGCCGAGCTCCGCGAAGCCGACCGTGATCGAACCTTTGGTCGGACCCCCCGCCAGAGCAGCGGACACCTCGGCGAAGCGTTGGCGGACACCGTTGGCATCAACATTCGGCAGTGCACACACAAACTCATCGCCCCCATAGCGCATGATCAGGTCGTAGGAGCGCAGGCATTTCACTAATGAGTCGGCAACGGCGGTAAGAAGCGCATCCCCGGCCAGGTGACCTTCGGTGTCGTTGACCGCCTTCAGGCCGTCGACATCGATGAAGGCGACAATCAGCTCTTCAGAGGTGCGATGAGCTCGATCTATCTCTCGCTGGAGTTGCCTCATACCGGGACCCCGCCTGCGGACGTGGGTCAGCTCATCGGTTTCAGACGCTTCGTGGTACAACGCAGCCTGAGCCAGATCGTGCGCGGCCAAGGCGCGATCGTGGGCAGAGTGAGCGCGTTCTTCGGCTGCCCTATTGCGATCGTTCGCCGCCCTGACTCGATCGGCCGCCGCCTGCTGCCGATCACGCGCCGCTCTGAGAGCCCGCTCTTCTCCTTTCTGCGATCCAGGTGCTTTCGCCGTACGACGCCGCTCGTTGGCGTTGGCGTCCCGCCTCTTGGCCACATGGTCGCGTGTCGATGCCGCCTGATCGCGGCTATCTGCGGTTATCCTCCTCGACACCACAGTTTGCTCACGATCCCGAGCCTGCTTTTCCCGGAGCTTGGCTGCATGCTCACGGTGCACGCTGCCCTGGTCGCGAACTCGTTGATCGGCCCCATCGGCCGTTTCTCGATCGCTAGCGATCTGATCCTCATCGGCCGCGGTCCGGTCTTGGTCGGAGGAGACTCGGTCGCGGTCGGACGCCGTCTGGTCCTGGTCAGAGGACGTTTGATCGCGGTCGGACGCCGTCTGATCCTGGTCAGAGGCGGTCCGATCTATTGCAAGCAGAACCGAGTCGTCAACGATACTCCGTTGTTCCCGATGAGCAAACTCTTGCAGATCTGCGCCCTCCGGCTTGTCTTCCGCGTCTCTCAATCGCTTGCCCCGAATGAACTGTAGCAAATATAAGGCATATATACCATTGATCGGAATAATAGTTTATTCTAAATTGCTGGTCTCACGATGCCTGCACGGCAGCCGGGAGCTGGCGAGCACAAGCACGATCGCGAAAGTGTTTGCCACCGACGTTTAAGCAATGCCAGCGCAGGACAGGTGCCGGGTGGTTCGAGTTAGAGAAGGCGCTCATCAGCTGACGTGTTATTCCCTCAGGGTGGGACAGATATGTACCCCAGTTTTTGGGGGTGCCGCGGCGTCCGCGGCCTCCGCAAAGGTCACGAGGCGGCCGCGCTTCTCGTCCCACAGCTCAGTCGCACGGCGCGCAGACCGTCCCAGAGCGAGAGTGTGGGCACATCGTTGAACATCGGGATCTCATCGTGGGCGCCCTGCAGGTTGTAGTTAGGGATGCGGGCGTTCAGATGGTGCACGTGATGCAGGCCGATATTGCCAGAGAAAAACTGGAGCGCCTTCGGCAGCTTGAGATAGGAGCTGCCTCGCAATGCGAGCCAGGCGTTGGCGCGCTTGGAAGGCAGAAAGGAGCCATGCGAGCAGTCGTGGAACACGATGAACGTGCGCACCAGAAACCCAGCAGCTGGCACCGCAATGATCAACACCAGCAGATATGAGACCGGAATAGCCAAATACATCGCCACCGACAGCGCCAGGTAGGGCACAACGGATGTCGCGAGGTCCAGGAGACTGCGGCCAAGACGGGGTCGTGCGTAGGGAGTCAGGGCTTCCCGCCAGTAGGGGCGCTCCGCCCGCGACCCCACGCCAGCAGTCGCACGGACTCGCCGCGAGGGCTCGCTACTCGCGTCGAGTGTATGCCCTCCCTCTGGTGCGCTGGCGTGTATGGTCAAGATAGATTGCCCCCCGCCGATTGGGTCATCGACCAGCGGGGAATCACTGACTCCGGAACGTCCACGAAGCCGATCGCAGCCGTGACCGAGGGGCGCGGTCGCCTTCCGACGTGGCGCATGGTGCGTATGGCATCCATGATCATTCTCGCGGCCGTGGCCTCATCGATGTCTAACCGGCTGGCCGCCTGGCGGCGGGTGTGCCCACCGAGGAGAATCAGCGCCAGTAGATCGCGTTGGGATCTCGGCAGGAGGGCAAGGTCAGCTCGAGCCGGTGACCTCGAGCTCCAGTCGGGTTTTGCTCTCTGTCCCGGTGCGTGCTCGCACGTCTTCCGTGCATGTATGCAGCGGGTGTAGACCTCGCCCGCCAGTGCGGCACGGAGGCTCTGCTCCTTTAGGCAGATGCTGCTGGGAGCTCGCCAGAGAGCCATGAAAGCCTCGGCCACGGCGTTTGTGGCGAGCCTCGGCTCCCCGACGACAAGCAGCGCAAGGCTGCAGAGATCGGTGGCGTGCCGCTCGTAGGTCTCCTCGACGGCCTCAATGCTGAGCGCAGCGACCGCTGCAAAGAGCGAGGTGTCGTCCGCGGCAGCGAAGATGGAGGTTTTTCGCATGATGCTCCAGAGATCGGGGTCAATGACCAACAACGCCACCGAGGTCTGGAGCGACGCAAGAGCGGATCTAACCGCTGACCGTAATCATTCTACCACTCCGACAAATTTGGGGCTGCCTGCCCCGAACCGGGCCCTTTCCGACCTTCCCGAGGATGTCAGCGTTCGGGAGCCCGAACGCCGAGCGCGGGGTCGTTGAGCGAGGCGGCGTCAAGGTGACCGTCGATGAGCTCGCGGGCGACATTGCTCAGGCGAAGGTTGTGCGTTCGCGCGTGAGCGCGCAACCGGGCGAACGCGGCGTCCACGCCGATGTGAGCGCGCTCGGCCAGCACGCCCTTCGCTTGCTCGATGACGACGCGACTGCTGAGCGCGCCCTGGAGCTGCCCTACCACGCCATGCGCCTGGCGCACGGTGCGCTCCTGCAGCAGCGCGATCGCGGCGATATCGGCAATCCCCTGCCCGAGCGGCATGTCCTGCTCGACCAAGCGCCCCGCCACCGCGCGAAACAGATTCAACGCCCCGACGCACTCGCCGCGCACGCGCATCGGGATCGCCTGCACCGAGCGAAACCCCATCTCTACGGCCAGCGGAGTGAATGTCGGCCAACGACCCGCATCGGCCGTTAGGTCCTCGCTGCACACCGGTGCTCCGCGGCGATAGCACTCAAAACACGGCCCCTCCTCGTTCTGGGACTGCAACAGGTCCAGCGCGTCGGAGCGCTCGCTGGAGGAAGCCATCACACGCAGCACGCCAGCGGCGTCGGCAAGCAGCAGCCCGGCCTCGGTGCAATCCAACAGCTCCACGCAGCGCTCCGCCAGGCGATGCAGGAACTCGACCACGTCGAAGTTCTCGACCATCGTGTCGGCCAACTCGACGAAGGTCTCCACGATGCGCTGCTCTCGTGTCACGATTTGATCTCGATCTCGCTCGCTCATGGCGCGACCACCGCCATTATGAAGCAGCGACATTCGCGTTCGCTCCTCACGCCGGCTCCTCGAGGCGCTGGCGGCGCGTTACGATCTCACGTGCGACTGCTCGCAGCGGAAGGCCCTCCGCGAACGCGTGAGCGCGCAGGCGGACGAACGCCTCATCCAGGGAGACACCTAGCTGAACCGAGACCATCCCGGTCGCCTGATGAATCTCCGCCCAGTGCGACGGCTCCCCCGCCAGCAGCTCATGCAACTCTCCGGCCGGGGCACCGGCCTGCAGGCCGAGGACCATGTGGGTCGCCACATCGGCCAGCACCAGGCTGTAAGCCAGCTCTTCCGCGCTCAACACACCTGAGCGATCGCGATAGAGCACCAGCACTCCGATCCGGATCGCCCCTATAGCCAACGGAAAGGCGAACACCGCCAGGACGCCGGCGTCCACGCCGGCCTGGGCGAACGCCGGCCAACGCACTATTGCAGGATCGGCCAGGTTCGACTCCAGCACCGGAGCCCTGCTCGTCCACGCATCGACGCAGGGTCCCTCACCCAGCGTGAGCTGCAACTCCTGCACCACCGCGATGCCCGGATCGGACGCCCCAGCGGTCCCACGCAGCTCCCCGTCCACCATCAGCGAAAGTCCCGCCCCCCTCAGCGAGAGCAGCACCCCCGCCGCCAGGCACACTCGGTCGATCGGCGAGACCGAGCCGCCGCCGGCCTCCGCCATCGCCCTCAGCACCACGCTCAGTCGATCGGTCGGCACCCACCTAACCCTACGCCGATCAGCCCCGGACACGTTGGGAGATCCACCTCGCCTCACAGGGGCTTCAGGTGGTGAACGAGACGGGAAACCATCCGCCGCATTGATGCCTATCTGAGTAGCAATCCGCAAGGCGCACCTATCGCAATCATGATGTTAACACTACGAACAGACGACCGTGACCATAGGTGCAATCAAGTCGTCCTGTTCGAGCGTCTATAGTTGACAGAGTTGTAGACAGCTCACACGAATCCTCTGCCGGTCCCCTTTCGCGAGTCCTGCTTGTCGAGGACGACGAGCTGTTCGCCGCCGTGGTGATGGAGTTCCTCCGACCGCTTGCCACCGTGGAGTGGGTGGCCAGCGCGGAGGAGGCGCTTGACGCACTCCCGAGCGAGGATTGGGATGTGGTTATCGCCGACGTCAACCTTCCCGGTATGAGCGGCCTGGAGCTCGCCCGGGAGACAAAGCGCGTGCGCCCGTTTGCCGCCACTCTGATCTTGACCGCGAGCGCGAGCCTTGACACCGCGGTCGGCGCGCTGCGCTCGGGCGCTGATGACTTTCTCACCAAGCCGGTCGACGCGCCGGCGCTCGTGGCGAAGGTCATGGAGCTGATCGCCGCTGCCCGCGTACGTAAGGCCGAGGAGCGGGAGGTGGTCCTGGCGGTCGGGGCCCATCCCGACGACGTGGAGATCGGTTGCGGCGGGATCCTTCTGCGACACGCGGCCCTGGGAGACGACGTGAACGTCCTCACCCTCACCGGCGGCGAGGTGGGCGGGGATGTCACCGAGCGCGCGGCGGAGTCACAGCGCGCCGCAGACCTCATGTCTGCGCGGCTGTTCCACGCCGAGCTGGCAGATACCAGCCTCAGCGTCAGCGACGGTGGGGTCATGATCGGGGCGATTGAGAGCGTCCTCGCCGAGATCCGGCCCACCACCGTCTATACCCACAGCCGCCACGATGTGCACCAGGATCACCGCAATGTGCATCACGCCACCCTTGTGGCCGCTCGCCGTGTTCCGCGTATCTACTGCTACCAGGCTCCCTCCGGCGACATCGACTTCCGGCCGACCCGGTTTGTGGGGATCGACGAGTGGGTGGAGCGCAAGCTCGAGGTCATCGGCGCCTACAGCTCTCAGGTCAAGATCCGTCGTTACCTGCAGGAGGACCTGCTGCGCGCCACAGCCCGCTATTGGAGTCGCTTCGGCACCTCCCACTACGCGGAGCCCCTGGAGGTCATCCGCGACAGCGAGGCGGCGCCCCTCCCGGTCGAGGCGGCCTCCCCCGGCTCGCACACCCCCGCGATCGAGGCTCATGCCTCCTGAATCCCCCCTGCCTGCTCCCCGTGTCCTCGTCACGGGCGTTGGCGGTCCGTCCGGCGTCTGCCTCCTGAAAGCGCTGGTCGAGCGACCCGTCACTCTGCTTGCAGGCGACATCGACCCGTACGCCGCCGGTCTCTATCTGGTTGCACCCGACCGGCGCGTGATCCTGCCGCGCGGCGAGGATGAGCGCTTCGCGAGTCTGCTCCTGGCCTGGTGCGAGCGCGAGGCGGTCGACGTGGTGCTGCCAACCGTGGACAGCGAGCTCATCCCGCTCGCCACGCGGCGCACGCAATTCGAGCAGGCGGGTGTGCGGCTGGTGCTCGCGCCGCTTGCGACGCTCGAGGTGTGTCTGGACAAGTGGGCGCTGCACGCACGCTGCCATGGCCAGGTGCGCACGCCGGACACCGTGCTCGTGGACGAGGAGTTCGATCCGGCGTCCGCCCCCCTGCCGGCGATCGTCAAGCCCCGCGTCGGGAGCGGGTCGCGCGGGATCCACCGCGTCGAGCACGTCGAGCAGCTCGAGCCCCTGGAGCGCGACGGCTCGCTGCTTGTGCAAGAGCTGCTGCCAGGTCCCGAGCACTCCCTGGACGTGTTGGCCACGGGCGATGGTTGCGTGATCGCGGTCGTCCCCCGTGAGCGCTTGAAGATCGACTCGGGGATCGCCGTCACCGGTCGCACGCGTCACGACGAGCGCTTGGAGACGATCGGCCGCGAGGTCGCCGAGCTGATCGGGCTTACCGGGGTCGCCAACGTCCAGGTCAAGGGCGACGTGCACGGCTTCCCCGCACTGCTGGAGGTCAACCCGCGGTTCCCCGGCACGATGGCCCTGACGGTAGCCAGCGGGCCGGATATGCCGTGGCTGTGCGTGGCCGACGCGCTGGGCGAGGCGATGCCACTGCAGACACAGCCCTTCGCGGACGTCGCCATGGTGCGGTTCTTCCAGGAGCGCTTCCTCTCCTTTGAGGAGATAGCCCGCCTGCAGGGTGATGTGCTCGAGCCGGCGCCGGTGTCGAGGTGATCGGCGTGCGGCAGGATATGCACGTACATTCGACGTTCTCCGACGGACGCGACACGATCGCGGACAACGTCGCCGAGGCCGAGCGCCTCGGGCTGCTCGAGCTCACCTGTGTCGATCACGTGCGCGTGGACACCGACTGGGTCGCCGACTACGCCGCCGCGGTTCGGCGGGTGAACGCGACGACGCCCGTGGTCCTCCACTGCGCAGTCGAGGCCAAGCTCCTCGACACCGCGGGGAACCTCGACCTCCCCCCGAAGCTGGTGGGTGTGGACGCCATCTACGCGGCCGACCACCAGGTGCCGCTGGCCGACGGTCCCCACACGCCGCGCGAGGTCAAGGCGCTGATGGTCGCGGGGACACTCTCGGCCGCTGAGGTGCTCGAGGCGATCGTGACCTCGACGGCCCACGCGCTGCGGCGATATTCACCTGTGGTCATCGCGCACATGTTCAGCATCCTGCCCAAGCTCGGGCTTAGCGAGGGCGACGTGCCGCAGAGGCTCCTGGAGGAGCTGGCGGCGGCCACCGCGCAGACCGGCGGGCGAATCGAGGTCTCAGAGCGCTGGCGCTGCCCGACCGTGCGGACCCTGCGCCCGTTTCTGCGTCGCGGCGTCCCGGTCCTGTTCAGCACCGACAGCCACCGCAGCGACACGATCGGCCGCTATTCGTACTGCGTCCAGGTGCTCGCCGCGCTGATAGAGGCCGAGTCGCCAGTGGCGGGCTAGCCCCGGGGTCGGCTTGTGCTTGCGCTCGACATCTTCCTGGCCGCGCTCGTGTTCATGGGCGCACTGCCGCTGATCGCCGGGTGCTTCCAGTTCGGCGTTGCCGGTCTGCACTGCTTTCGGCGGCGCGCGCGCGTGGAAGGGAACGTCCACCCGCGCGTGGCGGTGGTGATCCCCGCCTGGAACGAGGCCGCGGTCATCCAGCGTACGCTGGACCAGCTGGCGCGCCTGGAATACCCGCCCGAGCGGCTGCGCATCTATGTCGTGGACGATGCCAGCGACGACGACACTCCCACGCTGCTGCGCGCCAAGGCGCACGAGTACCCCGGCCTGGTGTTTCCCCTGCGCCGGGAGCACGGCGGCGAGGGCAAGTCACACACGATCAACCACGGCCTGCGCCGGGTCCGCGCGGATGGCTGGTACGACGCCGTTCTCGTGATCGATGCCGACGTGATCTTCACAGGGGGCTCACTGCGACGGATGGCCCGCCACCTGGCCGACCCCGAGGTCGGCGCGGCCACCGCCTACATCAAGGAGGGCAGCCGGCCTGCCAATTACATGAACCGCTTCATCGCCTACGAGTACATCACCGCGCAGGCCGCCGCGCGGCGCGCGCAGAATGTCCTCGGCGTCCACGCGTGTCTGGCCGGCGGCGCGCAGCTCATTCGCCGCGAGAGCCTGGAGGCGGTGGGCGGCTCGATTGACACATCGACGCTGGCCGAGGACACGGTCACCACGTTCCGCATCCAGCTCGCCGGCAAGCGCGTGGTGTTCGAACCCCACGCGATCGTGTGGGCCGAGGAGCCGCGCGGCGTGGACGGCTTGTGGAAGCAGCGGCTGCGGTGGGCGCGCGGGAACATCCAGGTCACACGGCTCTTTCGCCGCGTGTGGTTTCACCAGCGCCGGCCGGGAGGGCTTGGCCGCCTGAGCTTCGCCCTGATCTGGTTCTCGGTACTACTCATGCCGGTGTTCCTGCTCAGCGCCTCCACCGGCCTGATCGCGTTGTTCTTCGAGAACCGCGTCTTCGCCGAGCACGCGTTCCGGGGGCTGTGGGCGATCAACGTCGTCGTCTACCTGTTCATCACGCTCTCGAGCTTCTCGATCGATCCGCGGACAGCGCGGCTGTGTTGGCGCGAGGGCATCGCGTTCCCCGGCATCGTCAGCCTGCTGATCATGCTCTACACCGTCCTTCCCGCCGACTTCGTCGCGGACGGGAGCGAACTGCTCCTAGCCCTCGGCATCCATCCGTCGGCGGCCCTGGGCAACGCGCTCACGCTGTTCGCCTACGCTTGGCTGACGGTCTCCATGCTGGCCGCCGCGGCGATCAGGCAAATGGATAGACACCGGTGGTTGGCATGGCTCTCCGGCCCGCTCGTCTACCTCGTCGGCTACGGGCCACTGCAGTGCGCAGTAACCGCGACCGCTTACATCAAGGAGCTGCGCGGCGCCGAGATGCGCTGGGAGAAGACCGAGAAGGTCGGCGCGATCGGAGAGGCGGCATGAGCGACGCGCCGAGCGTTCCCGGCGCCCCGACCGAGCTCGACCTCGCTGCCGAGCGCGAGCGCGAGCGGCGCTTCGAGCGCTGGCTCTTCATCCGTCAGGTGGCGATTGTCTTCGTGCTGGTTGCGCTGCTCGTGATACACGCGCTGCTCGGCTGAGGTGTTTCCTGAACATGTTTCCTCCCTGCGTACCCGGAGGTTCCAAGACGTGCTCCCCTTGGCGCCGCGCTAAGACGGACGCCGGTAGCGGTAGCCGAAGCCGCGCACAGTCTCGATCGGCGTCGACTCCGGCGCCGCGGGGTCGAGCTTGTGGCGCAGGTATCCCACGTACAGCTTCACCTGCTCGGGTGAGACACCATAAGCGTCCCCCCACACGAGCTCCAGCAGCTGATCGCGGCTGAGCACTTGGTTGGGATTACGCACAAATGTTGTGAGCAATCTGAACTCCAGCGGCGTCAGACGTACTTCTCGGTCGGCGTAGAAGACCGCGCGCTGCGCGTGGTCGATCCTCACCAGCGAGTCGCCGTACGTATGCTGCTCGTCGGCGTGATTGCTGGAGCGGCGCAGCAGCGCCTGCACGCGTGCGGCGAGCTCCTGGTGGCCGAACGGCTTGACCACGTAATCGTCGGCTCCACCCTGTAGGCCACGCACGCGCTCGAGCTCGGTCTGGCGCGCGGTCAGCATCAGTACCGGCACGTCGCTGAGGTCGCGGATGCGCTCCAGCGTCGCCCACCCATCCAGCTCGGGCATCGCGACGTCCAGGATCACAAGATCGGGCGGGACTGCGTACAGGTCGCGCAGCCCCGCGCGACCGTCGGGCGCCTCACGCACCTCGTGTCCAGCACGCTCCAGCACGCCGCGCAGCACCTCTCGCGTCATGGCGTCGTCATCCACCACGAGGATCTGGGAGCGGCTCATACGCGGTTCATACCGCCTATACCCCCGAAATCCCGCACGCTTGGCCGATCATCGACACATGGCACGAATATTGATCAGCGAGTCCCACGACGAAGTCCGGCGACTGCTTGAGCGCATGGTCACCCGTCTCGGCCACGAGCCAATCGTCGTCACAGTGACGGTCCCTCAGCAACTGAGGGACGCCGATGTGCTTGTGGTCGAGCCCGCGACGCCCGTCGGCGCGGTGCATGCGCAGGCGATGTGCATGGTCGATCCATCGCTGCCGATCATCTGCGCCAGCATCACCTCGCCCCCACCAGAGCTCGCCGAGCTCGGCGTCGTGTTCGCGGCTTCGCTGGTCAAGCCGTTCACACTCGAGCAACTCGGCGCCACGATCGAGGAGGCGCTGCTCGCCGGCGGCGTGCAGCGTGACAGTCGGCTCCGCCAGGACCTGCGTGGTGGGACCGTGCCGCATAATTCGTCCGCGCATCAGGGAGCATAACCGGCGCGTGTGGCAGCTCAATCGGCATAAGCCTGTCGGACGGCCTCGATCTCGGGCAGCGCGAGGAAAAATGTATCGAATAGCTCCGGGTCGAAGTGTCGGCCACGCTCGTCCTGCATCATCTCGATGGCCGATTTGACGGGGAACGCGGCACGGTACACACGATCGCTGCTCAAGGCGTCAAAGACGTCGGCTATCGCGGCGATCCTTCCCTCCTCCGGGATGTCATCGCCGGCGAGCCCGCGAGGATAGCCGCTCCCGTCCCAGCGCTCATGGTGGGTAAGGGCGATCTGTGCGCCCATCTGCACGATCTCCGAGGCCGACCCAGAGAGCATCTGAAACCCCGTGTCGGAGTGGCCCTTGATGACCTCGAACTCCTCCGGGGTGAGTTTGCCGTGCTTGAGTAGGATGCTGTCAGGGATCGCGACCTTGCCGATGTCGTGCAGCTGGCTTGCGAGGCGCACGAGCTGGCAGCGTTGCTCGGGGAACCCAGTCTCGCGGGCGAGGATCTCGCAGTAGAGGCTCATGCGCTGCAGGTGGTGCCCTGTCTCCACATCGCGAAACTCGACCAGGCGGGCCAACCGGAAAATTGTTTCAGCTTGGGAGGCCCACACCTTGGTCTCGGAAAGTCTGAGGTCCTGCAATGCTTCCTCAAGCTTTTGACTGCGTTCATCTGCACTGGCCTGAAGGTGTTCCACGAGATGGCGGTTCTTGAGCTCCAGGCGTCTGCGATGGAGAGCGTTGGCCACGTTGATGAGCAGCTCGCCGGCTCCGACCGGCTTGACCAGATAGCCGTAGGCGCCGTGCTCGATTGCGGTCATCGCCAGCTTGGTGTTGTCCTCGCCGGTGACCATCAGGACCGCCACGTCGGGATGGCTGCGGCGGATATGAGAGAGCAGCTCCATGCCGGACTCGCCCGGCATGTTGAGGTCGAGCAGCGCCAGCTGGTAAGAGCTCCGCTGCAGGTGATCGCGCACGGCGTGCGCGTCGCACACACTCTCGCAAGAGTAGCCTTGATCGCGCACGACCCGCTCCTCCCAGCGCCGCAGCGCCTCATCGTCGTCGACTATCAGCAGCTCCGGCACCCGCCATCACCCAATCCGCTCGAGGGTCTGGGCGACCTTCGCGAGCAGTCCGGGCCCCGAGAAGGGCTTCTCGATAAGCGCCATACCAGCGTCCAGATGACCTCCGGAGTCGAGGATCGGCTGGGCGAAGCCTGACATCAACAGCACCCGCAGCGAGGGCCGCTCCGCCAGCAGCCGCTTGGCCAGCTGCGGGCCGGGCATCTGCGGCATGATCACATCGCTGAGCAGCAGGTCGATCGACCCAGCATGCCCGCTGGCCGCCGCAAGCGCTTTGGGACCGTTCTCCGCGACGATCACCCGATAGCCGGCTCCCTCCAGGATGCGACGGGTGACCTCGCGCAGCGCCTGCTCGTCCTCGACAAGCAAGATCGTCTCCTCGCCTCGCCGCACCGGGGAGTCCGCCAACAGCTCTGCGGGTGAGGTGACCTGGCCGGTTGCCGGCAGCAGGACCGTGAAGGTGCTGCCGACATCGGGCTCGGAGTAGATCTGCAAGCGTCCACGGGCCTGTTGGATGATCCCGTACACGGTCGCCAGCCCCAGGCCGGTTCCCTGCCCCGGCGGCTTGGTAGTGAAGAACGGATCAAAGGCTCTCTGCACCGTCTCGGGAGACATACCCACGCCGGTATCGCTGACTCGCAGGCGGACGTGGCGGCCAAGCGAGAGCTCCGGCCGCGACGCTGCATAGTGCTCGTCGACGTTCATGTTGGCGGTGTCGATCCGCAGCGCCCCACCATCGAGCATCGCATCCCGTGCGTTGATCGCCAGGTTGACCAGGACCTGCTCCAACTGGCCCGGGTCGATGAGCACCGAAGGCAGGCCGGCGGCCAGCGAGCTGTGAAGCTCGACCTGCTCCCCGAGCGTGCGACGCAGAAGCTGCTCGATGTCGCCGACGACATCATTGACGTCGACGACCTCCGGTTGGGCCACATCGCGGCGGGCGAATGAGAGCAGCTGGTGGGTCAGATGCGCGGCTCGCTCACCCGCGAGGCGAATCTGCTCGACGTCATCGCGTGTACCACGCCAGCGGTCATCGCCGTCGATGCCGGAAGCAGCGTCAAGGTCGTTTGCAATAAACGCCGCATAGTTGATGATCACCGCCAGCAGGTTGTTGAAGTCATGTGCGATCCCGCCCGCCAACTGTCCGAGACTCTCCAGGCGCTGTGCCTGGTGCAGCTTGTTCTGAAGTCGCTCCCGCTCCGCCTCTGACTTCAAACGCTCGCGCTCATGGTCCGCCGCCACGCGTTCGCTTACGTCGCGGATCGCGGCGATCGCGAGCGTGCCGTCCTCGGTTTCAATGCTCGACAGGCTGATCTCCGCAGGGAATTCACTGCCGTCGCAGCGGCGCCCGAACAGCTCCAACGCGGCGCCCATCGGCCGCGTGCGCGGATCAGCGAAGTATCCCACCCGGTGGAAGCGATGCGCGTCGCGGAAGCGCTCGGGCACGAGCACCTCCACCGGCTGCCCCAGCAGCTCCTCACGCGCATACCCGAACAACGCGTCCACCTGCGCGTTGACCAGCACGATCAGACCGTCGCGACCAACACCCACGATCGCATCGGGGGCAAGCTCGAGCATCGCCGTCTGGGACTGCAGACGTGCGGTGATATCCCGGTTGACCTCCAGCAGCCCCACCAGCCGCCTCGTCTCGTCGTACTGTGCCGCCCAGCGACTCTCGACCACCAGACGACGCCCGTCTCTGGCGTGCTGCACCAGATCGCCCTCCCCCCCCCCCGTCTCGGTGACGAGCCGCTCGATCTCCTGGAGCGGCATCGGGTACTCCGTCTGCAGAAGATCGCGCGGATCCACGCCGAGCGCCTCCGCGGGCGACCAACCATAGGTTGTCTGTGCTCCGCGGTTCCAGAAAGTGATCCGGCGATCTGCGTCCAGCGCGAAGATCGCGTCCGGGGTCAGATCGAGCAACGCGGTATGCGCCGCCAGCTGCCGTGACCGTGCCGTGGGCCCAGCCTCGGTGGCGACGCCGTGCCTCATCGGCAGGACTTTGTGATTAGGTCGTATTCCATATCCCAGACCTTTTCAACCTAAGGCGTAAGAGTAGCACGACAATGAAAATCATGTACGGCGAGTGGCCGTAGATTTAAGTTCAATGAATCAATCAATGTTTCCGAGAAGTCGCGCGGGCCGCAGCCGAGTGCTGTTTGCAATCATCTCATCGGCCATGTAGCCTGTCCGGAGAGCTCCCGGAGGCGGGTGTGGCAGGCGGCGGCCATGTCGAACAGATCAAGCTGATCTGAGCGTGCTGTTTGCTCTGCCGCGCAGTGATCCAGGATGCGCAGGGTCCGTTCGTAGGCGCGTCGTGCCGATCCGAGCTCCCCGAGCGCGTCGTGCGCGCACGCCAACTTGAAGGCCGCGAGGCCGAAGTTGGGGTTGATAAATAGAGCGCGTCGCAAGGGCTCCACGGCCGCTCGGGCATCCTCGCGCGCGAACTCGGCAACGCCGCGGATGAAATGAGCCTGGCAGTCCAGTGGGTTCTCTGCGAGCACATCCTTGGCGATTTGCACCGCAAGGTCGAGTTCACCACGATCGGCGGCCTTCATGGCCTCGGCGGGCGTTGGCGGGGAGCGCTGCGGCGCCCGCTTCGGTGGGCCGATCCTTTGCGAGTGCTCGACGTCTGCGCTTGTTCGAGTCTGCTTGGAGGGTTTCACAGGGGCTTTATAGAGGGGTGTATGTGCACGCGATGTCCGGCGACCGACTCCGCTGGGTCGAACAGCTCGTGCGTTCGGGAAGCTCTGACGGGAGAGCCGGTCCGCTGCACCCAGCAGGAGCAGGCCGGCTGGGGCCAGAGCGCTCTCAAGTGCTCTTATGACTTGCTCGACTGTCGGTCGGTCGAAGTAGATCAGGACGTTGCGGCAGAGGATGACATCGAACGGCTGCTCGCCAGCCGGGGGTATCGGGTCGCGCACGAGATTGTGTCGGCGGAACTCGACGAGTGCGCGCAGCCGCTCGCCCACGCAGCTCACCCCGTGAAGGTTTGAGAAGTAGCGCTCACGGACCCCTCCCTGCAGGGTGCTCACGGCACGCACGCCGTAGTGGCCTGCAAGCGCCTGCTTGAGCGCGGTAGGCGCAATGTCGGTTGCGAGCACGCGCACCGGTGGGGAAGCGCACGCAAACGCCTCGCATGCGAGGATCGCGACCGTGTAGGCCTCCTCGCCCGAGGCGCACCCGGCGACCCATACCCGCACGACGCCCGATCCATGAGCGCGGGCGGATTCGAGCAGGGAGCACCACTCGATCGCTTCCAGCTCCGACCGATGCCGGAAGAAGAAGGTCTCGCGGATGGTGACCTCGTCTATCAGCCGCCGGACGGTCTCTGCCGAAACCACCCCATCGAGCAGCGCCTCGGCCGTAAGCTCGCGATCGACCCTGGCGATGGCGGCTTGGAGCGAGGGGAGCTGAGATGGCCCCAACATGATCCCGCTCTCACGCTGGATCATGCGCGCGACCTCACTCAGCGCGACGCTCATCGCCGGGCCCTCGTCTGGTCCAGCGCCGCAAGCTCGTCGCCGATCGCCACGGGGGTGAGCACCGTCTTTGCTCCACACTCCGCGGCGGCCCGTGGCATCCCGTAGACACCCGAGCTCTGCTCGTCCTGGGCGATCGTCCGTCCGCCTGCGGCAGCCACATCCGCCAAGCCCTCCGCACCGTCACGTCCCATCCCGGTCAGCACCACAGCCACCGCCCTCGCTCCCGCGGCGCGGGCAAGGCTGGAGAGCAGCATGTCTCCCGAGGGACGGTGATTGCCGACGATCGTGTCGGCGTCGAGTCCCAGGCGGCGGGTCGGTTCGAGCTTCAGGTGCGCCCCATCGGGCGCGAACCAGACGCCCGCCGCAAGCTCCTGGTCGTCGTCCGCCAGGTGCACTGCAAGGGCGAGCTCCCCGTCCAGCCACCTCACCAGCCCGGCGATAAAGCCCGGCGTCATGTGCTGGACCACCAGAATCGGGATTCTGTAATCGGCCGGGAGCCGCCCAAGGGCATCCGCCAGCGCCCGCGGTCCACCTGTCGAGGCACAAATGCCGATCACTTCGCTGCGCGGCCACGCGGAGCGACCTCCCGAGCCCTGATGAGGATCCGGGATCGGCAGATCCCCAGCGGCCGACTTGCTCATTGCGCTCCCACGAGGCGCTTGACGGCCTCCAGCAGCGCCTGCTGGTCGAACTCGTCCTTGACGATGTAGGCATCCGCGCCCGCTTGCGCACCTCGCTTGCGGTCCTCGTCGCTGCCACGTGAGGTGACGACGATGACTGGCAGCGACGAGCGATCGGGGTCTGCCCGAATCGCCCCCAGCAGTGCGAGCCCGTCCATCTCGGGCATCTGCAGATCCGTCACGACGATGTCGAAATCGGCCTTGGCACCCAGCGCGTCCAGTGCCTCGCGACCGTCGCAGGCGACCTCGACGCGATATCCAGCCGCGCGGAGAATGCTGCGTTGCAACTCGCGCACCGTGAACTGATCATCGACGACGAGAATCTTCGGTGCCTGCCTAGCCCTCAGCGCGGCGGCGGCACCGACTCGGATCGCAGCCGAGGCGCGCGGCGCGCGGCGAACGAGATATGCCGGGTCGAGCACAAGCACGACTGCCCCATCGCCGAGGATCGCGGCGCCGAGATAGCCCGACACCCCGGCCAGCGAGCGGCCGAGTGGCTGGACGACGACCTCCTGCTCGACGATTGCCTCCTCGCAGGCGACGGCGAGGCGCCCGTTGGTCGCCTCCACCACCAAAGCCCGGGAGAGCTCCGGCAGGTCGGGTGCAACCATGCCGATCACGGGCGCCAGATCGGAAAGCGGTAGGGACTCCTCGCCCACCAGGATCGACGACCGTCCACCGAGCACCATCACCCGCTCCACCGCGATCACCTCGGTGACGCTCGCCAGCGGAAGCCCGAACCGCTGGCCCCCACGCTTGACGACCAGCACACGCAGCAGCGCGAGGGTGGCCGGCAGCAGCAACGTTGTGGACGTGCCCCCACCTGGCTCGGTATCGATCGCGAGGCTTCCGCCGACCGACTCGACCTGGCGCTTGACCGCGTCGAGCCCCACGCCGCGACCGGCGATCTCGCTGACGCCCTCGGCCGTGGAGAACCCAGCCTCTGCAAGCACGTCTACGAGCGAACCCCGGCGGACGCCCTCGGCGAGCGCGTCGGGCGCGACGCCGCCTCCATCGTCGCGAACCTCGATGGCGACCTGCCCACCGCGCGGCTCTGCATGCAGCTCGAGCGAACCGCGACGAGGCTTGCCAGCGCGTTCGCGCACATCGGGCGGCTCGATGCCGTGCGCGATCGCGTTGCGCAGCAGATGGTTGATCGCCTCGGACATGCCGTCGAGCAGGACCCGGTCGAGCTGCGTCTCGGCGCCGGTGATCTCCAGGTCGACCTGCTTGCCTTCAGCGGCCGCAAGGTCGCGCGCGGCCCGCGGCAACGGGCCGGTAATCGAACTCAACGGCACCATGCGCAGCTCGAGCACCGTCTCCTGCAACTCATTGAGCAGGCGCTCCCCACGGTCCACCTCCTGCTCGATCGCTTCGTCGGCTGCACATGGAGCGCCATCGAGCATGTGCTCCAAGCGCCGGTGGTGGAGGACAGTCTCACTGACGGTGTCGAGCACCCGGTCGACGCTGTCCGCTGCGACCCGGATCGAGCGGAACCTCGTGACGTCATTTTTTTGGGCGTCACCCCCCGCTTTTCTGTGCTCGACCGCGCGGTGTTGGGGCTCAACCGTTTGATGTTCCAGTGGCGCGCCCTCGAGCGGAGCTCCGCCGTTCGCCGGTGTCCCGCTCTCTGTCGGTGTCACGTTGGCCGCCGGCGGCGCTCTCTGCGGCGGTGGCGCGCTCGCCGAGGCACTGATCGCGAGTGCCTGGACAACAGCCAACGCCACCCCGTGCTCACCGGCAACCGCGTGGCGCAACGCGTCTGTCGCGCGCAGCAGGGGCTCGGTCAGCTGAGGGGAGAGGAAACCGGACGCGCGTGCTCTCTCCAGCACATCCTCGATCGCGTTGGCGATCGCGCCGGCTTCCCGCAGGCCGACCATGCCGGCGCCGCCCTTGATCGAATGGGCGTGGCGGAACAGCGCGTCCGTCGTCTGGTCAGAGGCCTGTCCAGCCTCGACGGCGAGCAGGCAGGCATCCATCCCATCCAGGTGCTCGGCGGTTTCCTCGCGGAAGATCTGAACGAGCTCCACGGGAACGTCGGCGGCGGCCATCACCCGTCCTCCGAGGCGAGCGAGTCAAACAGGGCGTCCACGGCGAGCACCCCGACCATCGACCCGTCGATGACCGTGCTCCCAAGCAGATGCGGCGACTCGGACTCCTGCAGGGTGCCGGCGAGCGGACCCACGTCGATCACCTCATCGACCGCCAACGCCGCACGCCGCCCGTCACAATCGGTGACGAGTAGACGCGGCTGGCCGATCTTTGATCGGTCGAGCTCCGATCGGTGGCCGTCAGGCTCGATCCTAAGGATCCTCGCGAGATCGAAAGCCGGGACGATCTCACCATTCAGGTTGTGCAGCCCGAGCACGCTATCGGCCGCCCCCGGGACTGGCGTCAGCTCACCGAGATCGACCACCTCGTGGACGTGCTCGACGGGCAGCGCATACTGCTCAGCACCCACCCGCACACGTATCTTGACTCCATTCACAGGACGCCGCCCTCGATCAGCGGACCGCCGTGTCCGCGTGGCCGTTTGCGGCCCGCAGCCCATAGCGCTCGAGCATCTGCTCCAGGCCGCGCACGAGCTCCTCGACGCGCTCGGAGGTGCCGGCGCGCAGCTGCTGCTCGGCCGCCAGCTGCTCGGCCGCCCGGCGGATCTCCACCATCGTGGTAGCCGCCTGCGCGGCGGCGTCCTTCTGGTTGTCGGTCGCCGCCATGCTCTGCTCGGTGGCGAGAATCGTGGAGTTGCTCTTCTCCTGGATACCCGTGGCGATCTGACCGATCGACTCCGTCGAGTGCACGGTGCGCTCGGCGAGCTTGCGCACCTCGCCGGCCACGACGGCGAACCCGCGCCCCGCATCGCCGGCCCGCGCTGCCTCGATCGCCGCGTTGAGTGCGAGCAGGTTGGTCTGCTCGGCGACTCCGTTGATCAGCTCGAGCACCTGACCGATCTGTTGGCTGCGCTCGCCGGTCTCGAGCGCCTCAGTCGCGGTGATCTGCGCGTTGTTGGCAATCGCCGCCGCGCTCGCGCTGAGCTCCTCGAGCGTGGCCGCGACCTCGGAAATCGCCGCGGACTGCTGGCTCGTGGCAGCGGCCGCCTCCAGCGTCGCCGCGCGCATCTCGTTCGTGGCCTCGGTGAGGGTACTCGAGGTCGTGCGTATCTGCGTGAGCAGACGACGGGTCAGACGCACGGTGTAGAGGGTGAGCAGTGCGGTGCACAGGATGGCGAGCCCTCCGGCGAGCAGTGACAGGAGCAGCGCAGAATGTGCACTGGCCTGCGCCGAGCGCTGGTCGCTCTGATTCTGGGTGTTCTCTGTGGCGACCATCACGTCGAGCTGACGGTCGACGTGGTCGAGCAGACGTGCGATGCGGTCGACCTCTACGGCGGCGGCCGGGGTTCCCGCGTTCCGTGCCAGGGCGGCCACGGTGACTCCCAGTGCGGCGGCGCTCCCGTGAGCGCGGCCCAATGCCGTCTGCTCGAGCGGCGTGTCGGTTGTGTAATGCAGGAGCGAGACCAGTGTGTGATCGAGCTCGGCGTCGGCTTCGCGCAGCGCGGTGATCTCCGCGGGGCTCCCGCCCGCTGTGAGCGGTCGCGCGGCGTTCAGGATGTCGTACACGGCCGTCCGCGTTGCGGCCGTTTCGGTGAGGGTGGCGGTGTTCTTCAGCGTCGCTTCATATTTTGCCGAGCTGGCTCCAAAGCGCCACAGCGTCACGCCGATCGCCGTGCCGACCAGAACTACGATCAGCGCACCGGCAATCGCGATCCGTCGCGTCGGAGCGTTCAGCCGCTGACCGAGGGAGGTACGCACGTGAGCTGTATCGGTAGCCGTGAAGCCTTTCTGTAACCCGATCGAGCTTGGTCTGGGGATTCTACATGGATGATTGCGGGTATTCCGCATACTTCACCGCGGTTTACTACTCGTTTTTATGTGCATACATCGTGTATCTAGAAAAACGGCATGATCCGACTCATCAAGATGTCGTGCGCTGTCGAAGGTTGACGGAGAGCCATGTCCTTCTCCGCCGACACTTTCCCCATCGAGACCCTCGTGGCAGCACCCATCCGCAAGATCCTCGTCATCGACGATTCGGCGCTGATCCGCGAGGCAACGAAGCTCGCGCTGGGCGAGATCGGCGGATGGCAGATCGCGACGGCGGCCTCTGGCGAGGAGGGAATCGAGCGAGCTGTGTCAGAGCGGTTCGATGCGATCCTGCTCGACGTGGTGATGCCCGGCATGGACGGCATCGCCGTCGCCGAGAGGCTGCATGCGATCCCCGCGTTGAGCTCGCTCCCGATTGTCCTGCTTACCGCAGACGACCGGCTCGAGGACGATGAGCGCTTAGGACGCACCACGATCGTCGGGGTCATCGCAAAGCCATTCAAAATATCCGATCTCTCTCTTCAAGTAACTGAGCTTCTCGCGTGGCCTGCGTGAGGCCAGATCCAGAACGCGGCTCACTGCCCCCGCCACCGGCGCCGGCCAGCGGGAGTCGGGACAATCCAGCCACGACCTCGACCGAGGACGCCCTGCTCGCGATCTGGCGCAAGCATCGCGCGGGAGCCTTGGAGCGTGTGGGCCTGATCGAGCGCGCTGTGCGCGCACTGACCGCGGCCGAGCTCGGCGAGGAGCTGCGCCTCGAGGCGAGCCGCGCCGCCCACTCGCTGATCGGGTCGGTCGGGACGTTCGGCTTCACTCGCGCCTGCGAAGCGGCACGCGAGCTCGAGCTCGAGCTCGCCCATCCCCACCCGGCGCGTGCGCCGGAGATGTCGAAGCTGATCGCCGTTATCTATAGAGATCTGCAGGGCGAGGCGCTCGCGTCCTCGGGTACACAGCACATCGAGCTTGCGGGCGACCGGCTGCAGGTTTTGGTCGTCGACGACGACCAAAACTTGTGCGAGCGCATCGCCGTGGCGGCGACCTCACGAGGGGTGGGCTGCGACACAGCCGCCAGCCCACAGGAGGCGCGCGTGCTGTGCGCCGAGCGCCCGCCGACGATCGTGCTGCTCGATCTCACTTTTCCGCCCGACGGCATGACGGATGCCTACACGCTGCTCTCGGAACTGAGCGCGGCGAGGCCGCCGATCCCCGTGCTCGTGCTCACCGGCACCGGCGCTTTCACCGATCGTGTCAAGGCAGCACGGTGCGGCAGCCGCGCATTCCTGCCCAAGTCGCTGCTGCCGGGCGAGGTGCTGGACGCCGTCGAGCAGTTCCTTGCACGCGATCGCCTCGCGGCCACACGGGTGCTCGTCGTGGACGACGACCCCGCGACACTCGAGGCCATGCGCGCGCTCCTGCGGCCCCATGACCTGGAGGTGTCGACCCTCGCCGATCCCCTGCGCTTCTGGGAGAAGCTGGAGGAGGTGGCGCCCGAGTTGCTGATCCTCGACGTCGACATGCCGGGCATCAACGGCCCCGAACTGTGTCGCACCGTCCGCAACGACCCTCGCTGGAGCGGTATCGCCGTGATCTTCGCGACCGCCCACATCGACGCGGTGACGGTCGAAGAGGTGTTTGACGCAGGCGCCGACGACTACATCGCCAAGCCGATCAGCGGAGCAGAGCTCCTCAGCAGGGTTGCCAATCGCCTGGAGCGCGTCCGTCTCTATCGCTCCCAAGCAGAGACAGACCATCTCACCGGCTTGGCCAACCGGGCCAAGGCGGACGAGAGCCTGGCGCAGCTCGCTGCGCTCGCGGATCGCTACTCGGAGCCCCTGTCGGTGGCGATGCTCGACGTCGATCACTTCAAGCTCGTCAACGACCGCTACGGCCATCCCGTCGGGGACAGTGCGCTGCGACGCCTCGGCGAGCACCTGCGGCGCGACTTTCGCGGCAATGACGTAGTGGGACGCTGGGGCGGGGAGGAGTTCATCGTCGGCATGTACGGCATGACGCGCCAGAACGGCGTGAATCGCCTCGCCGACACGCTGGGGCGGTTCGGCAAGGAGGAGTTCACCGGCAGCCGGGGGACGTTGCATGTGAGCTTCAGCGCAGGCGTCGCCGAGTACCCACTCGACGGGCGCGATCTGGGTGCCGTGTCGCGCGCGGCGGACGAGGCCCTCTACCGCGCCAAGGCAGCCGGGCGTGCCTGTGTCCTGGGCGCTACAGCCAGCGCGCGCGCGTAGTGATGACATGATGACAGGCTGCACCCGCAGGCCGCCGCGGCCGTGGGCGCTCTGACGCGCCTCGATGCTGGCGCTTGAGTGAGCGTCAGGATTGAGATGGAGCCTGGGGCTCGCGGGGCAGGAGACGGTGGCCGTCGACGACCGCCTTGGCCAGGTCGATTAGCTTGCGGTTATCGATACGGGACTGCTGGCGCAGCATCTCGAAAGCGCTCGCCTCGTCGATACCGTGGCGCTCCATCAGAATCCCCTTCGCGCGCTCTGTCAGGGCGCGGCGCCCGAATGCCCCCTGGAGGTCCTGGTACTCGGCGAAGCGCCTAAGCACGATGTCGATCGCGCTCTGCCAGTCATCGATGTCTGCATCGCTGATGTGCGCAAATACGCCTCGCTTGGATGCCTCGTTGATGAACTCAGGGTCGCGGGCGTGGAGCAGGACGATCACCGGGCAGGCGGCTTCACGCACGATCTTCTCGATTAGTGCGAGGGCGTGCTCTGGGCTATCGCCCAATCCTACGAGTGCGACGTCGGGGCGCTCTCTGGCGGTCGCTGAGCCGACGTCCTCGACGTCGATCTCGCGTGCGATCACCTCGTGGCCGAGCCCAACGACGATCGAAGCGACGAGTGCCAGGCGGTCCTTGCGCTCGTTGGCGATCAGGACACGCAGGTGCTCGGTCTCGCGGTAACTCATGACAAGGCTCAAGGGGGAGCTACGCTGCTGGATAGCAGTGCTAGAATAGATGTCCGCTCGCCTTAGATCTTGGCGGGCTCTGGTTTTCCGGCTCCGACACCCGGCCGGCGTTCTTGTATCGACCTGAACGGTCGAACGTCGTAACGCACGCGTCAGGAGCCATCATCGCAAGCCTCAGCGAAGCGCTCAATCAACATCCCCTCCCCGGTGGCGCCTCTCGGTATCGGTTGCTCCTGAAAACACGAGCGAGGATCTTTCGCGCTCGCCAAATGACCTCAGCCGCTGTCACTCGCAGAGGATCCCATCCGAGCGAGTACCTAATCAAACGTTCGGTGGCGATCTCATCCCCCGCCATCGGCGAGCAAGCCGCGTTCCCCCTACCGCGGCCACAACTGGCCACCTGCCCGCCCTGTCTCCCCGCAGGGCGGGCAGGGCGCCAGCTCCAACGCTCGGCCGGCAGCGCGTGAGCACAAAATTGTCATCACGTACATCCCGCCGAGAGGAGCCGTGTCATGCCTCGCAGAGATGCGCCTGGGGGGAATCGAACCCCCGACCTGCGGCTTGAAAGGCTGGATATGGCCTGCTTTCAAGTATCCTGAGTCGGGCGATTTGGCTCTAGTGCAGGGAATCCGTTCGCTCGCTCTCCGGTGTCGTGGCGTGGATTGGCGTGGAGCATGTTTGCATTTTGTTTGCACTCTCGGGGAGATTCAGCGGCTCGCCGACATCGCCGTCGAGCAGGTGGACATAGGTGGCGAGCGTGAATGCGGCGGAGTGGTGTCCGAGCCACCGCTGGACCTGGACCGCGTTGCGACCCTCCGCGAACAGCAGCGTCGCGCAGGTGTGGCGGAACGTGTGAAAGCCGACCCACTCCAGGCACGCCTCCTCGCGGGTCGGCTTGAGCACACGGCGGCGCAGGTTCTCCGCGTCCAAGCACGCTCCGTTGGATGCGGCGAACACGGGATCGTCGTCCTGCGGCCACTCCGTGGCCTCGCGATGCTCGCGGAGCGCCAGCACCAGCGGGTAGTCGAGCGGAACCTCCCGGCGCGCATAGCGGCTCTTGAGCGGTCCCATGCTGCCCTTCACGAACGCACGCCGCACTTTGACGTGCGGCGTGGGGCCGTCCAACTCCAGGTGGCGCCACTGGAGCGCCACCGCTTCGCTGATCCGCAGGCCGGTGGCGGCGAGCAGCGCGAAGAACAGCCTCCAGCGGTCGGGGAATAGCTCCAGCAGCGTCGCCAGCTCGTCGCGGCTCAGCGCCCGAACCTCCTCATCTTCAGAGCCCTCGCCGGTCGGACGATGTGGCATGTCCACGTCCCGGGCGGGGTTGGAACGGATCAGGTCCTCGCGCACCGCACTCGCCAGGCACGCCCGCAGCGGCTTGGTGATGTTGCGGATCGTGCTGTCGCTGAGCGCCCGGCCATTCTGCTTGGTGGGGTCGCACAGCCACGCGACGAACCCGGCGACCTTCGACGGGGTGATCTCCGTGAGCTTCGCGCCGTTCGGGAAGTACCGGAACACGTACTGCTCAAGCTGGCGACGGTATTCCTCGCGGGTGTGATCGCGGAAGCCGCGACGGCCGCGGCCCTGGTAGTGCTCCACCCACTCAACGCGTACTCGCGCAGCGTCACCCGGGAACGCCCGTCGAACTCGCCCCGCTCGATATCGGTCGCCCGCGCGGCCTTCGCGCGACGGGCCTCATCGAGGGTCCTGAATGTCTCGTAGCGCTGCTTGCCGTTCTCGCGGTAGGCGATCATGTAGCGGGAGCCCCGCCTGTAGATGCCGGGGTGCTTCGTCTTGATCGTCAGAGCGGCCATCAGGGGTTCCTCCTTTTGTAGCGCTGGGTGCGAACGGTGGGATTCACGACAGAGCTTCGATCGCTACGTCAAGGTGCGAGCGCTTGAACAGCAGCCTGCGCCCGTCCCGGCGCGGCGTGAGGCGTCGCTGGCTCACCAGATCGTAGATGCGGCTCGTCGGACACGCAAGGTGCTCCGCGGCCTGCTCCACACCGATCCAGGGCTCCGGCGCGCTCCCTCCCGCGAGGCTGTCGGCCAGCAGCTCGGCGACGCGCTCGGCGATGGCCTGCACAAACACATCGGGGACTTGCAGCTCCAGAGTGCCCGCGTTCATCGTCTGTGCCTGGGAAATCGCATCGGCTCTCTGTAAGTAAGCCGAGCACCGCCCCCGCCGCGCAAGCGAATCTCTCGCGTGCCCCAATGCCGGCGCGACGCGATGCCGGCCAAACCGGCGACGGTTGGATAGGTCACGTATCTGTGTGTGCGTCATGGCACCTCCAAAGGTTGGGCTCTTTTGAGCTAGTTGGGCACCTGCCCAACTGAGTGCGGCCTTTGCAGGTCGTGGAGGAGCCCTCCCACAAGGCGCTACAATCGACTCGTGACCACCGAGGTGCCCACATGAAGGTCGTGACCGTGCGCGACTTCCGCGACCACGCGACGGAGATGTTCCGCTCCGACGACGTGATCCTCGTGACACGCGAAGGCACCCCCGCAGGGTTCTTCCTCCCATGGGATACGCCGGAGCTGCCGGTCGAGGTTCGCCGCGAGGTCTTCTTGCGCCTATCAGAGCAGATCGGCGCCGAGCTGAAGGCGAAGGGCATCAACGAGCCAGAGGTGCTCGGCGATTTCGCTGCCTCCCGCAGTCGTAGCTGACGCGAACGTCGTCCTCTCGGCCCTCATCGGCGGGCGCGCCCGCCTGGTGATCGCCTCCGAGCACGGACCGCGTTGCATCGCCGCGGATGCCGTAGCCCAAGAGATCGCCCGGCACATTCCGCGCCTCGCGTCAAAGCGCGACCTCGACCCCGCTCTGCTGTTCGCAGCGCTCCAGGTCATGCCGATCGAGTGGAAGGCCGGGAGCGAGTACGAGAATCACCGCGAGGAGGCCGAGCAGCGCATCGCGGACCGCGACCCCGACGACTGGCCGACCGTCGCGCTCGCGCTCAAGCTCTACCTCCCGGTCTGGACCCAAGACAAGGACCACACCGACGCCCGTATCGAGGTCTTCACGACCGGCGACCTACTCGACGCGCTGCGCGACGCCGGACACGGCGTGTAGGGGCTCCGGCATCCCCCAGCGTGCGGCATGTTTGCACTTCCGTTTACACCCCGCCTTTTGGCAACCGCTTCCGCGGCCCTCCAGCAACAAAAAAGCCCCGCGTTTGCAGGACTCTCTTGCAGTGCGCCTGGGGGGAATCGAACCCCCGACCTGCGGCTTGAAAGGCGGAATCGCGCGTGTCGTGGGGTGCCTCGGGATCGGCTGCTTTGGTTCTAGTGCAGGGCATCCGCCCAGGCGCTCTCCGGCGTGGTGGCGTGGAGTTCTGTGGGGTCTGTTACGCCTCCGTTACGCCCGGGGAACTCCAGCGGATGCCCGATGTCGCCGTCGAGCAGGTGGACGTAGGTGGCGAGCGTAAACGCCGCGGAGTGGTGGCCGAGCCACCGCTGCACCTGTACCGCGTTGCGTCCCTCAGCGAACAGCAGCGTTGCGCAGGTGTGGCGGAAGGTGTGAAATCCGACCCACTCCAGACACGCCTCCTCACGGGTCGGCTTGAGCGTCCGGCGACGCAGGTTCTCGGCGTCCAGGCATCCCCCGTTGGATGCGGCGAACACGGGGTCCTCATCCCCGGGCCACTCCGTAGCCTTGTGGTGCTCGCGCAGTGCCAGCACAAGCGAATGGCTCAGGGGGACCTCCCGGCGGGCGTAGCGGCTCTTGAGCGGCCCCATGCTCCCCTTGACGAGCGCCCGGCGCAGCTTGACGTGCGGGACCGGCCCGTCGAGTTCCAGGTGCCGCCACTGGAGCGCCACCGCTTCGCTGATCCGCAGGCCCGTAGCGGCAAGGAGCGCGAAGAACAACCGCCAGCGCTCCGGGAACAGCGCGAGCAGCGTCTCCAGCTCGTCGCGGGTCATCGCCCGGACCTCCTCTTCGGAGCCCTCGGCGGTCGGCCGGTGCGGCATGTCCGCATCCCGGGCGGGGTTGGAGCGAATCAGGCCCTCGCGCACAGCGCTCGCCAGGCACGCCCGCAGCGGCTTGATGATGTTGCGGATCGTGCTGTCGCTGAGCGCCCGGCCGTTCTGCTTGGCGGGGTCGCACAGCCACGCGACGAACCCGGCGACCTTCGACGGGGTGATCTCCGTGAGCTTCGCGCCCTTCGAGAAGTACCGGAACACGTACTGCTCAAGCTGCCGGCGGTATTCCTCGCGTGTGTGGTCACGGAACCCACGCCGGCCGCGGCCCTGATAGCGCTCCACCCACTCCAGCGCATACTCACGCAGCGTCAGGCGAGAGCGGGACTCGAACTCGCCGCGGTCGATGTCCGCTGTCCGCGCTCGCCGCGCCCGGCGGGCCTCATCAAGAGTACGGCGGGACTCCCACCGCTGCTGTCCGTCAACCCGGTAGCTGAATGCGTAACGCTCGCCGCACTTGTAGATGCCCTGAGTCTTGGTCTTTTCACGCTTCGAAGCCATGTCGTCATCTGCTCCCTTTGGTCGTCACTGCCAGCACCTCCCGTCCAGCCCGTACCAGCTCGCGGACTTCACGCCCACGCCGCGAGCGAGGCGCAGGACCGTCGAGAGCCGCGGGTCGCTCGCGTCCTGCTCGAACTTGCCGCTGCACCGCCTCGGGTGCGAGTCGCCCGCGCTTGAAGTGCGTCGGGGCCTTGCGCTCCGTCGGTACGGCCAGACCTTCGAGCAGGGCGCCCGGCGCGACCTCCAGCGCGTCGGCGAGGATCAGCAGCATCGTGAGGCGCGGGTCCCGCTTCCCCAGCTCAAGCGCGGCAAGATGGGTCCGGTGGACGTTGGCGATATCCGCCAACGTTTCCTGCGAGACGTTCAGGCGGTCGCGCTCAGCGCGCAGCTTCTCCCCGAACGCGAGCAGCAGCCGGGCGTGCTCGACCGTGTAGGCGTCATGCCGGGCCATCACGCCTCGCCTTCGGTCGCGCCTCGTGGCCAGCCCCTTTTGGGGTGTCTCGCGGGCCTGCGCTCCCTCGGCGCGGGCACCCCTTCCGTCAGACCCTTCAGCTGGACCTCCACCGCGTCCGCGAGGATCAACAGCGTGAGAAGGCCCGGCTCGCACTGCCCCCGCTCAAGAATGCCGATCTCGTTGCGGTGGACGTTGGCGACTTCCGCGAGCCCTTCCTGCGCGAGTTCCCGCCGCTCGCGCAGGCCGCGCAGGTTCTCCCGAACACCTTCAGCAGCCGCGCGCGCTCGGCCGTATAGGCGTCGTAGGAGTTGCCGTCATGCTCGGCCATCACGCCTCCCCCCAGGCGGCGACCATGAGGTCCCCGAGCGTAACGCCGAGGACATTCGACAGCGCGAGCAGTTCGCTCACCTTGGGACTGCCCTGCCCCCGCTCGATCCGGCCAAGGCGCGCCACGGACACCCCGGCCTCGAACGCGAGCGCTTCGATCGATAGCTGCCGGGCTTGACGTTCGCGGCGGATCGTCTGCCCTAGCGCGACCCGCTCCCGTCCGCGCTCAGCCATCACACCTCGCCCTCCGTGCCCGGTCCCGTCAAGCGCCCCCAGCCAACCGTCGAGCGTCGGGACAGGCGATACGCCGGCGCATCGTCTTCTATGTCGGCGCGGGCATCATCCGGCTCGGCCCACTCCCTCGCGCAGTACGTCGCGCACCCGAGATACTGCAACACCGCCCTCAGACGCACCGCAAGAAGGAACAACGCCTCGGAGTCGGCCTCCCCCGCGTCGAGCAGCCGGCCGGCGTCCTGCACCGCCCGGTGGGCGTCCTCGCGGAGCCCGTCGATCCGCTCGACCGCTTTCCTGCGGGTCTGCCTCCAGAGCCGATGCTGCGGGGACTCCGGCAGGGCGACGGTCTGGCGTGCTCGTGCCGCCTGTGTGCGTCCCTTCTCGGTCAACACCAGCCGGACCATCCCCTGGCGCTTCACACGCTCAAGCGCCCCGGCCTTGATGAGCGCGTCAAGCTGGGGCCGCAGGCCGCGCGCGGTCCAGGGGCCGCGGACGAACCCAAGGTGCTCCGCGAGGGTGGACCCCATCACGCCTTCGCCCGTGCCCCTGCGGTGGCGTTCCGCGCGGTCGAGCGCGGCGAGCACCACCGCGTCGGAGACGGGCTCGAACTTGCGCAGCTCGTTCAACGGCTCGATGACGGTGGCGCTCATATCGAGTCAGCTCCAGCGCGTCTATGCGCCGGGCACACGCGGACGCCCGCACCTGCTCGCCGTCGAGGATCACGACGCCGTCGGCTGCCAGCCGGGTGAGCGCTTCGTCGATGGTCAAGGGGTCGAAGTCGAAGACCTCGTTCTCCAGCTCCGCTCGTGTCCAGCGCTCCGGGTGGTCATCGCGGAACACCTGTAGGACGATCGCGCGTTCGATCTGCTCCTCATCGGTCCAACCCTGCTGCTCATCGGTCATCTTCGGTTCCTCCTTGTCGTTGGAGGCCCCGGGGGCGGTTTTATGGCGAGGAAGACACCGGCCCGTATCGGTAGGGTGTCTGACGCGCCTTGGAGTTCACGCTCCTCGGTGCCACGGCGCCCGGGCAGTCCTGCTGTCGCGGGCGCCATGATGTTTTGTCCCGGACAGCGTAGCGCTTAGATAAGCCCGCGTCAATGAGGGGTAAAAGAAGGCATGGCGCCTACGACTGCACCGTGAGAAGGTGCCGATGTGCCGCGCTCGCCTGCTCCAGACCAAGCCCTGGCCACCGTGCTCAAACGGCTGCGCGAGGAGCACCCGATGACGCAAGAGGCGGTTGCGTGGCACGCCGGGATCGCCGTTGCAACGCTGGCGAAGATCGAGAACGCGCAGACGGCTCCGAGCTGGGACAGCGTGTGCCGAGTCATCGACGCGCTGGGCGTGTCGCTTATGGAGTTGGCGGCAGCCGTGGAATCCGAGCGTTAGGCACGCTCTGGCTGGGCTCCACTCGATAGAGCCGTTCGTGCGGCCCGAGCGCTTCCACGTAGGCGTCGAGGTCGGCGGGCATGAGACGGCGATCCTCACGCCGGGGCCTCGATCGCTGCGTCAAGGTGCGAACGCTTGAAGAGGAGCCTGCGCCCGTCGCGGCGCGGCGTGAGGCGTTGCTGGCTCACCAGGTCGTAGATGCGACTCGTCGGACAGGCGAGGTGTTCCGCTGCCTGCTCCACGCCGATCCAGGGCTCCGGCTGGCCTCCTCCTGCGAGGCTGTCGGCGAGCAGATCGACTACGCGCTCGGCGATGGCCTGCACGAACGCATCGGGGACTTGCAGCTCCAGGGCGCCCGCGCTCATGTTCGTCTGTGCCCGTGGGGTCGCATCGGTTCTCTGTAGGTAAGCCGAGCACGGCCCCCTCCGAGCAAGCGAATCCCTCGCGCGCCCACTGCCACGACGCCCAGGCGGCTCGATGCCGACCGCGACCGCGGGGAGCCAGGGTTGCCCGGGGCCACCCGCACCGCCGGAGCCCAGTTGATCTACGGACGCGGCGGCGGCGGCGCCGTTCGCCCCCGGCTGGTCATCCTCCGATGGGGGCGCGGAGATCGCCGACCGAGGTCGCGGAGTCGCTTTCAGCGGTGGGCGGGCTGATGGCGCGCACCAGTCCTCCAGCGCTGTCGAGCCACTCGATCCTTGTCGGGTAAGTGCCGGTATAAGCCTTGTTGTACTGGCGGGTGATTCTTTCGCGCTCAGCCTTGGGGAGACGATCGCCCTCGCCGATTTTGCGCGCCAGTCGCCTGAGGTATACGTCCAGACGAGAACGCGGCGTCGGCGGCGGCGTGAGCAGGAATGCGTTTTCGCTCACGGATGCAACGACCTGGACGTGGCTTGGATAGACGATTCGCACCGAGGCGATGCCGTCCGGTACGAGTTCGATGGTCGGTTCTCCGAGGAAGTCGCTCACATGGAAGGCCTGAAAGCTTTCGGCGACCTGGGCGAAGGGCTCGCATCCGGGAACGGGTGCTTCTCTGCTGCCACCTACCTCGATGATGCAGTAGACGGGCTCGGTCAGACGTCGGTGCTGCTGCTGGACCAATCTGCGTCGCACCCCGGCCCGGAAACAGCGCGCCAGGGGTACCGCTTCGGGCCGTGCGAAGGCAGGGATCACGAAATAGCGTCGGCCGTCGGGGAGCCGCCTCACCTGGCGGAGATAGGCGGGATAGAAGCCTGAGAGCTCGTAGTCCCTGGAGAGCACATGGTCCAACCCGCCGCCCACCGGACTCACCCCAGGAAGCTCTTCGCTCGGCAGCGCTCCCCTGCGAAAGATGGCGAAGCTAGATAGGATCGTGGCTTCCAACGGGGTCGAGAGTTCCTTGGGGAGCGCCGGTTGGGGTCCAAAGAGCCTGAACGCAGGCGGTATGCAGGATGAGGACTGATGCGTCTCGCTCCCTGTCGCTGTCTTCGCAGAGCAACCGGCGGCGAAGATCAGGCCAAGCACGCCGATCAGCCCGGCCAAACCCCTCATGCGGGTGGGCAGCCGACCAGAACGGTGCACAGAACGAGCACAAACAATGAAGTGTGTGCGGACAATGTTCTTCTCACCAAGCGTAACTGACGATCTTTGTTGCACTGAGCCATTCCGACCGTCGGACTATAATCGAACGGGCTAGGGGCGCGCAGCTTCGGCTATCACGCATCGCCCCCGACTCGGTCGTGGCCTCGCCCAGCAGCGCTCCGGGCCGTACGTCCAGGCCCCGACTGAAGCGTCGGATCGACAAGAGCCGTGGAGCCGAGATGGCCACAGTCACCCGCAACGCCGGGAGCCTCGTTGATCTACCCCTGGGAGCAGAAGCGGGCGGCCCCCCGCCAGGGAGTACCCGCGGGAGCGTGAAGCCGAAGGCGGAACCACCATCAGGCCGCCCGCGGGAAGGCGAGTTCAGCTCGCCGGTCACTGCACGCCGGACCGCCCGGCGTGCCTCCCGTCCGTTCCTCCCAAATGCCACCAGCAGCCCACGCCCGCCACAAGATCACCGAGCACACCATCCCGCATCATGCCCCGAGGCACACCGTCCCCAGCATCAACCCAGCTCCATCGCCCCCAGGTTGCCCTCCTTCGTTTTCCATCAGCTATCTCACACCCTGGCCGCCCGCTCGCCCCCAACGCTCACTCTGCACCTGGCCCCACCCTGCACATTTGTGTTGTGGTGTGTCGAGGAAGGGGTCCCCGGTTTGGAGCGAAGCGGAGAAGCGGGGACCCCCTTCCTCTAGGCCAACAGCAGAGCCACATTTCGGGAGCGAGCGGGCGGCCAGGGTGTTCGTTTGGGTGTTCGGCTTATAGACGAACACCCAAACGAATATGCAAGACAAGCGAGTGGCTTCGCGTGCGCTCTCGGCTTCCTCGGGCGTAGTCAGCTCATCATCGACAGGGGCACGCTCAAACAGTTCCCCGGCGCCCCGAGCTGGGCGCCGCCAGCGGGCCCCGACCCGCGATCGAGCGCCCCTGCCTTCGAGCTGCGGCGCCGGCCCTACGGCGCCCTGGCTGCTGTCCTGAGTCATCGCTTGCGAAGGATTACAATGAACTCACCTACGCTTGCTACTCGATCAGATGGACCCGACGTCCGCGCGTTCTGGCGTTGCGGGCAAGCGGTCCGTCGATGGTCCACAGCTCGGCGCCGAGGTCTTGGGCGAGGGCGAGATAGGCGGCGTCGTAGGCAGAGCGCCGTTCGAGGACGAGCGCCGCTTGCACCACGCTCGGCCCGTCACGCAGCGCGTGGTAGACGATCGGCAGCTCCTCAAGGACATCCCACGCCTCGCGCGTCTCGTCCTCGCTGATGCTCCCAGCCGCAGCCTTCTTGGTGAGCGCGTTGGCGACCTCATAGCGGGCGAGCGCGGGCGCGTTCATGGGTGTCCCCTCCGAGCCCCAGCCATGAAGCAACTCGGCGACCTTCGGTGCGACCGGCTCGTTGGTCACGAACGCAACGAGCGCGTTTGAGTCGATAACAACGCTCACGAGCGCTCTGGGCGCCGCTCAAGCTCGTCGCGTCCCTCACGGATCAGGGCCGCAGCCTCGTCCGTGCGAGGGAGGCGGGCACGGAGCTGGGCGGCGCGCTCCATCGTCCGCTCCAACTTCGCCGTGTCGATCAGGGACGCCGCTAGGCGCTCGGCGAGCAGATCGTCGGCGGTCGCATCGACATCCCGGTGACGGCGCTCGGCCTCCTCGCGCAGCATCGCGTAGGTCCGTGCCCCTACATGAACTGTCCGATCGGCGGTCGCCACTGACCACAGTCTAGGCGGATTCGTCACGGAAGAGTCGTTCGATTTCTGAGCGAAGCTCAAGCACCTCGACCGGGCACTCGGGCCAGTTGTTCTCCCAGCAGACGATGAGATCACAGCCAGCCGGGTCGTGGCCATGATCGCTGAAGTTGCGGCTGCGAAACTCGAACTCGATTCGCACACGCGCCAAGTGGCCCGTCTTGCTGACGGTCCGCTTCGCGTCGCAGTCAGGGTAGCTCGCCCGTACCCCCTCCACGATGAAGCCGAGGTCGCGCGCCACCATTCCAAACAAGAAGACGACACCCTGCTCGTTGATCGGTGCATGTTGCAGACCTCGAAAGTTGAGGAGGGGTCCGTATTGCGTGTCTGTGCTGGATTCCCAGCTCGGCATCGCCTGAACCGCACCTTCCCTACTTGCGCCGCGGTCAGCCGCGGACCCATCCTGGGGAAGATCATCCAGATAGGCGAAGTCTGGATCGTTCTCCTCTGCCCACCCGCGGAGTCGTCCCAAAACTTGGGGCCAGCTACCGAAGTGCTTCGTGTAGACGTCGCCGCCGTAGCGGCAAAACTTACGGACCCGATGCTTCGTGGTGACACTGCCCGCTTGAACAAAGGCATCACGGAGAGCCGCAAGCAGCTCGTCATCTGATGCCCGAGAGCGGTCGTCGGCTACGAGGCCAGCGGCGACAACGAACTCATTCCACGAGTCGAAATGACGGTAGACCTGCCACGAGGTTATCCCGGTCTCACGAAGCCAGATGCGACGCGATACGGAATGCTCACCAAGGCGCTGCGCAACAGAAGCCAGTTCGGCCACCAACTCATCGCGACTGTAGGTCGTCGTCTTCACGCGCCCAAGTATCGCAGCGGTCGATGGCTCACAGTCGGTTCGACGCCACACGAGCACCCCAGCGCTGCGTGTTACCGCTTGCGTTACGCCCCTGTTACGCCCGGCGCTTCCGGTGGCCCTCCCAACGGCCCTCCAGCAACAAAAAAGCCCCGCGTTTGCAGGGCTCCTTTGCAGTGCGCCTGGGGGGAATCGAACCCCCGACCTGCGGCTTGAAAGGCCGTACTAATTCCACCGATCCGCTTATTCTGGCCTGGTTTGGCGGCGCCCAATATCGTTTGTAGCCAAAGTATTTGGCTCGTTTGGTACCCGAAGCGGTACCCACGAGCAGGCATGGTACCCACGAGGTACCCACGGTGGTAGAGTGGTCCACGACCAGTAACGAGAAGCCCCCGCGCGACTGGCGGGCGCGGACACCGGACGGAGGTACCCGATGCCGATGTCAGCATCGAAGCCTAGCGCTAGCATCGTGGTCCGCGAGCATCGCGGGCAGCCGTTTTATGAGGCCAAGTTTCGCTACCGGGGCCGCCAGGTCAAGCGTCGCGTCGGCCCGGCCTGGCTCGAACGCGATCCCGACACGGGTGGCTGGCGTCGGCATCGTGGGCGCGTCGCGGAGGGCGCCTACGACGAGCGCGGCGCGCATGTGGCCGCTGCCAGGCTCGTAGATGAATACGTCTCTGGGAGCGTCGCTCTGGAGCGCGCCGAGCAGGAGCGCCGCGCGAGGGGTGCCACCTTTCGCGAGGTCGCCCACGACTACCTGCGTTGGCTGGAGGTTGTTGCCGGCGCCAAGCCGGCTACCCTTCGCGACCACAAGAATGTGTTGAGCGAGCCGGGTGTTCCGCACAAGCGCGGCAAGGGTGTCACGGCTGGGCCTGTGATGGCGGCTCTCGGGGATCGGCCGGCGGCGAAGGTCACGACCCGCGAGGTCGAGAGCGTGCTCACGACGATCAGCGACACGGGCGCCTCGCCGCGTACCGTCAACAAGTACCGCAACGTGATCTCGGCAATCTATGGCTACGGATGCAAGCCCTCGACCTACGCGCTACCCAGCAACCCGGCGAAGGACGCCGACAAGCGCCGCGAGCCTCACCCGGGCGCTCTGGTGTTCTACGCACCCGAGGAGATCGAGGCGATTGCACGCGCTCTCGCCAAGGGACGCCATCGCGGGTCGAGGAAGACGGCCCTCAGTAAGCAAGAGCAACAAGTCGAGCACTTCGAGAACCATCAGGACGCCGAGATCGTACGCGTCGCCGCCTACGCAGGATTGCGGCAGGGTGAGCTTTTGGCCCTACGCTGGCACGATGTGGACTTCTCAGGCTCAGCGCTGACGATCGCCCGCGCCATAAGCGCAGGTGTCGAATCCTCTACAAAGTCCGGCCACACGCGCCGGGTACCGCTGGCCGATCAGGCAGCAGCCGCGCTGGATCGCATGAGCCGACGCGAGCACTTCACCTCCCCCACCGACCTCGTCTTCTGCAACGTCTACGGTCGCCCACTCGATGACTCAGCGCTGCGTCGGCGCTACCGGGGCGCCCAAGCCGCCGTCAGCGTTCATGCTCTGCGCTTCCACGATCTTCGCCATACTTTTGGCTCGCTGCTGGCAATGCGTGGCGTCGATGTGGTGACGATACAGAAGGCGATGGGCCACAGCGCGCTGTCGACCACCAGTCGCTACCTGCACGCGCGCCCAGCATCCGAGCAGGCCGACGCGTTCACACGCGCCTTTCAGCCAGACCCGGTCAAGCACGCGAAGGTCGTGAGGGACGCGACGGCGGCGCCCGGCCGCCCGCCCGATCCCGAGGAGGTCGGCCGGTTCGCCTTCCGGGTGTGGAGCTACAAGCAGTGACCAGCTTTCGAGCTTACGCAGGACCTTATACTTCATCACCTTCACCAGCACATTCAACGACCATCCCCCTGAGACGACTTCACATATTACCTTCCACGCACACGCTCATACAAAGCGTCTACACCCGACGTAAAGCGGCGCCCCGCCGGTGTCCTGCTCATCAATGCCTCAGTGTATATATACGAGCCGCTGGCAAACATCACCAAGTAGTAGGTCTGTTTCCCACTGGCGCTCAATCGATATCCCACCGAACCCGGAATTCCCATCACCTTAAGCTTTGCTACGCCGGCCCTGTACCGCTGCCGCATCGTCGGCGATCCGCACAGCCTATGGTCTCGCTGTAGGAAGGTCTCAGCTCGCATAGCTGACGCGAATCGCGAGACGATCGAGAATGCGACACCGCCCGTAGCTGGCGAACGGTCGCCTAGGCTCTCCTCGTATCCCGATACAAAGCCAGCGTGACTCAACCGGTGACGCGACTCAACCTTAACGCATAGGCTTGCGACTTCTTCGTCAAAATCCCCTACGGTCCGCAGTGGCTCATGTGACAACACTGCCGTGTACCCAGGTATATCGTTCGCATTAAGCACACGCCGTCTTAGTGCGCTTTCCACGCCACCAGGGGCCGGCGTAGGCGTCGCCGCTGCGACGCTAAGTATCACGGCCGTCATGAAGTTCATCGCTAACATATCGACTCCTAACTAGTGGCTACCCGCCAGCAAGGCTGTATCGCAAAAAAACACCACCTACGTCTACTCACCCTTCCACCATCTGGACGTTGCCCATGTGCTTCACAAATTGACCATTTCCAGCGCCGCATATCACGTACAACCAAATGGTCGTGCTCGACCTCCCATCGTCTCAGCCGTTGTGCGCCGGTCAGATAAAATATGGCAACCGAAAACCACATACCAGCCACGAAGCCGTCGCCAATGTGCAAGACATTGTGTGGATCGTCAGCCACTAGCAGCATTACGATCATAGCCATAGAAACGGTACCGCTCCCCAAGGACATCCTCATCAGCGCGCGAAGAACGGTACATTTCGGCGACTCTGCCTCAACTCTGCCCACAACAACTTGAATCCCTGCAATTGACTTACGAAGCATTGGCTGCCACTTGATCCACCACCAAAAAAGGGCCGTCACTACCCCACCTACAGTACCTATCAAAACCGTTGAAAGCCCTTGCGCGGCGCCCATAAGAAGCAGCGCTACGCCACATACAAGTATCACTAGAGCGTTAATACGCATTTCCCCCACAACGGCTCCCCAAGACTCTTTCGCGACCATTATTAACACCATCAGATCGTGCGGCCTATCCACACTCTTTCTTGCTCCGATAATAACCCGCCTTTGGCCCCTTGTCGCCAATATAGACTTCCGCACCGATACAGTTGTGATGTTCTATATGTTCCAGGCTCCACGCGCCATATCCAGCGATGATTGATGCAATCGCGCCCGCCCACCACACATCCTCCGGCAACAACCCAGCGACGACTGTCGCGGCGCCAGCCACACCTGCGGCCAGAATAATCTTTGAGTCTGCCTCATTGAAGTGAACCTGGATCTTTAGCCCATTGTCAGTCAACACGAACGCCACGTACACGCCATGCCCGATATACGGGTCGGTACCGCTCGGTAGCTGGCCTGTCTCAACCCCGTATTCGTCACACCAAAGAGCTTTGGCGCCTTCACACAGACCTCCCTCTTCCACTCCTCCTTCCTCGGGTTCCGGTGATTCTCCGGCCTGGTATGCGCGTGCTTCTGCGGCCTTGCGTTCGGCTTCTATTAGTGCTGATTGTTGGCGTTGTGCTTCGCGTTCGGCTCCGCCGGCTCCCCAGGCGTCCATTGATTGGATTGCCCACGGTTCGAGGCTGGTTGTGTATGGTGCGCCGCTGTAGGTTCCGTTTGGGGCGGCGCCTGGTGGGATGACTGCCGTGGTTTGTAGCATTCGGCCTAGTTGTGGGACGTAGGAGATGCTGCCGTTGGATCCGATGCCGGATGGTAGTTCTGTTTGGATGCCTTCGGCGCCGAGCCAGGAGAACTTTGGGGGGCTGCTGGTTGTCGGTACGCCGTACTCGGTGCTGTTGTAGGTGTTGAGGAGTTTTGTTTCGGTTTCGTTGAGTCCGGCCGTTGCGACGATGTTGCCTTGGAGGTCTTGCAGCTGGAGAGTGGCTGTGGAGCCGCTTTTTATCGTCGCGACGAGTCCGCCGCCGATCCCGGGGATCTCGCGTGTCCATGATCCTGAGCCTTCGCTGATCCAGGTGCTGGCGTTGCCTGGGCCGTTGTAGTGGGAGACGGCGGTTGAGTTGGTTGTGCCTATGGCGATGGTTTCTAGAGTGCGTCCGGCGGGGTCGTAGGTGTAGCTGATTGTCTGTTCGTTTTGGCTCTCGCTGGCTGTTTGTCCGTCGGCGTAGTAGGTGTTGGTTAGTTCGTGGCCGCCGGCGTCGGCGGCGGGTACGTCGGTGGCGTTGCCGAGCGATTCGTAGGCAACGCCGGCGTCCTCTAGGCGGCTGCCTTCGTCGTAGCTGTGTGGTTCGACGGTTCCGCCTTCGGTGGCGCATTCGCCTTTGGAGCCGGGTGCGCGGGTCGTGAGGCTGAGGCGGTTGGATTCTTCGTCGTAGGCGTATAGACGGGTGCTGCAGCCTTTGCCTGTGGGGGTTTCTTGGACTTCGCTGAGGCGTCCGGCGTTGTCGTAGCTGTATGTCTCGCTGGCGAGCGAGCTGGCCTGGGTGAGCATTTCGCCGTGGATCGAGGGGGCGATCGTGTCTTTGAACCAGGTGCAGCTTTCGCCGCAGTGTGCGGTCTTGGTGTAGGTGAGACCGGTGGCTTCGTTGGCTTGGTTGTAGGTGTAGGTCGCGGTCATGCCGTTGGGGTAGCCTTCGGTGGTGAGCTTGCCTTCGACATCATAGCCGGCGGTCAGCGTACCGATAGCTGGATCTTCGAGCTTGGTCAGCTCGCCGGTGGTGGTGCTGTAGGTGTAGGTTTGTTTGCCTTCGCCTTCGGTGAGGCTTTCGACTTTCTTGCCTTGGGTCATTTCTTTGATACGGCCGTCGACGTCGTAGGTGTAGGCGGCGACGTTGCCTTCGGCGTCGGTGTAGCTGGCGAGCTGGCCTAGGGTGTTGAAGGTGCTCGTGATTGTCTCTGTCTTTTCACCGACGGTGGTGCTTTGCTTGATGAGCCCTCCGGTTTCTTGACCGTATTCGTTGGTGACCTTCGGCACGGGTTTGTCGCTGCTGGTGGACGTCGTTTCGCCGGTCAGTTCGCGTCCGGCGTTGTCGTAGGTCTCGGTCTTGGTGCGTGTAATTGACCCGATGGTTTCCGTGGTGGTTTCTGGCTCGTCCCACATGTTGTAGGTGATTGTGGTGACAGGTAGTGCAGGAAGGCTGTTTTCGGGTTGGTTGGTGGGCTGCGTTTGGCAGGGCAGTCCTTCCCATTCTGGGTGGTTGTTGCACTGAGGGTAGGCGGGGTCGCCTTGGGCGGTGTAGTAGATGGTTTGGGTGGCGTGAGCGCCCGTGTTGATCGCCGGGGGAATCCAGTTATCGATGCGGTTGTTGGTGGTGTCAGCGACGTATACTGTGCCGTTCCATAGGTCTCCGCTTCCCGCGACTGCTATTCCGTCGGGTAGCTGAAACTGTTCGTTGCCTGTTCCTTTGGTCCCGAATTGGCCGAGGTAGGTACCCGTTTCGTTGAACTCCTCGACGCGATTGTTCCCGGTGTCGGCTACATATACGTCTCCATTTGGTGCGACGGCGATCCCTGACGGTTCTTTGAGCTGACCGTTCCCTGAGCCTTTTGTCCCAAAGCTTTTGAGAATATTACCGTTGGCTTCGAACTTTGTTACACAGTCATTTCCTGCGGTTCCGCCACTCACGATGTATACATCGCCATTTGGCCCCACGGCAATGCCGTGCGCCGATTCCAAGACGGTAGTGCAGTTTGGCGACGTGTATTCTAGGTCGAAGCTAGCTAGTAGTTCGCTTTTTTCGTTGGTCTCATGCGCGTAGAAGTGTTCTGTGGCTTTCGCGTCCAACGCGTAAATATTTCCGTTTACTGTGACCGCTACCCCCACGGGTTCGCTGAGCGACACCGTGCCGGCGTGTGTGATCTGGTTCAGGTAGGTGCCGGCTTCGTTGAAGATCTCGATGCGGTTGTTGCCCGTATCGGCTACATAGACGTCTCCGTTTGCTCCGACCGCGATACCTTCAGGTTTTTTGAGCTGCCCGTTTTCTTTGCCTTCTTTACCGAACTGCCCCAAGTATCCCCCGGAGGACGAGAACTCCTGCACGCGACTGTTGTTTGTATCTACGACGTAGACGTCGCCATTAGGTGCGACCGCCACCCCATGTGGTTTTGCAAATTCCCCGTTTTCTTTTCCTTCTTTGCCGAATGTGAACTTGACCGTGTAGTTGCCTTTGCTTTCTTCTTTGGCTGCGGGCGGCAGCGTTTCGACCGCGCGACCGCTTGCCGGATCGTATACCGTGGTGTGCACGAGCTTGAGCCCAGACGACGCGCCTCCCCACTTCTCCATCCGGCTATTACCGGTATCCGCCACGTAGACATCGCCAGAAGCCGCTATGGCGAGGCCAGCTGGTTCTTTGACTTCGCCTTCGCCTTCGCCCAGGGTTGCGAACTGCCCGACATAGCCTCCCGTTTCGCTGAACTGCTCCACTCTGTTGTTACCCGTGTCGGCGACATATATACCGCCATCGGGCGCAACCGCGATCCCGTCGGGTTCTTTGAGCTGGCCGTTACCCGAGCCTTTAACACCAAAGTTTTTGAGGTATTCGCCTTTCGCACCGAACTGCATCACACAGTTATTCCCGGCACTGACGACATATACATAGCCACTTGGGCTGACGGCGATACCATGCGACGCTTCAGCGCCGGCCGAACATTTAAGAACTTCAGAATGCAGGTCGAAACGGGCTAGCAGTTCGCTTTTGTTGTTCGTCTCAAACGCGTAAGTTTGCGGTTCTCCCCCGGATTTCGCATCAAGTACATAGATGTTGCCGTTCGCAGCGACCGCCACACCGACGGGTTCACTGAGTTTCACTGTCCCTGCTGCCGTGATCTGCCCAACATACCCGCCGCTTTCACTGAAAATCTCCACCCTGTTGTTACCTGTATCGGCTATATACACATCCCCGTTCGGCCCGACCGCGATACCTTCGGGTTTTTTGAGCTGCCCGTTTTCTTTGCCTTCTTTACCGAACTGCCCCATGTAGCCTCCCGACGAGGAGAACTCCTCCACGCGACTGTTGTTGGTGTCCACCACGTACACATTCCCGTTCGCCGCCACCGCTACGCCGCGTGGTTTTGAGAATTGACCATTTTCTGAACCTGCATGTCCCCAGGTGTACTCAAGGATGTTTTCCAGACCGTTCTTCGGGTCGGTCGTGACGGACGTCGGCTCACGCAGCGTCCACCCCAGCCCATTTTGCCCCGAATACGAGTCTGTCGTGACGCGCTGGTTGCGTTCTTCCTGCCCGGGGATATAGGCCCCGTCGATCGTCTTGATCACCAGCCCATTTTCGTAGAAGTAGCGGATCCGGTTGCGTGCCTGCACTTCAGAGCCGCCTTCCAGCTTGACCGTGTGTTCGGGGCCAAGCGTTTCAATCAGCTGCGTCCCTTCTTCGTTGTAGTTGCTCTCAGTATCCAGTCGCTTTGAGACTTCAGCGGACTTGCATTTTTCTTTTGATTCGCAACCTTCTTTGAGAGCCGCCGCACGATTGTCCGCGCTCAAACTCCTACGGACATCGTTAGTTTCATTGTATTCGGTAGTCGCGATCCCGCCTGCCGGCGTAGCGACGTTCACGGTTCGCCCCGTGCTATCGAGATAGCGGATCGTCGCACGCGTGTATTCTTTCGCCGGCCAGCCCATCGGCTTATCCGGCGGGAACATAGCCGTCGCTTCCTCCGGGTCGTCTTCCTGGCCCCATTCTTCGACTTCTTTTGCGCCCATCGCGTTCGGCGCCCCGCTGCCCGAGACGGGTACTTGGTAGTCGATCGTCCAGACCGACCTGGTCCCCACGCTCGGCGGTTCCGGGGCGGGATTGTTGGGCGTCCCCGACGCGATCACGCTCGTCACGGCGCTTTGGGCGCTTACCGTCCCGTCTGCGTTCGTCGCCAGCACAGTGGCGCGCAACTTGTGCCCTTCGTCACTGCTCGCTGGATAGTAACTTTGGTTGACGGCCCCTGCGATCAGCGTGCATTCTTCACCCGAGCTGTTGCAGGTTTCCCACACGTACTCATATACCAGTGGGCTGTTGCTCCACGACCCGTTCGTAGCGACGCTGATCTTCACGCCGACTTTGAGGCTGGAGCTAGACAGCGTCGGGACGACAGTGTTCACTGGCGCCTTCTTTTCCTCGGCGCTTTTAAGTTCAGCTGTTGTCGTCGCCGCAGGACGAATTACCGAGAGCAGCCGGCCTGGGTCGCCTTCGCCGGCGATGCTGCCGTAGTGCGCTAACCACGGCTCCCGGCCCGGGGGCGAGACGACAGTCACGTGTCCTTCGCTGTCATACCCGTAGGTCGTCTTCAGTGACGGGGAGATCCGCGGGTCCCACTCCGCCCGCAGCCGCCCTTGATTGTCATACGCGTACTGGGCGACCGCCGTAGTCGTCATTTCTTTGCTTGCCAGGTTCCACGCTGTGAAGTCAACCTGCATCAGCCGCCCGTTATATTCGCCCCATTCTTTGGGTCCTTCCCCGGTAGCGGTTTTTTCTTTGGCGTATAGGAACGTCAACGCGCGACAGCCACGTTCCAGTTTCGGCGCGCACGAGATACCGGGCGGCACCGGCGCGAGCGCCTCCGTCGGCTCGGTGATCTTCTTGCCTTCCACTTCAACCGTCTGCTCGGTGTACGTCACGGTGCCCGTCGCTACCACCCCTTCAGCAACCGTCGGCACCCACGTCCCACCGGTAGACCCGCTGGGCTTCGTGAAGCGCGTCGTCGTTCCCTGCCCCGAATCCTTCAAAAGTAGTTCCGTTATTTTTGTGCCTTCTTTGACACTCGTGAGACTAAGGTCCTTGTCGCCAAGCGGCGGGTCGAACCCGCCGCTACCGTTGCTCCAGAAAATTGTCTCCCCATTGTTTGAGCCGACCATGACCATACTTCCGTTCGGCAGTTCGTCGATCTTCTCCTCCGAGCCCAAGCTGAAGCTCCACTGCGGCCCAAGCGGCCCTTCGGTACCGACGGTCAAGTGCCGCGAACTGTAGCTACGAGACACCGCCAACGACGGGCCACCCGATGGGATCGACGCATCGGTTGCGCTCAGATCGAACTCCCCCGTCGTCAAGTTGACCGACCCTGGCCCTACACTCACCGCCGGAGCGCGATGCACCACCACCGGGTATTCGGCCACTTCGACGTTCCCGGCGTGATCGGTCGCGATCAACATCAACGTGTGCTGCCCAGCCGCGAAACTTTCCCCGTTGATCGTCCATTTCCCGCTCACTTTGCACGGACCAGATTCGCACGAACCCGCGCTACCACTCGTGATTTCCTGCCCGTCCATCGCCAAGGCAAGCGAGGCGATTCCCGAACTCTTCGTCGAACCGGACCCATCTTTCGCGCTCGCTTCCAACGTGTACGGCCGTTCGTCGATTTCACCACTCGTCGGCAACCCCGACAGCGTCAATTCTTCCGGGGCCTTCCCATCAACTTTGATTTTAGCTTCGCCTTGCGGGCCATAACCCGCCCCTATCGCAAGGTCTTTCCCATGTGCATACACCACGTCTTCGCCGTTAGGCATTTTGCTGCTGTACGTAAACGCTTCATTGATTTTCGGGAAACACTGAATCCCAGAACACTTACCTTCTTCATAGAATGCGTGTTCGGCGTGCCATTCACCAAGCGACGCACCAAAGAAACTAATCCCGATCCCGGGATCAGTCTGTTCCACTTCAAAAGCCCCGTTGCTGGGACCCAGCCACGCACCAGCACCATACAGCACGTTGACACGGTTCCCTGCTTGTGCGATATTGCTTTCTGTTTTATTGAATTTTGGTGTCGTCGGTTCGTTCTGTTGTGCAACCTCGACATCGGCCGTCCAGAGTGTGTCCGAGAAATGTTCCCCGGAACCAGTCGCGGTCTGCTGAAAACGCGCGAGATTATGCGCCGTGCCGCCCGAGTCCGTACAATTTTCATGCGGGCACATATATATCCCGGCGGCACCTTTTTCATTATATTTATTCGGAAAGCGGTTGGTCGCTTCGATTTCTTCTACTTTTTTGCCTTCTTTTTCGGTCTCTCCGACGATCTGCATCACACTTTCGATGTTTGAACCTTCGTTTTCCCCAGCGGTAGCCGCCTGGAAATAATAGATGTGCGATTCCCCCTGCGTCTGGTAAATGAACGCTGCCGTTTCGTTAGCCACGTATTTCGAGCGCGCCGAATCCACCAGCCCTTCGCCGCCCCAACCGGTCGACTTGAACGCGCCTTCTTCGTGTTCGCATTTACTCGACACACTCGTACAGAACTTCCAGTTCGTCGGCTTACCAGCGCCCGTCACCTGTTCATCTTCCTTGACGTACGGGTCAATCGCGATAGGAAACTGGTATTCCGCTCCACTCAGATCTACCGACAACTTCAACAAGTCACCGGAAACAGTCATCGATACCGGAACGTTGGTCCCCGCCGCATCACGAGCACTCGGCGGCAACACACTCGCAATCACCGTACCTTCCTCCACCACCTGCACAACACCCGAACCACCCGCAGCCTGCACCAGGCTCGCACCCTGCGGCATACCCACCCGGAAAACAACTTCTTCAGGCGACCGCACACTACGCAAAAAAACCTCGCTATCGAACCCCAACGGCGTCGGCTTCACCGCCATATCAACATCATCCCCAACACCAACACCACCAAAGAAAACCGCAGCACCCACCACCTGCCCTTCAGCCCCAGCTACCGCAGCACCAGTCGAATCCACTGGCGTCAACGACACCCCCACACCCGGCAAACTCACCCCTTCCTGCAACCGCTTCGAGACACGCACACCCTCACCAACCGTACTCACCGGCTCAAAAACCCCACCAGCTTCACGCAGACCCAAATCAACCGGCGACCAACCACCCACCGCAGACCGCACCGCCACCGGCTGCATAGATTCAACAACGACATGCCGACCATCAGCAAGCGCAACCTGCTCAACATTTTCGCTAGCGAACCCCGTCACACGCGCATCTACCGGCAGCGGCGGCGACCCACCATCTGGATCATCAATCACCCCCGGAAAGACGCGCGCTGCGAGCTGCGCCGACTCGCTCGTACCCAGACCCTCCCACTCCGCTTGCGATTCCTCCCTAGCCACAACCGCATCCGGGCTCGCCCGTTCAGCCACTTCAGCATCGGCCGCCGCTTCCTGCCCAAGCAACGACTGCGCGTCAGGCACCACCAACTCGCCCCCAAGCGGCGAACCACCCGCCCGACCAGGCGCCACCGACTCATCAGCAGAGGAAGACCCTGCGCCTAGCGCAACACCCACCAACGCACAAATGACGCCCTTCCAAATAGACGACCTGATCCGCACACCGCTCATTCAAGCTCCCCTTATTGATCGACCGTCCGGCTTCACTCGCAGCATCGCCGAGAAACGACGGGCTACGAATATCCCCCGGACACGCTAATTTGACGTGGCCCGCCACGCAAACGGTGTTTCCCACTACTCGCACCACGTCGTATATACGGCGCCGAGACGCAAACGCGCGTGATGTCACCACGCCACCGCCAGCCATAGACCGGCCCGGCAACTCGTCTCCGCAGCGGAACCCCGGCTGCGCCGAAACACGATCCGCCGTGGCGACCAAATGCGGGCCGGGCGACGGCACAAGATCCCCAAACGAGGATCATCGACTCATGCCCAGCCATGCTATCTCTCATGCGGCTTCTCCCGATGAGGGACTTTCGGCAAACGCGGATTGACTGGTCTCCCGCAGTAGAGCCAGCGTGATTTGGCTCGCTGCCTTACGGATCGGAGACATAAGCGCGCTCACAAGCTCCTCACGTGTGACCGCCCCGACGGGGACCACGAGCTCAACGGCCGCAACAGCTGCACCGTCGCTGTCCAGTACAGGGGCGCCCAGCGCACGCCGGCCGGCAAGGAGCTCCTCGTCCTCCAGTGCGATCCCACGGCCGACAACAGCAACGTCCTCAAGATGCTTGCGTAGCGCGGTCTTGCCCTTGATCGTTTTCGGGCCATGCCGTCGAAGCTTCAGCCTCGCAACCAGCTCGTTCTGCTTATCGGCAGGCACGCCCGCGAGGATCGCCTTACCCGCGGCGGTGCAGTACACCGGCCGGTGCGTGCCCGGCCCCATGCCCGTGTCGATCGCGTACTGCCCCTGACGTACGCCACGCCAGCAATCGAGATACACAATCTCTCCAGCAGAGAAAACGGCGAGGGCGGCTGTGTAGCCGGTCTGCGTTCGTAGAGCGCGCACATACTCACGCGCAACCCGCCACACCAGAAGCGATTCGCACAACGTCATCCCCGCGTCGGACGCTCGCGCTGAAAGCTGATACCTACGCATTGATGTCTGCTCAAGCAGACCAAGTGCCACCAACGTGCTTGCGTACCGATGCGTCGTTGAGCGGCCCAAATTCAACTCGTCCGCCATTTCGGCGAGCCCCCGTTGCGGAAGCTCCGGGGTAAAGCACCTAAGGACCGCCAGGCCCGCAATCAACGATGCGGAATACCGACCCGGGTGCGCTGGATCGAGCACAACCCGCCCTTGAGCGGACCTCCTGGCCACGCCTACCTCGCCAGCCGATACATGCCGGTATCAGAATCGTGCTCGACCATACCCACAATCACAAGCGTCTGCAAATAGCTGCTGGCCCAGGTCACGGACAGCTTGAGATCCGCCGCCAAATCAACAACACCAACTGGTGTTCCGCCGGCCAACAGCGCGAGCAGCCGCAAACCCCTCATCAACGCCAGCGACCCATGCGCCTCCGGCGCAGCCCGCTCGTACTGCTCCCACACAGACACCGGCGGTATCGCCTGACGAAACGCCGTCTCTGATGACTGCGCCGCGAGATCGACGGCCTTCTCACCAGCTTGCGCAGCCTGCACCACAGACGCCACCTGCTCCCCCGTCAACCGCACGTAGACCGGACGCCCCGCCATCACCTCACCACGCCTGTCACGAACACGAGACCCTCGCCGTGCCGGGGTCGGGCCGCGCGCACGCACCAGGTTTGGCTGCGGGCACGCCGCCGTGCCGTGATGACCCGCCGGCAGCTCCCGGCGCCCTCGGACCTCTCGGCGTGCTGGCACACCGACCGCGGACGACCAGACAACCCTCCCTGGCAGCACGATCCGCTCAGTTCCCCACCACGCGACCACAAGCAAGAGGGCGCTCGCCTGCAGCCGCGCAGTGGACAGGCCGGGCACGAACCCAGCCCATCGCCGACATCGACCTTGCACTGCCCTTGGAATGAGGCGCCCCTGCGCCTCGGACCGATGTCGGCAACCTCAGAATCAAAAGGACGCTCACGACCGAAAGGCTGCTCCGGATGCCCGCGCACCGGGCACATCAGCGCCGACTGCTCAGACCAGCGGCGTGCGGAGCGCATCGGCCGGCAGGCGGTCACCACCTGATCCACAACCCGTGTCTCAGGCACGATGCCACCGGGGTTGCGGGTCAAGCGCCGCGCTACCCACCAGCCGACCTTAAACGCCGAAGAGGGCTGTTCGTGCTTGAGGGCGCATACATCGCGCGGGCGGCCCGCCGCCGTTCTCGCGGCGGGCACCCCAGTGCATCCCAACTCCGAGGCGACGCACTGGCGATGGGTCAAATGGCGGCTCGTCGGCCATCGGAGTGTCAGCGGCGTGCGACTATTGGGATGGAGTGGCAAGTTCGGGCACATGACCGCCGCAGTTTCGCCCATGACCACGCTGAGCGCAAGTAATGTGTTCTAGACTAAAACAAATTGTTGAGATTAGAACAAAACTTGTTCTAATCAGAAGCCGACGGCGGCCGATCGACGGGGTCTGCGGAGCTTAGGCTACGTATGCAGCGCTTCGCCGGCCGTGTTGGAGACGCGCTCGGCGGACGGCGCCTTTCGAGTACGACGCGGCATCCAGCTTGGGGGGCGAGGATGGCGCTGCGCCAGCGCGGGGACTCGACGCGGAGACTCGCAGGACGGACGTGGCGCGTGGCTAGCACGTGGTGCAGTATGCTTTGCATTACGGCGAGGGCTAGATGTCGACCGGGGCAGTGCTTGCGCCCTGCGCCCCAGGGCAGGAATGTGGCCGGATGTGCATGTTGACCGAGGAATCGTTCCGGCCGAAATGTATGTGGGTCCGGATGCAGCCTTGGATCGTGGTGCATCAGGTAGATACACCCGGCTAGTTGTGCTGGTGGCAGGTAGATCCGGCCTCCGATCTTTATCGGCTTGGCCACGGCTCGGGGAGGCGTGAACAAGAAGACGGGTCCATGTCGCATCGTCTCCTGAATGGTCGCCGTCATGTACTCATTACAAGCGCCGTGGTCGATCTCGGCCGCCAGGCGGTGCTGGATGATCGGGTTGTGCGCGAGGAGCTGGAATGCCCATCCGAGTTGCGCGGCCGTCGTCTCGTGTCCGGCGATGAGAACCGAGGCGAAGCTGTCGCGCACCTCGTCATCGGCCAATGGAAGGCCGTCTGGTGTTCGAGCCGCGATAAGCGCATCGAGCATGTCCCCGTGATGCGTATTGTTGCGTCGCCTTTCGATGATGAGCGCGGAGATGAGATCGTGGACCCCTTGGCGCTGTTTGGTGAACATTCTCCATGTGCTGTGCCAGCCTGGCAGGTGGCGTAGCCACGGCTCTTGGAGTACAGGGCTTGGCATGACTGAGAGCATCGCCAGCATACGGTGCCGCAGCGTCTCGTGTGTGGTATCATCAGTGTGCAGAACAACTTTCAACAGGATCTTCAGCGTTAGTGAACGGAGACCCTGGTCGAGGGCAAAGATGGTCTCTGTGGGCCAAGACGCGACTTCACTGCCGATTTGTGTGGCGATTGCCTCGCTATGCTCCTGAACGACACGTCGATGAAGGGCTGGCATGACGGCGGTTCGGCCGGTCAGGTGCTCGGCTTCCTCGCGCAAAACAAACGCGCCTTCGCCAAAGATAGGCTTCATGATGGCGCCGCCGGCCCCTGGATGCAAAATGTCGGCCGGCGCGGTAGTAACTGTGCGGATATCTCGCGGATTTGAGAGAAAGACAAGAGGTGGCATATTGATCGGGTACACGGTGAAGCTGTCACCCAAGCGTTCACGGCACCACTCTAGGTACCCGAACGGCGACCAACGGCAGGCAAGTGTCTGAAGCATGGCCGGAAATGGCGCCGAAGGTGGCAGTCCGTCCACGCGACGCTTTGTGACTGGGCAGAAGCGGGTGAGGGGCATGCTGACTCCTTGAACTTGTGTATAGGTAGCCGAATTTGGTGTGATGCGATCCACCTAGATGGGAAGGGACCGCTCAAGTCGGCGACCTGCCGTGTGAGGGAAGTTCGCCTGGGTCACTGCGCGGCGGGGTCGTTGCGGATAGCGCTTCTACGGGTACCGGCGGGCGATCATTAGCCTGCGTCTGGGCTTTGTGACGGCTTAGGGCCGAGGAAGTTTGCGATGCAGACGCGGGAAGGAGAACCGCAACCTGATTGGGGTGAGAGCAGTGCAGGGCCGGTAGGGCACCCACGGCGGCCAGTGGAGCGCAGGAGCCGTTAGTGCGCCGAGCTGGTCGTCCTAGCGGGCGCGCGCACAACAAGATAGCCCGGCAGCGCCGCAACTGCGACAGTGACAACACTCATCAGTGTAATGCTTACGACAGCGGCAAGCAATTCGACGTTGAAGACGATAGGGAAACCAGTGATGCTGGCTAGGAAGTGACTTCCCAGGAGCTGGGCATAGAGGCCGAGAGCTGCGCCGATCACTGAGCCGGCGGCGAGTAGGAGCGCCGCTTCAAAGACAAGCCATCGCCACAGTATGCCACGGCGGTAGCCGTCGACCTTCATAAAAGCCACAAGATCGCGGCGCTGCCAGATCATTGAGCCCATCGCACCAGTCACGGCGAGTATCGCTGCGATCAGCACGAGCAGCCTGATCTGCGTCAGCCGCGATAGACCCTGTGCGGCAAGCACATAATGGCGCCGCTCTCGTTCGCTGGCCGTTTCCACCGCAAGACCTGTTTCTGACCCCACCGCACGCAGCACCCGGTATCGCACGCTCGCCGAAGAGGCGCCGGGCTTGGTCTGGATCTCATACGCACTGGGATCGGTGCTGCCCCAGGCAGAGGCGTAGTCGTGAGAGTTGAGCACGACCGCGCCTGGCGGCCACCCCAGGTTTGTGCTCAGAGCAGCGACCCTAAGCCTCGTTGGTTTTGGCGAGGGCAGCGTGAACCATTGGCCGACCTGGAGGTGGTATTCGTTGGCGAGGATCTGCGAGAGCACTGCCCAGCCGCCTTGACGGACCCTTCTGGCGGCTAGTGCTGGTGTGCCGGCCACGACCTGGCTTATGGGGATCGGCTGTTTGGCATTGCTGCTTGGGGCGAGGACCCATAGCTTGCGTTCACCCCAGTCGAGGAAGCTGCCGCGGTATAGACCCACGCTGCTGATGCCAGGTAGGCGTGTAAGCGCTTTCGCATCATGGTTGACGAACGCGGTGGTCGCAAATGCGTTTGATTCGCCGCGCGGCGTAACCCATACGTCGGCACTTGAGTCAATCCCGTGAGCGGATGCGTCCAGGCCGCGCGTGAGGTTGCTCTGGATGCCCTGAAACTCGACGGTGCCAAATACTGCGACTGCGGCAGTAGCAGCGACTGCGAGCGAACGTACCCGTGTTTGCGGCGTGCGCAACTCGATGACGGCGAGCACAGGCGAAGCGCCGTTGAAAGGGCGCTGTACGCGCTCAAAGAGCGCCACGCACCGATCAAAGAGGATCGGCAGCAGGGAGACAAGCGAGACAATCAATGCGATGTTGCCGAGGATGGCAGCCGGACCGTGAACGTACGGTGTGATCCCGGCAATGAGCAGAAAGGTGGTCCCGATAGCCAGGCGGGCGACCACTCGGCCTTGTTTCACTTCATCTGAGGAGATCATCCCGTCGGTCTTCAACGGACGTGTCAGGGCATGACGCAACGGCCACAAGACCCCCGCTACTGCGGCCGTCAGGCCCGCACCGGCAGCGAGGGCAGCACTTTGCCACGTGACGATTCGGCCGTTTCCGACCGGAAAAGCGAACGTGAGGTAGCCGGGAGTCGCACGAAAGACGCCTGCCGATAGCAGTTCGCCTAGCAGTAGCCCGAGGATGCAGGCAAGCACCCCGAGGACTGTGGCATCGAACAGCAGGATCTGTAGCGTGATCCGCCTCGTCGCGCCCTGCAGCCGAATATCTTCAACCAAGTTGCGCCGGGCGGGAACCGTCACGAGCATTGCATTGACTGCGAACATGAACCCAACGAGGGCGCTAATCGCCGAGAACAACGTCTCGCTATTGCTCGCGGGTTCAGAGGCGACGCTGAACAGCTTGGAATCAAACGTCGCGGGCTCAAGGTTCACTTTCACTGCTCTCGCCAACCGTGCCAGGGCCGCATGTACGTCATGCATGCGGCTCGGTTGCACGCGAACGAAGATCCGGGTGATCTTGCCGGTCATCCCTGCGAGCTGCTGCGCATAGGCGACTGGTGCAAGCACGACCGGGCTATTGACTAGCGTGCCTATGTCCCCTGGCTGGAGGATCGCGCCGAGCAGCGTCGGCTGGACATTCCCCCCCAACTGGATCTTGATCGTTTCCAGGGAGCCCGCACCGATCGCCTGCGCCAGCGGCGCCGGCAACGCGATCGCGCGCTGAGCGGCTAGCTGCGCGGAGGAGAAACGGCGCAAAAGAGAACCACCGATATGCGCGAAGCGCGGGTCAGTACCAACGAGATCGACCGAGCGTTGCCCGTGTGGGCCAATCACGTTCGCCTGCTGCTCGAGAACCGGGAACGCGAACCGCACGCCAGGTATGCGCCGCACATCGCCGAGCAGTCGTTCATCGAACCCACCCGGTCCACGCGCAACCAGCTGAAGCTGTGTGTCACCCACGATCTCCCTGGTGAGCTGCGTCACCGAGCGTGTCAGGCTCGTACTCGCCACCTGGCTAGCGAACAGCAACGCCACGCCCACTGCGATCCCGAGAATCGCAAAGCCCTCCTGCACAAGCACGTTCCTCGCCCGCAGTCGCGCCCGATACAGGAACAGGACTTCCCCCAAGTTCAGCCGCCCCCTCATCACATCTCCCGAAATGCCTCGGACAACGGTCGGTCGTGGTCGGCGGCCACATACTCGCCGAGCGATCCGTCCCGCAGCTCGTGCACCTGGTTAGCGAACGCCGCCGCCTGCGGGTCGTGTGTTGCGAGCAGCACCGTCAGGCCCCGATCTCGGCAGAGTTCGCGCATGATTCCAAGGACCTCGCGAGTGCGTTGCGTGTCGAGACTCGCCGTCGGCTCGTCCGCGAGCACGAGTTTCGGATCGAGCGCCAGCGCCCGAGCGATCAACACCCGTTGGCGCTCACCCATCGAAAGCTGCTCGGTGCGATGCAGCAGCCGCTCCCCGAGACCCAGCCGCTCAAGCAATGGTTCGATCGTCCGGTTCGCGGTACGCGCGTTACTCAACAGCAGCTTCAAAACAGCGTTCTCGATCGCGCGGGCACCCGGAATCAGATTCTGCGGATGCCCGATGATCCCGACGTCCCTCAAGCGGTATTCGTCCCGCGCTTGCTCGGACATCGCGAACACATCGCGGCCATCGACCAACACGTCGCCGCTGTCCGGCGCCCGTATCCCGGCGATCAACTCCAGCAGCGTCGTCTTACCCGAGCCGCTCGGACCATAGAGCGCCACGAACTCGCCCGCCGCGACGCTCATCGAGACCCGATCCACCGCGCGGATCGGCTCGCCACCGCCGACACGGTAGTGCTTCACGAGGTCCTTGATTTCGAGCACGATCAGCCCGCGCCGGAGGAACCGTGACGCCGACGAGAATCGTCGTGTAGCGCAATCACCTTGGCGCCCCTTTGCGCCAGGTCCGACAGGAGCTTCAGCCGCTGACCTTCAAAGCCCCACACTCGGTCAGCGACGATCGCGGGCTCGATATCCGAAGCGCTCATCAGCACTCCACACCCGGTGTCCGCGACGAACGAAAGCAGCAGATCGCCCGCTTCCTTGGTCTTCATCATTCCGAACCCGTCAATCACATTGTCCACGAGCATAAGTCGCGGCCGGCACGCAAACCCTCGCGCTAGTCCGACCAGCACGCGCTCCCAGTTGGACAACTCCTCCCAACGTCGCCTGGCACACTCCGCCATCCCGACGCGCTCCAACGCTTCCATCGCCAAGTCTTCAGCTTCCCGACGGCCATGCCCACGGCCCATCACTAGCGGTAGCGCGAGATCGTCAAGCACCTGGAACTTGACCCTCGTACTCTCGCAATGAACCCAGGCGATCTCGTGCCCCAATAGTCGTGATCGCTCCTCATCCGAGCACCCCGCGAGATCGAGATCGGCAAACCGCACGATCCCAGCATCCGACTCCTCCAGTCCGCCAGCCAGCTTCAGCAGCGTCGTCTTGCCTGCGTGTCGCGGGCCGACGACCGCAACGATCTCGCCCGAGCCAATCGCCAGCGTCACGTCCGTCAGCACCGAGACCCGCCTGCCTCCTCGCCGAAAGCCCTTGCAGACCCCCTCCAGGGACAGCAACTCACCCATTACCGCCACCCGGCGGCACAGCATCGTCTTCACCTTCCAGAGCCTTACGCAGACGCTGCAGCCGCGAGCGTGCCTGAGACCACACCGCCACTTCGTAGATCATCATCGCGCTCTGCCCCGTCCTCAACGGCGGCTGCCGTCGTCTTGCCTGGTTGAGCCGCAACTGCGCCGCTTCGCTCTGACGGGCACTCACCTCCTCCTGCTCCCTGACCGCCACCGCCAAATATGGCAGGTCCTCATCGCCAGCAAGCCCGAGCTTGAGCTGCAACGCATCCAGCAGCGCCAGCGGCACCTCCAACGAAGCACGCAACCACTCACGAAACGCATCAGCCCCCGCCGATGTCGCCTCGTAGCGATTCGGCGACCCCTCAGAACCCTGCTCGACCGGGCGAACGAACCCCTGCTTCTCCAGACTAGGCACGCCGTTATGCGCAATCGACCGCGACCACGACCCCGTGGGAAATGTCTCCCTCAGGCGCGAGGCCACCCCACTGACTGTGTCCGGCTGCTGGATCAGCAACCCCAGCATTGCCATGCTCGCAGTCGCATCCCCCGGCCGAGTCTTCGCCATAGTGGCCGGATACTAAACCAACAGAGCCTGACCATCTCATCCCCCGGAATCTTTGGCTTTTCCGTACAGCAGTGTACAGCCGCTAGCGCAATAGCAATCCAGACAGCCACACGCGTGCCGCAAGTCGAAAACACGCCGAGCGAACTGCGCCACGGCGCCTCGGACGCCCCTGTCCACGTCGGCATCGCTTCCCGTTGCTTGCTCACCCCGATTGCTCTGACGGCCCCCCCCACTCGTCGGGGGGTGCTCCGGGTGTCCAGGTCTTTGTGACACCGCCGCCTTCTTGGCGGAGGGTGTGGGCGTAGTCGTTGAGCTGGGTTTGGAAGGCAAGCTCGTCGCGGGGGTCCACGCCGGCGTCGTCGAGTTCTGAGCGCCAGGTCGCTAGCGCGCAGAGCCTCTCCGTGTGGGCGTCGTCGGTCCACCAGTCGTCTTTGAGGTTCGCCAGGGCGCGGGGGTAGCGCCCGTGTAGCGCGACGATCTGGCCCCACATTTCTTGCCGCCAGTCCGGGTCGCCGCCGTAGGGCTCAAGCCAGCGCGCGCGATCCCCGCCGCCGACGACGATTATGGGTGCTTGTCGGAGCTGGCGGACCTTGCCGTCCTTGGCTGCTTGTGCGATGCCGGTGCGGACAAAGAGCCCGGCGAGCGTGGATAGAGGTTCTCCGGCGCCGGCGGCGAGCTCGGCGAGTTGGTCGGCTTGGGGGTCGGGTAGGACTATCTGGATCTTGCGGCTCATCGTGTGCGCTCCTGGGTGGGGTCGGGTGCTTGGAGGATTCGGTGGATGGCGCGCGCGAGTCCTGGGATCGGCCGCTGGCGGCTGGGTGCGAGCGTCGGCCGGTAGCCTGTGCCGTATTCCATGTCGGGTGGCTCGGGGTGCGCGAGGGATGGCGTCTGTGCGTGGCTTCGGCGCATGTTCTGCGCGAGGCGTTGGATGCGGTCGGTGTCGTGGCCTTCTGTGCCGAGGTCTTGGCGGGAGACGTACCAGTTGGTGCCTTGGCGGGCGCGGGATGCCTCGACGTAGGCGGGCTCCTTGCTTGTCTGCCAGCCGCCGGTCACAACCAAGGTGCGGGTGACGGTTGCGCCTTGGGCGCGGTGGATGTGCTGGGCGTAGCCCAGCCGCAGGTGGGCGAGGTCGTCCCCGGCGAGTGTGCGTTTGCGGCCGGTGATATCGAACTCGATGAGGACGCTGCCGTCGGGGGTGATGTCGAGTATCTGGCCGCGGCTGCCGTTCTCGATGCGTTCTTGGCCGGGCTCGTGGTGCTGGTCGATGAGCGCTACGCGGTCCCCTTGGCGGGCGCCGTAGTGGACGCCGGGCACCGGGACTTCGAGGTCGCCGAGTTCGCCGCGCTGTGCGCGGAAGTGCTGGGCGCGGGCGTTGAGGCGATGGATCTCCTGGTTAGAAGCGTCGCTGATGAGCGCGATCTCGCTGGGGTCGTGGCGTTCGGTGAGCTCCGCCCACGCACGGGCGGCCTGCTCGACTGCCTCGTCTCGTGTGTCGCTGAAGTGGAGTTGCCCGCGGGAGTGGTAGTGCGCCATCGCCCTGTCTGAGCGGCCGGCGCGGAGGTCTGCCCATGCTTTCTGTTCGGCGGGGTCGAGTGTGCGGCGAATGTTTGATAGCTCCGCCGTGGGTGCGAGACGGGTCAGCCGCTCGAACATGCCGCCGGCGCCGATCGAGGGGAGCTGCGCCGCGTCGCCGATCGCGACGAGCTTCGCGCCGGTGCGCTCCACGACATCCGTGAGCCGGTCCAGGCGGTCGGTGTCGGCCATCCCGGCCTCATCGAAGTAGACCGTCGTAGACGGGTCGATGTCGAGCTGGCCCCGCTCGACGCGGGACACGAGCGCGTCCAGCGTGAGGGTCTGCCCGGCCAGCGCCGGACTGTCATAGCCGAGGCGCTGCGCGGTGGACCCCGACACCGCGATCCCCAGGGTGCGATGTCCGGTGTGCTGCTCGGCCCTGGCGGCAGCGTCGATCACCACGCCCTTACCGGTCCCGGCGGGGCCGACGAGGATCGCTCCGCGCTCCGCGCCGGTGATGACCTGGAGCGCGTTGGTCTGCTCGCGTGTGAGCCGGCCGCCGATCCTTTCGGCGAGATTGTCGCTTGCGATTGCGCGAGCGTTTTCTCCCACGTCCCGGCCGGCGCCACGGGCGAGTACGGTGAACCGTCGCTCGATCGCTTCCTCGCGGGCGCGAACCGTCAAGGTTGTCATCAGTCCGCCCTCCAGTGCAAGGACACGCCGCTCGGCGATCATCGTCCGGGTGAACGCGAGCGCTTCGTGTGGGGTGAGGTCGCCGACGGACTGCTCCAAGAGGACGGCACGCAGCTCGCGGGGCTCGAACGTCGCGGCGCGCTCGGTCAGTCGCTCCTCGACGCGATCGGCAAGCGGCCGGCGATCCTCGCGCTCGGCAACGCTCGGGTTGCGCTCGGCGGGGTCCTGGAAGCGCGCGGCGGTCTCGTTCCAGGAGAGCTGCAGGTCGGCCTTCGTGACGAGCATCTTCGCCTTGCGGTTCTCCAACTTGAGCTGGCGCAGCTCCCCGCGCTCGGGTGCTCGGCCCCACCTGGCGCGGAACCGCTCGGCGGCCCTGGCGACCTCGCGGCTGCGCTGGGAGAAGGCGTCCAACATGCCGCGTGGCACGCCCTGGATCTCGAAGTAGCGGCCTTCCTTGCCGGTGCCACGTTCGATCTCATACCCCCGCTGCTGAAGTTGATGCGCGAGCGCGGAACGGTAGTACGCGCCGACCTCCCGCGCGGAGCGAAAGACCGGCCGGGAGGCGACCGCGACGATCCGGCCGTCCTCTCGGATCGCGCTCGTGATGACGACGTGACTGTGGAGTTGCGGGTCGGGCGCGTCGCCCTCCATGACTCCCCTCGCGGTCGTGTGCCGGTACTCCGCAGCAACGAGGTCGACGGCGTGCTCCTCGACCACCTGGCCGTCGTAGCGGCGACGCACGGTCGGCACCGTCTCGGTCAGATGAGCCATCGCGTCCGAGACGGCGGCGGCGTGCGCGGCCTCGATCTCCCGGCGCTCACGCTCGTCGCCGAGCGCCCACACCACGGACACCGACTTCGGGGCTGAGAAGGTCAGGTCGATCCCGCCGCCACGGCCGCCGCCGGCGCCCTCGGGACGCAACCAGCCTCCCGTGCGCGGGTGGCGTCCCTCCATCAGCGCAATGAACTCAGGACCGTCCACCCTCGCGCCCTCGATCCCGAGCCGCGCGAGCGTGTCGGGTGTCGCGAGCCACCGGCCCGGCGCCTGCGTCGGCTCACCCTCCGGCGAGAGGTAGTAGTCGCCGCGCTCGGGCTCGATCGTCTTGCCCTCCAGATACCGGGCGTACCCCCCGCCTTTCCCGGCGGCGATGCTGGCTGCGGTCATCACATGGGTTATTGACCGTGAGCGCTCGAAAACGGACAATGGATTGCACAGCCATCGCACAGTCCGGGCACAGCCGTGCATCTAGTCTGTTCGGCCTTTGGTGCTGTGCGCCGTGCGCGGAGCCGCAGGCCGCCGTCAGGCGGCTGGCGCGACGTAGCGCGTGAGGCCGGAGGGATGCGTCGGGTCGGTCGCGGAGCGGCCGGGCCGCGCGGCCTGCGAAGCCGAAGGCGCAGCAGCCGCGAGCAGACCAGTAGGCGTGCAGCGCCGGGTTCGATCAGAGAGCCGACCGCAGGGAGGCTCGGTCACAGCGGGCGAAGCCCGCGCATTGGTATCTCGGCTGTCACCGTAGAGCCGGGGAGCCGTGGCTCCAACGGCAGCACGCGGCGCCTGCGTGTTCGCCGGCCGCAGGCCGTCGTTGGCCGGGCGCGAGCCCGCGCGAAGGCGACCCTAACGGGAAGGGAGCTGGGCGAGCGTCAGCGAGCGCGCGAGCGGGATGGCGGAGCTCAGCGACCCCGCTGCGCGTGGTAGTCGGACGTGCGATGTCGGACGCGCCGACGGTGCCCGGAGCGCACGAAACAGGTGGTGCAGTAGCCGGCGTCGCGCGCAGCGGCGACCTCGGCGGCCTGCCGCTCGCGTCAGTTGCGAGCGTAGGCGCTCATGTGCTCCGCCTGCGCTTTGCGTCGCGCGGCTTCACGCTCGCGCTCGGCTTGCTGCTCGCGCCGGCGCAGGATCTCCTCCGGCTTTGTGTACGGGTTGGCCTCGCACATCGGGTTCGGACAAGGCCGCTCGCGATGAGAGGGTGAGACCGGGGCCTCGCAGAACGGGCAGGCGTAGCTTCCGTCAGGCCATGAGGACGCGACGGGCCGAGACTCGCCGAGACAGTTCGTGACTACCTCGGGTGTCGTGGTGTCGATCGCGTTCGCGCTCATACGACACTGCTCCCTTCTTGGTCGGGTGCGCCCCGCCCCGCGCGGGGTCGCCGTGCTCGAACCTCCGCACGCCCGGCGGGCGTACGACGCTGGAGAGGGCGACGGCCCCACGCGGGATGAATCAAAGGTCTGCCAAGGCCGACCACAAAGCGGTCGCCGTGCTGGCCGCGGCGAAGCCAGCGGTCCAGACGCGCCTGTGGAAGACTCTGCGGTGGTGCGGGCGACTGACTGACCCGAAGTGCAGGCGTCAGGGGCTCGGCCTGCCGCGCGGCTTGGCCTTCGAGGCCGTTTAAGATGCGCGCCCCGTTGTGCGAAATCGAGCAGAGTGACCTTCCGGCGCTGTGGGCCGAGCTTGACGCCATGCCGATCGCATATCACCCCTCGGCGACGGCGCCACGGTGATCGGCGTGGCGATCGAGCTGCAGCGGCGTAGCGCCTACGACGCGGCCCGCCGGACGCGGGCCGTTGCCCCGCCTCCCGCGCACGCGCAGCGTGCGAACATCGGGAGGGACACGGCCCGCCCAGCCCTCTCGCCCCTCTCGCCCGCAGCGCCCCGATGCGCGAGCGTCAGCGAGCGCGAACAGCGCAGTCCGCAGCGCAGCCGGCCGCGGGTCGCGCGAGACCTGCGCCGGGCATCGGGTATCCCTCTGCGCTGTCGAGCATCGCGTCGAGCAAGTTCACGAGCCCGTCGAGATGCCCCGAGTCCACCTTGACGAGCTGCGCGACCTCAGCAGGCGAGGCGGCGCTAGCGAGACTCAACAGCCAATCGCGCTGCTCTCGCAACAGGCCAACGTCGATCGTGCCAGGAGTCCGCAGGTCCGCCACTACGACCCGGCCAGTTTCGCCCTCGACGCTCGGCGGGTCCTCGCGGCCTACTGCGGGCGAGATAGGGGAGGTGATGCGCTCCCAATCGCGCAGGTTGCTAGCGGCGCTCGTCACGGCCCACTCTCGCGCGAGCGCCCACGGACGGCCGACGTCGCACGCCTGAGTCGCCTCGCCTGCGTTAACGAGTGCGAGCAGCATCTCGAAGGCGTGATGACGCGCGGACGCTAGGGCCTCGCGACGGTCGCGGTGTGGGCCTGGGCGGCCACGCTGCACCGCTGGCCTCGGCGCTTCGGTTGCCTCCTCGCACAGATGTTCATGTATCCCAGCGGCGACGCTCCTCGGCGCCGCCGGCGGGTCATTCTCTCTTTTGTGTCCGTCGCTGGAGATATTCATGGCACTCCCTTCGTCACGTTGTTGTGTTTGCCCCGTGCCGTGCACGCGCAGCGTGCGAAACTCGGCAGGGTGGCAAGGCCCGCCGGCGAGACTCAGCGGATGCACGATCTAGGCGTCAGCGCCCGCCGCCGGCTCATTGGCCGGGCGGCGATGACCGGTGATCTCGTGGTAGGGGTACTTGTCCGTCCACGAGTAGGGCGTCTTGACCGCGACCGTCTTCGGGTTGGCTTTGACGACGAGCTGCCAAGCCCGGCCGCGGAGCTGCACGAGGTCGCCCTTCTGGATGTCGGCGCGGGTGTAGACGCGCGCGCCGCTGCACTCGATCGCCTCCTGCAGAAACGCAACGTCTTCTTCGATGACGTGCTGGCGAGCGCGCAGCCGCTCGGCGTATTCGCCGGTGGCGAGCGCGAGGCGTCTTTCGAGCTGGCGCTGCTCGGCCTGAAGGCGAGCGACTTTGCGGCCCATCACGACCGGGCTCTCGCGGGCCTCTGCCTGCGCGCGTACCGAGTCCGAGCGTCCAGCCGCCCGGTCGGCGTTGTGGCTGTGCTTGATCGCCTTGCGCATGTTGCGGTCATGGCGCTCAAGGTCGCGGCGGTGGCGGCGCTCGGAGTGGTGGCCCACGAGGACCGGCTGCCCCATCGGGATCATCGCCACGATCGCGTTTGCGGCTTCGCGGCGCGCACCGTAGCGCTCGCGCTCCTTCCTCGCGCGCTCGGCGTGCGCGTCAGCGCGCTGGCCGCTGGCGTCTTGCCGCGCCTGGAAGGTGCTGGCCGGGTCGTACTGTTCGATGTCCACGGTAACGGTGAAGCCGGCCGTCTGTAGGGCGGCGGCGAGGCTGTTGATTCGCTCGTGGCGTGGGGCGAATCCGCGGCTTTGGCGCATGTACCAAACGCCGAGGTTGCGCGACCAGCGAAAGCCCGTGGCGCGTAGCGCGTCACGGGAGCCGTCACCGCGCGAGGTCCCGCTGACAAGCGTTCCCTCCTTGTTGGTGTGAGCAATGACGATGTGCCCGCTGGTTTCACTGTTCTGTTCGGGTGCTGTTAGCGTGCTCGACTCTGCGATACCCATGAGGGACCTGCCTTTCTCTGAATGAGTTACAGGGACGGCCCTTGGCGGTGGGCCGTTGAGCCCGACCGACGGCACGCCCGCAGGGCGTGCCAACCTGTAGAGGGCGACGGGCCGCCGCGCGCAGCGGCGGCCCGATTGGTCCTGGCATTACGCCGCGGCCTGCTGGAGCTCGCGGCAAACGATGCTGTTCGCCATCGGGATCGCGTCCAGATCCCGTGCCTGGCTGGTGTAGTCAGCCACGAGCGCCTTCAACGCCGAGTAGCCGTCCTGCTCCAGTTCGCGCTCAACGAGATACGCGCGCCCTGCGCCCGCTGCAGGTCGGTCGGTGATCCTCACGCTCCCTTTGATGCGCTGCCCATACAGGACGCGCTCCCCGCCACTTACGCTGTAACGATCCAGCTCCGTGAGCTGCCCCACCTGCGGCTCAGCCGCCGCCGAGGCTGCCTGCTCGGGTGCCGCCTTGCGCCAGCTCGCAGCCGAACCGAAGCCGACGACCTCGCCTGGCTGAACGCCAGTCGCATACACAGGCCCCGTGTCGATGGGCTCTGGCTCTGCGTCCACGTCGCTCGATCTGACCGCGCGCTCTACGTAACCGGACTCTTTCAGCGCCAGCAGTCGCTCGATTTCACTACTTGCGTGTTCGCGCGTCTCGGGAGGGATAAAAGTCGTGCCGGTTTGTTCGGCGAGTGACCTGAGAAAGTGAAGCTGTGGTGAGGTTGGGAACTTAACGTGCGTGGCTGAGCTCATTGTTTTCTCCTGTTGGTCGGGGTTGAGCACGCCCCGGCCGAAGCAGGCCGGCAAGGCGAGTCAAGCCCTGTCCCGCCAGGGATCGCCGCAGGCGACGCGAAGCGCAGGGCTTTACGCGCCGCCAGAGCCGGTCTGCTGGCCTTAAGGGGTGCGCTCAAGCCCGACTGGAGAGAACCTGCGGTGAACTCGCCAGAGCCCCGATCCTCCGTTACTCGCCGTTCAGCGTCGCGTCGATCTTCGCGGCCATGACTTCCAACGCCTCCCGCACCACGGCCCGATCGTTATGCGAACGAGTGCCGTCACGTTCGGTGAGCAGTTCGACGTCAAACCAACCGTCAGTGATACCGGCGCCCCTCCCGCCAGCGGGGTAGGCAACGAGCATGAAGTCGTGCGCTTCATCGGTGTCGCGAGAATAACAGTCAACGGTGATACCCTCGGGAACTACTAGCGCTCCCGCTGCTTCGGCTTCTGTGAAAAGGGTAACGGCTTCGTTGCCTGGCCGGGTGTCACTCCAGCCCAGGTCCGGCACGGACATCTTCTCAGTGATCCGCTCCGGGTTCACTCTTACCGGCTCTCCGGTGTAAGTGATCCGCAATATGCGGCCAGCGTTGTTCATGGCGGCGCTCCTTCTCGTCGGGGTGAGTAGGCGCCCCTCATCAGCAGGCCCGTGGCCTGCTTGAATGTGGGTGCCAGCCCCGGCGAGACCGCGCACCCGGCGGGTCCGTGTCAAGCTGGGAGAGCAGTCGGTCCCGCCAGCGCACCGCGTACCTGATGCAGTTCGAGCATCGTTGGTGCCGGCAGGCGGGTAGCGGTGCGTCGTAGCGTGCCTGTAGTGACCAGGCGGTCGAGTCCGCGGAGACCAGCGCACCGGCGCAGCCGGGTAGACCGCGATGCTTGACGCCGAAGGCGTGGAGTGCGAGGCCGCCGGCGGCGAGCACGTAGAGGATCTTCTCGACTTCGGGGGTGCCTTGGCGGGTGCAGATCGAGCCCACGCCGACCCTTAGCTCTTCGGTGAGGTCAAAACCCCAGGCGCGGTACAACTCGGCGCAGCGCAAATAGTCCGCCAGCCCTACAGGACCGGCGCGAACGGTAGATCGGGCGCGCGACCGCGAAACTCAACTGGCGGAGTTCAGTCCATCGAGAAGGCGAATTGCAACTCACCGATCTCCTGCATGTAGTGCCGCGTCGCTTCAAGGTACCCATCGACGCTCGTAAGCCAGCGCCCGTGCAGGCGCAGCTCGGTAAAGCCGCCGGAGTCCAGTGCCCACGGCGCGGCTGCACGCGGAAGCCGCGCACGCCGCTTCAGGCGCCTGTGTGAAACGAACAGCGGCCCGATGCCGCGCTCAAGCCAGCTGACTTCATGCAGGCCTAGAAAGAACGTCCATCCACCGGGCGCCAGCGCGGGCAAGGTGTCACCTTTTCGCGGCTCGCGCCTGATCGCGGGGAGCGCCGTGAACGACTTTGAGAACCGCTTCAGAGGTCGAACCCATAGTTCCTGTCTCCGTGGTTTTGCGACCGCCCCGGCGGTGGACGCTCTGCGAACCCCCTGGCACGCCCCCACCGGGGCATGCCATCATCGGGAGAGCACGAGCGCCGCACAAGCCACTCGTTCTGAGGGATTACCAGGTCTCACTGGTTTCATCGGCAGGAGCGGCTACCAGTTTTCCCATACCCTGACCACCTCGTCCGGGTCGACACCGGCGGCGATCAAGTCGTCCTGTTCGCGTAGGGCACGTCGCCCGCGCTCAGCTTCACTTTTGTCTTCACGTTCGCGTCGCCGTTCCTCAAGGATCGTGGCTTCTGCGTTCCGAATGGATTGCATCTCACGCACAACATCTCCCGTTAGCTGTCCGGTGGTGGATTTCATTTGACCTGCCCTTTCTCGTCGGGGTCATTTGGGTTCTGGCTCCCGCTCCAATACGGGCGCCGATGGCGGCCCTCCGCACCCCGATAGGGGTGCGATAATGGGCGCTCGGCCCCACGCCGACACTTCAGCGCCGCGCCGTGTGCCGCATGGGCTCTGGGCTCACGCTGCGAGAGCGATCCAGTTCTCCCGTTCGGGCCGGGTCGCGTTGGCGAGCCGCAAGAGCAGATCGCCGTGGCAAGCGCGCGGGGCGCACCAGCACCCGAGCACGAACCTGCGCGGCTCATCAAGCGCGGCGAGCAGCGCGTCGTTCTGGCGCAGCCAGTTCTCATAGAGCGCGATGCACTCGCCGCGAGCGCCATGCTCGCCGGCAACGAACGGGTTGCCCCACTTCGAGGGCGCCATCCACTTCGGGTTGCGCCCGATGTAAACGTGGTGGCGCTCGCGCTTGCAATGCACAACGCGCGGCGCTCCGCGATTCACATGCGCCGGGACGAGCAGACCGTCAGATCGCCTTGCGTAGCTGTTCACTGGTTTCTCCTGTCGGTCGGGGTTGAGCACGCCCCGGCCAAAGCGGGCCGGCAAGGCACGTCAAGCGCTGTCCCGCCAGGGATCGCCGCCAGGCGACACGAAGCGCAGCGCTTTGCGTGCCGCCAGCACTGGTCTGCTGGCCTTAAGGGGTGGGCTCGAACCCGACTGCTGAGACGGAAGCAAGCTAGGCGCTCGAACCGGGCGCTATTCACTTGCCCGGCTCGTGTAAGGCTCGGAGCGCCCTGTACTGCGGAGGGGTGACTGCGGCGCAGGAGGCGATCCCGCGCCGCAGCCCCTCGTGTGACCCCTCAGGCGGCGACCTTGGCCTGCTCGCCTGCGTGCTCGCCTGCCTGCGCGGCGGCGCGCTGCTCGCGTACCGTGTCGATCTGCGTGCGCAGCTCCCGCGTCTTGGGGTGAGACTCGCCCCACGCCAGTTCGGCGTCGCTGAGCGCCTGGTCGAGCTCCTTCTCATCCAGCTCGGAGAGACGACCGTTCACGTTCTGCAGCCGAGCGCTCGCGCTGGCGATCTCCTGCTCGTGTGCGACTGCCTGCTCATCCTTGGCGACCCGCTCGGAGAGGATCGCATCGAGTGCCGGGAGCTGGCCCTCCTTGATGCGCTCGCGGACGATCGCGTTCAGGTCCCGGTGGGCCTGCGCCGCCCACGGCCCACCGAAGGTCAGTTCGTAGTGGCTCTGGCTCGAGAACGCAACCGTGTCCTGCTCGTTGGCGAGCGACGCGAGCGCGATCAGTGTGAGTGTCCTGCCGGCGATGTCCCCTGCGCTCTCGGCGCCCTCAAGGAAACCAGCGGCGCGGGCCTCCGCGTCGAAGGTCTCCATATAGGTCGTCTGCACCTTCTCGTTGCGCTGCGTGGTCTGAGTCACCCAACCGGGGAGGCACAGGCGCGCTCCGCGCGAGGCGATCTCCCGCAGCGAGCACACCAAATCGACGGAGGAGAGGATGCGCAGCACCCGCTCGTCGGCCTTGATCTTCGGGAGGTACTTGAACGCGAACAACCCGAGGTCGAGGTTGAACCGGATCGCCGCTTCGCGCTTCTCCCACTCGGCCTGACGCTGCGCCTCGGGGTCCTGCTCGACGGACTCGCCGCCCTCGGCCCCCTGCGACCCATCGCCCTCATCGCCGGCGCCAGCGCCGGCGCCGGCGCTGGCAGTGTCGCTGGCCCCATCGGCGCGGCGTTCCTTCTCGACCTCGCGCTGGCGCCGTGCCTGCGCGCGCGCCTCCTTGAGAGCTTCGGCGATGCAGTCCTCGACCAGTAACGTTGCAACGTCCTGGCCGACGATCAACGTCCCGTACCCGGTCTGGTGTGCAGCGCCGAGCACGCGAGCCCGCTCGATGGACTCGGTGGTGAACCGTACCTCGGCCATCTCCCGTCCGACGAGCTTCTGATAGGCGGCCAAGTCTTTGCTCGCCTTCTCACCCAGCTCGAACGTACCCAGCGGGTAGCTCTCCGATGACAGGAACACCCCGGCCGGAAGAGTCGCGCAGCGCGTGTACGCGACATCGAACGCGCCTTCGGCGACCTCCTGCCAGGTGTAGGGCTCGACGTGCTTGTCCTCGTCGAGCACGGCCGCGACCGCGTAGGCCGGCAGCTCCTCATGGATCGCGGCGAGCCCAGAGAGCGCCTTGACCGCGAGCATCGGGACCTTCTCCTCGGCGACGAGCTTGCGCACGTCCTGTGGGAGCGTGAGGATCGCCAGATGCTCACGGATGCGCTTCTCGCGGGAGCTGCGCTTGGTCTTACCGCCGAGACGTTCGGCTACGCCGCGAACGTTCAGGCCCAGGTCGATCATTGCCTGGAAACCCATCGCGCGTCGCAGCGGGTTCAAGTCCTGGCGGACCTCGTTCTCGATCATTGCGTCTGTGAGGAGATCGAGCTGCTCGGCCTCGTCTCCCGCGCCGGCGGGCAGTACCGTCGCCGGGATCTGCGTGAGTGCGGCTATCGCCGCCGCGTGGTAGCGCCGCTCGCCGGCGACCAGCACGTACTCACCCGTTCCGCTCGCGCGGACCCGCACTGCCTGGAGGCATCCGCGCTGGCGCATCGTCTCCGCCATCGCCTCCAGCTCCGCGTCGTGGGCGACCTCGCCGCGCGGGTTGAACCCCTCGGGTACGACGATCCGCGAGAGCGCGATCTCGCGCAGCTCCACACGACCACTGCCGTTGCCGGCGTGGCCGTTGCTGGCGTTCTCTGTTGTGCTGGTAGCCATCTGGCTCTCCTTTTCACACGTGGCTCCCACCCGTTGCGGGAGCCGATCCCGACCAGCACGCACGCGCAGCGTGCGACGATCGGGAGGGTCGCTCCCGCAACGGGCGACCACGCCCGACCCCGGTGACTGCCGTGTTGGTGCGATGCAGCGCTCAGCCATCGGTGCAGCAGCGCAGGACGCGGCCGGCGTGCTCGGCCCGGGCGAGGTTGAAGACCGGGATGGCGTGCCCGGTGCGGGGCCGCTTCCCGACCAACCTGCACGCCGCGGCGTGCGAACGTCAGGGGAGGGGGCGGACACTCGCAGCCGAAGGTCCCCGAATCGTCAGGAAGGAACCGCTGGCCGACCGGCGCTAGCGCTCAACGCGCTCCAACGCCACGAAGGCACCATCGCCGACATCGACGCCGACGTGATAGCCGAGACCCTTCAACGCCTCAAGAACCGCCTGGGCGTGCTCGTAGGCGCACTCCCGCGCCCGGATCATCGGGTCGACGCTCGTGTGCCCGTGCTCAGCGGTCGCGATGAACGGAGCGTGCCCGAGAGGGCCAAGCGTCAAATGCGTCGCACACGTCGGGACGCCCTCGTGCCCGACGAATGTCGAGTTAACCTCAAGCGCGAGACCGGGCTCGGGCAACACGGTCACGATCCCGAGAATGTAGGGGCCAACCCACGAGCACGTCGTCTCGCTCTCAGCGCAGCGGCCGTCGAGCTTGATATCGAGGGTGATCCTGCGCCGGTCGCTCACGGTCAGTGAACCGTAGCGCGCCGCTGCGACGGTTCTATCCGCCGGGCGGATAGGCACGCATGACGCGCTCGCCACCGGCGGCGCGGTAGAGCGCAGTCGAGTTGCGGGCCATCTTGTGCTGCAGCCGCGAGCGGTATCCGCCGCCGCACGCCATCCGCGCCGCCCATGTTGATCTGTAGGTGGCGTGAGGGGCTCCGTGACGGAGGACAAGGGACCGGCGAGGAGGCGTGGCGGGCTCTTGCGGACGGGTTATCTGCGGCGGAACGGCAACGGCCGCTTGCAATGGTGCCGCGTACGGCGAGGAGCCCCGGAGGGGGCGACGAACCCGTCCGGCGGGCGCGCCATCATTCCGTCTCCCTCCACCGAAGGAGTTCCATGATGGAACTGACGGCTTCGGTCGGCAGAGTGCAGAGCGTCGTGTTGCCGGGCGGTGAGCAGACCTGGACGGTGCTGGGCGCTGACTTCCTGCCAGTCGCCCCTGTGGAGGAGTTCCTTGAGCACCATCGGGTGATTGGGTCCTCGCCGAATACGGTGAAGTCCTACGCGCAGGGCGTTGGGCTGTGGTGGCGGTATCTCGCCGGGTTGGGGGTCGCCTGGGATGAGCCACGCATTGCGACGGCGACGGGCTTCATAAGCTGGCTGCAAAAGGGGATACCATCGGATGAAGTCATCCGGCTGCCGTCCGCACCGGATGTGCCGAGTCGTCTTGCCAATGGCACGGTCGGTAGCGGCCTGGCCGCCGTTTCTGTGTTCTACCGCTACCACGAGTCGGCGACTGGGCTGGTCGTGCCCGGTCTGGCCGCGAACGGTCGGTCACCTCACCGGCCGTTCATGGCTCATTTGTCTGCCCGGCGGGCACCGCGGCGGGGGCTGGCTCGCCTGAGACGCTCGGCACGCGGCCCCTGGTGCTTCCCCCTGCAGCACAGCTTCGGCTTCGCTGATGGTCACCCGTGGTGATTATGTCGGAGGGTGACACAGGCGCAGCGCCGCATACGGTGGAGCGCCGTGCTTTTGAGCCCCGTACCACGCGGTGGCAAGGCAAGTTCGCGTTTGGTGTCGCCGCCAGCCTCGTGGCAGGGGCACTGGTAGGCGCCGACCTAGTGCTCGCGAAGCAATTCAGTGTGACTGGGCATCCCGGTCACTATCGCGTTGGCGAGTTTGTTCTACTGTTGATGTGCCAGTTTTGGCTCCTGGAGTTGACGTTTTCGCCGATGTCGATGGTGCCTCCTGATCTGCGCATTACGGTGTGGGTGACCAACGTGACATCTGGCGTCCTTGCAGGCTTCGTGGTCGTCAATGTCGCCGTGGGATTCGGCGTGGTGCGTGGAATCGCGTTGCAGTGGCTCCCATTCCTCTTTCAGACGCTGGGTGCCCTCGCCGCCGCGACTTTCGCTGCAGGTTGGTTTCGCGTCTGGGCGCGCCCGACGTTTATGTCAACTGGACTGGTAAATACCGCTTTCCCCGCTAGAGCCTGGGCTCTTTATCCGGTCTATCTGGTCGGGCTCGGCTTGTTCATGTTCGGCCTCCTCGGCTTGAGTGGCCTTGCGGAGGTCCTCACCATCGGCTTCGGTGTGCTCGCGACTGTGGGTGGATACGTTGGCGCGACTTCGGCGTGCCCCGTAGCATGGGTCGAGAAGCCGCGGCGCCATTCGCAGGAGGGGGTGCCTGATTGGGCCATCGACCGTCTGTTGCAGGGTGCAAGACAAGCCGACCGACTATCGCGACCACGAACAGCATGTCTAGAGCCCGTAGCGGCAGTTCTGCTGCCACAGGAGCACGTTCTGGGCGCGTGTTGGCTACCACTCACCCGCCGGGTTAGTTGCTCCTTCACGGTGACCACTGACGATGTCTACTTCGGCGGCATGGAGAACGACAAGCCCTGGAAAGATCTGAACGAAGGCGCTCCAGCGCATTTTCGCATCAATGAGCAGGTGCTAAAGATTCCGCTGGCGGTCGTTGATGGGTGCACGATAAGCAACGGCATGTTTACCCTCCACCTCCGCGGCGAGCCTCCTATCACGTGCAATGTACGCCAAGGGCCCAGCCCCCTCGTCAATATCTGCATTCAGCGCTTTCTCAAAGCAGCCCGCAACGGCGTCCGAGACTGATCCCTTCGTAGAAAGGTCAACACGCACGGCCATCGGCGGGGCAGCTTCCCCACCGCCAACGCGCCTCATGTTGGCGGATCGTCCTCTGCGTTCTCTCTTTCGTGATCGTGTCGATGAGTTCTTGCGGGTCGGTGTGCAGGTTATGGATGAGCGCACGGACGCTCGCGGCGTGTGCGCGGCGTAGCTTCTCG
>DATMLP010000022.1:0-85541 GCA_035570415.1 Solirubrobacteraceae bacterium | reverse complement strand
AGCGCTGGGTCGCTGGCGCGGAGCAGCGGCGCCCGGCCCAGCCACGCGTCGAGTTCGGCCGACTTTTCGCCTCGCGTCTCCTCGAGTGCTCTGGGTGGCTTGCGGCGAGCGAAGCTCACCCCGGGCTGCGCCGCGTACGGGGTGACCGTGAAGGTGACCGACCACTTCTCGCCAGCCGCGAGCTCCAGCCTGTATGTGAAGCCGTCACGCGCGATGGCTGCCGGGGAGCTGGCCGCGATGGTGACCGAGCGGCGAAAGTCGTCATGGCGGTAGGCCAGCGTCAAGCTGGCGTCGTCGTGTTTCTCGGTCACCGCTCGCGCCGCAGCCAGTTCGTCCTTGACCTCGAACAGGTCGGCGAAGTCGGCGTCCACCTCGAGCGCCACCCGCATCTCGCTGTGCTCGTGTCGGTGGTTGGTCACCGTTACCTCCTCCATCCACACGTGGTCGATCAGCCGGCGGCGAATAATCGAGCACGGCGCCTCCTCGTCAGGCCCCACGCGGGGGGTCAGGAAGAACTGCGCGGCGAAGTGCGCGCTCTGGTCGAGGCCGAGCAGCTCCAGCGGCGTCTCGCCTACCCGCAGGACCCAGCGTGAGACGAAGCGGGTGTCGTCGCAGAAGAAGCCATGCTCGCGGCCCGCGTCGGCCCGTACGTCGCCGCGGCGATCACCGACGACGAAGGTGCTGCCGTCCAAGACACTCAGGGTGCGCTCAGACACGCGCGAGCGCCTCCGCAGGGCGTGCGTGCGCAGCCGACCGGTAGGTCTGCTCGTAGGCAGCGGCAACCACATCGATGTCGCAGTGCTCGGCGACCCAGGCGCGGCAGTCCCGCGGAGCGATGCGGGGCAGCCGACCGATGGCCGCGCCCATCGCCTGCTCGTCCTCGACGAGGAAGCCCGTCTGCCCGTCGCAGACGAGCTCGCGGGCGGCGCCTTCGGGAAACGCGATCACCGGGGTCCCGCACGCCAGCGCCTCGACCATCACCATCCCGAAAGGCTCCTCCCAACGGATCGGCATCAGCAGCGCGCGGGCGCCCGCAAAAGCCGCGAGCTTCACCGACCCGCCGATCTCACCGAGAAAGCGGACATGCTCGCCGTCGATGTGCGGCGCGACCTCGCGGTCGAAGAACGCCTGCTGGCCGGGCTGGATGACCCCGGCCAGAACCAGCGGCACATCCGCGGCACGAGCCGCGGCAATCGCCCGGTGGGGACCCTTCTCGGCCGTCATCCTCCCGATCCACAGCAGGTAGTCGTCCTTGCGCTCACGCAGCGGCCACGCCCGCACGTCGATGGGGTTTGGGATCGCGCCCACCGGTTCCAGACCCGCCGGCGCCGACGCGAGCTGCGCGCGACTGATGCCCACGAGCGCCGCCTTGTGGCCGTGGCGGACATAGAAGGCGGAGGTGCTGGCGGTGAACTGCCCGTGCAGGGTGTGCACGAACGGCGTGTCGAGGCGGTCGGCCATCGCGAGTGCCGTGAAGCCGCAGTGGTCGTGAACCACGTCAAAGCGCCGGTCGTACACGGCGAGGTCGATCTCCTCGAACGCCCGCGCGACGTGGTCGACCTCATACAGCGAACGCTCGATCTCCCCGGGGTGGGCCTCATCGAGCAGGGGCACCACGCGTGCGCTCGACCGAGAGCCCGGGGCACAGAAGAGCGTCACCGCGTGCCCGCGCCCAACGAGAGCATCCGTCAGCACATCGACAACCGACTCCACGCCCCCGTATCCCGGCGGGGGAACAGGGATCCAGGGTGGGGCAAGCATCGCGACACGCAGCGGCGTCTCGGCCGGCCGCGAAGGCTCCGCGGCGACGGGGCGCAGCGGCGGATACACCACCGACCCGCGAGACGACCTGCGCTCAGACCCTGCGGCCACAACACTCACGGGCGCTCCTCACGAAGCCTCTCAGGGGCTGCGGTCGCGAGGCAGAGAGGTCAAGAAGGACCGAGCGAACGCACAATCGCGGACTCACGAGGAGCGCGACGGACCCCTCCACCGTAACAGCGGGCAGCTCGCACCCCCACACGGCGATGTCGAGCGGCACCGAGATTTCCGAGTCGGCAAGCCGAACGCGGTACAGTTGCCAGTGCGTCCGGTGAGCCCTGGCTCTTCTCGCTCTCCGGGCATCTTCGTTCAGAGAAGGGCAGAGAGGCGGTCGGCCATGGCCACCGCAACAAAGCAGGCTCATGCTGCACCGTCGCCCGCCCACGCTGTGCGTGGCGTGTCAGAGTCGGCGTCGCCAGCGTTTCGCACCTATCGAGACAACGGCGACAACTACCACTGGGAGATCGTCGATCGCGGTGGCGAAATCCTCGCTCAGTCGGGGGGCTTCGCTTCTCAGGATGACGCGGAGCGCGCCGCACGCGACGTGCACCAGGGCGCCCGCTCGGCGTCATTTGAGTCACAGATGGCCAAAGAGCGCCACACCGTGGTCGCGTGATGTCCCGCCGACATCTCAGCTGTGCGGCGTGTCGCATCCGCGTGCGCGCGAACGATCCGGAGATCGCTCTCCTGGAGAATCGTTGCCCGATCTGTGGAGCCACGCTGAGACCGGCCTCGTCCGCCGCGGGCGTGATTGGGTACCGCGTTTTCGACTTGGATGCGTTCTCAGAGCAAGAGCCGCACGATCGGCCCGACCCGCCCGGGAATCCGACCGACCTCTGCTCCGATCGCCGCGCGCGAGCCATGCGACCGTCCTCCCCTTTTACCCAGCCCTCAGGGAGACATGGGAGGATCGAACATCATCTATGAGCATCAGGGAGACTTCATGGCCAGGATTATCGTCACGACCGATCCAACTACCGATCGAGCCGCTCCAGTTCTGATGGACGAGAGCGTCTACTCAATACATCTCGACAACGACCACAACGCGGCACAGCTCATCGAGCGGCTCGGCTGGGCAATCGCCGACGCCGAGAAGGCCCAGCGGATCGAGCAGGTGCTGTAGTCGCGACACGAAGCCCGAGTGAGCCTCGTGGTTCCCCCCTACCTCACTCCTGCGGCGACTGCGCCCGGAGCATCCAGAGGTTCTCCTCCAGCCCGCGTACCACGCCGTGCAGCAAATCGGCGGTGACGGTGTCGACATCCTCGAGGCGGTCCATCCGTTCACGGGTGTCGCCGATCGCCGCCGTGAGGTTGGCGACGAACGCGGCGATCACGTCGGAGTCGAGCAACTGCCCCTCGGGAAGCGGCCGCAGGATCGAGCGCTCCGCCACCGTCGCCGCGCGGGCATCGGGCGCGTAGCCCAGCGCCACCGCGCGCTCGGCCACTTCGTCGGCGGCGTTGCGCCAGCCGTCGATCAGCTCGTCGACGAACAGGTGCAGTGGGCGAAACAACCGCCCCACCAGGTTCCAGTGCGCCTGCTTGCCGGCCAGCGACAGGTCGGTGAGCGTGACCAGCACGGCCTGCAGCTCACCGCCGATCGCGCGTCGTTCGGGGTGGCGAAGTGTGGGGTGATGATCCTCGCTGATGATGACGTTCTCGGCCATCGCTACTGCCTCCAATCGGTGGTTGAGTGTTGGTGGCGGCCACGGCATCGCGCGGCACGCGCCTCCTGCCGGCCGGCCACCTTGCGGCGGCGCGCAGGCGGGTCGGCCCTCACCGCGACCCCCCAAACAGCCGCAAAAACAGCAAAAACACGTTGAGGATGTCGAGGAAGATGCCGGCCGCCAGCGGGATCGCTTCGGCCTGCCCGGCCCGGCGCAGCCGGTTGAAGTCGATCACGGTATACAGGGCAAACACCGCCAAGCCGGCAATCGCCCAGGCCGTGTAGAGGCTGGGGATGCGCACGAAGATCAGCGCGATTCCCGCCACGATCAGCGCCAGCAGCAGCCAGAAAGCCAGCCGGTAGAGAAACGAGAGGTCGCGCCTGATCGCATAGCCGCCCGCCCCGAGCCCCCCGACGAACAGCGCCGTCGCGCCGAAAGCCTGGCGGACAGCGGTGGGATCCACCTGCGAGTAGTAGTTGACGGTGGTGGCGATACTGGCGCCCATCAGCAGGCCGAACGCGCACAGCAAACCGAGCGCCAGGCCATGACTGCCGCGCGCGTTGGCCACGTTGAGGCCGACGAGGCAGCCCAGTGCGAGCAGCCAGGCGACAAACCACATCGCTCCGCCGGTGTTGCGGGCGAGGTAGACGCCGAGCGTGGCAAACCCCACGGTCAGCGCGACCAGCGCCATCACCCGGCCGAACAACGTCCGCGCGCCCGTTGCGGGCAGGCTCGGTTCGTAGCCCACTGCGCTCATTGCATGGAAATCGTACACGCCGCCGGCGCGCTTACCGCCAGGGCGGGCAGCCGCTCGGGATGCAGGATGTGGGCGAGCAGTTCCAGCCCGTCCACCAGACGCGGCCCCGGCCGCGAGAAGTAGGCGGAGGCGTCCACCGCCACCACCCGCGCCGCGCCGAGCGCCGACAGCTCGCGCGCATACATCCGCGCCTCGGTGCGCGCTCGCGGCGCGTCGTAGCCGCACGGCATCGCCACCACCACGTCGGGCGCGGCAGCGGCGACCTCCTTCCACGACACCGTTCGCGAGGGCGCGCCCGCCTCGCCGAGCACGTCTTCGCCGCCGGCGAGACCAATCAGCTGAGGAGTCCAGTGGCCGGCCGCAAACACCGGGTCCAACCACTCCAGCGCGGCCACGCGCGGGCGAGCGCAACCCTCCACCGCACGCCTGACGCGGTCGATGCGCTCGCGAGCGCGCGCCACCAGCGCCGCTCCTCGCCCCAGACGGTCGGTGGCGAGCGCAAGCGTATGGACGTCGCGCAGGGTGTCATCCAACGTGTGGGGATCCAGCGATATCACCCGCGGACACGAGGGGAGGTGCTGGGCCAGGGCAACAACCTCGTTGTAGGAAACCGCGCACACCGGGCACAGCGCCTGTGTCACCACCAGGTCCGGCTGGACCGCTCGCAGCGCATCCTCGTCCAGCGCGTAAATCGCCTCGCCGCGCTGGGTGCGCTCGCGCACCGCGGCGTCGATCTCCGCCGCGCTCAACCCCGGTGGCAGCACGTCGCGAGTCACGCGTGGGCGGGTGAGCGCCGCGGGCGGGTAGTCGCACTCGTGCGTGACAGCCACCACCTGTTGCGCCAGTCCCAGCGCAAACAGCAGCTCGGTCGCATGCGGGACGAGGCTTACGATGCGCATCAGCCGACTCTAGACGGCCAAACGCGCGGGCTGCTCGCCGATCGAACGCGCGGGTCGGCTGGTCGCGGCTGAACGCGCGGGTTGGGTGCGAGCACGTGCGCTGATAGCTTGTGCGGATGCTGATTTCGACGATGAACGACCTGCCCGGCTACGAGATCGAAGAGGTGCTGGGCGAGGTGTTTGGATTGACGGTGCGCTCACGCAACCTCGGCTCACAGATCGGCGCCGGCCTGAAGTCGCTCGTCGGCGGGGAGCTGAAGGGCATGACGAAGATGCTCGCCGACGGCCGCGAGCACGCCACCGAAAGGTTGGTGGAAGAGGCGGAGGCGAAGGGCGCCAACACGATTCTCGCATTCCGCTTCGACACCTCCGAGCTCGGCTCCACCTGGACGGAGATCTGCGCCTACGGCACGGCCGTCAGAGCGCACAAGCGCTAGCCGCCGGTCGAGCGATGCAGCGTCTGGCGATTGCCTGGGTCTTCAATACGGTCGCGTTGTTCGTGGCGACCTGGCTGCTGTCGGGCCTCGGCTACGGTAGCGACTGGTGGGCGTTGCTGGTGGCGGGGCTGGTGTTCACGCTGGTGAGCATCTACCTGAAGCCGGTGCTGACGATCCTCTCGATCCCGTTCATCCTCGTCACGTTGGGTGTCTTCTATTTCCTGATCAACATCCTGATGCTCTACCTGACGCACTGGATCGTGCCGCAGTTCACGATCGCCTCCTTCTGGTGGGCGGTGCTCGCTGCGATCATCGTCAGCGCCGTCAACGGGCTGCTGCACATCTTTTTCGGCTCGCCGCGGGATCTCGACCCACGGCGAGCCGTCTAGCCTCACCCCGCTTCCCCGCCTTCACCCGTTCCCCTCCGTCCACCCCGCCTACCCCCCGCCGCCGCCCAGCCGGTAGGCAACCAGTTCCGGAGTTTGACCTTCAGCAGCGGTGAGACCGGCGGGCGCGATCACCGTGTTGCCCGACACCGACACGCCGGTGTTGCTGCCGGCCGGCAACTGCGCCTGCCACACCACTTCGCCGGTGTTGTCGTCGAACGCGTACACCGTGCCGCCGGAGATCGTGGCGAACACGATGTCGTTGACGGCGGTGGTGGCGCCGAACACGGGCGAGGAGAGCTTCTGCACCCAGCGCACCGCGCCGGTGGCCGCGTCGATCGCCACCACTTCGCCGCTCTGTTCCGGCCCTTCGGTGTCTTCGGTTTGCGAGGTGTAGTGCACCGGGATGTTGACCACCGGCACGAAGATCGTGGTGCCGTTGGTGGACATCGGCGCGATCACCCCGCCCAGCAGTCCCGGTTCGACCGTCTCGGGCATGTGCAGCTTGGAGTATTCGTGTTTCATCGCCAAGATGCCGTCTTCGTCGTGGCCGTTGTGTTTGCCCACGGGGCGCTTCCACAACAGCCTGCCGGTCGACTGTTCCAACGCATATACGATGCCGCCCTTGCCGGCTGCGATCACCACCGGCTTGCCGCCCACGTTCATCAGCATCGGCGGGTCCTGCAGATCGTGGTCGTAGAGGTCGTGGGGAAACGCCTGGTAGTACCACTCCAGCTTGCCGGTGGTGGCGTTGAGCTTCACCACCGAGTCGGTGTAAAGGTCGGACCCGGGTCGGCTGGATCCCCAGGGGTACTGTGCCGTGCCGGGGAACGGTGCCGGGTTGGCGGTGCCGAAGTAGATCGATCCCTGTTCGTCGAACGACGGCGCATACCACACACCCCCGCCGGAGTTCACGTTCGGCTTTCCCCACAGGTTTTCGGGCGCCGTGGCGAAGTGCCACAGCTTCCTGCCGGTGGACGCTTCCAGCGCCCACAGGATCCCGACGCCGCCGGCGCCGTAGAACTTGGAGTTGTTGCCGGGCACGGTGGCGATGTACATGATGCCGTTGTGGTAACCCGGCGCCATGTCGATACCCTCGTGCGAGTTGCGCGTCAGTTCCACCGACCACAGTTGTGCGCCGGTCTTCTCGTTGAGCGCAAAGGCCGAGGTGGCGGTCGCCCCGTACACGCGCCCGCCGCCCACCGCCAAGCCGTTGGGCCCCTGATCGGCTGATTCGTAGTTCTTGGTCCACAGCACCTTGCCGCTCTGCAGTTCGATCGCCTGCACGTTGGATTCGAGGTCCTGTGAGTAGATCACGCCGTTTGCGATCACCGGGGAGGAGGAGTAGGCGCCGTAGAGGCTTTTGGCGGTCAGCGGCGTGTGCCAGGCGACGCCCAGTTTCTTCACCGTTGTGCTGTCGATCGGTCCAGCGGCGTCGCGCGTGTTGGCGGCACTGCCGCTGGAGCCGCCGGAGCCGTTGAAGTTGTAGGTGGGAGACGACGACCCTCCGCAGGAGGAGAGCGCCAGGCTTGCGGCGAGCAGCACACCGGCGAGGCGCCGCGCGCCGCGGTGGTGTCTATCGGGAATGGGTTCCATGTCGATCCCTCCATTGCTGATGGTGGTGGTTGTGATGTGCACACCCGGCGGGGCGGCGCCCCTTCAGGTGAGTGACGGCTGTGGCTCCCCCACGAACAACCACGGAGCTCGCTGTCCGATGACGGCGCCGCGAAAGCGCTTGCGCGGCCCGTACACCACCCAGGTGGTGTCGACCGGGCCGTAGTACTCCTCCACGCGCAAACGCTCGGGGTGTTCTTCGGCGTGGTGGACGTGGGTGAGGCCGGCGTCGTAGCGGCCCTCCAGCAGATGACGCGCCACCACCGGCTTGGAGGGCTCGTCGATCACCTCCTGAAAGCGCTCCAGATCGAGGTAGCCGCGCGTGGCCGACACGATCCCCAGGCTGCGGGGGTGAGCGACGTCGGTGCGCACCAGCAGCGACAGCGCCTTGGTGGGGTAGATGAAGGTGTCCATCACGAACACCTCCTCGTGAAAGCGCTCGGTCACCAGGTGCACCTGCACGTGTGCGCTGCACTGCACCAGAAATGTGTTGTGCTCCTCTCGCACCCGGCCGATCGCCGACAGCAGGTCGTCCACCAGCGCCAGCTCGAAGTCGGCGATGCCCTGGAACTCGAGGTAGTGAAGCACCGCGTTCTCGTGGCAGGTTCCCGACGGGCCGAGGGTGATGAACGTCGGGCGCATCGTCACGCCTCCCCGTGCTCCAGCTCCGCCACTCCCGGCACGGCCGCCATCAGCTCGTCCTCCATCTTGCAGGTGGCGCCGATCAGCAGCTCGAACAGCGCCGCGGTGAAAGCGGCGGGGAGCTCCACCTCGGCGCCGCGCGCCAGATAGCGCGCCCGCACCTCGACCACGCGCGTGGGCTGCATCATCGGGATCGAGTGAGCGCGCTTGTAGTGGGCGATCTCGCGGCACACCGCGAAGCGCTCGCCGAGCAGCCGCGCGATCTCCTCGTCGAGCGCGTCCAAACGACCACGGAAGGGCTCCAGGCCGTTCACACCGGCGGCCCTCCGAGCAGCCCCCGCGCAAACGCGTCGCTGCAGTCGGCCAGTGTGTTCAACCGGTAGCCGCCCTCCTGGACCACGCACACCGGCAGCCCCGCGCCGGCCAGCAGTCGCCCGACGCCGGCGAACACCGACGGCGGGAGCGTCCAGCTGCCGTGCGGGTCGCCGGCGACGGTGTCGTAGCCGAGCGACACCACCAGCACGCGGGACGCCTGCGCGAGCGCGTCCACCGAGGCGGCCACCGCCTCGAGGTACTCCTCGGGGGAGGGGCCGTCGGCGAACTCCACCACCCGTTCGCGGCTGCTGCGCGGGTGCACGGTGAGCGCGGACACGTTGGTGACCGGGAAAGCGTGCAGCGAGTGCAGGCGGGTGTCGTGAAGCGGCGCCAACAGCGCGGCGGTGCCGTTGGGGTAGTGCAGGTCGAGGTCCAGCACTCCCACGGGGCAGACGTCGCGACGGCGCAGCGTCATCACGGCGGCGGCCGCGGTGTTGAGGTAGCAGTAGCCCGCCAACCACCCCGGACCGGCGTGATGGCCGGGGGGGCGACAGAGCGCGTAGGCGAAGTGCGCGCCGCCCGCCACCCGCTGCGCGGCGGTGATCCCGGTGCGCACCGCCTCGCGCGCCGCGGCCACCAGGCCGGCACGCACGGGAATGTCCACCGGCAGCCCCGGCGGCGCCAGCTCGGGGAGCACCACCGGCTCGTCGGAGCGCACGGTGCGCAGCGCGCGCAGGTAGGAGGGGAGGTGGAGCGCGCTCAGCGTCAACTCCAGCTCCTCGTCGCACACGTCGGCGGCCACCGCTTGCACTCCCGCGTGGCGCACGAGACCACGGCGCAGCTCCGCCAGCCGGCGGTTGTCGTCGTGCCCGGGCAGCCGCCGCCCGCCTTCCAGCACCCACGGCGCCTCGTCGCAGCGGCCGGGCCGCTGCTCGATCATCAGCAGCTCGCTCACGCCAGATCTCTCCACATCCCGCTCACGCCAGATCCCGCCGCATCCGGGGACCCAGCGCGGTGAAGCCGTTGGCGACGTAAAACGCCTCGGTGGCGGCGATCCCGGCGAAGCTTTCGCGCGGCAGCCCCACCTCCACGCGCGCCGCACCGCGCGCTCGTGCCAGCGCGAACAGCGCCGCCAGCAGGCCGGCGCCCACGCCGCTGCCGCGCCAGCGGGGGCGCACCCACAGATCCTGGATCAGCGCATACCGGCCCGGTATGTGGATCGCGCTCTGCCAGCTCATGGCCAACACCCCAACCAGCGATCCAGGCACGGGCGTCGCCGCGGCGGGATCGCGCGCGTTGGTTGGTGTCTTCAAAGAATGCACACCAACCACCTCGCCCTCCTGGGCAAGTCCACTGGTTGGCGTCCCAAAAGAACGCACATCGACCACCCGCTCACCCGCCTCCGCCACCAGCACCGCCCCCGCCAGCGGATCCTCGAGCAGCCCCAACGCTGCTGCCCGCATCGCCTCAACCGGTGGCGGCGCACCACCCAGCTCGCGCAGCAGCTCGCTCACCGCGTCCACCACGGCCGGGATGTCGCCGGGCATCGCCGGGCTGACCTGCCAGCCGCTTCGCGCGCTGGCGTCGGCCTCCGCCTCGCTGGCCGCCGCGCCGCTCACGCCGCCGCCGCCAGATCCGCTGGCGGCTCCAGCCGCACCGTGAAGGCGTCGGGCCCGTGGTGCCCGGTGGCGGCGCGCGCGACGGCGGTCATCGGCGCGCGCGCCTTGAGCAGCAGCTCGTCGAACTCCTCCTGCGGGTCCGACTGCATCACGATCGCCCCACCGGCGCCGATCGTGGTCGCGCCGGGGCGCATGACGACGGTGCGGATCACGATCGACAGGTCGACCACGCCGTCGAGGCCGAAGTAGCCGATGGCGCCCGAATAGACACCGCGCGCGACCCGCTCGATGTCGTCGATGATGCTCATCGTGCGCAGCTTCGGCGCGCCCGTCATGGAGCCGCCGGGGAAACAGGCGCGCACGCACTCCACCGGCGTGCGACCCTCCTCCAGCGTGCCGGTGACGGTGGAGATCAGCTGGTGGACGGTCGCGTAGGACTCGACGATCATCAGCTCCGGCACCCGCACCGAGTCCAGGGCGCACACCCGGCCGAGGTCGTTGCGCAAGAGGTCGACGATCATCAAATGCTCGGCGAACGTCTTCTCGTCGCTCCGCAACTCCTCGCGCAGTTCAGCGTCGCGCTCGGGCTCGGCGGCACGGGGCGCGGTGCCCTTGATCGGGCGCGCCTGCACGCACCGCTCGCGGTCGACCGACAGAAAGCGCTCGGGCGAGGAGCTCAGCACCGACAGCTCCCCCAGCTTCAAATAGGCGGCGAACGGGGCCGGGTTGGAGCGGCGCAGTGTGCAGTACAGCTCCCACGGATGCGGGCTGGCATCGGTGGAGATCTGGTCGGTGAGACACACCTCATACGACTCCCCCGCCGCCAGTTCGGCCTGGCAGCGGAGGATGTCGGCGAGATACTGCTCGCGCCCGCGTCCACAGCGAAAGGTGATCGGCTCGCCCGCCCCGTCGGTGCCGGTGAGCGCCAAACGATCCTCGCCGGCGCCGGCGGGTCGCGGGGCAGCACCGCGGGCCGCCCGCTCGTACGGCGCACCGGCCCCCGATGCCGGCTCCTGCGCCCCCGCCGCGTCTGCCGCCAGCAGCCGCCGCACCTCGCGCTCGGCCTCGTCCAGCCACCAGCCAACCTCCCCCTCCTCCTCCCCCTCATTGCAAAGCGCGATCAGGTGGGTGAGCTCCTGCACGTGGTCGACGGCGACCACCCGGGTCGCCAGCATCTGCACCGCGTCGGGCACGTCGGAGCGGTGGATGTTGGGCGAGCCGCAGTCGGCCTTGCACTCGTAGCCGACATATCCGACGAAGCCCGCCACGAGGCCGCGCGGGTCGCCGGTCCGCGCGGGGATCGCGCGCGCGGTGAGCTCGCGGTCGAGCACCGCGAAGATCGACGCCTGCTCCACCGAGGTGCCGGCGGCGTCGTGGCGGGTGACGCGCCCGCTTACGACGTCGTACTCCAGCACGCACCGATCGGGGCCGGCGGAGGTGCCCATGTAGGAGCACTGCGCCAGCCGCGTGGGGGCGTCGGCGGAATCCAGCCAGAAGGCGTAGTCGCAGGCACCAAACAGCCGCTCGAACAGCGGCTCGGCGGGCGGCTGGCCGGCGATCGTGCGCACACACAGCCGCGGCCCCCGCGCGCCCCGCGCCCCGGCACCGACGGCAGGCGCCCGCCGCGAGCGCACGCGCGGCGCGGTGGGGGTGCGGATCGTGGCGCACGCGCGCGCCGGACGGTGGTGGCGGGCGAGCGCGTAGAAGTTCTCCACCACCGCCTTCCCATACTGGGTGGCGATCGACTCGGGGTGAAACTGAACGCCCCACAACGGGCGATTGCAGTGCTCGATCCCCATCACCACGCCGTCGTCGGTCCACGCGGTGACGCGACCCTGCGGCTCGATCGCGCCGGTGACCGCCAGCGAGTGGTAGCGCACCACCGAAAACTCCTGCGGGATCCCCTCGAACAAGCCGCTGCCGAGATGGTTCACACGGCTGAGCCGCCCGTGCATGGCGCCACACGGCGCGCGGTGCACGGCGCCGCTCAGCGCCCTCCCCAACCCCTGGTGCCCGAGGCAGATGCCCAGCACCGGGATTTCACTGTCGCGCAAGATGTCCGAGCACACCCCGAAGTCATGCCAGCGGCCGGGGTGGCCGGGCCCGGGCGACAGCACGATCGCGTCGAACTCCCACCGCGACAGCGCCCGCCACGACACCATGTCGTTGTGAATCACGATCGGCTCCTCGCCACTCACCGCCGCCAGCAGGTGAAACACGTTGTAGGTGTACGAGTCGTAGTTGTCCACCAACAGCGTGCTCACCGCACCGCCTCCATCCCCAACCCGCGCGCGCCGCGGTCGAGCAGCGTGTGCACCACCCGCTCCACGTGTTCGCTTCGCGGTCGCTCCATGTACCAGCGGGCGAGGTGCTTGAGGTACAGCCCCAGCGGGCCCACGTCGTAGCGCTCTACCGCCAACCGCAGGTAGCGGCGGTACAGCTCCCCCTGCATCACCGCGAAGCGGTAGTCGGGATCGTCGGACGGGCGGCCGCCGTTGGCGGATGGCCGGCTGTGGTGAGCGCGGGCACGCACCACATCCCAGCCGAGGCTTTCGCCGTCATCCAGCAGCTGCGCCGGCTCGAAGTCGATCGGCGGCGCCACCGGGTGGGAGACGAAGAAGCCCAGCGCGACGTGCGCGGCGATCCGTTCCGGCGAAGGGTGACTTTGGCGCACCGCGCGGCCGGCCGGCGAGGCCTCGATCTGCGCGTCCAGCGCTTCGATCAGATCGTCGATCAGCAGCGCCCCCTCGCTGGAGGCCAGCGCGCGCTTCTGGCGCGACACCATCCCGTTGAAGATGTCCAGCGTGGGGTGCATCGCCACGTGGCCGTTGCTTTCAGCGCCGCCATTGGTGGGCGGCAACAGCTCACTCATCAACTTGCGCCTGCACGTGACGTGCGACACCCACTCGGTGCCGCACACCTGCATCGAGGTGGTGCCCTCCAGTTCGGGCGCCGCCATCCAGTAAGCCAGCGAGCGCATGTGCTGGGTGGGTACGCCGTCGGCGCGCACCAGTGGAAACTCCTCGAAGTCCTCCAGCCCCGTGGCGTAGACCACCACGCCGTCCTCGCGCTTGTGCAAACGCCCTTCGCGCAACCCATCGGCCGTCAGCCGCGCGGCGTCGGCGAGAAAGTCGGACTCGAAAAACACCCGATCGAACGCCACCCCCAGCCGCGCCAGCGTCTTGCGCTGGCCGGCGATCACCCACGCGCGGGTCTTGTACCACAGCTGTAGCGCCTCCAGTTCACCGCTCATCACCCGCCGCAGCAGCTCGTCGGCGGCGTCGTCGCGCAGCGCCAGCTCGCGTGTGAGCGAGTCTTCGGGGTACTCGATCTCGGCGCCGCTGTAGGAGCCGCTGGCGGCGACGTAGTCGGCGTAACACACGCCCACGAAGTGGTCGCTCTTCTCGTCGCCGTCCGGCCACGCGCGCCCGTGGCGGCCGCTCTGCATGACACCCGCCATCGCCTCCCCCATCGAGCGCCCGGCGTCAGAGATCAGGCTGCGCCGCTCCACCTGCGCGCCCGCCTGCGTCAGCGCGGCGGCCACCGCATTGCCGATCGCCAGGTTGCGCAAATGCCCCACGTGCAATGCCTTGGTGGCGTTGGCGTCCCAAAACTGCACCGAGTAGCGCCGTCCGTGCGCGAGATCGGCGAGCGCCGCGCCGGTGCTGGCGCCCGCCTCCAAAGCCGCCCCGACTGTTTCTATCCAGGCATCGTCCAGCTGCACATGCACGCCGTCCGGTTGCTCGCTCGCCTCCCCGCACCACGGCTCGCGCCGTAGCCGCTCCAGTGCGCGCAGCGACTGGCGGTCTTCGCGCCAACTGGGCAAACGCGGGGTGAGCTTGATGTCGTAGTTGGCGTGCGGCCGGCGCGGCGCGCGCGCCGCCCAGCGCGCCGCGCCGCCGTTGCCGTCGGCGGGCTCCTCGAAATAATCGAACAGGTTGCTGGTCATCGGTATGCACCAGCCGGGGCTCGAACCCGGATCAGCGGCGTTTAAGGCCGCTCCTTTAACCGATTAAGGTACTGGTGCCTTGGACGGGCGACCGCAGCCGGACTCCACTCGCGCGCAGCGAGCGTCACCGTTTTGGCCAGTCCCGTCGGGTCCTCCCCGACGGCTTTCACTTCGATCGCGTTCTCGATCAAGTCCGCTATGTTGAGCTTCCTACTGGATACCATACCGCGAGGTGACAACCACTCGATGCAACCCGACTGCGCGCGCACCGCACGCGCCGGCCGCCCCGAAGCGGGCACCGGCGTGAGAAAAGGTGAAGTGAGAGACACCAACCGGCGACTGCGGAGTAGGAGACAACCACACACAACTGCGGTGGAGAAACGATGAGCGCCACGCCCAAACTGCATGAGCACAGTGATAGTCACGGCAATCGCCGCGGCAAGCTGCCCGCCGGTCCGCGGATGCCGAGCGAGCTGCAGGCGCTCGGCTGGGCGCTGCGCCCGCTGCCGTTCATGATGAGCTGCCGCCGGCGCTACGGCGACATTTTCACCCTGCGCGTGCGCCGCAATCGCCCGTGGGTGTTTCTGAGTGCCCCCGACGACGTCGGCAAGGTGCTCACGATCGCCCCCGAGCTGGTGCGCGCCGGCGCCGGCGAAGCCAACCCGCTGCTGGGACCGTTGCTGGGGCCGCGCTCGGTGATGCTGCTGGACGAGCCCGACCACATGACCCACCGGCGCTTCATGCTGCCCTCCTTCCACGGGCAGATGATGCGCTCCTACGGCGAGATGATGGTCGACGTGGCGCGCGCGGAGATCGCCCGGTGGCCGGTGGGCCAGCCGCTCGCGCTGTGGCCGCGGATGCAGGCGATCAGCAACGAGGTGGTGATGCGCGCCACCTTCGGGAGCACCGACAGCCCCCAGATGGAGCGCCTGCGCACCCTGCTGCAGCGCCTCACCGACTTCCTCAACGACTCCTCGCGGCTAACCGTGCTGGCCACGTTCGGATCGCGCTTCCTGGAGCGCTCCGAGCGCTTCCGCGCAGTGATCGCACCGGTCGAAGCGGCGCTGCTGGAGGAGGTGCGCGCCCGGCGCGCGGCGCGCGCCGGGGCGGCGGTGGGCAACGGCGCGGCAGGCGTGGGCAACGGCGCGGCGGGCGGCGCGGCGCATGACGATGACTTTGAGGACGCCAACCACGCTGCGTGCATCGGTGCGGCGGACGGCGCGGCGCATGACGGTAACTTCGCGGACGCCAACCAGGCGGCCCACAACGGCGGGATCCTGGCGATGCTGGAGCAGGCATACGACGAGCACGGCACGCCGATGAGCGAGCAGGAAGTGCGCGACGAACTGATCACGCTGCTCTCCGACGGGCCCACCGCCACCTCCCTGTCGTGGGCGTTCGAGCGGCTGCTGCGCCACCCCGACAAGCTTCGGCGGCTGCGCGCCGAGGTGGAGGCGGGCGAGGAGGAGACATATGTGGATGCGGTGGTCAAAGAGACGCTGCGTTTGGCCCCCGCCGTGCCATTGGTGATGCGCGGCCTCGTGGAGCCGATGCGCCTCGGCGGCCACCACATCCCCGCCGGCACGATCGTGGCGCCGTGCATCTATCTGGTGCACCACCGTGACGACATCTACCCTCGCCCGTTCAGCTTCACCCCCGAGCGCTTCCTCGGCAAGGCGCCCGACAACTACACCTGGATCCCCTTCGGAAGCGGCGTGCGCCGCTGCGTGGCGGCGCAGTTTGCGCAGCTGGAGATGAAGCGGGTGATGCAGACGGTGATCGAAGAGGTGGAGCTGGCACCAGCGCCCAGCGCCGGCTCGCAGCGCGCCACCCGCAGCTCGGTGGCGTTCGCGCCGGGCGACCAGGCGCCGGTGGTCGTCACCAGGCGGCGCACGCCCCGCGCCAAAGCGGCAACGCTCGCGGCGGTGTGAGCATGCCCACCGGCCATCCCTCCGACGGCGGGGGCCGCGAGGATCCCCTGGACGGCGGCGATCGCGCCACCAACCTGCTGGTGGTGGGTGCGGGCGCCAAGGCGACGGCGCTGGCGGCGAAGGTGCACGCGCTCAACACGCTCGGCGCCGGCCCGCTGACGCTGACGATCGTGGAGGCCAACGAGATCGCGGCGTCGTGGCTGGGGCGCAACGGGATGACCTCCGGCGAAGAGCCGCTGGCGATCCCGCCGATCAAGGACATCGGCTTCCCCTACCGCAGCGCCGCCACGTTCGGCGCGCTCGGCGAGGCGCTCGACCGCGCGATGCTGCCGTTCACCTGGCAGCGATACATGATCGACAAAGGCGAGTACGCGCGCTGGGTCAACGCCGGGTCGCCGGCTGTGCAGCACCGCGACTACGGTCGCTACCTCACGTGGGCGTTGACGCAGGCGAGCGCCGGCGTGCGCATCGTGCGCGGCCGTGTCACCAAGGTTGAGCTGCCCGAGCTCCGGGAGCGCTGGCAGGTGCTGGTCGCCGACTCCGCCGGCCAGTACCGCCACGAATGCGACTCGTTGGTGCTGACCGGCCCCGGCGTCCACCGCGCCCTCCCCCACGACCCCGCGGTGAGCGAGCGCATCTTTCACTGCGACAGCCGCCGCGGCGAACTCGCGCGCATTCCGGCCGACGGCGCTTGCGACATCGCGATCGTCGGCGGCGGTGAGAGCGCGCTCAGCGCCCTTGCCTTTTTGCGCGACTTCCGGCCGCAGACGCGGATGACCGTGTACACGCCGATGCTGCCGCTCAGCCGCGGCGAGAGCTTTTTGGAGAACAGAGTGTTCTCCGACCCCGACTCGGTGGCGTGGAGCGCGCTCGATCTGGAGACGCGCCGCGACTTCGTCAAGCACTGCGACCGCGGCGTGTTCGACCCCGGCACACTGCAGTCGATCGCCTACGACGACCGCTGCCAGTTTGCCACCGGCCGCGTCACACACGTGGGCGCGCGCGCAGACCGCAACGGGGACGGCGGCAGGGTGTGCGTCGAGTATGCCGCCGCCGAGGGCCCCACCACCGCGGTGCACGACTATCTGATCAACTGCACCGGCTTCGACCTGCTGGAGCAGCTGCGCGGCCTCTTCTCGCCGGCGCTGCGCGCCCGCATCGAGCGGCAAACGGGACCGGTGTGGGATCGTCCCGCCGACGCGGACGTGCCGATCGGGCGAGCGCTGGAGCTGGAGGGGATGCGCCCGCGCCTGTACATCCCCGGCCTCGGCGCGCTGCGCCAGGGGCCCGGCTTCGCCAACCTCGGCTGTTTGGGGCTGCTCGCCAACCGGATGCTGGAGCCGCTGGTGGCGGGCGAGGGAGGACGCACGGAGCGCCACCGCGCCGGCCTGCCGCTCACCGCGGCCGGCTGAGGGGGAGCACCCGACCCGCAACGGTTCCCCCACCCGCGCCAAAATCCCGGCCGCCCGCAGCGGCTGGCCGATCGGCGTCGTTGCGGCGCGCGGCGGCGAGGCCGGCGATCAGCTCGCGTGCCTCGGGGCTGCTCTCCATCGCGCGGATCAGCACCGAGATCGTCGCGCCGAGCAGCATCGGCGGCACGGAGCCGGAGTCGGTGAGCTTCAACATCCCGAGACCGAGGCCGAGTCCCATCATCACGTTGGCGCACTGCTCCGCCGCCTCGGGGGGCGATTCCAGGCCGGCGTCGGCCGCGCTGGCGGCGGCAAAGCCGGCGAACGTGGCGCGCAGGTGCTCGAGCGCCGCCGCCAAGCGCGTTCGCAGCCCCTCGTCGCGCTGTGCATACACCCACAGCTCGACAAACAACCGGAAGCGCTCGGGGTTGTCGCTCACGTTCTCCATCCAGCTGTCGCTGCCCGCCAACGGGCGCTCCCAGGTGACGCGCTCGCGGTCGAACAGCTGCAGCTGCTCCACCACCTGTCCGGCGAGGTGCTCCTCCATCAGCGCCAGCAGCAGGTTCTCCTTGCTGCCGAAGTGCGCATACACCGCGCCCTTGGTAAAGCCCGCCTCGGCGGCCACCTCTTCGAGCGTGGCGCCGGCGAAGCCGCGGCGCGCGTACACGTCGGCCGCCGCCTCCAACAGCGCCGCCCGCGTCTGGGCCTTGCGCGCGCTGCGGTCGAAGTGGCCGCGGGGCATCAGCCACCGCCCCCGGCGAGACGCGCCGGATCGCGGCGCACCGCGACTCCTGCGCCGCACATCTCGCCCACCGCCACGGCCCGGCCGGAAAAGTTCCTTGACACATACTCGTCAGTAGATATACTCATGGGTACTCCTCCCTACATCCTAGAAGCAAGGAGCGGTGTCGCCATGAACAGTCAACTGCCCCCCGGCCCCCGCATGCCCACAGCGTTGCAGACCCTCGGCTTCTGGAGTCGCCCCACCACCTTCCTCGAGAGCGCGCGCCGGCGCTACGGCCACCGCTTCTCGTTCCGCCTGATCGGCCAGCCGCAGCTGGTGATCATCTCCGACCCGCAGGAGATCAGGGAAGTGTTCCAAGCGCCCCCCGACGTGTTGCACCCCGGCGAGGGCGCGCGCATCCTCGAACCGATCGTGGGCGCCAACTCGGTGATTTTGCTGGACGAGGAGCCTCATCTGGAGCAGCGCAAGCTGATGCTGCCGGCCTTCCACGGCGAGCGGATGCAGCGCCTGGCCGGGCTGATGCGCGAGCTGGCCGAGCAGGAGGTGGAGTCGTGGCCGCGCGGGGAGCCGGTCGCCCTGCACCCTCGGCTGCAGCGGCTGACGCTGGAGATCATCCTGCGCGCCGTGTTCGGGCTGGAGCGCGGCGCCCAGCTGGACGAGCTGCGCGAGCTGCTGACGGAGATCCTCGCGTTCGCCGAGAGTCCCCTGTCGCTGCTGCCGCCGCTGCCGCCCGTGCTCGCCCGCTTCGGCGCGCCCGGCCGCTTGGAACGCAAAGGCGAGCGCGTGGAAGAGCTGGTGTTGGCGCTGATCGACGAGCGCCGCGCGACGCTCGCGAGCGAGGAGAGCGACGACGTGTTGGCGCTGCTGCTGGCCGCCCGCCACGACGACGGCTCGCCGATGAGCGCGGAGGAGCTGCGCGACGAGCTGATGACGGCGCTGGTGGCCGGCCACGAGACCACCGCCTCGCAGCTGGCGTGGGCGTTTGAGCGTCTCGCCCACGAGCCGCGGGTGCTGGCGCGCCTGTATGGGGAGCTGGACGGCGACGAGGAAAGCGATGGGTATTTGACGGCGACGATTCAGGAGATCATGCGCCGCCGGCCGGTGCTGCCGAATGCCGAGCCGCGACTGGTGAAGCAGCCGGTGGAGATCGGCGGCGTGCGCTACCCCGCCGGGGTGGTGCTGATCGTCAACGCCTATCTCGTGCACCACGACCCCGCGGTGTACCCCGATCCGTATGCGTTCCGGCCCGAGCGCTTCCTGGAGTCGGAGGGCGGCAGCGCACCCGGCACCTACACGTGGATCCCGTTCGGCGGCGGCCGCCGCCGCTGCCTGGGGGCGAGCTTTGCGATGCTGGAGATGAAGCTGGTGCTGCGCGCCGCGCTCGGGCGCTGCGAGCTGTCGCCGGCGGGCGCCGCACGCGAGCGCACGCGCCGGCGGAGCATCACGATCAGCCCTGCCGACGGCGGGCGTGTAATCCTGCGTGCGCGCGAGGCCTCTCGCCCTCAGCCGGTGGCGCTGGCGGCGGCGGCCTGATCGGGCGAGCGCTCCGCGACGACGCGGGCCGGCGCCTCTCCCCACAGCTGTTCCAGGCGGTAGAACTCGCGCGTGGCGGGCGTGAAGATGTGGACGACCGCGTCGAGGTAGTCCATCAGGATCCACTGCGCGCGCCCCCGCCCTTCCACGCGGCGGGGACGGATGCCGAGCTTGCGCTTGGCATCCTCGTGGATGGCGTCGTGGATCGCCTTGGTTTGGCGGTCGGTGTTGCCGGTGCAGATCAAGAAGAAGTCGGTGTAGCCGACCAAGCCGCGCATGTCCAGCTCGAGCACGTCGTGCGCCTTCTTCTCCAGCGCGAAACCGGCCAGATCGCGCACCAGCTCGGTGGATGTGAGGGCCTGGGCGGAGGGGCTCACGACCGCGGCGCTCCGATCGGGACGCGGTAGAGGTCGTGCTGGGCGATGTAGTTGGCCACGGGCGCTCCAACCAGCTCCTCGACCGGCAGGCCGTGGCGCACGCGCTCGCGCACCAGGGAAGAGGAGACGTCGATCATCGGCATGCGCAGGTGGACGATCGCGAAGCCGGCTGGGTCGGAGTGTCGCTTTGCGTCGGCGCGCCGCGCCACCGCAAAGCGCGCCAAGCGCGGAAGCTCGCCGGCTTCGTGCCAGGTGGGCAGCGTGGCGGCGACGTCGGCGCCGAGGATGAAGGTGAGCTCGCGGTGGGGATGCGCGTCATGCAGTGCTCTCAGGGTATCCACCGTGTACGACGGCTCCTCGCGCTCGATCTCCAGCCCGCACGCCTCCACCCCCTCGACCGCGGCGCTCGCCAGCCGGCACATCGCCAGACGGTGCTCCGGGTGGGCGGGATTCGCTTCATCCTCCACCGGCTTGCCGGGGGAGATCCGCACGGGCATCAGCAGCACCCGCTCCAGCGCCAGCTCGCGCCGCGCGTGGCGCGCCAGCTCGACGTGGCCGCGGTGGGGCGGGTTGAAGCTGCCGCCGAGGATGCCGAGGCGATCCACGGTGGACTCAGGCCCGGACGTGACCGTCGCCCTCGACGAGGTACTTGAACGTGCACAGCTCCCGCAACCCGATCGGCCCACGCGCGTGAAGCTTCTGGGTGGAGTTGCCGATCTCCGCCCCCATCCCGAACTCCCCTCCGTCGGTGAAGCGGGTGGAGGCATTGACGTACACGCATGCCGCGTCCACCCCACGCTGGAAGGCACGCGCGGCGGCGGCGTCGCGGGTGAGGATCGCCTCGGAGTGGCCGGAGCCGTAGCGGCCGATGTGCTCGATCGCATCCTCCAGCGAGTCCACCACGCGCACGGCGAGCGTCAGCGCCAGGTACTCGGTCTCCCAGTCCTCCTCGGTGGCGGGCTCCAGCGCCACCCGCGGATCGCTTGTGCCCACCGCGACCGCGCCGTTGGCGTCTCCCACCCGGGGCGGCGCGGCGCCGCCGAGGAGCGCCAGCGTGCGCTCGTCGGCGCGGATCAGCACGCCGGCCTCGCCCAGCAGGCGCAGCGCGCCGGGGAGGAACGCGGCGGCCGCGTCTTTGTGCACCAGCAGCGTCTCCGCCGCGTTGCACACGCCCGGTCGCTGTGCCTTGGCGTTGAGCACCACCCGCTCGGCGGCGGCCAAATCGGCGGTGGCGTCGACGTATACGTGGCAGTTGCCCGACGCGGCGTAGATCACCGGCACGGTGGCCACGGCTTTGAGGGCTGCCTTCAACCCCTCCCCGCCGCGCGGGATGATCAGATCGAGCGTGTCGTTCTGCGTGGCCAGCTCCGCCAGCTCCTCGCGCCCGCCGCCGGCGACGAGGCCGACGCACCCCTCCGGCAGCCCGGCGGCGACGGCGGCCTGCGCGGCGATCGCGGCGAGCACCGCGTTGGAGTGCGCGGCGATCGAGCTGCCGCGCAGCACGATCACGTTGCCGGCCTTCAAGCACAGCGCGGCGGCGTCGATCGTAACGTTGGGCCGCGCCTCGTACACCACCGCCACCACGCCCAGCGGCACCCGCACCTTGCGCACGTCCAGGCCGTTGGGCAGCCGCCGCCCCTCGATCACCTCGCCCACCGGGTCGGGCAGCGCCGCGATCGCGCGCACGCCGGCGGCGATCGCCTCGATCCGCGAGCGGTCGAGCGCGAGCCGGTCGAGCAGCGCCTCCCCAATATCCTCATCCCTCCCGGCGGCCATGTCGAGCTGGTTGGCAGCGATGATCTCCGGTGTGCGCGCGAGGAGCGCGTCGGCGATCGCGCGCAGCGCGGCATCCTTCACATCGGTGTCCGCCGCCGCCAACCGGCGCGCGGCGCGGCGGGCGGCCGCGCAAAGGTCGGGGATGGAGAGCGTGGTGGCGGTTGCCATGCTCACACAGGGTACGACAGCGCTCGCGGCCTCGGGAGGGACGGTTTACGCCAGAACGAGCTGATCGCGGTGCACCGCCTCATCGGTGGCGTGAGGCAGAATCGCGCGCACGGCGTCCGATTGCAGGCCCTTGGCGCGGCGCAGCTCCAGCGCGGAGTAGTTGCACAGGCCCTTGGCGATCGTACCGCCGTCGGGGCCGGCGATCTCGACGGCGTCGCCGGCGTCGAACCGGCCGCGCACCTCCACCACGCCCACCGGCAGCAGCGAGGTGCCGTGCTGGCGCAGCGCGCGGGCGGCGCCAGCGTCCACCACCACCGTGCCGTGCGCCGGCTTGGCGTAGCGCAGCCACAGCTTGAACGAGTTGTGGCGGACGGGGCCGGGGTGAAAGCGCGTGCCCTCCGGCTCGCCCGCCAGCGCCCGCTCCAGAGCGCCCGCGCGCACCCCGTTGCAGATCGTCGCCGGGATCCCCGCGGCGCCGGCGATCTCGGCGGCCAACACCTTCGAGCGCATCCCACCGGAGCCCAGCGGCGAGGTGGAGTCGCCGATCTGCAGGCGCTCCAGCTCGGCGGGGTCGCGCACCTCGTCGATCATGTGTGCCTCGGAGTCGATCCGCGGATCGGCGGTGAAGAGGCCGTCGATGTCGGTGAGCAGCACCAACAGGCGCGCGTCGCACAGGATCGCCACCTGGGCGGCGAGGAAGTCGTTGTCGCCGAAGGAGATCTCATCGGTGGCGGTGGTGTCGTTCTCGTTGATCACCGGCACCACCCGCCAGTCCAGCAGCGTGCGCAGCGTGCGCCGCGCGTTGAGGTACTGCGCGCGGCCGCTCAGATCCTCGACCGTGAGCAGCACCTGGCCGGAGGTGAGGCCGCGCGCGCGCAGCAGCTCGTCGTAGGAGCGGTACAGCTTCCCCTGCCCCACCGCCGAGGCGGCCTGCAACTCGGGGATCAGCGTGGGGCGCGCTGGGAGCCCCATCACGCGCACGCCGTGAGCGATCGCGCCGGACGACACCAGCACGCACCGCTCGCCGGTGGCGTGCAAAGCGGCGAGCGCGCCACAGATCCGTTCCAGCACTTCCGCGCGCAGCTCGCCGTCGTCGCGGGCGACGATGCTGGAGCCGAGCTTGATCACGGTGGTGGGCATCTGGGTGGAGCGTAAATGCTGGTCTGCTCGATCGCGGCGTGGTCAACACGGCCACGTGACGAGCGGCCCGGGCAGGCGGGGTTGTCCGCTATGTATTTGCGGCACCAACCGATTCTGCGGCCACCAATCAATCCGAGCTGAAGAGGAGCCACCTTATGAGCGATCACACCGACGCCGCCAACCACCCCGTCTTTTTGATCACCGGCGCCTCCACCGGGATCGGCGCCGCCACCGCGCGACTTGCCGCCGCGGAGGGCTACCGGCTGGTGCTGGCCGCGCGCTCGCGCGATCGGTTGGAGGCGCTGGCGGCCGAGCTGGGCGGCCCCGAGCGGGCGCTGGCGGTGGCGTGCGATGTGACCGAGTGGGACGACCAGCAGGCCCTCGTGGCAGCCACGCTGGAGGCGTACGGCCGGATCGACGTGGCGTTCGCCAACGCCGGCTTCGGCGGCGCGCGCGGCTTTTTGAACGACACGCCGGAGCACTGGAAGGAGATGATCCTCACCAACGTGTACGGCGCGGCGCTCACGCTGCGCGCCACGATCCCGGCGCTGAAGGAGCGCCGCGGGCACCTGCTGCTCACCTCCAGCGTCGCCGGCCGGCGTGTGCTGCCGGGATCGCTGTACTCGTGCACCAAGCACGCCGTCACTGCGATGGGCGAGGCCGCGCGCCAGGACCTGCACGGCAGCGGCGTGCGCGTGACGGTGATCGAGCCGGGCATGACCGACACGCCGTTCTTCGAGAACCGGCCGGCCGAGGCGCTGCAGGCCGGGGACATCGCGCGCGGCGTGATGTACGCCGTGTCGCAGCCGCCGCACGTCAACGTCAACGAGGTGCTGATCCGCCCGACGGGGCAGCAGGGGTAGGGCTACCCCGCCGAGTCGAGCTCCAGCGCCACGTCCCCGATCCGCAGCTCGTCCCCCGGCTGGAATCCTTGCGCCTCCAGCGCACGGATCACGCCCAGCCGCTGCAGTCGGCCCTCGACGTAGGCCATGGCGTCGTCGTTGTCCACGTCGAAGCGCTGCAGCAGACGCTCCACCGCGCCGCCGCGCACGGCGAAGGCGTGCTCGCCGACGCGCTCGACGGCGAAGCCGCTGCGCTCGGCCGGACGGAACACCATGTGCTCGGCCAGCTGCTCGGGCTCGGCGAGCGACCCGGCGATGGACCTGGTTGGCAGCTCGGCTGAGAGATGCGCCTCCATCGGCACCATCCGCAGCAGCACGCCCGCCAGTTCCTGCAGCCCCGCGCCCGTGGCGCTGGAGGTGGCGATCACCGGCGTTGCCCAGCCCACTCCGCCGGCGGCGGGCTCGCCGCCATCGTCGGGCTCGTCGCCCGCATCGTCCCGGCCGCCGAGGCGCTCCGACCACTCCGCCACCGCCGCTCGCACCCGCTCCGGCGCAACGAGGTCGGCCTTGGAGAGCGCCAGCACGCGCGGCAGCGCCGCCAAACGCGAGTCGTGGGCGGCCAGCTCGCGCTCGATCGTTTCGTAATTGGCGAGCGCGTCGGCGCCGGGGTGGGCGGGATCCCATCCAAGCTCGGGCGCGACGTCGAGCACGTGCACCAGCACCCGCGTGCGCTCCACATGCGCGAGAAACTCGTGGCCGAGGCCGGCACCGTCGCTGGCGCCTTCGATCAGCCCGGGGATGTCGGCGATCACCAGCTGGCGTTCGTCGGCTTCCAGCACCCCAAGCACCGGCTCCAGGGTGGTGAACGGGTAGGAGGCCACCTTCGGCGCGGCGCGTGTCAGCCGCGCGAGCAGCGATGACTTGCCGGCGTTGGGCAGCCCCACCAGGCCGACGTCGGCGAGCAACCGCAGCCGCAGCGCCACCCACCCCTCCTCGCCCGCCACGCCGCGCTCGGCGAAGCGTGGCGCCTGGCGGGTCGGTGTGGTGAAGCGCTTGTTGCCCCTCCCCCCCGCGCCGCCGCGCGCCAGCAGCGCGCGCTGGCCGTGGCGCAGCAACTCGAAGCGGCGGCCCTCCAACTCGCCCTCCTCTCCCAGCGCTTCGGTGCCGGGTGGGACGCCCACCAGCAGCGAATCGCCGTCGGCGCCGTGGCGCAGCGCGCCTTCGCCACGGCCTCCGCGCGCCGCGCGGTGGTGGGTGCGGCGCGTGAGCCGCTGCAGGTCGCGCAGCGAGTCGTCGCACACCAACACCACGTCCCCCCCGCGCCCGCCGTCGCCGCCGTCGGGCCCGCCGCGCGGCACGTGCGCTTCGCGGCGGAAGCTGGCCGCGCCGTCGCCACCCGCACCCGCCTGGACGTGGATGCGCGCCCGGTCGTGAAGCATCAGCGCATCCTGACAGGCGCGCGCGGCTGGCTCGATGCAACCGCAGCCCGCCGGTTGGGCGGGCGCGCGGCCTATGCCTCGTCCGCTACGACGCTCACCATGCGCCCGCGGCGCCCGGCGGTGAACTGCACGGTGCCGGCGGCGCGCGCGTAGAGCGTGTCGTCGCGGCCGATCCCCACGCCCTCGCCGGGCTTGAAGCGGGTGCCGCGCTGGCGCACGATGATCTCGCCGCCGGTAACGGTTTGCCCGGCGAACGTCTTCACGCCCAACCGTTTGGCGTTGGAGTCGCGGCCGTTGCGGCTGGATCCCAGTCCCTTCTTATGCGCCATGCTTGATCTCCGTAATCTCGATGCGGGTCAGATCCTGGCGGTGGCCGGTGCGCCGTTTGTAGCCGCGCTTGGGCTTGAACTTCACCACGCGCAGCTTCTTGCCGCGCTCGTGGGAGAGCACCTTGGCGGTGACAGTCACCCGCTCGAGACCGTTTGCGTCGAACACCGCCTCCTCGGAGCGGTACATGAGCGGCTGCAATGCCACGCTTGAGCCCTCCTCGGCGGGGAGGCGCTCGACCAGCAAGCGCTGGCCGCGCTCGACGCGGTACTGCTTGCCGCCTGTCTTCACGATTGCGTACATGTCGGTGTGGATCTCGCTCTCTCGTCGGGCGTCGCCGCCCGCTCGCTACTCGGCGCTCGCCTCGGCGGCTCCCGCCTCGGCCTTTGCAGCCGAACGGCGCCGTCCGCCCCTGCGGCCACGGCGCCGTGGTTTGGCCGATTGTACGCCATTCTCCTCGCCGACCTCGGCCGCCGCGCCGTCCGCAAGGTCGGCCGCGCTCTCGTCCGCAACCTCCGGCACAGGCTCGGACGGCGACGCACCGTTGGCGGAGGGCTCCTCCACGACCAGCTCGGCCGTAACCGGTTTCGGCGAGGTGCGCGAGCGGCGCCGCCGGCGCGGCGGCGCCGTGGGCCGTGGCGGCGGGCGGAACGGCTCGCCGTTCTCGTCCAGCAGCAGCGCGGAGGCGGCGGTGCGGCCGACCTGCTCGATCCGCACCATCCGCTTCTCACCCACGTGCGCGGCGGCGCCGGCGATCGAGATTATGTAGCCGTCGATCTTGGCCACGGCGTCATCGACGTCGTACATGTGCGGCTCCACGATCTCCACCAGCACCTCGTCGCCGGCGTGGAACGGCAAGGCCCGCTCCTCCACCTCTTCGCGCGTGCCCTGGAAGGTTATGGCGAAGTGGTCGAGCGCCAGCCCTTCGGAGCCCTCGAAGTGGAACGAGCGGCCGGTTTGCTGCTCCAGCGCGTGCAGCACGCGCGAGTGCTGGCCGGTGAACTGGGCGGTGACGCGCGGGTTGATCTGCACCAGGAAAGCCTCGGTGTCGGGATGCTCGACCGCGATGTCGCGCAGCCGGCGCTCGAAGTCGATCGCGATCGTCTCCTCCGAGCGGATCACGCCGTCGCCGCCACAGGTGGAGCAGGCGCGGCTGATGATCTCGCGTACCCCGTCGGTGACGTTCTGGCGGGTCATCTCCACCAGCCCCAGCTTGGAGATCTCCGCGGTGAAGGTCTTCGTGCGGTCCTCGTCAAGCGACTTGCGCAGCGTCTTCATCACCGCGTCGCGGTTCTTGGCGCGCGCCATGTCGATGAAGTCGATCACGATGATTCCGCCGATGTCGCGCAAACGCAGCTGGTCGACTACGGCCTCGGCCGCCTCCAGGTTGGTGCGGGTGATGGTCTCCTCCAAACCGGCGCTGCGCCCGCGACCGGTGAAGCTGCCGGAGTTGACGTCGATCACGGTGAGCGCCTCGGCGTAGTCGATCATCAGGTAGCCGCCGCTGGGGAGGTCGACGCGGCGCGACAGCACCCCCTCGATCGCCTGCTCCACCCCGTAGGCCTCGAACAGCGGGCGCTTGTCGTCCCACAGCTCCACCCGCTCCACCAGCTCGGGGGCGGTGCGCGCGAAGAACGAAACGAGGCGGTGGTGCTGCTGCTCGTCGTCGACGATCGCGCGCTCGAAGTGTTCGGAGAAGATGTCGCGCACCACGCGCACCGACAAGTCGGCCTCCTGGAACACCATCTCCGGCGCCGGCGTGGTTTCCACGCGCTTGACCAGCACCTCGTGCAGCTTGTGCAGGTACATCAGCTCGCGTTCGAAGTCCTCCCGCTTGGCGCCGTGCGCGGCGGTGCGCACGATCGCCCCGCCGCCGCCGAGATCCAGCTTGGTGGTCTGCCTGCGCAGCCGATCGCGCTCCTTGTCTTCCAGTCGCCGCGACACGCCCACGCCCTCGCCGGAGGGCTGGTAGACCATGTAGCGGCCGGCGATCGCCAGCTCCATCGAGAGGCGCGCCCCCTTGGTCTTCAGGGGGTCCTTGATCACCTGCACCACGACCTCCTGGCCGGGCTTCAACAGCTCGGTGATCTTCTGGGCGCCGCTGCCGCGCCCGCGGCGCGGAGCCTCCACGCCGGGGAGCACGATCTCGTCGACGTGCAGAAAGCCGTTCTTCTCCAGGCCGATGTCGACGAATGCGGCCTCCAAGCCGGGCAGCACGTTGTCGACCCTGCCCTTGTAGATGTTGCCGACGATCGAGCGAGCGCCGCGGCGCTCGATGTAGAGCTCAGCGATGCGGTAGTCGGCACCCGGCGGGTTGGCGTCTTTGCGCCGCCGGCCGGAGGGGGATGCTTTTTTTGCGGCGGCCGGCGTGCCGGTCGCCTCCATGAGCGCCACGCGCGTCTCCGCGCGGTCGACGCTGACAAGTACTTGCTTTTTCAATGTGGATCGGTCTTTCGGTATCGGATTTGGCCGAGCCCCAGAGGAGGTCGCCCAGCGCGGGCGCCCTGCAGGCTTGTGATCTGAGGTTCTCGGTGAGCATGATCTCTGTGTGCTTCAAGGCCGCAGCACGCGACCCTTCAAAGCCTCGGCGGCGCGCGCCCTGACGTAGATCGACTGCAGCAAGCCCACGGCCAGCAGCGTCGCGATCACCGACGACCCGCCGTAGCTCATGAGCGGCAGCGTGACGCCGGTGACGGGCAGTATGTCCACTGCCACGCCCACGTTGACGAACACCTGAAACATAAGCATAGCCACCACTCCCCCCGCCACCAGCGCCCCGTAGAGATCCTTGGCGAGCGTGAGGATCCGCAGGGTGCGCCAGATCAAGAGCGCGTACAGCGACAGCACCAGCGCGGCGCCGACGAAACCGTAGCGCTCGCCGACGGCGGCGAAGACGAAGTCGGTGGAGTCCTCGGGCACGAATTCGCCCTTGATCTGCGTGCTGTTGGAGCCGCTGCCGGTGCGCCCGCCGGAGCCGATCGCGATCTTCGACTCCAGCTGCTGGTAGCCTTCATTTTTCGGGTTGCTGGAAGGGTTCAAGAAGCTGGTGAGCCGTTCGGTCTCGTATTTCTTGAGCACGTGGACGCCCGCCGCCGGCGCCACCACCAGCACGAGCGCGATCGCCACGGCGCCCAGCGTCACCAGGCCGGCAAGGTGGCTCCACGGCACGCCGGCGACGAACAGCAGCGTGAGCGCGATCGCGATGTACACGAGGCCCGAGCCGAGGTCGGGCTGGGCGATCACCAGCATCGCCGGCAGCATGCACGCCAGCATCACCCGCACGGTTGTGCGCCGCTCTCCCAACTCGCGCGCGCGATCGACCACCAACGCCGACAACGACAGGATCAGCAGCACCTTGCCGAGCTCCGACCCTTGGAAGGAGAACAGCGGGAAGCTGATCGCGCGCACCGAGCCGTTGGAGGAGCTGCCCACGCCCAGCACCGCCAGGATGCTGAGGATCAGCACGGCGTAGATGGCGACTTTGTAGTGGCGCAAGCGGGCGTAGTCGATCCGCGCGAGCGCCACCATCCCGATCAGGCCGATCACGACGTAGATGATTTGCCGCTCGGAGTAGTAGTGCGGTTGGCCGGGCACCGCTTCGGAGGTGACCCATCCCAGCACCACCACCGAACAGGCGGCAAGCGCCAGCACGGTGAGCGTCAACACCGGGTCGAGCAGCAGGCGCGGCCCACTGCGAGGCTCGCGCTCGGCGGCCGCCTGGCGGCGCTCGGCTTCGGGAGCGGTGATGGGGCTCAGCGGGCTCACCGGCGCGAAGGGCTCCCAGCCGCGAGGATCGAGGCTCTTTGCGACCCGACGGTTGGGTTGAGCGGGCTCATTTGTCGACGCTCGAGCCCTTCACCAGCGCCAGCTTCTGGTTGAACCACTTGGAGGCGATCAACCGCGCCACCGGCGCGGCCGCCTGATCGCCGAAACCGCCCTGTTCGACGGTCACCGCGATCACGATCGGGCGCCCGGCGTCGGGGAGGATGCACATGTACCACGCCTGTTCTGTGTAGGGCGGGCGTTCGGCGGTGCCGGTCTTACCGTAGACGGGGAGCTTTTCCTGGTTCCACCCCAACCACACGTCAGCCGAGGTACCACCCTGGGCGAAGGTGGCGTCGTGGATCCCTTCCATCACCAGATCGACGTTGGCGGGGTTGAATTTGATCCGCCGCCGCGTCGGGTAGTTGAGCGTCTGCACGATCCCGCCGCTGGGGCTTTCGATCGCCATTCCCAGGTGCGGCGTCGGCACCCACCCTTCGCCGTGGTTCATGAACGCGTTGGCGAGCGTCGAGTAGGCGACCGCCATCTGCAGCGGGTCGGTCTGCAGGTCGCCCTGGCCGACGGCGAGGTCCATGTTGTGGCCGACGGTCCACTGCTCGTCGGGTTCGGCGACGATTTCACAAGGTTTGCCGTGGTGTTCGCGCGTGCACTTGGCTTCCAGCGCGTCCTGGCCTTCCAGCCACTTCGGGCTCGGCAGTGTGCCTTCGCGTTCGCCGGGCAGGTCGATCCCGGTGGGACGGCCGATCCCCAGTTCGTGTGCCATGTGCTGGATCACCGGGCCGTGGCTGTTGTCCATCCTGCCGACTTCGAAGAAGTAGGTGTCGGAGGACACCGTCAGTGCCCGCACGAGCCCCACCGCGCCGTAGTCGTTTTGACCGGAGTTGCAGAATTTCGTGGTGCTGACGTAGATGCAGCTGCCGGCCCCGAGACCTGCTTCAGGGTTGAGGATTCCGGCTTCGAGGCTCCCGATCGCAGTGATCGGCTTGAACGTCGAGCCGGTCGGGTAGGCGCCTTCGGTGGCACGGTTGAGCAGGGGCACGGGTTCGGGCTGGCCGACCTTGGCCCCCTGCCCTTCCTCGTCCAATGCTTTCAGTTCTTGTTCGGTGAGCGGTTTGGTGAAGTCGTTGGGGTTGAAGCTGGGGTAGGAGCCCATCGCGAGGATTTCGCCGGTGCCCGGCACCATCGCCACGAACGCCCCGCCATTGCCCGGGTTGCCGAGCCCGTGCGCCAGTTCCATACCCTTGCGCAGCGCGACTTCGCCCTCCTGCTGCAGCGGCAGGTCGAGCGTCAACCGCAACGTGTAGCCGGGGCGCGGCTTGGTGGGCGCCAGTTTGGCCGGCTGCGCGCGGCCTTCGGAGTCGACCTCGATCGGCTGTGCCCCGGGGGTACCGCGCAGGTAGCGGTCGTACTGGTACTCCAAACCCTGCTGGCCGACGATCGTGCTGGGCTTGACGCCCTTGAAGTTGGCGTGCTGAGGGTTGCGTGGTTCCTCCTCTTCCTTGGTGATCTGCCTGACGTAGCCAAACACCTGCGCGGCCATGTCATGGTGCGGGTATTCGCGCACCGACACTTCTTCCTGCTTGACGCCGGGGAACTCGTTTTGGCGTTCGGCCAGCACCGTGAGCGCGCCGCGGCCGGCGTTGGTCTTGATCGTGACGGGGGCGTAGCGGATTTCTTTTTCGCCTTTTTCCTCCAGTTCGCGGATCGTGCGCGAGCTCATTTCCAGCTGTTTGCCGAGGCGCCGGTAGAGCGCGCGGCGGTGCGCCCCCTTGGGTGGCAGTTCCCAGGGCACCAGCTGCACGGCGTTGGTCACCTTGCTGGTCACCAGCACGTTGCCTTCGCGGTCGACGATCTGTCCGCGCGGGGCGGCGATCGGAATTTCGCGCAGCGTGTTCTTGGCGGCCTGCTGGACGTACTGTTCGCCGGTGAGAATCTGCAGGTACCAGAGGCGAAAGAAGATGATCCCGAACATCACCAGCGCCAACCCGCCCAGCACCGCCACACGCAGCCCCAGCTGCCCGGTGGCGGGAGTCTGCGTACGTTGGCCGAAACGGGGATTCGCGCCGGAGGCGCGTGTCTCCCGGCTTCGGTCCGGGATGTGGACGCGCTCCAGGGCGCTCATGCTTTCGACAGCGGGCTGAGCCCGCCGGTGGTGTAGGCGCGGCGGCGACGCCGGCGCGGATCCTCGGGCAGACTGGGCCGCAGCCAGCGGTGTACGAGCGCCCACACCGGCAGCGCGACGATCGTGTCGAGCACCACGCCGACGACGATCTGGCGCAGCAACTCGAAGCTGACGGGGGCATCGACGCCGAGCGCGATCTCCATCACCGAGTAGCCGACCATCGAAAGGGCGGCCGCGGCGCCTCCCACCAGCAGCGGCGTGAGCGCGGCGCGCGGGTCGCGCAGCTCGCGCAGCCGGCCCGCGCCGTAGCCGATCAGGGTGAAGATCAGCGAGGTGAGGCCGAGTGTCTGCACGAGCGTGAGGTCCACCAGCAGTCCGATCGCGAAGCCGGCGACGGCGCCCGCCAGCGAGCCGCACTCCAGGCCGACGAACGCGACCACCAGCGGCGTGAGATCGATGGCCACGCCAAAGATCGGCACCTCCGAGACGACGCCGGTTTGCAGGAATACCGCCACGACGGCCAGCGCAGCCACGCGCGCAGCCACTGCCCCACTCGGCTGGGCGCCCATCAGCCGCCGCCCCCGGGGCACCCCACCAGAGCACGCACGCGAGCGCCCATCAGCCACCGCCCCCGGCAGATGCCAGCTGCCCACCGCCGCCCGCGCTCCCGGCTTCGGTGGAACCCGGTTCGGAGGACTGCTGGGTGGGCAGTTCCGCGGCCACCTTGGCCAGGCGCGCCGGCGCCGAGCCTTCCACAGCGGTGAGCACCTGCACAGTTTCCAGGCCGCGAAGGTTGGCGAGCGGGTGGATTTCGACCGACTTATAAGGCGCTTCTTCGCCCACGTAGCTGACCTGCCCGATCGGGATGCCGCGCGGGAAGAGCGAGGCGCCTTTGGCGGAGATGGTGCCGGAGGTGACGACGTAGTTGCCGACCACCACCGACGTGTTGGCCGGCAGATACTTGATCACCAGCGTGTTGGGGTCGCCCACCTTCGGATAGACCATCCCCGGCGCGCGGGTTTCGTTGATCATCGCCGCCACCGCCACCGCGCTGTCGGTTATCAGGCTGACCTGGGCGCCGTCGGACGCCACAGCGGTCACCTTGCCGACGACTCCTTCGTCGTCGATCACCGGATCGTCGACCTGCACCCCCGCGGAGCTACCCTGGTTGATGTTGACCGTCTGATACCAGAGGTTGGCCGATTGCGAGAAGACTTCGGCGTTGACCGGGCGGTAGTCGGCGAGGTGCAGGCCGCCGTCGAGGTGCTGGAGGCGCAACAGCTGCTTGTAGGCGAGTTCGTCGTTGGTGTGCTGCAAGAGCTGCGCCCGCAGGCGCGCGTTCTGCCGGCGCACTTCGGCGAGCTGGTGTTTGGCGTGGATCGCGTTGCCAAACCATCCGAACAGGTTGCGCACCGGCTTGAGTGCCGCGTTGGCACCCTCTTGGATCGGCGAGACGACCGTCAGGAAGCCACGCTGCACGTCATGCAGGCGCCCGTTGGGGGACTCGCCGAAGTAGGCGGTGAGCAGGATCAGCGAAAGCGCGACCAGCGCGACGAGCACCGCGCGCCGCCGCCGGACAGTTTTGTCGTGCACGAGCGGAAACCTTCCAGACTTTTGTCACGTACGCACACCGCTCCCACGTTAGGCCAGATCCTAACTCACCTCCGCCGCCGGCGGTGGGAGTTGTTGCGGTTGGCGCGGTGGATCGTCTCGAACTCCTCCAGCGATCGTCCCGAGCCGACCGCCACGCAGGTGAGCGGCGACTCGGCGAGATGGGCGGGCATCTGCGTCTCCTCGCGCAGGCGCTCGTCGAGACCCTGCAGCAGCGAGCCGCCGCCGGCGAGCATGATCCCGCGGTCCATGATGTCGGAGGCCAGCTCGGGGGGGGTGCGGTCGAGCGTCTCCTTGACGGCGTCGACGATCTGCGTCACCGGTTCCTCGAGCGCCTGGCGGATCTCCTCGCTGGTGAGCACCACCGTCTTGGGCAGCCCCGACACCATGTCGCGCCCGCGGATCTCCGCCTGCAGCTCCTCGGGCATGGCGCAGGCGGAGCCGATCTCGAGCTTCAGCTCCTCCGCGGTTTGCTGCCCGATCAGCAGCTTGTACTCCTTCTTGGCGTAGGAGATGATCGCCTCGTCCATCTCGTCGCCGCCGACGCGGATCGATTGCGAGACGACGATTCCCCCCAGCGAGATCACCGCCACCTCGGAGGTGCCGCCGCCGATGTCGACGACCATCGAGCCGGTGGGCTCCCCCACCGGCAGCCCCGCGCCGATCGCCGCCGCCATCGGCTCCTCGATCAGGTAGGCGGTGCGCGCACCGGCCGACAAACAGGCCTCCTCGACCGCGCGCTTCTCCACGCCGGTGACGCCGGAGGGCACGCACACCACGACGCGCGGGTGGGCGAAACGGTTTTGGTGGACCTTCTGGATGAAATGGCGCAGCATCTCCTCGGTGACGTCGAAGTCGGCGATCACGCCGTCCTTGAGCGGTCGGATCGCCTGAATCGTCCCCGGGGTGCGCCCCAGCATCCGCTTGGCCTCGATCCCCACCGCGTGCACTTCGCCGGTGCGCGAGTCGATCGCCACCACCGAGGGCTCCGACAGCACGATTCCGCGCCCGCGCACGTACACGAGCGTATTGGCGGTGCCGAGATCGACCGCCATGTCGCGGCCACCGAACCCGGTGAGGTAGCTGAAGATGCTCATGTATCGGATCGAGGCTCAAGGCGCCGCCGAGATCGTGCGCGAGCGTTGGGGGCCGGCGTCAGTCGCCGCCCGCCGCCACCCGACAGTCGGCGTGCGCCCGCGGGCAGTCTAGCGGACGCCCAACTGTCTCTGATTCCCCTGACAGCTTATTTGCAGGGATTTCATGCAGCGCAAGCGCCCAGCAGCTCCGGGCAGAGATCGAGCAGCGTGGCCAGCGGCAGCCCCACCACATTCTCATAATCCCCCCGCACCTCGCGCACCAGCGCCGCGCCGGCCCCCTGGATCGCATACCCCCCCGCCCGCTCCCGCCACTCCCCCGTTGCGACGTACCAATCTATCAACCCCCCGTCCAACTCCCGAAACACCACCTCGGTGGCGACCACCGCCGTCCGCTCTCCACCTGCGCCAACCAGCGCGATCCCGCTGTACACCGTGTGCATCGCCCCGCTGAGCGCAGCAAGCGTCCGCCGCGCATGAGCCTCGTCGGCAGGCTTGCCGTAGATCGCCCCATCGAGCGCTACCAGCGTGTCCACCCCGAGCACCAGCTCCGATGCGCTCGCGGCGGAGGCGGCGCGCGCCTTGCGCAGCGCATTGTCCACCGCCACCCCCGCGGGATCGCCGGCAACAAGCTCCTCAACGTCGGCCGGGCGCACCGTGAAGGCGACGCCCACGCGTTCGAGGATCGCCCGCCGCTGCGGCGAGCGTGAGGCGAGGACCAGCCGCCCGATCGGGGTCGGGCCGCTCAGCTCAACTCCGGGAAGAACAGTCCGATCTCCCGCGCCGCCGACTCCCCCGAGTCGGACCCATGCACCATGTTCTGCCCCGTCTCCACGGCGAAATCTCCGCGAATCGAGCCCGGCGCGGCCTCCAACGGATTCGTGGCCCCAATGACCTGCCGAGCCGCCCGCACGGAGTCGACCCCCTCGAGCACCATCGCCACCAGCGACCCGGAGGTAATGAACTCGACAAGCTCCCCGAAGAACGGCCGCTCGGAATGCTCGGCGTAGTGCCGTTCGGCGAGCTCCCGCTCGAGCACCATGTGGCGCAGCGCCACAATGCGCAGCCCCTTGCGCTCGAAGCGAGCGATGATCTCCCCGGTGAGCGACCGGGCGAAGGCGTCGGGCTTGACAAGGATCAGAGTACGGTCCATGAGTTCCTTTGTGGTTGGGTGTGTAACGAAGGGGTTGGCCGGGCGCTCCGCACAACCGGCGCGCGACGCTACACGAGATCCTCGCCGCCGGCACCCGAAGGCCGCGGCCGCGCGACCGGCGCCCGCGCCGCCCGCCGCGAGGCGGGCTCAGAGGTGACCACGGCTGTGGGCGCCTCAGGGGCGGAGGGGGCCATCGTCAGTTCCTCGCCATCCGGCGAGAGGGGCGCGTCCGCGGAGGCTGCGGCAGCCCGGCGGCGAGTGCGCCGTTTTGGAGTCGCCCCTGGCGGCACCTCGGTCTCGCAGTAGGGGCAGATGGTCCACGCCCGGTCGAGCGGCCGCGAGCAGCTGACGCACCGCTCCTTGAGCTTGCGCAGGCAGGACGGACAACGAATGAAGTCGCGCTCGATCGGGTAATCGCACTGCGGGCAGAGACGGCGCTCCACACTATTGAGCCGCGCTTCGGCCGCCTGTATCTCCAGTTCGCGCTCCTGCACGTCCTCCAGGTACTCCGGCGGGCGCAGGATCATGTAGACGAGCGTGCCGACGAACGGGAAGAACGACGCGGCGGTGGCGCAGCCGATCAGCATCGGGTCGGCGATCCGCCGGCGCGCGTCGGCGTAGGTCCAGTAGATCAGCGACAGGTAGATGACCACCACCACAACGATCAGCAGGTCGATGACCGTGGTGAAGGTGTTGCTTTCGATTCCGAAGTAGGCGAGCGGCGGCATCGTGCCTCAGACTGCTTCCGGCCGGGTCATGAGGGTGCCGAGTTTAGACATTCTCATCGAAGTGTCCGCGATTTGCACGCTAAACGTCATCGGCGGCGGGCACGCCAGCATGAGCCGAGAACGCTGCGCGCTTCACAAAATGAAGCAGATTGGGACGCGCGGCGCCTGGTTGGACCCACGCGCGACGCGTGGCCGCTCACAGCAGCAGCCTCCCAACGAGATAGCCGGCGGCGAAGAACAGGAGGATGACGAACGCGACAATCAGGGCGACCGCGCCGACCATCGCCAGCACAGAGGGCCCGTCGTCGTTCACGTCCGCCCCTCCGTCGCCACCCCGCGTCGCCCGACGCCGCGCCCTTCGACGGCCACCTGCCCCCGCAGCTCGACGGCATCCCGCTCGCGAAGCTCGGCGAGCAGGTCACCGACCAGGTAGATGGAGCCCGTGGCGAGCACCGCGGTGGGCTGCGTATGCGTGCCTGCCCACTCCTGCGCGAGCCGCAGCGCAACTCGCGGGTGAGGCTCGCAGACGGCCTGCACGAAACCCTGCTGGCGAGCCAGCGACTGCAGCGCAGCGGGCGAGAGCGCACGGGGGCTGGGCGGCGCCGTGAACCACGCCCGCTCGCAGAGCGGCAGCAGCGTGGCGAGCATGGAGGCGGCATCCTTGTCCTCCAGCACGCCCATTACCAGCGCGAGCCGTCGATCCCCAAGCAGCGCCGGCAGTGCCTGCACCAGCGCCTGCGCCGCGTCCGGGTTGTGCGCCCCGTCGAACACCGTGAACGGGTGCTCAGCCACCGTTTGCAGGCGCCCGGGGACCTCGCCGACAAGCTCCGCTTCGCGGATGGCCTCCTCGCGCACGCGTAGACCGGCGCTCTCCAGATACGCCTCCGCGGCCGCCCGCGCGAGCGCGAAGTTGCGCTGCTGGAAGGTGGCGGAGTTGCTGGCCGAGGCGTGGACGATCCGCGCCTGCTGCTCGGCGGCGCCGGTCCGCGCGACGGCGAGCGCGTCGGGGTGAAGGTGGGGGCCGAGCGCGAGCACCGTGCCCGGCCGCAGCACGGCGAGCTTCTCGGTGGCGATGTCGCGCACGGTGGGCCCCAGCCAGCGGGTGTGCTCGAGGCCGACGTTGGTGAGCACGGTGACTGACGACTCGACCACGGCGGTGGCGTCGAAGCGCCCACCGAGTCCGGCCTCGACGACCGCGACCTCGACGCCCCGCTCGGCGAGTGCCCAGAAGGCGGCGGCGGTGAGCAGCTCGAACTGGGTGACGTGGTCGTCGTCGGCGAGCGTGCGATTGACGCGCTCGGCGGCCCATGCGGCGCGTGCGACGGCGCCGGCGAACGCGGAGCTCGAAAGGTCGCGCTCGGCGACCTGCACGCGTTCGTGGTAGGCCACCAGATGGGGCGAGAGGTAGGCGCCGGTGGCCAGCCCGTGGCGCTGGAGGATCGCCGCGATCATCTTGGTGGTGGAGGTCTTTCCGTTGGTGCCAACCACGTGCACGGCCCGAAAGCGCTGGTGGGGCGAGCCGAGCGCGGTCATCATCCGTCGCATGCGGTCGAGACCGAACCGCATGCCGAACAGCTCGAGCGAGCGCAGGTGACGCTCGGCGCGCTCGCCGCTCCAGGGCTCGCTCACAGCGCCTCCAGCTCGCCGCGCAGCCGCGCGAGCTTGGCGCGCTCGCCCTCAACCACCTCCGGCGGCGCTTTTGAAACAAACGAGTCGTTGGCGAGCTTGGCCTCCACGCGGGCGATCTCGCCCTCAAGCTTGGCGCCCGCGGCCGCCCGCCGCCGCTCGGTGGCGGCGAGGTCAAGCCCCTCGCCGGAGAGCACCTCGACGGTGCCGCACGGCACGGTGATGGAGGCGACCGGCGCGTCGCCGGAGTCGCCGTCGAGCCGCAGGCGCGCGAGGTTGGCGACGATCGCCGCGGTGGACTCGTACCCGTCGGCGTGGATGCGCGCGGTGACGAGCTTTCCGGGCGACGCGTTGACACTGTCGCGCCAGCCGCGCACCAGCGTGACCGCCTCGATCGCCCGCTCCAACTCGATCTCGGCGTCGCGGTCGATCAGCGAGGTGTCGGCGCGCGGGTAGCGGCTGCCCGCCAGCAGCGCCCCGGAGCCGTCGAGGTGCGACCACAGCTCCTCGGTGACGAACGGGATCACGGGGTGCGCCAGCGCGACCGTCTCGCGCAGGACGTACAACAGCGTTGCGGCCAGCGCCTCGCGATCCTCCTGCGCCGCCGACGCGTTCTGGTTGGCATCCGAAACGAGTGTCGTTGCGCGCCCCCCGCCGTCGCCCCCGCCGCCCTGCGCCGGCGCGCCCGCAAGCCGCGGCTTGACGATCTCCAGGTACCAGTCGCACAGCTCGGCGTAGACGAAGTCGTAGAGCCCGAGCGCGGTGTGGGAGAAGTCGTAGTCGTCGATCCGCGCGGCGGTGTCGGCGACGATCTCCTGCAGGCGCGAGAGGATCCAGCGATCCTCGATCGTCCGCGGCCGCGGCGCCGGTGCGATCGCGCCAAGCTCCACGCCGGGCAATGCGGCGATCCGCAGCAGCGCGAAGCGGGCGGCGTTGAACAGCTTGTTGCCGAGCGCCTGGCCCTGGCGGATCTTCTCGGCCGAGTAGCGGACATCCTGGGAGGAGGACATGGCGAGCAGGCCGAAGCGCACGGCGTCGGCGCCGTGACGCTCGATCTCCTCCAGGGGGTCGATGCCAGTGCCGAGCGACTTGGACATGCGCCGCCCGTCGGGCGCCTGGATGACGGAGTGGATATAGACGTCGGCGAACGGCACGTCGTCGGTGAAGCGCAGGCCCATCATGATCATCCGCGCGACCCACAGGAACAGGATGTCGCGCGCGGTGGAGAGCACGGTGGTCGGGTAGAAGGCACGCAGCTGCGGCGTGTGGTCGGGCCAGCCGAGCGTGGCGAACGGCCACAGCGCCGAGGAGAACCAAGTGTCGAGCACGTCGTCGTCCTGGCGCAGCTCGCCGCCGCACTGCCGGCAGCCATCCGGCGCGGCGGCAGCGACGTGGACGTGGGCGCAGACGCCGCAGTAGTAGACCGGCAGCCGGTGTCCCCACCACAGCTGGCGAGAGATGCACCACGGCCGTATGTTCTCCATCCACTCCAGATAGACGCGCCGGTGGTTGTCGGGGACGATCCGCACGCGCCCGGAGCGCACCGCGTCGATCGCAGGGCCGGCCAGCTCATCCATGCGCATGAACCACTGCAGCGAGATCAGCGGCTCGATCCGTCGGCCGGAGCGGTGGGAGTAGGGCACTTCGTGCTCGTACTCCTCTTCGGCGGCGATCCGCCCTTCATCGCGCAGCGCCCCAACAACCGCGGCGCGCGCGTCCATCACCGTCATTCCGGCGAAGCGCTCGCCCGCCTCGGCGGACATGCGCCCGTCCTCGCCGATCACCGACACCTGGTCGAGCTCGTGGCGGCGGCCGATCTCGAAGTCGTTGGGGTCGTGCGCGGGGGTGACCTTCAGCTGACCGGTGCCGAACTCCATCTTGACGTAGTCGTCGGCGATGATCGGCAGATGCCGCCCGACGAGCGGCAGGATCGCGGCGCGCCCGACCAGCGCGCGGTAGCGCTCGTCGTCAGGGTGCACGGCGACGGCGGTGTCGCCGAGCATCGTCTCCGGGCGCACGGTGGCAATTGTCACCGAGCCGCCGCCCTCCAGGTCGTAGCGAATCGAGTAGAGGGTGTCGCGCTCGCGCCGCTGCTCCACCTCGAGGTCGGAGATCGCCGAATGCGAGCCGGGATCCCAGTTGACGATGTAACGGTCACGGTAGATCAGCCCCTGGTGGTAGAGCGCGACGAACACCTCGAGCACGGCGCGGTGGTAGCCGTCGTCGAGCGTGAAGCGCTCTTCGGAGTAGTCGCAGGAGGCGCCGAGGCGCTTGAACTGCTCGACGATCGTGTGGCCGTAGTGCTCGCGCCACTCCCACACGCGGCGCACGAACTCCTCGCGGCCGAGCTGCTGGCGGGTGAGCCCTTCGGCGCGCAGCGCCTTCTCGACCTGCGCCTGTGTGGCGATGCCGGCGTGGTCGGTGCCGAGGATCCACTTGGTGCGCTGGCCGAGCATCCGGTGGTAGCGGATCAGCACGTCCTGGATCGACCCGTTGAGCGCGTGGCCCATGTGCAGCGAGCCGGTGACGTTGGGCGGCGGGATCGCGATCGCGTAGTTCTCGCCCGCTTCGCCCTCGGGCGCGGGGTGAAACAGCCCGCTGTCCAGCCAGCGCGCAGCGATCCGCGGCTCGACCTCCGCAGGCTCGAAACGGGTGGTGCTCTCCAGCTCGTTCACACGCTCGCTCATCGGAGCGTCTGAGTGTAAGTCAGTTGCCCAGCCCGCCGAGGTAGGCATAGGGGTGGAGCATCTGCCAGTAATCCAACCCGTTGCCCTCGGCGGTGATCTCGCTGCCCTCCGGGGCCTCGGCACGCACCCGCCGGGAGAGCGCGACGGCGTCGTCCTCGTCGTTGGCGCCGATCAGGAGGTGGCGCCACAGCTGCTTGACGGGGATCCCCTCGGAGCGCAGGCGCTCGGCGAAGGTGCGGGCGTTGTGGTGGGTGGGTAGCGACACGCGCACCTCCCACTCGGCGTGGTGGGCCTGCAGCGACTCTTCGTTCTGGAGCTCCTCCAGCCGCTCGTGCTCGGCGGCGCGCGCCTCGGGGGTTGCGGGCAGCGGCGCCGACGCGTCCTCCCAGCGATCCTCCAGCTGGTGCCAGCGCATCACCGCGGCCTCGCCGGCGACGCCGTGCTCCGCCATCGCCTGCTGCGCCACCTCGCGCGCGTGCTTGGCCGCGTTGGCGGAGTCGGCGTACATGAACACGTGGTGGCCTTCGTGCGTGATTGCCAATCGCGGCAGCTCGCGGTGAGCCTCGCCGGTGATCTGCACGGCCTTCAACGCGCTCAGCACCTCGCCGGGCGACTCCGATTCGATCTGTACGCGGTACTCGTCGTGCACGGGCGGACGGGGGCGGTTACGCCGACTCCTCGCGCAGCCGCCGCGCGCGCGGTTTGGCCTCGGCCACGGCGGGGGCTTCCTCCGGTGCGGCCTCGGTGACAAGCGTCGGCGGGCGGCCCTGCTCGACGGTCTCGCGCGTGACCACGCACTTCTTCACGTCGCGTCGGGAGGGCAGCTCGAACTGCACCTCCAGGAGGATCTCCTCGATGATCGAGCGCAGCCCGCGGGCGCCGGTGTTGCGCTCCAGGGCCCGCTCGGCCACCGCGGCGAGCGAATCCTCGGCGAACACCAGCTCGATGTCGTCGAAGGAGAAGAAGCGCTGGAACTGCTTCACCAGCGCGTTGCGCGGCTCCACCAGGATCGACACGAGGTCCTCGCGCGAAAGCTGGTGCACGGCGCTCATCACCGGCAGGCGACCGATGAACTCGGGGATCAGCCCGTACTCGATCAGGTCCTCCGGCAGGCACTTCTCGAACACCTCGCCGGTGTCGCGGTCGGGCCGGGTTTCGATCGCCGCGGCGAAGCCCACCCCTTTGTGGCCGATCCGCTTCTCGATCACCTTGTCGAGGTTGGCGAACGCGCCGCCGCAGATGAACAGCACGTTGGTGGTGTCGATCGTCAAAAACTCCTGGTGGGGGTGCTTGCGCCCGCCCTGCGGCGGCACCGAGGCGGCGGTGCCCTCGTGGATCTTCAGCAGCGCCTGCTGGACGCCCTCGCCGGACACGTCGCGCGTGATCGACGGGTTGTCGGCCTTGCGCGCGATCTTGTCGACCTCGTCGATGTAGATGATCCCGGTCTCCGCCTTCTTGACGTCGTAGTCGGCCGCCTGGATCAGCTTCAGCAGGATGTTCTCCACGTCCTCGCCCACATACCCCGCCTCGGTGAGCGCGGTGGCGTCGGCGATCGCGAACGGCACGTTGAGGATCCGTGCCAGCGTCTGCGCCAACAGCGTCTTGCCGCAACCGGTGGGGCCGAGCAGCAGGATGTTGGACTTCTGCAGCTCGACGTCGGAGTCGTCGGTCTGCATCATCTGCACGCGCTTGTAGTGGTTGTACACCGCCACCGACAGCGTGCGCTTGGAGGTCTCCTGGCCGATCACATACTCGTCGAGCACGTCGTATATCTCCCGCGGCGTGGGGAGCTTCTCCAGGTCGAACATCGGCGTGGGCGCCAGCTCCTCGTCGATGATCTCGTTGCAGAGATCGATGCACTCGTCGCAGATGTACACGCCCGGCCCGGCGATCAGCTTCTTCACCTGTCGCTGCGACTTGCCGCAGAAGCTGCAGAGGAGCTGCTCGTTGGAATCGGTTGGCCGTGCCATTGCGATCTCTTCCTCCTCCGCCCCGCGCGCTCCAGCCTAGTGTTGGGAGATCACGCGGTCGATAATGCCGTACTCGGTGGCCTCCTGCGAGCTCATGAAGTAGTCGCGCTCGGTGTCGGTGCGAACCTTCTCGAGCTCTTTGCCGGTGTGCTTGGCGATGATCTCGTCGAGGCGGTGGCGGATGTCGATGATCTCTTTGGCGTGGATCTCGATGTCGGTCGCCTGACCCTGGAAGCTGGATGAGACCTGGTGGATGAGGATCTTTGCGTTGGGCAGCGCCATGCGCTTGCCGTGCGCGCCACCCGCCAGCAGCAGCGCACCCATCGACATGGCGATCCCCACGCAGATGGTTTGCACGTCGGGCTTGATGAACTGCATCGTGTCGTAGATCGCCAGGCCCGCATACACCGAGCCGCCGGGCGAGTTGATGTACAGCGACACGTCCTTCTCGGGGTCCTCGGACTCCAGGTGCAGCAACTGGGCGACCACCAGGTTGGCGATCTGGTCTTCCACGGGCGTGCCGAGGAAGATGATCCGCTCGTTGAGCAAGCGGCTGTAGATGTCGAACGCCCGCTCCCCTCGGGAGGTCTGCTCGACGACCATTGGCACTAGTGGGCTCATTGTCCTCGCTTCAGTTTCGCCTCGCCGCCCGGATTCCTCTACGGCGGCTTCTACTACAGGCTATCGATCCGGTGTCCACAATCCACCAACGTCTTGCGCCTGCTCGCGCGTGTGCTCCTGCGCCTCGGTCACCTGCTCCTCGCGCGCGCGGTCGGTGCGCTCCTTCTCGGGCGTCCACAGCTGCTCGCGGGCATGCGCCTGCTCGAGCGGGATCGGCACAGCGGCGGTGGCGATCAGCTCGATCGCTTTGCGCGCGGCGAGGTCCTCGCGGATCTCGTCCAGCCGGCCGGCATCGCGCAGGCGCTCCAGTACCTGCGCGGGTGGCTCTTGCGCGCGCTCCGCCGCCGGGCGCACGGCCTCCAGCAGCTCCTCCTCCTCCGGCGCGATCCCCTCGGCCGCCACCACCGCGGTGAGCACCGCCTCGCGGCGCAGCCCGCGCTCGGCCGACGGCGCGTTCTCGGCGAGAATCTCCTGCTCGCTGCGGCCGGTGAGCTGCAGGTATGCCTCGCGCGTGAGTCCCCGTTGGGAGAGCGCGTGCAGCACGCGCTCCCACATCTCTCGCGCCCGCGCCTCGATCAGCGCGGGCGGCACCTGCACCTGCGCGTGCTCCACGGCCACGTCGAGCGCCGCGGCGCGGAACTCCTCCTCCACGCGCTGCTCCTCGACCTCCGAGAGGCGAGCGCGGATGTCCTCGCGCAGATCGTCCAGCGTGTCGAAGCCGGTGTCGATCGCCAGGTCGTCGTCCACGTCGGGGAGCAGCTTGCGCTTGACCTCCTTGACGGCCACCTCGAAGGTCACCTCGCGACGGGCCAGCTCACCGGGGGTGTAGTCGGGGGGAAACGTCAATCGCAGCGTGCGGTCTTGGCCCGCCGCGGCCCCCACCAGCCCCGCTTCGAAGCCGTCGATCAGGTTGCCCGAGCCCAGCTCCACCAGCTGGTCGCGGCCCTCGCCGCCGGCGAACGGCTCGGGGGCGCCGTCCTCGCCGGGAAGCGTGCCGGTGTAGTCGATCACCACGAACTCGCCTTCGGCGGCGGGATGCTCGACCGTCTCCAGGCGCGCCAAACGCTCGCGCAAACCGTCCAGCTCGCGCTGGATCTGCTCGTCGCTCACCTGTGGCTCGGCGCGGCCCACCTCCAGGCCCTTGTACTCGCCGAGCGTGGCCTTTGGCAGCACGCCGATCTCGAACGAAAACTCCAGGCTCGCTCCCCGCGCGGGCAGCTCGCCGAGGTCGACGTCGGGGTCGCCCACCGGCACGATCCCGCTGCTCCCCAGCGCATCCACATACCAGCTGGAGAGCGTGTCGCGCACCGCCTCCTCCAGGACCGCCTCGCGGCCGACCCGCTGGATCACCAGCGGCGCGGGCACCTTGCCGCGGCGGAAGCCCGGCAGCTTCAGCGTGCGGCCCAGCTCGCGCGCCTTGCCCTCCACGCTGCGTTCCAGCTCTCCGGCGGGCACCTGCACCTGCACGCGCACACGCGATTCGGGCAGCTCGGTGACGGTGGTGGTGAGGGCGCTGGACATCGGCAGGGCCGCACGATACCGTGCCGCACGATGCGACCGATGCGGCGCTTGGAGGGATGGCTGTGGACGGGGCCGATCGGCCACCTGGTCGGCGTGGGCGCCGACTTCACACAGGCGCTGGCGAGCTATAGGCGAGCACAGCGGCGGACCGCTCCACGGGGGTACACGGCCCGGTCGGCTCGCAGGACCGGGCCGCCGGCTCGGCGAACGCGCCCGGCCAGGTGGCGGTGATCGGGCGGGGCCGGCCGATCCCGTAGCCCTGCGCGTAGTGCACGCCATAGCTGTGCACCAGCGCGCGGGTGGCGTCGTCGGTAACGAACTCGGCCACCGTCTGCGTGCCGAGATCGCGAGCGACGCTGGCGATCGCCTTCACCATGATCTGGTCGCGTTCGCAGTGCACCAGCCCACGGATGAACTCGCCGTCGATCTTGAGCGTGTCGAAGGGGATGTGTTTGAGGTAGAAAAACGACCCGAACCCGGCGCCGAAGTCGTCCAGCGCGAAGCCGCAGCCCAGCTGCCCGAGCCGCTGCGCGAACTGCTGCGCGACGTCGATGTCGCCGATCGCGGCGGTCTCGGTGATCTCGAAGATCAGACACGACGGGTCGATCTCGGCGGCGATGAGCTCGCGTTCGATCACCGCCAGCAGCTCGGTGTCGGTGACCGAGGCGCCGGAGATGTTGACGTCCAGCTGCAATCGGTGGCCGCGGCGCGCCTGGCGGGCGATCAGGTCGATTGCGCCGCGAATCACCCAGGCGTCGATCGCCTGCACGAGCCCGGCCTGCTCGGCCGTCGGCAGGAACGCCATCGGCGCGATGTGCTCGCCGTCGTCGGCCACCATCCGCAGCAAAATCTCGTGACGCGCCACGGCGCCGCTGCACAGCTCCACCAGCGGCTGCTCGTACAGCACGAAGCGGTCGTGTTCGAGCGCGGCGCAGATGCGCTGCGCCCAGTCCGACGCGTCGTTTCGGTCTCGTGCTGGCATGGGACCTCGGTGGGCATCATCGGTAGCGAAAGTCATTGGCTTGAGCCGGGCGATTGCGGATATTCAGATAGCCCGCGGGGTCGGGACGGTGTTAGGGCCCCAAAAGCGGCGGGCGGGGGTAGAGCCGGTGCAGCACCATTCGCCACAAACGTCGGCGGCCCTCCTCGTTGCAAGAAGGGCCGCCGGGGTGTGGGTGCATGTGTGTTCTTTTTGGACACCAACCAGAGGGCGACAACATTTGTGTTGTGCCAGTCTGGTTGGGGTGCCCACCGAGCTAAACGTGGGAGACCCCTGGATGGCGTGGACGACGTGGCGCCCAACGGCCTGCGCGTTCAAGCCCCAAGTGGCGCGGCAACGCCGAACGCGAGCGCCACGCCGCGCGGCACCACCAGCACCGCGCCGGCGTCATCCTCGACGAGGTTGAGCGCGGCGGCGCTCAGCGCCACCTGGCCCTGGCCGGCCTCCGGGCGCGAGCCCAGCACGAGCAGGTCGGCGTTGTGACCTCTGTCGGCACCGCCCACCGTGGCGCCGAGCGCCTGCGCGAGCGAATCAGCGGTGGCGCCGGCGCTGGGATCGGTGGGGTCGTGGGTGACCGCGATCCGCTTGATCGGCTCGCCCTCGACCTCGGCGAGCCCCGCCGAGGCGATCGCGATCGCGAAGCGCCCGCCGTCGAGCAGTCGCTGCGCGGAGTTGCCGACGGTGACGTGACGCGGGGCGGTGTGCGAGTCAGAGCAGAACACGATCCCGTCGGCGCCCTCGCGCTCGGCGAGCGCGCGCAGACCCTCGGGGGTGGAGCGGTCGGCGACGACGTGGCAGACCACGCCGGGGACCCCGAGCAGCTCGGCACCGCGTTGCAGCAACGTTTCGGCTTCGTTCTCGACCAACACCTCGCGGTCGGGCTCGGGCTCCTGCGTGTGACGCACGTACGCGAGCGCCACCTCGGCGCCGGCGCGGGCGAACACGCGGCCGAGGGCGACGGCGTCGTCCTCGTTGTTGGTGCCGTCGTAAGAGACGATGAGTTTTGGAGCAGACATGGCGAGTCTCCTATGGAAATGGGATTTGGAGAGGGGTTCGCAACCAGCGTGACACCATCCTGCCATCAGCACAAGTGATTCTATTTATAACTGTTGTAAGCTTTACTTATGCTCAACGTCGGCCGTTTGCGCGTTCTGCGCGAAGTTGCCCAGCGTGGCTCGTTTTCGGGGGCGGCCGAGTCGCTCGCTTACACCCAGTCGGCGGTCTCCCAGCAGATCGCCGCGCTGGAGGCCGAAACCGGGATGACGCTGCTGGAACGGCTCCCGCGCGGGGTGCGTCTGACTGGCGCCGGCCGCACGCTGGTGGAGCACACCGACGGGATCCTCGCGCGGCTGGAGGCGGCCGAGGAGGAGCTGGCGGCGCTCGCCGGCCTGCGCGGAGGCCAGCTGCGGATCGCCTCCTTTCCCACCGCCGGCGCCACGCTGATGCCGGTGGCGATCGCCGCCTTCCGGGCCTCCTACCCCGAGGTGGAGCTGACACTCGCCGAGGGTGAGCCGGAGGAGATCGCGCCGCGTTTGCGGGCGGGGGAGTTCGACCTGGCGCTGCTGTTCGAGTTCGGCGAGCCGCAGCATGAGGGCCTCAAGCAGGTGCGGCTGCTGGAGGACCCGCTGTATCTCGCCCTCCCCCGCGGCCACGCGCTGGCGGGCAAGCGAACGCTGCGTTTGGAGGAGCTGAGCGGCGAGGCGTGGGTGCAAACCTCGGCGGGCAGCCCCTGCGCGCGCCACGTGGTGCGCTGCTGCCATGCGGCCGGGTTTGAGCCCAACGTGGCGTTTGAGAGCGACGACTACCAGACCGTGCAGGGGCTGGTGGCGGCGGGCGTGGGCGTGGCGCTGATCCCGGAGCTGGCGCTGGCGAGACCCGCGCGCGAGGACATCGTCGTGCGCGCTCTCTCCCCCAACCCGCCGGTGCGCGAGGTGATCGCCGCGCTGCCCGGGCGGGTGGGCGCCAAGACGCGCATGATCCCCGCCGCCTCGGCGATGCTGCGGATCCTCGAAGAGGCCGCCGCCACGGACGCGCGGCCGCTATCCCAGGCCGAGCGCCACGTGGCGGCGTGAGGAGAGCCCTTCGGATCAGTGCAGGTGGCGCCCCGGGACGTGGAGGTGGGGGAAACGGTGGGGCGGCCCGACGTGTGCGAACGGTGGCAGGCCGAGCACGTACTGCTGCAGCACCAGCCCACCCAGCACCTTGTAGCCGAGCGCGGTGGGATGGATGTCTTTGAGCGGCGTGCACATGTTGGTGAGCAAACAGATCGTCGGCGCTTCCAGCGCCCCAGGCGGGTTGAAGAAGGGCAGCGGGTCGGCAAATCGCGCGCCCACCCCGGCCGCCACTTTGGCCTCGACTTCGTTGAGCTGTGCGGTGAGCGCGTCGCCGCCGGCGAGCGTTTCCCCGAACGGGTTGTAGAGGCCGAGCACGACGATCTGCGCGTGTGGCGCGGCGGCGCGCAGCTGGCCGAGGATCGCGGTGAGGTTGGCGGCGATCTTGCCGAACGCCCCCGGCGCCCCGGCGACGACGCAGGCCGGTTCCTCTTTGCACCCCTCGATCAGCCCCAGCGCGTCGTTGGCGCCGATGTCGAGCGTGATCGGGTTGACCGCGCCGGGGTGCGCCTGCAGGTAGGCGAGCGCGTCCGACAGCTGCGAGGCGGTGGGCCCGCCGGCGTACGGGTGGTGCAGCGGGAAGCCCTCCGCCACATACGGGCAGGGGCCTTTGATGAACGATTCGGTGGTCTCCCCCGGGCAGCCGTCGTTGACGATTCGCAGGCCGGGGTTGAACACTTTGAGCAAGTCGCCCACCACGTTGACGTAGCCGCTTTCGAAATCGGCGGGGTTCTCTTCGGGGAACAGTTCGTCGAACCGCGCCTGCGAGTAGCCAAACGCCAGCGAGTCGCCCAACGCGAGGTAGGCGGTGGGTTGCGGGCCGAAGGCGTGAGGCGGCGAGCCGAATCCGGAGGACGGCAACCCCCGGGCCGCCGCGGAGCCGCCGAGCGCCGCCAGCGCAAAGATGCAGAGCAGCAGCGCGAGCACGCCGAGAAGCAGGTGACGCCGGTGTGGCTGGCGATGGGAGAACGGCAGAACGGTCATCGCATCTCCTCCTCGAGCGCGTGAGTGCATTCGCCGGGCGCCAACGGGCGGTCGGTCGTCGCTGCGGCCAACCGCCGCGATCCGCCCGTTACGTCAACTCAACGTAGCTCGGGGGCCGGTTCTTGTCAAATTGGACGCCGCACCAACCCGGAGATCAAGGCGCGACCCGGGCGCCAGGGCACAAAGCGCGTCAACCACGAGCGAGAAGCGGCCGGTTGGCCGGCACCAAGTGAGGCGGGGAACCGAGGAATCGAACCTCGAGCAAGGGTTTTGGAGACCACTATGCAAACCCCAATATCTGGCTCAACCAGGCCAAAAGCCGTCTCCTCAGTTGCACTTTTCGTTGCACTTTCTGGCACCGGGGAACGCCGCCCTCGGCTACAGCGGCAATCATCAGTGCCGCACACGCGTGCCGGCGGAGCCTGATGCCTGTCTCTCCGCCGCCAAGCAGATCGGCCGCTACACCCACGAAGCAGCCCGAGCCGACGCGAAACCTGCGACCGTCTCCACGCCAAGCAGCAACAGAGCCTCCTTCAAGCCGTAGCCTTCAGGCGTTGCCGTCCGTGCTCCCGTAGAGCACGCTCGAACGACAGCTCGCGTCGTGCGCCACTGTGTCCCCACGATGCACTAAACGTTCTGTACTATTAGTGCATGCGTTTTCGAGATCGACCCCTGCTCGTCGATGGGCTCGACGCCGACCTCTACGTGCAGCGCCCAGCGCTCGAGCGCCTGCTGCTCGAAGCGCTCGCCAGAGAGCGCAACGTCTTGCTCCTCGGTCCGCGTGGGTCCGGTAAGAGCACCACGCTTCGCAAGCTTGCGAGCGACCTCCGCGAGGAAGGCCGCCAAGTCGCGCTCGTCAACGCCGGCGCCGCCCGGAGCGCCGAGGACCTGCTGGCCCTCGTGACCAGCGAGCTTGATCTACCAGAACTCCACCCCGACCCCAACCTGGCGACACCTGTCGTGTCGCTCGTTCGCGGCGTGCGCAACATCGCGCACGCGCCGCAGAGCGTGATCCTGCTCGACGATCCCCTGGACGCCGAGGGCGCCTATGAGTTGTTCGGACGCCTTCGCGAGGAGCTCTGGGCACTCCCCCACCAGTGGGTGGTCGCCATGCGCAGCGACCAGAGCTCGGCGCTGCGCCGGCCCCCGGCGGACGCGTTCTTTTCGGAGACGATCGAAATCTCACCGTTCGACGAACATGAGATCGAGCAGCTCCTGCGCAAAGGCCTGGATCCCGACGAGGCGCAGCGAGTTCTCACAAATAGCGCGCGCCCGCTGCTGGACTACCCGCGTGAGGTGACGCGATTCGCTCGCCAAGTGCTCGAGGGAACGGTGGACGAGAATCAGCACGCGGCCCACCGGCGGGCCGAGATCGCGCTCGGGCTAGGGCGCCCGGCGTCGATGGCCCTCGCCGAGATCGAAGCGCTCGGCGCCCCGATCGCTGCCAGCGATACCAGCTTCCTTGAGCGGATGGGCTGGACCCGCCCTCACGCAGCACGGACGCTCGCGAAGATGGAGGATGCAGGCGTGCTGCGCAGCTTCACCGACGCCACCGAAGACCGCCCCGGGCGACCTCGCAAGCTCTACGAACCCAACCCCCACCCACCCCGATGACGAGCCTCCGCGAGACCGCCGATCGACGCGTGTTCGCGTCCGTCACCGCACCCGAGGACCTCGTGCGCCTCTACGTCCCCTCCCACGAGCTCGCGGGCTTGCTCGGCGAGGACCGCCCCGAGGCCAAGATCGTTCGCGCGCTCACCGAGCAGCGTGCGCCGCAACGTCTGCATATCTACGGCGAGGCTGGAGCGGGCAAGACCAGCCTGATCCTGCGCGCGCTGGCCGACATCGCCCGCCGCGAGAACCTCGCGCGCCCCGTGCACCCACTGTTCGTCAACACCGGCGATGCCCCCAGCGAACTCGATGACCCGCACCACTTCATGCAGATGATCCTGGGACTGATCAGGGTCAACGGCGGAGCGTTTGCGAACGTTGACCCTCGTCGGCTACTCGACGCCACGGCCGAGCAGACGACCCGTACACCTGCCACCGTGACGCACGAGCCAGCCATCACCACGCCCGTCTTCAGCTACCAGGCTTCTCTGACCCAGGCCTTTGCCTCCCAGACGTTCGGCCGCGATCCAGCGCGCGTACGCAACGATTTCGAGGATGTCCTCACAGCGGTCGCGCGGGAGCACCGCGCGGTTATCGTGATCGACGACACCGATCACTTCGCCGCATCGGGCGCCGGCGGCAAGCTCGATGAACAAGCCATCGCGAATCTCTACCACCACGGCGTACGCACCCTCGCCGAGTTCGACGAGATCGACGTCCTCGTCGCCATTCAGCCACAGTTTCGCCAAGTCGAGCTTGTCGCCGAAGTCGAGACGCGCTTCAACTTTCGCCACATCGATGTCGCGACGCTCCCCTCCGGCCACGACGATCTCGGCCTATCGCACGTGCTCGCACGCCGCCTCGCACGCGCCCACGTCAGGGCGTCGGTCGACGATCTGATCGAGCCGTCCGCGCTCGCGCAACTCCAAGGCGCGTACTTCATCGTCGACCACGACCTCCGCCGTGTCCTCCAGTTCGCCGATGAAGCCTCTCGCCTCGCCGCAGACGATGGCGCAACACGAATCGCGCCACGCCACGTCCAGCGCGCACTCGAAGGCCACGGGCAGACAACGCGAGGCTGGTAAGCACAGAGCCGTGAGTCGAGGAGTCCGATGTCCGGCGCGGAATACCGGCGCTGAGCAGCACCCATACGATCGGTCGGGGTTCGCTCGGGCTCAGGCCGTTCGTCGCTCATACCCACCTGGGACAAGGATCGCGTTTCGTTTGAGGGATGGCGAGGGAGCGCTTCCGCTTCGCCCGGCGCGAGCGAGCGCCAGTTGGCGCCAAGACAGCGTGCCCGGAGATCGTCCGGACCAGCAGTCCACGGAGAGTCGATCGAGACAACTCCTTACCCGCGCGATGCGGCAGTCTCCGCTGGGGCTGCGCAGGCTCGCCACTTTGGCTACGGCACCGGTCTGATCATGCAGGATGTGAGCCGTCCCGGCTTCCTTGGCGACGGTGATCTGCCGCGGCTTTGGTGCGCTTTCCGAGACGCACCCTGACCGTGGTTGTCTCCTGGATATGGTCGGTTGTGCCCGCGGGCGTAAAGATGAGCACCACGCGAACCGTGAGTGTCTTGCCTTTCCTGAGCGCTGTAAGCACCTTGCCGCCGGGCTTTATGTGAAGCTTGTAGGTACCCGCGACGTCGATGGCAAGCCTCGTCCGCACGTAGTGCACGGGGGTGTTGTCGACGCAGCTCTTGTCCTTCGCGGTGTGTCGCTTCTTGCATTTATTGGTCCGCTTGTGCTTGGCCGCGACGACGGCCCTGTCGATCACTTCCCCGTACGCTTCGGCTTCGCCGGGCTCAGGGAAATCGTATTCGAGCGTTATTTCACCCGTCTTGGCATTGACGAGGGGCTTGCCCTTTGCGATCGGTGGGTTCATCGAAGGGCTGCCCGTCGTACCGCCTGCGCCGCCAGTCGTCGGTGGCGCCGTGGGAGGAGCCCCATATGTGAAGGCTTGTCCTGCGCCGTTTACGACCACACAGAATGAGACGGCAGGGCAGGACACCGACGAGAAGCCGCCGTTGATCTCCAGTTCGTCCCACGCACCCCAGACGCCGTTTTCGAAGATCGCGGCGGCACCGTCGAATCTCGGGATAGCCATACAGAAAGAGGCTGACGCGCAGGACACCGAGCCGCCGTCGATCCATCCATGGTCCGGTAGCCGGGGGATTTCGGTGGGCGCACTCCACCCCGAGCCGTCATAGACAAGCGCCTCCCCGTAGGCCGGTGGCCCGATCCCTTCGAAGTGTTCGGTGACCGCGACACAAAACGACGATGAGACGCATGACACCGACCACAGATTGCCTTCGGTGTAGATCTGCTGCGGCGAGCCCCACAAACCATTGCTGTAGATCAGGGCGTCGTGACGGCCTACGGCGACGCAAAAGCTTTCAGACGCGCACGAGACCGACCGCAGGGCGAGTTCGGTGTCGATCTCGCTCGGCGCGCTCCAGGCACCGCCTTTGTATGTGAGGGCATACCCTACTTCGTGTTTTTCCACGAAGTGTTCTGTGAGCGCCACACAGAAGGACACGGCGGGGCAGGAGACGGCGTTTACGTCGCCTTCGGGGTCTATCGTGCTCGGTGCGCTCCATCCTGAGCCGTCATAGCTCAACGCGTAACCGTGCTGGCGACCACCGGTCGCCATGCAGAACGCTTCGGTCGGGCACGACACCGACTCAAGGCCGCCTTCCGCGTCGATCTGAGTCGGCGCTGTCCACGTCGACCCGTTGTAGTGCAGTGCCCGGCCGTGACCGTCCACCGCCTCACAGAACGACCCCTCTCTGGAACACGACACCGAACTCAAACCGCCACCGCCCACCGGTACAGGGCCACTCCAGTTGCTTCCGTTATACGTCGAGGCGTAACCGCCAACCGCCATACAGAAGGATTCGGTCGCACACGACAAACCGCCTGACGCTGAGCGTTCGCTCACCTGCCCGGCGGAACTCCAGGTCATGCCGTTGTATCTGATCGTTTCGCCGCCAGCCGACATCGCCACACAGAAGGATTCCGAGCGGCAGCTCACCATGGCGATGGTGCCTTCGTTACCAACACGATTGGGCGCGCTCCAGCCGCTCCCGTTGTAGGTGAGCTCGTCGCCGTAGTTACCCACCGTCACGCAGAATGACGAAGAGGCGCACGACACCGAATGCAGGGCGTTGTTCCCTTCTTTGTCGATTTCGCTCGGGTTGCTCCACGTGCTGCCGTTGTAGGTGACGGCGTACCCGGGCCCGCCGCCCGTCTCCTCCACTGCCAAGCAAAAGGATTCAGACGTACACGAAATCGAGGAGGGCTGGTTACCAATGTGGGTGAGCGCGCTCCACGTGCTGCCGTTGTAGATCGCCGCGTCGCCCGATCCGCCCACCGCCACGCAGAAAGACGCAGAGGTACATGACACCGAAGTCAGATCGGTGGCAGGCGATACCGCCGAACCCCAACCGCTGCCGTCATAGACGAACGCGTGTCCGGAGCCATCCATCGCCATGCAGAACGAGGACGACGGGCAGGACACCGAGAACAGCTGACCATCGGGGTCGATCAGGGTCGCTTCGCCCCAGCTCCCATCGCTGTAGACCGCGACCGAGCCATACCCAGACGCCCAGCCCACCGCCGCGCAAAAGGATTCAGACGCACACGACACCGAAGGCGCGTAGATCGCCGGGTCGACCGGGCCAGGAGCCGACCACGTTGGTGCGGCAAGCGCCGTCGACGAACCCACCAGTCCCAGCAAAACCGCGGCCGCGCCAGCAAGGCAGACCGAGCGAGAGGCACGCATGGCCCGCGAGAACCAGGCAGATGTCTCCGCATAGCCACCCACGCTGCGAGAGCAGCGCCTAATCGTGAACAGACCCTTTCCGCGGCACCACCGTGACGAGCGCACCTGCGAATCGTACCCGACTACATTCCGGTCGTCGCGTCTGCCCGGACTGTCGGCACCTGGTCCCGGCGAAACCAACGGCCACGTTCAGCCGAAGCCTCCACAAACCTCCCGCGGGATCGGGAAAAGCGGCTACGGTGTCGGGCTAGGGTGCTCCCTCCTCGTGAAGAGGCGTCCCGGTTGATGCCCACGAGAAGCTCGACCTGGACGAAGCGGAGTCTGGTCGCGCGGCGAGGCACGCGCTCCCGCCTCGTCCGGCCGCAAACGGGCGTATGCCTGCCCTCGGCCAGCGCGCTCGAAGGCGAACCGTAGGACTCTCCGTACGGCCGTCGATGCGTACAAGCACGCGGCGTTGGCTCACACAGCAAGTGGCCCCTGCTCGTGCCCCTCTCTGCGGCGGACGACCCGCTCATCCCAGCCCGTCCAGATCTGCCGGCTCCTGCCGCTTGCGTTCGAAGGCTCGGGGCGCTCCCGATCGCTAGCCTCGGACCCCACACAGACCGATGAGCAAGAAATCCACGCAAATCAAATTTCCCCGTGGCTCGGAATGGCGCCGGTGGGACCTGCACGTCCACACTCCGCTGTCCGCGCTGAACAACGGCTTCGGCAACGACTTCGACGCCTACGCCAAGGAGCTCTTCGAGAAGGCGCTCGCCCGCGAGATAGCGGTGATCGGCGTCACCGACTACTTCACGATCGACGGCTACAAGGCGCTTCGCGCCCTACAGAAGGACACCAAACGACTACAGGAGTTGCTCGGCGCAGAACTTGCCGCGCGCGCCCAGCAGATCCGCCTGCTGGCGAACATCGAGTTCCGGCTTGACGTGATCGTGCGGGTCGCAGAGAAGGATGCCCGGGTCAACGCACACGTGATCTTCTCCGACGAGGTGTCCTCCAGGGAGATCGAGGAAAACTTCCTGCATCGGCTTGAGTTCCTCTCCGAGTCGGCGCCGGGCAGCAGCGACGACGCAAAGTCGCTGACCGTCGCCAACCTGAAAGAGTTCGGAGCCCGCCTGAAGGCCGAGCACCCTCCGTTCGCGGACCGCACCGATCTCGAGGTCGGGATGACCCAGGCGGTCATCTCCCACAGCAAGATCTCAGAGGTCCTCGCGAAGAACCGCGCCGCGTTCGAGCGCCGCCACTTATTCGTGATCGCCGCCGATGAGGACCTTTCGAATGTGCCTTGGGACGGGCAGGGGCATAGCACCCGCAAGTTCCTACTCCAGAAGTCTCACATGCTGTTCTCCTCGAACATGGGCACGCGCGCCTTCGGTCTCGGGCAGCGCTCCGAGTCGGTTGCCGCCTTTGAAGGCGAGTTCAGAAGCCGGAAGGCATGCATCCACGGCTCCGATGCACACCGACCGCAGGATCTGTTCGTATTCGCCGAGGACCGGCAGCTGTGGGTCCGCGCGGACCCCACTTTCGACGGGCTCGTGCAGCTCTACCACGAGCCCGACGCGCGGGTGTTCATCGGCGCCGAGCCGCCGGCCCTGCAGCGGGTCAGGGAATCGGCGACCAAGTCGATCCAGGAGATCGCGTTCAAGCGCGATACCCGCGCCGGCGCAGAGGCCAGGTGGTTCTCGGGATCGGTGCCTCTGAACGCCGGCCTGGTCGCGCTGATCGGCAAGAAGGGAAGCGGCAAGAGCGCGTTGGCCGACGTGCTGGGGCTGCTCGGCGACGCCCGCACCGGCGGGGAGTTCTCGTTCCTGAACACGGAGCGGTTCCTCAACCCGAGGGACAACCTCGGCCGCTTCTTTCGAACGAGTGCGGCACATCCCTCAAACCACCTCGAGAAGGTGTGCGTCGAGATCCGGCAGTCATCGCGTCCGACGCTTTTTGACAAAGAGCTCGAAGCCGTGATCTTCTCCCACGTCCCGCGGGCCGACCGGCTCGGGCAGACCTCGCTGGAGGACCTGTTCGCCCATACGACCGAGGAGACCGAAGCCGGGATCGGGCTGCTGCGAAAGAAACTCGCGCAGGTGAACCGCGAAGACGTCGAGCTGCGCCGGCGCAGCTCCGAGGAGTCACGCCGGCGGCTTGAGGGAGAACTCGAGCAGCGCCGCTCCGAGCTTGAGGCCCACCGCAAGGCCAAGCCCGCACTGGTCAAAGACCCCGGCAAGGAGTCCGGCGCGGACCCCGATACCCAGAAAGCCGAGAAGGACCTCACCGAGGTGGTCGCCGCGATCGAGAAGCTCGACAAGAGCACTAAGGAGCGTCAAGACACGCAGGCACTCACCAAACGACGGCTGGTCGCGATCGAACGCACGCTCACCCGGATCGCCAACCTGGCGACGACGGTCGAGGAGTTCTACACGCAGAGCGCCAAGGACGCGAAGCTGCTGGATCTGGATCCGAGGAAGCTCGTCCGGATCGAGACCCAGGAAACCGAGCTGAAGGCGCTCCACGAGCAGACCCTGCGCGAGGTTGGCGCGCACGCAGAGGCCCTTGACGAGGAGCGCGAGGGCTCGGATGCGCAAAAGCGAAACGAACTGTCAATGCGCGCAGAGGATCTGCGCAGGAAGCTCACTGAGCCGCAACGACGCTACCAGGAGTACCTGCGCGCCCTGGCAAACTGGGAGAAGCAGGAGGCGGAGATCATCGGCGCCGCGAGCGAGCCGAAGTCGGTCGAGGGACTGCAGGCGAGGGTCGCCGAACTCGACAAGCTCCCCGAGCGCGCGAGCGCCAAGCGGGATGAGCGCGAGGCCCTCGTCCGCGAGGTCTTCGCGGCCAAGTCGAAGCTACTCGACTCCTACCGCGAGCTGTACCACCCCGTGCAGCGTTTCGTGGCCGAGCATCCCGTGGCGCAAGAAGTCAGCGAGCTCTCCTTCGACGCGGTGATCGCCGTCCGAGGTCTTGAGGACGGGATCCTTGAATTGATCGACCAGCGACGGAGGGGAAGCTTCCAAGGCGATCAGGAGGGACGCGAGCGGCTGCGCGCGCTGATCAAGAAGTACGACTTCGCGAGCGCGGACAACGTGGTTGAGTTCCTCGCCGAGATCGGCAAGCACCTGGCTTCCGACGTCCGTGGCGATCCGCCCCAGCAGGTGACCGTCGCCACGCAGCTGATGCGCAGCCGGAGCGAGGAGGACCTCTGCGACTTCCTATTTGGCCTTGAGTACCTGAAACCGCGCTTCAAGCTCTTGTGGCGTGACAAGCCGCTTGACCAGCTCTCACCCGGCGAGCGCGGCACACTACTCCTGCTCTTCTACCTGCTCGTCGACCGCGAGGATGTGCCGCTCGTGATCGACCAGCCCGAGGAGAACCTCGATAACGAGACCGTCGCTGAGCTGCTGGTGCCGGCGGTCAAGCACGCCAAGGAGCGCCGGCAGATCATCCTCGTGACCCACAACCCCAACCTGGCGGTCGTGTGCGACGCCGATCAGGTGATCCACGCGAGCATCGAGAAGACCGAGGGCAACCGCGTGACCTACACCAGCGGCGCGATCGAGGATCCGACGATGACCCGGCTGATCGTGGATGTGCTGGAGGGCACGAAGCCCGCGTTCGACATCCGCGATGCAAAGTACGAGGTGCTCGACCGCGCAGGAGATCAAACGGGATAGCACGCCGTTCCTCGTAGGCCTCCGACGGCCAAGAGGTTCGTGTCGAGGCGGCCTGCGACTGGATTGACTTCACCTCGGCGCGTAACTGGTTGAGCACATAGACTCGTCATGGTCCAGGTCGACACTGCTGCGTCGCGCGAGCAAAGCAGCACTGCCGAGCAGCTCCGCAGGAGTGCCTCCTCTTGGACGAGCAGCAGCAGTCCCCCGGCTTCCGATTCGTTCTCGTGTCCGACGCGAAGCAGGCGCCGGACGACTGGACAGCACGTCCGTCTACGCTCGCAGTCCACCTACGAGTGCGGTCCGTGGCTGATCACATCGCGTCCCCACCCGCAGCCTCGGCGGTTTCGCCTGGAGTCTCGCGCACGGATCGGGACGCGCCCTGCCCGGTGTCGGCTTGGGCGCGTCGTGCGGCTTTTGCGGCCCTCCTCTCGGCTTTCTTCTGCGCCAGCTGGCGGGCGTGCTGCTCGATCGGCACGACGATCTCGGGACGCTCGCGGCCGAAGCGCTTCTGGTAGAGGTGCTCGATGAACTGCGGCGGTGGTTCCTTCCAGGGCTCTTGGTCGTGGTTGTCGATCGAGCCGAGCTTCTTCGGGTTCATGCGGAGTTCCTGGGCCATCTGCACATGCGCGTGCGAGAGCCGGTGGCGTCTGCGCGCCTGCAACCAGGCCTGGTGCTTCGGCGGGAGCGCCTTGCTCGTCTGCTTGCTCATACTCCCAACGTCCTCGATGCCGGGCTCGCGTCCTTGTGCTCTCAGCCCCGCCAGTGGCGGTAGGCGTCGATCCACTCCGCGCCCTCCGGCGGCGGGGTCGGGAGCGGCAGATCGACGATCGGGATGGCCTGCCGTGCCCGGTCGCGGGTGCAGATCGCCACGATCTGGCCGGCGTCTGTCAAATCGACGCTCTCGACGGTGACGGGCACGCCCAGCAGCTCCGTGGGGAACGGCACCGCGAGGTTGTCCTCGATCAGCGTAAACAGGCCCGTCGCCTGCTCGTCCTCGTTGTAGCAGTCGACGGTGGCCTCCTCGACCATCGCGTCTAGCTGCCCCTTGCTCAGCGAGCCCACCGCGAGAGGATATCCATCGGCCGGCGGGGGTCGGCCCGCGGCGTCCAGCGGCGGCGGCGATCAGTCCGCCAGGTCCGGCACGCCCTCCTCGTCTGCACACCAGACCACACCAGACATCGGACCTGCTCGTGCGCGACGGCGGCTAGCACGTGGGTCTTGCCGGCCTCCGCCTCGCAGGTGACGCCGACGAACCGCTCGTGCTCGAGGCGCCTCCGACAGCCGTCCGATGCGCTCGCGCTCCAGCACACGGGCCAGTACGACGACTGGGTCTTGGCGCGAGCATGAGCGAGCGGTCGTGTTGACATAGTGCACCGTGCGACACGGCCCATTGAGCCGTAGCTCACTCCCGGTGCTGGACGCGCCCGAGATGGCCAGAACAGGCTCGCCCCGTTGCACTTTTGGTTGCACTTTTTGCACGTCTCAGCGGGTCTTGACGGGCCTCGGTGGGGTAGATCGCCCTCGACCAGAACCCCCGCGAACGGAGCATTTGGCCTGTATTTGGCTCGTTTGCTGGAGCGGGGGACCGAGGAATCGAACCTCGAGCAAGGGTTTTGGAGACCCCCATGTTACCGTTACACCAGTCCCCCGGGGGTCAGTGATTGTAGGCGACGGGCCCTGGCCGGGCGGCCCCACGGCACCGCACACGACCGGTATGCCCACAGCCGTAGTGCCGGACGGCCCATACGACCGAGGTGGCCACACAGCCGTAGTGCCGGACGGCCCACACAGCCGAGGTGCCCAGGCCACCGAGGTGCCCACGCTGCCGAGCTGCCCGCGCCGGCGCGACACCTTGTGCTGCCGAAGCCCCAATGCCCGTGTGCGGGCGCGCAGACGCGTACGACCGGCGACGACGGAACCGGGGGCGGCTAAAGGCCGAGCGCGTCGCTGTCGAGAGGAGAGCACAAGACGAACACACGGCAATTGTGATGATGCACACAAACCCTTTCCGCCGCCGGCGACTGTCCTGGGGGCAGCTCGGGCAAAGCCATGCCGAGGGCCACGCGCCAACCGCGCGCCGGGCGAGCCAGGCGGTCCCAAACCAATCGCGTCGATGGACGCGCGTTAGAGCGCTGGAACGAAACGGTGCGCGCCACGCCGGCCTCGCCGCGGAGGACGGCTTGTCGATGATCGAAGTGCTGGTGAGTGCCCTGATGGTCGGGTTCATCGTGATCGCGACCTTCACCGGCTTCAACTCCGTCAACCACACGACCGCCGACGAGCGTTCCCACGACCAGGCGGCCGCATTGGCCGCTCAGTCACTGGAGGAGCTGCGCAGCGACTCCGCGGCCACGCTCGACACGATCGAGTACCCCGCCAAGCACGTCTACACGCAGACGGTGGGCGGCGAGAAGTACACGATCACCCAGACCGACAGCTGGAAGTCCGACACCAGCCCGAACGCGACCTGCAGCGCCTCCAGCAAAGAACACTCCAACCAGGCCGGCAACTACCTGGTGATCGCCACAGAAATCACCTGGCCGCAGCTGAAAGCCGTCGGACGACCGGCGCTCAGGCAGCAAAGCATCATCACCCCCCCCGACGGCTCGGCCCTGGAAGTCGACGTGCTCAACGGACGCACGCCCGAGCAGCCGGTCGCCGGTGTGACCGTGAACGCCGGCGAAGCCGAAGCGACGACCGGCGAAGCCGGCTGCGTGATCCTCGGCGGGATCCCCGCGACCACGATCGAAGTGGAAGCCCACAAGCTCGGCGACGTCACCGAAGCGGGCGCGATCAAGAAGGTCCAGTCCGAATTGGCGATCACGCCGAACATCACCACCCACGACGAAGTGGTGCTCAACACGGGATCGTACGTCACCGCCGAATTCGCCCATGAAGGCAAAACCGTCACGAGCGCAGGCCAACAGGTCACGGGCGACACGATCGTGGCGTTCAACCCCAAAATGAACCTCGCGCCCGACTTCGAGGTCGGAAGCCCGCGATTCGGCACCTTCGCCAAAGAAACCGGCGAATACGAAGCGCTGGCCGGCGAACCCCCGCCAAAAACCGGGGCCCAACCATACGAGGCCAAGGCGACCACGCCGATCAGCCCTGAATACTATCCCACGGGCGATCTCTTCCCCTTCGAAAAAGGCCCGTGGGAGATCTACGCCGGCGACTGCCCCGCCAACAACCCCGCCGAAATCGACAGCGGCGAAATCAGCGAAAGCTCGATTTCGGTCGCTCTCGAACCCGGTCAGGACCCAACGGTCAAAGTCCCGACGTCCGAAGTCACTTTGACCGTCTACAAGGGCACCAAAAGCTCTAAAGGGGAAACCGAAAACAACGCGCTGCCCGTCAAGATCACGAACACCGAATGCCTGAAGGTAAAAGAAAAAGAAGAAGCAAAAAATAAAACCACCTATACCCCGAACAACGCCTACAAATACAGCGTGATCCACACACAGGACACCTCGAAAGGCAAACTGGAAGCCCCCTTTCAGCCGTTCGGCAAATCGTTCAAGCTGTGCCTGTACGACAGCTCCATCAACAAGTCGTTCCTCGCCACATACGCAGACGAAAAGGCAGCGGGACCGACAATTCCCGTCTATCTGAGCGAACCCACCGGGAAATCGTACACGGAAGGCACAGACCCCACCGTCGAAGTCAAAACAAGCAACGTATGCTGACCAAGCGCTTCCACTCCACCCCCGCCCAACGCGAGACGCGCCCCCATCTCCGCGAGGCACGCCCCAGCCTCTCCGACGAGAGCGGCTTCACCCTGATCGAACTGCTCGTCGCGCTCGTCACCGGCATGGTGATCATTCTCGCGCTGGTTGCAGTCCTCGCCGTTGCCACACGTGACGAGACGCACCTGACCAATGTGGCGCAGGCCACCCAGCTCGGGCGGCTCGCGATGACCAAGATCGTCGACGAACTGCACTCGGCCTGCATCGCCCCGGGCTTCACCCCGATCCAGGCGAACAGTACCGGAACCGAATTGAGGTTCGTCAACTCGTACGGCAAAGAAGCCGTGATCTCGAAAGCCGAAGTCAACGAACACCGCATCGTGTGGAACGAAAAAGCCGAAACCCTGACAGATTTCACGTACCCGGCGAGCAAAGAAGAAATCTGGCCAAAGTTCAAGTATTCCGAAACAGCGAATTCCACCAACGGGGTGCTGATCGCCAGCCACGTGACGCAGATGGAATCGGAAGGAAAAAAGCTGCCGATCTTCCAATACTACAGCTATGACCTCGAATCCAACGAAAGCACGACCACGGGCGTCAACATGCTCAACACCGCACCACTTAAAACCCCGCTTGAAGAAGGAAGCGAAGGCGCAGCGACCGCCGCGGCCGCCGCGGCAGTGCTGATCAGCTTCAACACGGGCTCCGCCACAACCACCACCAGCCTGGCCAACACTCTCGGGAAAACCCTCTCCAAAGACGTGAGCGACGGCCAGCAGACGCAGGTAACGCTCTCATTCTCCGTCCCCATCTCCGAAGCGGAAAAGGTCGATACGCCATGCCAGTGAAGCCTGCACACCGAACGCGACGGTGGAGGGTGCCCGCCCGACTCGCCTCCGAGAACGGCTTCACGCTGATGGTCGCGCTCGGCGTGATGCTCGTGACCTCGATGCTGCTGGCCGCGGCGTTTGCGGCCTCCAGAGGCGATATCCAGCTCTCCCACCGCAACACCGTCCAGAAGCAGGCCTACTACGCCGCGCTCGCGGGCATTCAGGAGTACGAGTTCCACCTCCAGGCCAACCCCGACTACTGGGAGACCTGCGACACGCCTTCAAAAGAAGTACAAGGCCAAAAAGAAGTCTCGGGCGAGGAAATCGACGAGCACTACGAAATCAAGCTGCTCGTCGCGAGCACCGCTCCGAGCGAATTCAAAGAATGCAGCACGACGAGCCCGTTCGCGTCGATGATCCAGTCCTCTGGCATCGAGGCGAACACGTTCCGCATCGAGTCGATCGGCACAGCCGGCAACAAAGCCGTCTCCTCGAGCTACGCCACCCGCACGATCGTCGCCACCTTCCACGTGATCGGCTTCCTCAACTTCATCTACTTCACCCAGTACGAAGACGGCGACCCCGCGCTGTATGGTGGACCGAAAGCGTGCGAAAACTACTACCCCAAGCGGGTATCGCTGAAAATCAACAACGAATGCGCGACGATCGAGTTTGCGAACGGGGACACCGTCGAAGGCCCGATGCACACCGATGACGCGGCCGACATCTGCGCGCCGGCATACTTCGGCCGCAAAGAACACAATCCGCCCGACGAGGTCCAGATCAACAACGGTACCTACTCCACCTGTGGCAACGAAAATGGAACGTTCTACACGGCCACAGGGAAATATGAAAAAGGCGAAGAACTGCTCACCCCCGAAGGCGACACGACGCTCGGGACCTACGTCAAAGAAGGCGGCGACGAATTCACCGGCTCCACGCACATCGTGCTCAACGGCTCGCTCAACACGATGACGGTGACCAACAACAAGGGCGAAATCAAAACATATGCATGGCCGACCAATGGTCTCGTTTACGTCCGCGCGAGCGAAAACGAAAAAACGCCGTGCACATATGCCTACAAAGACACCACCAGCGAAACCGACAACGCCACCGAGGTCTCCAAGGAAACTTACTGCGGCAACGTGTACGTCAGCGGCACCTACAGCAAGTCGATTACGATCGCGGCCGAAGAAGACCTGATCATCAACGGCAACATCTACCCGACCAGCGTCAAAACTTTGGGCGAAGAACCGACCGGCACCGACACGCTCGGCCTGATCGCCGGCCACTATGTGCGGGTCTACCACCCCGTCACCAGCACCAACTGCGAAAAAGCCGAAAACGGCACCGAATCGCTGAAAAACCCCTGGATCTATGCGGCAATCCTCTCGACCAACCATTCGTTCGCCGTGGACAACTACGAATGCGGCAAGCAACTCGGCAATCTCAACGTCTACGGAGCGATCGCCCAGCGCTTCCGCGGGATCGTGGCCCTGGTCGGCGAAACCGGCTATATCAAGAACTACAAATACGACGAGCGACTCGCGGTGGACGAGCCCCCCTACTTCCTCAACCCGATCAACGCCGGCTGGAAGGTCGCGCGCGAGACGGCGCCAAACCCGGGGTAGGGCTAGCCGGCGCGCACGGCAACCGGGGCCCCAACGCCCCGCAGCAGCACCCCGGGCGGGATCTCCAGAGCTCTGGCGAGGCGTAGCAGTGTGCGAAGGTTGGGGTTGCGCTTGCCGCGCTCGAACACGCTGATCGCGGCGCGGTCGACGTGGGCGTTGTTGGCGAGCGCTTCCTGGGAGATGGCGGCCCGTTCGCGCACCCACCGCAGGTTGACGCCAAAGCGCTCGGCGGGCGTCAGTTGCTCCTCGCCGCAGCGCGGGCCGCGCACACCCGAGTCGGGGCCGACGCCGTCGAGCAGCGCGGCGGGCTTGACGCCGGCGGCGTGCGCCACGCGCACGATCGTCGACAGATCGGGCGCCCGCTCGGCGCGCTCGAGGAAGCTGACGGCAGCGCGGTCGAGATTGGCTCTGACGCTCAGGTCGATCTGCGAGAGGCCCGCCTGCTTGCGCGCCGCCCGCATGTTCTGGCCAAATCTCTCCAACTGTTCGTCCAGCTCGCGGTCTCCAGTACTTCGCATGCGCCCAATACTCTTGAGTCGCGCACACAAAGACCACTGCGCAAACACGAGAAACGCCAAGCGCGCCGAGGGTCAGGGAGGACGCGCTGGTACGTAGACGATACGGATTGGAAAGCCCTGGTGCCGTGACGCCGGGGCGCTCCCGGGCGCCCCGCGTCCAGGCACTTGCGCACGCCGGATTCGAAAGCCCTCGCGACGGCGGAACGCTCGTCAGGTGCGGCGGGTGGGATTCGAACCCACACGCCCTTGCGGACAAGGCCTTTTGAGGGCCCCGCGTCTACCGTTCCGCCACCGCCGCACGCACGAGCCTTCAAATATAGGCGACGAGGTGGAGGCGACTCAGGCGGCGTACGGCGCGGCTTCGTCGTAGCCGACACCCGGGGCGCCGGGGTCGCGCAGCTCCAGCTCCACGTTCCAGCCCTGTTGGACGCCGCGCATGGCGAAGATCACCAGCAGCACCTGCACGGGGATCACCAGCACCGTCAGCACCCCCAGCAGGTTGCTGCCCAGCGCCGGCTGGGCGAACGCCGAGGAGTCGCGCTCAAACCACCCGGGGGCGGCGATCAGCGCGAACGTGCCCAGCAGAACCCCCAACACCGAGGCCACCGGCAGCGTGCCGCGGTTCCAGCGCCCCGCATACACCGCCAACAGCACGTAGCACACGACGAACAGGCACTGCACGATCACCGGCCCCACGCCCTCCAGCGCTTCGAAGCCGCCAACCGTGATCAGCAGCACCAGCGCGGCGGTGACCAGCATCAGCACGATCACCGCGGCGCGCGTCGCCTGCACCGCCGGCTTGTCGCGGTTGGGGTGCGTGATGCGGACGCCGGCGGCGGCGCGACGGTCGGCTGGAATGGACATCATCACCATGACCATACAATCTCCAGCGGTGTCGATGCAAATGCGATGCCTCCCCGCGGACGGGCGCCATGCGCCGGCACGGCCCTCCGCCAGCGTGGGAGCGCCCGCGGGCGTGGTGGAACTGGCAGACACGCCGGCCTTAGGAGCCGGTGGGTGAAAGCCCTTGAGGGTTCGAGTCCCTCCGCCCGCACTCGTTCCGCCGCTCAGCGGGGCGGCGCGCCGCGGCGCGCCACGCCACCTCGATGGGCCGCTCAGCGCGGGCGGTGCGGGGCGGCTGTGAGGCGGGAACGCAGGCGCACGGGGCGCTGGAGGCTCGCGTGCAGCGCGCGGACGCGCTCCAGCGTCTCGTCGGCCACCGCCTGCTGGGCCTCGCGCGTGGAGCTGGAGACACGCTCGTAGCGCAGCGGCTCGCCGTAGCGCACGGTCACCCGCGGAAACTCCAGTCGCTTCCAGTTGCGCGCGCGCTCGCTGCCGTGGATCGCCACGGGGATCACCGGGGCGCCGCTCTCCAGCGCCAGGCGGCCCACGCCGGCGCGGGCACGCTCGCCGATCCTGCCGCTGCGCGAGCGCCCGCCCTCCGGGTAGATCACCACCACGCCGCCACGCGCCAGCACCGCCAGTGCGGTGGCGATCGCGCGCTCGTCGTGGCGGCCCCGCTGCACCGGGAAGGCGCCGCCGTGGCGCAAAATCCACGCCAGCCCGCCGCGGAACAGCTGCGACTTGGCCATGAACGACACGCGGCGGCGCAAAAACAGGCCGCAGAAGAAGTGGTCCATCGCGGAAAAGTGGTTGGGCGCGATGATCGCCGGTCCCAAGCGGGGTACCTGGGGGGCATCCACGCAGCGGGCGCGGTAGAAGAGCAGACAGACCGGCGTAATCAACAGGCGGGCCAGCGTGTACACCCAGTCGGGGCCGTGCGCGGAGGCCCAGTCGTAGTAGCGATCGAAGGTCTCCGAGGGCCGATCGTCGACGTACACCTGTGGCTTCAACTGCAAATCAGCCATGCCAGTTTGTCTACACAAACACCCCGGGCGCGGTTACTCGCGCGGCAGCCGGCCACGGCGCCCAGCGAGGGCTGACACCCTACGTGGCACGGCGCCATCGGGAGCGGGCACCCTGTGTGAACGCCCCCGGCGCGATCGCTATGTGGGCACCTCCGGCGCGGTCGCGGTGACGCGCTCGGGGTTTTCGACCGCCGTGGGTGAGCGCCGCCCGCTGGCTGCCAGCCCCATCACGATCAACAGACCGACCGCTACCGGCACCGTGGCGGGGAGCTCCTCGACGAAGAAGAACAGCAGATCAAACGCCAGTGCCAGCGCCGCCACAAGCACCGCGGCCCGCGTCTGCCGACCGATTGCGAGGCGTGGCAACGACGAACCCCCACCTCCATCGCACACACCCGCGGTGGCCACCCGCGCGACCACGCGACCGCCCGGCCACCCGCGGGCGAGCAGACCGCCCAGCAGGCCGGCGACGAACAGGTCGCCGTAACCCATCGCCGCACGGCCGAACACCTCCGCCTGCAGTTTCGGCAGGCCGGCCGCGGGGTGGGCGGTGTTGAGCACTTCGTTGGGGTGCTGCAGCAGTTCGGAAACGACCAGCGCCGCGTCGGCGCACGCCATCAGCACGATCCCCGCCGCCAGCCAGCGCGGCGGCGTGACCGCTGCCAGCAGCACGCCCAGCGCCGCACAGCTGAGCGCCGACAGCACGGTCGCCGCCGCCTCTCCCGCCAGCCCCGAGCGATCGGCCCACGCCAGCGCGAACAGCGCCGGCGCCAGCAGCGCCAGCGCGGGCCGCGCCCCTCGACACCACCACCCCAGCGCCAGCGTCGCCAGCACCGGCACCGCCACCACCGCCAGGTAGGTGAGGCTCTGCGCGCTCGCCTGCTCGGCGGCACGGGCGACGAACACAAACACGATCACCGACAGCGGCGGGATCGCCGCCCACCAGCGGCTCGTGCGGCGCTGCACCCACGGGATCGAGATCGTGCCCGGCAGCGCCACGAGTGCTCCCTGCAGGAGCGACAACGCGCCGATCGACAGCCAGAAGGGAGGCATGGCAGCCAACATAGACACCATGCGAGCCAACCGGTGAGCATGCGATCGTGCCGGACCGATTCCGCGGGCTGCTACGACGCCGATTGCGCTACAACCTCCTGCGATGCCCTCCCCCATACCGCGGTCGCGCAACACCGGTGCGCAATATCGCCGGCGTCGGGGAAGCGCGGCGATGCTGCTGATGGTCGTGGTGGCGCTCGCCGCCGTGGCGCTGGCCCCGCACTCGCGAGCCGGCACGCGCCGCCACGGCGCCGCACGCCGCACGCGCGCCGCCGCCGGGCCGCTCACCCCGGCCGAGCGCGCCGCCGGCGAGCGGCACGCTGAAGAAGCGGCGGTGGAACGCGTGCTCTCCTACACCCCCGCCGTCACCGAAGGCGGCCACCACGGGCACCAGCTGGCGCTCACGTTCGACGACGGACCAGGCCCGTACACGCTGAAACTGGTGCACGAGCTGAGCCATCTGCACGTGCACGCCACCTTCTTCGCGATCGGCGAGGAGGAGCGCTGGTTTTCCGCCGGCACGCTCGCCGAGCTGCGCGCCGGCGACGTGGTGGGCGACCACACCGAGACGCACCCGATGCTGGCGAGTCTCTCCGCGCGTGCGCAGCACGAAGAGCTGTTCGAACAGATGGTCCATATCGAGGCGCTCGGCGGCCCCGCCCCACAACTGTTCCGCCCGCCGTACGGCTCGTTCGACGCCACCACCTTCAAACAGCTGCGCGCGCTGCACCTGCTGATGGTGCTGTGGTCGGACGACACCTCCGACTACACGCTGCCCGGCACCGCCACGATCGTGCAGCGGGCGCTCGCCGGCGCCCACCCGGGGGCGATCATCCTCATGCACGACGCCGGTGGCAACCGCGCCGAGACGGTCGCCGCGCTGCCGGCGATCGTAGCGGGACTGCGCCGCAAAGGGCTCGAACCGGTCACCATCCCGCGCCTGCTGCTCGACGACCCGCCACCGCGGGGGCTGCCGGTGCCCACCAGCCTCGCCGGCGATTAGCCGCGTGTTGTTGCATCAACTTTTTGGACGCCAACCACTTCACAAAGTGAAGCTGGTTAGGGGCCCAAAAAGTACACAACACTCCACGCACTCCGGCCTCGGCGTCGCAGCACTCCGGCCCGCAGCGTCGCAGCAATCCAGCACACCGCGTCAGTGCCCCAGTTGCACGGTCTTGACGACCAGCAGCGCCACCGCCACGACCAGGTAGCCGCGCAGCAGCAGCATCGCCGCGCGGCGGCCGGGCGACCACACCGGGCGCTCCAGCAGGGCCAGCGGCGGCATCGTCCAGGCGTGGCGGCGCTCCTCGGGGAGCGGCTCCCCTCCTGCGGCGGCGAGTGCGCGGGCGGCAGCGGACGGCCGGCGCGCCAGCACGTACGCCCCCGTCGCCGCCAGCCCCACCGCCAGTGCGATCGACAGGTCGATGAACAGGTGCGTGACGTTCACGTGCGGGAACGCCGTGCTGGCGACCAGCACCAGCGACAGCTCGACCAGCACGCCGATGATCACCGCCGCGAGCGCGTTCAGCCACGGCGCGTTCACCCACGGGCCCAGCACCGCGCGGTCGTTGCACAGCAGCAGCAAAAACACGGTGGCGCTCGGCAGCAGCACACCCGCCAGCGCCTGCACCGAGGTGGTGATCAGCCCCAACGGCGCGCCCGGCAGCAGCACGATTCCGGCCGCGGCGGCCACCATCAGCGCGAAGGTGGCGTAAAACAGCTTGGCGTCGCGGATGCCGCGGTGCAGCGAGTGGGAAGCGCCAAACACGTCGCCGAACGCGTACGACGTGGCGAGCGTCACCGCCGCCGCGCCGATCAGTGAGGCGTTGAGCAGCACGATCGCGAAGCACGCCCCCGCCGCCGGGCCGACGTAGTGGCGCAACGCGGTGGCCACGGTGCCGGCGTCGGAGAAGTTGCCGGCCGCCGGGGTGCCGGCGAACGCAAACGCGGCGACGGCGATGATGGCGCCGGCGCCGATCACCACCACGAACGCGCCGATCACCGTGTCGGCGCGCTCGTAGTTGATCCAGCGCGGCGTGATCCGCTTGTCGATGATGTTGGACTGCTGGAAAAACAACTGCCAGGGAGCGACCGTGGTGCCGACGATCGCGATGATCAACAGCACCGCCGTCGAGCTGGCGCCGCCCTTGATCGACGGCGACACGGTGTCGTGCGCGATCGTGCCGAAGTCGGGGTGCACCAGCACCAGCAGCGGGACCACCAAGAAGTTGGCGACCACGAACACGTACATGAACCGCTCCCAGCTGCGGAAGCTGCCGGTTGCGGTGATCGCCACCAGGGTCGCGGCGGCGGCCGGCACGGCGATGTACTTGCTCACGCCGAAATACCCCAGCGCGAGGCTCACGCCGATGAACTCGGTGACGATCGTCAGGAAGTTGAGGATGAACAGGTCGCCTACCGAAAACCAGCCCCAGAAGCGTCCGAAACGCTCGTTGATCAGCCGCGCGTGCCCCACGCCGGTGACCGCGCCGAGGCGGATCACCATCTCCTGGTTGACGATCAGCACCGGGATCAGCAGCACCAGCACCCACAGCAAACTGGTGCCATAGTTCTGGCCGGCCTGCGCGTAGGTGGACACGCCGCCGGCGTCGTTGTCGCCCACCATCACGATCAACCCCGGCCCCATGATCGCCAGCAGCGCCATCGCCCGCGAGCGCCAGCCGTGGCGGGCGCCGGTGTCGTCCATCTTGATCGTGCCCAGCGCCCCGCGGATGTCGCCGATGTGGGCCTCGTCGAGAACAGGCGGCACGCCCTCTGCGGGCGTCCGCGCGTGCGCCTCGATCTCCGACAGGGTCGTTTCGTCCGCCATTTGTCACCTCCTTTGCTTCCGATGGGCACGTCAAAACGACGCGCGCACACGCGGAGGAGCGATCCGGAGGGCTCTCAGCTGGGGTCAGCGAGACCTAGAACGACACGAACCAACTCCACGTACGCGCGAGCGGCTGGGTACTTCGTGGCTGTTCTCGATCCATCCCAGCCTCCTTTCGCGCGTTGGTGGTTGGCTCGGCGTCAGCCTAGCACCGAGCGTGCTCAGTCGCTCACCAGGCCATACCGTCGGCGCCAGCCGGCTGGGAGCGTCTCCTCCAGCACGTCGTCGACGGTGATCACCCCCACCACCAGCTGCTGCTCGTCGACCACGGGGAGCATCGCGAGGTTGTAGTCGGTCATCGTGCGCGCCACCTCGGGTAGGTCGGCGTCGGTGTGAACCGACTCGGGCTCGCGCTCGGCCAGCTCGGCCATCGGCGTGGCGGGGTCGGCGCGCAGTAGCGCCACCACGGTCGCTGAGCCGCTGAGAGCGCCCGCCTCGTCGTGCACGTACACGCTCGTCAGCATCCCCGGCGCGATCGTGCTGCGGCGCACCGCATCCAGCGCGTCTGCCACCGCGGCGTGTTCGGCAAGCGCGATGAAATCGGGGCTCATCATCCCCCCCGCCGTCGAAGGGTTGTAGCCCAGCAGCGTTTCGATCCGCCGCCTGCCGGCCAGCGGCAGCAGCTCGAGGATCCGCGCGCGGCGCTCCTGGTCGATCTCGCCGATCAAATCGGCCGCGTCGTCGGGCGCCATCCGCGCGATCACCGCCGCCACCTGCGCGTCGGGGCGCTCGGCGATGAACTCCAGCTGGTGATGCTCATCCAACTCCTCGAATACGTCCGCCTCGAGCTCGCGGTCCTGGCCGACCGCCTCGATCAGCTCCTCGCCCTCCTCGTGCGAGGCGGCCTCCACCAGATCGGCGATCTCAGCCGGGTGGAGGTTGGCGAGCTTTCGATGGGAGAAGCGCAGCCGCGCGGTGGGCACGTGGCCCACGAACGGCTCCATGTCGGCCCAGTCGAGGAACGGCCGGTCGCCCGCCAGCCCGCGCAGCGCGCGTGGCAGCGCCCGGCGCAGCTGCGCGCGGAAGCTCGGGTCCACTCCCACCACCCGCCACCACCCGTCGATGCACGCCAGCTCGATCTCGCGTGCGGTCACCAGCCGCGGCGGGTCGGCCTCCACGTTCACCAGCTTGCGCCCCAGCAAGTCCTGGCGCAACAGCACCTCGCCTTCGCGGCGCTCGAATCTTCCGAGATTCAGTTTTTGGCCCGACAACCGCCCCACGCCGCCCTCCAGCGTGGCTATCTTCGCCACCGGCACGAACAGCTCACGGCCGCCGATCCGCCCCTTCAAACCGGTCACCGGCGGGTAGCCGCCGTCGGCGAGGCGCACGATCACGTCCTCCACCCTGCCCAACCGCTCGCCGGTGCGGTCAAGCAGCGGGCTGTGCAGCAACGACGACAGATGCATCACTTGCTCGGGCAATGCCTCAGCTACTTTATCCGCTCTCGCGGCTGTTCTTCGTCGGCTCTTATAGCCTCATCACAAGATCGCATTATGCATACACGGCGACCACGGCCCTGGCCGACCTATCTGCTCGCCGCTCTTTGCGTAGGCGCGATCGTCGCCGCCGTGCTCGTGGTTGGACCGGCGTCGGGGAGCACCACCGGCGGCGGGCGCGTGATCACGGTCGGCGAAGGCGTCGTGCAGTCCACCGTTTCCGGCTCGGGCAACATCCAGGCCGCCTCGCAGCTCAACCTCGGCTTCAAGACCGCCGGCGCCGTAACGCAGATCTACGTGCACCAGGGCCAGCACGTCGTTGCCGGCCAGCTGCTCGCCGAGCTCGATCCCGAGAGCGCCGAAGTGACGCTCCAACAGGCCAAAGCCACGCTGCAATCGGCCGAAGCCGATCTCGTGCAGGAGGAAGAAACCGACGGCGAAGGCTCCAGCTCGTCGTCGGGGAGCGACGCCGCGGGCTCCAGCCACGCGACGGCCGGCGCTACCGCCTCGGCGTCCGACGCAAGCGCCTCCGAAGGCGCCAACCGCGCCGCCCAGCCGGGCGGTGACACACATAAAACACCGACTCCAACCACCGGCGAAGGCTCCGGGGCCGCGAGCGCACACGAAGACGCGACCACCACCCCGGCCAAAGCCACGCTCAGCCCCGCTCTGCGCGAAGCCAACATCGCCTCCGCCCGCGCCGCCGTCAAGAGCGACCGGCTGGCGGTGCAAAACGCCGAACAGGCGCTGTCCGACACCAGGCTGTATGCGCCGATGACCGGCACGATCGTGTCGCTGACCGGCGAGGTCGGCGAAACCGTGTCGGCCAGCGGCACCACGCGCTCCTCCTCCGGCTCCGGCTCCGGCTCCTCCAGCTCGAGCACCGGCTCCTCGGCGTCGGCGCTGGGACGCTCGGCCGCCGCGTCGGGCTCGGGGGAAGACTCGAGCTCCGGCAGCGGCTCCTCCGGGTCGGCGTTTGCGGTGCTCAGCGATCTCTCCTCGATGCAACTGGTGGTGGCGCTCAGCGAGTCCGAAGTGCTCGACGTCCGCCCCAACCAGCCGGCCACGGTGACGATCGAAGCGCTCGAAGGGCGCAAGCTGGCGGCGCACGTGGTGAGCGTGGCGTCGCTGCCCACCTCCAACAGCGGCGTGGTCAGCTATGACGTCACGTTCGCGCTCGACCAGCTCGAAAGCGGCTTGAAACCGGGGATGAGCGCCACCGCCGAAGTGGTGGTGAAGCAGGCCGAAGGCGTCAACGTTCCCACCTCGGCGATCGCCGCCGACACGGTCACCGTCGTGCACAACGGCACCGACACCCGCCGCCGCGTGGTCACCGGCCTGGCGGGCAACAGCTCCACGATCGTCCTCTCCGGACTGCGCGCCGGCGAACAGATCCTGCTGCCGGTCGCCCGCACCTCGGGCGGGCTCAGCTCGATCCTCAGCCGCCTCGGCAGCCGCACGGGCGCGCTGGGCGGCGGCGCCGGGCTCGGGGGCGCCGCCGGCCTGGGCGGCGGGGGCGGCGGCGCGGCGTTCTTCCGGGGCGGGTGATGCACCCCGCGCCGCACCCGGTGATCGACGTGCGCGAGGTGAGCAAGGTGTATGCCACCGGCACCATCCGCGTGCCGGCGCTGCGCGGCGTGTCGCTGCGTGTGGAGCGCGGCGACTTCGTGGCGATCATGGGCAGCTCCGGCAGCGGCAAGAGCACGCTGATGAACATCCTCGGCTGCCTCGACGTGCCCACCGGCGGGCGCTATCTGATCGACGGCACCGACGCCCGCCACCTCGACGAGGACGAATTGTCCGATCTGCGCAACCGCAAGCTGGGGTTCGTCTTCCAAAGCTTCAACCTGGTGGCGCGCACCAGCGCACTGGCCAACGTGGAGCTGCCGCTCGCCTATGCCGGCCTGCCTCGCGCCGAGCGCCACCGGCGCGCCGTACGCGCGCTGGCGTCGGTGGGAATGGCCGACCGCCACCACCACCTCCCGTCCGAGCTCTCCGGCGGCCAGCAGCAGCGTGTGGCGGTGGCCCGCGCGATCGTCACCAACCCCTCGCTGATCCTCGCCGACGAGCCCACCGGCAACCTCGACTCGCACTCCACCGAGGACGTGTTGGCGATCTTCGCGCGCCTCAACCTCGAAGCGCGCACGATCGTGCTGATCACCCACGAGCCCGACGTGGCCAGCCAGGCCAAGCGCGTGGTGCGCCTCAGCGACGGCCTGATCGTCGAGGATCGCCGCCTGCTCGGCGTGCACGAGCATCCACCCGCCGCCCACCGCCTCAAGAGCGCCCACCACGGCGCCGCCGCGGCGACCGAGGCGCGGCAATGACCGGCGCGGCTCTCCCGCGCGCGCCGGCGGGCGCTCGCCGGCAAACCTCGATCGCGGGGACGCAGCGATGATCGGCGCCGAGACGCTGCGGATCGCGTGGGGCGGGATCCTCGCCAACAAGCTGCGCTCGGGGCTCACGATCCTCGGCATGACGATCGGCGTGGCCTCGGTGATCGTGCTGATCGCCGTCGGCAACGGCTCCTCCCGAGCGGTGCAGGCGCGGATCGAGAGCCTCGGCACCAACGTGCTGCTGGTCGAGGGTGGCGGGATCCGCGGCGGCGCCCGCTTCGCCGCCGCGTCCGCCGGCAGCGTGTCGCTCACCCGCCAGGACGCGTCGGCATTGCAAAATCCGAGTGAAGCGCCCGACGTGAAGAGCGCGGCGCCGGTCGTCAACGCCACCGGCGTCACGCTGGTATACAACGGCACCTCCTACGAGCCCTCCACGTTCGTCGGCACCACCCCCTCGTATCTCGTTGCCCACGGCTACCGTCTCCAGGAAGGCAGCGCGTTCACCGAGTCTGACGTCGCCCGCCACGCGCACGTGGCGGTGATCGGGCAGACGGTGGTGGAAGAGCTGTTCGCAGGAGAGAGCCCGATCGGTCAGACGATGCGCGCCGACGGCGTCAACTTCGAGGTGGTGGGGGTGCTGGCCGCCAAGGGCTCCAACGGCATCTCCGACCTCGACGAAATCGTGGCCGCGCCGATCACCACCGTGCAGGACTCGCTCACCGGGTACGGCCCGATCGACTCGATCACCGTGCAGGCCACCTCCGAGTCCGCGCTGAGCGCCGCCGAAGCGGAGGTCACGCAGATCATCGAGCGCCGCCACAAAATCACCGACACCGCCGAACCGGGCTTTCAGGTGATCAACCAGGGCTCGCTGCTGGAAACCACCAGCTCCACCAGCTCCGTGTTCACCACGCTGCTCGGCGAGGTCGCCGCGATCTCGCTGCTGGTGGGCGGCATCGGCGTGATGAACATCATGTTGGTGTCGGTCACCGAGCGCACGCGCGAGATCGGCATCCGCAAGGCGGTGGGCGCGCGGCGCAGCGACATCCTCACCCAGTTCCTCACCGAGGCCGTCCTGGTGTCGCTGATCGGCGGCCTCGCCGGCGTGCTGCTGGGCGTGGTCGGCAGCCAGTTCGAAATCGCCGGCGTGCAGCCCGTGATCGCCACTTACTCGATCTTCCTCGCGTTCGGCGCCGCCGTCTTCACCGGCCTCTTCTTCGGCACCTACCCGGCGGGGCGCGCCGCGCGCCTGCGCCCGATCGAGGCGTTGCGCTTTGAGTGATCCCGCCCCCCACGTCCACAATCAGGAGTCTGCGATGTCAGCTGAGCCCACCAACCCCATGTCCGCCGAGGCCCAACCGCCGACCACGGCGCTGCCCGACGAGTGGGCGCAGGAGCCGCTCCAGGAACTGCCGCCCCGCCCGCGCCGGCGACTGCTGGGCGCGGGCGCCAACCCGCTGGCGCTGGCGCTGATCGGCGTGCTGCTGCTCGCGGGCGGCTTCATCGGCGGCGTGCTGGTCGAGAAGGGTCAAAACGAAGGCTCGAGCACCGCCGGGGGCGTGGGCGGCGTGGCCTCGCGACTGGCCGCCCTGCGCGGCAGCGCCGGCGCCGGCACGGCCTCGGGCGCGGGCGCCGGCGGGAGCGGGGCCTCCGCTGCGGGGGCCGGCGGAACCGGGGCCACCGGCGCGGGCGCCAATGGCGCGGCCGGAGGTGGCGGCGGCGGCGCAGGCTTCGGCGGACGCCTCGGCGCGCTCGCGGGTGGCGGCGCGACGATCGGCGAAGTGGCCTACATCAGCGGCACCACGCTGTATGTCACCAACTTCGAAGGCACCACCGTCAAGATCGACACCTCCCCCGCCTCCTCCATCACCAAGACCGTCAAAGCCGGCCTGCACGCGATCCATCCGGGCGAAACCGTTGTGGTGCGCGGCACCAAGGGCAAAAGCGGCGCGATCAGCGCCGAATCGATCAGCGTCAACGCCGCGGGCGCCGGTGGCGGCGGGTTGGGCGCGCTGTTCGGCGGTGGCGGCGGCGGTCGAGGCGTGGGCGCCGGCGGCACAGGCGGTGGCACCGGCGGTGGCGGGGCGGGCGGTGGCGCGGCTCTTTTCGGCCAGTGACATCCACTCGCCGCCTGGCGCCTTGTGCCAGTCTTTAGGTCGATCGATCAGAGTTGTTGAGGCAGAGTTGTCGAGTTTCAGATGGCGGACCGACCCAATGCATCACCGACAAAGGAGTTCCATGCATCCCATCGCCCCCCCACGCCGCCGCTCTCAATCACGGCGGCCGCTGACCCTCACAGCGGCGCTCGCCGCGCTCGTGGCCGTCTCGCTCGGGGTGGCTGCGTGCGGCGGCTCCTCGACCACGACCACCACCACACAAACGAGCGCCAACGCCGCCGCCACCGGCACCACCACCGCCGGCGCCGCGACGGGGAGCACATCGACCAGCGCAAGCGGTGCCTCCACCACCGGGCCCACCACCACCGGCACAACCCCTGCGGGTGGGTCGGGCACCGGCACGACCACCGCTTCGCCGGCCTCCTCTCGTGTCGCCGCGGTTCGCGGCTGCTTGGCCAAGAAAGGCATCACGGTCCCGCAAGGCAGCTCGCTGGCCGACGCGAAACTGCCGAGCGGCGTGTCGCGCACGCAGCTCTACGAAGATGTGCGCAGCTGCAGCGCGGGCTTCCTCCCGCCCGGCGACCGTGGCCGCTTCGCCGGCCGTGGCAAGGGCTTTCACAACCCCTTCAGCAGCCCCCGCTTCCACGCCGCGCTGGCGCGCTTCGCCGCCTGCCTGCGCCAGCAGGGAGTCAACGTGGGTGAACCCAACACGTCGGGCAAAGGCCCGGTGTTCGACACCAAAGGGATCAACACCGGCAGCCCGCAGTTCAAAGCGGCCGCCGCCAAGTGCCGCACCGCACTGCTTTCCGGGCTAGGGCCCAACCGCGCCCATCCAGGGACCGGCACGGCCCCCTCAGGGACCCCCACGACCCCCTGAGTGAGTCTCAGCCCCCGCCGGCCAGACCGCGGGCGCCCAGCCCGCGGTTGGTGGGCGCCGCCTGCGGGTCGCGGATCGCCGACGAGCTGGGGATGAGCGACACGGTGGGCTTCGGCAGCGCGCCGATGCGCTGGATCAGCTGGCCCCACTGAGCGCCGCTCAGCTGGCCGCTAGCCGCCAGCGGCGCGGCCGCGGACGGGCCGGCTGCCGCCGCGTGGGCGTGTACGGCAGCGGCCGCGGCGGGTGCATATTCGACGTGAATGTGTTCGGCGGCCGTCGCCAACGCCTCCGTGGTGGGCGCCTGCGGGTATTTCATCAGGCTCACAATCCGATGCGGCGCGAAGCGGCCGTGGAGCATCAGCAGCGTGCGAATCGCCGCGTCGGCGACCGACCCCTGACCCTGGTGGCCGGCGATCGGGATGTCGTTGATCGCGGTGATGTTCAACGCCAAACCGCGTGTGTGCGCCGCCGCCTGTCGCGCGGCCACCGCCGCAACGCCTGAGCCGGCGATCGCGCTCAAGCCCGACGCCGGGGTGGCGGGGCAGCGCAGGCCGCCGACGGTCGGCTGCAAGCCGCTGCGCGAGAGGAACACCAATGCCGCCAGCACGCGTGCGTCAACCGCGCCGGCCGCCACGTCGCGGCGGCCGCAGCCGTCCAGTTGGATGCCGGGGTCGGCCAGCACCGCGCGCTCCAGCTGCGCCTTCGACATCGACAACGCCGCGGCCGCGGTGGCGCCCACCAGCGCATCGGCGCTCTTGGAACCCTTGGGGTGCAGCGCCGAGCCCAGCTGGCGCCAGTTTTCCAGCAGCGGCCGCGGGTCGATCGTGCCGTTGTCGCCCGACGGCCTCACCGCGAAGCGCAACTGCCCGGCGGTGGCGCCCGCGGGCGTGTACAGGTGGCCGAGCACGGTGCCCTTGGCGACGATCGAGCCCGTGCGCAGCCGCGCCCAGCCGCCGGCGGTGGGCGCACTGTGAGCCGCCGCCTGCGCCAACGGGTTGGCGGGATGTGCGAACAGCCGCACCCTGCCCATCCCGGCGGGCACGTTTTCGCCTTCCGGTTCGCTCGCCGGGGTCGCCTGCGCGGGCGCCTGCGCGACGTGCGCCTTCACCTTCAGCGTCAGCGGCGTCTGGCGGCCGGCGCTCGCGGCTTGCGTGGGCGCGGGGTCGTCGGTCGGTTCGGGACCGCCGCCGCCCGCCCCCGCGCCGGCCGGCGCGGCTGCGCCCGAAGCGCCCGCCACGGGCACGTGCGGAACGGCGGGGCGGTAGCGCGCGGCGACGCTGCCGAGGCCGGCGTACGTGAAGAGATCGCCGTACACGTCGCGCAGCACCAGATAGCGACCCAGCGTGCGCGAGCGCCCGATGCGTTCGATGCGACCGTCCTCGACCGCCACCACCGGCGCGTCCGGCTTGCCGAGCAGCTCCGCCAGCTGCGACGGCTTGGCCGGCGCGTTGGCGAGCGCGCGTGCATGGGCGGCGGCCGCCTGCGGGGAGGGCGCCGGCGTGGAGCCCGGCGTGGTGGCCGCCTTGGCCGCGGAGTCGGCGTGCGCCGGCTTTCCGTCGCCGCCGGACGCCGCGGATGAGGATTGTGCACCCGTGGTTGGCGCCACGGCGCTCGCGGCCGCCGCCGGGGTGGGCGCCAGCGGCGCGGGCACCGCTCCGGCGGTGGCGCTGGACGCGCCTGTGCCGGCGGCGGCTTCTGAGGAGGGCGCGCTGAGCGATGCGGCGGCGCCCGGCGCCAGGTGCGCGCCGGCGGTCGGCGCGCGACCGTCGACGAGGCCGGTGAGTGTGGCGATCACGGAGCTGGGGTAGCTGGCGACGAGCTTTGCGCGCAGCAACACCGATTCGACGTATTCCTGGGAGTGGTTGTAGGAGAAGATGGCGGCGCGCAAATTGTGGGAGACGCCGGCGGCGTGCAGGTAGCGGGCGGCGGCGAAGATCGCGTCGACGGGGTTGTAGGGGTCGGCGTAGCCGGCGTTGGTGGCGTCCACCCCGTACTGCAGCCAGGTGCCGGGCATGAACTGCATCCAGCCCAGCGCGCCGGCGGTGGACACCGAGAGGTCGGTGCCGTAGTCGGTCTCGATTTCGTTGATCGCCGCGAGGATCTGCCAGGGCACGTCGTACTGGAAGGCGGCGGCCTGGTAGACGGGCAGCAAAAACAGCGGGATGCGGTAGAAGTCAAGCGCCTGTGCCGACACCGTGGAGCCGGTTAGCAGCGTGGCCAGCACGCCCGCTTCTTCGCCGGCGGTTTGCGGCGCCGGCGCGACGCCGTTGGGCCCGTTCGCGGGCGTTGTGGCCGCGCCGTTCTTGGCTGCGCCTTCGCCGTTGCCATTCCCGCCGGCGCCCTTTTCGGCGGAGCCTTTGCCTGAGCCGGCGACACTGGAACCGTGGCGGCGCCCGGCGGTGGTGGGCTGGCTGTGCTGCACCACCACCGTGGGTGGTTCCCCGTCGGCTGACGGCGCGGGCGCCGAGGGGGTTGTGGCGGTGCTGGGCGCGGTGGGTGTGGTGGCGGTGGTGCCGGCGCCTTCGCCGCTGGCGGACGCACCGCTGGCGCCCGTGGCGCCCGCTCCACTGCCGCCGCCGGTCGTGCTGGTGGTGGTTTCGCTCGATCCACCCGACCCGCCGCCCCCCGGCTGCGTGGTGGTGGGCGCCTGCGGCGTGGTTTCGGTGACCGGCGGCGTCTGATCTTCGGTGGTGGTGGCGGTGGTGGTGGACGTTTCGGCGCCCGCGCCACCGGCGAGCGGGCCGCCAAAACCGGCGGCGGTGAGCCCACCCCCGGCCAGCATCGACAGCATCGCGCGCCGCGCCCAACGGCGCGGGGCGCTCATCCGCGGCCTCCGCGGCAGATGCTCATCGGGGGGTGTGGTTGGTGGTGGTCTCGCATGCGCACGCCAGGCGGGGCCGCTGCGACCGGCCACCCTGACCAGGGTTCATATCGGCAGCCAACCACCCTGCGGTAAAGGATTTGTAATCTCCCTTGCACACAAGGCCACGCAAGGGGTTTGCCGTCGCGTGCAGGTTGCCGACCGGAGCAAAGCCGCTGCACTGTACCCTCCAGCAAGGCGGACAGGCGCCGGTTGGGGAGCGATACGGCGGCCGCCGGTTGCGAATACGCTCCGTTCGGCGAGCTCAGGGGTTGGAGAGATGAAAGGGTCATTGCAGATGCTCAAGAGTCCAGTCGGGTCCAAAGCCAAGATTCTCGTTGCGGGCGCCGTTACCTGCGCCTGCCTGCTGCTGGCGGCGGCGGCGTGGGCGACGCAGACGCTGGAAGTGACCGCCAGCTTCTCACCCGACAAGCTGGGCAAGCCCACCAACGTCCACGGCACCGCCAAGATCGGCTCGGTGGGCACGACGCTGCCATCGCCGATCGCCGAAGCCACGGTGATCGGGCCGGCGGGCCTCACGGTGAACACGGCCGGCGTGGGCATCTGCGAACCGAAGAAGCTGGAAACGACGCTCAACCCCGAAGTCTGCCCGAAGACCTCCAAAGCCGGCTACGGCGGCGGCGTGGGCGCCTATGAAATCGCCGGCCAGGTCAACGAAGAGCCGTTCACGATCAACTTCTACCGCGGACCCAACGAAGACGGGCACTTGACGATCATCGCGTACGTCAACGCGGTGTCGCCGGTGTCGGTGCAGCTGGTGCTCAAAGCGCAGGTGGTGCCCGAGCCCAAGCCGTACGGGCTGGGCTTCACGTTCAAGGTGCCCCCGGTGGAAACGTTGCCGGGCGCCACCAACGCCACCGTCAAGAGCATCTACATCACGCTGGGCGCCGCCAACGCGGCCTACTTCGAGAAGGTGCACGGCAAGCGTACGCTGGTGCACATCAAGGGCATCGTGGTCCCCAAGAAGTGCCCCAAGGGCGGCTTCCCCTACAAGACCGCGCTGACCTACGAGGACGGCACCACCAACGCGATCACGGGCACCATCGCCTGCCCGCGCGGCAAGTGAAGCGCTTGGCGCTTGCCGTCGCGGGCACGCTCGCGCTGGCGGGCGCGGCGGTCGCGAGCGCCGACACCGCCTCCAAACCCCAGATCGCGCCGCCCCCGCCTCCGCCGGAAGCGACCACGGCGACGATCAGGCCGTCGTTCGCGCCCGACCGGCTGGGCGCCAAGGCGGCGTTCACGTTCGCGGTGCACTTCGCCGGCGGCGAACACGGCGTGCCCTCCCCGGTGCGTCGCGCGGTGGTGCACTTGCCGCCGGGGCTGACGCTGAACATCCCGAAGCTGCGCAGCTGCTCGCGAGCGCGGCTGCAGGCCGGCGGGACGCGCGCCTGCCCGGCGCGCTCGGAGATCGGCGCCGGGCGCGCGCTCGCCGACGTGCACGCGGGCGCGTCGATCGAAAGCGAGACGGCCGGCGTCACGGCGTGGGTGGGCCCGCCGCGCAACCTCTACCCGACGATCGAGATCCTCGGCCAGGGCTACTCGCCGCTGGACGAGCGCGTGGTGATCACCGCCACGGCGCTCCCCGACAAACCGCCGTACGGCGAAAAGCTCGAAATGACGATCCCCGCGATCCCCACGATCCCGCTGGAGCCCAACGCCTCGACGGTGTCGTTCTCGCTGACGATCGGCGTGTCCAAGCAGCTGCGGCGCAACCCCAACACGGTGGTGCTGCCCTCCCGCTGCCCGGCGGGCGGCTTCCCGTTTGCGGCCGAATTCGGCTACGAAGACGGCTCCACCAGCAGCTCCACGGCGACGGTTCCCTGCCCGTAGGGTCTCGCAGCCGGTATATTGACGTCGATGGAACTGATCTTCGGTGTCCTGCAGGTGATCATCGCGGTGGTGGTCATCGGCCTCGTGCTGATGCACTCCGGCAAGGACGCCGGGCTGTCCGGCGCGTTCGGCGTGGGCACCGGTCAGGGTCCGCTGGGCGGCGGCTCACTGGTGGAGCGCAACCTCAACCGCTGGACCGTCTTCTTCGCGCTGCTGTTCGTCGGCAACACCATCTTGCTGCTGAAGAAGCCCTGGTAGGGGCCCCGACTCGCCCTCGCCGGGCGCGGCTGCCGGCGGCTGCAACCGGTCGAGGATCTCAAGCGCCTCGGCGCGCAGCGCCGCGTGGGTGGCTTCGTAATCCTCGCGCGACAGCTTGCCGGTGCCGTAGTCGAGCTCCAGCTCGCGCAGCTCGCGGTACTTGACCTCGCGCGCCGCCTCCAGCGCCGCAAACTCGGCGACGTCGGCGCTGGCGAAAGCGGCGGCGGAACCTCCCGCGAGCGCGGCGGCACCGCCGGCGCCGGCGAGCGCGGGCGCCGCGGCCTGCCGCGCGCGGGCGCCGACCGTCAAACGCCGGCGCAGGGAGGCCGGCGAGGGCGAGAGCGCCAGGAGGCCGCCGCCGAATACGATCAGGCCGCCGATCCAGATCCACATGATCAGCGGCGAGTCCTCCAGGCGGAACTGCGCCGGCGGCGGGTGCTGTAGGTATTCGTGGGCGAAGAAGTCGAGCACGAACAGGCCCTCGTCGGGGCGCGAGAAGGGGATCGTGTGGTTGCCCACTTCGATGATGCGCTTCAGCCGCGGCGTTTCGAGTTCGGGCTGGATCGCGCTCCAGATGTCGCGCTCCAGGGAGCCGTCGATGCCGACGTTGCTGACGGCCTGCCCGCCGATCAAATGCCCCACCGAGCCTTCCGATTCGTTGAGCGATTCGTAGAGGTCCTCGCTGGGGCGCAGCGTGGCGACATAACGCCCGCCTTCGGTGACGCGCAGCACCGCGCCGATGTTGAGCGTGGAGCCTGTGTGGGTGGGATCGTCATGGGGGGTGAGCGCCGCCGTGGGGCGCACGTAGCGGACGGTGTAGGGACCGACGCGCGTGGACTGGCCGGGCGAGAAGCGCGACAGCTGGGTGATGTGCTGGAAGGAGGAGGAGGCGGCGACGCCGACGAACAGCGCGGCCATCCCGACGTGCACGATGTAGCCGCCGTAGCGGCGGCGGTTGCGGGCGATCAGCCCCGCGAGCGCCGCCGGCGGCGCGGCGCTGGCGGCGCGGGCGCGCACACGCATGCCGCGCCACAGCTCCTGGGCGACGCTGGCGAGCACGAAGGCGGCGCCGCAGAACATGATCAGCGCGGTGGGGCTCTTGGTGATACCGGCGGCGATCAGCGCGCCCAGCGTGACGATGCCGGCGAGCAGCGGCAGCGCGAGGTTGCTCAGGACGCCCCGCGGCGAGGCGCGCCGCCAGGCGATCACCGGTCCGATGCCCGACAGCAGCACGAGGATCAGCGCCAGCGGCACGGTGTAGCGGTCAAACCACGGCGCCCCCACCGAGGCGTCCTGGCCGGTGAGCGCTTCGGAGATCTTCGGAAACCAGGTGCCCCAGAAGATCACGAACGCGAGGCCGACCAGCACGAGGTTGTTGAACAGGAAGATCGCCTCGCGCGAAAGCAGCGAGTCCAGGCGATGAGTGCTGGCGAGCAGCGCGCGGCGGGAGACCACCAGGTAGATGGAGCCCGCCAGCAGCACCGCGATCAACACCAGGAACGGCACGCCGAGGGTGGCGCCGCCGAAGGCGTGGATCGAGTCGAGGATCCCCGAGCGCACGAGGAACGTGCCCATGATCGCCAGCACGCCGGTGGCGAGCGCCAGCGACACGTTCCACACCTTCAGCATCCCGCGGCGCTCCTGGATCATCAGCGAGTGCAGGAACGCGGTGCCGGTGAGCCACGGCAACAGCGCGGCGTTCTCGACCGCATCCCACGCCCAGTAGCCGCCCCAGCCGAGCTCCGAGAACGACCACGAGGCGCCCAGCAGGATGCCGGTGCCGAGAAACAGCCACGAGGCGAGCGCGAAGCGGCGCACCACCGCGATCCACTCGCCGTCCACGCGCTTCGCGATCAACGCGCCGGCGGCGAACGCGAACGGGATCGTGCACAGCGTGTACCCCGAGTAGAGCATCGGGGGATGGATCATCATCGTGGGAAAGCGCAGCAGCGGGTCGAGGCCCTCCCCTTCGGGCGCCACCGGGCGGGTGGTGGCGAAGGGGTCGGCGTAGAACACCATCAGCGACACGAAGAAGGCGCCGAAGCCGAGCAGGATCGCGGTGGCGTAGGCGGCCACCTCGTGCAGCCGCTTGCGGGTGAGGAACAGCGCCAGGCTCGACCACAGCGACAGCAGCCACGCCCACAGCAGCAGCGAGCCTTCCTGGGAAGACCACAGCGCCGCGAGGCGGTAGAACAGCGGCGTCGTGCGCGAGGAGGTGTCGGCGACCGCGTTGAAGGCGAAGTCGTTGCCTGCGAACGCCACCTCCAGCACCAGGATCCCGACCGTGAGCAGCAGCGCCATCGCGTACACCGAGCGCCGGCCGGCAAGCGCGAACTCGGCGCGGCCGCTGCGGGCACCGTAGATCGAGACCGCGATCCCGTATGCGCACACGACCAGCGAGAGCACCAGGCAGACGTGTCCGAGGAGAGCCATCAGGGCCCCGTCAATCCCGATGCGGCGTGGCGGGGAGCGCGCGCATCGCAAACAACTTTTTGGACGCCAACCAGATCATGCGTTCTGCTTCTCGGACGGGGGCGCGACCTGGTACTTGGAGGGGCACTTGGTGATCAGCGAGTTGCGTTCGCCGGTGTAGGTGGAGCCGTCTTTCTGCACGGTGACGATGATCTCGCGCCCTTCGCGGAAGGGGTCGGGGACGGTGCCGGTGTAGGCGACCGGGACGGCGTCGGCGCCGTTGGCCCGATCGGCGACGCCGAAGTAGAGCACGCCGTTCTGGTGGCGCACAGAGCCCTTGACGACTGTGCCGGTCAGCTGGTAGCTGCGCCCCGGCTGGGCTTCGCGCAGGAGCTGGGTGGGCGTGAGCGCCGGGCTGTCGGCGTTGAAGCTGGTGTAGATCAGCGCGGTCGCCAGCAACACGGCGACGGAGAGCGCCACGACCAGCCGCACGGTGCGCTTGCGGGCGGGGTTCATCGCGCCAAGTATCTCAGATGGCCGCCAGGGTTTTGCCGGTGGAAGGCGAAACATCGAGGCGTGCGGGGCGTTATGAAGTGTAGAGAGCGGTGAAAGGACTCCTTCTGAACCCCATGATCGGCGAGCGCCGTCGAGCGCGGAGCCTGCGCCGAGCAGCACGGCTGGTGCCAATGCGCGAGCGGGCCTTCACGCTCAATCAACCGCCGGGCGAGCACATCGCGGCGCAGCGGGTGCGCGAAGAGCCGCAGGGTGAGGACATCGCCGCGCGGCGCGTGCGCGAAGCGGGCGGGCCGAGCGACCAGGCGTGCTACTCATGCGCGTGCGGCTGCGTGTTCGCGGCTGCGGTAAGCACCACCGTGGAGTGCCCGCACTGCGGCGGCGGGCAGGCATGGTGAGGTGGTCAACGTTCGCTGGCGGTCAATTCTTCCGGCGACACGATCTCCATTTCGGCGCGAAGGACCGCTGCGTTTTCGCCGGCTTTGTTCGGTATTTTGAGTATCTCATCTAAGATCATATCGAGCAATCGGCTGGAGACGCCC
>DATMLP010000021.1:0-178660 GCA_035570415.1 Solirubrobacteraceae bacterium | reverse complement strand
CGCACCCCCCCGATCTCCCCCTGGGTGAGCGGCCACACCGAGAGCAGGTGCAGGCGACCCGTGAGCGACCGCGCCGCCGTGGGCAACGCCTCGTAGCTGGTGGAGCCCGTGATCACGAAGCGCCCCGGCCGCAGCTCCCGGTTCAGCTGCGCCTTGATCGCCTCCAGCACCGCCGGCACGTGCTGGTACTCGTCGATGCACACCGGCGCCGGGCCGTCCACGAACACGCCGGGGTCGGCCTGCGCCGCGGTGCGCACCGTGGGATCGTCGAAATCCACAACTTCCACCCCGTGCGCACGGGCAAGCTCGCTCAGCAGCGTCGACTTCCCCACCGCCCGAGGACCCTGCAGCGCGAGCACCGGCTCATCGCTGAGGCGCTCAATGGTGAGTCCGAAAAGACGGCGCGCGAGGATCCCAGAGATCGGCGAAACGTCAATACCCATACCGAAACGGTAGCACAAGCCATCGATTTCGAGGGCTTTTAATCAACGATTTCGAGAGGCTTGAACCAACTATTTCGAGGGGCTTTTGTCGACGATTTCGAGTGTCATCAGTCAACGTTTCGAGGGCTGCACGCGGCCCACGGACGACCAAGCCGCGGTTCGCGTACGCTGCCACGATGCGCCTCGCCACCTTCAAGCCCCCCGCCAGCAACGCGCCGCGCGCGGGGACCGTCGAGGGGGATCGGGTGCAGGCGTTCGCGGAGGAGCGACTCAAGGTGCTCGACGTGCTGGGCAGCCCCGCGCTCGCGCAGAGCGCCGCCGCCACCGGCGGCTCGGACGGGCCGGGGCCGTCGTGGCCGCTCGCCGAGGTGACGCTGCTCGCGCCGGTGCCGGCGCCGCGGGCGATCTTCGGGATCGGGCTCAACTACGCCGACCACGTTGCCGAGACCGGCGGCGAGGCGCCCGAGTGGCCGCTTGTGTTCATGAAGCTGCCGGCGTCGGCGGCGCCGCCAAACGCACCGGTGCGCTGCCCGGCGGTCGTGCGGCGCCTGGACTACGAGGGGGAGCTGGCGATCGTGATGGGCACCGGCGGGCGCGTCGCCGGGTACGCGGTCGCCGACGACGTCTCTGCGCGCGACCTGCAGGGGCGCGAGCCGCAGTGGACGCGCGCCAAGGGCGCCGACGGCTTCTGCCCCTACGGGCCGTGGGTCACCACCGCCGAGGACGTCCCCGACCCGCACGCGCTGGCGCTGCGCACATGGGTCAACGGGGAGCTGCGGCAAAGCTCCAACACCTCCAACCTGATCTTCAAGGTGCCCGAGCTGATCGCGTTCATCGCCGAGACCTGCACCCTGTTCCCCGGCGACCTGATCCTCACGGGCACGCCGTCTGGGGTCGGGCTTGGGCAAAGCCCGCCGGCGTTCCTCGCGTCAGGGGACCTCGTGCGGATCGAGATCGAGCGGCTCGGGGCGATCGAGCACGCGATCGCCTGAGGCGACCCTGGCCGAGCGGCTGGTTGGCGCCTCAAAAAACAACACACCAACCACCCCACCGGGGCCGGCCGGCGCTCAGTGGCTGTCGAGCACCCGGTCGATCATCCCGTACTCCAGCGCCTGCTCGGCATTGAAGAAGCGGTCGCGCTCCATGTCGCGGCGGACCTCCTCCTCCGTGCGGCCGGTGTGCTCGGCGTAGATCTGGTCGATCCGCGCGCGCACCTTGAGGATCTCGCGGGCGTGGATCTCGATGTCGGTGGACTGCCCTTCGAAGCCGGCCGAGGGCTGGTGGATGAGGATGCGGCTGTTGGGCAGGCAGGCCCGCTTGCCTTTGGTGCCGCCCGCCAGCAGCAGCGAGCCCATCGACATCGCCACGCCCACGCACATCGTCGCGATGTCGGGCTTCACGAACCGCATCGTGTCGTAGATCGCCAACCCCGAGTAGATCGAGCCGCCGGGCGAGTTGATGTAGATCGAGATGTCCTTCTCGGGGTCCTCCGCCTCCAAGTGCAGCAGCTGGGCGACCACCAGGTTCGCGACCTGGTCTTCGATCGGGGTGCCGAGGAAGATGATCCGCTCGTTCAGCAGCCGCGAGTAGATGTCGAATTCGCGTTCGCCGCGCGCCGTGCGCTCGACCACCATCGGTACCAGCTGCATGTCCATGTGCGCCACCCTAGCGCGCCACCGCGCCGACCGCCGACCGCCCCCTGCCGGGAGCGGCCGGCGCCGCGCTGGAGAACGACCGGCGCCGCGCGGTAGGCGCTCAGCGGTTGATCGTGGTCATCCCCTGCGGGTCGTAACGGTCGCCGCTCGCCGCCGGCACCGCGGCGGCGATCCGCTGCGACTCCTCGGCGCTCAGCTCGATCTCGGCGGCCGCCAGGTTGTCGTCCAGGTAGGAGCGCCGCTTGGTGCCCGGGATCGGCACGACGTGCTCTCCCCGCGACATCACCCACGCCAGCGCCAGCTGCGCGGGAGTGACGCCCTTCTCCGCCGCCAGCTCGCGCACGCGCTCGGCCAGCACCAGGTTGCGATCCCAGTGCTCCGCGCCGAAGCGGGGCGTGTAGCGGCGGAAGTCGCCCTCCTCGATCTCCTCGCGCGAGCCGAAACGACCGGCGAGGAAGCCGCGGCCGAGGGGCGAGTAGGCGACCAAACCGATCCCCAGCTCGTCCAGCGTCGGCATGATCTCCTCCTCCACGTCGCGCGTCCACAGCGAGTACTCGCTTTGCACCGCCGCGATCGGGTGCACGGCGTGGGCGCGGCGGATCGTCGCGGCGCTGGCCTCGGAGAGGCCGAGGTGGCGCACCTTGCCCTCCTCGACCAGCTCGGCCATCGCGCCCACCGTCTCCTCGATCGGCGTCTTCGGGTCCACGCGATGCTGGTAGTAGAGGTCGATGTGCTCCACGCCGAGGCGTTTCAGCGAGCCCTCACACGCTTCGCGCACGTACGCGGGACTGCCGTCGATCGCGCGGCGCGGGCCGCCTGCCGCGTCCAGTTCGAGCTTGATCCCGAACTTGGTCGCCAGAAACACCTCATCGCGCCGGCCCTCGATCGCGCGGCCCACCAGTTCCTCGTTGGTGTGCGGCCCGTACATGTCGGAGGTGTCGAGGAAGTCGCACCCCAGCTCCAGCGCGCGCCGGATCGTCGCGATCGACTCCGCCTCGTCGGTGGCGCCGTAAAACGCCGACATCCCCATGCACCCCAGTCCGATCGCCGCTACCTCGGGTCCACCCGGCCCCAATGTGCGCCTGCGCATGTGCGTCGCTCCTTCCTTCGTCGTGGTGGGTGCCGACATCCAGCGCCCCTTTGTCGTGCTGCGTCCCGACATAATGCCCGGTGATGTTCCCGCTCAACCTGCCCAACCTGCTCACCGTCCTGCGAATCATGCTGGTGCCGGTGCTGGTGGTGGCACTGCTCGGCAACACGCCCTCCGGGGACGTGCTCGCGGCCGTCGTGTTCGTGCTGGCGTCGTTCACCGACTTCGTCGACGGCTACCTGGCGCGGGCGCGCAACTCGATCACCACCTTCGGCAAGCTGATGGACCCGCTGGCCGACAAGCTGCTGATCGTCGCCGCGCTGCTCTCGCTGGTGTCGCTCGGGCGCCTGGAAGCGTGGGTGGCGATGGTGATCATCGCGCGCGAGCTGGCCGTCACCATGCTGCGGCTCGGCGCCACCCAGGCCGGGGTTGTGATGGCGGCCAGCAACTTCGGCAAGGTCAAGACCTGTATGCAGATCGCCGCGATTCTCGCCGTCATCGCCGTGCAGGGGCAGCCGCTGTGGGTGTCGCTGCTGCTGTACGCCACCGTGGTGGTGACGGTGCTCTCAGGGCTCGACTACTTCTTCGGCGTGCGCCGCCGGCTGCAGGCGCAGGCGCCGCCCACCAGCTGAGACGCGGGGGCGGGCGCGCGGGGGACCCCCTCCCCTCCTCTTTCTACCGGCCGTCGTTCAACCACTCCTCCAGGGTGGTCTGGTGCGCGGTGGGGACGCCCGACTCGATCTCGCCGCGCAGCTCTCCCAGCAGGCCGTGGCGTTCGGCCACCACGTTGTGCTGGTGGATCGTCTCCAGGTTCTCCTGGCGGGCGCTCACGAACGTGCCTTTGTCAAGCGTCGGGAACGCGGCGACCACGCCGGCGACCATCTCGCGCACGCAGTCCTCTACGAAACGGGGGCGACGATGGGCCTTCTCCACCACCTCCACCTCGTCGGCGCGCTTCATCAGCTCGTATATCTCCGACGACATCGAGCCCTCCACGATCTCCAGCAGCGCCTTCGCGTCGATCTCCGTCTCGCACCCCGCCAAACAGCCGATCCGCAGCGTGCCGAGGCCGCGCTGGTTGTGAGTGGCGACGGGCACCTGCGCGAGGATCCGCTCGATCTGCGCGTCGCTGAAGCCCTCCTGCTCGGACAGGCGCGCCCGGGCGCGCGCCGCAACCAGCTCCTGCGCGCACGGACAAGCTGTCATCCCCGTCGCCGACACCCCCACCATGTGGCGGGTTCCCCCCTCCAGCGCCACCGCACGGCCGTGCAGCGTGTAGATCTCCTGCGTCATCACGCCCGATACGGGGGCAGGCTTGTGCTCGGGGTAGCGCGCCGCCACCGTCACCTCCGCGCGCGCCGCCCCCTGGCGCTCGCGCACCAACTCGGCGATGTCGCGCGCCAGCGTCTCCGCGCGGAACGGCGACTCGGTCAACACCACCTCGCCGATCGCGTCGTTCACCACCTCCTCGAACCGCGACATGTGCGCGCCCTTCTGGTCGTGCGAGAGATCCACAAAACAATCCAGGCGCGCATAAAACAGCTCGTCGCGCACCCTCACCACCTTCTCCACCCCGGTCACGCCCACGCGCGAGAGGCCCACGCGCACGGCCGGTACGCGCGCCTGCACGTCCTCCGGCGCGCCCTGCACGGGCGGAATTGTGGCGCGCGTCGTGGTGGCCACCGTGCCGCAAGCCTAGTACACGCGCCAGCGCCCACCCGCCTGCGCGCGATGGAGGCGAGCCGCCCCGGAGACTGTCCCGTACACGAGGCTGCGCACCGGTGCATTGATATCTGGTATCACTCCTCGCACGGTTCTGGGCAAGGGCCGCAACGTAGAGGGTCGTGGCGGGTTTGGACAGGTAGAGCCAGAGCTTGTTGGAGAGGAAAGGCAGGAAGCGGTGGCAGCAATCACCGGAGGGGCGCGGGGGAGGCGCGCACGAGAACGCTTGTAGGGGAGGCGCGGCCGGCCTGACCGGGCGCGATGGGACTTGTATGGATCCTGGGGGTCCACAGTTGAGCGAATATGTCGCTGAGTTGGCAGGGGTAGGAGTCGAAAGCGGGGTTGGGTCCCGCGGCGGGGAGCGGACCGGCGGGGAGCTGGTGGCGGCCGAGCTCGACGACGAGCTGCACGAGCTGGTCGGCGAGGACCACGACGAGCCCGAGCTGTATGACCCGATGGTCGAGCTGCGCGCCCACCTCGACGAGCTGCGCCGCGGCGCCCCGGAGCTCGAGGGAGCCGAGCCCAGCCTCGACTCGCTGCGCCTCTATCTGCGCTCCATCGGCCGCGTGCCGCTGCTCAGCGCCGCGGAGGAGGTCGGCCTCGCCAAGCGCATCGAGCGCGGCGACGTGGCCGCCAAGCAGCAGATGGTCGAGGCCAACCTGCGTTTGGTCGTGTCGATCGCCAAGGGCTACATGGGCCGCGGCCTCACCTTCCTCGACCTCATCCAGGAGGGCTCGCTCGGCCTGATCCGCGCCGTGGAGAAGTTCGACTACCGCCGCGGCTACAAGTTCTCCACCTATGCCACCTGGTGGATCCGCCAGGCCGTCACCCGCGCCATCGCCGACAAGGGCCGCACCATCCGCATCCCGGTGCACATGGCCGAAAAGCTCAACAAGGTGCTCCACGCCGAGCGCCAGCTGATCCAGAAGCTCGGCCGCGACCCCTCCGCCGCCGAGCTCGCCGCCGAGCTCGACTACCCCCTCGGGGAAGTCCGCGAGCTGCTGCGCATGGCCCAGCAGCCCATCTCGCTGGAGAAGCCCGTCGGCGAGGAGGACGACTCCGCGCTCGCCGACTTCGTCGAGGACATCGCCGCCCAATCGCCGTTCGAGACCGCCTCGGAGTCGCTGCGCCGCGAAACCGTCGGTCGCGTGCTGGCGGTCCTGCCGCGCCGGGAGCGGGAGGTACTCGAGATGCGCTATGGGATCACCGGCGGGCGCTCGCGGACGCTCGAGGAGGTCGGCCGCGCCTTCAACATCACCCGCGAGCGCGTCCGCCAGATCGAGAACCGCACGCTCAAGAAGCTGCAAACGCTGCCCGAGGCGCAGCTGCTGCGCGAGGCGTCGTAGGGGCGAGGCCAGGGCGAAGCGCGAGGAGCCCCGGAGCCCCGGGGCCGAGGCGCAGGCCGTGGGGGGCGGATCGGCGCCGGCGGGCGCGTTGCATGTTTACTTTTTGGACGCCAACCAGCTTCACAAAGTGAAGTGATTGGCCTCTGGAAAGTTGAAGCACAACTCCCGCGACGCCGCTCGACTAAACTGGTCGCCTCCACACCCGGCGGGGTGTCCGAGTGGTTAAAGGAGATCGGCTGTAAACCGATTGGCTCTGCCTACGCAGGTTCGAATCCTGCCCCCGCCATGCCCGTCGTCGGTGCGGCTCCACGCGCCCATGTAGATGGCCGTCGGCAGGTCCCCTGCGCGCGAGCGCGAGCGCGAGCGCCACCTCCGCAGCCTCGCAAACGTCAAGCCTCTCTCAACCGCTGCCTTCCTCGCATCCGCCGCAAACAAAGGCGCTTCGGCTTGGCGATATGCTTGCTGAGCGTTTCCAACAGGCGTGGCGGGGGAGCGAGGATGGTGCGGACAATGAGCTGTAGACCAGTCGTCTGCGAGGCGCAAGAGTAGGCGGGTGTCCGTGGAAGAGATCCGCAGCCAGTTCGCCAAAAACCTGCGCACCCACCGCGAGCGCGCCGGACTCTCGCAGGAGGCGCTCGCCGACGCCTGCGACCTGCACCGCACGGAGATCTCCCTGCTGGAGCGCTGCAAGCGCTCCCCGCGCCTGGAGACACTCGTGATCCTCTCACGGGGGCTCGGGCTGGCGTCGCCGGCGGAGCTGCTCGACGGAATCCGCTGAAACCAGCGCGACGGCGTCCTCAGCGGGTCGCCGCCGACACCCCACCCCACTCCCTCGGGCACCATGTCGGCGAGCGTCTGCGAGAAGGTCCATTGGTGCCCCCACGGGTCTTCGGCGTGGTATTGGCGCTCGCCGTACATGTGGTCGGTGGGCTCGGCTCGCCGAGGATGCACGCGCCGTGGGCGCGGGCGTGCTCACACCGCGGCGTCGGGGATGGAGCGGTTGGGTTTCAGCACCCTCAGGCGCCCAGTGCAGGGGGTGCGGCTGGCGCCTCCGCACGCGGCTCCGTCGTCTCCGCGTCGAGAGCCGGCACCGCACGCCATTCGACGCCGTCCCACCAAGTGCGTCCATCCTCGGCGAGCATCACATCCGGCGGCAGCTCCAGCTGCGTATCGCGCCAGCGCGAGCCATCCCACCACCACTGCCGGTCCTCCGACCAGGTGACGCCGGAGGCGGCGCCCAGCCCAGGGGTGGCGGAGGTGGAGATGGAGGCGATCCTGATCACAACCATCTGGTCGTCCTGGGTGGCATAGACGATGCAGTAGACCAGCAGGGGCAGCAGGCACAGAAAGAAGCCAATCACCGCCCAGATGACGTTGAACTCCTTCTTCTTGAACAGCGTCACCGACTCTGGAGAGCTTTTGGTGACGGAGAAGCCCTGCGCGATGTAGCTCATGGTCGCGCTCTCCAGTTCCTCCTTGGAGGCGACGTTGATCTGCTGTACGCTTGCGGCCACTTTTTCTCCTTCCTGGTGGGCTATATCCAGACGCTGTCCCGCCGGCGCGTCAGCGCCAGCACGGCACCGGCCCACAGCAGCGGTGCAAGCGGGTGCAGCGCCAACGCATTGCCGATTTCGCCGCGCGTGAGCGCACGCGTGGCACGGGTCAGCCCGCAGAGCGGGCAGCGAAATCCTGTTATGCGCCTGAATGGGCATGGTGACGGAATCCGTGCGAGCGGGGCGGTGGCGGCGAACAGGGCGTAGGCCCCGGCCGCAACCCTCAGCAGCGCCAGCCGGCGAAGGGCGGTCTCCTCAGGCATTCGCCAGCGCCGCGACGTAAATGAGCAGGTAGAGCGCCATGATCGCCAGCCCGATGTAACCGATCACCAGCCCGGCCGTGGCCAGGTTGGCTCCCGACTGGCGTCCCTGCGAGCGCGCTATTTCACGCTTGGCCATGTGCCCAAGCACCACGGCTCCCACCGACCCAAGGCCGCCCAGCCACAGCAGGCTCAACACAAGCGAGCCGATCGCCATCGGGTTGGTCTTCGGCGGTGTCCAGACATCTGTCACCACCGGTCCCCCGGTGCGCGTGGGAGGCACGGGCGGAGGCGGCGGGCGGCGTTGGGGTGCAGTCGGGTCGGTGCTCATCGGGGTCGCATGATGCTACTACTACTTCAAGTTCCACATCCTCGCCCGACTCGCGTGGGAACATTCGTCGAGGCACCCGGAACAGGCGAATGAGACGAACGACCGCAAGCCACCGACCGCCGCCGGCGCGCCGGCGGTAGCACCAACGCACACCGCTATCGCGCAGGCGATCTACCGCGCGACTCGCTCGCCAAGCGCGATGCTCGGGTGGCAGTCGAGGCCCGTGATCGTGCGTCCACCACCCGGGAGCACCGCGACCTGGATCATGCCGGTGACCGGGAGCGAAGTGAGCGTGGCGGCGTCGACGATGGCTTCGCGCTCGCGCGTCTCGGCGACCGAGTACTGCGCACCGTCGCCAAGCGTTTGCGCGTAGCTGCGCGAGCGCGTCAGCGAGCCGGCAAGCGAGAGGGTGTGGGGGAGGCCCAACGTGATGCCACCCGACGCGTCCCTGCTTTCGCCGGCGGTGCGCGTGAGCGAGCGGCTGACGGACGCCGTATGACTGGATTCGACCCATTGGTACTCGCAGCCGATGAACTCGCTTGCCTCGGCGGCTTCGCGGTGATTGGCGAGCGCCATGAATGCCGCGGTGCCGCCCGTGCCCACCAGCTCGATCGCGTCGTGGCGCAGATGCTCGAACATCAAAACAATCCCGGTGTGCGCGTGGGCAGCATGGTCGATCAGCGCCTCCAGTGCCTCGCTACGGATGCGGTCGGCTCCGAGCACGATCAGCGTGTCCGCCGGTGCCGAGCCCAGGCGCACACGGCGCGCGAGCAGCTGGAAGAGCAGGTCGACCAGACAGTCGTTCTCGAGCTCGTCGGCGCGCTTGTCGACCCCGATCAGCTGCAGCCGCGCGCCGCCGATCCCTGCCGCACCCGGGGCGCTCCGATGCGCCGCGCCCGGCTTGGCGGCGCCAGCAGAGGACGCGGGATCGAGCAGCTCGAAGTCGCGCAGCGCGCGCTCGATGCCGATCACTCGCTCGAACACGCTGCCGTGGGCGCGCTGAACCTCGCTGAACAACGCCGACAGCCGTTCTCGCTCGCCGGGGGCGATCGGCGCGCTGCCGTTGGCGGCACCCTGCACCACCAGCAACGCCGAGCGCAGTCGCGCGATCGACACCGGGCCGGACGGGTCCAGGCAGTCGGTGACCTCGCGGATCACAGAGCGGTCGTTCTGGCGTTCGCGACGGGACATGGCGGGATCGCGCTGTGTGGAATGGAGCGCCTCGGCCAGCACGCTGGACAGCTCGGGCCAGCTGATGCCATCGAGCAACTCGCTCTCCACGTCCGAGCCCGGGAGGATCGTTTCGCTGCTGGCCACGCCAGCGGCGCGCGCGAGGCCCGTGAGCAGATCGACGGTGAGGCGCCGCGACAGGTCGCACACCAGCAACCTGGCGCCCGCCCCGAGCAACGACGCACCGAGCGTGGTGAGCGCGGCCGTCCAGCCGAGCGGGGTACCGCCGAACACGCAGGCGACGCTCCCATTCGAGTCGAAGCCCACCGGGTGCCAGAGCGGGGCCTCCGCCGCGCGCCGGCGCTCGGCCTCCTCGAACTGGGCGATGCGCTTTTCCCACGCCGCCACGGCGGTGGCGTAGGCGGCCTCGGCGCGACGCGCCTCGCCCGGGTGTGGCACGAAGTTGCCGCTCTCGAGCCGGATGCGCCGCCAGCCGCGGATCGCCTCGGCCGGAAGCAGCAGGTAGGGAGCGATGAAGGCGCAGACGGCGTTCACCAGCGGCACCACCCAGCGCCCGCCCGCTCGCGCAGGGAGCGCCGTCAGCACCCTGTTCTCCCGCGGAGAGCGATACCACGCCCGCGCCGCGAAGAAGGCGATCACCGCGGCGATCGAGTGGGTGGCCACAACCGCGCCCGTCGCCACTCCCTTGACGCTGCCCGAGAAGTAGCCGAGGCTGGCGTCCACCACGATCGCGAGCACCCCGCCGGCGGCTGCCAGCGCCGTCGCCTCCCATAGGCCCGATGCGCGCGTTCGCGCGATCCTACGTACCTGTTCGCGCTGTGGCCGGCTCTGGCGCTCCCGCGAGCGCGCCGCCGGCGGCGGCTCGACCCGCTCATAGCCCCACCGAAGCGGCGGCGAGCACAGTCGCGCGAGCTCGTCTCGCGCGACTGGATCGGCTGCGCCCGGCGACCACTGGACGCCCATCGGGTCTTCACCCCCGCGTTCCAAATCTCCGTTGTCCTCGCTCACATCGAAAGGATCGTACAGCGCGGCGGCGCGGTAACTCGATCGTCGCACCGGCACCGATCGCCGAAGATCTCGAAAGGGTGAATCGAAACCCAACAACATGCGCATCCTCAAGGGCTTCCCCACCGCTTCCGCGCGCGCAAGCCGCCATCGTCGTGAGCACGGCCGGCCAGCCAGCCGAATGGCAAGCCCATCGTCAGGTGGCCCGGGCACTCGCCCGACGCTTTACATTTGGTGGGCGATGCAGCTCTCAGCGCCCGCCGCCGCGCTCCCTCTCGCCAAGCCTCGCCTGCGCGGCGTGTCGCATCAGTATGCGTTCTTCGCGTTTCTCGTTTGCGGCGTCGCACTGATTTTCACCGCCTCCGGCACCAAGGCGACGCTGGCGGCGGCGATCTATGCGAGCGCCGTGTGCGCGCTGTTTGGCACCAGCGCCGTCTACCACCGCGTCACCTGGCGCCCGCGCGCCCGGCGCTGGATGCGGCGCCTCGATCACACGATGATCTTCGTGCTGATCGCCGGCACCTACACGCCCGTGGCGCTGATCGCGCTGTCGGGCACGGTGTCGAGAGTGGTGCTGTGGCTGGTGTGGGGTGGCGCCGCCGCGGGCGTGCTGCTGAAGCTGCTGTGGATCGACGCGCCCAGGTGGCTGACGGCGCTCGTGTACGTCGCACTGGGATGGGTGTCGGTGATCGTGTTCGGCCAGCTCCCCGCCACGATCGGCTGGCTGGGCGTCGCCGGACTCGCGCTCGGCGGGCTGTTGTACAGCGCCGGCGCGGTCGTCTACGCGCGCGGCCGCCCCAACCCGGTGCCGGGTGTGTTCGGCTACCACGAGGTGTTCCACGCCCTCGTGATCGCCGCGGCGGCGCTCCACTACTCGGTGATCGCGTTTGCCGTGCTGCCGCGGGGGTGAGAGCCCTCGAGTGCGGTTGTGGGGAATGTGGAGAATGTGACTTCTACGATCAGCCCGCCCCCCGGTCGTGGCCGAGGGCTCAGCGTGGCGCAATGGGCGGCGGCGATCGCACCCACGATCGCGAGACCGAGTCCGTTGCCGCTGCCGTGGGTGGTGCGGGTTCCGTGGAGGCGTTGAAACGGTTGCAGCAGGCGCGGCACCTCCCCGGGGGGAATCGTGGGGCCGCTGTTGGCGACGGTCAGGAGCGCGCGCTGGTGACGGGTGCCGGTGGCGATCTCGACGTGCCCCCGGGGGACGTTGTGGCGGATGGCGTTGTCGATGAGGTTGGCGATCAGGCGCTCCACCAAACGCGGATCGCCAACGGTTGGTGCCGGGGCGAGTGTCGCGCGCACATCGAGTCCGAGGTTGGCGATCTCAACGTCCCGGGTCCGCGAGACTTGGGCGGCGACGGTCGCGAGGTCGAGGCGCTCACGGCGCTCCAATCCCGCTTGGCCGCGCGTGAGCGCCAGCAGCCCGTCGATCATCTGCTCCAGATGCTGCTCGGAGGCGAGCACGCGCTCGTGGGCTGTGCTCAACGAGGCGAAGTTGGCGTCCGGGTCGGCGAGCGCGACCTGGATCAGCGCCCGCTGGCGGGTCAGCGGCGCGCGCAGCTCGTGTGAGGCGTTGGCGACGAACTGGCGCTGCGCCTCGAACGCGGCGTCGAGCCGCCCAAACAGGTCGTCGAGGGTGTCGCCGAGTTCCTTGAGCTCGTCCTGCGGGCCGTCGAGCGCCAGGCGCTCGTGCAGGCTGGTGGAGGAGATCCTTCGCGCCGTGCGGGTGATGGTCCGGATGGGCCGCAGCATCCTGCCGGCAACCAGCCAGCCGGCGAGGAGGGCGAGGACGGCCACGATCGCCAGGGCGATCCCTGAGTCGACCAGCAGTTGGTGCGAGTCGGCGGCGCGCTGCGCGGCTTGGACGGGCCCTACCTGTGCCAGCTGATGCACTGCGTCTGTCAGCTGACGCTGGTCCTGCGCCAGCTGATGCCGGGCCTGTGTTACCTGCCGCTGTACGCGCCCCAGCAGAGTCGGCACACCCACTATCAGCCGTGGCTGCGCCCTCACCAGCGCCTGGCGAGCCTGCCCCAGCTCATATTGAGCCTGCCCCAGCTGAAGCGAATGCGGGACGACCCGGATGGATTCGCTTTGAGGCAGGTGTTTCAGTCCAGGCGAAACCGCAAATCCAGGGGCAATCGGAAGCTGGAGATGCTGGATCGCTGGAGTGTGGGGGACCTTCGGCAGATGTGGTGCTCTGTATTCGGTCGCCCGCTCAAAAAGCCCGTAGGTGACGGCGACCAACACCACGCCGGAGAGCAGGAAGAGGCCGCCGTAGAGAGCGGTGAGCCGCAGGCGGGCGGTGCGGCGAGGCAATCGCAGCCAGGGTGGCGCGAGCCGGGGACGCGCGAGCCCCATCACTGGCCTCCGATGCGATAGCCGGCCTTTGCCACAGTCTCGATCACAGGGGGATCGCCCAGCTTGGCGCGCAGCCGGCTCATCGTGATCCTCACGGCGCCCGTGAACGGGTCGGCGTTCTCGTCCCACACGCGCGCGAGCAGCTCCTCGGCCGAGACGACTCGGCCCTGGGCGGCGAGCAGCAGCTCCAGCGCCCCGAACTCCTTGGGCGTCAGCTCGAGATCGCGACCAGACCGCCGCGCGGAGCGCTTGGCCGCGTCGAGCACGACGTCACCGTGCTCGAGCACCGGCGGGATGCTCGGCTGCGCGCGCCGGGTCAGCGCACGGATGCGCGCCACCAACACGGGGAAGTCGAACGGCTTGGGCAAGTAGTCGTCGGCGCCAAGCCCCAGTCCTTCGACCAAGTCCTCGTTCTCAGCCGCGCCGGTCAGCATCAGCACCCGGCTGCGCCCGCCGGCGGCGACCAGCTTCGCGCACACCTCATCGCCGTGGAGCGCGGGAAGGTCGCGGTCGAGCACGATCACGTCGTAATCATTCACCAGCGCACGCGTCAAACCGGCCTCGCCGTCGAGCGCGACGTCGACCGCCATCCGCGCGTGGCGCAGGCCGGCGGCAACCGTCGCGGCCAGCTCCTCGTCGTCCTCGATCACAAGCACCCGCATCCGCAGCTCCTTGTGGTGAAGGTAGCGCCGCAGTGTTTCAACGCTGTTTCGCCGCCTCCGTCAAACAAAACGGCCGGCTGCCTCGGAGAGCGAAACGACGCCGAAACAACCCGCCCCGTACAACCTATCCGGCAGAGGACGCAAACCCCCGAAGCAGGCCCTAAAGGAGAGCAGATGCCGCACAGCGTCTGTATTAAGAGGCTCATCCGGCCGCGAGCGCGGCTGCTCACCGCCGCGGCACTCCTGAGCGGGGTGCTGGTGGCGGGATGCGGGGGAGGCTCTCCCAACCCGAGCGTGGCACGGCTGGGCGGCGCGACCGCCGCGGGATCGACCGCCGCGGCCGCGGGCGGTGCGGCCAGTTCGGGCTCGCCCTCGCCGAGCGCCCTCGGCTCGGATGCGCTTGCGTTCGCCAGGTGCATGCGCTCCAATGGCGTGCCCAACTTCCCAGACCCGCAGGCGGGCGGGGGCTTCCTCTTCCACGCAAGCGCAGGACTCATCTCATCGCCTGCATTCAAGGCGGCGCAGGCAAAGTGCCGCAAGCTCATGCCAGGCGGCGGCCCCCCTGGCCCCGGCTCGACGACGAACCCCTCCACGCAGACGTTGGCGCGCTTTCTGAAGATCGCGCGGTGCATGCGTGGGCACGGCATTTCCAACTTCCCCGACCCTCGAACCTCGGTCCCGTCCAGCCCGTTCGGCGGCGGCGCCGGCGTGATCAGCGACATCGAAGGAGTGATCCTCATATTCCCGAGCACTATCGACCAGCAGTCACCGGAGTTCGCGCGAGCGGCGGCCGCGTGCGCGTTCCCGCTGCACAACCGCTGATGGCAACCGGGGTCCAGGGGCTTATCCCGCCGCGAGCCCTGCTGCTCATCGCCGCCGCCCTCCTGAGCGGGGCGCTAATGGCAGGATGTGGGGGAAGCTCTCCAAGTCCGACGGGCGGCGCCAGCATCTCGGCGTCCGCGGCGAGCGCCGTCGAATCGGGGGTCGCGTTTTCCAGGTGCATCCGCACGCACGGGGTGCCGAGCTTCCCCGACCCGAGAGTCAGCGGCCAAACAGTCCGGATGGGCTCGCCGAGAATCGTGCGGTCGCCCGCGTTCCAGTCCGCCATGCACTCGTGTCAGCACCTGCTGCCAAAGGGCCCTCCGGGCCCCGAACCCCCGTCCGGGCAGGCGCAGGTGCGGATGCTCAAGATATCCGAATGCATGCGCACGCACGGGATCTCGGGCTTCCCCGATCCAAGCACCTCGCCTCCATCCAACCCGGCCGGCAACAGCGCGATCGTGGGCAACGGCGGGTATTACCTGGCGATCCCGAAGTCGATCGACACGCGCTCGCCGGCGTTCAAGCAGGCGGCGGCCACATGCAGCTTCGGGCCCGGGCGGTGAGCCACGGTGCTGAAATCTTGTCGTATGATCAAACCCACCGCCGGGCGACCCATTCATGTAACGGGTCGCCCGACCTGAGCTTCACCTTTGTTTTCGCCGGCGCCCACCAGCTTTGGCGCGTGGCTGCCAGCTCCTCACAAGCGGATCGATCAATAGACTTCGACCGCTTTCAAGCGACTGGCCTTGAAGGCTTCCATCGTAAATTCACCGGTCCATTCAACTTTTTCGGTGCCGATGCTCATCGCCGTTTTGGTTGCTTCGAAGCTGGCTTTGCTGAAGGTGGCCGTGGAGTTGGTGTTGTTGATCGCACCACCCGCGTCGCCTTCGAGCGTTACCGATTTGGGCAGCAAACAGCCGGTGCCGCCATAGCCTATTTTGACGTTGATTTCGTCGATCACGAGGTACGGTTTGCCGCTGTAATTTTCGACAAAGGAGAACCACGGCAGGTTCTTCGCTTCGATGCTGGTCACCGTGCAGTGCGTTGCGGTGGTGGTGCATTCGAACAACGGCAGTTCGTTCAACCAGGCGTCGCCCCAGCCAAATTCATTCCAGGCTTCCATGTTGTAGAGGAAATGCGCACAGGTCGTGGCGCCGGCAGCGGTTTTGAGACTGCTCGAGAGCGCCGCTCCGACGACGGTTTCGCCTTCGAATTCGGGCAACGTGGTGCCGCCGTAGTGCCACTCGGGAAAACTGGCGCTCGCAGTCGCGCTCGCCACCCCACCCACCGTCACGAGAGCAAGCACGGCGCACAGCAGGATCATCTTTCGAGATCGCATGTGGTCCTTCCTTCCTTTCCTTTTTGGTCGAGCTTGCGCCGCGAGACCCTTACCCTGCCCGGCGAAGCCGCGAAGTCATCGTACACCTCGCCGCGCGGATGTCCAGGGGCACGCTGGGCGATGTCGGCCATGTCGGCCCCGCCCACCAATCGGGGTCGGCCCGATTGCCAATGGTGGCGTACGATCGGGCCCGCCGAGCAGCTCGACATGTGCCGAAAACACACACGCCGTAGTGAGAAACACACCCACGGCGGATGCAGCTAGCGCTCTTGATCCGTGAGGCGAATCAGGATCTCGTTGATCGCGACGTGGCGCGGGCGAGCGACCATGTAGACAATCGCATCCACCCGCTCGCGCGGGCGGGAACGACGCCCTTCAACTCGACGCCGAGCCGGCCGGCAGGTCGGCTGGCAGCCCGACCAGCTGCGCGCTGCGCTCCCACAGGCCCGCGGCAAGCGCGTCGTTCTGCGCTTGGGCACTGGGCGCGTGGACCTTCTCGTCCACCACATACTCACCGGTCAAACCGGCTGCCTCGGGGGATACCGACAGCCAAACCAGTGAGCGGGCGCCGCGCTGGGGCGAGCGGAAGAAGGGTGCGCCGAGCGTGGTGAGGATCTTCCAGATGCCCATGTCGTTCTTGCCAAACCCGGTGCGCACCACGCCGGGGTGACAGCAGTTGGCGTGCAGCTCCGGCGCCCGGCGGGCCAGTTGGCGGGTGAAGAGGATGTTGCACAGCTTGGATGTGCCGTACACGCGCATCGCCGCATAGGAGCGCTCGGACTGCAGGTCATCGAGGTCCAGCCGCCCGCCGGTGTGCGCGTCGGAGGCCGTGGTCACAACGCGGCCGCCAACCAACCGGTCGCGCAGCAGCGCGGTGAGCAGGAACGGCGCGAGATGGTTGAGCGCGAACGTCTGCTCGAAACCCTCGGAGGTGACCCGGCGCGAGGCGAACAGCGCGCCGGCGTTGTTGGCCAGCACGTCGACGTGCTCATATTGCGAGCGCACCTCCTCGGCCAGCGCGCGGACGTCGGCCATCAACGTGAGGTCGGCGACGTGCTCGTGCACCGGTGCGCCGCCGCCAGCCGCCCGCGCGTCTTGCGCGACGGCCCGCACGCGCTCGGGATCGCGGCCCACGAGCGCAACCTCTGCCCCCTCGCGGGCCAGCTCCACCGCGGCGGCGGCGCCGATGCCACGGGTTGCGCCGGTGAGCAGGACGCGCGTCATGGCGTGGACTCTACTGCCACATGTGCGGTTCCGTTCCGGCCCGTGCATGCACGGGCCGGCCGGTCGGCGCATGCGCCGACCGGACCAGCGCCGCATGCGGCGCTGGCATCAGGCGGCGACCAACTCCCCGTCCCCCACCAGCTCCGCGCCCGCGACCAGCTCGAAGTCGGCCCCCAGCTCGACCTCCCGCGCCACCCTCGCGGGCGGGCGCAGCACCAAAAGCGCGGCGAGGATGCCCACGCCGACGCACGCCGCGGCGACGAGGTAGGCGAGGTGATAGCCGCCGGTGAGCGCACTCGGCAGCGAGTGCCCGACGGCGCTCAGCGCATTGGTGTGGTCGGTGGCGATCGTCCCCAGCGTGGCCAGCCCGATCGCGCCGAACAGCTGCACCGACACGTTGATGATCCCCGAGGCCAGGCCCGCGTCGCGGGGAGCGGAGTCGGACATGCCCATCGTCAGCAGCGGCAAGAACGACGCGCCCGCCCCCAGTCCGAGGACGAGAAACGCGAGGAACAGGCCCGGGAAGTAGCTGGCGTGCACGCCCTGCGTGGCCAGCAGCAGCAGGCCGGCGACGATTCCCGAGAGGCCGGCCACCAGCGTGGGCACCGCGCCGAAGCGCTCCACGGCGCGCGCGGAGATGCCCATCGACATCGCGGCGATCGCAAACGTGAGCGGCAAAAACGCCAAACCGGTGTCGATCGCGTCGTAGCCCAGCACGCGCTCCAGGTAGAGCGCGCCGAGGAAAAACGCGGAGAACATCCCGGTAATCAAGAGGCCGCGCACGAGGCTCGATCCCATCAGCATCCGCTGGCGCAAAATCCGCAGCGGCATGATCGGATTGGCCAGCCGCGCCTCCAGCGCGAGGAAGCCGGCGAGCAGCGCCAACGACGCGCCGCCCACACCGAGCGTGCGTACGGAGAGCAGGCCGTATTCGCTGGACTTGACGATCGCGAACGCGCCCAGCATCGTCGCCAGCGTGATCAGGATCGAGCCCAGCACGTCGACGCCGCCGGCGAGGCCGATGCCCTGGTTCTCCTCGATCAGCATCCCTCCCAACACCAGCGCCACGACGCCGATGGGCACGTTGACGAAGAAGATCCAGTGCCAGTCCAGCGACTGCGTCAGCGCGCCGCCGGCCAGCAGGCCCACCGAGCCGCCGCCGGCGGATACGAACGCGTACATGCCCATCGCCTTGGCCTGCTCCGCGCGCCGGGGGAACTCGGTGACGATGATCGCGAGGATCACGCTGGAGGCGACCGCGCCGCCAACTCCCTGGAGGATGCGCGCGGCGATCAGCATCGTCTGATCCTCCGCCAGCCCGCACAACACCGACGCCGCCGTGAACAGCACGAGGCCTGAGAGGAACACCTTCTTGCGCCCCACCAGGTCGCCGAGACGGCCCGCCAGCAGCAGGAAGCCGCCGAAAGTGACGAGGTAGCCGTTGATCACCCACGTGAGGTTGCTCTGCGAGAAGTGCAGTTCGCGCTGGATCGACGGCAGCGCCACGTTCACGATGGTGGCGTCCAGCACCATCATCAGCTGCCCCAGGCACAACACCGCCAGCGCGATCCAGCGCCGGCGCTCGCGTTTGCGCGCGGCCGCCGACTCGCCGGCGGCCGCGGCCTGCTGGGGATCGGCAGTGCGGTCGAGGTCGACGCCCTGCCGGTGGTCGGTGCCCCGTTGGTGGTGGGCGGAGTGCTGGAGGTCGGTTGTGTGTGCGGTGGGGGTGCTCATATTGCTCCTTCCGGTCTATAACCAACCACAACATAGCATTGATCATCCATCTTACAAGTATCATCTTGTTATCAGTGATGGTTGCTGCCTCGTGGTATAATCGGCGCGTTATGGGCAATCGCACTCACACGGCCCACCGGGACGGCGGGCACACCGCAAACTCGGGTGCCACACAGATCGCAAACGCGAGTGCCACACGGATCGCGGACTCCGGCGCCACCCACGCCGCCGATTTGGGCTCGATGGTGCTGCTGACGCGGCTGGCCAAGCAGGTGTACCGCCGCAGCACCGAGGAGCTGTTGGGCATCCACATGCGTTTGGTGATGGCGCTCAGCTACCTGCGCGACCACGACGGGGCGCCCCAGCAGGAGCTGGCGGAGGCGCTGTGCATGGACGCCAACAACGTCGTGCTGCTGCTCAACGAGCTGGAGGATCTCGGGCACGTCACCCGCCGGCGCGACCCCGACGACCGCCGCCGGCATCGGGTGCTGCTGACCGAGCAGGGACGGCGCGCACTGACCAGCGCCGAGCGCGCGCAGGAGACGATCGAGGACGACGTGCTGCAGGCGCTCGACCCGGACGAACGCGCCACGCTGTGGCGACTCCTCACCCGCGCGCTGCGCGGGGCCGAGCCACAGGCGCTCGCTCGCGAGGACGTCGTGGTCGGCCCGAGCTCGGAGTAGCGTCAACGAGCAGGGGCGGCTGCGAATCGTCGACCGCAAGAAGGAGCTGTTGATCGACGACCACGGCCACAACACGGCGCCCGCGCCGATCGAGTCGGCCGAGCTCGGTGGGCGTCTTCGCGATTGGCGTCGATGAGCGCATACAGCTCCTGCGCATCGGACTCCTCCAGCAGACGCAGCCACAGCCCGTCGGCCACCCCTACGCGACACACCTCGTCGCCGGTCGCCCCACCGGCCTCGGTTGGACGGTCCATTCGTCTCGTCACAGGCCCCGCACCATACGCTCCTACTCGCCCGCCTCTAGCCCGGCCGAGCGCCCGCGAGAAGCAACACGAGCGGAATGCGCAAGCGCCTCTGAAATTCGGCGTCATCGTCGAACCGTTCACGGCGAGGGGCGCACTCGCGCAGGCCGCTCAGCGTGAAGCCCGCCCCGAGCAAGGCGGACACGTAGTCCTCGACGGTCCGGTGGTACCAGACTGTCCGCGCCCCCAGCCACTGTTGCTCACGCGGCCCGGCGAGGAAGTAGTCGTCGACCACCCAGCTCTGGCGAGGCGCAGTGTGGCTGTCACGGGCGTCATGTGAGGTGATTACCGGATGTACCACTGTCAACACGATCCGGCCACCGGGAACCAGGCACCGATAGCAAACGCGGAGGACCGCGCCGAGATCGGCAATGTAGTGCAACGCCATCCGCGAGAGCACCGCCTCGAACGAGCCCTCCGGCTCAGCGAGATCCTCGATCCCGCAGCGCAGCACCTCACCCGCCGTCCCCGCGAGCATGCGCCGAGCGGCATCCACCATCATCTCCGAACCATCGATGCCGAGATATCGGGTCACGCCGGCATGCAGCAGTTCACGCCCGACCTGGGCATCGCCGCAACCGAGATCCAGCACGCGCAATCCCGCAACTGGACCAAGCTCCTCGAAGAACGCCGGACCCTCCATTACCGCATTCGGGCTGAGCGACCACGCCCGGTGCCGCTGATACCGATCGAAGCATTCGGGATCGTCGTAGAACGTGCTCCCGCGCCGGTCACCGGCGTCTCCGGACCTCGACGGCGTCAGGCTGCTCATCCTGAGATCAAAGCGTACCTCGTCGGGCGCACCTTTGCGGGATGGTCATAAGATCAGCTCATGGCAGACCTGCTGCGCAGAGTCGATCTCGCGGAGTTGCGCGTGTTCTGCGTGGCGGTGGAGCTGGGCAGTTTCGGGCGTGCTGCGCGGCTGATGCGCGTGACCCAGCCGGCCCTGTCGAAGCGGATGCGGGAGCTGGAGCTGCTCGCCGGCACGACGCTGCTGGTGCGCTCCGCCCGCGGCGTGCGTCCGACGCCTGCGGGCGAGCGGCTGTACGCCGAGGCGCGACCGCTGCTGACCCAGGCCGAGCGCGTCGAGGAGACCCTGCAGGGCCTGCGCCACGAGGACGCGCCGATCCGGCTGGCGGCAGGGCACACGGTCGCCGAGTGCCTGCTGCCGCGGCTGCTCCCGGAGTATCGGGCGCGTCGCGGACGGCCGCTGGCGCTCGAGCTGCTGGCCGCCAACTCGACGGTCGTGCACGATCTGGTGAGCGAGGGACGCGCCGACTTCGGCGTCGCGGCGGCCGCTCCCGACACTGTGCCCGACGCTCGGCTGCAGCAGCGCGACCTGTGCGAGGACGAGGTGGTGGTCGCGGTCTCTCCCGCCCATCCATGGGCGGCGAGACAGACGATCCCGCTGCGGGAATTCGTCTGCACGCCGATGGTGATGCGCGATCCCGCCGCCAACACGCGGCGCGTCGTGGACGCGGTGCTGCGCGAGCACGACCTGCGCCTGGCGGCGCCGCTGACCGAGGTCGGATCGACGGGCGCGGCGATCGCCGCAGCGATCACCGGCGGCGCGCCGGTGCTGATCTCAAGGCTTGCGATCCCGCCGCACCACGAGCACATGGTCGCGCGCCGGGTGCAGGGGTTGCGCTTTCGGCGACGCTTCGTGATGCTCTGGAGCGCGCGGGAGGCGCTGGGGCCCGAGGTGCGGTCGCTGATCGATTATCTTGCCTCCTCGATCCATAACCTAGAGTTATCGCTACCGCGCTGATTTGAGCACTACTGACGGCTTCGTAATAGGGGTAGGTTAAGCCGCGATGTGGCTGCTCGCCAGTGCACAGCAGACCTACCTCAACCAGGCCGCCCAGATGCAGGCGCTGTCGTTTACGGTGCACATCCCGCTGGTCTGTTTCGGGATCGCGCTGCCCAGCATGATCGTCTTCGTCGAGTGGCTGTACCTGCGCCGCGGCGACGAGGTTTACCGCACGATCGCACAGCGCTGGACCCGGATCATGGCGGCGCTGTTCGCGGTCGGGGTGATCACCGGCACGATCCTCAGCTTCGAGATGGGAATGCTCTGGCCGGGCTTCATGTCCACTTTCGGCGGCGTGTTCGGACTCGGCTTCGCGATCGAGGGCTTCTCGTTCTTCCTGGAGGCGATCTTCATCGGGATCTACGTCTACGGCTGGAACCGCCTCTCCCCGCGGGCGCACCTGCTCAGCGGCATCCCGATCGTGATCGCCGGCGTCACCGGATCGCTGATGGTCATCTCGGTGAACGCCTGGATGCAGCATCCATCCGGCTTCAAGCTGGTGCGCGGCCGTGCGGTCGACGTGCACCCGCTCGCGGCACTGTTCGGCAACAGCTTTCTGTGGAACGAGTTGATCCACATGTACCTGGCCGCGTACATCGTCGCGGGCTTCCTGCTGGCCACGCCGTATGCGATCGGCCGCCTGCGCGGACGCTGGGGCCGTTACGAGCGCACCGCCTGCGCCATCCCGCTCACGATCGGGGCGGTCGTCTCACCGATCCAGATCCTGATCGGCGACTGGTCGGCGCGCGACGTGGCAACGGAGCAGCCCACCAAGCTCGCGGCGATGGAGGGCCTTGCGAGAACCACCCGCGGGGCATCGGAGCACCTGCTCGGCTGGTATGTCAACGGCCAGGTCAAGTTTGGCATCGGCATCCCGGACATGCTCTCGATACTCGCCTTTCACAACCCCGACGCGAAGGTCCAAGGACTCGATGCGGTGCCGATCTCACAGCGCCCGCCGGTGAACATCGAGCGGGTGTCTTTCCAGTTGATGGTTGCGATCGGCACCGGGCTTACGGCGCTGGGCGTGCTGTTCCTCGTCTTCAGCTGGCGCCGGCGGATCATGCCCACGCAGCCGTGGTTCTATCTGCTGGTGGCCATCGCCGGGCCGGCGTCGGTGGTCGCGTTGATCGCCGGCTGGATGGTGACCGAGATCGGCCGCCAGCCATGGGTTGTGTACAGGGTGATGAGCACCGCCGAAGCGGTCACTCGCGCACGCGGAGTGCCGGTCGGCTACGGCGTGCTTGCGGCCGCCTATCTGCTGGTCGCCGGCGGTGTCGTGTGGGTGCTGCGCCGCCTCGCGCGGGCGCCCCTGAACGGTGGTGGCGGCGGCGGCGAGACCGTGCCCGCCGGCCAAAGCGCGATTGACGTGCAGCCGACGGGCGCCTAGGGGAGCACAATCGGAGATGCACCTCTACGACCTCCCGATGATCTGCGTGCTGGTCGGTCTCGCGCTCTACGTCGTGCTCGGCGGCGCCGACTTCGGCGCCGGGTTCTGGCAGCTGACCACGATTCTGCTGCCGGTACGCTCCGAGCGGGCGCGGCAGCGCAACGAGCGGATTCGCGAGCACGCCCACCACTCGATGGGGCCGGTGTGGGAGGCCAACCACGTGTGGCTGATCTTCGTGCTGACCGTGACCTGGACCGGCTACCCGGTCGCGTTCGGCGCGATCGCCTCGACGCTGGCGGTGCCGCTGTTCATCGCGGGTATCGGCGTCGTCTTCCGCGGCGTCGCCTATGCGCTGCGCGCGGGCACCTCGGAGCCTTCGGAGCTCGGCCTGATCGACACGATCTTCTCACTCTCCTGTGTGCTTACGCCCTTCGCACTGGGAGCGATGGTGGGCGCGATCGCCTCCGAACGAGTGCCTGTGGGCAACGCCAGCGGACACCTGCTCTCCAGCTGGCTGAACCCGATCTCGATCGCGATCGGCGTGCTGGCGGTGCTGTTCTGCGCCTACATGGCCGCCGTTTACCTCGCCGCGGACGCCGACCGCCACGGCGACCACGAAATGGCGCGGCAGTTCCGTGCCCGCGCGCTGATCGCCGGCGTGATCGCCGGCGCGGTGGCGATCGCAACTCTGCCCGTGCTGAATGCGCAAGCCCACCGGGTTTTCGAACGCCTCGCAGGCGGCCCCGGCCTCGTCGGGCTGGTGATCTCGGTGCCGGCCGGCGTCGCCACGCTGGCGCTGGTGAGTGCACGCCGCTTCGCGCTCGCACGCATCTCCGCGGCGGTGGCCGTCATGGGCGTAATCGCCGGCTGGGCGCTGGCCCAGCAACCGGTCTTGCTTGCGCACCTCACCATCGGGCAGGCGGCCGCGCCAACCGAAACGCTGATCGTGCTGCTGGCGGCGATCGCGATGGGCGCCGTGATCCTCTTCCCCTCGCTGGCGCTGCTGTTCGGCCTGTTGCTGAGCGGACGTTTCGACTCATCCGGTGACGACGAGCACCCACCCCGACACTCGGGACCGACCGCGATCGGCCCCTCCGCACGCGCTTTGTACGCGCGCACCTCGATCGCCGGCCTGCTTGGCGGGCTCGGGTTCCTGACCGCCGCCGAAGCTCCCTGGGCACATGGCGTGGGGATCGTTTGCCTGTTCGCTTGCATGATCTTTGCCTTCCTCGCGGTCGACCCGGCCGAGCTCGCCAAGCCGGCCCAGGATGAGCCGCCGTGAGGCCAACGTTCTGCGAGGTCAGAGCCGTCCACTGCTCCGCCCCCGCATCGACTCTTACTATGGCGGAGGTGCTCCGCGCTCAACGTCGGCGTCGATGCCGCCATGGCGCTCGCCGGTGCTGCCATGCCCATCGTCGATGCTGCCACGCCCAGCGCCGATGCCGCCAAGCCCACCTCAATAGGCTGACTACCAGAAAGCGTGAGATCCTTCTGCGCCATTTCATCGTCGTCGCCATCCTCTCCGATCGGTGCGATCTCGCTCGCACCACGGTGCACGCCAGGACGCCGTCGGTGGCGCTGCCATGATCGAACTCAACGGTTTACGGTAAACGCCAGCGGGCATAACGGAGACATGGCGCACAACGAGATCCACATAGACGCGCCGCCAGAGCGGGTGTTTGCGGTGCTTTCCGAGCCGCGATCGTTCGCCCGCTGGGTAGTCGGTTCAAGGGAGATCCGGCGCGCAGACCCGGACTGGCCCGCAGTGGGGACCGTCTTCGACCACACGGTCGGGATCTGGCCGATCGTGCTCTCCGATCATTCCCAGGTGATGGAGTGCGAGGCGCCCCGGCTGCTGAGACTGCTCGTCAAGGCTCGTCCGCTCTCAAGGGCTGATGTGACGCTTCGGCTGCGGCCGATAGGCAAAGGTACGCGCGTGAGCATGGACGAGATCGCCGCCGATGCGCGAAGCCGGCTTCTCTTCAACCCCTTCACCGATCCCCTGGTGCGGCTGCGTAACAACGCGTCCCTCCGGCGACTGAGGGCCCTGTCGGAGGGGACCGAGCCGATCCCCAGCGGCTTTCTGCCGCGGCGTGACGGCGCCGCCGAGGGCCACGTCACGGGCCGTAGCGGCCCGGCGGCGAGCTAGCGGCCGCCGCGCGTAGGGGCCCCCGGCGCCACGGCAACAGCCGGCTCTCACGCAGCAGCGCGCGTGCTGCCCCACGGCCGCTGATGCCATGCACGGCGCCGCCCGGATGCGTGGATGCGCCCGCGAGAAAGAGCCCCCTCAGCGGCGTCCGGTAACGCGAGAGCCGTGGAGTGGGGCGAAAGACGAGCTGCTGATCGAGCTCGTAAGAACCGCCGCCGAGATCCCCGCCGACGAGACTGGGGTTCTCCCGCTCGGTCTGCGCCAAGGTGCGCATCGCCCGTGCCTGCACCACCCCCCCGAAGCCAGGCGCGAAGCGCTCGAGCTGCTTCTCGATCAACTCGGCGACGTACTCGTCACCCTCGCTGTGCTTGGGAGGCACGTGTGCGTAGACATAGAGGGTGTGTTGGCCTGCGGGCGCACGCGAGGAGTCATACAGCGATTGCTGTCCGACGACGAGCGCCGGCCGTGGCGGCATCTCGCCGCGAGCGCCAGCCTGGGCGGCCGCGGTCAGCTCGTGCAGCTCCCCGCCGACGTGGACGACGGCCGCCTCGCGGGCCTCCGCGGCAGCCCAGGGCACTGGCGCTGAAAGCGCGTAGTCGAGCTTGAACGCACCTGTTCCGTACCTCCAGCGCCGCAGCCGGCGCTCCAGACCGTGTGGCAGGGCGGTGTCCGGCACCAGTCGCGCGAGAACGCCTGCACTGACCGTCGAGATGACTGCGTCGGCCGCGATCTGCTCGCCATCCGCGAGCCGCGCACCGGCCACTCGACCGCCGCTCACAAGCAGCTGGCGGACTGTCGCCGAGCAGCGGATCGTCACGCCCTCTTGCTCGGCGCGCCGGAGGAGCGCCTTCGCGAGCTCGCCCATCCCTCCCCGTGGCAGCGGCCAGCCGTGGCTGTGCCCCATCAGCTGGAGGAGAAAGCCGAACGCACCGCTGAGCGTGGTGGAGGGAGGCAGCCCGGAGTGCTGTGCAGAGCCTGAGAGCCATGCTGTAGCACGCTGGTCGCCGTCAAACAGGTCAAGGCCGAGCGCTTCGACCGAGCCGAGCAGTTTACGGGTCCACTCCGCCAGCTCGCCGCGCAGCCCTCCGGCGAGCCGCAGCGCGGGTCGGAGCGGCGGCAGCGGCGAGAGCACGCTCTGGACGAGGGGATCCGCGAGCGGCAGCATCTGCTTCATCGCTGCCGCCCAGCCCGGGCCGGCCGGGCCGAGCGAAGCGACCGTCGCCTCCACGCTGCGGTGCAATGCAATCGCGCTGCCGTCAGCGAATGGATGCGCGAGCACGTGTGGAGGGTCTATCCAACTGAGGCCCTCGCGCTCCAAGTCAAGCTCTCGAATTGCCGAAGATGCGGCGGCCATCGGCACGAAGGCAGCGCAATGGTCATGTACGAAGCCGGGGAGCGTGAGCTGCGTGGAGACAGTCGCGCCGCCGGGTTGGGGCGCGTGCTCAACCACGATCACGTCGAGGCCGTGTACAGCGAGATGGATCGCTGCCACAAGGCCGTTGTGTCCGCCTCCGATGACTAGAACCCGACCCACTACCTACAACCCTACCCCGGCGCCATCGCGTTCACGCACCGGCCGACGCGCCACGCAGCCCACCGCTCGAGACAGTCACCTGCAGATCAAGCGTTTTGGGTCGCTGAAGTGTCGGTGACGCACCACATCCGATCACAATCGCGGGCATCGCGTCCAGGTGCTCGCCGATGAGTCAGCGAGGAGAAAGTAATGCCCAGGAGGTATCCAGTCGAGGTGCGTAGGCAGGCGAGCACCTGCGCATCACCGTCCACGGCCACCCGGTCGCCGAGCTGGTCCCCATCGATCGCACCCACCCCTTCGTTCCCTTCGACGAGCTCGTCGGCGAGCTACGCGGCACGATGCTCCCCGACGATCACCTCGACGACGAACTCCGCGAACTCGATGAGGCCCCTCAGGACCCGTTCGAGTGAAGCGAGCCCTACTCGACACCTCATTCGCAATAGCCCTCGCGCGCGGCGAAGACCTTCAGCTCGAAAATCCCCCCGAGGAAGCCGCCATCTCCGCCGTTACGCTCTGCGGCCTACACCACGGTGTACTGATCGCCACCGACAAGCGTGACGCGCGTACATTGACCACTTGATGACGAGCGCGCCACTGCTGAGGACGTGGGGAGGACTGCTTCTAGCGACCCAAAAGCGGCCTCGCCCGCTCTCGATCAGGCGAGTGCAGACTCTTCAGGGTCCGTCTCGGTCGCGTCCGCTTCCTGCTGCACCCCCGCTCGCAGGCTGACCAAGGCCACAATCACGGCCGCGGCCATGATTGCCGCCATCACATAAAGCACAGAGCGAGTGGCGTAGGCGAAGTCGAGGCGCACGAAGTGGGGAATCGATTCGATACTCCCATGTCCACCCCTTGACTGAGAGATGCTGGCTGCCTCGGCGTGCGCCCGTACGCTGGGCACGCCCTGCCCGATCAGCGACGTTGCTACCCGGGAGCGCATCTGCGAGACCAGGATGGTGCCAAGAATCGCCAGCCCCAGGCTGGCGGCGTAGTTGCGGACCGTCTGGGTGATGCCGGTCGCCTCGCCGTAGGAGAGCCTGGAGGCTCGATTGACGGCGTCTGTGCTGGCCTGACCGATCATGAGCCCCATGCCGGCCCCGGCGAGGACGATGTACCACTGCTGGGAGGCGAGCTCCAGTCCTGTCACCTTTCCGGCCCACAGCCAGAAACCCACCGCGCTCAGCGCGCAGCCGAACACCACCGGGCGCTTGGCCCCAACCCTGTCGAGCATCCGTCCCCCGATCTGCGCGGCGACGACGAACCCGAGGAAGAAGTACAGCAGGACGAGACTGGCCTGCGACGGAGTCTTCCCCAGCGCGATCTGGGCGTACTCGCTCGCGAAGAAGAACACCGGGATGAACACCAGGTTGGAAGTGCCGAGCACGATGTTCTCGACCAGGAACGCGCGGATGCGAAAGATGTCCACCGCGATGAGCGGTGATGCGGTGCGGAGCTCGACGAAGTAGAACACCACCAGGAGCGCCGCGCCCACGGCGATGCAAGCCCAGGTGCCGGGATTGCTCCATCCCCAGATCGAGGACTGCTGAAAGCCGAACACGCTCAGGGCGACGCCGGAGGCGATCAGGGCCAAGCCCCGGTAGTCCATGCGAGCCGGCCGGTGCAGCGTGCTCGGCTTCGAGACGACGATCAGTGCCAGGGCGATGATGGCGACGGGGATGTTGACCCAGAAGATCGCCCGCCAAGTCCACTCCGTGAGAAAGCCGCCGAGGATCGGTCCGATGGCGGTGAGGCCGCCGGCGATGCCGAAGAAGAGCGCCATGGCTCTCCCCCGTTCGTGCAAGGCGAACGTCTGCACCACGATCGCCAATGCGGCGGGGAACATGATCGCTCCGCCTGCCCCCTGGATGACCCGGAACGTCACGATCCAGGCCTCTGCCAAGCTCCCCTTCGGGGTGAGCCCGCACAGCGCCGAGGCCCCGGCGAACACGATCACGCCGAGCGTCACCATCTTGCGGTGGCCGACCGTGTCGGCCAGCCTGCCTCCGAAGGCGAACAGCGCAGCCAGCGACAGCAGATAGGCGTTGATCGCCCACTGCACGCCGGTGCTGCTCAGGCCGAGCTCCTTCTGGATTTCCGGCGCCGCGATCGACACGATCGTCTGGTCGATGAAGGTCATCGCGACGGCGAAGATCATCGCCGCCAGGATCAGGTTCCTCGATTGTCCGCCAGGGGCGATGCCGACTGTCATGTTTGCATTCCGGCGATATGGGTTGGCGCTCCGTGCTCCACCGCGGACTAGCTCGCTGCCTCGGCCGCCAACTCGTCGAGCAGCGTCGCCATCTGCTCCAGCGTCGCCTGGTGGGAAGCGATGTCATAGGTGCTGCTCAGCTCACGAGGGTCGCGGTAGGCGAGCAGCACGTCTTCCCCGTCCCGCCAAACCAGCATCCGCAAGGGCAGCTCGATACCGACCCGCCGATCGCTCAGCATCAGCGGTGTTCCGCTCCGCGGGCTTCCGAACAGCACCACCTCCTCGTCTGCTAGCTCCAAGCCGACCTCGCGCGCGGCGGCTGCGTGGTCGATTCGGGCGAACACCGTGAGCCCACGTCGTTCGAGCGCCTCGACGAGGGACCTCGTCGTCTCGACATAGCCCGAGGCGCTCCGCTTGACGATCACGATCGACATTCTCCCCTACCGGAGCTGGCAGAGAGTTCTCAGGCCGCGAACCGGGCTGCATAAGTGGCGTGTTACGGCCGCGTCGTAGCTGGCGAGCCGATAACGACGCGGCCGAGCCCGATGACCTCCATCTCGGCGTGTGGGGCACAGACGGCGATCTCGGCGGACTCGTGGCGTAGCGTTCGGCGCAGGGAAACGAAGGCGGCGGAGCCGAGGATCGCGGGGACCCATAGCGCGATCGCCCTGTAGGCGAGTACGGCGGACGCCGCGGCGGTGATCGACACGCTGTAGAGGGCGAAAGTCCCCGCCAACCCGGCGTCAACGCCTCCGATCCCACCGGGACCGGAATCAGTCCGCCCAGCTTGCCGATCAGGTAGGCGATCCACACGATCGCCAGGGCGGCGCGGAGCCGAAGGCGCGAAACGTCGCCCACAGGATCATCACGTCTAAGACCAGGTAGGCGACTATCCCGCCGATCAGCCACACGCTGCCCTCGCGCGGGAGCGCGACCGCTTCATTGACGCCATCCGCGATTGCGACAGGGCCTTCAACACCACCCTCGAGCGGCGGGAGGACTCGCCTTCTTCGCTGCGTTCCAGGCGAGTCCGGTGTCGATCCTGCTCGTCGGCGAGCGCATCCGCACCCTCAAGGACCGAACGCCAGCAGGCCGAGACGCGCTTGCGCAGCTCGACCTCCAGCAGCGCGAACGCACCGGCATGCGTTCGCGATGGGCGCCGCTGGCGATGAGCGACGCCGGGGGGCCCTAGAGCGCTCCGCCAGGGCCTCCGCCACAGCTTTCTGCGTGGCTCAACGCTTAGACCTCGGCAGCAGGCTGTCGGAGTACAGTGCGGGCCCCTTTGCGTTCTCCGCTCTTGACCGTCACCGACGCGCTTGGTCGCCGCGATGTCGTCCTCATCTGCGGCGCCGGGATCAGCCTCGACCCGCCCGCCGGGCTCCCGGACTGGCACGAGCTGCGCGACGGCACGATCCGTGCGATCGCTGCTCGCCATCCCGGTCTGGCCGAGCACGTGCCGATGCTGACCGCCGCCGAGATGCTGGCGCTGCCCGGCAAGCGCGGGATGAGCCCCGAGCTAGTCGCGGGCACCGTCCGGAGCCACTGCCCGGGGTACTTCGCGTCGTTCGCTGCCATGGAGGACGGCGAGCCGAACGCGAACCACCGCCGGCTGGCCGAGGCGGCCGCGGCCGGTGCCGTCTCGCTGATCGTCACGACGAACTTCGACGTCTTCGTCGAGCGCGCGCTCGAGGCCGCCGGCGTCGCGTTCAAGTGCTGCCGGACGGCGGCCGAGTTCGCGGCCTTCGACGCCGACGCTGGCGGCGTGCAGCTCCTGAAGATCCACGGCTGCATCACCGCGCCGGACACGATCGTCGCGACGGTTGAGCAGGAGACGGTGGGGCTGGGCGCTGCCAAGATCGCGGCGATGGACCGCCTGCTGCCCGGCCGCTGGCAGGTGTTCTGGGGCTACAGCGGCGCCGACCTGAAGATCGACCTCGACTACCTGCGCGGGCAGACCAACCGCGACGCCGCGGCCGGCATGGTCTGGAGCCTGTTCGCCGGCGGCGGATTCGAGGAGGCCCCCAACGCGTACGTCGCCGAGCTCGTCGGCGAGTACGGCGAGCGCGGGATGCTGGGGCACAACCTGCTTCCGGCGGCATTCGACGAGGTACTCGGGCCGGCGACCGGCGGGCCGGCCGCCACAGTCTCGGACGCCGAGCGGTCCACGCTGCGCGAGACCAAGACCGAGCGCCTGCGCGCGGCGCTGATGGCGTGGGCGAAGGCGGCGGTCAGCCCGATCGCCGCGTGCCAGGTCATCGCCGAGCTGCTGCTCGTGGTCGGCGAGTGGGAGCGCGTACTGGCGTGCGCGCACCACGTCGCAGACCTCGCCACCGAGCCCGACGCCAACGCGATGCTGGTGGCACTGGACCTGTCGAAGGATCCGCTGCTCGCGCTCGGCCGAGGGGCGGAGGCGATGGACGCCGCGCTACGCGTGCAGGAGCTGGCCCGGATGCACGGCGATCGCCGGCGACTGGCTGGGGCTCTGAACTTCGAGGCGGGCGCGCACGCGTCAGTCGGGAGCACGGCGATCGCGCTGCGGCGGTTGGGCGAGGCCCTCCTGGCGCTGTCGGAGCTCGGCGACCAAGTGGCGGTCGCGCGCGTCCAGTTCCAGATGGGCAAGCTGGAGCGCAATCGGGGCCGCCTCGAGGTGGCGAAGACGCTCTATGAGCAGGCCGAGGCGGCGGCGCTCGGGGCCGGTGCGCTGCGGATTGTCGCGGATGCGCTGATCGGCCAAATCGACCTGCACTTGAAGTGGGGCGAGGTCGCCGAGGCCGAGCGGGCGCTCGAGCGGGCGCGCGACGCCGCGCTGACCTACGGCGATCGCGGGCTCCTCGGGGAGGTTCTGTTCCAGGAGGGCACCGTGCTGATCATCCGCGGGGACCTCGACGGCGCGCGGCTCGCGCTGGAGCGGGCGCTCCAGCAGCTGGAGCTCGCGCACGAGACGTCGATCACCACGATGGTCCGTGACTCGCTGGCGAAGGTCGCCGCGTTCTCCGGCGACCGCCCGCGCGCCCGCGCGCTGCAGCTGCGGGTCGTGGAGGAGATGCGCGCCGAGAGCGGCCCGCGCCTCGTCGGCATGGCGCTGCTGTCGGCGGCGAACCTCCTCGACAACGACGAGGACCCGCGGCCACTGGTCGAAGAGGCCCTGACGCTCCTGACGACGGCCAACGACTCCTACGGCGCCGCGATCGCGGCCTCCCGGCTCGCGCCCATCGAGCAGGCCTCCGGCGAGCCGCACGCAGCCCTCCAGCACTACCAGCAGGCGGTCGCGCTCTACCGGCGGGCGGCGTCCTACGGGGAGCTCGGCGACTTGTTGAAGGCCATGGCGCCGCTCCTCGCCGAGCGACGCGGCGAACCGCGCTGGGAGCTCGCGCCGGTCGTCCTCGGCGCGATGGGCAACTCGGGGCTCTCGGAGGAGGCGCTCGCGGCGCTGCTCGACGACAGCGCGGTCGAGGCGGGCGCGGACGTCCGGTCCCGGCTCGAGCAGGCGCCCGACGCCGAGGCGGCTGCGCTGGCGATCAACGCGGCGGTCAAGCGGATAACCGAGCAGCAGCTGGTGGCCCGGGACTTCGCGTCGATCGCGCAGTGGTCACTCTTCGCCTTCGAGGTGGCCAACGCCGTCGGCGACCTGTGGTCCGCCGGCGTCTATCTCAATGACGCGGGGATGGCCTACTCGAACCTCGGCGAGCCGGAGCGGGCGGTGGCGCTGCTATCAGCCTCGTTGGACTGCGCCCGGACGCTCGCCGACGCCGAGGAGGCGACGCTGCGCGCGTTCAACCTCGCGAAGGCCCACGAGCGCGCCGGGGACATCGCGGCGTCGCTGGCGGCGCTGCGCGCCGAGGAGGTCGCGCTGCCCCACGTCCTCGACCGGCCAGTCCGCTTGAAGCGCGAGCTGTCGTTCGCCGAGCACTACGACAACCACCGGGCCTGGGACGACTCGGGCCGGATGTTCACGCTCGTGCGCGACGACGCGCGCCTCGCCGGCGAGCTGTCGATGCTCGCGCGCGCTCATCACGGGCGGGGCAAGGCGATGCGCGAGCTCGGCGAGCCCGAGCGGGCGGGCGACGAGCGGCTGCTGGCGATGGAGCTATACCTGCGCACGGGCGTCGTCCAGGCCGCCGCGCTCATGGCCCTGCTCGCGGGCGTCTGCTTCAAGGATGTCCCCGCGCGGGCCGAGGATGCCCGCAGCGCGCTGACTCGTGCGATCGAACTGGGCGAGCGCGCCGGGCTTGCGGAGGTGGTGCGCAACGCGGGCTCGCACCTGGCCACCCTCGGCATGGCCAGTTGACGCCCACGTGAGCGTCGAACGCTCTGGCCGTCACCGCCGAACCCGCGTAGACGTGACGGTGCCGCTCCCCACCGAGGTCTCCCTTCGGCGGTCCTTGGGAAGGTTTGCGGCGCGGCGATGTCTTGTTCTGACGAACTGGAAGCGGTGCGCGCTTCGTCGAGGTCGTGACCTTCTGCGATAACAGCGCGGCAACCTCGGCAATCGGCAGTCAAGTAGCGTGGGCGACCAGCGATGCTGGGACCAGTGGATGGCTGATCGTCAGACAAGAATCGTCCGCGGAGGCGGTCGTCTCTATGCGGCCGTTGCGATCGTGCTCGTCCTGGCGTCTGCGTACTGCTCCTCAGCCCTGGCCGCTACACGATCAGCCGCTCATGGAGGCCAGCGCATCTCGCCGGCCTGGGGCGGCAATCTCGCTGCCCCGGGAGATAAGCGTCTGGTATCGCCTCTGACGCAGCTCCCTGTTCAAGATGTCTCGGCGTCGGTGTCGCCGGCGGTGGCGGGGGCGACGGAGGCGGTCTACACAGTTGGTTTTACGACCTCGGCGCAGGGCGCTTTGGTTGCGGGTCAGGACACGATCACCTTCGAATTTCCGGGCGAGGGCGCGGGGTGCGTGAACGTGACGGTCGATGACACGACGAGCGGGTTGTCGCAGAGCGGCGTGGGGGCTGACTGCAGTTCGGTGGAGCACGAGTTGACGGTGCCGTTCGCGATCGCGGCGGGCGATCACGTGACGCTGACGACGACGCCGGTTTCGACGCCGACGACAGCGGGGTCTCAGGCGGTGTTGGTGTTCACGTCGGTCGACGGGCCCGCGAGCGGCAGCTACTCGCTCGCAGCACAGAAGCCGGTGTCCGCGGTCTCGGCGTCGGTGTCGCCCGCGATTGCCGGGGCGTCGCAGGTGACCTACACAGTCGGTTTTACGACCTCTACGCAGGGAACGTTGGCGGCTGGTGTGGGGCGTATCTCGATCGGGTTCCCGGGATCGCCGGGTTGTGATGACAACGCTGCCCCGATGAAGGTGACCGACGTGACCACTGGTGCTTCGGTCACGGATCAGTGTGCGCACCAGGGCGACTACACAGTGCCGTTTGCGGTTGGCCCGGGGAACCGCATCGAAGTTGTGATCACGGGGATGCAGACCCCACCAACCGCGGGCTCGCAGACGGTCACCGTCTCGACGTCCTCAGACTCGGTTGCCATTGCGGAATACACCACCGTCGCGCAGCTCCCAGTTACTGATGTATCCGCTTCGGTGTCGTCGGCGGTTGCTGGGGCGTCGCAGGCAACCTACACCGTTGGCTTCACGACATCTTCCCAGGGTGCCCTGGCCGCGGGGGTGGATGCGATCTCTGTCCAGTTCACGGGCTCGCCGGGTTGCTCCGATGACGCCGCGGCGATGACTGTCACCGACGTCACGAGCGGCGCGACGGCGACCGACCAATGCGTGCATGCTGGCTACTACGTGCTTCCGTTCTCGGTCGCAGACGGTGATCACCTCACCGTCGTCGTCCAGGGGATGCAAGCCCCGCCAACGCCGGGATCGCAGAGCGTGGAAGTCTCGACCTCCTCGGACTCCTCAAGCACCGCCGCCTACATCACAACCACACAGGCGCCCGTTCAGAAGGCCTCCATCACTGTCAACAGCACAGCCGCTGGCGCGAGCGGCGCGGCTTACACAGTCGGCTTCACGACGACGCCTGCAGGCGCGTTGGCAGGCGGTTACGGGACGGTCACGATTGCGTTCCCTTCAGGGACGGGTATGCCAGGGTGCGGTCAGGTCGAGGTCGCCGACGTGACTTCCGGGAAGAGTGCCACCGCAACCAGCTGCTCAGCGAGCGGCTCCGCGCTGACGATCACCGTGCCGTTCGATGTCGCAGGAGGCGATGGCCTGCAGCTAGCACTTTCAGGCATGACGAATCCCCCTGTAAGCGGGACGCAAACGGCGAGCATCTCAACTACCTCCGACACCGTCGCGAGCGCGAACTATGCCCTCATTGAAGGAGCCATACTCACCGGTGACGTTACATACCAGGCCCCAAGTGGCAGCGAACCGATCGTAGGCTCAATCATTCAAGCCTGCGCCTCGAGCGCGTGCTTCGGCGCACAATCCCCCACTGATGGCAACGGCGAATACACGATCGTGGTTCCGCCCGGCACCTACACCCTCACCGCGTTCGCGCCGACCTCGAACGCCTACAGCGTCGGACAGGGCACCGACGGGCCGCTGACCCTGACAGCGGGGACCAACGCTGCGGCGGCCATCACGCTGCCGGCGCTCACGCCGCTGCCGACAGGCGCGACGTTCAATGATCAGTCGGGCGTTGTCCCCAGCGTCTATTGGGGCTCGTCTGCGCCGCTGTCGGTACAAGGGTGCGACGGCGGTATCGGGTTGGCCTACGTTTCGGGGCTCGACGAGCAGACCGGGCAACCGGAGAGCGCGATCGGCAGCCTCGCTGAGAGCCCGGTAGGTTCGGGCACCTATGTCGCGACGGTCCCGCCGCTGTATCCAATGCACGGCACGGCCTACATGTCCACAGCGATCGAATGTCCCACCCCGACCGCGCTGCTGCCGAGCTCGGGGTCTGATCAAGGCGGCAACTCCGTCCAGATCTCAGGTACGGGCTTCAACGGCGCCACGGCGGTCATGTTCGGAAGCACCCCTGCGCGATCCTTCACCGTCGCGTCGGACTCCAGCATCGACGCCGTCGCACCTCCAGGAGCCGGGAGCGTCCCGGTCACCGTCGTGACGCCCAGCGGGGAGACCAACTCCGCAAGCCTCGCCGACTACACGTACATCACGATCAGTTCAGTCGAGCCCGACTCGGGACCGAGCGCAGGGGGCACGCCGGTCACGATCAGCGGCACCGACTGCCTCGCGGTACGCGCCGTCTACTTCGGTGACGCCGCGGCACAGGACGTCGTGATCGATTCCGATAACGAAATCACAGCCATCGCACCACCTGGCTCAGGTACCGCGGCGGTGACAGTGCTTACCTCAGACGGGGGCCAAAGTGCCGCGGACGAGGCCAGCTTCTCATACGACGCCGGCGGGCAGGACGCACAGGTCTCCCGCGCGACAGCCACGCTGGGGGACGGTCGGCCGCCGCATCAGCTAGACGCAGCCAACACGTCGAAACCAAGGAGCGCGCCGGACCTTCTTGGGCATTCGCCGTCCAACACGGCATCCGAGGCCGCGCTGGACGGGGCCCGCTCCGCTAGCGCCTCGCCAGTCGCATTTAGCCCGGTGAGCGCCACACAGCAGGCCGACGATGTCGCAGCTCAGATTGTGGATCACGCGGTGGCTGGATGTGTGGGGACCGGGTGCTCTGCGCTTCAGGGCGACGCACCGCAAGCGCTTAGTAACTTCGAGGAAGCCGTCGCTTCAGCAGGATGGGTTCAGGCGCCACCACCGGACTCAAGTTCCGTGGTCTGCCCGCCCGAGACGCCCGAGTGTCTCACTTTGCCCCCACTCCCGTCCCCTCCCGCTGTCCAACCGCCACAGGGACCATCGGGGCCGGATTATGAGCCCTGCACCCTTCCGGACCTTGACGCCGCGATCGCTCTTAGAGGGGTGTTGAGCCCAAGCGACTACTACCTATGTGCTCCGAACGAGATACCTCAACACTGCGTGGCGGCATTTGATTCCATGTACAGCGATGGCAAGGATCAATGTACGCCAGTCCGCGTTGACCCATCGGGAACGGTGGAGGACACGGATGGGAATCCTGTCCCGGGCGCGACTGTGACACTGCTGCAGTCGGACAACGAACTTGGCCCATTCCTACCGCCACCATCGGGCAGTCCGATAATGGAACCGTCGATCAACCCGGAGACATCGGACTCCAACGGACTATTTGCGTGGGAGGTGTTTGCGGGGTTCTATCAGGTGACTGCTACGAAGGAAGGCTGCTCCAACCCCGGCAGCCCGCTTAGCCAAACGGTCTCGACCCCGGTGTTTCAGGTGCCGCCGCCGCAGGGTAATCTCCTGCTGACGCTGAGTTGCCCCGACGAGCCGCCACCCGCGACGCCGTCGGTTTCGGGGCTGAGCGCGAGTTCAGGACCGGCGGCAGGCGGGACCGTGACCGATGTGGCTGGAAGTGAGTTCTCGTCGGCCTCGGCGGTCAGCTTCGGTGGCGTCTCTGCGAGTTCTGTTGTGGTGTTGTCGCCAACCGAGATCCAGGCCACGTCTCCCGCTGGAAGTGGAACCGTCGAGGTCACAGTGACGACGGCGGGCGGCACGACCGCGGCCTCAGGGGCGGACAAGTTCAGCTACGTCTCGCTGCCCGTGGTATCCGTCGTGAGCCCGGCCACAGGTCCTACTGCAGGCGGCAACGTCGTATCGATCGAAGGATCCGGGTTTGCGGTCAACGACCAGGTGGCATTCGACAGCGCACCGGCGCAGGGAGTAACGGTCATCTCGCCGAGCCAGATCGAGGCCGTCGCACCCGCAGGGACGGGGCAGGTTGACATTACGGTTACAAACGTGGCTGGCGCCAGCCACATGAGCGGCAAGGACCAGTATACCTACCTAGACGTGCCAGCCAACGCCGCAAACCCGACGATTTCGGGCACCCCGAGCGTTGGCAGCACTCTGGCATGCAGTTCTGGCACGTGGTCTAACTCGCCAACTACCTACGCGTATCGTTGGGATCTCGACGGGTCGCCAATCGCTGGCGCGAGCACCGCAACCTACGTCGTCCAACCAGCAGATGTCGGTCACGAACTCACCTGCACAGTAGTCGCCTCCAACGCAGCCGGAGTGGGCCAGCCCGCAAGTAGTTCCCCCGTTACCGGCACCGAAGAACTCAGCCAGCCCGGTGGCTCAAACACAACTGGGTCAACTGGCAGCGGCTCGGCCAGTGCGAACCCAGGGTCCGGTGGCGTTCTGGCCAACAAATCTGTGGGTCGCCCGGCGAAGGTCCTCTCACCCGCGCAAGAACTCGCGGCGGCTGTGAAGGCCTGCGACAAGATCCACAAAGGTAGGAAGCGATTGGCCTGTATCGCAGCTGCCCACAAGCGTTACGAGGCGCAAGAGTTCGCACTGGCGATCAAGCTCTGCGACAAGCGTAAGGCTGGGAAGGAGCGGGCAACCTGCGTAGCTGCCGCCCGCAAGAAGTATCACTGAGGTCTACGCACTTCTGCTTGGAACCCGGGAACGCTCCTCGTCCTCGGCCGTGGGCATTGCTTCAGAGCCCAGCAAACCCTCAAGCCTCTGCCGCTGACGAGCAGAGCTCCGTCTTTAGTCTCCGAGCGGACCGGGGTACTTCAGCTTGGCACAATGACCTTAGTCAGCATCGAAGCACTGCTGGCGGATCCGCCCGAAGGCGAGGAGCCGTGCAGGACGATCGCGCTGATCTGTCCTGGGCCGCTTGTGTCGCCACATATGAGTCGATCCTGTGGTCTAATAAAGCGGGACCAGATCAAGCTGTCCGTCAAACCGGGTCCACTCCACCCCACGAAAAAACCCCGCCTGAGCGGGGCTTTTTCCTATAGCGGGGGCGGGGACTGAAAACCTATCAGCGACCAGAGGCGCCTACCGCATACAAGAGCTCTGGGACCTCTGATGCGGCGTTTGCGCTGACCGTCAATCGGGCGCTGCCGAGGTCTTCTCGTCATCGACCTGACCAGCTTCGGCTTGAGGCAGCAGCATCTGCCGCTCGATGACAAGCCCTCTTGACCAGTCCTGCAACTCCGATACCAGCATGCGCGCCGCGGCACGATCTAGCACCTTCTCAAACGTGCCGTCATAGCGAGCCACGACCGCCCACGGCGTCAGCCCCTCGATCTCCTCGCGGCATCCCGGGAGTTCGATGCCCCGCTGCTCGATCAACGCGGTTAGGTAGCTGACGTTGTGCGTGCTCATACTCGACTTCGTTGAGGGCGAGCACCGCCTTCAAGCGCTTCTCGACCGCCTGCTGGACGTGGAAGCCGAGCACATCGTCGGGCACATCGTGGTCGTCGAGCAGGCGATCGAGGATCGACTCGTCTCCCTCGGCCTTCCCTACAAGCAGCAACGCCAGCTCGTGCGCCTCAGGACTCGGCAATGACTGTTCCCCGGCTCATCGCCTCGTGAACCAGGGTGCCCCTCACCGGCGCCCACTTTTCTGCGTACCGCTCGCTGACGACGACGACGTCGGCCGGAATCAATAGCCGCCCGAGGACTCGCCCCAAGCGCGCCGTCTCAGCGAAGCGATCAGCGACGTCGCGCTCGATCACAAGAAAGTCGAAGTCGCTGCGATCGTCCGCGTCGCCACGAGCGCGCGAACCGAACAAGACCACCTTCGCCGACGCTGACGCAGCGTCGATCAAGGCGCGCCCCGCACGGTCGATCGTATCCTCCGCTACCGCAGCGTTCATTAACGCCGATTGTAGTCCGGCTATACCAAGTAACGTGGCCTCGCTGGCACCGGGCACCGTCCACCACGACGTCATGGGCTTTAGTCGCGGCAACGAGTTGCTCCAGCGGTGGCTGGTGCGCCCAAGCAGGACGGGACCAGGGTCGCGACGCAGCTCCTCGCCGGACAACTCGATCACGACGATGCAACTTCCGAGACGAGCGAAGATCTGCCGCGACACTTCCGATCCAACCATCGTGACCGCCCAGCGCGACGCCGCGTGGGCAATCGGCCCTTTCCGAGTGGTCGACGTGACGGTCACGCACGACGAGAGATAGCCAAATGCTCGCGCTCGCGATAACGCCCAAGCTAACCAACGAAAACGACCGCCTGAACGCCGAAAGACGACATTAGCCATACCAGTACCCGGACCCATGAGATCGGCGGGACAAGTTGCTGGCACCTTCCTTTAGCCCTACTCCCCGAGATAGCCAGTTGGGGTAGCCGAGCCAAACGGCTTGAACCACGCCTCTATCCGCTGATCCACAACCCCTGCTTGTCTCTTCACCGGGTCATGGCGTGCAACCGCCGCATCAGCCGGCTCGTCCATCTCAAATAGACCAAGCACATCGTCGTCTTCAAACAACTCGAAGAGTCCTTTCAGCTCAGCCGAAGCTGACTCCATCTCGCTCTCTGTAAGGTCCTGCTTTTCATGGCTCACTTCTAGATCCGACCGTGCCTCCTCGATCAACTGAACGGCCACTATCTCCTCCGCGACGCACGAGGCCGGATGCCCATCAGAAAGATGGGCCATAAGCGCTACTGACGCCGCAAAGAGATTGAGCGCCAGCGACTCGTCGACAGCTTGAGCAAACGCTGGTGGCACCAACTCGACCGCATGATCGACGCCCGTACCGTTGAGCAGTTGGTAACGAAACTCGTCAACCAGCCTTGTCCCGGCATGGATCAGCGCCTGACGCGCGTCGAGGTCATCTACGACCGCTGGCAAGAAGTTCAAAACCTCAAGCGGAACGTCCCCCCGACGCTTCAAATACTGACGGCCGGCATCGAGCAGGATCGGGCTATTGCCTTCCTCCAAGCCGCTAAACAGCAGGCCCATGCCCTCAAACTGCTCAATAGCGAACCCCAGGCTCGACACCGACATGTCGTGCATTCGGGCAAGCTCATTCACCGGCAACTGCTCATTCGCGGCCTGGGCAACGCCTACAGCCTGGAGCACATCAATCGCCAGGTTCTTAGTCTCGTCGTCGATCACTTGCGAGAATCTATCGGGCTGCCCGAGTTCAAACCACCCCGACGCGACTTGACGACACGCGGCCAAACGACGAGCGACCCACTCCGACGGAGCGGTCGCTGATGTTCGACATAGCGGGGGCGGGATTCGAACCCGCGACCTTCGGGTTATGAGCCCGACGAGCTACCAGACTGCTCCACCCCGCGGCGGACTCGTCAGTCTAGCAAAAGGGCCCATCCAAACCCGCCCTCCCGATCCACAAATCAGTCAGCTACCCAGGCCCCACCAGGCCCGCCTGCCCACCCCATCTGGCCCACCAGGCCACCCCGCTGTCGGCCCGACCTGCGACTTCCGCTCGGCCCCCGCTTTGCGCGCCCACCCAGCCCACCGTACCTACCCCACCGGGCCACCAAGCCAGCCGCGCCCCACCGGCACGACTCCGCGGCGGCCGCTGGCCTACCATCCTCGCCCATGCGCGTTGCGGTGGTCGACATCGGCACCAACTCCACGCGCCTGCTGCTGGCCGACGTGGAGGGCGATGGGGCGATCACCGAGCTGGTGCGCCAGTCGCGCGTCACGCGGCTGGGGGCGGGCGTCGACTCGCAGGGGCGGCTGTCGCCCGAGGCGGTGGAGCGGACGTGTGCGGTGCTGGGCGACTACCGCGAGTTGATCGACTCGCACGGCGCCGACGCCAACCTGGCGGTGCTCACCTCGGCGGTGCGCGACGCCGCCGACGGGGCCGCGTTCACCGAGCGGGTGCGGCGCGACTACCGGCTGGACGCGCGCACGCTGTCCGGCGACGAAGAGGCGCAGCTGACGTTCCTCGGGGCCATGAGCGACCGCCAGCCCTCGCAGGAGCCCACGGTGGTGATCGACATCGGCGGGGGCTCCACGGAGTTCGTCGTCGGGCACAACCACACCGCCGGGTTCCACGTGTCGCTGCAGGCGGGGGTGGTGCGGATGAGCGAACGCCACATCCACTCCGACCCGCCCCCACCCGAGGAGCTGCAAAACCTCGCGCTCGACACCCGCTCCATCTTCCTCGACGGGCTGCCCCCCGAGGAGCGCGCGCCGGTGCGGCACGGGATCGCGGTCGCCGGCACCGCCACCTCGGCGGCGGCCATCGACCTTGAGCTCGACCCCTACGACTCCACCCGCGTCCACCGCCACCAGCTGCTGCTGGCCACCGTCGAGCTGCTGCTGGCGCGGCTGGCCGACATGACCGAAGCGCAGCGGCGCCAGGTGGTGGGGCTGCACCCCGATCGCGCGCCCACCATCGTCGCCGGGATGATCCTGCTCGGCGAGGCCATGCGCGCGTTCGAGCTCGACCGCGTCGAGGTCTCCGAGCACGACATCCTCCGGGGTGGCGCGCTGCGGCTTGCCGGGCTGGAGTAGTACCCCTGCGGCGCGGGGCCCGTGGGGCAGCCGGAGTCGAGAAGATCCGATTTATTCGCCGCACACCGGCTTTCTTTGCCCGCGCGGATATGCCTGCGGGCGCGCTCTCGCTGGCTCGAACCGGTCGAATCGATCCGCAAGGCCTTCCAAAGAGTGGCGCAAATGACCGATCTGAAATCTTTTTGCGATTGGGCTTGCATTGGATTCCGATGACCGATACACTGCCCTGAGAGGAGGTGTAGGGCACCGTGTCTTACATGTCCTCTGCCGGTCCATAGACCTGGGCGAACGTGCCGAGCGATCGGCATTCCCGCCGTCCGGGTCACCCTACCCCCGAGGCCTCTGAGGAACGTACCCCTGCCTGTCCCTCGAGGCCTACCAGAGGAAGCCGCCCCCTGCCGGGCGGCTTCCTCGCTTTAAGCGAGGTTCGACCGGCGCGGGTACGCCACTGCGGGGTCGGTCAGCACGTTCACCAGCGCCGGCCTCCCCGCTCCCAGCGCCCGTTCCAGGGCGCCGCGCAGCTGCTCGGGGCGCTCCACCAGCTCGCCCTCGCACCCCAGCGCCTGTGCCACCAGGTCGTAGCGGGTGCCGGGGCGCAAATCGGCCGCCACCGAGTAGCCGTACACCAGCTCCATCGGGTGCTTCTCCAGGCCCCAGATGCCGTTGTTGCCCATCACCCCCACCACGCTCACGCCGTGGCGCGCCAGCGTGTCCAGCTCCATGCCCGCAAACCCAAACGCGCCGTCGCCCAGCAATACCACCACCTGGCGCTCCGGGCGCGCCAGCTTCGCCGCCAGCGCATACCCGAGGCCGGCGCCGAGACACCCGTACGGGCCCGGGTCAAGCCAGCAGCCCGGCTCGTAGCTGTCCACCACGCGGCCCGCATACGACACGAAGTCGCCGCCGTCGCCAATCACGATCGCATCGCGGTCCAGCAGCTTGCGCAGCTCCCCGTAGATCCGCAGCGGGTGAAGCGGCGCGCGATCGTCCTCCAACTCCGCGCGCTCCCCCTCGCGCAGCTCGCGCTCGGCCGCGTGCAGCGCCGCCACCCACCCCTCGCTCGCGGCTGCCGCCGCCGCGCCGGCCCGCTCGCTGGCGGCGCGGCGCAAATCGCTCAGCGTCTCGCTCAGCGCCCCATACAGCTCCGCCGCCGGCTCGCGCGGGTGGCGCCGCTGGGGCTCCACCGCGTCCACCACCACGATCTGCGTCTGCTCGCCCAGCGCGCCGCCGAAGCCCAGCCGGAAGTCCATCGGCACGCCCACCACCAGTGCCACATCCGCCTCGCGCAGCGCGCGGCTGCGGGTGCGCGAAAAGCACAGCGGGTGGTCCGCCGCCACGCACCCCCGGGCCAGCCCGTTGAGGTACACCGGGATCCCCAACGCCTCCGCCAGCTCCCGCAGCGCCGTCTCGCCGTGGCCCCAATACAGGTCGGTGCCGGCCATCACCACCGGCCGCCGCGCCTGCGCCAGCAGCGCCGCCGCCTTTTCCACCGCCGCATCCGACGCCGGGCGGCCGTGGGCGAAGCCGGCCGGGCCCGAAAACGCCGCGGCAATCCCTCCCCCCTCCTCCTCCCCTTTTCCCAAAGCCGCCGTCCCGCGCCCGCCGCGACTCCACGCGGCCGGCTCCGGCGCCTCCATGAACACGTAATCCATCGGCAAATCCACAAACGCCGGGCCTCCATGCGGGGCCCGCGCCGCGGCAAACGCCTCCTCCACCAGCTCCGGGATCTCCACCGTGCTGCCCGCCGTCGCCGCCAGCTTGCACAGCGGGCGCACAAACGGCACGTGGTCGATCTCCTGCAGCGAGCCCTGGCCCCAGCGGCCCGCCGGCGCGCGGCCGCCCAGCACCACCATCGGCGAGTGGTTGGCCTGCGCGCCCGCCATCGCGCTCATCCCATTGGTCACCCCCGGCCCGGCCGTCAGCGCGCACACGCCCACCTCGCGCGTCACCTTCGCCCAGCCCTCCGCCGCCCACGCCGCCGTCTGCTCGTGGCGCACGTCCACGATCTCCACGCCCTCCGCGCGACAGCCGTCGTAGATCGAAAACAGGTGGCCGCCCGACAGCGTGAACAGCCGGCTCACTCCGTGCGCCTTCAGCCGGCGCGCCACCAAACGACCGCCGTGGAAGCTCGCCGGCTGCTCGGGTGCGCGCGACGCGGAAGCGCCGGGCGACGCGAGGTCGGGCGAGGCGGGATTGTCGGTGCTGTCCACGGTCATTCGGCCCGGCGACTCTACCCGCTGAGCGTCGCAGGCGCCCGCCGGCAGCGCTGTCACCTCCGGGGCGCGCAACCTCCTTCGCGGCGCTCGTCGGTGGCCGATCCGTCCGCCGCGTGCCGCAGGATGCCGGGCTCTTTGACGCCCTCCCGTTCGACATCCCTGCGCGCCTGGCAACACCGTGCGCTCGACCACATGGCCGACTGGCGAGAGGGCCCGTTCCTGATCTCCGCCGCGCCCGGCGCCGGCAAGACACGCCCCGCGCTCGAGCTCGCCAAAGATCTGCTGTCCAAGCGGATCGTCGCGCGCGTGGCGGTGCTCTGTCCCACCACGCCGCTCACCCGTCAGTGGGCGGCCGCCGCGGCGATGCTCGGGGTGCAGTTGCAACCCGACGCCAACGGTCCGGCCCCACCACGCGACTTCCATGGTGTCGCCGTCACCTACGCGCGCGTAGCCAGCGACCCGCGCGGCTGGGCCGCCAAGGTGCCCGCCGACATGCTCGTGATCGTCGACGAGGCCCACCATCTCGGCGAAGAGCTCGCGTGGGGCACCAGCTTTCAACGCGCATTCGCCTCGGCCACCCGGTGGCTGCTGCTCTCAGGTACGCCGTTTCGCTCCGACGCCACCCCGATCCCGGGCGTGCGCTACGACCGCGACGGCCTGGTGGTTCCCGACGTCTCCTACACCTACGCGGAGGCCGTCGCCGAGGGAATCTGCCGCCCGGTGGCGTTCGTCACGTTCGACGGCACCCTCTCGTGGCGCAGCGGCGACGACGTGGTCGAGTCCTCGTTCGAGACGGTGCTCACCGCGCGCGAGGCCAGCCGCCGCTACCGCACCGCCATCTCCACCGAGCTGCCTGACGGGCTGCCGCGGATCCTGCGCGAGGCCCACGCCAAGCTCACCGCGCTGCGCGCCGACGACCACCGCGACGCGGGCGGTCTCGCGGTCGCCGCCGACGCCACGCACGCCCGGCGAATCGCCAAGCTGCTGCACGAGACGACCGGGCGCCCGCCGGTGGTTGTGCTGCACACCGACACCAACGCCGCGCGCAAGCTCGCCGACTTCCGCGGCTCGCGCGAGCCGTGGATCGTCGCCGTCAACATGGTCTCCGAGGGTGTCGACATCCCGCGGCTGCGCGTGGGGGTGTATGCGACGGCCGCCAAAACGCCGCTGATCTTTCGTCAGATCGTCGGGCGCTTCGTGCGCACGATCCCGGGTCGCCCAGCCGCGCCGAGCTGGCTGTACCTGCCCGCCGATCCCACCCTGCGCGCGCATGCCTCAGAGGTCGAAGCCGAGCTGCGCCACGCGCTGCGCCGCGACCCGCCCGAGGAGGGCTGGGAGGAGCCGGTGCAGCGGCGCGCCAGCGAGCCGTCCCCCTCGGCGGAGTTCGTGCCCCTGAGCGCCGAGTTCGCCGCCCAGATGACCCTGTTCGGTCCGCCTCCCGGAGCGCACTCTCCGTTCCCATCGCCCGCAGCAGCCGCCGCCGTCTCTGCCTCCGCCTCCGCCGCAGCAGCCGCCGTCTCTGCCTCCTCCGCCTCCTCCTCTGTTTCCGCTGCTGCTGCCGCCGCTGCCGCCACCACCACCACCGCCGAGGAGCCTCCCCACCAGCCGGCCCCGGTGGCCGCGTTCGAGCGTCGCGCCCAGCTGCGCCAGGAGCGCAGTCGCCTGGTGGCCGAACTGCACCGCCGCGACGGGCGCAGCCACCGTGAGATCAACGCCTGGGTCAACCGCACCATCGGACTCGACCGGGTAGACACCGCCAGCATCAAGCAGCTGGAGCGATCCATCCACGCGCTCACGCGGGAGCTCACGCGCGCCAGCCGACCGTCGCGCGCCTGACCGCGCCAGCTCGCGCCACCGACCCCGCTCATGGCCGGCCGTTCGCGCGATGCCCGGGGTGGGAGTCGAACCCACAAACCCTTTCGAGGCGCCGATTTTAAGTCGGCTGCGTATACCGTTCCGCCACCCGGGCGCGTTGCTGCGCTGCTTCTCCCCTGTCTCCATCCGCAGTCTATGACCGGCGCCCGAGAGGACGCCCCGCGGCCACCACCGCCCCGGCCGCAACTCCGCCGTTGCTACCGTGTCTGTAAGTACAAAGCCGAGATTTACGAACCGTGGAAGGACCCGCCGTGGAGGTCACCACACTAAAACCGAGTGTCGCGCCCGGCCTGCGGGGAGCCAGCCCGCTGCTGCGGCTCCAGCCTGACGAGCGGCTCATCGCGCTCACCCGGCGCGGCCAGCACGCCGCCTTCGAGACACTGTTCTCGCGCTATCAGTCGCGGCTGCTGTCGTTCTGCCGGCACATGCTCGGCTCGCGCGAGGACGCCGAGGACGTCCTCCAGGAGGTGTTTGCCGCCGCCTTCAACGCCGTCCTCGCCGACGAGCGGCCCATCAACGTGCGCCCCTGGCTGTATCGCATCGCGCGCAACCGCTCGCTCAACCACCTGCGCCGGGCGTCCGCCATCGGCGTCGACTCCATGGACGTCCACTTCGCCGACCACGGCCTCTCCACCGGCGAGCAGGTCATGCGGCGCGAGGGCTTCCGCCAGCTGATCGGCGACGTCCAGCGGCTGCCCGAGACACAGCGCACCGCCCTGTTGCTGCGCGAGATCGACGCGCTCTCCTACGAGCAGATCGCGCTCGCCATGGACACCACGGTGCCCTCCGTCAAGTCGCTGCTCGTGCGCGCCCGCATCTCGCTTGCCGAGGCCGCCGAGGCGCGCACGCTCAGTTGCGAGGAGGTGCGCTCCGAGCTCGGCGAGGTGGCCGAGGGTCTGGCCAAGCTCAGCGCTCCCGCCCGCCGTCACATGCGCGACTGCGAGCGTTGCCGCAACTTCCGCAAGCTGCTCAAAACCAACAACCACGCGCTCGCCGCCATCCTCCCCGTCGGACCCCTCGTGCTGCTCAAGCAGTTCGCCTTCGCCAAGTTCGGCGCCTCCTCCGCGGCCGGGCACGCCGCGGGGGCCGGCGGCGCCGGGGTCGGGGCGGTCGGTGGGGCCACCGGGGGCGCAGGCGCGGCCGGCGGGGCCGGCGGGCTGCTCGGCGCCGGAGCTGGTGCGGGAGCGACCGCCGGAGCGGGGGGAGCGGGCGCCGCCGGCGGGCTCGTCACCGCGGGTGCCGGCGCGATCGCCACCAAGGCCGCCGCCACCATCGCCGCCGCCGCGCTCGTCACCGCCGGCGCGGTCGCCGTCGGGCCCAGCCACGTCCACCACCACTCCGCGGCCCCCGCCGCCGTCGCCTCCTCCAGCGCTTCCGGCGCCGCATTGGCCGCCGCCCCGCCGCAGGTCGTGCGCTCCGTGCCGCAGCCTGTCAGCACCGGCGCCGTCCACGTCGCCGTCGCCGCAGGGTCAGCGCGCCTGGCCGCCGCCGGCCGCCGCCGGTCATCGCGCAAGCCGCCGCTTGGCGGCAAAGGCGGGGACGACCACACGGGCTCGCACGCCGCTCACGGTCCCACCACCGCCACCACCGAAGCGTCGCCCGCCACACCGCCCGCGGCCGCCACCGACACCGCCAAAACGCCGATCACGCCGGCGCCGGTCGTGCAGGTGACCACCGACACCACCCAGCTACCGCCCACAGCGGGCACCACCACGAGCACCGGCATCGCCCCCGCCAGCCCACCGGCAACCACCGGGGGCACCACCACCGGGACCGGCGGCGGGACCGTCACCACGCCCGCGCCGCCGGCGACCGAAGCCCCGGCCACCACCGAAGCGGGCGCGCCCGCGCCGGCGCCGTCCGGGGGCACAGTCGAAACCGAAGCCGCCGGCACCGAAACACCCAACCCCACCGAAGCCGCCAATCCCGTGGCGGCCGGCGCCGGGCAGTAAGCGCTCGACAGGCGCCAACCAGACCTGGTTGGCGCCGCTGGTGAATGTAATCGTTGCGGGGGGCCCGCCGGCCTATTCCAGCGCGAACGTGCTCAGCGGTTCTTCCAGCGTGCCTTTCACGCCCACATCCAAGGGCGACGTGACCTGGCGGTTGCCGGCGACCGCCGTGAGCATCGCGATCTCCACGCCTCTGCGCGCGCCCTCACGGTCGGGCAGCAGCAGCACGTTGCGACCATACATGCGCCGGTCTTCCACAGTCGTCGAATAAAACACGTTGTACGTGGCGTAGCTGCCCACCTCGTCGATCTGCGTGCTTCCCTGCCCGCGCAGCGTAAAGCCGCGCTGCCCCTCGACGTGGGCGGCCGCCAAACGCGGGATGTATTCGGCCGCGTACATCGCCAGCGCCGCCCCCAGCGCGCCGCGGTAGGGGGGCAGCTCCAGCGGCGCCACCGCAAACGAGTCCTCGAAACGGCCCCCCACGGTGCGTCCCACCTTCGCCCACCCGCCGGGGTTGGGGCTCGTGCGGTGCAAACCGCCGTAGTCGAAGCTGAACCCCACGGAGCCTGCGTGGGAGACGGTCGGGCTCAGCAGCGTCAGCGCCGCACCGGCGATCGCCGCCACCGCCAGCGCCGCGGCGCCCAGCGACAGTGCGCGGCTTAGCCACGACGCGCGCCGCCAGCGGGGGGCCAGCAGCTGCCCCAGTGTCGGGCCATACTCGCTCTTCAGCGGCAGCGCAGGCATCAACCAGCCAGTGTATGGACGCCACGCCTCTCCGCGAACACGCCAGCCGCCGGCCGCGTCACTCCCCCACCGAAAACAGCGCCTCCAAATCGTGACGGGAGTAGGCCTGGAAGGCGACCATCGTCTGCGTGCGCGACACGCCCGGGAGCGTGGTGATCTGGCCGGTGACCACGTCCGCCAGCTGCTCGTGGTTGGGCACGCGCACGACCGCCACGAAATCCCACTCGCCCGTCACCGAGTACGCCTCGGCCACGCCCTCGATGTCGGCCAGCGCGCCGCCCAGCGTCGAGAGCGCGTCGCGTTCGGCCTCGATCAACACCACCGCGTGGGTCATGGCGTGTGCGACTCCCCCGGCTCCAACACCACCACCTCGCCGGCGCCGGCGGCTTCCACGTCGGCCTTGAACGCCAGCACGTCGGTCTCGATCGGGGGGAATGTGTTGTAGTGGCAAGGGATCACCTGCTTGGCGCCCACCAGCCGCGCGGCCTCCAACGCGTCGATGCGATCCATCGTGTAGTGGCCGCCTATGCACATCAGCGCCACGTCGATCGGCTGGCGGCGGCCCACCAGCTGCAGGTCGGAGAACAACGTGGTGTCGCCGAGGTGGTAGATCACCTTGCCGCCGATCCCCACCACCAGCCCGGCCGGCACGTTGGCGGTGCCCCTCGGGGTGGTGGAGGTGTGCCAGGCGGGCACCAAACGCACCCACCCCCAATCGAACTCCACCGTCCCACCGAGGTTGGGGTCGTGCACGTTCTCCACGCCTCTCGCCTTCAGCTCGTGCGCGATCTCCACGATCGCCACCACGTCGGCGCCGCTGCGCTTGGCGATCGCCTCGGTGTCGCCAATGTGGTCGAAATGACCGTGCGTCAGCAATATCGCGCTGGGGCTCAGCTCGTCGGCCGACACCGCCGCCTTGGGGTTTTCGCTGAGGTAGGGGTCGATCAGCACCGACGTGCCGCCGTCGCGCAGCTCAAACGCCGCGTGGCCCAGAAAGCGGATCTCCATGTTCGCCAAACCTCTCTGTCGTGGTCTCTGTTGCTCGCTCACACGGCCTCCGCGCGCACGGTGCTGAGACCGTAGCCCAACACCAGCCCCACCGCGGCGCCGGTGACGCCCGCCAGCCAGCTGGCTTCCGGGCGTGCCCAGGGGATCGCCAGCAGCACCGCCGCGATCGTCGCCGTGCCCAGCAGGTCGCCGTCGTAATAGCTCCGTGCGCGTGCGGCCCGCAGGTCGGGGACGGCCCACGCCGCCAGCAGCGCCAGCGCGCCGGCGTTGGCGCCGATCGCGATCGGGAACGGATACACGGCCAGCGCCGCCAACGCGCCGGTCACGCCGGCGCCGAAAAACCCCAGCAGCACCGGCACCGGGCCGTGGCGGCGCTCCAGCAGCCAGCCGAAGATCGCAGTGGACAACAGCGCGCAGAACATGTACACGCCGGGGTAAAAGCCGCTCGTGTAGCCAAACTGGAACGTCAGCAGCTTCCACCAGTCGCGGTCCAGCGGACCCACCACCGCCAGCCGGCCCAGCGAGAGGTAGCCGCCGCTGGTCAGCACCCACACCACGCAGCTGCTCGCCACCAGCGCGATCGTCGCGTACGGCCGCGCCTCCGCCCGCAGGCCGGCCACCTCGCCCCGGCGCAGCCGGCTCAGCGCCGGTCTCGGCAGCCGCGCGCGCTGGGAGGCGCGCTGCGGGGTGTGCTCGCGCGGCAGCTTCGGCGCGCGACGGCGTAGCCGGCTGCCGCAGTACGGGCACTCGGTGATGTAAGGGCTCACCTCCGACCCGCACTGCTTGCACACCACGAACAGATCGGCACCCGAAGACATCGCCGGTCCATTCTAGGCCCCTCCCAGCTTCCCCCCAGACGGCCGCGGCGGTAGAGTCACGGCATGACCTCACTCGGCTACGACCAACAGCTTTACATCCTCGCCTTCGACCACCGCGGCTCGTTCCAGAAGAAGTTCTTCGGCATCGACGGCGACCCCGACCCCGAGCAGACGGCGATGATCGCCGACGCCAAGCACCTCGTGTTCGAGGGGCTGCGCAACGCCGTCACAGCCGGCGCCGACCCCGCCGTGACGGGCGTGCTGGTGGACGAGCAGTTCGGCTCCACCGTCCCCGAGGAGGCCCACGCCCAGGGCCTGCGGCTGGCGATGCCCGCCGAGCGCTCCGGCCAGGAGCTGTTCGACTTCCAGTACGGCGAGCAGTTCGGCGAGCACATCGAACGCTTCAATCCCGACTTCACCAAGGTCCTGGTGCGCTACAACCCCGACGGTGACGCCGCCGGCAACGGCGATCAGCGGACCAAGCTCAGGCTGCTGTCCGACTGGCTGCACCAGCGCGAGCGCAAGTTCCTGTTCGAGCTGCTGGTGCCCGCCACGCCCGCGCAGCTGCAGTCGGTGGACGGCGACTCCGAGCGCTACGACGCCGAGCTGCGGCCCGAGTTGATGCGCCGCACGATCGCCGAGCTGCAGGACGCGGGGATCGAGGTGGACGTTTGGAAGATCGAGGGGGTCGACGCCCGGGCCGACTGCGAGATGCTTGTCGCCCAGGCGCGCTCAGACGGACGCGACGGCGTCGTGTGCGTGGTGCTCGGCCGCGGCGCCAGCGAGGCGAAGGTCGACCACTGGCTCACCGAAGCTGCCTCGGTCGACGGCTTCGTCGGCTTCGCCATCGGCCGCTCGATCTGGTGGGACCCGCTCAAAGCGTATGTCGACGGCAAGACCGAACGGCGCGTCGCCGCCCAGCAGATCGCGCAGAACTACCTGCGCTTCGTCAAGGTCTACGAGCGCGCCGAGGGCAAGGCGCCGGTGGGGTAGAGGCCGGGGCTAGTTTGGGATGGCCATGCAGGCAATGCGCATGCGACGCACCGTCGCCGAGATCGAGGAGGCGTTCGCCGAGGAGGCCTCGCTCGACCGTCGTCGCCGCGACTCGCTGCGGCGCACCGCCGAACAGCGGGCGCTCAAACGGAACGTGGAGAAGCGTAACCGGCGCGGCACCGTCCGCTTCGTGCTGCTCGTGCTCGCGCTGATCCTCACCGCCGTCGCCGTCGCCGCGGCGATGTTCTTCACGCTCTACGAGCTGCTGGGGTAGCGCGCGGCGCGGAGCGGGTTCCGGGCGAGGCGCCAGGCGCGGCGCGCCGCCGTCAGCTCTCGCCCAGCTCCTGGATCGCCTCGTCCACCTCGGAGCGGATCTCCTCGGTCGGCTTGCCTTCAACCTGCTGGCGCTGGATCTCGAGGTAGATCTCGGTGCGGAACACCGGCACGTCGGGCGGCGCCTGGATGCCGATGCGCACCTTCTCGCCGACCACCGACAGCACCGACACCTCGATGTCGTCGCCGATCATGATGCTCTGATTGGTCTTGCGCGTCAACACCAGCATTGGTTCAACCTTCCGTTCGGCCAACGGAATACCGGTGATTACCCGCAGACCAAGGCCAAAGGCAAGCATATAGCCCGGACCCGCGCAAACGCGGATGGAGCTTTTGTCCGGTGGGCGCTAGGCCCCGGCAATACAACGCGCCGGGGCCTGAATTTCTGCCGCGACCCCCATCCGGCGCCACGTGCAATCCGCCGCCCACCGGGCTCACAGCCGCGCGGGGCGTCATGCGCTAGTCTCCCGGACCGTCGATGGCACGTAAGTCGCTGCGTCCCCAACTCAACCAGATCCGCGCCTGGGTGCGCCAGGGTCGCACCGACGCGTGGATCGCCCACCAGCTCGAGGTGACCGTGCAGGAGATCGAGCAGTTCAAGCGCCAAAACGAGCTGGTCGGAAGCGAGGAGGCCGCGCCGGGTGCAGTCGCGGCCGACTTCAGCGAGGAGATCGACCTTCGCGCCGAGGACGACGCGCTGATCGCCGCCGAGCTGGAGGCGGCCGCGCAGGAGGCGGAGCGCGAACGCGCCGAGGCCGAAGCGGCAGCCGAGCGGGAGCGGGCCGAACGGGCCGAACGGGCCGAAGCTGGAGAGGAAGACGAAGAAGCAGAGGGAGAGGATGGTGCAGCCCCTCCGCGCCGGCGCGGCCGGCGCGGAGGGCGCGGCCGCCGGCGTACCACCGCCCGCGCCAACGAGCCGCTCGAGGGGACCTTCGACCACGGCGAGGAGGGCTACGGGCTGTGGTTGGACCCCGCCGTGCAGGACAACCCGATCTACGCCGAGCACTGGGCCGGCCATCGTCCGGTCGAGGTCCTCATCGAGGAAGACCAGATCGTCATCCGCCGGGTCGGCGGGGACGACTAGAGGCCTGTTCAGTCCGTCAGCACCTGACGGCCTCCGGCGTAGTCGGATGCCTCGCGCACATACCGGCCGAAGGCGGCGTCCACAACAGTGCCCGAATCCCACGCCCACGGATCCTCGGGGGCCAGCTCCATCGCCCGCTGCAGGCACCACGAGGTGCCGCGTTCGTACAGCTGCGCCAGCTCCTCCACCGAAAAGCGGCCGCCCAGGCGCCGGCGCAGCTCAGCCACCAAACCCTCCACCACGCGCTCCAGCAACGGGCCTCGCTCCGGGGGAGCCCGCTCGACGCGGCGCTGACCCTGGCGCCATTGGTGGATCGCGTTCTCGAAGCCCGGCACGGGCCGCGAGGGTAGCAGCGCTCAGTTGGACGGCAGGCCCGTGATCACGTAGGTCTGCTCGCCGGGGCGCACCATGCCGAGACGACGGGCTTCCCGCATCACCGTGGTGGGACTGGCGAGCGCGGCATGCTGTGCCTCGAGGGACGCGTGCTGGCGCTCCAGCGCCGTCAGCTGGGCGCTGTCGCCGCGCGCCTCTTTCCAGGTCGACACCAGCGACACGCCGGCGGTGAGGTAGAGATAGAGGAGTGCCGCCAGCACGCACAGCATCGCCATGCGGCCCAGCCGGTCCCAGCGCACGCGCGTAACAGTCGGTCGCATCCTCTCTTCGCATTCGCCGCCGGCGGCGGGAGCCCTGCCGGTGGCGTTGCAGGTGGTTGGCGCCCGCGCCGCGACTCAGCTGCGGAAAACGGCGCGTCCGGGGAACTCGGCATCGGCGCCGAGCTGCTCCTCGATGCGCAGCAGCTGGTTGTACTTGGCGGTACGATCGGATCGCGAGGGGGCGCCGGTCTTGATCTGGCCACAGCCCGTGGCCACGGCGAGGTCGGCGATCGTCACGTCCTCGGTCTCGCCCGAGCGGTGGCTCATCACCGCCGTGTAGCCGGCCTCGCGCGCCATCGCGATCGCGGCCAGCGTCTCGGTGAGCGTGCCGATCTGGTTGACCTTGACGAGGATCGAGTTGGCCACGCCCAGCTCGACTCCCCGCCGCAGGCGCTCGGTGTTGGTGACGAAGATGTCGTCCCCCACCAGCTGCAGGTGCTCGCCGACACGTTCGGTGAGGATCTTCCAGCCATCCCAGTCCTCCTCGGCCATACCGTCCTCGAGCGAGACGATCGGGTAGCGCGCCGCAAGCGTGGCCCAGTAGTCGGTCAGCTCGGCCGCGCTCAGCGTGCGGCCCTCGTGCTCCAGCGCGTAGGCGCCGTCGCGGTAGAACTCGCTGGTGGCGGGGTCCAGCGCGATCGCCACGTCGGCGCCGGGCTGATACCCGGCCGCCTCGATCGCAGCCACCAGCACCCGCAGCGCCTCCTCGTTGGAGGCCAAATTGGGGGCGAAGCCACCCTCGTCGCCAACCGCGGTGGAGAGGCCGCGCCCGTGCAGGGTGGCCTTCAGCGCGTGGAACACCTCCACGCCCATACGCAAACACTCCGAGAAGCTCCCAGCGCCGCGCGGCACCACCATGAACTCCTGGAAGTCCACGCTGTTGTCGGCGTGCGCGCCGCCGTTCAACACGTTCATCATCGGCACCGGCAGCACCCGGGCGGCCTCGCCGCCGAGGTAGCGCCACAGGGGCATGCCCTCCTCCGCCGCCTGCGCGTGCGCCGCGGCCAGCGACACGCCGAGGATCGCGTTGGCGCCCAAGCGCGACTTCGTCGGGGTGCCGTCCAGCTCGATCAGCGCGCGATCGAGGCCCTCTTGGTCTCCCGCGTCGAGGCCTCTCACCGCCGCGGCGACCTCGCCGTTGACGCCCGCCACCGCACGGCCCACGCCCTTCCCGTTCCAGCACTCGCCGCCGTCGCGCAGCTCGGTCGCCTCGAACTCGCCCGTCGAGGCCCCCGAGGGTACGGCCGCGTGGCCGCGCGCGCCGGAGCGCAGCGCGACCTCCACCTCAACCGTCGGGTTGCCCCGGCTGTCGAGGATCTGGCGGGCGTGGACTCTGTCGATCTGGCTCATCGCTCGGTTGCCCGCCATACGCCATGTTCGATGGCGGGGAAGGCGCGCCTACGATACCCGTGTTCCGCAGGCGTTGACGCCCGCGGAGATCGGGCGAGGCGCTAACCGGCCGGCGTGGTCGTCGGCACGGGGGTGGCCGGCGTGGCGGTGGTCTTCGGCGCCTTGTACTCCTTGCAGCGCTGCATCACGAAGCCGGCGCGGCATTCGGTGCGGTTCTTCCACCTGGTTTCGAATTCTTTGACGAACTTCGTAAGCGCCGTCTGCTGCTGCGTGGCCGCCAGCTGGCTTTTGACTGTTTCTTTGACCTGCGACAGGCTCTGCTGGCTGGAGGGGGTGATCGCTTTCACTTCGTACACGTAGTAGCCAAACGGGGTCTTCACGGGACCGCCCAGCACGCCCTTCGTGGCGGCGAACACCGCTTCGGAGAGCGCCTTCTGCTCCTGGCCCTTGACCACGCCCTTGATTTCGCCGCCGGTGCTCTTGCTGGTCGGGTCGATCGACTTGCTCTTGGCCACACTGGCGAAGCTCTTGCCGGATTCGATTTCCTTCTTGGCCTGCTTGGCTTCCGCTTCGCCTTTGGTCAGCACGATCCTGATGTCTCGCGATTCCGGTTTGCCGTACTGCGACTTGTGTTCGTTGTAGTACTTGCTGACCGCGGATGAGCTGACGTTCTTTTTCGCTTCCTTGGTGATTTTTTCCTGGATTTTGGTCGTCAGCATGCTGAGCTTCACGCGCAGCAGCAGGTCCGACACCGACTGCCCGGTGGTGCTCAGGAATTTCTGGAATTCGGCTTCCTTGGGGAACTGCTGCTTCTTGAGCTGATTGAACTTCTTCGCCACTTCCTTGTCGCTCAGCTTGACGCCCTGTTCTTCGGCCTGGCCGATCACCCAGTCGGCGCTGATCAAAAAGCCCAGCGTGGTCTGCTGCAGCGCCTTGTACTGCTGTTCGCACTGCGTCTTCAGCTCAGCTTCGGTCTTCGGCTTCTGGCCCTTCGCCGGCTTCGGTTCGATCGCTTTGAGGTGTTCCACGCATTTGCTGTAGCTCGGCGGGTCCGGCACCACCGGTTTGCTGCCCGGCGTCGCCGCCGCGCTCGCCGATGCCGCCACGTCCAGCCAGTGTTCGAACGTCACCTTGGTGATCGGCTGGCCGTTGACCTGCACCACGGCGTCGCTCGGCACACCGCCACCGCACGCGGCGATCCCACCCGAGGCAAACAAAACGGCGCCCAGCGCCGCTATCCAACGAATCGATTTGATCACGACGCGGGCACTCTAGCGGAAATCGATAAGCCGTGTTTAAGGAGTTCTTCAACGTGGGGTCAAGGGAGGCCGCGGCGGGGGCCGCGTGTCTCCGACAGCCGGCTCCCGGGCCGCGGTTGCGGCGGCCACCGCGCGCCTGCCCCGCCGCCTCCCACCACGAGATCAGGCTGCCTCGCGCACCACCGACAGCAGCACGTCGGCCGCGTGCACGACCGCGCCAAACCGCTCCCTGCCCTCGGGCGGGACCCGCACCGACACCTGCGATTTGCCCGCCTCGTACAGCGCCTCCGGCAGCTGCTCGCGCAAGCGCTTGGCGCGCGCCGAGTCGAGGTCGATCGGCGTCACCGCCAAACGGTCGCCGCGGAAGCTCACCGCGCGCGCGCCCGCCTGGCCCAGCTTGATGCGGGCGCGCTGCAGCGACAGCAGGTTGGCCAGCGGGTCCGGCAACGGGCCGAAGCGGTCTTCCAGCTCCTCGCGCAGCCGCTCCACGTCGGCCACCTCCAGCGCCGATGCCACGCGGCGGTGGATCTCGATCTTCGCCTGCTCGTAGGGGACATAGTCGGGGGGCACGTACGCGTCCACATTGACGTCCAGCCGCACCGGCTCGGGCAGCTCCTCCTCGGGAACGCCGTCCTCACCGGCAGGGCCGGCGGCGTGGACGGCCTCGTCGAGCATCTGCATGTACAGCTCGAACCCCAGCGCCGCCACATGCCCCGACTGCTCGTCGCCCAGCAGGTTGCCGGCGCCGCGGATCTCCAGGTCGCGCATCGCGATCTTGAAGCCCGAGCCCAGCTCGGTGTAGTCCGACAGCGCCGACAGCCGCTGCGCCGCCTCCGGCGTGAGGGCGGCGGCGGAGTCGTACAGCAGGTAGGCGTACGCGCGCTCGCGGCTGCGGCCCACGCGGCCGCGGATCTGGTAGAGCTGGGCGAGGCCGAACGCGTCCGCGTGCTCCACGATCAGCGTGTTCGCCTGGGGGATGTCGATGCCCGACTCGATGATCGACGTGCACACCAGCACGTCGGCGCCGCCGCGCAAATAGTCCATCATCACGCTCTCCAGCTCCCCGTCGCCCATCTGGCCGTGGGCCACCGCGAAGCGCACCCCCGGGCACAACGCGCGCAACCGCTCCGCCGTCTCCTCGATCGACTCCACGCGGTTGTGCATGAAGAAGGCCTGCCCGCCGCGCCCGTGCTCGCGGACGATCGCCTGCTTCACCAGCTCCTCCTCGTACTCGCCCACGTACGTGCGCACCGGCCGGCGCCCTTCCGGGGGCGTCTCGATCACCGAGATGTCGCGCAGCCCCGCCAGCGACATCTGCAGCGTGCGCGGGATCGGCGTGGCCGACATCGAGATCACGTCCACGCGCAGCTTCAGCTGGCGCAGCAGCTCCTTCTGCTTGACGCCAAACCGCTGCTCCTCGTCCACGATCAGCAGGCCGAGGTCCTTCGCGCGCACGTCGCGCGACAGCACCCGGTGGGTGCCGATCAAGATGTCCACGCCGCCCGCCGCGAAGCCGGCGATCGCCTCCTTCTGCTCGGCCGCGGTGCGGAAGCGTGAGACGTGGTCGATCGTCACCGGGTAGTCCGCCAGGCGCTCGGAGAAAGTGCCGTAGTGCTGCTGGGCAAGGATCGTCGTCGGCGCCAGCATCAGCACCTGCTTGCCCTGCGTGGCCGCCTTGAACGCCGCGCGCAGCGCCACCTCGGTCTTGCCGTACCGCACGTCGCCGCAGATCAGCCGGTCCATCGGCCGCCCCGACTCCATGTCCCCCTTCACCGCCTCGATCGCGTCGCGCTGGTCGGGGGTCTCGGTGTAGGGGAAGCGCTCCTCCAGCTCGCGCTCCCACTCCGAGTCGGGCTCGAACACGTGCCCGGCGCGGCGGCGGCGCTCGGCGTACAGGGCGAGCAGCTCCCCCGCCAGCTCCTGCGCCGCGCGGCGGGCGCGCGCCTTCATCGCCTCCCAGCGCGAGCCTCCCAATTTCGAGAGCGGGGGATGGTCACTGCCTGCCCCCATGTAGCGAGAGATCTTCGCCAGCTGTTCGGTGGGGACGTACACGCGGTCGTCGCCCTGGTATTCGAGGTACAGGTAGTCGCGCGTCACGCCCGCCACCGTGCGCGTCTCGAAGCCGGCGAAACGCGCCACGCCGTGGTCCTCGTGCACCACGATGTCCCCCGTGCGCAGCTCCGTGAACGAGCGCAGCGCGCCTCGGCGGGGGCGGCCGTCGCTCGCCACGTCCGGACGCTCGGCCCGGCGGCGGCGCAGCAGGCGGTGCTCGGGGAACACCGCCAGCTTCAGCGAGGGGGCCACGAAGCCCTCGCGCAGCGAGGCCGCGGCGAAGCGCAGGGAGGCCTCCAGAGGGGCCGCGTCCACCGCCACGCTCGCCCCGCCGTCCAGCCATGACGCTTTCAGCCGCGCCAAGTTGTACGCCGCGCGCTCGCCCTCGCCGCGGCGGGGGAAGGCGACCACCGTGCGGTATCCCGAGCGCACCAGCTTCTCCAACTGCGGCTCCGCTTCGGCCAGCGAGCGTGCCGCCGTGTCCGCCGACTGGGCGCGCAGCTCGATCTCCTGGTCGCTCGCCAGCGACGACAACCAGATCCGCGTGCGTGCGGCGAGCGCCGCCTGGATCTCCCCGGGGCTCACATACAGGTGGTGAGCGTCCGCGTCGTGAAATGCGGCGCACACGTCGCTCCAATGGTCTTGCAAGGCTGGGTCGATCTCCTCCTCGGCAGCCACCACAAGCTCGATCTCTCCGTCCATCAAGTCCAGCAGCGAGCCAAACCGCTCCACCGGCAGCAGCTGAGCGATGTCGGGGCGCTCGCTCTCGTCCTCCAGCGCCGCGATCTCGGCCAACTCGCGGTGCTCTGCCGCCAGCTCCGCTGCGGGGGCGATCTCCACCTGCTCCACCTCGCCCAGCGAGCGCTGCGTGAAGGTCGAAAACCACCGCAGCGCTTCGATCTCCACGTCGAACATGTCCACCCGCACCGCGCGCTCCTCGGTCGCGGGGAACACGTCGAGGATGCCGCCGCGCACGGCAAACTGGCCGCGCTCCTCCACTTGGTCGGTTCGCTCGTAGCCGGCGGCGACCAGCTCCTGCGCGCACTCCTCGAGATCCAGCAGCTCGCCGCGGCGCAGCGTGAACGAGCGCGGGCGCAGCTCCGGGTCGGGCACCTTCTCCGACAGCGCCACCGCCGACACGACCACCACCGGCGGCTCGGTGGCCTCGTCGTGGGCGAGCAGCGCGTCCAGCGCCGCCACACGCAACCCGATCAAATGCGCCGGGGGCGTCAAGTGCGACTCGTACGTCACCCCGCGCGAGGGGTAGTAACGCACCTTTCGCGGCGCCAGCCACGCGCGCAAGTCGCTTGCCAGTTCGCGCGCCGCGCGGTCGTCGCCCACCACCACCAGCGTCGCCCGCGTAGCCGCCGCGCCGCTCTCGGCCAGCGCCGCGATCGCATACGGGCGCAGCGACGCCGACACGAACGCGCGGCCGCCCTCGTTCGCCAGGCGGGCGCCGCCGGGGTCCTCGTGCACGTAGCCCAGCAGCGCGCGCAGGCTCATGGCTGCTCCGAGGGCTCCGCCAGCAGCAGCCGCTCCACCTCGTCGGCCGCGCGTTCGACCAGCGCGGCCACCTCCTCCTGCGGCTCGCGGAAGCGGCCCAGCACGTGCGCGGAGACGATCTCCGGGTCCGTCGAGTTCGGGCGGCCCACGCCCACCCGCACCCGCCAGAAGCCGCCACCCCCCAGCTCCCGCTTCAGCGACTTCAAGCCGTTGTGGCCGGCGAGGCCGCCGCCGAGACGCGTGCGGATCTCGCCGAACGCGATATCGATCTCGTCGTGCACCGCCACCACCTGCTCCAGCGGCAACTTGTACGTGCCACGCGCCGGGCCGGCGGAGCGGCCCGCTTCGTTCATGTACGTCTGCGGCCACAGCACCGCCACGCGGGGGCCGCCCGGCCCCGTGCGCCCCTCAGCCAACAAGCCGCGGAAGCGCGCTTTGGGGCGCGGGAGGCCCCACCGCTCCGCCAGCGCGTCGGCGACCATGAAGCCCACGTTGTGGCGGGTGCGCGCATACTCGCGCCCCGGGTTGCCCAAACCCACGATCAGCCAGTCCACCGCGCCGCTCGCGGTTGCGCCGTGCGCGCGCCTGCCGGCGAATGGCCGCCGCAAACGGACCGCCCGGAGGGGGCGCTACCCCTCGGCGGAGGCGCCGCCTTCGGCGCCCTCGGCCTTCTCGGCCTCGCCGACGACCTCGGTCTCCGCTTCGATCTCGGCGTCCGCTTCGGTCTGCAGACGCGGCGGGGTGATCGTCGCCACCACCGTCTCCTCCAACGGGTCCATCAGCGTCACGCCGGCCGGCGGCGCGATCGCGGCCAGCGTCAGCGTCTCGCTGATCCGCATCTCCGCCACCGAGTGCACGATCGCCTCCGGGATCGCGGTCGGCAGCGCTTCCACGTTCACCTCGCGCGTGATCTGCTCCAGCACGCCGCCTTCGCGGATGCCGGGAGACGTGTCCAGGTCGGTGAGCTCCAGCGCCACCACCGCCTGGATCGGCTTGTCCAAGCGCACGCGCAGCAAGTCCACGTGCACCGTCTCGCCGCGCACCGGGTGGCGCTGGGCCTCCTTCAGCATCACCGGGGTCGGCTTGCCACCGTCCACGCTGAGGTCCAGCACCGCGCCCACGCCCGCCAGCGCGAGGCGCAGCTCGCGGGCGTCCACGTCGAACGTCAGCAGCTCCTCGCCGCCGCCATACAGCACGCCGGGCACGCGGCCGTCGCGGCGCACGCGCCTGGCCGCGCGCGAGCCGCCCGCTGGGCGGGTGCGCACATCTAGCTTGGTTGCGGTCTCGTCTGCCATCGGCGGATCGAGGACTTTAGCAATCGTTCGCCGCGCGGACCAACCAGGTGGTTGGCGTGCGCGGTCAAACGAAGGTTGGCGTGCGCGGTCAAACAAACTTTCTGCACGCCAACCAAATCTTGACAACAAAAATGGGGTCTAGAGTTGGTTGGCGTCCAAAAAGAAAGCATTCAAGTGCGCCCCCTCGCATGCAACGTGCGTCCCCTCGCGCGCAACCGCCGGGGCGACGCGATCCCGGGACGGCTCAGAACAGCTGGTTCTCGCCGCCGAACACTTCGCTCACCGAGTCGTCGGTGAAGATCCGGCGGATCGAGTCGGTGAGCAAATCCGCGCAGGGAAGCACGCGGATGTTCTCGGGGCGCTCGGCGGGCACCGGGATCGTGTCGGTGACGACGATCTCCTTCAAACCGCACGCCACGAGGTTCTCGAAGGCGGCGCCGGAGAACACGCCGTGGGTGGCGGCCGCATACACGCTCTTGGCGCCCGCTTCGTACACCGTCTGGGTGGCCGCCGCCAGCGTGCCGGCGGTATCGATCATGTCGTCCACGATCACCGCGGTCTTGCCCTTCACGTCGCCGATCACGTAGCCGATCTCGGCGACCTGCTGCGCCGGGCGCTCCTTGTCGAGGATCGCCAGCTCGGCGCCGATCTTCGAGGCGAACTTCTTGTTGAGCTTCACGCGGCCCGCGTCGGGGGCGACCACCACCAGGTCGGAGAGGCCGAGGTCGTCGAAATACTGGGTGAGCATGAACAGCGCCGTCATGTGGTCCACCGGTTTCTGAAAGAAGCCCTGGATCTGGCCGGCGTGCAGATCCATCGTCAGCACGCGGTCGGCGCCCGCCGCCTCCAGCATCCGCGCCACCAGCCGCGCCGAGATCGGCTCGCGCGGGGCCGACTTCTTGTCCTGGCGGGAGTAGCCAAACCACGGGGTCACGGCGATCACACGGTGCGCGGAGGCGCCCACCGCCGCGTCGATCATGAACAGCAGCTCCATCAGCGAGTCGTTGGCGGTCACCCCCGTCTGCCGGTTGCCGCAGGTGGGCTGCACGATGAACACGTCGGCGCCGCGGATCGACTCCTCGTAGCGGCAGTACACCTCGCCGTTGGAGAACGTCTTCAGCGTCACCCGGCCCGGGTCCATCTGCAGCTTGCCGGCGATGTCCACAGCCAGCTGCGGGTTCGCGCGCCCGGCGAACAGCATCAGCCGCTTGTTGTAGTCGATCGGCAGGCTGGTGGCGGTCTGCGCGCGCGTATCGATCGCGCTGCTCATTGCTTCTCGGAGTGTAAAGCGCTCTCGCGACGTTCGGCGTACCCCTCGCGGTTCTGCTGGCGCGCGCGCGCCACGCCCAAAGCGCCCGGCGGCACGTCCTCGGTGATCACCGAGCCGGCGGCCGTGTACGCGTCGTCGCCCACCGTCACGGGCGCCACCAACGCGGTGTCCACGCCGCCGCGCACGCGCTTGCCGATCGTCGTGCGGTGCTTTTCGTGGCCGTCGTAGTTGGCGGTGATCGTGCCCGCGCCGAGATTCGCGCGCTCGCCCACGTCGGCGTCGCCGATGTAGGAGAGGTGGGGGACTTTCGCGCCCGGGCCGATCGTGGAGTTCTTGACCTCCACGAACGTGCCCACCTTCGCGCCCTCGCTCACCACCGCGTCGGGGCGCAGGTAGGCGAAGGGGCCCACGCTCGCGTCGGCGCCGACCACGGCGCGATCCAGCCAGGCGACCCGCACGGTCGCGCGCTCGCCGATCTGCGAGTCGATCGCGGTGGTGTGCGGCCCCACCGTCGCGGCTGGGCCGACAAACGTGTCGGTGAGCGTGGTGTGCGGCCCCACCACGGCGCCCTCGCCCACCTCTGTCGCGCCGCGCAGCGAGGTGCCGGGTTCGATGCGGGCGTCCTGTCCGATCCGCACGTCCACGTCCACATAGGTGGCGGCCGGGTCGAGGATCGTCACGCCGGCGAGCATGTGCCGCTCGAGGATCGCGCGCTGGGCGATGGCCCGCACGGTCGCCAGCGCCACGCGGTCGTTGACGCCCAGCACGAGGTTGGGGTCGTCCACCGCGTGCACCCTCACCGCTTCGCCGTCGGCCCGCAGCAAATCCAACACCTGCGGCAGATACAGCTCCCCCTGGGCGTTGTCGGCGCTCAGCCGCGGCAGCACTCGCAGCAGCGCCTCGCCGGCAAACGCGTAGATGCCGGTGTTCACCTCGCGGATCTCCAGCTCCTCGGCGGTCGCGTCGCCCGCCTTCTTGGTCTCCACCACGCGCGCCACCGCCCCGTCCGCGTCACGCACCACGCGGCCATATCCGCTGGGATCGTCGAGGAGGGTGCTCGCCATCGTGGCCGCGGCGCCACTCTCAGCGTGCGCCGCCGCCAGCTCGGCGATCGCCCCGGCACTCACCAGCGGCACGTCGCCGCTCAGCACCACCACGGGCGCCGCCCGGTCGATCGCGTCGGCCGCCGCGATCACCGCACCGCCGGTGCCGTTCGACACCGGCTGGACGACCAGCTCCACCCCGGCCGAAGCGGGGCGACACTCGCCTTCGGCGAGCATCCCCCTTTCGGCCAGCAATACGTCTGCCAGCGGCCGCGCCGGCGAGTCCACCACCACCACCTTGCCCGCCCCGGCCTGGAGCGCCGCCACCACCGGCCACAGGCCCATCGGCCGCCCACAAATCTCGTGCAGCACCTTCGGCGTCGCCGAGCGCATCCTCGTTCCCTGTCCGGCTGCCAGCACTACCACGGTTGGAGCGTTCATCGCATACCTCTTCGGCACTGGGGGGCAGGGACTCGAACCCCGATTCTCAGGACCAAAACCTGATGTCCTGCCGTTGGACGACCCCCCAACGGGGTTTCATCGTAGCCATCAAGACCGCCGCGAGCCCCGCGGGACGCGGCCGGCGCCGGCGCCGGCCTCCGACGCGGGGCCGCCGGTGTGGGCGATGCCGAGCACGCGCATCGCCTTCAGCCCGAGGCTGAGCTTCTCGCGGCCGTCGCTGGAGCCGACGTCGAGGCCGGACAGCTCGCGCACCCGCTCCAGGCGGTAGTAGACCGTGTGGCGGTGGGTGAAGAGGCGCTGCGCGGTGCCGGCGACGTTGCCGTCGGCGTCGAGGAACGTCTCCAGCGTGCGCACCAGCTCGGTCTCGTACTGCTCGTCGTAGGCCACCAGCGGCTCCACGGTCTCGGCGTAGAAGCGCTGCAGCTCGCTCGGATTGTCGCTCATCGTCGACAGCAGCAGCCGGTAGGCGCCCGTCTGGTCGAACGCCAGCGCGCTCTCCTGGCCGCCGCCGCCCCCACCCGGGCCCGCCGCGCCCGGGCCCACTGCGCCAGAGCCCTCGGCGACGTTGGCCGCCAGCAGCGCCTCGCTGGCGGCGCGCGAGAGGTCGGAGGGGTGCTCGGCGATGCGACTGCGGCCGACCGCGAACGTGCAGGCGGGCAAACCGGCCTGCAGCTCGCGCAGCACCGAGTCGGCCGCGCGCGCCGCCACCGTGTCCTCGCCACCCGGCACCAGCAGCAGCGCTTCGGCGCCGGGCGCGCCGTTCTCGCGCTCGCTGAGGGCGGCGATCGAGCGGCTCACCACAGCCCGCGCGCCGCGCTCGGCCACCGCCCGCACGCGCGAGCGCCAACCATCCTCGGTAGGCGCCTGGGGGTGGGCGCGGGCGACGATCATGCTGGCGCCGTCCTGCAGCTGCAACGACAGCTCGCGTCCACGCGCCAGCAGCTCCTCGCCGTCGCACTCGCGCGCGAGGATCGCGTGCAGAAACTCGGCGGCGGCGTCCTCGGAGGCGCGGCCGGGCGCCCGCACGCGCTCCACCTCGGAGGCGATCATCGTCACCAGCAGCCGCCGCATCGACGCGCTGGGCTCCGTGCGCGCGCGCAACTTCAGCGAACCAACCACCGCGTCGGCCACACGCAGCGGGATGCTGCTCACGCCGTCGCCGCCCGCCAACAGGATGCGCTCTTCCGAAGGCGAGCGGGCCGCCACCGCCAGCGTCCCCCCCTGCGCGTCGGTGACGGCGAGACTGGCGTCCAGCGCGCGCGCCGCCGCCCGCACCACCTCGGGCAGACCGGCGCCCGACTCGACCGCCTCGGTGACGGCATCGAGGGTGCTCAGCTCGGCCACGGGCTCAGACGAAGAAGTAGACGACGGCCAAACCCGCGGCGACGCCGACACCCACCAGTACCCCCAGCACGTACAGCGACAGCACGCCTGCGGCCAGCCGCTCCCAGATGCGCGCATACGCCGACCAGGCTGGAGCCAAGATCAGCCCGACGAACAGCGCCAAACTGAACACGGCCGCGCACGCGGCTACGAGGTAGGTGACATCGGTTTCGCTCATCGGCGGCTTCCAATTGTTACCTACCGGGAGGCAGCTGGCCGGGCGAACCCCGCCACCACCGGCTCGGCGGCGATCGGCGCGGGCACGCGCTCGGCCAGCGCGCGGGCGGCCGCGCGTACCCGGGCAGGGCCGCGCGAGCCGGCAAACAGACCGAGCACGGTGGGACCGGAACCGCTGAGGAGCGTCGCGTCGGCCTCCGCAGAGCGGGCCTCCAGCAGGGCGGCGTCGATCTCCGGGCAGAGCGCGCGGGCGGCCTCTTCGAGGTCGTTGCGCAGCAGCTCCGCAGGCGGCAGCGGCGAGCCGTCAGCGAGCGCGGCGGCGAGCGCGCGGTGGGCCTCGCCCAGCTCGGCCCGATCCCGCGCGAGCCCCATGCGGTCGGCCTGCGCGTACACGTCCGCCGTGGAGAGAGCGCGCGCGACCGGCAGCACCAGCACCCCCAGGGCAACGATCGGGTCGGGGAGCTGCCGCAACACCTCGCCCGCGCCGCCGGCCAGCCAGCGCCCGGGCTGCACCTGGGCGGGCACGTCGGCGCCGAGCGCGCGGGCCAGCCCGGCAAGCAGCTCCTCGTCCCCCAAGCCCGACGCGGTCGCGGCGAGGCGCAGCGCGGCGGCGGCGTCCCCGGAGCCTCCTCCGAGACCAGCCGCGACCGGCACCTGCTTGACGATGCTCAACCGCAGCGGCGGAGCGTCCCAGCCGGTGGCTTCGCGGAAAGCCGCAAGCGCGCGCGCGGCCAGGTTGTCCTCGGCCGCCCCGGCGACGCCGGGGCACACGACCACATCGCCGTGCACTGTGGCAGGCGTGTCCCCGCCTCTGGCCGTCCGCCCGTCGCCCGCCGCGGCGGGATCGGCGGCCGTCAGCGTGAGCTCGTCGGCGAGCGAGATCGACTGCATCACCGTCGCCAGCTCGTGGCGGCCGTCGGCGCGCGTGGGGCCGAGGAACAACCCGAGGTTGATCTTCGCCGGCGCCAGCGCCACCAACGGCAGCTTGGTCATCGGGCGTCCCGCGGTCGTCTCGGCCGCCGGCTCACAGGCCAAGCTCCTGCGCCAGCGCCACGAACTGCTGCGGCGACAGTCGCTCGGCGCGCACGTCCAGCGGCAGATCGAGGCGGGCGAGCGCCTCGCGCACGCGCTCGCGCCCGGCGACGCCCGCCAGCGCCAGCGAGCGGGCGAGCGCCTTGCGGCGGTGCGCGAAAGCGGCGCCCACCAGTCGGCGCACCGCGGGCGTGGGTGCTTGGTGGGTGCGCACGATCTTCACCAACACAGAATCCACATTGGGCACCGGCTGGAACACGGTGCGGGGAATCGCGCGGACGATCCGCACCGTACCGGCCAGCTGCGCCAACACCGAGCTCACGCCGTACAACCGGATGCCCGGTTGCGCCGCCAACCGTTGGCCCACCTCGCGCTGCATCATCACCACCCACATCTTCACACCTGGCAGCTCCTCGATCGTGCGAAGCACCACCGCGGCCGCGATTCCGTACGGCAGGTTGGCCACCACCTTGCAGGCGGCGGGGACCATTCCGGTCAGATCGACGCGCATCGCGTCGCCCGGCCAGATCGTCACGTTGCCGCAGGTGGCGAGCCGCTCGTGCAGCACCGCGCACAGACGCTCGTCCACCTCCACCACGTGCACCCAGTCCACACGTGGCGCCAAATAGGCGGACAGCACGCCTTCGCCGCCGCCGATCTCCAGCACCACGTCATGCTCCGACAGCTCGCTCGCCCGGCCGATCACCTCGAGGATGTTGGGGTCGCGCAGGAAGTTCTGGCCGAGCTCCCGGCGCCGTGTGCTCACCATCCGAACACGCGCGCCGCGGTGGCCTGCACGGCCGCGCCCAGCTCGTCCACCGACACCTCCCGCAGCTCGGCGAGAAAGGCCGCCGTGTGGGCGACGAAGGCCGGCTGGTTGGGGTGCTTGCGCACCGCCTGCGGGGTGAGGTAGGGGGCGTCGGTCTCGATCAGCAGCCGCTCGTCGGGCACCTGCCGCGCGGCCTGCGCCAGGTCGGCGGCGCTTTTGTAGGTGACGTTGCCGGCGAACGAAACCGCGTAGCCGCGCGCCAAACACTCGTCCAGCTGAGTGGGCATGGAGAAGCAGTGCAGCACCACACTCACGCCCTGCGCCTCGGTCGCCAGCTGTGCAAGGGTGGCGTCGTCGGCGGCGCGGGTGTGGATCACCAGCGGCTTGCCCAGCTCGCGCGCCAGCTCGATCTGGGCCGAGAACGCGCGCTCCTGGTCGGCGCGTGGCGCGTAGTCGCGGTAGAAGTCGAGGCCGGTCTCGCCGATCGCCAAGCAACGCGGGTGGGCGGCCAGCGCACGCAGCTCGGCGAGGCCGGCGTCGTCGAACCCGGTGGCGTGGTTGGGGTGGCGGCCGATCGCCGCATACACCTGCGGAAACGCCTCGGCGGCCGCCAGCGCGGCACGGCAGGAGGCGCCGTCGGTGCCGACCGTGAGGATCCGCGTCACCCCCGCCCGCCCGGCCGCCGCCACCAGCTCCGTGTTGGCGGGCTCGCAGAGGTCGAGGTGGGTGTGGCTGTCGATCACGGCTTGGGGAACAGCGGCTCCAGCTCGCCGACGACGCGGCCGGCATCGTCGCGGCCGGCTCCGAAGCGCGCCGCATCCAGCGTACGGTCCTCGGCACCCAGCGCGTCCAGCAACCGCGTGGCGCTGGCGGGCATGTAGGGGAGGAGCAGCACGCTCACCACGCGCACCCCCTCGGCGAGCGACGCCAGCACCGCGTCGAGCGCGCCGGCGCCGGCGCCGTCCTTGGCGAGCTTCCACGGCGCGCGCTCCTCCACGTAGCGGTTGAGCCGCCGCACCCGTTGCCAGATCGCGTCCAGCGCCTGGGTGAGCTCGGCCCGGTCGAGCAGCCCCCTCACCTCCTCATCCAAACCCTCGAAGTCACCCGCCAACTCATCGTCGAACGGCGCCGCCGGCAGCGCCCCGGCGCGGTAGCGGCGCACCATCGCCAGCGTGCGGCTGGCGAGGTTGCCGTACTCGTTGGCCAGCTCGCTCTCGTAGCGCTGCTCGAAGGCGGTGCTCGACACCGAGCCGTCCTGCCCGAAGGGGACGTCGCGCAGCAGGTAGAAGCGCAGCGCGTCGGCGCCAAAGCGCTCGATCACCGCGAACGGGTCCAGCACGTTGCCGAGCGACTTGCTCATCTTCTCGCCGTCCATCAGCAAGTACCCGTGCACGAACAGGCGGTGCGGCAGCTCGAGGTCGGCGGCCAGCAGCAGCGCCGGCCAGTAGATCGCGTGAAAGCGGAGGATGTCCTTGGCAATCAGGTGGTAGTCGGCCGGCCAGAAGGTCGACACGAGGTCGGGGACGGTGTCAGGATTTGAATCCCACCCACCCGCGGCGGGATTCGAACCTGCGACCGCATCTGCGACCGCTGCCGGCTCGCGCGCGTAGGTGAGCGCCGTGTAGTAGTTGAGCAGCGCGTCAAACCACACGTAGAACACGTGCTGTTCGTCCCACGGCACCGGCACGCCCCAGGTGAGCTTGTGGCGCGTGAGCGGCACGTCGCGCAACCCCGAGCGGATGAACGCCAGCGCCTCGTTGTAGCGCGTGCGCGGGGCCACGAAATCTTCGCGCTCGGCATACAGCCGCTCCAGCTGCTCCTGGAAGGCCGACAGCTTGAAGAAGTAGTTGTCCTCCTGTTCGCGCACCAGCTCCACGTGGTGGATCGGGCAGCGGTTGCCCTCCTCGATCTCGTTGTCGGCCTTGAAGTCGGCGCAGCGTGGGCAGTACCACCCTTCGTAGGTGCCCATGTACACGTACCCGTTGTCGCGCACTCGCGCGAGGATCTCCTGCACCTTGGCCATGTGCCGCGGGTCGGTGGTGCGGATGAAGAAGTCGTTGGACGCTCCCAGCCGCGGGGCCAGCGCACGGAAGCGCTCGGCGTTGCGGTCGGCCAGCTGCTGAGGATCGATCCCCTGCGCGTGCGCCGCGTCGGCCACCGGCTCGCCGTGCTCGTCGGTGCCGGTCAGGAAGAACACCTGCTCGCCGCGCTGGCGGTGGTGGCGCGCCAGCACGTCGGCGGCGATCGTCGTGTACGCGTGCCCCAAATGGGGGGCCGCGTTGACGTAGTAGATCGGGGTGGTCACGTAAAACGACGACATCGGCTGCTCAGGCTACTCGCTGGCACCGCGCCCGGCGGGACCGACCACCAGCACCACCTCGCCCTTCGGGGCATGCTCGCGGTAGCGCTCGGCCAGCTCGCCCGCCGAGCCGCGCACCACCTCCTCGTGTAGCTTGGTCAGCTCGCGGCACACCGCCACCGGTCGATCCGGATCGACCTGCGCGAGCAGCTCCAGGGTGGTGGGCAGACGCTGGGGCGACTCAAACGCCACGAGCGTCTCCGCGGCCTGCGCCAGCATCCGTTCGCGCTGGCCGCGCTTGCGGGGCAGAAACCCGACGAAGCACCAGCGGGCGACCGGCAGGCCGGAGGCGACGAGCGCCACCGGCGCGGCGCTGGGACCGGGCAGCACCTCGACCGGCAGATCGGCCGCGATGCACGCCTGCACGAGCTGATATCCGGGGTCGGAGATCAGCGGCATGCCGGCGTCCGACACCAACGCCACGGTCGCGCCGGCGCGCATCTCGGCCACCAACTGCTCAGCGCGAGCGCGTTCGTTGTGGTCGTGAAAGCTCACCAGCTGGCGAGGCTCGATCGAGTGGTGGCGCAGCAACACGCGTGTGTGGCGGGTGTCCTCGCAGGCGAGCACGTCGGCGTCGCGCAGTGTCCGCAAGGCGCGCAGCGTGATGTCTTGCAGATTGCCGATCGGCGTGGGGCACACCACCAGGCGCCCGGGTGCAGGCGATCGCCCAACTGGCAGGTGCTCGCCCGGCATTCGGCCAATATAGAGAGCGTCGATGCCCGACGAATCTGGCCGTAAACCCCAGTACACCCGCTATCGCGCGGGCCGCGCGGTGCTGCCCGCGCGGGGCGGAGCCGCAACCGGTGGTGGGCGGCTGCTCGACGAAGACGCCGACGGGCGCCTGCCGGGCCACGGCGCTGGCGGCGCCGGCGAAGACGCCGGCGGGCAGCTCCCGGGCGCCGGCGGCACGCCGCGCCGACCGCGCCCGCCGCTCACCGCACCCGGCGCCCGACCCTCACGCTGGCGGCAGCGGATCACCCCCAAGCGCGTGGCGCTGGGGCTGCTGGCGCTGGTGGTCGGCTGGGTGGTGCTGTCACTGGCGCTGTTCCTCGTCAGCTCTCACTTCCGGCGCGTGTCGCCGCCCGCCAACGTTGCCGGCGAGCTGGAACCGGCCGGCTTCGGGCTGACCTCCGCCAACAACATCCTCGTGCTGGGCAGCGACAAACGCCAGCAGGACTCAAAGGAACCGGGCGCCGACCCCAACGGGCCGAGTCGCTCCGACTCGATCATGCTGATCCGCACCGGCGGCGACCATGCCGCGCGGCTGTCGATCCCGCGCGACACGGTGGTGGAAATCCCCGGGCATGGGCTGCAAAAGATCAACGCCGCCTACGCCTACGGCGGCCCGGCGGAGTCGATCGCGGTGATCAAGCACTACCTCGGCGTCCCCATCAACCACGTGATCGAGGTCAACTTCGAAAACTTCCCCGAACTGGTGGAAGCGATGGGCGGCATCACCTACACCGGCGGCTGCGTGGTGTCCTACATCGACGGCGGCTCCGCCGACGGCGGCTTCACGCTGCGCCTCTCGGCCGGCACCCACCAGCTCGACGGCCGCGAAGCGCTGGCGCTGGCGCGCACCCGCGAGAACCGCTGCGCGCCGCAGCAAACCGATCTGCAGCGCGAGGAACGCCAGCAGAAACTGCTGCTGGACATGAAGTCGCAGCTGCTGTCGTTTTCCAGCTTTTTGCGGTTGCCGCTGATCGCCTGGAACGCGCCACCGACGATCATCTCCGACATGAGCGGCCCCGAACTGCTCGCCGTGTTTGCGGCCCTGGAGATCGGCGGCTCGGCGCCCACCCACCTGCTTCAGCCGACCGGTCAGATCACGCTGCCTGACGGCGAAGAAGGGCTCACCGTCTCCGAAGCGTCCAAGCGCACCGCGGTGGCACGCTTCATGGCGGGGTAGGCGGGTCAGCCTTTGGCGGCGACCGGCTCGGCCTTCTTGGCCGAGGAGCCCGCGTCGGCCTTGGGCTTGCTGTCGGACGCCGAGCTCTTGTCGCCGGTGGAGCCGGAGTCGCTCGCGGATGACGAAGCGGCGTCGGAGGAGGAGGAGGAGGAGGAGGAGGCCTCGGCCGCCGCCGTCTCGCGCTGGCGTTTGCGGGTGCCGTAGTCGGTGTTGTAGAAGCCTTTGCCCTTGAAGTGCACGGCCGGCGCGTGCAGCACGCGCTGCACCGTCACGCCGGTCTCCGGGTCGTTGGTGAGCGCCGCGTCGGAGAACGACTGAAGCACCTCGAAGGTGCTGCCATCGGGACGGCGGTACTCGTAGATCGGCATTGGCACTCGCATTATAGGAGTGCCAACCAACGATGGGAGACCCTCGGGACCTATCCCGACAGGCCGTCAGTCCGCGAGCATCCCCCGCGCGCAGGCGATTCCGGCGCGTATCGTCTCGCCGAAGTCGCGCTCGGACTCGGTGAGCATCCGCAGCGCCAGCCCGTCGCCAAGCGAGAACAAAATGTCGGCGACCGCCTCCGGCTCGGCGTGCAGCCGCAACACCCCCTCGTATTGAGCACTGGTGAGCATGTCGGCGACCTGCTCGCGCATGGAGCGCAACAGGTTGGCGTACTCGGAGCCGATGTCGGGGTTGCGCCGCGAGAGCGTGAACAGCTCGAACAGCAGCGTGACAAAATCGGGGTCGTCGCGGATGACGTCCTGCAGGTGCTGCGCCAGCAGCCCGATGAAGTCGTCGGGCGTCTGCGCGCCGGCGAGCTGCTCCTGCAGGCGCTCCAGGCGCAGTTGACAGTCGCGTCGCACGGCCTCGGCGAGCAGCCGCTCCTTGGTGCCGAAGTAGTAGTGCAGCAATCCGCGCGAAACACCGGCCTCGCGCGCCACCCGCTCGAAGGTGGAGCCCGCCGTGCCGTACTGCGCGACGCTGCGCCGCATCGCCTCGACGATGCGCTGGGCGCGCTCGCCCGAGAGCGGCCGCGCGCGCGAGCCCCGTGCGCCCGGCGGGGGGCTCTCGACAACGCTGTCGACGGCGGCAGCCATCAAGTTGAGACGCGACCCAACGTCCGTGCCGCGCGCCTCAGGAGGCGGGCGCACCCACCGAGCTGGGCGCCTCCTGGGCCGGCATTGTGGTGGAGCTGTAGTCGAACTCCTCCTCAGCTCCAAACAGCATGTCGAGCACCTTCGAGCGCAGGCTTTCGCTGAGCGCGAGCGCCAGCACGCTGGCCACGAGCGCCAGCAGCAGCGCGCGGGCGAAGCCGCCGCGCCGAGGGCGGCGCTTGGGCGGCTCTTTGAACGCGACGCCGGCGTCGCGCAGCGCGCCGAGCGCCTCGACGAGCTCGCGCTGGAGCTTGCGGTCCTCGAACAGCGCCTTGGTGGCCGGCTTGCCGTTGCTGATCCGGCCGTAGGCGCTGCGCGCGGCGAGGTAGGCCGCGATCAGGTTGGCGCGCAGCTCCTCGTCCTCGACGAGGCGCTTGACGTACTGGTTGCTCTGCGCGGCGCGAGCCGCCGCCGAAGCCTTGCCGATGCTCTCTTTTGCCGCCATGCAAGACACCGCCTCTGCTGGAGGTTTACCGTGGGTCCTCCTCAATATACCCTTCCGACGCCAAAGACTACGCGTGCAGGGCGGCCTGTTCCTGCGCCGTGGGGAACGCCCAGGCGGCGCGGGGGCCGGGCTGGCGGAAGACGAGGCGCAGCTGCGAAGGCGATTTGAGCTGTGCGGCATGGGGCCGGAAGGTGGCGCACGGCTCCGATTGGTCGAGCGCGCACAGCATGTTGCGCTTGAAATAGCAGTCGTCGCATGTCACCTTGCGCGCTGACGCACGCGCGCTCTTCCCTGCCTGCGCCAAGGTCGCTCCCCAAAGTCGAGTGTGTACTGATCGCCACCAGATCGGCGGCGGCCGGGTTGCTCACGGCGGCAGGGATAAAAGCACCAACCGGGGCCCGGCTCAAGCGGCCTTCTCGCAAATCGCAGGGAAAAGATTTTCCCCCGGAAAGAGCTGACGAAACGTCACTTTCTTGTGACAATCCCCGAAGAACGTCGCATTTTGCGAGGTCACCCGCCCAGCCCGAAAGCGTCGTCGGCTTGGTCGGCGACGTGACGGGCGATCGCCAACGAGGAGGTGGCCGCGGGTGAGGGGGCGTTGCGCACGTGCAGCGCCCGCGGGGTGGCGGAGAAGACGAAGTCGTCCACCAGCCGTCCGTCGCGGGCGAGCGCCTGTGCGCGCACCCCGGCGAAGGCCGGCCGCACGTCGTCGTCGCGCAACTCCGGCACGTAGCGGGCGGCGGCGCGCACGAACGCGGCGCGGCTGGCGGCATGTCGCAGCTCGGTGAGCGCCGGGCGCCACCAGCGCGCCACCATCCGCCAGGTGCCCGGCCAGCGCAGCGTGGCGAGTGTGTCCTCGCCGCGCACCCTGCCAAGGCGGTAGGCGTCGCGCGCCAGCACCATCAACGCGGTGGGGCCGATCAGCACGTCGCCGTCGATGTGCCGCGTGAGGTGCACCCCGAGGAACGGCAGCGAGGGGTCGGGCACGGGGTAGATGAGCGCCCGCACCAAGTCGCGGCGGTCCTCGCGCAGGCGCAGGTAGGCGCCGCGGAAGGGGACGATCCGCGGGTCGGGGTCGGCGCCCGCCAGCACCGCCAACCGATCCGACCAGGCGCCCGCGCAGAACACCGCGTGGGCGGCCTCGGTGGTGCCCTGCGCGTGCTCCAAGCACACGGTGTGCGCGCCGGCGCGCACACCGTGCACGCCGCAGCCGGTGGCGATCTGCGCCCCACGTTGGCGGGCGTCGTCGGCATAGGCGTGCGCCACGGCGGCGAAGTCGACGATGCCGGTGGCGGGCGAGTGCAGCGCCGCGACGCCGCGCGCGTGCGGCTCGATCTCGCGGATCCGCGCCGCGTCCACCCACGCCAGCCCGGGCACGCCGTTGGCCTGCCCACGGCGCTGCAACTCGCGCAGCCGCGGCAGCTCCGAGGGGTCGGTGGCCACGATCAGCTTGCCGCACGCCTCGTGCGCGATCCCGCGCGCGTCGCAGTAGGCATACAGCTCGCGCGCCCCCTCCACGCACAATCGCGCCTTCAGCGAGCCCGGCTGGTAGTAGACGCCGGCGTGGATCACGCCCGAGTTGTGGCCGGTCTGGTGGGTGCCCAATCGCGGCTCGCGCTCCAGCACGCACACCGACAGGCGCGGGTGGCGGTGGGTCAGCTCGCGCGCGAGCGCCAAACCGACGATACCGCCGCCGACGATCGCCAGGTCGCATTTGGCGGGCGGCGCGGAGGAAGGGTCGTTCTTCAAGGGCTGCACGCGCGTCATTATTGCCGCACATGCAAATTCTGCTGACAGGCGCCAGCGGCTTCATCGGCGGAGCGCTGGCGCCCACGTTGCTGGCGGAAGGCCACGCCGTGCGCGGCTTCTCGCGCGACCCCGACCGCGCGCGCGCTGCGCTCGCCGGCGCCGCCGTGCCCAACCGGGCAACGACCCTCGCCGCCACCACGCTCGACACCGGGGGGACCGCCGAAATGGAGATCGTGCGCGGCGACGTGCTCACCGGCGAGGGCCTGACGCGCGCGCTGAAGGGGGTGGAGGTGGCGTATTACCTGATCCACTCGATGGAGACCAGGACGGCGAGCGACAGTTCGTCGCACGCGTTCGCCGAGCGCGAGCGGTTGGCGGCGGAGACGTTCGCGACACACGCCCGGCACGCCGGGGTGCGGCGCGTGGTGTACCTCGGCGGTCTGCTGCCCCGCTCCGGCCCCGCCTCGCGCCACCTGGCGAGCCGCGCGGAGGTGGAGGAGATTCTGCGCGCGCACGTGCCCGACGCGGTGGCGTTGCGCGCCGCGATCGTGATCGGCGCGCGCTCGCGCTCGTTTCGCCTGCTGGTGAGACTGGTGGAGCGCATGCCGGTGTTGACGCTGCCCGCGTGGCGCCGGTATCGCACCCGGCCGATCGACGTGCGCGACACGGTTGCGATGCTGGCCGCCGCCGCGCGCGTGGAGGCGGTAGCTGCTCGCACGCTGGACATCGGCGGACCGGAGGCGCTCACCTATGAGGCGCTGCTGCGGCGCCTCGCCGAGCTGCTGCTGCTGCCCCGCCCGACGCTGGGATTGGGAATGACGATGACACCTCTCACCGCCCACCTCGCCGCAGCGCTGGCGGGCGAGGAGCCTGAGCTGGTGGTGCCGCTGATGGAGGGTTTGGCGGGCGATCTGCTGCCGCGCGAGCACCACGCGGCGGAGCTGCTGGGAGTGCAGCTGCACTCACTCGACAGCGCCATCGAGTGCGCGCTGCGCGAGTGGGAGACGGTGGAGCCGCTGGCGGCACGATGAGTTTCACGGCAACCATCCCACACCCTCGCGCCGGCGGCCGGCCGGATGGGGGGAGACGATGAGCGAGGTGTTGCTCTCCACCCACATCGCCGCCCCGCCGGAGCAGGTGTGGAAGACGGTGATGGATCCCCGCCGACTGGGCGAGTGGGTGACGATTCACCGCGCGCTGCGATGGGCCGACGGGGGGTTGCCGCGGGTGGGCTACGAGATGGAGCAGCAGCTGCATCTGAGGGGGGTGAGCCTCGATGTTCGCTGGCGTCTGGTGGAGTGCCAACCGGAGAAGCTGGCGGTGTGGGAGGGCCGCGGGCCGGCGCGCGCGCGCGCTCACACCGAATATGCGCTGCGTGCCGATGACGGGGGTACCCACTTCGACTATCGCAACGAGTTCCGTCCGCCGCTGGGGCCGGTGGGCGTGCTTGCCTCCCGCGCGCTGGTGGGCGGCATGCCCGAGCGCGAGGCGCGACGCACGCTGGAGCGTTTGCGCGAGCTGATGGAGACGGGGGACGGCTCGACCTCCCCCCACTCCGAGTAGTGCCGCCACAACCCTCACTCGTTGCGCCTGCCCAAGCGACGCCTCGCCACCGCCGTCACTCGCGGCGCCCACCCGGGTAACGCCTGCCACCATCCACCACCGCCCCGCATGTCAGCCGACTGGTTGCGTGCATGCGAAGGAACCGACTTGCGCCCGTGGAGGAACTGATTGCGCCACGCAGAAGATTGAGAAGACTGACAAATGACTTGCCAAGCGGTACAACGACCGGTAAGTGTTGTAAGGTGGTTAAAAAGGTCGTGATTGGAAAATCACGCAATCCGAGTGAACAGGACTTGATAGTGACCGACTTCCTTGACGAGAAGCACCAAGAGATCACCGATCGGCTGAGCGAGCTGAAGCCGCTGGTGGAGGAGTACCAGCGCCTGGAGGCGGCCGTCGCGGCGCTCGACGGCCTGGGCGGCTCGGCTGCGCCAGCCGCCGTGTCGGCCGCTGCGCCCGCGCCGAAAGCGACCCGCAAAGCCGCCAAAAAAGTTCCCGGTCGCCGCGGTCCCGGTCGCCCGCCGGGCTCGAAAACGAAAGCCAAAGCGGCCCCGGCCGCCACGGCGGCGCCGACCACCGGGCGCGGCGGCGCGCGGCGCAAAGCGGGCCGCCGCAAAGGCAGCGGCACGCGTGCGGCGCAGGCCTACTCGTTCGTGGAGGCCCAGCCCGGCATCACGATCCCCGAGCTGGCCGCACGCATGGGGATCAAGCAGAACTACCTCTACCGCGTGCTCCCCACCCTCGAAGAGGAGGGCAAAGTGCGCAAGGAGGGCAGGGGCTGGCACCCCAAGGCCTAGTCTCGTCGCCCCTGGCTGCGTCCTCGGTCGCTCGTGTGCTGGCCGATCAGTCAATTGCATCTGATTGACGATCGGTGCACACTTCGCGGGGTGGGCGGGTCTGATTCTTGCCAGGAACGACGATCCGTCGGCCTTGGAATCGGGCTTACACATAGACGTAAACCAGCCCCCGGCGAGTCGACTCGCCGGGGGCTGTTTTTGAAGTGGTTGGTTGGCGTCCAAAAAGAACAACCAACCACACGCGCCCCGACGGCTCAGATCAAGCCGAGCTCTTGCACAGTCTGACGCTCCTCCTGCAGCTCCGCGACCGAGGCGTCGATGCGGGCGCGGGAGAAATCGTCGAGCTCCAAGCCCTCGACGATCGACCACTCGCCCCCCGCGCAGGTGCAGGGGAAGCCGCAGATGAGGCCCTCGGGAATTCCGTAGGAGCCGTCGGCGGGAACGCCCATCGAGACCCAGCGGCCGTCGGTGCCGTTGACCCAGTCGTGGACGTGGTCGATGGCGGCGTTGGCGGCAGAGGCCGCCGAGGAGGCGCCGCGCGCCTCGATGATGGCGGCGCCGCGTTTGCCGACGCCGGGCAGGAACTCCTCTTCGATCCACGCCTGGTCGTCGACTGCCTGCGCCGCGGTGGTGTCGCCCACCTTCGTATGGAACAGGTCGGGGTACATGGTGGGCGAGTGGTTGCCCCAAACGCCCATCTGCGAGATGTCGCTCACCGGGACCGCCAGCTTGGCGGCGAGTTGCGCGACGGCGCGGTTGTGGTCGAGGCGCAGCATCGCGGTGAAGCGCTCGCGGGGGATGTCGGGCGCGTTGTTCATCGCGATCAGGCAGTTGGTGTTGGCGGGGTTGCCGACCACCAGCACCTTCACGTCACTCGCGGCGGAGGAGTTGAGCGCCTTGCCCTGCACGGTGAAGATCTCGCCGTTGGCGGACAGCAGCTCGGCGCGCTCCATGCCCTTGGTGCGCGGGCGTGAGCCGACCAGCAGCGCGACGTTGGTGGCGTCGAAGGCGTCGGCGGGAACGTCGTGCAGGTCGATGCCGGCGAGCAGCGGGAAGGCGCAGTCGATCAGCTCCATCGCCACCCCCTCCAGCGCACCCATCGCCTGCGGGATCTCCAGCAGCCGCAGATCGACCGGCGTGTTGGGCCCCAGCAGCTGGCCGGAGGCGATGCGAAACACAAGGCTGTAACCGATCTGTCCGGCAGCGCCGGTGACGGTGACTCGTACGGGTTGGCTCACGAATTCATCTCCTGAAGTCGGGGTGGTGGTTTGCGGGCTCGACGCCTACGGGCAACCCTCTGCCGGCGCCTAACCCATCTCCTTTTGAAGGCCCTCGTCGATCGAGCCGAGGAACTCCTGCGTGGTCTGCCACGGCTCCTCGGGACCGATCAACAGCGCGAGGTCCTTGGTCATCTTGCCGCTTTCGACCGTCTCCACACAGACTCGCTCGAGGGTCTGCGCAAAGCGCGTCACATCGGGCGTGCCGTCCATCCGCCCGCGCGCGGCCAGACCGCGCGTCCACGCAAAGATCGAGGCGATCGGGTTGGTGGAGGTGGGCTTGCTTTGCTGGTGCAGGCGGTAGTGACGGGTGACGGTGCCGTGCGCGGCCTCGGCCTCGACCGTTTTGCCGTCGGCGGTCATCAGCACGCTGGTCATCAGCCCCAGCGAGCCGAAGCCCTGTGCGACCGTGTCGGACTGCACGTCGCCGTCGTAGTTCTTGCACGCCCACACATACCCGCCTTCCCACTTCAAACAGGCTGCCACCATGTCGTCGATCAGGCGATGTTCGTAGGTGAGCCCGGCGGCCTCGAAGTCGGCCTTGAACTCGGTCTCGTACACCTCGGCGAAGATGTCTTTGAAGCGCCCGTCGTAGCGTTTGAGGATGGTGTTCTTGGTGGACATGTACACCGGGTAGGCGCGCTCCAGCCCGTAGCGCATGGAGGTGCGCGCAAAATCGCGGATGGAGTCGTCGAGGTTGTACATCGCCATCGCGATGCCGCCGCCCGGGAAGTCGTACACCTCCAGCTCGATCGGCTCGCTGCCGTCGGCGGGGGTGAAGGCGAGCGTGAGCGTGCCCTTGCCGGGCACCACCATGTCGGTGGCGCGGTACTGGTCGCCGAAGGCGTGGCGGCCGATCACGATCGGCTTGGTCCAACCGGGCACCAGCCGCGGGATGTTGGCGATCACGATCGGCTCGCGGAAGATCACACCGCCGAGGATGTTGCGGATCGTGCCGTTGGGCGAGCGGTACATCTCTTTGAGCCCAAACTCCTGCACGCGCGCCTCGTCGGGGGTGATCGTGGCGCACTTGACGCCGACGCCGTGACGCTTGATCGCCTCGGCCGCGTCGACCGTCACCCGGTCGCCGGTGGCGTCGCGATGCTCGATGCCGAGGTCGTAGCAGTCGAGCTCCACGTCGAGATAGGGGAGGATCAGCTGCTCCTTGATGAACGACCAGATGATCCTCGTCATCTCGTCGCCGTCGAGCTCGACGAGTGGGTTGTGCACCTTGATCTTGGCCATAGGCGTCTTTCAGTTGGTAGGTGGTGGTCAGATGTGGCGCGGCGATGCTATCGCGGGGCGGTAACCTGTCGGTGCGATGGCCACTGTTTCGCAACCTGTTGGCGAGAGCGCGGCGCCGTGGAAGACCCACGAGGTCGCCAACCAGCCGCCGCCGCTGGAGGGCGTGGACGTGTTTTCCAGCAACCTGCCGCTGGTGGAGGCGCTGGAGCGCGAGGGTGGCGGCTGGGCGCGCGAGCGGGCCGCCGCGCTCGGGCAGTTCGTCGGCGGTCTACCGCAGCAGTGGTGGGGGCGGCTGGCCAACGAGAACAAGCCGGTGCTGCACACGCACGACCGCTACGGCAACCGCATCGACGAGGTGGAGTTCCACCCGGCGTGGCACAACCTGATGAAGATGGGCGTGGAGCACGAGCTGCACTCGCTGCCGTGGACCAGCCCCGACCCGGCCGCACACGTGGCACGCGCGGCGATGTACATGACCGCGATGCAGGCCGAGGCCGGGTACGCCTGCCCGATCACGATGACTTTCGCGGTGGTGCCGGCTCTGCGCGCTCAACCCGAGCTGGCGGCCGAGTGGGAGCCGCTGTTGACCGCCACCACCTACGACCCGCGCCTGATCCCGGCGCGCGAGAAGGGCAGCGCGATCTCAGGGATGGCGATGACCGAGAAGCAGGGCGGCTCCGACGTGCGCGCCAACACCACCGTCGCCCGTCCTCTGAACGGCGGCGGCGCGGGTGCCGAGTACGAGATCGTCGGCCACAAGTGGTTTTGCTCGGCGCCGATGTCCGACATGTTTTTGGTGCTGGCGCAAACCGGGGAGGACAGCCCCGCCGCCCCCTCCTGCTTCCTGATGCCGCGCGTCCTGCCCGACGGCAGCCGCAACGCGTTTCACATCCAGCGGCTGAAGGACAAGCTCGGCAACCACTCCAACGCCTCCAGCGAGGTCGAGTTCCACGGCGCCTGGGCGCGGATGGTGGGCGAGCCGGGCAGGGGCGTGCCGACGATCATCGAGATGGTGGGGCACACGCGCCTGGACTGCGTGATCGGCGCCGCCGCGGGGATGCGCGCCGGCGTGGTCGCCGCCACCCACCACGCCGCGCACCGCAGCGCATTCGGCAAACTGTTGATCGACCAGCCGCTGATGCGCAACGTGCTGGCCGATCTGTGCGTGGAGTCGGAGGCCACCACGATGGTGGCGCTGCGTTTGGCGCGCGCCTACGACGAGGCTGGTGCCGAGTCGCAGGCCCCCGGCGAGGAGCTGAGCGACGCCGACCTGTTCAAGCGGCTGGCCACCGCCGTGTCGAAGTACTGGACCTGCAAGCGTGCCCCCAACCACGCCTACGAGTCGCTGGAGTGTCTCGGCGGCAACGGGTATGTGGAGGAGTCGGGGATGCCGCGCCTCTACCGCGAGGCGCCGCTGGCCTCGATCTGGGAGGGCTCGGGCAACGTGATGAGCCTCGACGTGCTGCGCGCGCTGGTGCGCACGCCGCGCTCGCTCGAGGTGTTCCTGCACGAGCTGGAGCAGGCGCGCGGCGCCGACCGGCGCCTGGACGAGCACCTCGAGCGCATGAAGAGCCAGTTCACCGATCCCGCCACGTTGGAGGTGCGTGCGCGGCGGGTGGTGGAGAGCATGGCGCTGGCGTTTCAAGGCTCGCTGCTGGTGCGCTACGGCAACCCCGCCGTCGCCGACGCGTTCTGCGCCTCGCGCCTTGACCGCGACGCCGGCCTGGAGTACGGCACGCTGCCCCCCGGCACCGACTTCGAGCGGATCGTCGCGCGCAACCGCGTGCAGGCGTAGACCCAGACCCTCCCGCCCCGGGCCGCGCGCGGCCTACCATGGGCTTCTATGCCCATACGCAGGACCTTTCAGCTCGCGCGCGTGTTCGGCATCCGCATCAGCGTGGGAATCAGCTGGTTTTTTGTGCTGTTCCTCTGCATCGCCGTACTCACCCCCTACTTCCACGAAGCGCTGGGCGGCTCGCAGAGCACCGCCTACGCGGTGACGGTGGCGATCGTGCTGTCGTTCTTCGCCTCGCTGATCCTCCACGAGCTGGGCCACGCGCTGGTCGCGCGCCGCAACGGCGTGCCGGTGGTGGGGATCGAGCTGTGGGCGCTCGGCGGCATCACCCGCACCGGGCCGATGCCCCGCCCCGGCGTCGAGTTTCGCGTGGCCGCCGCAGGCCCGCTGGTAACACTGGCGGTGGTGGTGCTCGGCGCCGGCCTCGGCGCACTGGCGGCCAGCAGCCACCACTTCTTCGCGGTGGCGGTCGGCAGCGGCGGCGTGGTCACCACGCCGGCGGTCGTGTGGCTGAGCTGGCTGGTGACGCTCAACGCGCTGGTGCTGATCCTCAACCTGATTCCCGCCTTCCCCCTGGACGGCGCGCAGATCGTGCACGCGCTGTTGTGGTGGCGCTCCGAGGACCGCAACCTGGCCACCCGCGTGGTCGGCCGCCTCGGCCAGGGCTTCGGCGTGCTGATCGGCGCCGGCGGCCTGGCGCTGCTGGCGGTGATTCACGACCTCAGCGGCGTGTGGCTGGCGTTCATCGGCCTGTTCGTCTACCAGAGCGCGACCGGCGCGGTGCTGCAGGGGACGGTCAACCAGCGCATCCAGCGGCTGAAGGTGGCCGACGTGATGGACCCGGCGCCGGTGACGATCCCCGCCGACACCGGTTTGCTGGACGCGCAGGAGCACTTCTTCCTGCGTTACCGCTGGCCGTGGTTCGCGGTCGTCGACCCCGCCCGCCACTTCCTCGGCGTGGTGCGCTCCGACCGCGTCGACGCCGAAATCGCCGCCGGACGCCCGGCGCTGCCGGTCAGCGATGTGCTCGAGGATGACCTGACGATCCACATCCAGCCCGATCAGCCGCTCGAGTCGCTGCTGCGATCCGAAGGGTTGGGACGCCTCGGCGCGATGGTGGCCGTCGACGGCGACGGCGTGCTGCAGGGGGTCGTGACGGTCGCGCAGATCAGGCAGGCATTGCGTCCGGCCGGCGTATAAAGTGCCCGGCCGGATGCCGGCACACGACGTACTGATCATCGGCGCTGGGCTCGCGGGCCAGCGCGCGGCGCTCGCCGCGGCGCAGGGCGGCGCCAGCGTGGGGATCCTCAGCAAGGTCCACCCCGTGCGCTCGCACTCGGTGGCCGCCGCCGGCGGCATCAACGCCGCGATCTCGCTCGACGACGACTGGCACTCGCACGCTTACGACACCGTCAAGGGATCCGATTTCCTCGGCGACCAGGACGCGATCGAGATCATGTGCTCGCAGGCGCCCGCCGAGGTTATGCACTTGGAGCACATCGGCGTCACCTTCCACCGCAACGAGCACGGTTTGCTTGACCTGCGCGCGTTTGGCGGCGCCTCGATGAAGCGCACCGCCTACGTCGCCGACATAACGGGACAGGCGATCCTGCACGTGCTGTACGAGCAGCTGATGAAGCACCACGAGACGGTCGACCGTTTCGAGGAGTGGTTTGTCACCTCGCTGCTGCGCGACGAGCGGGGCGTCTGCTGCGGTGTGGTCGCACGCGATGTGCGCACCGGGGCGATGGAGGTGTTCCACGCCAAGAACACGATCCTCGCCTGCGGCGGCGCCGGCCAGGTGTACAGCCCGACGACCAACGCGCTGATCGTCACCGGCGACGGGATCGCGCATGCCTACCGGATCGGCGCGCCGCTGATGGACATGGAGATGGTGCAGTACCACCCGACGACGCTCGTCGAGAACGGCCTGCTGATAACAGAGGGAGCGCGCGGAGAGGGCGCGATTCTGCTCAACAGCGAGGGCGAGCGCTTCATGGAAAAGTATGCCCCCAACAAGCTCGACCTCGCCTCGCGCGACGTCGTTTCGCGCGCCGAGCAGACCGAGATCCTCGAGGGCCGCGGCGTGGGCGCCAACAAAGACGGCATCTACCTCGACATCACCAAGGTGCCGCGCAAGCGCACGCTGGAGGCGCTGCGCGAGATCGTCAACATCGGCAAAGACTTTGCCGGCGTCGACATCACCCGCGAGCCGATCATGATCCGCCCCGGCCAGCACTACATCATGGGCGGCGTCAAGACCGACTCGGACGGCGCCACCCCGATCGAGGGGCTGTACGCCGCCGGCGAGGTGGCGTGCGTGTCGGTGCACGGCGGCAACCGCCTCGGCGCCAACTCGCTGCTGGACACCCTGATCTTCGGCCGCCGCGCCGGCGAGCACGCGGCCAAGCGGGCGCTCGGGATGCCGATGCCCACCACCGCCAACGGCCAGCTGAACGACGACGTCGCCGCGATCGACGCGATCCTCGCCCGCGATCACAGCGGCCGGCGGGTCTCGGAGATCAAGCGCGAGCTGGGCGAGACCATGAACCAGTACGTCGCCGTCTACCGCGACCAGGAGGGCCTCGACACGGCGCTTGGCGTCGTCAAGCGCCTGCAGGAGGAGGCCGAGCGCGCCTACATCGATGACCGCGGCACCGTCTTCAACCAGGACGTGCTGGGCGCAATCGAGCTGGGCTACATGCTCGACTGCGCCGAGGCCACGGTGGTGGGCGCGATCGAGCGCAAGGAGTCGCGCGGCGCGCAGTTCCGCACCGACTTCCCCGAGCGCAACGACGATGAGTGGCTGAAGCACATCGATCTCACCCGTGGCGAGGACGGCACGCCGCGGGTGAGCTACTCGCCGGTGACCATCACCCAGTGGCAGCCCGAGGAGAGGAAGTACTGATGGCTGAGACCCACCGTCCGCCCGAGCAGTTCACGCTGCGCGTGCGCCGCTACAACCCCGAGTCGGGCGAGGCGCCCTACTGGGACGAGCACACGATCGAGCTGGAGCCCCACCGCTCGGTGCTGGAGGGGATCCTGCAGGCCAAGGCGCGCTTCGACGGCTCGATCGGCATCCGCTGCTCCTGCCGCGCGGCGATCTGCGGCAGCTGCGGCGTGCGTATCAACGGCGAACCCGGCCTCGCCTGCCACACCCACCTCGACGCCGCCCGCGCGTCGGCGAAGGATGGGACGATCGAGATCGAGCCGATGGGCAACATGCCGGTGATCAAGGACCTGATCGTCGACATGGACGCCGTGCACTGGAAGAAGATCCAGCGCGTCACCCCCTGGCTGCTCGCCAAGCAGCCCACGCCCGAGCGCGAGTACGTGGTGGCCAAAGACGCGATGGTCGACGTCACCCAGACGATGGCCTGCATCCAGTGTGGCGCCTGCGTGTCGGACTGCCTGGCGATGGAGGTCGACCCCGGCTTCATCGGCCCCGCCGCGCTCGCCAAGGCCTACCGCTTCGTCGGCGACCCGCGCGACGACCGCCAGCGCGAGCGCCTGGTCGATCTCTCCGAAGACCCGCAGGGGATCTTCGACTGCACCCACTGCTTCAAGTGCGTCGATGCCTGTCCCAAGGACGTCAACCCGATGGGCCAGATCATGCGCCTGCGCCGTGTGGCGATCTCCGACCAGCACATCGTCGACGCCAACAACGGTGAGCGCCACGAGGCGGCGCTCACCACGCTGGTGCGCGACTACGGCCTGCTGCACGAGGCCGAGTTGGTACCCCGCTCCTACGGCGGCAACTCGTGGTTCGGCAAATTCCACCCCGCCGCCGGCAAAGAGCTGCTGTCGCTGCTGCCGACCGCGGTGAAGGCGATCGCCAAAGGGAAGATCGGCATCAAGCAGGCGCTGCTCGGCCACAAGCTCGCCGGCGCCGACCTGAAGGCCGTGCAGCGCATCTACCAGACGGTCGAGAGCCGCCCGGAACGGTACGAGCTGAACCTCTACATCTCAGGAGAGGACGAATGAAGGTCGCCTACTGGCCGGGCTGCGTCAGCCGCGGCTTCACCCCCGAGCTGCATGGCTCGATGGCGCGCGTGGCGCCGCTGCTGGACATCGAGCTGGTGGAGCTCAACCGCGCCAACTGCACCGGCTGCGGCGTGATCGCCGAGCACAACCAGGAGCTGGCCGACACGCTCAACGCGCGCACCTTCGCGTTCGCCCAGCAGGTGGACGGTGCGGAGCTGATGATGAACATCTGCTCCACCTGCCAGGGCGCCCAGAGCGAGTGCCAGGAACGCCTCGACTCAAGCGCCGAGTACCGCGCGCAGGTCAACCAGACGCTCGCGCCCGAGGGCCTTTCGTATGAGAAGGGCCTCACCAACAAGAACTTCCTGTGGCTGTTGGTGGAGGAGATCGGCCTCGACGCGTTGCGCGCCAAAGTGCGCCGCCCGCTCACCAACCTGCGCGTGGGCCCCTTCTACGGCTGCTACATCGTGCGCCCCCGCAAGCGCCTCGGGATCGACGCCGAGCGCCCCCGCGACCACTACCTGGAGCAGCTGATCGAGGCGCTCGGCGGCACCGTGATCGAGTACGCCGGCATGCGCAAGTGCTGCGGCTTCCCAATTGTCACGATGAACAAGGAGGCCTCGCTCAAGCAGGCCGGCCGTCACCTCGGCGACGCCGTCGACGCCGAGGCCGACTGCCTCGTCACCCCCTGCCCGCTGTGCCACCTCAACCTCGACCTGCAGCAGCCCAGCGCCGAAAAAGTCGTCGCCCGCGAGCTGCGCATGCCGATCCTGCACCTCCCCCAGCTGGTTGGCCTCGCGCTCGGCCTGCAGCCCAAGGAGCTGGGCCTCAACCGCCACGTCGTGCGCCCCACCTCGGTGATCGACTGGTCGGCGTCGGTCGTCGGCGCCGCCGCGTAGCCTGCAACGCGTGAAGATCCTCACAGTGGTGGGCAACCGCCCGCAGTTCATCAAGGCCGCCGCGGTGTCGGGGCCGCTGCGGGCGCGCCACGAGGAGTTGCTGGTGCACACCGGCCAGCATCACGACGACTCGCTCTCGGGGGTGTTCTTTCGCGAGCTGGGATTGGCGCATCCGGATCGCGAGCTGGGGATCGCGGGCGGGTCGAACACCTCGCAGCTGGCGCGGATGCTGGCTGCGCTGGAGCCGCTGGTGCGCGAGCAGCAGCCCAACGCGATGCTGGTGTACGGCGACACCAACTCGACGCTCGCCGGCGCGCTTGCCGCGGCCGACGCCGATGTGCCCGTGGTGCACGTGGAGGCGGGGATGCGCTCATTCGACCGCACGATGCCCGAGGAGCGCAACCGTGTGCTCACCGACCACCTCTCCGCGTTGCTGCTGTGCGCGTCCGAGGGCGCCGCGGAGCACCTGCGCGCCGAGTCGATCGCGGGGCGTATCGAGGTGGTGGGCGACGTGATGGTCGACATCGCACTGCGCCTGCAACCGGCGGCGCGCGCCGACGCGCGCACGCTGGAAGCGCACGGGGTGCGCCCCGACGAGTACCTGCTGCTCACCGCCCACCGCGCCGGCAACGTCGACCCGCCCGCGCGCCTGCGCGCGCTGGTCGAGCTGATCGGCGCGCTGCCCGCGCCGGTGGTGTTCCCGCTGCACCCACGCACCCGCGCGCGGCTGCGCGAAGCTGACCTGCTCGAGGAGGTGACCACCGGGATTCCCGGTTTGCGCGTCACCGAGCCGCTGCCCTACGGCGAGCTGGCGGCGCTGCTGTGCAATGCCCGCGCGGTGCTCACCGATTCGGGCGGCATGCAGAAGGAGGCCTACCTCGCCGGCGTGCCGTGCGTCACGCTGCGGCCGAGCACCGAGTGGGTGGAGACGGTGCAAACGGGGTGGAACACGCTCGTCGATCTCGACCCCGCCGCGGCGCTCGCCGCGCTCGAACGTCCCCCTCCGACGGAGCGGGGCGGGTGGGATCCAAATCTGTACGGCGACGGCCACGCCGCCGAGCGTTGCGTGCAGGCGATCGATACGCTCGCGCCATGAGCGAGGAGCCGATCCGCGTGGGCGTCGCCGGCCTCGGCTACTGGGGGCCCAACCTTGCTCGCAACCTCGCGGCGATCCCCGGCTGCCAGCTGCGCTGGCTGTGCGACCCCTCCGAGCAGGCGCGGGGGAAGGCGGCGCCGCGGTTCCCCGGCGTGCGCCTCACCGCCGACATCGAGGAGCTGCTCGGCGACCCCGAGCTGGACGCGGTGGTGCTCGCCACGCCCGTGCCCACCCACGCCGAGCTGGCGGTGAGCGCGCTGGAGGCCGGCAAGCACTGCTTCGTGGAGAAGCCGCTCGCCACCACCGCCGACGACGCGCAGCGCGCCGTGGAAGCGGCCGCGCGCGCCGAGCGCACGCTGATGGTGGGACATCTGCTGGAGTACCACCCCGCTGTCGATCGCCTCAAGCAGCTGCTCGACGAGGGCGAGCTGGGCAACCTCTACTACGTGTACGGCAACCGCCTCAACCTCGGCAAGCTGCGCGCCGACGAGAACGCGCTGTGGAGCCTCGGCGCGCACGACGTGTCGGTGATCCTGCGGCTGATCGGCGAGGAGCCCAGCGAGTGTGTCGCGCACGGGCGCTCCTACGTGCGCGAGGGGGTGGAGGACGTGGTCTTCTGCTACCTGCGCTTCCCCTCCGGGATCGTCGCCCACCTGCACCTCTCGTGGCTGGACCCCCACAAGGAGCGGCGCTTGACGGTGGTTGGCGCCAAGCGGATGGCCACCTTCGACGACATGCAGCTGGAGGGCAAGCTGACGGTGTACGACAAGGGCTTCGACGAGGACACGCGCTCGTGGGGTGAGTACATCGCGCGCTCCGGCGCCATCTTCTCACCGCCCATCCCTCCCGTGGAGCCGCTGCGGGTGGAGTGCGAGCACTTCGTCGAGTGCTTGCGCACAGGCGCCGCGCCGCGCTCGGACGGCCATTCCGGGCTACGCGTGGTGCGGGTGCTGGAGCGGCTGCAGCGCTCGCTCGACCACGCGGGGGCAGCGCCGGCCGCCTAAGAGCGCGTGGAGGCGTGTATTAACTTTTTGGATGCCGTATAGCAATGGTTATACCGTCACCGCATTTTTGAACCACAACCGCTCCCCATCTCTCTCCATTTGAACCACAACCGCTCCCCATCTCTCTCCATTTTGAACCACACCCGCTCGCCATCTCTCTCCAGAAAGAAGGGATCATCGGTGCCCCCCACCTTCGACCTGCAATCCCACTCGTTGCAATCCGACGGCGAACTGTCGCCGACCGAGGTGGTGCGCGCCGCCGCGGCCGCCGGCGTGGAGCTGCTGGCGCTCACCGACCACGACTCGGTGGGCGGCGTGGAGGAGGCGCTGGCGGAGGGACCGCGCGCGGGCGTGCGCTTGATCCCCGCCACCGAGCTGTCGTCGGTGGACGACGATTACGAGGAGCTGCACATCCTCGGCTACCTGGTCGACCACCGCGACCCCGCGTTCGCCGCCACGCTGGGCGATCTGCGCGGCGACCGCGAGCGGCGCGTGCTGGCGATGGCCGACCTGCTGCGCGCGGAGGGCTTCGAGCTCGACGACACCGAGCTGCGCCGCCGCCAGGCCACCGGCGACCCGCTCGGGCGCCCCCACCTCGCGCACGCGCTGCTAGACCACCCCGCCAACGCGCAGCGGATCGAAGAGGAGGGGATCGGCAGCCTGAAAGAGCTGTTCCCCCGCTACCTGGTGCCGGGCGCCCCCACTTACGTCGCCCGCAGCCGTCCCACCGTGGCCGAGGCGATCGAGCTGATCCACTCGGCCGGCGGCGTGGCGGTGTGGGCGCACCCCTTCTGGGACGTGCAGGAGCCCGACACCGTACGCGCGATGCTGGAGCGCTTCGCGTCGCTGGGGGTGGACGGCGTCGAGGCTTTCTACCCCAGCCACACTGCCGAGCAGGTGCAGCTGCTGTGCGACGTGGCCGACCGGCTCGACCTGCTCACCACCGGCTCCTCCGACTTCCACGGCTCCGCGCACAAGACCTTCGCCGGCTTCCGTGCGTTCGAGCTGTATGGGCACGAGCCGCGGCTGGGGCCGCTCGCCGCCGCGGGGTCCGCGAGCTGAGCGGACCTACTCCGCGCCCTGAGCCTGGAAGGTCTCCTCGACGCGGATCGTGTCGGGGCCGGAAAGCTCGAAGGCGGCGTGCAGCGCGCGCACGACCGACTCCACACGGTCGCGCGGGATCACACTCGAGATCCTGATCGGTGAGGTTGTGATCATTTTGAGGTTGAGGCCCTCGGCGGCGAGCACGTTGAATACCTTCGCCGCCACGCCCGGGTAGGTGCGCATGCCCGCGCCGACGATCGACACCTTGCCGACGTCCTCGTTGGGCTCCAGCTCCGCAAACACCTCGCCCGTCAGCGGCTCAAGCGCCTCGCGCGCGTCGCGCATGCGGTCGCGAGGGATCGTGAAGGAGATCTTCGCGAACTCCGCGCTCGGCAGGTTCTGCTCGATCATGTCCACCTCCACGCCGGCGTCGGCGAGCGCCGTGAAGATGCGGGCCGCCATCCCCGGCTTGTGGGGGACGTCGATCAGCGTGATCATCGCCTCCGAGGTCGAGTGGGTGACGGCGCTGACAAGGGGTCTCTCGGCACGGTCCATGTTTTCTCCTTCCGACACCACCACAGTACCGGGACGATCGTCGAACGACGAGCGGCAGTGGATGCGCACGCCGTGGTTGCGCGCGTACTCGACCGAGCGCAGCTGCAGTACGCCGGCGCCGGAGGACGCCATCTCGAGCATCTCCTCGAACGTGATCGCGTCCAGCTTGCGCGCGTCGGGCACGACCCGCGGGTCGGCGCTGAACACGCCGGGGACGTCGGTGTAGATTTCGCACACCTCCGCGCCCAGCTCGGCGGCCACGGCGACGGCGGTCGTGTCGGAGCCGCCGCGCCCGAGCGTGGTGATGTCCTGCGTGGCGGTCGAGACGCCCTGGAAGCCCGCCACCAGCACGATGTGATCCTCCTGCAGCGCCTCCTTGACGCGGTCGGCGCGCACCTCGATGATCCGCGCGCGGGTGTGCCAGGTGTCGGTGACGATCCCCGCCTGCGAGCCGGTGAGCGAGATCGCGCGGTGGCCGAGGTCGCGGATCGCCATCGCGCACAGCGCGCAGGAGATGCGCTCGCCGGCGGACAGCAGCATGTCCATCTCGCGCGGGTCGGGCGCCGCGGAGACCTCCTCGGCCATCGTGATCAGCTCGTCGGTGGTCTTGCCGCGCGCCGACAGCACCGCCACCACGTTGGCCCCACCCTCGCGGCGCTCCACGATCCGCCGCGCGGCGCGCTTGATCCGCTCGGCGTCGGCGACCGAGGTGCCGCCGAACTTCATCACCACGATGTTGGACACGCGGCGCAGGATAGGGCGTTGTGCGCCGCAACGCACTAGTGTGTTCATTGACAACATTTACACATGGGGGCGGAGATGGCCTATAGAACCAGCATATTTATCGACTTTTGGAACTTTTCGCTGCAGTGGAGGAACCGTACGAACGGCGATTTAATCGACTGGCAGAAGGTTCCGGCGCAGCTGTTGGGCGAGAGCGAACGGCAGCTGCAGCTGGGCGGCTCCGGCGATGCGCTGCATTTGGAGGAGACGCTGGTGTACGCCTCCTACGACGAAGACGACGCCGGGCGCAAGCTGAAGGGCTGGCTGGACGCGTTCCTCGACAAGCAGCCGCGCTTCCGCGTCACCACCCGCGTGCGCCGCTCCAAACCGCGCTCGGTGTACTGCCGCGCGTGCGAGCACTCGATCGAGCGCTGCCCCCACTGCGAGGAGACGCTGCGCTGGTCGACCGAGAAAGGGGTCGACACGGCGATCGTCACAAGCCTGTTGTCGCTGGCGGGCGAGGGGGCGTTCGACGCGGCGGTGCTGGTGTCCAGCGACACCGACTACCTGCCAGCCGTCGAATGGTTGCAGTCGCGCGGCTTCAAGGTGATCAACGCCACGTGGGCCAACCACGGGCACGAGCTGGCACGCGCCTGCTGGGCGTCGTTTGAGCTTGACGGAATCGTCTCCAAGTTGCGCCAGCCCGCCCGCTCCGGGGCCGGTGGGCGAGCCGAGCGCGCGGCCGCTGCCGCCGCACGGGCCGAGGAGGTGGTGGACGGCCAGATGCCGCCGCTGGAGGAAGTCACCGACGACCCCGCCGCGCCGGTGTTTGCCGACGCCGCGGCCGAGCGCGTGGGCGCCGACGCGCACGTCGCCTGACGTGGCAGTAGTCTGAAACGATGAGCGACGCCACCAACCTGATCACCCCGGCGGGCCTGGAGTCGCTGCGCGCCGAGCTGGAGGCGCTGGAGGGCGAGGGCCGCCGGGAGATCGCCGAGCGGATCAAAACCGCGCGCGAGTGGGGCGACCTCAAGGAGAACAGCGAGTACCACGACGCCAAGAACGACCAGGCGCACCTGGAGACGAAGATCGCGCGTCTGCGCGAAAAGATCACCGGGGCGGTGATCGTCGAAGAGAGCAGCGGCGTCGTCGATGGCGCGGTCGGTTTCGGCTCGACCGTGGTGGTGAGCGATCAAAACGGCGCGCAGCGCAGCTGGACGATCGTCAGCTCACACGACGCCTCGCCCGCGGAGGGGCGTTTGTCAGCCGAGTCGCCGGTCGCCCGCGCGCTGGTGGGTCGCCGCGCCGGCGAGCAGGTCACCGTTGCGCTGCCCCGCGGCGAGAGCACGCTCACGATCCTCAGCATCGACTGACCTGCCCCCCAGCGAGGCGACGAATGCGTCCACCACGCGCGGGTCGAACTGCGTGCCGGCGCACGCCCGCAGCTCGGCGAGGGCGTCGGCAACGGGGATGGCGGCGGAGTAGGAGCGGTCGGAGGTCATGGCGTCGAACGCGTCGCACACGAAGATGATCCGCGCGCCCAGCGGGATGCCCTCGCCGCACAGCCCGTCGGGGTAGCCGTTGCCGTCGAAGCGCTCGTGCGAGGAGCGCACCAGCCGCGCCACCGGGCGCAGCGCGGCGGCCGCCGTGAGGATCCGCTCGCCGAGGATCGTGTGGCGGCTCATGAAGCGCCACTCCTCGGCGTCCAGCGGGCCGGGCTTGGTGAGAATCGCGTCGGGGATGGCGATCTTGCCGACGTCGTGCAGCTCCGCCGCGCGCGCCAGCACGTCCAGCTCTTCGCCTTCCAATCCCAGCCGGCGGCCCACCTCGCTCACCAGCGCGCCCACGCCGCGCTGGTGCTCCTGCAGGTCGGGGTGGCGCTCCTGGAAGGCTTGCAGCAGCACGTCGCGCAGCTGGTGCACGGCGCTGGCCTCGCGCGTTTCGTCCTTGCGCCGGTACAGCCGCTGGTCGGCCAACTGCAGCACCGCGGCCGGGTCGTCGAGCTGGGGCGGGATGCTCACCACGCCGTGCGATGCGCCGATCGAGAAGCCCGGGCCGCGCTCCGACAGCGCCGCGACGCTGGCCGCGCTGAGCGCGTCGAGGCGCCCGGCGCCGTCGCGCAGCAGCACGCAAAACTCGTCGCCGCCCATCCGGTAGGCGGTGCCGTAGGGGGCGACCACGGTCTTCAGCTTGTCGCCCAGCCGCGCCAGCAGCGCGTCGCCTGCCGGGTGCCCGAAGGTGTCGTTGTAGCGCTTGAAGCCGTTGAGGTCGAACAGCATCAGCCCCCACGTCTCGCCCTCGCGACCGCGGCGGCAGGCGACGTTGAGGTCTTCCATCAGCTGGCGGCGGTTGCCGAGGCCGGTGAGCGGGTCGGTGAGTGCCAGCAGGCGCGAGCCGACCAGCATGGCGATGTTCTCGCGCACGGTCATCATCAGGTGCACGCACACCGCCAGCACCGTGCCGATCGCCAGCACCAGCGCCACGGGGGTGAGCTTGTGGTGGAGGTCGCCGTACATCAGCACGCCCAGTGCCGCCAGCAGCGAGAAGGAGGGCACCGTCACCAGCCGCCAGTCCTCCACCCGCCGGCGCGCCGGGCGCGGCCACGGCGTCCAGGCGGCGAGCGCCAGCAGCACGGCGGAGGCCGGCCACAGCACCTGCACCCAGTCGCCCACGCGGTAGCTGTTGGTGGCGGTGAGATAGAGGTAGCCGGAGTCGGCCACCGCGCTGCACAGCATGGCGGCGGCGATCACCGCCCACACGCGCCCCGGCCGCCAGCCGGTCACGCCGAGTGCGCCGAGCGTGAACACCAGCAGCAGCAGATCGCCGATCGGGTAGGCCAGCGCCACGCCGAGCGAGGCGGCGTCGCCGTGGGCACCGTGGAGGATCGGCGGCAAGATCACCGCCGCCCCCACCGAGGCCGCGGCCAGCCCGCCGATCAGGCCGTCCAGCCACATGCCGATCCGCAGCTCGCGCAGGTGGGCGCCCAGCAGCAGCACCAGCGCCACGTAACAGCAGGGGTAGAAGACGAGGTAGAGCGCGTCGGCCGGCGACACGCCGCCGCCGGCCGTCCCGGGGCCTTCGACGAACAGCGCGTAGTAGAGGTCGCCCAGGCACCAGCACACCAGCCCGCCGCCCATCGTCAGCCAGGCGGCGCGCTGCGCGCGCACGATCAAGCCGCGCGCCACCACGGTGCCGGCGGCGCCGGCCATCAGCAGACCGTAGATGGCCCGGTCGAAGGTCCCCTCGGCCACCACGCCGCCGAAGTCGGCGAGCGTGTGCAGCGCCAGCACCCCCAGGCCGCCCACCAACAGGGCGAGTGCCACGGTGATGGGCACGGGTCGTGTTCGCATCGCTGTGTGCATCCCCACTCGACCCTCAACATCGGCGGCGCAAGCTGCGCCCTGAAGTTGGATTGCCGGACGTGCGCCGGTTGTCGAGGTCTACCGCGCGCGCTTGACGCGCCGCACGAACCGCCGCGGCCGGCGCTCGTAGAGGCGCTGGCCTTCGCGCAGCGCCCGCTTGCGCAGCCGCCGCCGGCGGGCGGCGATCAGCTTCAGGAGGCGCTCGCGCGTCTTGCGCTCGCCGGCGAATTGGCGGCGGCGCTCGCGCACACGCGCCTCCAGCAGCGCGAGGTCGTGCTCCTCGCCGAGCATTTCCCCCAGCCGGTCGGCGCGGCGTGCGATGCGGCGCACCGGCCGGTAGCGCTTGCCGCCGCGGTCGAGCGTCTCGGCGGCGTAGCGCAGATCCTTGACGCGTTTGCGCCACACGTGCAGCGCCGTGACGCTCTGGCCGGCGATCGCGCGACGGCGCTTGGCGCGGGCGCGCCGCTTCCCGGTCGTCCGCTTGGCGGCGCGGCGGACGACGCGCATGTCCGAGCGCCCGCGCCGGTAGACCCGCTCGAGACCGGGGGCGAGGAGCTTGAAGCCGCGTTCGCGCAGCTGCCAGCGCTCGGCCCGCGCCCGCACGGCGCGCAGCTCGCCCAGCACCTCCGCGCGCACGCGGGGGTCGCCGATGGCGTGGATGGCCGCGGTGTCGCGCTCGGCGAGCAGCTGCGCGTGCAGCTGGCGCACGGCCGCGCTCCGTTGCAGGCGCGCCGGATCGCGGCCCACCAGCGAGTCGAGCGTGGCCAGCATCACCTCCGCGTCGCGCGCGCCCGCCAACCGCCGGCCGCAGTCGCGCAGCGCGGCGTTCTCGCGCGCGTAGCGCTTGGGGCCGAGCTCGTCGCGCAGCAACCGCAGCAGTGCGCGCAGACGCTTGAGCGCCTTGCGGGTGTCGTGCACGATCTCCGCCCCCCGCGCGGCGGCGGCGTCGGGCTCGCGGCGGGCGGGCTCGGCGTCTGGTGCGTCCGTCGCCGGCCGCGCCGCGCCGCGGTGGCTTTCGAGCAGCTCGATCGCAAGGTCGAGCTGGCCGAGCACGACGCGCCGCAAACCCTCGGCGGTGGGCTCGCCGCGATACAGCGCCGGGCGGCGGGGATTGGGTGCCCGCCCACCCCGCCCGCCCCCGCCCGGCTGGTCGCGGTCGGAGTGGGAGCGTCGCTGTTGCAGCTGGGTTTTGGCAAGCGCCACCGCCACGCCGACACCAACCGCTACGAGCGTGGCCCCGAGCGGCGCCACAATTGGGCGATAGTGTCCCGCCCGCTGTCCCGCTCGTTGCCCCGCTCGCGCCTTCCGCCAGCCCCATGGTGGACGGTGCGCCGCGCGGCCAACCGCAAGCCGGCGACGTATCGCTGTCCGATCTGCGGCCATCATCTGGCGGCGCTCAGTGAGCACATGCTGATCATGCCCGAAGGCGACTCGCGCCGCCGCCGCCACGCGCACACGGAGTGCGTGATGCGCGCCCGCGCGCAGGGACGGCTGGTGCTGCGCGACGAGTGGCTGCGCACCCAGCCGCGGCGCCCGTCGTGGTGGCGGAAACTGCTGGGCCGCAACCGCCCTCAGGCTCCGTAGGTGTGCACGTACTCGGGCGCCACCCGGATGATCACCCGCTGTTCGCCGGGCTGGCGGTAGGGGTAACTGTCTTGGCCGAGGTACTTCATGGCCATCGCGTCGATGTGCGCGTCGGCCCCCTCGTGGGTACGCTCGGTGACGCGGCCGCGGACGGTGAGGTACTCGTAGGGGTTGTCCATGTTTTGCACGGTCAGCGTGACGCGCGGGTCGCGCTCGAGGTTGCGCGGCCAGGCGCGGCCCTCGGCGGTGTTGAGCGTGGGCAGCCCGTTTTGCACGTCGACCCACACGGGCGCCGCGAGCACGCTGCCGTCGGGGCGCAGCGTGGCGACGGTGCAGAAGTTCTTGCCCTTCAGCAGCTCTTCGGCGTGACCTTCGATCTTGGCGCTCATCGGTCTCCTTCCTCGGGGTGGGAGCGGTTGCCCACCACGATAGGGGCTACTGGCGCGAGAGGCCGCCGGCGGAGCTGGCGGGCGGGATCGACTGGAGCGGTACCAGCTGGCCGTTGTTGAGCTGGAAGTGCACGGTGGCGGTGCCGCCCGACGGGCAGCACTCGTGGTCGCCGGGCCGGTAGAGGGCATAGGCGAGCGCCACTTCGGTGTCGCTTTGGCCGACCACGCGCACCGACGCGCTGGGCTGGCTGGAGTCGGTGCCGAGGTAGTGGCTGTCGAGGAAGAAGAACGCCCGCTGGTTGTAACCGGCGGTGGAATCGTTGCGGGTGCCGATCAGCACTCGCAACGTTTGGTTGGGATGATATGGGGTGAGGGACTCCGGGGTGTATCCCTGCGCCCGCACCGCTTGTGCCGCCGCTTCCGCAGCCGCGCTCGCGGATCCTTCGCTTGATTGCCCGCCGGGGTGCACGAACGCCGGCGCGGGCGCCGTGCGGGTGGTGCTGGCGGTGGGTTCCCCCGCCGGGGACGTGGTGTTGGGGACTCCGGTGCCGCCCCCCGCGCTGGTGGTGGTGGTGGGTGTGGGTGTGGTGGTATGCGTGCCAGTGGCGGTGGTGCTGCCCGCCGGGGTGGACGGCTGGGCGTCTGCGTGCGCCCCACCGCCTCCCGTGTCGGGCGCGCCCGACACGCTCACCGTCTGCGTGCCGCCGCCGCAGCCACCCAGCAGCGCGCCTCCCATGGCGCCAAGCGCCAACGCGCATGCCAGTGGCCCCGCCCGTCCGATCATCGCCCCAATGTAGTTCGCCGGCTCACGCGCGCCCACCTGCTTGCCAACACGGTTTCTCGACACGCCCACCTGCTTGCCAACACGGCGCTGACGCCGTGGTTGCGCCGGCGAGGGCGCGATGTGTTGTCTTCTTTTTGGACGCCAACCAATTTGGTTGGCGCACCGGAGCAGCATGCACCGCACCCCCTTGACAAGATTATTAGTCACTGCTAATCTTCTCTGGTAGTTAGTAGTCACTAAGAAGGAGGTTGGCCGATGACCGACTCGCGCAGCGACAACCGCAGGAACAACTGGACCCTCGGGATCGTCTCGACGGCGCTGTTCATGGTGGTGCTGGACAACCTGGTGGTGTCGATCGCGCTGCCCTCGATCCACCGCGATTTGGGGGCGTCGATCCAAACGCTTGAGTGGACGGTGAACGCATACGTGCTGTCGTACGCGGTGCTGCTGCTCACCGGCGCCGTGCTCGGCGACCGCTTTGGGCGCCGGCGGATGTTCCTGGTGGGCCTCTCCCTCTTCACGGCCGCCTCGGCCGGCGCGGCGCTGGCCCGCAGCACCGACCTGCTGGTAGCAGCCCGCGCGCTGCAGGGGATGGGCGCGGCAATGGTGACGCCGCTGACACTGACGCTGCTCGCCGAGGCGTTCCCGGCGCAGCGGCGGGGGATCGCGCTGGGCGTGTGGTCGGGCGTGTCGGGCTCCGCCGTGGCGCTCGGCCCGCTGGTGGGCGGCGCGGTGGTGCAGAGCATCTCTTGGCATTGGATCTTCTGGATCAACGTGCCGATCGGGCTGGCGCTGCTGCCGCTGGCGGCGATGCGGCTGCGCGAGAGTTACGGCCCCAACGGCTCGCTCGATCTCCCCGGCCTGGCGCTGGTTTCGGCGGGCGCGTTTGGCATCGTGTTCGGCCTCGTGCGCGCGCAGACGCTCGGCTGGACGTCGGTGACGATCCTTGCCTCGCTCGGCGTGGGCGCTACCCTGCTGGCGCTGTTCGTGTGGTGGGAGCGGCGGGCGCGCGAGCCGATGCTGCCGATGTCATTCTTCAGCCGCCGCGCGTTTGCGGTGACCAACTTCGCTTCGCTCACAATGTATTTCGGGATGTTTGGGTCGATCTTCTTCCTTTCGCAGTTCATGCAGGACGTGCTGCACAACTCCCCGCTGCAGGCGGGGCTGAAGATCCTCGTGTGGACCGGCGCCACGATGGTGGTGGCGCCGCTGGCGGGCGTCTTTTCCCAGCGGTTCGGCAGCCGCCCGTTCATGTTCACTGGCCTGGCGCTGCAGGCGGGGGCGCTGGCGTGGCTGGCGGCGATTCTCGCCACCGACACGCCGTATGCGGAGATGATCGTGCCGTTCATCATGGCCGGCGCCGGCATGGCGCTGGTGTTCGCCCCCTCCGCCAATGCCGTGCTGTCGGCGGTGCGCCCCGACCAGGCGGGCCAGGCGTCGGGCGCGACCAACGCGATCCGCGAGACCGGCGGCGTGCTGGGCGTGGCGGTGCTCGCCACGATCTTCACTCACGCCGGCGGCTACAGCTCGCCGCAGGCGTTTGTCGCCGGCCTGTCGCCGGCGTTGTGGGTGGGCGTGGCGATGCTCGGCGCGGGGGCGCTGGCAGTGCTGGCGCTGCCGTTCTCGACGAAGGTCGCTGCGGTCGCCCCCGGGATGGCGGGCGAGTCGCTGGCGCCAGCCGACGCTTGGCCTGAGGTCCCGGGATCGATCGGCTTGGAGCGCGGCGCTGCGGCCCGCGAGCCACGCTTGCCGGCCGGCGCCGACAGCGGCGCGCCGGGGCTGGCCATCGATGTCGGCGTGGCCGCGCTGGGAGGAGCAACTTGAGCGCCGAGCCCACCCGCACCCGTGTGCCCGCGGCGGAGCGCCGCGAGGAGCTGATTGCGGCCGCCGTGCACGAGTTTGCGCACGGCGGTCTGCACGGCACCCCGGTGGAGCGGATCGCCCGCCGCGTGGGCGTCGCCCAGCCGTATGTGTTTACGCTGTTCGGCAACAAGCGCGAGCTGTTTTTGGCGGCGCTGGAGCGCAGCTTCCAACGGATCGCCGACGCGTTCGAGCAGGCCGCCGCCGAGTTCCGCGAAGGGCGTGCGCCGCCGGATTGCGAGGACGTGCTGGAGGCGATGGGTATGGCGTATGTGGCGCTGCTGGCCAGCGATCGCGACTATTTGATGCTGCAGCACCAGTCGTACGCCGCCTGCGACGACGAGCTGGTGCGCGCCCGCGTGCGCCGCCGCTACGCCGAGCTGGTGGGTTTGGCGCAGCGTTTGTCGGGTGCCGAGGACGAACGGATCGACGACTTCTTCCGCCACGGCATGGCGCTCAACGTGGCCGCCGCGCTCGGCGTGGAGGATCTCTCCAGCGGCTGCGCTTGGGTCAAGTCGGAGCTGGCCGCGGAGTAGAGCGCCAGCCATGCCCTACCATTGAGCCGGGCCATGCCGGCGCCTAGCGAGACCCCCGCGAAGTCCAAGCGCAGCAACCGCGAGCTGGCGCGCACCGGCGGGTTGGTGGCGCTGGCGGTTGTGGCGACGTTGTTCGCGGTGCTCAACCTCAACAAGGTCGAGGTCAACTGGATCGTCGGCTCAGGTCATGCGCCTTTGATCGTGGTGATCGTGGCGTCGGTGCTGGTGGGGGTGGTGTTCACCCACTTCGCCGAGCGGCGTTCGTCCAAGCGCCGGTAGCCGGCGCGCTGCGGCATACGCGAGCCCACGATCGCCGCCACCGCCCGCTCGGCGCCGAGATAGGGGGCGAGCACTACGTAGGCGACGTACTCGCTCAATACCGGCAGCCGGTGGCCCCTGCCGGCGAGCACCTCGCAATAGAGGATGTGCCACACGCCGCCCCCGATCGCCTCCACCGCGATCCGTGTCCGCGGGCGCTCCGGCGCGCCCTCTGTGAGGAGCGTGGCCAGCTCGTAGGCGAGGGTGCCGACGGCGGCGATCGCGGCCGGCCCGGCCTCGAACGCCTTCATGGTGAGCGTCATCAGCCGTGCCGGGCTGTCGGCGAGATGCGCCAGCACGGCGTCGACAGCGCCGCACACCGCGTCGGCCCACTGGTCGCCGAGCAGCTCGTGGGCCGCGACCATCTGCAGCAGCTCGTCGCCCAGCACCTCCAGCGCCTCCACATAGCAGGCGCGTGGATCGGCGTACAGCCGGGTCACCGCCTCCACGGGCAGCCCCGCGCCTTCGGCGATCCGCGGCGCGTTGACGTCGCTGAACTTGCGCTGGCGCAAACCGGTTTCGATCGCGCTGCGCAGCACCCGCGCGCGGCGGTCCTCCCCGCCGCAGGCGGTCGACTCCAGCTCGAGCGTCTGCGGGAACGGCTGGCCGGCCCATGGCCGCGGGCGCAGCCGGCGCACGGCTGGCGACTTGAACAGCAGCGCCCACTCGGCCATCTCCTCGACGAGCGGTTGCAGGTGCTGGGTGTCGTCGTCCAACAGCCGCATTTGCGTGGCACGCCGCAGCCCGCCCACGATCGCCCGCACCACCGGCGCCGGCGGCACCCCGGGGTCTTCGTCCCCCGGATCGGCCGCGGCCACACGAGCGCCGGCCACGGCGTCGTCGGCGCCCGCGTCCTGCAGGTCGGCGGGCGCGCCTTCCAGGTCGGCGGGAGAATCCTCCGGGTCGGCCGGCGCGTCCCGCGGGTCGGCGCCCGCGTCATGCGAGTCGGCGGGCGCGTCTTCCGGGTCGGCGGGGCAGCGATTGGCGAACATGTTGGCCAGCAGCCCTTCGCATACGGCGGTCGCGCGCTGCAGCCGCCGCAGCCCTTCCGGGCCGGCCGACTGGGCCTCGGCGATCGCCAGGCGCAGCGCCTTGGGGCTTTGCTCCGCTTCGCCGCACCACGCCTGCAGCGCCGCGCGCAGACGCTCCGGCCGACCGCCCTCGGCCGAGTGGTAGGCCTCGGTGAGGCGTTTGACGGCGCGATTGACGACCAGGTCGAAGGTCGCCATGAAGCAGTCTTCCTTGCCCGAGAACTGCTCGTAGAACGAGCGCCGCGACACGCCCGCCAACCCGATCACGAGCTTTACGCTGGTCAGCGGATAGCCGCGCGTGGTCGCCGCCTCGATCATCCCCCCGTGGATGCGAATTCGCTGGTTGCGCGCCACGCTGGTGGAGCCGAGCGGATGCGGTCCGCGCGGCAGGCGCGTGTAGATCGGCACGATCTTCGCGGTGGCCGGCTTGTCGCGGCTGCCCCCCGCCACCTCGTCGGCGACCTGACGCGCGACCGTCGCCGACTTGCGAGGAGTGGCCGGTGCGCCACGGCTGCCCGGTTGGCGCGCACCTTTCCCCGACGACCCCAAGCTCCCTCTCTTGGACTCAGACATTCGACCTCCCTGCATCCTCTCGAAAACCCAACTGTCATGGTGTCTCGTAGACAAGACATTTCCATGTCAGCGATCTTTTGTCTACAACCTACACTAAGCGATCCCCCATGCCCGTGTCAAGCGCCAGCCGACCCGGGTTTTCCCAAGCAGCTACAGCACATCTGAGGATAGCGCCACAGCCGCACCGGGGGCCGCGCGGTCGCACATAGGGGACTGTACGGCTTGATCGCAACAGCTCGCCATGCGAGCCACTGGACGTCTACGACTTCATTGACCCTCGGGATGACGCACGACCACCACGGGTTGTGACGCGTGCTGCAGAACTCCCTTGGAGGTGCTGCCCAGCAGTTTCGACTTCAGCCCGCCCAGCCCACGCGAGCCGACCACGATCGCGCGCGCGCCGCGCTCGGTGGCCGCCGCCGCGATCGCCTCGGAGGGGTCGATGAGGTCCTCGACGGCGAGCGGCTGCGCCTGCAGGCCGGCCTCACCCGCCAAGCGCGCGCCGTCGGCGGCGACAGCCTGCGCGTGCTGCTCACTGGCGCGTTCCACGTCGCGCGCCACCGAGGGGTCGAACGGCAGCATCGTGCTGCCCATGCCGGTGGCGTCCGGCACGATCATCATCTCCGCCAGCGCCGGCTCCCACACGGTGAGCACGATCGCGTGGGCGCCCGCAAACAGTGCGCCGGCGGCGTCCACGGCCGCCTGCGAGGCCGACGAGCCGTCGTAGGCGATCAGGATCGGAGCCTGCTCGGGCATCGTGCGCCTCAGCGTAACCGTTGCGCCGGCCGGCGGCCGCGTGAAGCATCGAGCGCGGTTGGTTGGGTGCCGCGCCGATCGGCGGCGATCGTGGGCGCACGTGCCGATGGGGCGCGCCGAACGAACGGGTCAGTGCAGGAGCACCCGCAGCAGGATCACGCCAAAACCCATCGCCGCGCCGACGCACAGCTCCAGCAGCAGCTCGGCGGGGCGCGCGCGGGCGCGCAACCCGGCCACCAGCTCGAACGCCAGCAGGCTGGCCACGCACGTCCACAGCGCCACGGTCACGCCGGTTTCCTGACCGGCGCCGACGGCCCACGCGATCAGCAGCGCCAGCAGCGGCGCGCCGGCACCGCGCACGATCGCCCAGTCGCGCACCAGCGCCTGCGCGAGACCCGCCACGGTGAGGCGCTCGCGTGCCGCGATCCGGCCGCCCAGCAATTCGGCGTAGGAGTGCGCCAGCCAGTACACCAGCAACGCCACTACCATCGCGCCCACGGTCTCGGGGTAGGTGTCGCGCAAACTGCTCTCCGCCGCCAGCAGCGCGCCGACCGTGATCGTCCCGTACACCGCCCCCGCCGGGTTTTCGCCCGGCAGCAGCCGGTCGAGGGTTCTCACCACCCAGCGCCGCCTGCGGGTGGCGGCGCCGGCGGGGTGGGCGTCGGTGGGGTGAGCAGCTCCGGCGGAGTCGGCGCCGGCGGGGTGGGCGCCAGCGGGGTCAGCGCCGGCGGGGTGAGCAGCTCCGGCGGAGTCGGCGCCGGCGGGGTGGGCGTCGGTGGGCGCCATCCCTTGCATGATGACCGCGCAATGCGACGCCCACCCCCAGCACGCGGGTCGTCGCCCCCGACGGGTAATGCTGTTGGCGTGATCGACCTGCACTGCCACATCCTGCCGGGGCTGGACGACGGCGCGCAGGCACTAGACGACAGCGTGGCGATGGCGCGCCAAGCGCTGAGCGACGGGATCCACACGGCGTGTGCCACGCCGCATATCCGCCACGACTATCGCGTGGTGATCGACGAGATCGCCGCACGGGCGGACGCGCTGAGCGAGGCGCTGAGCGCGCGCGGCGTGGACGTGCGGATCCTGCCGGGGGGCGAGCTGGCGCAGACCGAGGCCGACCGCCTCAGCGCCGAGCAGCTGCGCCGGGTGGCGCTCGGCGGAGAGGGCGGCTGGCTGCTGCTGGAGCCGGCGCCCGGGCCGCTGGGCCGCGACCTGGAGGAGCTGGTGGAGCGGCTGGCGGGGCGCGGGTTGCGCACGATCGTCGCCCACCCCGAGCGCCACGCGGGCGAGGACTTCGAGGAGCGACTGTACGCGCTGCGCGACCGCGGCTGCCTGATCCAGTGGACGGCCCAATGGGTGGCGCGCGCCGAGGGCGACCATCTGCCGCGGCTGGCGCGCGACGGGCTGGTGCAGCTGCTCGGCAGCGACGCCCACTCGGCGCGCGTGGGACGCCCTGTGCGGCTGTCGGAGGGGCGCGAGCGGTTGACCGCGATCTGCTCGCCAGCGCGAGTGCGCTGGATCGTCGAGGACGCGCCGCGGGCGATCGTGCGGGGGGAGGACGTGCCGGCGATGCCGTGAGACTTTTGGGACGCCAACCAGCGCGTGACATGACTTTTGTTGTTGGACGCTGGTTGGCGTGCGATTTTTTGTTGACTACACCGCCCGCGCCGCACGCAGCGGCATCAGCGCGACGCTGTCGAGGAGGCGCTCCACCACCTCGCGCGAAGCGCCGCCCAGGCCGCGGCGCATGAAGTTGGCGGCGCCCGCCGCCGCGCCGACCCGCACCGCCTGCTGCAGCGTGGCGCCGCCCGCCCAGCTGGCCGCCAGCGCGCCCATCATCGCGTCGCCGCAACCCTCCCGAAAACCGCGCTCCAAACGCGGCGGGGTCAGCTCCCAGGCGCCCTCGCCGCTCAACAGCAGGCCCGGCTGCTGGCCGCGGGTGACGAGCACCGCGCCCGCCCCCTCCGCGCGCAGCCGCTCCGCCGCGGCGCGCAGCCGCGCCGGCTGCGACACGGGGCCGTTGACGTACTGCGCCAGCTGCCAGTCGTTCAGTTTCACGAGGTCCGGCCGCCCGCGCAACGCCGAGTCGAGGCGCGGCGAGGAGAGGTCCACCAGCACCCGCGCTCCGCCCGCGCGCGCGTCGGCCACCAGATCGCCGTAGATCTCCAGCGGCAGCGATTCGTCTGGCAGCGGGTTGGCGACCACCAGCCAGCCGTCGGCGATCGCCTCCGCGCAGGTACGCGAAAACAGCTCGTCCACCTCGTGGCGCGACGGCGGGTCCGACAGCGCCATCCCCACCAGCTCCCGCTCCCCCGAGCGGCGGTCGGTGACGTAGCTGCCGCTGGGCGTGGCGGTGCTCACCAGCCGCAGCTCGCCCTCCAGCTGCTCCAGCAGCGTCCGCAGCAGCGTGCCGCTCTCACCGCCCAAAAAGCCGCACAGCACCGGTGTGGCGCCGAGGCACGCCACCATCCGCGCCACCCACACACGCTGGCCGCCGGCGTGGAAGTGCACGCTCTCACGCTGCTCGCCCTCGCGCTCCAGCGTGACCGTGAGCACCGGGTGGGGGCCGAACACCACCACGCGTGCGGGAACCTGGTCGCCGGGATGGGAAAGGCCGGCGGTTGTCATGGGTGACCGAGGTGAAGCCGACGCCGGGACTCGAACCCGGGACCCCCTCCTTACCATCGTTGTGGTAGGGAGGAGCCGAAATGCTAGGCATAGTGCCATTTTCGGCTCCTTCGCTGGGGTTCCGCCGCCTTCGGTCATCAGACAAAGGCGGACAATCGCGGGCAAAGACTACACGCTTGTGCTGGCGAGCTTGCGGTAAAAGGAGTGCTTGAAGCCGACGGCCGGATTCGAACCGGCGACCCCGTGCTTACCATGCACGTGCTCTACCTACTGAGCTACGTCGGCCTGACAGCTTCCATCGTACTGTGGCGGGGCCAGAGCCGCACCTGGGCACCAGACACCACATGCTAGCCTTGATGGTACCGAAGTACCGAGCGATCCCATGCTACGTGCACAATCCCCGATCAAGGTTCATGAGGCCACCAAGGAGAAGGTCCGCTACGCCGCGTTGATGGCGGGCCTCAAGCAGGCCGAGCTTGTCGAGCGCGCGGTCGACGAGTACGTCGAGCGTCACCGCGAGGACTTCGCGCGGCGCATGGAGCAGGCGCAGCGGGCGCTGCTGGGCGGCAAGAGCGCGACGCTCGCGTACTCGCTCGGCGTCGAGGAGGCCGACGTGCAGCGGGTCGGCGGGGGCTCCTCCGATCAGCTCGGCGGCTCACGCAGCCCAAGCGCGCGAGGCTCCCACAGCTCGGCCTCTGCGGCAGCCAAGACCAAGCCGAAGAGCACGTCTCGCCGGCGCTCCTCGACGGAGAGCCCGTCGGCCGCGTGAGTCGCGATCGAGGAACTGCGACATTACGAGATGCGACCCGCCGACGATGAGTGACGCGCCGCACCGGGGCGAGCATCGGCGATTTGTCTGCATCAACCAATCAGTCAGCGCGGGCCCTCCGCCCGGCTGATGCCGTCTTCGCCGCGCGTGACGTAGATCGCCAAGTCGCAGTGCTCAAGCACGTCGTTGGTGTGGGTGATGACGAAGATCTGATGGAACTCTGCGTCCAGCAGGGCTCGGAGCTGCTCGGTGATCAGTCGCCGGCGCTTTCCGTCCTGGCTGGCGAAGACCTCGTCGAGGATCGCGAATCCCGCCTCGACGCCGCGCTGGTGGGCGGCCATCCGCGACAGCCCCAGACGCACGCACAGGCCGGCGAGGTCCTGCTCGCCGCCGGAGAAGCGCTTGAGCGGATGAGCGGTGCGGCCGTCGAAGACCTCGACCGTGTACTTCTCCGAGATGCGCATGGCGCTGTAACGACCCTTGGTGACGGTTCCCAACAGCTGCGACGCCTCGGCGATCAGCGTCGGTCGGGCGCGACGAGAGGCGTCGGCGCGGAACTCCCCGAGCGCCCTGTGCACCGCCAAGCGCAGGCGCTCCTCAAGTCGGGCATCAGCGAGCTTCTTCTCAGTGTGACGGGCCTCGGTGAGGCGCTGGCGGACCTCTTCGACCGTGCGGCTCTCGGCCGTTGCTTTGACCTCGGCCTCACGCAGGGCTATGCCTGCGACGTCGACGGCGTTGTCGAGGCGTTCGCATTCAGCCTGGCCGCTTGGAATGGCCTGTGGGTCCAGCGCGACGGCTTGAGCGGCCTCGGCGAGGCGGTCCGCGAGGGTCTTGGCGTCGGCGAGCTTGTTCTCCTGTTCTGCCAGACGTCCCGACAGCAGCTGAAGCGACGCCGCGCTGTCACGCAGACCCGCGCAGCGCTGTGACGCATCGGTGGCTTGAGCGAGTTCGGCACTGACGCGCGTGTGGGCATCCGGGTCGTAGCCATTTGAGCTCACGCCGTCGAGCTCGGCAGAGAACATCTCGATGTCGCGCTGCGCTGATGCACGCGCGGCCACCAGCACGTCGCGTTCGCGAACGGCCTGCTGGATGCGATGGGCGGCCTCACGGCGCAGCGGAAGCTCGCCTGAGAGGGTCTCGATGGCGCGCTCGCTCTCGGCGTGCCTCTCGGTTACCTGAGCGGCCTCGCTCCGGGCCGCCTCGATTTGCCGGGCGATCTCGTTGGGCTCGGCGCAATCCCCAAGGGCACGGCGCTCGCCGGATAGCTGCTGAGCCCGATCAGCATCGGTACGGGCGGCCTTGCGCTGTTCAGCGAGCTCCGCCAGCTTGCCGTCAAGCTCGGAGATCTCGGTGCGAGCGGTCTCGATGTCGCGCTCGAAGGAGATGAGGATCTGCTCCCAGTCGTCGCCGTAGCTGCGCTTGCAGCGCGGGCACGCCGCATGCGCGCCATCGGAGATGATCGCCTCACGGTGCTCCTCGTCGTGACGTAGCTGGGCTGCGAGTCCGGTGCGGCGCGTATTGGTCTCCTGCCATGACGTCGTGAGGTTTTCCACCCGGGTCGGGGCGTCGGCGAGCGCGGCCAGTTGGGTATCGAGCCCCTGTGCTCGTTGCGCCGTCTGAAGCGATGCCTCTAGCTGTTCCAAGCGCGTGCGGGCAGTCTGAAGTCCCGTGGCGCGCTGAGCGAGAGTCGAGCGCAGTTCGCCCAATTGCTGCTCAACCTCGGCGACGGCTGCGGCGAGGCGATCCGGGTCGGCAGCGCCATTGGGCACCGGGAGCGCGGCGAGTTGGTCGGCCAGGCTCGCGGCCTTGGCCATGGACTTGTCCAGACGACTACGCCAGGTCGCTGCCCGCTGGTGGTTGTCGCGCAGCATCAGCATCTCGCGCTCGCGCGTCGAGAGTTCCTCGACCCGGGCGGCAACGGGCTGGAGTTCTACGAGCTTATCGCTGGCGGTCTGCGCGGCGAGAACCCGCTCGGCGAAGCCGTCGCAAATGATCTGCTCGCGGTCTACGGCGGCGCGGGCTTGCTGGGCCTCCAGAGTCCGCGTGTGCGCCTGCTCGGCCTGGGCGCGCAGCGACTCTAGTTGCGTGCGTGCTTGACGCCGCTCGTCGGTCAGGCTGTCGAGACGCGCTCGCGCCTCCTGCACTATCGGATCGCCCTGCCGGGCAAGGGTCTCGATGCGCTCAACCTCTGCAGCGAGTTCCTCGACGTCGGGTAGCGTCTCGGTCATCGCCGCAACGACGGCCTTCTGTTCCTTGGCGGCGGCCGCCGCCAGCGCCTCGGCGCGGCGCAACCGCTCGATGCCCAGCAGTCGCTCGAGTTGCTCTCTTCGCTTGGCCTCCTCGGGGCTATCGAGCGCCTGAATCTCGCTCTGACGGGCGTAGAACGTGCCACAGAACATCTCGCGGTCCAGCCCGAGCAGAACGCCGACCTCCTGGTTGACTCCGGTGATTGTGTCGGCTCGGGTTGCGCCGGTCGCGATGTCGATGAGCTTGGCGTTGCCCTGGTCATCGCGTCGGACGGTGTATACGCGCCCGGCGCACTCGAACTCCAGCTCGACGCAGCAGCGCGCGCCGTCGGGGGCACCGTCACGGCGCACGACCAGCGCCCCACGGCCACGTTGGTTACCGTACAGGGCCCACTCGACGGCCCCGAAGATCGTGCTCTTGCCGGCGCCGTTCTCGCCGACAACGGCGATCAGGCCTCGCGTGTTAAGGTCGAGGTCGAAGCCCTCGAAGGAGCGGAAGTTCTCGCCGCGCAACCGTCCGAGTCTCATGTCGACATCTCCTGATCGGCAAGCGCGATGAAATGCTCGGCGCGGGCGATGAAGTCCTCGATGTTGATGCCCTTGGCGCCCGACCACGAGGAGAGGAACTCACGTAAGTCGGGCGGCGTTAGTGAGATGTGCTCCTCGCCGATGATCTCCGGCACCAATTCGACGTGCAGGCAGCCCGCGAACGCGGTGTCGATGCGGCGGCGGTCGATGGCGCTCCAGTCCGCGGAGGTGACATTGGAGACGACCAGGCGCACCATCGGTTCGGGCCCCGAGACGTCGACGGTCTCGGCGGCGACAGCGATTGCGCTCTGCAAGTCCTCGGTCGCCGACGCATCGATAGCAGGTAGGGCGATGTGGGGACGGACGGCGATCGCGTGCGGTGTCACGAACTCGGCGCTGGTGAAGCCGGCCGCGAGGTCGACCTCCAAGATTCCCTTGAACCCCTTGGGATCATCCGCCCATGAGAGCCGCTCAAGCGACCCGGAGTAGGCGACGTTGTCGCGGACATCCTCGAAGCGATGCAGGTGCCCCAGCGCGACGTAATCGAAAGCTCTGGCGGCCTCCAAAGTCTCACCTGAGAGCGTCAGCGAGCCAGCCTCCGAACCACCGACGTGCCCCAGGCCGTCGAGGCCGACGTGGGCGACGAGCACGTTGTAGTCGGCGTCGGGGTCCGGCGCCGCCGTTGCCAACCCATCGCGGACGACGGCCTCATCGTTGACGTGGGGGACGGCAAGAATCGCCAGCTCACCGATTCGGACGCGGCGGGGATTGCCAAAGACCGCGTGGACGAGGCCGTCGCGGTCGAAGCGCTCCAGCAGGCAGAAGACGTGTTCGGCGGCGGTCACCCGTGGCGTTGAGTGATTGCCTGCAATGACAACAAACGGGATGCCTGTGTTGCGCAGGCGGTCGATGCCATCCAGGCAGACCTTCAGCGCCGCCGAGGACGGGTGGTAGCCATCGAAGAGGTCGCCAGAGTGGACGACGACGTCGGGGGCAAGCTCGATCGCCTTGTCGATCGCGCGGTCGAATGCCTCGTAAACATCGAACTCGCGCTGGTTACGACCGTTCTGGTCGACACGGTGAAGCGAGCGCCACCCAAGGTGAGTGTCGGAGAAATGCACGAGCCTCATCGGCGCCTCCAGGCGGCGACCAAGCCAAGCCTCTGTACGCGCAGGCGCATCGCTGGCACCGAGACGTCGAAGCGCTCGGCGAGCGCGGAGATATTACCCTTGGTCTCGTGAGCCTGCTCGGTAATAAGGATCTCAGGCATCAGGAGCTCTGAAGCGAAGTCATTGGCTTCGCGCTCGCGGACAGCCAGTTGCACAATGTCGAGCGACGGGCGGTCGACGACGTCGGCCGGTCGGCAGTAGACGCCGATGCCCTTGCCCCGCTCGAGGTGCAGAACCCAGTGGCCACACTCGTGGGCGATCGTGAACCGCCGACGCCCGCGGCTTTTTTCGCACTCGACACGGTCAAGCCAGATTGTCTTGGTCGGCGGGTCTATCATTCCCGACAGACGGCCGAGATCGGTGGGGGCGTTGGGAAGGCTTCTCACGTCGTCGTGTTGCTCGATGAGCAGTCCAAGCAGCGACTCGGCGATCCGCTCCACGGGCACGGGAGGTACGCTGCCGAGTTGGTAGTGGGCCTCGAACTCGGCGAGCAACTCGCGCGCGACTGTGATTGGATCAGGCGTCGGGTCCTCCGCAGAAGAGCTTCTTGACGAGTTCCTCCTCGGGGTTGGAAAGATCGGGTTGGGCCGCAGCGGGCACCGCCGCCCTGCGCGCGTCGCCCGCCGGGCGGGGCATCGCGGGCGCGGCACTTAGCCGCTGGCCCGTACCGATCGGTCGCACGGCGGCGATGAAGTCCTCGGGCTCAGCGCCGAAGATCATGGCCAGCGCAGCAAGCAGACGATGGGCGATCCGCGAGCCAAGGAGCTGGCCGCTGCGGACGCGGTGGTAATAGCGGCACAGGGCGGCGCGCCCCTCGTCGCTTGCGATGTGGAACTCATCGGCGAGCGCGACCACGACATGATCGAACTCGATGCCGCGCGCTCGACCCATACTCTCAAGCGCCCCAGGGAGGACGCCCGTGAGGCCGGCGGAGACCTCGACCGTTTCGATCGTGGCCATCGCGCGCTCGTATCCCTCAGCAAAGTCACCCGCCGATGCGCCCGCAGGCGTACGCGGCGTCAGCGTTGCTGCGATCAGCATTGCTAGCTCGGCCTGCTCGTCGGCCGAGACCAATCGCAGGTACGCACCGATGTCCTTGACGATGCCCTGGTTCTGGTCATCGAGGGCGAGCAGGTAGGCGCGGTCGAACGCGGCCATGCCTTCGTCGCGTATGGGGTCGGCGCTCATGACATCTCAGGATTGTTGGGGCGGACAGCGCCGTCGTGCAGGCCCTTGATGACCCTCAGTTCAGGGGCTCGAGGTGCGAGCTTGGGTGGGACAGTCGCCGCAGCCAACTGGGCTTCGACGCAGGCGCGGGCGATGCCTGACGCGAGCCTGTCGATCGGGGGCAAGTGCTCGGGGCGGCGCAAACGGATTTGGACGCGCGCCTGCGCATCGGCGACAGCGCGGGCTACGCCGCCGGCACCGATGCCTCGACGGGCACCGAGTTCACGACAGGTCAACACGATGGTCGACGTCGCACGGATGGCGAGGACGTGGACAACCTGCCTTAGGCGATGATCCCCGTCGCGGGCGAGCTCGAAGCGCACGCCCTCCAGCGCGGTGTCGTCATGGGCGCGGAGGGCGGCCTCGTCGAAACGGTCGTCGTGCGGGGAGTCCATGTCCCTTAGACCGCCTCTCGCATGCGATCTCTTACATCGAGCACCCGCGGATGGACCCTCAGCTTCGCCAGTGCTCGAGAGTAGGCGGTATCGATGACCTTGCGGCTGACACCGAGTCCGTCGGCAATCTCCTGGGGCATAAGGCCCACCACATAGCGCTCGACAAGAATCCGTTGGTCGCGGGCCCCAAGGTCTTCGATGATCTCGGCCATGACCTCCGCGTGGACGAGTGCGACCTCCTCGCGGGCCGCAACCTCGGGCAGGTCGCCTCCGAAGTCGGACAGGTGGGCGTTCCTGCGGGTGTATGCGCGCCAATAGTCAATGGCCCGCGTCTGGGCGTTGAGGAAAACCAAGACGCGAAACGGTATGCCGCCGAGATCGGTCGTCTCCTGGAGCTTCTTGATCATGTGCTCGATGACCTTCGAGGAGATGTCTTCGATGTCGGCGGGATCGGGTGCGATCGATGCCAGCCTCCAAGTCACGATACGGCGTACCTCGGACCAGTAGAGAGCCAGCAATTCCCCCATCGCCGTCTTCTCCCGGAGGCAGCCAATCTCGTCCCCGCGGACGCGCGCGTCAGCGATCCGCCGCAGAAGGAACTGGTCTCGGGCGTCTTGGTCTTCGTAGTCGTCCTCAGCTGAGACGGGATCCGCGCTCATATCGTTGCGTGCTTCCAATCGGTCGACGCCGTCTATGTCCCTATGACCGGTCTACGTTCTGCTTCTCTTACAGATTGAGCTGGATCAATGCTCAGCCGACGGCCCGATGTCCCGCAAATTGCGAAGATTTGTGTAGCCCGTTCATGTCGGCCTCCAATCGTGCGCGCATCTCGCTGCACGAACCACCGCAGGCTCTCCCGTCCCCGACGCTCAGCCGCCAAGTACGCTGGTGCTCGGCCCCGCTACGGACGACGCCGCTCGATGGCGTGGGTATGACGGCTAGTCTCCCAGGGCCAGCGAGATGGTAGATTTCGTTCGGTGGAACGCGCTCGGCGGGCTTGGGGAGTGTCGATGCATGGTCTCGCGCGGCTGCTTTGCATCGCCGTGCTGGCGATCGACGGCTCGGGTATCACCTCTGCTCATGCGGAGCGCTGGTTTCCGGTAGCGCCGATGAACGAGCCACGAGCGGCGTCAACCGCAACGCCGCTACCCGACGGACAGATACTCGTAGCCGGGGGCTACAACGGGTTCGTCGAAAATGTCGGCGGCTCCCATGACAGTCTCTCGGCGGCCGAACTGTTTAACCCGAGTACCGGATCATGGACGCCCGCGGCGTCGATGGGAATCGCTCGTTCTGGGCAGACCGCGACGCTGCTACCCGACGGGCAGGTCCTCGTCATAGGTGGATGGGAAGGTCGGACCGGACAGTCCAGCGCCACGGCCGAACTCTACAACCCCGCCACCAACACGTGGACAGCAACCTCGTCGCCGCCGGGTCTACAAGAAGCCGACACGGCGACCCTGCTGCAAAACGGAACCGTGCTCGTCACTGGCCTGTATGGACTTGAAAGCTATGGTTCTAAACAAGGCGCAGCGATCTACAATCCGAGTTCCAACACGTGGCAGACGGTTGCCTCACCGAGCACTCTCGCGGAGTGGAAGGACACGGCAACACTGCTCCCCGATGGCGAAGTTCTGCTGCTCGGGGGCTACAACGTCGCGCCGTATGAAATTGACAAGCCGGTCGCGAACCGCTACACCGTGTTCGATACAGCAGAAGCGTACGATCCGACATCGAACACGTGGAGAACGCGCGAGCCAATGCGCGAACCGCGGGCATTTCAGACCGCGACGCTCCTTCCCGGCGGCAATGTCCTCGTGGTCGGCGGAGACAGCGAAATCTCTCTAGGTGGACTCGGCTTCTCGAAAGATCTCAGCACTGCCGAAATCTTCCAGTCGGCTAGTGGCCAGTGGACCCCGATAGGGTCGATGCAGCTCCCTCGCGCCCAGCACTCGGCGACGCTTATGCCCGACGGCGATGTGCTGGTCGCCGGCGGCTTTGACTGCGGCGGAGGGAACGGCTGCTTAGGTTTCGGTGGCTCCGGTAACTGCTGCGGCGCAAGCAGCGCCGAAGTCTACGACCCAGCGACAAACATCTGGACATTCACCGAACCAGTAACCACCGGTGACGAAAACGCTGCCGCGCTACTGCCTGAAGGATCGGTGCTGGTCGTGGGTGGCAACTTCGACCCGATCAACACACGCGAGCTTGACACCGCCAACGTCTACGCAACGCGCTATTCACCCGACGAACCTGTAACACCCGCCGCAAATAGCTTGCCACCAGAGACTCTGACGCCACTGAAGATTGAACGCCTCACCGAGTCAGCTCACGTGTGGCGAGAGAAGGTAACGCCCGACGAACAGCGTATCTCAAAACGCCAACGCCCGCCAGTCGGCACCGTCTTTCAGCTGACAGTGAACGAGCCTGCGACCTTGACGTTCTCGTTCATAAAATCCACCAACGGCCGTCGTGTGCGGGGCGTCTGCGTTCGCCTCACAAAAGCAAATAGCGCCAGGCGTCGCTGTCCGCTTGCGTTCACTGCCGGAACGCTGAGGGTTCAAGTCCACGTAGGGCTCAACAAGATCTCGTTCGATGGGCTGATCGCAGGGGGCAAGAGACTCGCGTCCGGCATCTACACCCTCACCGTCATGCCAACAGAACCAGCGCAAGGTTCGGCGCGAAGCCGACTTCAGTTCACCATCGTCTCTCCCGCCTCGCTGCTGCCCCGACTCCTGCCGAAGTAGTAGGCGATGGCTGACGCAGACCTTCCGTCTTGGGGTGAACGCTTTGAGGAGTCTCTGGCGCGTATACGCACTGAAAAGATGGGGCCTCCTGAATATGGTGCACTAGACGAGTATCTGCAACAGTTTCCGCTAGAGCCTGACAATCGGTGGGGACCGGAGATGGACGACCTGCACCGCGTCGCACTTCGAACGGCGGTCACGCGCCAGGTGGCGTTCATTTCTAACGACCTTGAGATGGCAGCGGCGATTTGCGGATCGCCACCGGAGCGGGCCATGCTCTACGCTCTCGCTATTATTGCGTGGGATTGGGCCGACGGGGTAGTTCTACGCGTCCAAGGAAACGCGAGTGGCCTCATCGCTAGCCGTTTTGTGATGGTGGAGATAGAGCCGCAGGCGCAACTCGGCGCCGACCGAGTGGATTTCCTAATCACGATGAAGATTCGCCCGCTCAGCGGTGCATCGAAACGTTCGCAGCTAGTGGTCGAGTGCGACGGCTACGACTGGCACGAGCGGACCAGGGAGCAGGCGAAGAAGGACCGCGCGCGTGACCGACGGCTACAGGCACTGGACCTCGCCGTGTTCCGCTACACCGGATCGGATGTATGGGAGCACGTGTTCGGGGCAGCGAAGGAGGCGATCAAGGAGCTAGCCCGCAGAATGAATTAATCGTAGGGCGGAACCGCCGCGGTCCTGCGCGGGCACGGCAATCTAGCGGCGGTAGGTGATCTGCTCCGCCGTCGTCGGCACGTCGCGTCGGTCGGCCCACGTGGCGACTTCGTAGCCCGCGGGGAAATAGATAGTCCTAAGAGTCCCATTGGGTGCGATCTGTGGGACCTCCGGGCAGCCGTAAGCGTTGAAGATGTCGGCGAGCATGAGGCGGGTCGCGGCGAATGCGTCTTGAGGCGCCCCGGTGAGCACGTCGATCGGCAACGTGAGGCTTGCGCGCGCCTCCCGCACTTTGTATGCGTGCGGGTATGGCTCGGTGAGTCCGGTGTGATTGAAGGCGAGCAGCGAATGCGGGCCGAAGACGCGCGCGTGAACCACGGCGTCCCCGCGGGCGCCAGCGCGTGCAGCGTGGCGCCCCGCGAACCGTAGGGAACTCGATGCACAGGTCACGAGATGCGCAGCAAGGACAACCGAGTCCTGGCTCACTTGTGGCCCGCCCTCGCCTTTGCGAACCGCCACCGCGGTCGATGCAGCGCCGTCGGTGAAGCAGACGGCGTACGGGTACGTCGCGCGCTTGCGCTCGTCCGCTGGCGACGTGAGGGTGTAGCGCTCGACGCCCACGCCGGCGATCGCAGGCAGTTCGGCGAAGAACGCGTCCAGAATCTCATTCCGCCCGGGCGAGGCGCGAGCCCAAGCCTCCATCTCCCGCAGCCCGTCAAAACTGATCGACAGGTCGCCGGGGCTGTTGGGCACAAGGGAGACGACTAGCCAGGTACGGTCGTCGGAGGTGTCGAGCATGGGGGGCATTTCATCCGTGATCTGCGCGAGCCGCTCAACCTGCTGCTTCTCGCCGCGGAAGCGGTCCCGGTACATGTCGGCGACCTCTGCCTCGGTCAAGTACCGCGTAGTGGTGCCGTCTCGTCGGGGATAGCGCAGGCCGTCACGGACGAGAACGGCGTGCGGGCGGAGCGGGCTCCGATCGGTCAAGAGCAAGTAGAAGCCCCGGCCGGGCTCCTCGCCAGGGATGGCCCGGATCTCGAATGCAGCATGGGGCGCGGTGCCGGTGGCGACGATCTGGCGCATTCGCCGCTCCTCGGCGTCGCTCAGGTCGACTTCAGGGCGGCCGTTAGCACCGGCGTTCTTCTCCCCGACACCAAGCAGAATGGCCCCGCCTCGGTGATTGCACAGCCCGGCAATGTCCTTGCAAAGCTCGACCTTGGCGTCCTCGTCCTTGCCGTAGAGCGTGGCCTTGAAGTCGAGCTCGTCGGTCTCCCTGACCTGCCCGTCGATGAGCCTGGCGATGTCTTGTGCCGTGACCTCGGCGATCGGTGCACCAAGCAGGTCCGTAAGGGTTGAGGCGGGTACTCCTCCAGTCATGTTGCAGACAATAGCCACGATCCAAGCGCACGCGGCCCTCGAACTGCTGGGCTGCTTCCGTCAATCGATTCCCTGAACCACCCCGGGATCTTGTCACTGCCGGGTCCCCCCGCTGGATAAGCGGCCGCGACGACTGCGAGCTACTGGCGCTCGTCGGGAGCAGCGGAGGAAACATCGCGGAGGCCGGTACGAGGATCGATCTTGTCCCAGCCGTGCTTTAGGGATAGACGTCCTCGCTAGCGACGCGCGCTCTGATGTGCGCGGCCCGGAGACATTCTCGGATTTGAACATGGAGTTCGGGAGCGTCTGGTGGATGCCAGCGCGCAGGGCGCCCGACGAACAGTTTCAAGGTCAGGCCCTCCGCCCCAGGCGGCGCGGTGGGCATGTGCGTGCCGCCACAAGGGCAGAGCTTCGCCCGCCGAAGTGCCTTTGTTGCTCGCAGGAAGTCCTCGGGCCGGATAATCGCGTTCAGGTCCCCTGGTCCATTGGGCTCCTCGTAAGTCCAAAGGCGGTCCGCGACCAACTTGTCCCACGGGCGGCGTTGCCAGACGTAGAGCGATAGGAGCTGGCCCGGCCCGAGGGCGACGACGGCACCCAGCAAAACCCGCCAGAAGTTGTGAAGGTCTCCTGCGATGTAGACACCCGCAACAAAACCGCCGACGGCGAGTAGCGGGACCGTCGCGAGCAATAGGCTCCCAGCCGCCACACGCCAGAGGCATCGCCAGCCCTCGTAGTCGCGCAGACGGCCAAGCGCGTCGCGGTACGAGTACGGAACAACAGATGCTGCGGGCCAAACGGGTGTAGCGGGAAAGGCCATCAGACCCGAGGCTACTCGGGTCCGGCCAAGCGGAAAGGTCTGCTCCTTCAGGAGGTCGGCATATCCGAGCGTCTGAATGTGGGGGCAAGACCGGCGGCGCTGCCCGCCGGCATGTGCTCGCCCGGCCGGCGGGCAGCGCGTGTCAGGCGATCATCCAAGCGCGGGCGGCCACGGGCGGTCGTGTTGATACCGAGGATCATCTTCTCGCGCGTTTTGCACGAGCTGGTAGGACGCATCGCCGCAGAGCTACGGTTGAGCAGATCTGTTGTCCGGGACATCCTCTCAAATGTTCGGTCGTGTCCGATCGCGGCGATCTCATCGAGCGACTGGCGGCTGCGCTGGTCATCTCGGATGCCTGCCGGTTGGGTGATCCGCAGACGCGGGTGCGCCTCGATCACTACATGCCGTCCACGGGCGGTCTCGGGAGCGCTGTGCGCTGGCGTCTGTATACCCCGCGGCACAGGCTGATCGGCGTACCGAGCCCTGAGCCAGCTCGGTCGGCCTGGCACCGCGCCGACGCGGTGAAGGGACGACGGTTGATCGCGGTGGACGTCCGCAACTCGAACCGCGTGGCTGCCTTCTTGTCCTGGCACTTCGAGGACTCTGCGATCAAACCGCCGCGAGCGAAGGTCGGGCGTCGTCGCCCCCATCTGATCACGTCCGTGTGCGTCCGCGAGGACGCCACCGGCAGGCTCCGCGGCGAGTACATGACCGCCGCCCTGCTGCTGACGCTCGTGGTGTCGGCGATCGACGCGGTGACCGTCGGGCACGGTCGTGTCGGCGTGATCGAGGACGCGGCAATTGCGCTCGCTCCCGGCGAGCTCGATGAGTTTGGGTTCACGCCCGGCATGGGGGAGGCCAACGGCGGCTGGGCCGATCGTGGGTATCGCGAACGGCGTCACGCTGTCTGATCAGTTGAGGTGGCGGCGGTAGATCACCTCTGCCCGGTCGGCCCACTCTCGCGGCAGCTCGCTGCGCAGCTCAGCGAGGAATGCCTCGCCCTGTTCGGGCTGGGGTGCTGGCAGCGAGGCGAGGAATCGCTCTGCCTCGCTCTCTACCCACCCCGCAAGCTCGGGATCGTGCTCTTCGGCCAACTCGACCAGTCCGCCGGCGACCTCCTCGACGGCGTTGCGGCGCGCGTGCGTGGTGATCAGCAGCACGTCGGCGATCTGCAGGTAGCGCTCACGTCGTCCCCACTCGACAGGCGTGATCCCCAACTCGCGCACGGCACGGGTGATGAACGACGGGTGCACATCGATCAGCGCGGCCGCCTGGCGAAAGCTGGGGAGCACCCGCCGCAGGTCTGTGCGAGGAATCGCCGGTGAGGTTGCCATCGGGAGGAAGATAGCATTTCCCCGCAACGGTTGCAACGGTTGCTTTTGTAGCAACCCTATGCTGGCCTCCTGTGCTCGCGCCGAGCTGAGAACCGGGCGAAGATGCCTCGACGCCGCCTGTGTCCCCGCGCCTGCTGCTCGCTGAGCGCCGCGCGGGCGGCGCGCCACTCAACATCGGCGGGTCGCGGCTCGTTGTGTCGCAGGTCCTCGATCGCGAACGAGTAGTGGTCGCTGAGCATCTTCAGGCTCGTGCCGCACTCGCTGGCGACGATTTGCGGGTCCTCGGTACGCAGGCGCAGGGAGATGCCGCCGCGGCGTAGCGCGTAGGGGGTGGCGCCGAGGATGCCAGCAAACTCTGCGTGCTTGGCGACGGCGCGCACCGCGTTCCTGAAGCGTGTTTCGCCCCACTTCTTGGCCTGTGCCTTGCTGAGGTGGACCGCGCCTGTTGCTGGGTCGAGCACGCCATGCCGGGCGCTGGTGAGGTCCCCGGGAATGATGAAGTCCGAGTCTCGGGCTGGGTGGCTGGCGTTCAGGAGGACTTGGCGCCACGACTTGAGGTCTTCGTGCAGGATGCTGGGTATCGCGGTGCGTCGGCGGGTGCTCATCGCGGTCTTGCCCCAGTGTTCGAGCCGTCCGTAGCTGATCACTTCCGTCACCCACGCGAAGTACGCATCGATCGAGGACCAGCGCAAACCCCAAACCTCCTGGTTGCGGGTAGCGAGTCCGTATTGCAAGCTGACGATCGTCGCGTCCCGGTGGGCAAGCAGCGCGTTGCCTCGCTCGCCGCCGCGGAGCATCTGTGCGCGGATCGCCTCCACGGCCTGCGGGGAAAGCGCCCAGCCGGCCAGTGTGCGCGGGGGCACCGCGGACCCGTAGCCGGTTCCACCGCGCCGTGCGGATCGGCGGTGGCTGATGACCGGCTCTTTGGCCAGGCGACACCCGTTCGTCTCGACCTCCGGGACCGTGCTCGAGGCGGCTGCCCAGCTCAGCGCTGAGGAGAGAGCGCGCCAGGCACGCACGCGAGTCGAACGCGGCACGCCCGCTTGGCGCATCTGCTCCCGCCAGGTCCTGGGTGTCTGCGGCCGGTTGAAGTGCTCCGCGGGGGTCTGCGCGATCGCGATGGCGTAGCGCGGCGCCGGCACTCTACGCCCGCCCCCTGGCGTCCTGCGCGGCTTGCCCAGCAGGTAGCTGCCCAGCACCCAGGCGTACTGCTCGTAGGTCGCGGGAGCTAGCCCTTCCTGGTTGCGAGGGTGGGCGTCGGTAGCCAGGAACAGCTCGACGATCTCGGCGATTGTGCGGCCTTCCGCTTGGTTGGCCTCCTTGGCGTCGAGGTCCAGCAGGAAGCGGCGCAGGCTGTCGCGCCCACGCCGCTCGGCGGTTATGTAGTCGCGCATCCACTCGCGGGCATGGCGCGCCGACGGGAAGCTCTTGGTGCTCTCGCGCATGTCGTGGTAGTAGAAGCCGACCTGGTAGGAGCGCTTGCCGCTCTTGCCGACACGCGGCCACGCGGAGCGCTTGCGCCACGGTCTAGCCACCGCTACAGCTCCCCGCGCACGATCGAACAGAGCCTCCGCTTAGGTCCATAGCCGAAATATCGGCGACTACTCGAAACGCGGCCTCCCGAACACGTTTTTGTGCAAACCGCGGTCCTGCTGCGGTAGCGGCACATCGACGCGCCGTGAGAGCGCTCAGTTGCAGGACAAAAGGCTCCGCTGGGGCTCCTCCTTACCATGGAGGTGCTCTACCAGCTGAGCTACGTCGGCACGCTCGCTGCCATCCTACCGCCGTCGAGCGCCCTCAACGAGCGAGCCGCGTACAGCAAGCGCACCGGCGCGATGGCCTCGTGTTTGCCTCGATCGCCCGTCGTTGCCTGGGGAACCCAAAGGCGGACACTGCTTCGGCGGCCAAAGCGGCGGCACCTGGTTGCCGGACACCGGTCGACAGCTAAAGCGGCGGCACCTGGTTGTCGACCTGTGGCCCGTGATATAGATGATTGTGGTCGTTGCAGGCGGCCGGGAAGGTGAATCGGACGCTGTCGCTGCGCACGCCGTTGTAGCTTGCGAACAGCGTCACGAGGCCAACCGTGCCGACCTTGCACCGCGGATCCGTGCTGCTCTGCACGCGGACCACGATCTTCATGATGTTCCCGGGATAGCCCCACATCACCGCGTAGTGCGAGTGGTAGACGAGGTGATGCTCGACCGTCATGATGATCAGCCGGTCGGGCCGGTTGGAGACGCGGTTGACTTGGCAGAGGATCCCAGAGACGGTGTTGGCGGCCAGGTCGATGTCGCCGTGGCCGCGGGCGTAGCTGCCGCTGGCCGCCGTGATCGGAGCGCCCGTGTGGAAGCCCCATGGCGGGATCCCGCCGACGATCGGGATCTGGGAGCAAAACTGAATCGAGTAGCCCGTGGCCGAACCGGCCGTCCCGATCAGCGCCAGCAGAGGCGCCAGCGCCAAAACCGCGAGTCCAACGCGCCGCTTGAGGTGGTGGCTCCCCATCTCCGCGCCGACTATAGCCCTCGCGTCGTAGAGCTGTGCCTTGGTCGGCCTGCGCGTTCCGGGCGACTCGGCGCTGGCCGCGGTAAGACGTACGCGTCGTGCCGGCCGGGAATGCCGGATCAGTAGTACAGCTTGCCGTCCGCTTGCACGGTCATCGGGTAGCTGCTGCTCTTGCGGTTGATCGCACCCGACAACCGGCCGCTGCCGTGTGCGTGCGAGTAGCGGCCGGAGCCGCCCGTGACGGTCAACGTGCCGCCGAACGTGGAGTAGAGGCTGGTGGAGTGCAGCGAGCCGCCGCCGTGTCCGTCGATCGAGCCGCCGCCGTTGGCGTAGATCGTGAACTTCGCCGTGATGGTGGCGCCGATGATGAAGCTCACGCGCACCTTGCCGGGGATCGTTCCCGACACCGGGCCTTCCTCCACCAGTTCGGCGCCGGCGCTGCGCACCGAGCGGAGGTGGCCTTCGTCCTTGACGCTCACCACGTGCGCCGCCCGCGCCGCGGAGCCGGCGGCGCTCGCGACGCCGGCCGCCGCCACAGAGGCTGTTGCGGCGGCAGCGACCAGCAGCGCGCTCCACATCCGCGTGATGCCGCAGCGACGACTCTGCCTGCCCAGCTGTTTGACTATGGACATCCCAAAAACTCCCGATTGAGCAAACAAGCGTACCAGCGCCGCCAGGGTTTGGCGACAGCTGGCAGTTGTGGCGATGATGTAGCGCAAAGTCTACACGGCCACCGGCCTCCTTCCGCCGGTCCAGGTGGGTCGCCCCCGGCGAAGTGCTGGCGCCGGAGGTGGGCGCAATCTGCCTGACGACGGGGCGCTGCTGCTCTCAGTGGGCGACAGCGTGTCGTTGTTCGCCCCAGTCTCACCCGCACCGACGACGGCACGGTGGCGTTCATGCCCGACCGGCCGCTCGGCAACGACCCGGCCGGGGTACGCGCCGGGCTGCGGCTCAACCCGGGAGCGCTGTTGGAATACGACTTCGACACGCTCCCGTTCGCACACGCCCAGCCCATGCTCAGCGACGGGCGGGGGTTGCCGGCGGGGTTCGTGGGGTAGGGGTCTGCGCAGCCGGCTCGCCTGCCGCCAGACAGGTGTCCTGCTTCCTTGGGACCACGACGCAGGCACCCGTCACGCAGAGCGCGAACCCTGAAGCCGACGCCGGGACTCGAACCCGGGACCCCTTCATTACGAGTGAAGTGCTCTACCAGCTGAGCTACGTCGGCACACGGCCCGAATGCTAGCGGGCGCTGTGCGCCTGGGCCATCACATAGGGCGCTTCGCGAGCGCCTCGCCGCGGATCCTGACAGTGGCGGATGCCGCGTCGACCCGGCTGATGGCTCCCCGCCGCACAAGCGCTCAGACGGCGTGGGTCGTGGCACCGGCACCACTACCCATGCCTTTGCGTTCATCGCTGCCGCTACGGTAACGGACTCCAGTTTTCTCCGCTGGCAAGTGACATTAATGCGGTGCCCTCGATGCTTGCCGCCACCCCAAAGCACATAAGCTGTTCCGGTTCTTCGATTTCCACCACTTTTCCGCTGCCGCCTTTGACTAACCAAAAACTGGTCTGCTGCGGGACCTCCACTTCGGCCAGCCACGAGGGTGCTTCTTCTTTAGCTCCCCCTAATTCGACGGTTTTCTCACCGGGATCGGTCTTGGCCTCCGTCAGGATATCTCTGCCAACGACTTTGCCTTCTTTGAATGTACAATTGCCTTCGGCTTTGACGGTCGCGAATATGTCTCCCGACGCTGGTAAGAAGTCTAGTAATAGTTTTTTCTTTGTCGCCGCGTCCTCGACCAACTCGAACCTCAGGCCCACCGTTTCAATTTCCGCTTTTTCAAGTTTACAACCCGTGCCGTCACCATCAATGCCGCATTCTGAATATCTCAGCATCGCTTCGCCAGTACCAGCTTCGCCCGCTTTCGAGCCGATCAGCTTGGCCCCTTTCTTTGCTTCCAGTTTTGTACACGTGACAGTTATGCCACCAGCCCCGAATGTGAAGTTCGCACTCGCCAGTTTCACGGCCGCTTCTGCAGTTTTGCCTTCTGCCAGCCTTTCTCCCTTGACCGTCCAGAACGGCGCTTCTTCCGCATATGCCGCTGTCGCCAAAATCGTGTCGATTGTGCACATCGCCAGCCAGGCCAGCATCAGGCTGCCCAGTCGCAGCGTTCGATACGACTTCATCGCCACGAGCAAAGCCAACACCAGGCTGGTCAGCTGCGTCAATCGATATGACCTCATTGCTTTAGACTCCTTTTGCATGTAGTATCTAGCCTTGGGACGCCAGTTACGTCGGGCTCTCAGTTCGGTCGATAGCCGGGAGCTCGATCCGTCACGACCTTAATTGTCAGACAATCCAGCCGCTACGGTACCGGGCTCCATTTTTCTTTGGTGCTTTTGCCTTCTTTCGCAAGTAAGATTAATGCGGTGCCTTCAAGTTGTGCCGGAACACCAAAGGCCAGCAGTTTTTCGGCTTCTTCTATTTCCACTACTTTACCGACGCCGCCTTTAACTAACCAGAAGCTAGACGGCTGTTCTTTCTCCACTTCGCCCAGCCACGATTCGGCTTCTTCTTTGACCCCTCCTAATTCGATGGTTTTTTCGCCAGGGTCGGTCTCTACCTCGACGAGCTCGTCTCTGCCGGTCACTTTGGTGTCTTTAATCGTGCATCCGCTTCCTTCAAAATGCAGAGTCTCAAACAAGCTGCCTGATGCCGGTAAGACGTCTACTAGCAGCTTCTTTTTTGTCGCAGCGTCCTCCACCAACTCGGCTCTCAGCGGCTGTGTTTCCACTTCTTCTTTTACGACTTTACAGCCGACGCCGTTGCCGGTCACGGTGCATTCTGACAATCTCCCTATGGCTTCGCCCGTAGCGGCTTCGCCTGCGTTCGAGCCATTCAGCTTGGCCCCCGGCTTCGCTTCCGCTTTCCTACAGGTTAAAACGATGCCACCCGCTGCCAGCCTTGAGTTCGCGCTGAACAATTTACCGGCTACTTCTCTAGATTGGCCTGCGGCAAGTCTCATTCCTTCCACGGTGATGAACGGTGCTTCTCCCGCTTGCGCCGCCGGCGTCACGATCACGCCGCACGCGAGCGCCGCGAATACGGCCAGCAACAGGCTACCCAGCCGCAGTAATCGATATGACCTCATTGCTTGATGCTCCTTTGTGTCGTATCTGGCCATGGGCGCCAGTTGTGTTGGGTTGAGGCATCCCAGGGCCGGTATTTAGGTCTCTGCTCTCGTCTTTATCCTCGCCGCTCTTGGGGGCGAGGCTCCCGCGACCGGCGAGGCGGCTGAATCCAACAAATGTGGGCCAGATCCTAGTCCTACGGATACACAGAAAGTACCGCGTGCCGGATAAAAGTAGTGCAGCGGCGTCACCGACGTGGCCGCCGCCACACGCCAGCCAGCCCGAATACCGCCACCAGTCGGGATATTTGCCAGCTTTCTATGCGTCCACCGCAGGCTGAGATAGCCGAATTTGTTTCTGACTATTTATGAAAGTCGGTCGCGCTTCCAGCGGCGACCAAAGCGTACATCCCCACGGCTTCAAGCATGCGTTAGGCGAGCGCCGTGATAGCCCAGGCGCTGAACGCGAATGCTCCTTCGGTCGCACCGTATAACCAGATCATGGTGCCGGTCGGGCCGGCACCCAGGGTCGTTGGTCCGATGTCGGGTTCCGGGCCGAAGTTCCTGTGAGCCTGAAATTCTCGGCTACTTGTGGTTTGCCGCCTTGTTGCGTGTGTGGCCGTGCTTCTTGCCGGAGGGCCGCCTTTTCCCAGAAGGTTTCGCGGCGTGGTGTTTGGCTGCTGGGCAGCCGGTTAGCGTGATGGTGGTGTTTTGTTTGACCGTGGTGCCGTTCTGGGCGACGATCGTCGTTGGCATCGACAGTGGCCGCGTTGTTTTGACGGTCCGCTTGACGTAACGTGTGACGTGTTTCACCCGTCCGTGGACGCGCACGGTGACGCGCTTGCGCACGCGGACTGTCTTCGTCGTGGTCGCTTTGCAGAGGTTCTCGCCGTTGGCGGTGAGGCCGGAGTGGGGGCCCTCTGGGAGGATGGTTTCGAAGCTTGCGATCGGCGCGTCGGGGATCATTTGGAAGCTCGAGTAGAGGATCCCTTTCTTGATGCTGGTACCGCCGTCGAGGACGATTTCGACGCCTTCGCCCTGGAGGACGAACTCGACGTCGGGGTAGGCGGCACCACCGTGGGAGACGATATAGGCGGGGCCGGTGAGGGGGCTGTCGAGGATAGGGGTGCGCGCGACGGCGGTGCCGATCACCGACGTCGCCGGGCACCCGGCCGGGTTCGTGGCGAACTGCGCTTCGGTGCACGCTTTGCTCAGTGTCGAGAGACGCGCCGGGAGCGCCGCGGGCAACTGGAGGTCGACCGCGTGGATATTCGCTTCACCAGGGTTCTGTGCGACCTTGACGGTCAGGCTCGCGCCGTCGGTGCGGCTGGTGTGCCCCTGGGTGGAGGCGGTGAAGCCCGGTTTGAATGGCAGACTGGAGCAGCCGCTCGCCTGGAAGGGGCTCGACACGCTCGCGCTCGCACCCTGCTCGGCCGTGACCGTCGCGGTCACGTGCAGCGGCACGCAGCTCGTCGGGTTGAACGTGAAGTCTTCGCGCGTCAGCGTCACGTTGACGGTCTTCACGCGCAACGGCACACCGTCGATGATCGTCGGGAACGGGTTGGACACGACCGTCGCCTGGGCGGTGCTCGGGTTGATGCGGATCGAGCCGCGCACCACCACGTTCCCAAGGTTGAACGGCCCCGCCACGGCTGGCACGACGACCGAGATCCCGAACGGCCCGTGGTTGTAGGGGCCGGTCAGGTAGACCCTGCCCGTCTCGGGCAGCGGCTCAGAGCCCGCACCCGCGAGCACCGTGACCGTCCCGATCTGGCTTTCCGGCCCGCACGTCCCCGCGTTGGCCTGCGCTTCGCCGCACAGCGCGACACCCGCAAGCTTCGCCAACAACCCAGGCGGCATCGTCTCTTCCAGACCGACCAGGTCCTGTTCGCCGTCCTGGCGGGCGAGGGTCAGCGTGAACGGGCTGTACGCGCCCGCCGCCGCGCTGGTCGTACCCGCCGCGAAAGACGGTGCGAACGGCATACTCGCAGCGCAGCCGGTCACCGCGAACATGGAGGTGCTCGTCGCGCTCGGCGCCTGCGGCGCGCCCCACGGTTCCAGCACCGAACTCGTGGACGCCGCTCCGCACGTCTGCGGGTTCGCCAACGGCGCACGCGGACCACCATGAACCTGAAGCCTCAATTCGCCGACCGGGAACTGCGGGTCTTCCCTGAAGCTCACAGTCAGCTGACCGGTCTCGGGGTTGGCCGACAGCGTCCCCGGGAGCTTGACGATCACCCCAGAACCCGCTACTTCAAGGTAGACGCCGAACAGTTCGCCGTTCACAGCCGACGCTTCCGTGCACGCCGGCTGTCCCGCGCCGCCGCACCTCGGCGTCGCCACATACATGTGACCATGCAGCGGCGAGGCCAGCACCGGGGTCACGGCTTCGACCGTGCCGACCGTCGACGCTGCCGGGCAGTGCCCCGGCGCCGTATGGTAGAGCCCGTCGTCATATTTGCTGCCGTCCCCGCCCGCGTGGCCCGCCCCGAGTTCGGTCGCTTCGGGGTCGCCAAGATCCCGCCCACCGGGGCCAACATCATCACTGCCGATACTGATCCCTTCCGGCCCTTCAGCCTCGCAACCCACAAGGCCCTGGCCCGCCGCCGGATTCAACGACACACCCACAGGCAACGTCACCGTCGCACCCCGCAGCGGCGGCGTCGCCGCTTCGGAGAAGCTCGAGCTCTGCGGGATAGTCAGCACGGTCGTAAACGCCGATGGCGTGTCGGCCTGCGTGGTCCCGCCTTCCGAGGCCCCGCTCGGCCCGAACGCCAACGACGCGGCCACGCTCGCCCCAAGCTGCAAGAGGTTGCACCCCGTCAACCCCGGGTACGCCGTCGCTTCCCGCGACACCGGATGACCAGGGTCATCCCACGATTCCAATTCCACCCGCGCATCCAACGGTTCCCCCGAGCAGTTCACTGGATTCGACAAAAACGCCGCTGTCGACCCACTCCCATTCAACAAACCCGGCTCACCAAACAACGTCAACGACGTACTCATCGTTTCCAACGCCGTCGGCAACCCCGGCACATCAACCCGCAAACGATACCCCCCCGGGGTATGCACCACACTCGCATACAAATAAATCTCCTGTTCGGCATACGTGAACCCGAACTCCGCGGGGAAACCCGCCTCCGGAACGATGTTGAACACCGGCGAAGCATCCCCGTTCCGTTCCCGCTCACTAAACTCGAACCCACCCGTATTCAGTGTTGAGCCCGTGACACCAAACACCCCCACCCGGCTCCCCGCCGGGCATTTTTCCAAACCCAACGGTTTTTCGGCAACTTCTTCCCTTGCGTCCGTTCCAAGCTCGGTCTGCGTACACTCGCCTTCCGCCGGCGAGCCGAGCGCCCGCGGGTCGCCGAGAAACCCCAAAGGCAATTCCACAACAACGCTCTTGATATTCTCGACCGGCTCATAGTTCGTTAGGCGCGAGGATTTCTTGCTTCCTTCCGGCGCAAGCACACTCGGCACACCGAGCGTCGTCGTCACCGACCACGGATGCCCACCCGCACCACTGCTCAAACCAGCTTCCGTGCCATCCGGTTCAAACCCGAATTCCCCAACTTCAAACGACGGCGGCCGCCACGACACCGGGCTCCTCACGCTCGCCGACACCGACCCTGCCGCACCACCACCACCGACCACAGCATCATCCGTCAACACCAACGGCCCCCGCCCCGCGAGTTCCCCGGCTTCCGATTCTTCCTGCACCGCCTGCGACGGGTTCGACACCTTCACTTCAAGAATCGGCGCATAATGACCCGCCGCGACCGATTCGCCTTCACCAGCCCCGCCGAACGTGCACCCAAGCACCTCGCGCTTTTCCCCATTTTCGGTCGTTGCGCATTCCCACTGTTCCCCTTCGAACACGCCGCTGTTAAAGCCACTGAAATGGCCCGTAACCTTGATCCCCGCAGGCAACGTGTCGGTCAATTTCACCACACCACTCGACGCGGTATTGCCAGCGTTCAGAATCAGTAGCTGATACTTATCACACTTGCCTTCCAGTTCGCACTCCACCCCACCGGCAGCCGAAACACCGCTAGGCTCACCAACCACACCAACCTTCCAACCGACACTCCCGAACGCCGACGAAACACTCGCCGCACACAACAAACAGACCGCAGCAACAACAATCAGACGAGCCAGCTTCAGCCACACCATCACACACCACCCGCCAACCTGGTCCTGTCGCGCCCGCGGTGCACCGCTCGCCCGCGCCGCGCCGCAAAGCGACCTCCACTGCCGCGCCTACGCGACCCGCGACTCCCTCTCCCGCGTACGCACTTGGCACGCCTCAACACCACACCCACCCCACATCGCGCACGCAAGGCACGTACAACCTTCGATCGCGGGGCAGCTGCAGCACCAGCTGCCGACGCCTCATCCGCCGGCGCGACCTCCGAAGTGCTCCCCGGCGGACCAAACACGGGCAAGCCCGCCACACGATCCAAACACCCTTCCCCTTCACATGGCGGAGCAGCTTCCGGAAATGCAAACCCACCATCAACCCGAGCATCATACACATCTTCCTGAGTATCAGTATCACTTTCCACCAAAGACGCCGCTGTCTTGAAGAAAATATTCTCACCTGACGCATCCAACCCCAACAACTCACTAGACCGCACGGCCGCACCGCCCGAAATCAGAAACACGTTTCCATCCCTAATAGCACCATCACTGCGATACTCATACACACTTGTCGCTCCAGCCACAGCCGCCGCCTCAGCCCCAGGCGCCAAAGCACCCACACTTTCAAACACCACAGTCAGACCATCATCAGACACCATCAGCCGATCTGCTTCAGACGGCGAATCGCTTTCAATGTACTGCTGCTTGACGATGGTCGACTGGCTGGCGTTTGCGTTGGCGAGCCCGGCGCCGTAGCCAACCTGTCCAGTCGAAACACGAACCAGTTCACCTACCTGCGCGTCATACTCAAACACCTGCGGTTCACTGCTCGTGTCACCTGGCGTCAGGTCAGCCACACTCGCGAACACCAAAAAACGGCCGTCCGGTGTCGACTCCACCGGCCGACTATCTAGAGCGCTCCAATCTATGGCATCGCCTTCTTTATCTGCCGCGCCGACGGACGGACATTGCGCAAAGCCCGTAACTGCACCGGATTCTCCCGGCCCGGAGCACAACGTGGCGATGAACGCCAGTCGCCCCGCCGGATACGCCGCATCACGCTCAAACACATATAGATTATCCGCACCCTTCACCGGCACCCGACCCTCGGCACTCGGGCCTTTCGTCAACACGCCCCGCGCGACGAAATACACGTGCGAACCATCCTCCGAAACACGCGCTACACCTTGCACCTCCGCTGCTTCCCCAGCACCCGCGGCAGAAACCCGCACCACCTTTTCACCAGGCGGCGCATCCAAATCATACTCATACAGATTCATCGAGCCATCCCCACCCAGCAACGCCTGTTCCGTCAAAAAGAATACCCGCGAACCATCTTCGGAAGCTCCCGCAAACTCAGCGCCCCTCCGGCCTTCCGCGAGCGTCGCCGGCACCGAGCACGTGGAACACGCCGTCGTCAACGGCTCGGAAATTGGGACCGTTTCAATGCCCCCGAGCCGTGCATACAATTCATCGACTTCTGGCGCTTGTACTTCGTCACGACAGTGACCGTCACCGGTTGCGTCGGTCGCTGCCGTGAAGAACACGGTGCCACCGTCAGCCGACATCGCGTTGTAGACATCCAAGCTCTCGATCGAGCCGAGATCGGTCTCACAGTCGCTGATCAGATCGCCGTCGTTGCCGACACCAACCAGCGCCGGACGCGATCCACCCTCAACCAACTCGTACAGTGACCGATTGGCCCGCGTTTCCCCCGATGGCACAAACGTAGTATCGCCAGGCCACAAGGGCGCCCCGGTCTGCAACTCGAACAACACATGGGCCAGGTCATCAGACGCAGCCGCATATTTGACGGCGGAATTATAGAAAAAGGGTTCGTATGCGCCTGCCGGCGGGCCGCGTTCGGCCGACGGCGGAACGAGCGGCCCCAGGCGCACGAACAAGCCGCCCGCCTCGCGAACATAGGCGTCCTCGGCATACTGCGATTGCGCAGGAGTGCGCATCAGCCACAGCGACGCTCCAGCGTCAGGTGTCGCAGCTCGGAAGAGCTGCGCCGGGAACTGCGAGATCGGCGGCGTGACCGAGGAAGTTTCCCACCCATGAGATGAACGCGAGACCAGATAGAAGGCACCTTCAGTAAAATCTGCATCGCTTTCCGTTCCGGCAAACGTCCCCAACGAATTCACGAGCACTTGCGAACCGTCACTCGCCACCGCAGCCAGTGCACCGCCCCGTGCTCCCTCCTCGAAGACCGGTGAGACCATCTCATACGCCCGGCAATCTGGAAGATATTCGCGGAAACCCTCGAGCGATTCATTGGGACACACACTCAGGTTCGTGTCCCCACCGGCATCGGCCGACGGGACACAGCCGACCACCAACACCGCGGCAACAAGCGCCACACGGCTGCACGCCCATATGCACTTCATCATCCGATGAACCTCCCCCTGCCACACCATACAGAGTCATCTCCCATTTTAGATCGAGCGAGCTTCACAGCCTGCCACATCGACATAAGAAGATGTGGGACCCAAGACCACCCCGGGCCCCACACCTATTAACACGGCAAGCTAGCTATTTAGGGTAACGGGCTCCATTCTTTTCCACTGACCAGCGCCAGTGCGGCAGTACCTTCGAGTTTTGCCGGGACACCAAAGGCCATTAGTTTTTCGGCTTCTTCGAGTGTGACCGTTTTTCCTACTCCTCCTTTGACTAACCAGAAGCTTGGGGGCTGTTCTTTCAGCACTTCCGCATGCCACGAGAGAGCTTCTTCAGCTGTTAGCCCTAATTCGACGACTCTTCCGCCAGCGGTCCTGACCTGAGCCAATACGTCCTTTCCGGTGACTTTCGTTTCTTTAACGGTGCAGCCGGTTCCCGTGAATTTTAGGGTCGTGAACAGGCTGCCCGACGCCGGTAAGAAATCCACTAACAGTACTTTTTTCGTCGCCGCGTCCTCCACCAACTCTGCCCTCAGGGCGACCGTTTCCACTTCTTTACTCGTAACTTCGCAAGGCGTGCCGTTGCCTGTCACCGTGCATCCTGAATATCTCAGAGTCGCTTCGCCGGTTCCGGCTTCGCCCGCTTCCGAGCCTAGCAGCTTGGCCCCTTTCTTCACTTCCAGGGTGGTACATGTAACAACATCTGCACCCGCCGTGAGCGTAGAGCTGCCGACCGCCGTCACGGACGGTTCTTCGCTTTCGCCTTTTTTCAATAGTTTTTTCGCCACGCTGAATCTCGGTGCTTCTTCCACCGCTTGCGCCGCCGTTGCTACGATCGCGCCGAACGCGAACACCGCGAGCATGGCCAGCACCAAGGTGCCCAGCCGGCTTAATCGATATGACCTCATTGCTTTATGCTCCTTTGTGTCGTATCTGGCCAGGGCGCCAGTTGTTCCTGAGTCGAGGCATCCCAGAGCCGGTATTTAGGTCTCTGCTCCCGCCTTTGGCACGCAGAGGTTGGTTCGGTCCTCGTCCTACCCCGGCCCCGAGTCGCTACCCGCGGCACCAGTTCGGTCGATAACCTGGGGATCCGCCCAGCCGTCGGGCCGATCTACCAAAGCTTTAGTTGTGTTACTTAGCGCTTCAAACACTTCTCGTTGCCGGCTGCCTTATCCCGCCACTCTTTGGGGGCGAGACTCCTGCGACCCGCGGATGCGACCGCACTCAACTTGGTGGGCCAGATCGAGTCCTGCGGGGAGAATCTATTCGCGTAACGGTTTTGTATGTCAATGATAGTCTATTGAGCGCACCGTGTCAATAGCCCGCAACAAAGAGGTTTGTGGGCCCGCCGGATCTCCGGCGGGCCCACGTTGCTTCGTTGGAACGCTTGCGGCGCGTCGTTCGGCTTGCTTATTCGCCGAATTCTTCGATGACCAGTCTGCCGGCCTGTTCGATCGTGTTGTTGAGTACCGCCTTGTTGCTGCTGGTCGGCAGGCCGATTTTCGCGTCGATGATCGGGTCGAGGAGGAACGAGAAGACTCCGCCGCAGCCGGTGGCTTCCGGCGCTGAGAAGCCGCTGTCGACGAGCGTATTGTTTTTGATGACAAGGATGCCGCCTTCGGCGCGTTCGCCGAGTTCGCCGAGTTTGCCTTTCAGCGAGCCCGAAGTTCCCGACGTCAGTTTGAGAGTAATCGGTTCGGCATTGGAACCGACGTAGCATTCTTCACCGAACAGCGGGTTTTCCAGTTTGACCTTGACCGGTAGCGTCAGGCCGGTACCGGTTTGACCAAGGAGGGCTTCCTCGTTGAGTTTGATCGAGCTGGCGGGAGCCGCCAGTTCGGTCGTTGCGTTCACACCGGTGGTTTTGTTTTCAAACACGAGTTCGCATGAGGTTCGCGCGAGCCATTCGAAGAACCCATTACCTGTTATTTCATTGCACTTCACCAACCCGAGCAGCCCGCCCGGGACTTTCTGGGCCGTTTTGGAAAATGTTTCGCCTGTTTCCACACCGACGAATTTTGTGGATTCTCCAGTGCCGGAGAACCCGCCCTGCAACGTCTGTGTTGCCACGATCGGCACCCCCTGTTTGCCGAGCGTGATTTCGCCGCTTATCGTCTTTGACACGATGCACGTGCTCAGCGGCCGGTGGCTGAGCGGACAATCGGCGAACACTGCGTATTCGCCTGTTGGTGTTGCCATCGCCGAGGCGGCGCCAAACACCGCGAACAACGCTGTGAGGGCCGCCGCGACAAACAGCGCGGGGCCGATACGGTGCTTCATCATTGATATTCACCTTCCTTTTTGGTTGATAGCGCCTCCGTGCGCTGATTGGTCGCCCATCCATGGCTGCAGCTTTTGCTTTGTTGTGTGATGCGTGCCTGCCAGGTCTCGTCGCTGTCTGTCCTCTTTCCTAGGTAGCGAGCGGTGCCGTAACGGCCCAGGTGCCGAACGCGAGGGCTCCTGGGGTGGCGCCATAGAACCAGATCATGGTGCCGGTGGGACCCGCTCCGAGGGTCGTCGGCGAGGCGTCGACTATTTCGGTCTCGGTTGTTTCGACTTCTTCGAGCTTTTCGGTGTAAATGCAGAGGTTGCCTGGCTTTGCCTTGGGTTCCTCGACCGTTCCGCCTTCGCACGCGGGCGACGCTTCAAGTTCTTCTCCTTCGAGGATTTCTTTGCCGTTGGGCGCGATGAAATGGACGGCTTTCTTGCCGAGCGCGGTCTGGCCGGCGCCACGTGAGTGGAGCGGTATCGGGAAGGAGATCGGGACGGCCTGGATCCCGGGCGAGCCGCTGACCCTGCCCGTCGCCCAAGTGCCCGTCTCACTCTTTTCCGGCGGCAGTTCCGAGGGAAATGCACCAGCCCCGCCTTCGCTGCCGTTGCACACGGCCGCTTCAGGGCTTGCGGACTTGATCACCACACCGCCATTCTTGCAGCCGTGTTCTTCGCCGGTGAACGTTTCGGTGGTAGCGCCGGTACCGTTCGTGCCGGCAGTACCGTTCGTGCCGTCTGTGCCGGTAGTGCCGGGACTGCCCTGCGGGCCTTTTTCACCGTTTGTACCGTTTGTGCCGGCGGCGCCTTGTGGACCGGCCGCGCCGGCGGGACCCTGCGGCCCGGCGGGGCCGCGCGGCCCAGGCTTGCCACTAGCCGGCTTTTTGACCTTCTTCTTGGCTGAGATCAGCGCCGTGCTGCGGAGGTGGCCGCCGCCGTGCGTGCCGGAGACGGCGTAGGCGCCCCCGGACATCGCAAACACGACCGCCATTGTCGCGGCAATATTCGCGTATGTCATGTGCCTGCGTACGATGGAGAACATAAAATGTGATGCCTTTCTTGCTGGCTCCCGGTCGAAGGTCGTTTAAGCCAGGTTATTTGTGTTTTGCTGATATGTGGCGTGTGTGGTGGTGTTTTTTGTGTGGTGGTGTGTTTTTGGTGGTGTGTTTGCCGGTTGTTTTTTTGTGGGTTGGGCAGCCTGTTGGGGTGATAGTGGTGTTTTGTTTGATCGTGGCGCCGTTTTGGGCGGTGATTGTGGTTGGCATCGTTAGCGGCCGGGGTGTTTTGATGGTTCGTTTGACGTATCGTGTGGTGTGCTTTGGGTGGCCGTGGATGCGTATGGTGATGCGCTCGCGCACCCTCACTGTCTTCGTCGTGGTCGCCTTGCAGAGGTTCTTGCCGTTGGCGGTCAGCCCGGAGTGCGAACCCTCCGGGAGCACGGTTTCGAAGCTCGCGATCGGGGCGTCGGGGACCGTTTCGAAGCTCGAGTAGAGGATGCCCTTCTTGATGCTCGTGCCGCCGTCGAGGACGATCTCGACTTCTTCGCCCTGCAGCACGAACTCGACGTCCGGGTAGGCGGCGCCGCCGTGCGAAACGATGTACGCCGGTCCGCTGAGAGGGCTGTTCAGTAGGGGGGTGCGCGCGATCGCGGTGCCGATCACGGAACTTGCCGGGCACCCCGCCGGATCGGCGACGAACTGCGCTTCGGTGCAGGCTTTGCTCAGCGTCGAGAGGCGCGCGGGAAGCGCGACGGGCAACTGTAGGTCGACCGCGTGGATGTTCGCTTCGCCGGCACTCTGTGCGACCTTGACGGTGAGGCTCGCGCCATCCGGCCGGCTGGTCTGCCCCTGGGTGGAGGCGGTGAGGCTCGGTTTGAATGGCAGCCCCGTGCAGCCGGTGGCCTGGAACGGGTACGACACGTTCGCGGTCGCACCCTGCTCGGCCGAGACCTTTGCAGTGACGTGCTGCTGTGCACAGTTGGTGGGGTTGAACGTGAAACCCTCGCGCGTCAGCGTGACGTTGATCGTCTTTACGCGCAGCGACACGCCATCGACGATCGTCGGAAACGGGTTGGATACGACGGTCGCCTGGGCGGTGCTCGGGTTGATCCGGATCGAGCCACGCACGACCACGTTCCCGAGATTGAACGGCCCCGCGACGGCGGGCACGACGACGGAGATCCCGAACGGCCCGTTGTTGTAATGGCCGGTCAGGTAGATCCTGCCAGTCTCGACCAACGGCTCCGAGCCGGCGCCGGCGAGCACGGTGACCGTCCCGATCTGGTTTTCGGGCCCGCACGTCCCCGAGTTCGCCTGCGCTTCGCCACACAAGGCGACACCGGCGAGCTTCGCCAGCAACCCCGGCGGCATCGTCTCTTCCAATCCTGTGAGGTCCTGTTCGCCGTCCTGCCGGGAGAGCGTGAGCGTGAATGGGCTGTACGCGCTGGCCGCAGGATTGGTTGTGCCCGCCGCGAACGACGGGGCGAACGGCATCGTGGCGCCGCAACCGGTCACCGTGAATGCAGAGGTGCTTGTCACGCTCCGCGCCTGCGGCGCGCCCCACGGTTCGAGCACCGAGTTGGTCGACACCTGCCCGCACGTCTGTGGGTTCGCGAGCGGGGCACGCGGACCGCCGTGGACCTGCAGCTTCAGTTCGCTGACGGGGAACTGCGGGTTTTCCTTGAATGAGACGGTCAGCTGACCGGTCTGCGGGTCGGCAGACAGGCTCCCCGGGAGCTTGACGATCACTCCCGACCCCGCGATTTCGAGGTAGACGCCGAACAGTTCACCGTTCGTCGCCGATGCTTCCGTACACGCGGGCTGGCCGGCGCCTCCGCACTTGGGCGTCGCGACGTACATGTGGCCGCGCAGCGGTTCGGCGAGGTCCGGGGTCACGGCTTCGACCGTGCCGACCGTTGAGGCCGCTGGGCAGTGCCCGGACGCGGTGTGGTAGAGCCCGTCGTCATATTTGCTGTCGTCCCCGCCTGCGTGGCCAGCCCCGAGTTCAGTCGCTTCAGGATCCCCGAAATCCTGGCCGCCGGGGCCGACATCATCACTGCCGATGTTGATCCCTTCCGGCCCTTCGGGCTGGCAACCCACAAGACCCTGGCCAGCCGCCGGGTTCAGCGACACACCCGCCGGCAGCGTCACGGTCGCGCTCTTCAGCGGCGGTGACGCCGTTTCGGAAAAGCCGGACGTCTGCGGGATGCTCAGCACCGTCGTGAACGCCGATGGCGTGTCGGCCTGTGCGGTGCCTTCTTCGGAGGCAGCACTCGGCGCGGACATCAACGATGCGCCCACGCTCGCCCCGAGTTGCAAGAGATTGCAGCCGGTCAGAGTCGGATACGCCGTGGTTTCCCGCGAGACAGGGTGCCCAGGATCATCCCACGATTCCAATTCCACCCGCGCCTTCAGCGGTTCCCCCGAGCAATCTGCCGGGTTGGAGAGGAACGCCGCGGTCGAGCCGCTGCCGTTCAGCAGACCGGGCTCGCCGAACAGCGTCAGCGTGGTGCTGATCGTTTCCAACGCCGTCGGCAAGCCCGGAACGTCGATTCGCAACCGGTAACCCTCCGGGGTATGCACCACGCTTGCGTACATGTAGATCGCCTGGTGCGCATATGAGAACCCGAACTCGGCCGGGAACCCTTCCTCCGGGATGACATTGAACACCGGCGACGCGTCCCCGTTATCTTCCCGTTCGCTGAACTCGAACTCACCTGTAGCCAGCGCCGAGCCCGTAACTCCCAACACCCCAACCTGGCTACCTGTCGGGCATTTTTCGGCCGCTCCTTCTTCGGTATCTGCCGCCAGCTCCGTCTGTGTGCACTCGCCCTCCGCCCGGGAACCGAGCGCCTGCGGGTCACCGAGAAACCCTAGGGGCAATTCCACGACAACATTCTTGATGTTCTCGACCGGCTCGTAGTTCGTTTCCACCGACGATTTCTTACTCCCTTCCGGGGCCAGCACACTGGGCACACCCAGCATCGCCGTCACCGACCATGGGTGCCCACCGGCACCACCGCTCAAGCCCGCTTCCGGCCCATCCGGTTCAAACGAGAATTGACCGACTTCAAACGATGGCGGCTGCGCCGAAACCGGACTCGTCGCACTCGCCGCCACCGATCCCGTCGCCCCACCACCGCTCACCACGACGTCATCCGTCAACACCGATGGGCCCGAGCCCACCCGTTCCCTGGCTTCGGATACTTCTTGCATGCCTTGCGTCGGATTCGACACCTTCACTTCGAGGATCGGCGCATAATGACCCGGCGCGACCGATTCTTCTTCGCCGGCGCCACCGAATGTGCATTCCAGCACCTCGCGGCTTTCCCCGTTTTCCCCCGTGGCACATTCCCACCGTTCACCTTCACCTTCGGGACGGTTATAGCCACTGAAATGGCCCGTGACTTTTATCCCCGCCGGCAGCGTATCAGTCAAGCTCGTCACACCAGTCGACGGAGCGCTACCTCCGTTCAATATCAGCAACTGATACTTATCGCACTTTTTTTCCAGCGCACAAGCCACCCCGCCAGCAGCCGAAACAACGCTCGGCTCACCCACCACGTTAACCTTCCAGCCAACCTCCGACGCCGCAGACGAAACACCCGTTCCAACCAGCAAAGTCACCGTCGCCGCTACCACCAATGGCACCAACTTCAACCGCGCCATCACACACCACCTCGCAGTCCCGCCCTGCCGCGCCGTTTCATCGCTCGCATACGCCGAGTCACCGAGCCACCCCTCCCGACGCGAGCGCTGGCCGCACGACTCTCTCTCCGGCGTACGCACCTGCCGCGCCTCAACCCCGGACCCACAGGACATCGAGCATCCGAGGTGCGAGCACTCCTCAGCGATGGGTCGGCTCCACCATCTGTCGGCACCACACCTACCGGCCCGATCACCGTCGCGCTCCCCGGCGGACCGAACACCGGCAAACCTGCCGCCGAACCTAGACACGTTTCCCCTTCGCATGGGAGGGCAGCTTCCCGCACGGGGAATCCACCATCGACCCGCGCGTCATACACATCTTCCTGGGTATCGGTGTCGTTTTTAACCAAAGACGCCGCTGTTTTGAAGAAGATGTCATTCCCCGACGCATCCAAACCCAAGAGCTCGCTCGACCGTGTGCTCAAACCATCCGAGATCAAAAAAACGTTCCCGTCTTTGATCGCACCATTGCTGCGATACTCATATACACTGACCGCTCCGGCCGCAGCCGCTGGTTCAGCCATAGGTGTCAGAGCCCCGGCACTTTCAAACACCACAGTCGCGCCGTCGTTTGACACCATCAACCTACTAACTTCAGATGGCGAAACGCTTTCAAGGTACTTTTGTACGACGATAGTCGAGGCGCTGGCGTTACTATTGGCAAGGCCTGCCGCGTACCCTGCCTCGCCTGTCGAGACGCGGGCCAGTTCACCCGTCTGCGCGTCATACTCAAAGATCTGCGGTTGACTGCTCGTATCGCCGGGCGTCAGATCGGCTACACTCTCAAACACCAGATAGCGACCGTCGGGGGTTGCCTCGACCGGTCGACTATCTCGCGCCATCCAATCCCTGAAATCACCCTGTTCGTCCGCCGCACTCGTGGATGGACATTGCGCCAGCGAGACCGTGCCGGATTCTCCTGGTCCGGAGCACAACGTGGCGACGAACGCAAGGCGCCCGGCCGGATACGCAGCGTCGCGCTCATAAATATACAGATTGTCGGCCCCTTTCATGGGTTCGCGGCCTTCCACATTTGGCCCGCTGGTCAGCACCCCTCGGGCAACAAAGTAGACGTGCGACCCATCCTCCGAAACACGCGCCACACCCTGCACATCCGCAGCTTCGCCACCGGTCGCGACAGACACTCGGACCACCTTCTCGCCGGGCGACGCACCGAGGTCGTACTCGTACAGGTTCATTGACGTGTCGCTTCCCAACAGCGCCTGTTCGGTCAGAAAGAAGACTTTGGAGCCACCTTCGGATGCACCCGCGAATTCGGCGTCCATCCTACCTTCCGCCAACGTTGCCGGCACGTCACACGCCGGACACGCAGACGCCGATGGCTCCGAGATGGGGACAGTTTCAATGCCGCCGATCCGTGCATATAGTTCGTTGACTTCGGGTGCTCGGACGTTACCGGGACAGCTACCGCTCGCGTCAGTCGCCGCCGTGAAGAAGACGGTTCCGCCGTCGGTCGACATTGCGTTGTAGACATCCTGGCTCTCAACCGACCCGAGGTCCGTCTCACAATCGCTGATCAGGTTGCCTTTGCTTTCAACACCAACCAGTTCCGGACGCGACGCGCCCTCCACCGACTCGTAGAGCGAGCGATTGACTTGCGTGGCCCCCGACGGCACAAACGTCGTATCATTGGGCCACAGCGGTGTCGATGTCTGCAACTCGAACAGTGCATGCGACAAATTGTCCGACGCGGCCGCATAGCTTGTACCTTTATTATAATAGAAGAACTCATCTGCTTCGGCCGCGGGGCCTTGTTCGGCCGATGGCGGGATAAGCGGGCCGAGACGCACAAACGAGCCATCCGCCTCTCGGACATATGCGTCCTCGGCATACTGGGATTGCGCGGGGGTTCGCATCAGCCAGAGCGACGCTTCAGCATCTGGTGAGGCCGCCCGATAAAGCTGGGCCGGGAATCGAGAGACCGGTGGCGTGACCGAGGAAGCTTCCCATCCCTGAGAGGAGCGCGTGAGCAGGTAGATGGCGCCTTCAGTGAAGTCGGCGTCGCCTTCGGTGCCGGCGAATGCACCCAATGAATTGGCCAGCACCTGCGAGCCATCGCTCGATACCGCCTCCACAGCGACTTTGGCGCCCTCCTTGAAGACCGGCGTGACCATCTCGTACGCTCGGCAATCGGGGAGATCTATGCGGAAGCCTTCCAGCGATTCGTTGGTGCACGCGCTGACGTTCGCGTCGCCGCTGGCATCAGCCGACGCCGACCACGCGAAAACCAGCAAGATGGCCACCGCCCAACTGCCGACCCATATCTGTCTTAGCATCGATGCACCCTCTCCCTCCACAGCATGTGGAGCCGTCTTCTTTCAATGCCCGCCGCGCCAGCAGGAGTAAACGTGGGACCCAGAGCGAACCCTGGACCCCACGCCTGACCGTCAGATCAGCTAGCTATTACGGTAATGGACTCCATTTTTCTTTGGTGCTTTTGCCTTCTATTGCTAGTAAGATTAACGCGGTGCCTTCGAGTTTTGCGGAGACGCCAAAGGCAGCGAGTTTTTCAGCTTCTTCGATGTCCACTAATTTGCCGACGCCACCTTTCACTAACCAGAAGCTTTCCGGCTGTACTTTCTCTACTTCACCTAGCCACGATTCAGCTTCTTCTTTAACGCCACCTAATTCGATAGTTTTTTCACCGGGGTCTGTCTTGACCTCGAGCAACTCGTCTATACCGGTCACTTTCGTTTCTTTAACGGTACATCCACTTCCTTCGAAATGCAACGTTGCAAACAGTTTGCCCGATGCCGGTAAGAAGTCGACTAACAGTATTTTTTTTGTCGCTGCGTCCTCCACCAGCTCAGCTCTCAAGGGCTGCGTTTCCACTTCTTCTTTTACGGGTTTACAAGGCGAGCCGTTGCCGGTCACTGCGCATTCTGAATATCTGAGCGTCCCTTCGGCCGTACCGGCTTCGCCCGCATTGGAGCCATTCAGCTTAGCCCCCGATTTCGCTTCCACCTTTTTACAGCTGACAACGTCCGTACCCGCTGTCAGCGTCTGGTTCGGACTGAACGCTTTGATGGTTATTTCTCTAGACGAGCCTGATGCCAGTCTCGTTCCTTCCACAGTAATAAACGGTGCTTCTTCCGCCTGCGCCGCCGCCGCCATCACGGCCCCGAACGCAAACACCGCCAGCATCGCCAGCACGAGGCTGGTCAGCCGGCTTAATCGGTATGACCTCATTGCTTTATTCTCCTTGTGTCGTATCTGGCCTTGGAGCACCCATTGTTTGAGTCGAGGCGTCCTGGGGCCGGTATTTAAGTCTCTGCTCCCGTCTTTGGCACGCAGAGGATTAGTTCAGCCGTCGCCCAACCCCGGCTCCGTGTCGCTTCCGCGGGACCGATTCGGCTGATGGCCTGGGGATCTGCCCGAACCGTCCCGGGCCGACCTGCCAAAGCTTTATTTGTGTGACCTCTCGCTTCACACACTCCCTCGTTGCCGGCTATCCCTCCTCGCCGCCATGGGGGCGAGGCTATTGCGACCCGCGGAGGCGACCGCACTCAGCAAGGTGGGCCAGATCGAGTCCTACGGGTGGAGAGAAAATACTACAAGCCGGTGGGAGCGTTGGGGGGCCGTCGCCGATCGTGGGGCCACGACGCGCCGGTCTCCCGTATGCCGCCTACCAATCGGGAATTCGCCACCTCCCCGGGCCGTATCCACTACAGGCTGGGATAGCTGAACTTGTCTCCGACTCTCCTTGGAGTCGCAGGTTCCCACCCTCCGGCGACACCCATGCGCGCCCGACGGCGGTCGAGTGCGGCGCCTCCGCTGCGGCGGGCCTTCCCCGTCGCTCTGCTGGCACCGTCCCCATCCCAGTACAGGCTCCCATATGTCAATGATAGTTGATTGTTCGCACTTCGTCAATGACCGCCCGGAAAACAGCCGCAATTTGCGAGAAATCAGCCCCGCTCCGGCTTCGGGTCGGGGTCGGGGTCGGGGTCGCACACGCTGCAGCAGCGGCGTCGCGTTCGCGCTGCTGGGAGTCGCCGAAATGCTCGTAGGCCGTGTTCCTGACCAGTGCGCCCTGCTCCGCTCCTGCCCGAGGAGGCCCCCGTACGCCTCACAGCCCCGCCAATACCTCCAGCAGCGACTCGCCATGCCTCTCGCAGAACGCCGGGCCGATGCCGCGGATCTCGATCAGCTCCTCGGTGCTCGACGGGCGGCGGCGGAGGATCTCCTCCAGCACCGCGTTGGGGGCCACGGTGTACGCCGGCTTGCCCTCGGCGCGGGCATAGCGCCACTCCCTCAGCTTCTCGTACTGCGACGCATCCACCGGCTCAGCGGGTGGAGTCGGCGAGGAATCGCCGGGCCCGCCCGGGACGGCGCCGTTGGTGGCAATGGGCGTCCTGGCGCGAGGCGACCCAACGGCACCGGGCTTGGCCGCCAGCGCCCGCTCCAGCTCCGGGTCGGGGTCACACACGCTGCAGCAGCGGCCCTCGCGCTCGCGCTGCTGGGAGTCGCCGAAATGCTCGAGGATCTGGGCGCGGCGGCAATCGCTGCCGTTGGCGATAAACCGCTCGATCGCGCGGTATGAGTCCCAGCCGCGGTCCTTCGCCGCCTTGATCGCCGCCCACGCCGCCCGCCCGTCGAGATCGCCGGTGAGGCGCACGCGCAGCACGCCGCGTGCGCCCGGCTCAAGCTCGGCCGCGCCCGCGCGCTCGGCGATCGACAGCAGCACCCGCTCGGTGTCGTCCAATTCGTGGGGTGCGATCTCGGCGACCTTCGCTCCGTTCGCCCGCCGCGCGAGGCGATCCACGTACCCCCGCACATCCTCCACACTCCACTCGCGCTCGGTGTTGAAGCGGATCAGCCTGCCCAAATCCATGCGCGACGCCAGCAGCAATGCGCGCGCCGGCTTGCCGTCGCGGCCGGCGCGGCCGGCCTCCTGGTAGCAGGCCTCCAGGCTCGTCGGGATCGCCCAATGCACCACCGTGCGCACATCCGCCTTGTCCACGCCCATCCCAAACGCGTTGGTCGCCACCACCACCTCCGCCGCACCCTCCATAAACGCCTGCTGCGCCGCGCGACGGCGCGCGGACGACAAGCCGGCGTGGTAGGCCACCGTGGGAATCCCCTGGCCCGCGATCAGCTCGCTCACCGCGTCGGTGTCTTTGCGCGTCCCGCAATACACGATCGCCGGGCGCGCCCCGGGTGCGCCCAAGACGTGCAGCAGCGCCGCCCGCTTGCGCGCCACCGCGCCCTTGCCCTCCAAGCTCACCACGTCCCACGCGATGTTCGGACGGTCGAAGCCGGAGCTCACCGGCAGCCACTCGCGCAACCCCAGCCGCGCCGCGATCTCGCCCGCCACGCGCGGCGTCGCCGTCGCCGTCGCCGCCATCACCGGCGGGCGCCCCAACGCCGCGATCGCCCCATGCAAGCGCAGGTAGTCGGGGCGGAAGTCGTGGCCCCACTCGGCCACGCAGTGGGCCTCATCCACCACAAACAGCCCCACCTTGCGAGTACCCAGCACCTCGCGGAAGCCGCGCGAGGCGAAACGCTCGGGGGCCGCCAGCACCAGCTGCGCCCAGCCCGACTCGATGTCCATCAGCGCCCGCGCGTTGTGGCCCTCCTCCATCCCCGACGCCAGCATCACCGCCTTCACCTCCGTCTCCTGAAGGCGGTGATGCTGGTCGGCCATCAGCGCGATCAGCGGGCTCACCACCACCACAAGGCCGCGGCCCGCCAGCGCCGGCAGCTGGTAGCACAACGACTTGCCCGCGCCGGTTGGCATCACCACCAGCGTGTCCCTCCCCTCCAACGCCGCCGCCACCGCCTCGCGCTGCCCGGCGCGAAACTCCTCCAACCCGAACCGCCGCAGCAGCTCCTCCGGGGCCGGCGGCGGCGCCGTGTCGCCCGCCTGGGCGTCCACCAGCTCGCGCAGCCCGCCGGCCGCCTCGTTCAACTCCGCGCGCCCCGCCCCGTCCAGCGCCGGCCACAGCTCGCGCGCCTGGCTCAGCACCCCGCGGGCGCGGGCGCACGCCACCGGATCGCCGGGGCGCTTCTCCAGCCCGCTTCGCGCAGCCGCGATCGCCGCCAGCATCTCATCCATCGCGCGCACCGTACCTCTCTCTCCGGCCGTCACGCCCGTTCGGGACAGCCGCGGGCTCCGGCGGCCCTTGGGCGTGCCTCGAAGGAGGTCGGCAGTCCCTCCCCCGACCCCCCTTGGGGGGGTCCTCATCCTCCTCCTTACGCTGCGCGCCGCGTCCACACCACGCGCGCGCCGTCGCCCGGCACCAGCGTGATCGCGCGGCGGCGGATCCGCTCGCCCCCGGCCCAGCTCCTCGCGCCGGCGGCCGCGGGGAGCGGGCCGCGGCGGGGGGCGGGTGGCAGCTGTGGCTGCAGCTCGGCGAGGATCGTGCGTAGCATCAGCTTCATCTCCAGCAGCGCAAACGATGCGCCGATGCAGCGGCGGATGCCGCCGCCAAACGGGATCCACGAAAACGTCTCCGGCTGGCGGCCCTCCCAGCGCTCGGGGCGGAACTCCGTAGGCGCCTCATACTCGCGCGCGTCGCGGTTGGTCAGCCAGATCGCCGGCGCCACGCGCGTGCCCGCCGGCAGCGTGTGCCCGCCCACCCGCAGCGGCTGCTTGAGGATCCTCACCACCAGTGGCACCACCGGGCGCACGCGCATCGTCTCGTGGATCACGCCCCCCATGTACTCCTCGCTCTCGCCCGCGTCGATCTCCTCGGCCAGCCGCGCCAGCTTGTCGGGGTGGCGCACCAGCCGCTCGATCGCCCACGCCACCGACGTCGCCGTGGTCTCGTGGCCGGCCAGCAGCAGCGTCACCAGCTCGTCGCGCAGTTCCGCGTCGCTCATCGCCTCGCCCTGCTCGTCGCGCGCCTGCAGCAGCAGCGAGAGGATGTCCTTGCGCTCCGCCAGATCCTCCTGTGTGCGGCGGCGCTCCAGCTCCGCGTACATCACCGTGTCCAAATGGTCCAGCGCCCTGCCGAACGCGCCCGTCGGGCGCCCCGGCGTGGAGCGCGTCAGCGCTATGCGCAGCACCATCGGCACCGTCAGCGGCATAAACAGCGCGCCCAGCGCCTCGCGCATCGCGTCCATCCGCTCCGCCTCCACGCCAAACACCGCCCGCAAAATCACCTCCAGCGTGATCGCGCGCGTGCGCTCCTGCAGCGTCATCGCCACGCCCAGCGGCCAGTCCTCCAGGTCGCGGCGCGTGGCGTCCACGATCGTCTCTTCATACTCGCGCATCCGCTCGCCGTGGAACGGCGGCAGCAGCAGCCGCCGCTGGCGGATGTGCTCGGGGCCGGTCAGCGTCAGCACCGAGCTGGGGCCCATCACCGGCGCGATCGGCGACACCCCCGCCGCCGACGGCGCCACCTCGGGGGAGGCGGTGAACACCTGCTTGGCCAGCTCTTTGCCGCTCACCACCACGATCCGTCTGCCGCTCGGGAAGAAACGCATCGTGAACATCTCCCCGTAGCGGTCCCTGCAGTGGTCCAGCACGCGCGGCAGCGCCACCGCCCACGCCGCCGTCTGCACCGCCGCCGGCCATCGCGGGCCGGGCGGCAGCGAGGTGGCCGCATGGTCCTTCACCGCCGGTAGCGTGCCCGCTGCACTGGCCATACAGCCAAAGGTTACCGCGCGGCGCGCCGGTTGGGTGTGCGACAGGGCTGGTTGGGGTGTGCGACGGAGCTGGTTGGAGTGTGCGACAGGGATGGTTGGGGTGTGCGGCGTGTTTACTCTGCGGACCCCCACCGGCGGCGCGATCGCTCCGGCGCGGCGCTCAGCGCGTCCGCCAGCCGCGCGTGGGCGCGCTCCACCTCGGCGTCGCTCAGCCGCCGCGGCTGGCGCTCCAAATAGCCGCGCAACATCCGCGCCGGCACCACCCTCACGCCCTTGCGCCGGCTCAGCGGACGGTCGACCCAGGCGCGGCTGTACACCACCAGCGGCTCCACCGGCTCCACCACGATCGTTTCCACCGCACCCCGCTGCGCGCGCGCCTGGCCGAGCACCTTGCCGTGCAGCCTCCCCACCCTGATCGGACCGGGGTGACTCTTGGTCTCCACCGTGTACACGCCGCCCGGGCCGATCGCGATGTGGTCGACGTTGCCCCGCGCCACGCTCGCGTCGTGCACCACCCGCCACCCCTCCAAATCGGCCAGCAGCTCCCCCACCTGCTCCTCGCCGGCGGCGCCGCGGTCGTGGCGCTCCACCAGCGGCAGCACCCAGCGCGAGATCGCGAAAATCGCCACCAACAGCCCCACCTCGGCGCCGAAGAAGCGCGGGTCATGCCAGCCCCACCGCCTGCCCGCCACGGTCGTCTCCGCCGCCAGCGCCCCCAACATCAGCAGCGTGCGCATCCTCAAGCGCTGCGCCAGCGCGCGGGTGTATTGACCGGGCGCGCGGGCGACCGGGTCGCCGCCGGGCGCGCGCGCGATTGGGTCGCGTGCGAGGGCCACACTTGGACATCGGTCCAGCCGCAACCGGCCTTTAGGCGAGTCTCCTCAAGGCGCCCCTTCTCCCCGTCGAGGTTCAACCCATGAGCGCCCTCCTCCCGCCCGCTGACATCGCGCTGCTGCTGCGCTCCCACTCCGAGCAACGCTGGCTCAGCCGCGAGGTGATCCCGGTCGTCCGCCAGATCGAGACCGGCGAGCGCCTCCCCGAGGAGCAGCTGCCGGCGGCGATCGCCTATTTGGAAGTGATCTGGGCCGAGGCCACCGCTCTGGCGCGGGCGGCCGACACGGCGCTCGGCGCGCTCGAGGAGCTCGGCCAGGAGCGCGATGAGGAGCGCGGCGACCGAAGCCGGGAGACACTCGCCTGCGGCGAGCATTTCCGTTTTGGCCAGCAGCTGGCCGCCCGCGCGCGCCGCTACCACGCCGCCGTGCGAGCGCTGCGCGCGGTGCTCACACGCCGCGTCGCCACCGCGATCGCCGTTCCCGCCGACTACCCGGAAACCGCCAGCAACGCCTGCAGCCGGTAGGCCAGCGCCTCCAACGCCAGCTCCTCGCCGACGTTGTGCGCCAGCCGCAAACGCGTGTCGCGCACCAGCTCCACCGCCTCGCACAGCCGCGCCGGCGGGCGTCCCACCGCGTCGCGCTCCAGCTCCGCGCGGCGATCCAGCGCGTACACCAGCTCACCCGCGCCCTCCGCCGTGCACCACAAATCGCGCAGCCACAGCTGGGCCAGGCGCAGCGCGAGGTCGAGCGCGCCGGCGCGCGCGCGGCGCTCGGCCCGGCGCCCCGCCTCCTGCGCCTCGCGCTGGTGGCGTTTGCGCTCCTTCGCCGGCAGCAGCTCCGCCTCCGCGGCCGCGCGCGCCGCCAGCTCCTCGCCGGCGCCGGCGCCGGCGTCGCGGGCGGCCTGCAGCAGCTCCAGCCACGGGCGCGCCCCGGTGTCGCCGCTCAGCGCGCCGCGCACATACTCCTCCACGCGCTCGCGCAAACGGCTGCCCCACGGCTGCGCCAGCCGCTCGGCCAAACGCGCGTCGCCGAGACCCAGCCGGGCGCACGCCGCCAGCGTCGCCGAGTCGGCGGCGCCTGCCGCGGCCTTCAAACGCGCCTCGATCTGCGCGCCGGGGAGCGGGTCGAAGCGCACCTGCTGACAGCGGGAGGCGATCGTCGCCAGCAGCTCGCGCACGGTCGGCACCAACAGCACGAAGTGCGCATACTCCGCCGGCTCCTCCAACGTCTTCAGCAGGCGGTTGGCGGCCTGCTCGTTGAGCGTGTGCGCGTCCTCCAGCACCCACACGCGCCTGCGCGACTCAAACGGGGTGCGCGCGGCGGCGGCCACCACCGCCTCGTCCACGTCCCCCACCAACATCTCCCCGGCCCCCGACGGGGTCACCCACGTGAGGTCGGGGTGCGCCCCGCGCAGCGCCCGCCCACGCGCCTCTTCGGGGGATGGCGCCCCGTCGGCCAGCAGCTCCGCGGCGAACGCGCGCGCCACCTCCCGCTTGCCCACGCCGCTCGGGCCGTGGAACAAATACGCGTGCGACGGCCTCCCCTCCGGCGGCAGTGCCGGCAGCAGGATCGCGCGGGCGTGCGGATGGCTCTCGATACCGGGGAGAGTCATGCGATCTCGATGCCGGGGAGGGTCATGCGATCGTCGGTTGCGCCTGAGCGGGTCACGGCGGCAATCGTGACAGAGCTCCCGACGAACGGCGGGGAGGATGGGGATGTTGTGTGTTTACTTTTCCGACGCCAACCAATTTCGAGATCGCCGGTTGGTTGGCGTCCAAAAAGTTCGTCATCCACCGCGCCCCTCAGGCTGTGCGGCGCTCGCCCGAAACGATACGGTCCGCGGCGCGATGCCCACCGGCAGGCTGATCACGATCGAGGGGCTGGACGGCGCCGGCAAGACGACGCTCGCCGAGGGTCTCACGCGAGAGCTCACCGCGCGTTACGCGCGGGGCGGTGGCAACCGCGACGGCGGCGGGGACGGGGGCGGCAACGGCGGGCGGGCGGTGGAGCTGCTGCGCGAGCCCGGCGGGGTACAGCTGTCGGAGCGGATCCGCCAGCTCGTGAAAGACCCCGGCCTGGCCCCGGTGGACGCCCGCGCGGAGGCGCTGCTGTACGCGGCTGCGCGCGCGCAGCTGGTGCGGGAGCGCGTGCGCCCGCTGCTGGAGCGCGGCGCGCTGGTGCTGCTCGACCGCTTCGTCGACTCCTCGCTCGCCTACCAGGGCGCCGGCAGGGAGCTCGGCGTGGAGCAGATCCGCGCGATCAACCGCTTCGCCACCGGCGATCTGGCGCCCGACCGCACGCTGCTGCTGTGCATCTCCCCCCGATCCGGGCGCGCCCGCCAGCACACGCGCGGCGACGGCCCCGACCGGATGGAGTTGGAGGGGGACGCGTTCTTCGCGCGGATCGACGCCGCCTACAGAGATCTCGCGCGTGAGGAGCCGCAACGGATCGTCGTGCTCGACGCCGAGCTTGCGCCCGAGCGGGTGCTGCGCGACGCGCTGGCGGCGATCGACGATCTGCTGTGAGCAGCCCTAACATGAGGCGATGTCGCTGATCGTCGCGCTCGTCACGCAGACCGCACCGGTGGCCCCGGCCGTGCACGCCGCCCACGCGGCATCGAGCAGCAGGCCCTCCGCCGGCGCGATCGTGGCGGCGGCGCTGGCGGCGCTGCTGATCGCCCTCAGCCTGACGTGGGCGGCGGCGCGCTGGTGGGCGTATGAGCCGCGCTGGACGGTCTCGCTGCGCCACTGCCTGGCGGAGGCCAGCTGGCGCCTGGCGGGCACGTGGGGGGAGTTCGCCGACTGGCTGCGACTCGGCCGCTGAGGGCCGGAATTCCGCTCCAGAGCTAGTAAAATAGGTGGTCGCCACGCAGCCCGAGTTTGCCGTCCGACGAGCGCGAGACGATGCTTGGCCCAGGTGAAACAGAGTCGAGTGGGCGCCCGTGGCAGGACGCCGGCGGAAGGAGAAAGCCGATGCAGACAACGTCCCGTCCCACCACCACCGCAGCGATCGAGCCCGGCGCGGCGCTGACGATCGAGCGCTTCTTCACCACGCCGGCCACCCACCCCTTCGACGCGGTGGAGTGGGAGGTGCGCGACGCACGCATCGGCCACGGCGACCGCGTGGCGTTCGAGCAGCGCGACGTGGAGTTCCCCAAGAGTTGGTCGCAAAATGCGACTAATATCGTTAGTCAGAAGTACTTCCGCGGACAGCTCGACCATCCGGCGCGCGAGCGTTCGGTAAAGCAGATGATCGCGCGCGTAGCGGGCACGATCGCGGGCTGGGGGCGCGAGCGCGCCTACTTCGCCACCGACGACGACGCCGACGCCTTCGAGGCGGAGCTGACGCACATCCTGCTGCACCAGCTGGCGGCGTTCAACTCGCCGGTGTGGTTCAACGTGGGCTTCGAGGAGAACCCCCAGTGCAGCGCCTGCTTCATCCTCAGCGTCAACGACACGATGGAGTCGATCCTCGACTGGAACACCAAGGAGGGGATGATCTTCCGCGGCGGCTCGGGGTCGGGGATCAACCTCTCCAACATCCGCGGCTCCATGGAGCCGCTCGCCAAGGGCGGCACCGCGTCGGGCCCGGTGTCGTTCATGCGCGGCGCCGACTCGTGGGCGGGCACGATCAAGTCCGGCGGCAAGACCCGCCGCGCGGCGAAGATGGTGGTGCTGGACGTCGACCACCCCGACATCAAAGACTTCGTGTGGTGCAAGGCCAACGAGGAGGACAAGGCGCAGGCGCTGCGCGACGCCGGCTTCGACATGTCGATCGACGGCGAGGGCTTCCTCTCGATCCAGTACCAAAACGCCAACAACTCCGTGCGGGTCACCGACGAGTTTATGCGGGCGGTGGCCGACAACCGCGAGTGGCAGCTGCGCGCGCGCGTCACCGACGAGCCGATCGGCGAGTCGATCCCCGCGCGCGAGCTGATGCGCGAGATCGCGCAGGCGGCGTGGCGCTGCGCCGACCCCGGCATGCAGTACGACACGACCATCAACCGCTGGCACACCTCCCCCAACAGCGGCCGCATCAACGCCTCCAACCCGTGCAGCGAGTACATGCACGTGGACAACTCCGCCTGCAACCTGGCGTCGCTCAACCTGATGAAGTTCCGCCGGCCCGACGGCACGCTCGACGTGGACGGCTTCGAGCACGCCGTCGACATCGTGCTGCTGGCGCAGGAGATCGTCGTCGGACCCTCCAGCTACCCCACCGAGGAGATCGCGGTCAACGCCCGCGCCTTCCGCCAGCTGGGGCTCGGCTACGCCAACCTCGGCGCCTACCTGATGGCCGACGGGATGCCCTACGACTCCGACGAGGGCCGCGCCACGGCGGCGGCGATCACGGCGCTGATGACCGGCCGCGCTTACCGCCGCTCGGCCGAGATCGCCGGGGCGCTCGGGCCCTACGAGCGCTACGCCGAAAACCGCGAGGAGCACAACGCGGTGATGCGCATGCACCGCGACGCCGCCCGCGCGATCGCCGAGGGCACCTGCACCGACCATGAGCTGCTGGCCGCCGCGCGGCGCTCGTGGGAGGAGGCGGTGCAGCTGGGCGAGCACCTGGGCTACCGCAACGCGCAGGCCACCGTGCTAGCGCCCACCGGCACGATCTCGTTCCTCATGGACTGCGACACCACCGGCGTGGAGCCCGACTTCTCGCTGGTGAAGTTCAAGGAGCTGGTGGGCGGCGGGCAGATGACGATCGTCAACCGCACCGTGCCGCTGGCGCTGCAGACGCTCGGCTACCCCGAGCAGCAGATCGAGCAGATCGAGGCGCACCTGTCCGAGCACAGCACGATCGTGGGCGCGCCCGGCTTGAAGGACGAGCACCTGCCCGTGTTCGACGTGGCGGTGGGGGCGCGCGCGATCTCGCACATGGGCCACCTGAAGATGATGGGCGCGGTGCAGCCGTTCATCAGCGGCGCCATCTCCAAGACCGTCAACCTCCCCGAAGGCGCCACCGTGCAGGACATCGAGGACGCCTACGTGGAGGCGTGGAAGCTCGGGATCAAGGCGCTGGCGATCTACCGCGACGGCTCCAAGACCGCGCAAGCGCTGCGCACGGAGGCACAGACAAGCAAGGCGGGTGCGCCCGACGTCGATGCGGTCGTCGAGCAAGCCGTCGCCAAGGCGCTGGCGGAGGCCGGCCCCAAGCGCCGGCGGATGCCGCGCGAGCGCCAGTCGATCACCCACAAGTTCTCGATCGGCGGCCACGAGGGATACATCACCGCCGGCATGTACGAGGACGGCAGCGTCGGCGAGATCTTCCTCACCGACATCGGCAAGGAGGGGTCCACGCTGCGAGGGATGATGAACTCGTTCGCCACCGCCATCTCGATCGCGCTGCAGTACGGGGTGCCGCTGGAGACGCTGGTGCAGAAGTTCAGCTACATGCGCTTCGAGCCGGAGGGCATCACCGGCAACCCGGAGATCCCGTTCGCCAAATCGATGCCCGACTACATCATGCGCTGGCTGGCCTCGCGCTTCCTCGACGTGGACGCCCAGGAGGAGCTCGGCATCCTCACCCCCGAGGTGCGCGCCCGCAAGGCCGCGCAGGAGGTCGCCCAGTCGGTGGCCCTCTCCGACACCGCCGGCCCCGGCGCGGACGCCCGCCCGGAGGGCAGCCACAGGGCATCCGGCGGCAACGGCGGCGCGGGAGGATCGAGCGCCCCCGCCAGCGCCTTCACCGACACGCCGCCCGTCGTCCCCGCCCGGCTGCAGGGCCTCGATCTCGGTCCGGCGTGCAGCCAGTGCGGCGGCATGATGCAGCGCACCGGCTCCTGCTACACGTGCAGCAGTTGCGGCAACAACACCGGGTGTGGTTGAGAGTCGGTTAACGGGCGCGCTACTGGCGCCAAAGCGCACAAAAATCTGCTTGCATAGAGCGTATGGGGAGTAGCGGGAGGAGGACCGTCGGCGCCGGAGGGCTCGCCGCGCTGGCCACGGCGGCGGCGCTCAGCGGCTGCGGCGGCGGCGCCAAAACCACAACCGACGTGGTAACCGGGGCGAGCGGTCAAACCGGTGTCGCGGTGGCCAGCCACGCGTCAGTCGGACCGGTGGTGGCGACCGTACAGCAGGCGCCGATCACCAAGGCGTCGTTCGAACACTGGACGTCGGTGACCGCCGCGATCGGCCACGCCAAGTCGCGCGCGGCGGTCAAAAATCAGGTGCTGGGCTTCCTGATCACCTCGCAGTGGGTGATCGGCGAAGCGGCCCACCTCGGGATCACCGTGAGCGAAGCAGAAGTGCGCCAGCGCCTGCACCAGGCCACCGCCAAGCAATACCCCACGGCGGCGCGGCTCAAACGCTACCTCGCCTCGATCGGCGAGACCGAAGCCGACCTGCTGACGCGCATCAAGGCGGAACTGCTGGAGAGCAAGATCGCCCAACACGTGACCGCCGGCAAAACCGCCACCACCGAACCGCACCTGCTGCTGAGCGACTTCCAGCGCAGCTTCGAAGCGCGCTGGCGGGCGCGCACCAGCTGCCAGCCGGGGTACGTGATGGAAGACTGCCGCGAGTACAAAGGCCCGCTCCGCTCCGCCACCGCCAGCAGCTCGTCGTCGTCCCGCTCAACCTCCCCCTCATCTTCTTCTTCCTTCTCCTCCGGCAAATCGTCAACCAACGCCGGCGTCAACTCCAGCGGCGAGCTGCCCGCGATCCCCGGTCAGATGGCGCTCAGCAGCCCCGCATTCGAACGCAATGGCGAGATCCCCGCGCAATACACCTGCGACGGCACCAACATCTCCCCTCCCGTGCAGTGGCAGCACCTGCCCGCCCACACCAAGGAGCTGGTGCTGTTCGTCATCGACGACAGCTCCGACGGCTCCGAAGGCGGCATCCGCTGGGTGGTGGCCGGCATCAACCCCTCTCTCTCCGGGATCTCCGCCGGGCAGCTCCCGGCCGGCACGGTCGTCGGACAGAACGGCTCCGGCAAAGCCACCTACGGCGGCATCTGCCCCGCCAAAGGCAAGTCGGCCGCCGTCGAATTCGTGCTGTGGGCGCTCTCCAAACAGATCCCGCTCAACAACGGCTTCATCCCGGCGATCGCCGAGCACGACTACAGCCACAGCGAGCTGGCGTCGGCTACGACTTACGCGACCTATACCCGGCCGTAGCCCCCTGAGGCCCGAAAGCCGGCGCATATCTGCGTTCTCGGTCGCTCGTGTGCTGGAGCACACTTCGCTCCCTGCGTCCTTGATCTGCTTGGCTTTCGGGCCTCAGGTCAGGTCAGCAGGCGCTCGCCGGCCGCGCGTTCGGCGACCGCCGTGCCCTCATCCGAGCGCGAGAGGATGCTGATGAACACCGCGGCGAAGGCGATGCCGAAGACGAGGAACTCCATGAAGCACATGCCCGCACCCGCGAGATGCTGGTCGTTGATCGCCGACAGGCCAAACACACGCGGCGCGGTGGCGTAGAGCGGGTACTCGGGGTGCGCCAGCCACGTCAGCGGCAGGCACACCGCAGCGCTCGCCAAGCGCGAGAAGCCCAGCAGGGCGAGGCGCTGGCCACCCGGGCGCAAACGCGCGCGCGGTAGCGGGTCGATGATCAGCCACCACAGCGCTAGACCGGTGTAGAACAGCGTGAGGTGCTCAAACGCGTGCACCGCCGAGTGTTCGGCCGCAAAGTCGAACACCGCCGGGATCGCCCACACCCAGGTGGCGGTCGCCCACAGCGGGATCGCCACCCACGGCGAGGTCAGCCGCGCCAGCAGCCGGCCGAAACGCCCACCGCCCGGGGCCACCGCCTGCAGCGCCCCGCGGGAGAGGCCCAACGGCAGCAGGGGGCGGCGCAACCCCAGCACCAGCAGGGCCGGCGCGATGTCCGACAGCAGCACGTGCTGGGCCATATGCGCCGACAGCAAATAGGAGTCGCCGATCGGATCCAGCGGCGACATCAGCGCGATCGCCACCACCAGCAGCCCCGCGCCGTACGGCACCCAGTGCCCGGCGCCCACCGCCGCCGAGCGTGCGGCGGCACGGCGGTAGGCGCGCGCATACAACACCGCCGCGACCCCCAACACGAGGATCACCAGCGGATTGAAGCTCCACGAGCCCCAGTTCGGCACCTGCGACATGCGCGGCATCCTATCGATCCTGGCCGTCGCCGGGCGCGCCGCGGGGGGTCAGTCGCTGCCGTACGACGGAGGCGGCGGCGCTTCACCGCGGACCCCCGCCAGCTCGCTCAGCAGCTGCGCGCCGGTGGTGCCGCCCAGCACTCGCAGCCGCGGCAGACGGTAAGGGTCCTCACCGGGCTGGGCCCAGCCCGGGATCACGGTGGTGGAGCCGCGATAGCCGGCCGCCTGAACGGCCGCCACCACGGTGGCGTTGTAGTGGCCGGAGGGGTAGCAAAACCAGTTGACGGGCACGTGGTATTTGCGCTGCACTTCGGTGCGCGCCACCGCCACCTGGTAGTGCAGCGCGGTCGGGTCCAGCGTGATCAAATCGGCGTGGCTGAAGCCCTGCGTGTCCAGTTCCCACCCCGCCGCCACCAAGCCCCGCACCTGTTCGGAGGAGAGACCGCCCTGGGAGGGAGGCAAACCGGTCAGCTGCAGGTTCTCCACCGCATCCCACCCCAGCCGCCGCAGCACCGGCAGGGCGTTGGTGTACTGCGACTGGTAGCCGTTGTCGAACGTCACCACGATCGGCTTGCCCGCCGGCAGCGGCGCCCCTTCCCGCCAATTGGCCCACAGCTGGTCGAGCGTCACCGCGTGAAAGCCAGCCCCGGCGAGCGCCTGGATCTGTTCGGCAAACTCTTCCTCCGGCACATACAACCCCGGGAACGGCGCTCCCACGGGCGGCGGGTTGATCACGTGATACATGAGGATCGGCACCGCCTCCGTGCCCCGCGGGCCATCGACCCGCCGGTCAGTGGTGACGCTCCGGCGGGCGGGCTCCGATCGCCGCGCGGGGGACGGGGCGGAGGAGCCGCACGCGGCAAGCGCCACCACTGCGGCAAACGCCGCCAGGCCCAACAGGGGAAAAGTACGCCCTTTCAGTTGAGGCGGTTCTTCAGCGCGCTGGCGGCCGAGAACTTGGCGGCCTTGCTCGCGGCGATGCTGATCGTTGCACCGGTGGCGGGGTTGCGACCCTGCCGGGCGGCGCGGTGGCTGACGCTGAACTTCCCGAATCCCGCAAGCGCCACCTCGCCGCCGGCGGCCAGCTCCTCGGAGACCGTCTCGATCGTCGCCTCCAGCGCCTCGCGCGCCTGGCTGGGCGCCAATCCGGTGCGCTCCGCGACCTTGTCGGCCAGCTCGTTCTTAGTCATTTGGCACTCCTCCCTTGTCGGGTGTAATTGCTTAAAGCGAGCAGGCTACCGCCCCGCGAGGACGGACTTCGGCGAATCGGGCCTGTCAGCCTCGGTGGCCCGGCCCTGCGGGCGATCGATCTCGGCGACCCGCTCCGGCAGGCGGCCGGCCGCGTAGGCGGTCCACAGCGCCGCCAGCCAGCAGCCGCAGGCCAGCGCCACGTGCACCCACACCAGCTCGGTGGGCAGGTGGGTCTCGTACTGGTCGATGCCCACCACCCCCTGCAGTGCCAGCAGCACGCACAGCGCGGTGGCCGCACGGCGCATCACCGGATCGGCGGCGCGGCGGCGCGTCAGCCACCACACCCACACCGCCAGCAGCCCAAACACGAACGCGATCTCGGCGTGGCGGTGGATGACGAAGTCCATCGTGCCGCGCCCGTCGAAGTTCAGCCGGTTGATGTGTTCCCCCGGGTTGCCCCCCGCGTGCGGCCCGGCGGCCGTGGCGGCGGTGCCGGCGAAGATCGTGAGCGCGCCCATCCCCACCAGCGCACGCGCCCACCACACCAGCTGGCGATCGCCGGCGCGCGGGCGATCGCGGTCGCCGTTTCGGCCAGCCCGCCACGCCAGCGCGGCGGCGGCCACGAGGATCAGCATCGACAGGGCGAAGTGAGCCATCACCCAGCCGTAGTCGAGTTTGCCGCGCACGGTCAGCCCGCCCAGCACCGCCTGCGCCACCACCCCCAGCGGCAGCAGCGCCGCCAGCCACACCAGATCGCGCCGGTACGGCCGGCGCCGCAGCGCGCCCAGCCAGGCGAGGCCGGTGGCGAGCACGACGGGCACGGAGACCACGCGGTTGGAGAACTCGATCACGGCGTGCGTCTTCAGCGGTGGGTAGAGGTGGCCGTAGCACTTCGGCCAAGTGGGGCAGCCGAGGCCGGAGCCGGTCAGCCGCACCGCCGCGCCGCTCAACACGATCAGCGTCAGCGCGCCCAGCGCCACATACGCCAGCACCACATACTGGCCGGGCGTGACCGTATAGCCGTTGGTGCGCGCGCGCAGGCGATCGCTCATCGCCCACAGAGTTTGCCAGTTGCGCGGGGCGCGGGACGCGGTGGCGCGGCGTCCATGTCATTCCACAAACGCACGCCAACCACTTCAGAAAATGAATTGGTTGGGGGCCGAAAAGAACAACGACAACACACGCCTCGCTCCCGTCAGCGGTGCCGGCTGTGCCCGCCCACCAGGTGGTAGATCACGAGGCTGCGCCGCGAGATGTTGCGCAGCTTGTCGACGGCGATGAACGTCAGCACGTTGCGCCCCGGCCGGATGCGGGCGGCGCCGTGCCAGTGCAGAGCGCCGGCAAGCGTGGCGGGGAACCCCTGGTTGGTGTAGTTGCGGATCAGCTTGCCGTCGATCTCCAGCGTGATCCGGCCCACGCCCTCGTGGTCGTGCGCGGAGACGCTGATCGGCAGCGTGCCGCTGTAGCTGGTGTGGTTGGCGGGCGCGGAGATGTCGATCGACGGGCCGCTGAAGTCGCCGCACGGTTGGGTCAGGCGGTCGCCGTGGCGGGCGTATTCGGCCAGCGCCGCAAACGCCGGCTTGGGCGTGCCGTTTTCGTGCAGCAGTCCCGACGCCACCGGGCCTTCGTCCTGCAGCTGAAACCAGATCGCCACCTGCACGTACGGGGCCTGGGCAAGGCAGTGGTAAGCCTGGCGCAGGTAGGTCGCCTGCTGGGTGTCGGTCACACCCTCGGCCTTGCGCCCCGCCCAATACCCTTCCCCGCACTCGGCCGAGGTGGTGCGCCACGACAGCTCGGTCATCCAGATCGGCTTGTCGTCGCCGTTGGCCAACATCACGTCGTGCACTTCGCGGAACGCCAAAAACGAGTCGGGGATCATCCGTTCGTTGGTGCCCTTCAAAAAGCTGTACGGGGAGACGATGTTGCAGGCGGTGTCGGTGTGCACCGCCACCGCGTCGAAATACCCCTTGGCGCCGGCCCTGTACAGCCCTTCCAGGTAGGTGTAGTCGTTGCCTGTGAGGCCCCCCACCAGCACCGTGGCGCGCGGTTCGGCCGCCTTGATCGCCGGGTAGGCGGCGCGCAGCAGCGCCGCGTACGCCACCGGGTCGGGGGCGCCCGTCCACCAGCCCGAGTCGTCCTCCTCGTTCCACAGCTCATACGCGGCCACCCGCCTGCCCCACCGCTGCGCCAGCCCCGCGACGAACGCCGCATAGTCCTCGGGATTGGCGGGCGGCGTGTGTTCGTCGCTGGAGCCGGTCTCCCACTGCGGTGTGCCGACCACGTCGACGATCACTTTGGTGCCGCGAGGCAGCTCGCGAAACAGCTTTTCGTAGGCCTCCAGCCAGCTGGGGGCGTAGTAGCCGGGCGACGGCTCCAGGTCCCGCCAGGTGGCGAACAGCCGCACCCAGTGGGTCCCCAGCGCCTTCAGATCGTGGATGTGGGGCGCACCCATGTCGGCCAGCACCACCCCCGGTTCGGCGGCGGCGGAAGCCGCGGGGGCGGCGCCGAGCCCGAGCGTCAGCGCCAGCAGCGCGCACAACAGCGCACCGGGGAGCGCCCGGCGCAGGCGGCGATGACGCAAACGGCTGCCCATACGATCCTGATCGTAAGCCGGGCTCGCCGGCTTGAGCGCCGCTTGCGAAATCGACGGATAAGCGGCGCGCGAGGAGGTCAATCGAGCCCCGCCAGCGCGCGTGCGCGGCCCATCACCGCGTCGATCATCTCCGCGGTCAGCCGGCCCGTGAAGGTGTTTTGCTGGCTGGGGTGAAAGCAGCCCAGTAGCGCCCACGGCTCCCCCTCCAGCTCGCCCCCGTGCGTAAACCGCGGCCGCGGCCGCGGTGGCGGCTGGCCCACGAGGCCCGTGCGCAGCCGCAGCGCCGCATCCCACGCAAACGCGCCCAAACACACCGCCACGCGGATCTCGCTCAGCAGCGCCAGCTCCGCCTCGCTCCACGGCATACAGGTGTCGCGCTCGGCCGGCGTGGGACGGTTGGCGGGCGGCGCGCAGCGCACCGCCGCCGTCACCCACGCGTCGCGCAAGCACAATCCGTCGTCGCGGTGGATGGAGGTCGGCTGGTTGGCGAAGCCGGTGCGCCACAGCGACGCAAACAGGAAGTCGCCCGAGCGGTCGCCGGTGAAGATCCGTCCCGTGCGGTTGCCGCCGTGGGCGGCCGGCGCCAGCCCCAGGATCAGCACGCGCGCCGCCGGGTCGCCGAAGCCCGCCACCGGGTGCGCCGCATAGTGCTCGTGCGCGTACGCCGCGCGCCGCTCGCGCGCCACCCGCTCGCGCCACTCCACCAGCCGCGGGCAGCGCCGGCACGCTTCGATCTCGCCCGCCAGCGCCCGCAGCCCGGCAGCGCGCCCCCGGGCGCTCACCCCTGGATCGCCGGTGAGGTCCCCAACACCGCACCGGTGGAGCTGAGCGCCTGCACCTGCACGTACGCCTCGGGACCGGGCGTGTTGATCGCGGTCTCGAAGCCGCTGCGCGCCCCGCTCGCCACGGGCGACAGCTGCTTGGCGGAAGCGCCCGCCAGAACCTTCCAGGAGGCGATCTGGGTGGCCCCGTTCCAGCTTGCGTACACGGTCACCGGGCCCCCCTTCTTGGCGACGGCGGCGGCGATCGCCGGCGCACCGGAGGGCGTGCCGGTCCAGGGGAAACGGTAGGCGCGGTAGGACTCGTCGCCGGAGGGCAGGTGCGCGTCGTACAGCAGCTGACCGGAGCTGCTGAATTCCGAAAACCACGGTTCCGCGCCCCAGCCGAGGAACACGTTGCCGCTCGGCATCAACTGCACGTTGCCCTGGCTGCCCGCTTTCAACCCCGTGCCGGGATGCTCAAACTGCGACACCAGCGTCTCGGTGCCGGCCTGCTGGTTGAGCGACACGAGGATCCCGCGCGACTGGGGGTGCGCGAACGGCACACCGCCGTTGTCGAACACCGAGATCAGCCCGTCGGGCAGCAGCGTGGCGTCGTGCTGGAAGGCGGTGAGCGTGCCCGAGCCCATCTTGATCGTGCTGTGCTTGCCGCCCGCCTCCGCCAGCACCTGGCCGGTCTGTTCGCTCAGCTCGTACAGCGCCCACGTGTTGCGCGCGGAGATCAGCATCTCGCCACCGGGCTCCTGGTCGACCGAATTCATGTGGAAGTAGTCGTACGGCCATTCGTCGCTGGCGCCGTAGGGGGAGGAGTAGGAGTTGCTCAGCGCCACGTGGTCGATGCTGTCCCACTCGCGGCGCACCAAACCGGTGCGCAGGTCGACTTCCTGGAAGAGGCTGTCGTTCACGGCGCCGTCCTGCGGCCCGTGGAGCGCGGTGAGGTTGCAGCGAATCGGGTTGAACACCGTCAGCAGCGCCGTGTCGTTGGCGCCCAGTTTGAAGTCGTGCAGGTCGGCCGTGAGGCCGTCGCCGGCGTGCACGTGCAAAATCTGCTTGTAGGAGCCGTTGGCGATCACCTCTTCGCCCTCGCCGAAGCCCTGTGGCGGGATGTATCCCTGCCACCAGGTCAACACCGGCTGGCCTTCGAAGCTCTGCACCTGCAGGTTGGTGGAGTACGTGCCCTTCGGCAGCGGGTCAAACCACACCAGCTGGCCATCCGGTTCGGTGATCATCGGACCGTCGCCGCCAGGGCCCGAGTAGGGGGCCGAGAAGATGTCGCCGGCCGTGCTGGTCGCGCCGGCGTTCACCGTCACCGACGGCGCGTTGAGGCTCGGCGCCGAGTGGAAGTGCTGCACTTCGCCGGGCTTGCCTTCGGACTCTTTGCCGGGCGGCTGGTTGGGGATCGGGTCGGGAATCGAGATCGTGAAGCGGAACGCAAACGGCTGCCAATGGCTGTCCGCCTGGAGCTTGCCGCGCACCGTCACCGTCTCGCCCGGGAGGAACGCATGGGTGGGCAGGAAGCTCGCCCCGTCGCCCTGCGAGAAGCCGACCAGGTGGCCGGAGTGCCCGCCGCTCACCGAGCCGCTCACGCTGATCTGCGAGAGCTGCTTCAGTGGCACGCCCAGCAGGCTGATCTGCGCGTGCGGCGTCGCGTCCAGCGAGTCCGGCAGCGGCGACACGCGCAGGCTGGTCCCGGGCAGCACGTCGCTGCGGTCGAGCGTGCTCGGCACGCATTGCGGCGCCGCCGGTCCGCGAAACGCCGCCTCCTCGGCCACGATCCGCTTGCCGCCGTAGGTGAGCGCGCCGGCGCTGGACGCCAGCACGAAAAAGCCGCCCAGCACCAGTCCCCGGCGCAGCCAGCGGTGGGGGTGGGAGCGACGCGCGGAGGGCCGGGCGTCGCCGTTTGAGGAGCCGTGCAGCCGCTCGGGCCGGCCGTCGCCGTTTGAGGAGCCCAGCAGCCACTCGGACCGGCCGCCCAGCGGGGGGCGCCCAGAGCGCCACACGCGCAGCGACGACCAGCCCTCCGCCTGCCGCGCGGGGCGCGTACGCCTGTTCACGTTGTCCTCGACCGCCGCGCTGGGCGTTTCATCGCTGGGCGTCTCATCGATCCTCCGGGTGGAGCCTGCCGACCGCCAACTTTAGACAGATCGCCACTCCGCGAGTTTCGGTGCCTCGCGCGCAAAGCCTCCCGCGGCCTCCGCACCGCGCGGCCTTTGGACCGGCGGCCTCCGCACCGCGCGGCCTCGGCACCGCACAACCCGCATCGTTTGCGACGACTCGATGTTAAGGTGCGCGCGATGAAGATCTTTGCGGGGCTTCTCAGCGCGGTGGCGGCGGCCTTGCTGGCCGTGGCGCTCGGCTCGTGCGGCGGCAGCGCCACGTCGGCGTCGATCGCGCTCGGCGATCCGGCGGCGGTGGCCGCGGCGGCCGCCAACCCCGTGACGGTCTCGCCGCTGCCCGGCACCCCCGACGCCTCGCCCGCCACGCAGATCAGCTTCCTCGGCGCAGGCGGCACGAAGGTCGCCGGCGTCAGCGTGGTCGGCTCGCGCAGCGGCGCGCACTCCGGGCGCCTGGCCGCATACTCGACCGGCACCGGCGAGAGCTTCCTGCCGGCCAAGCCGTTCGTGCCGGGCGAGCGCGTCACCGTGCACGCGCTGGTGGGCGCCGGCGCCAGCGCGCCGAGCCAGAAGGTCACCACCAGCTTCACCATCGCCCAACAGGCCAGCGTCAGCCAGGTGCAGTTTCCGCTCAACCCCGGCGACCCGCACGCCGTCCAGCACTACGCTTCCGCGCCCGAATTGACGCCCTCCACGGTGACTGTCGCCAAGCCGGCGAAAACCGGCGCCGCGCCCGGCTACCTGTTCATGGCCCCCTACCAGGGGTTGGGCGCGCCCGGGCCGATGATCGCCGAACAGAACGGCGCGCTCGTCTGGTTTCATCCGCTGCCGCGCGACTGGTCGGCCACCAACTTCCAGGTGCAGAGCTACGAAGGCAAGCCCGCGCTCACCTGGTGGCAGGGACGAGTCATCAAGGTGGGCTTCGGCGAGGGCGAAGATGAGATCTACAACAGCTCCTACCAGCACCTCGCCACCGTGCGCGCCGGCAACGGCTACCGCGCCGACCTGCACGAGATCCTGCTCACGCCCGCCGGCACCGCCTGGATCGACGCGTTCGACCCGATCCACATGAACCTCTCCTCGGTGCACGGCTCCTCGCACGGGATCCTGCTCGACTCGGTGATCGAGGAGGTGGACGTCAAAACCGGGCTGGTGATGTGGGAGTGGCACGCGCTCGGCCACATCCCGCTGGGCAACTCGCTCAACCACGTCTCATCAGGCGAATACCCGTGGGACTACGTGCACATCAACTCGATCTCGCCCGAACCCGGCAGCGGTGCCGAAGCGGGCCAGCCCGGCAACGTGATGCTCTCGGCGCGCAACACGTGGACGCTGTACGACGTCTCCATGCACTCCGGCGGCTACAACTGGCTGCTCGGCGACGGCGGGCACTCCAGCTTCAAGCTCGGCGACGGTGTGCGCTTCTACTGGCAGCACGACGCCGAATTCCAGCCCGGCGGGCTGATCTCGCTGTTCAACAACGCCTCCGACCCGCCCAAGCAGCGCGAATCGAGCGGCCTGGTGCTGCGCCCCGACTTCTCCAACCACACGGTGGCGCTCGTCAAACGCTTCGTCAACCCCAGCCACACGCTGCTGGCCTCCAGCCAGGGCGACACGCTCAGCCTGCCGGATGGCGACTGGCTGTTGGGGTACGGGGGGCTGCCCAACTTCACCGAGTTTTCCTCCTCCGGGCAGGTGCTGCTCGACGGCACGCTCGGCAAGAACGTGCAGGACTTCCGCACCTACCTCTCCACGTGGAGCGGCCAGCCGACCGCACCGCCAGCGATCGTCGTGCAGGCCGCCGGCGCCGGCGCCACGGTACTCGCCAGTTGGAACGGCGCCACCGACGTCGCCTCCTGGCAGGCCCTCGGTGGCTCCTCGCCGGAAACGCTCGCCCCCCTGGCCACCGTGGCGCGGAGCGGGTTCCAAACCGCGATCCCGGTCAGTGCCGCCGCCGGCTCATACGTGGCGGTGCGGGCGCTTTCGGCCGGCGGGCAGGTGCTGGGGACCTCCGCCGCGCAAACCGTCCCCTGATTCGCCCCCGCCAGGCGCTTCGCCCCCGCGTAGGCCACCGCCCGCGCCGCCACCAGGAGCTTCACCTCCACGCAGGCCGCCGCCCGCGCCGCCACCGGGCGCTTCACCCCCATGCAGGCCGCCGCCCGCGCCGCCGCCGGGCGCTTCGCCGCCGCGCGGGCCGCCGCCCGCTTCGCCGAACGGGCTGAGCGGACCGTGTTCGGTTTCCTCGCGCCGCAAGCGCGCGGCCGCGGCCCCGCGCGCGGCTTTCTTGGCGGTGAGGAAGTAGTTCTCGAAGCCCAGCCCCTGGGCGTCGCTCAGGTGGCGCGGCAGCGGGCCGCGCAGCTCCTCGCGCAGCGCGCGTTCGTACAGGCGCACCAGCGGCGCTTCCAGCGGGCTGGTGCCGGCACCGTTGGCGAGCTCCATGCGGCCGGCGGGCGTGCGGTAGTCGTACAGCTCGCGCTCCTGGCCCTCCTGTTCGGGGGCGGTGTCGTGCGGGCGCCAGTTGGAGTAGGTGGCGAACTTGGCGTTGGCCGTGCGCAGCGCCAGCACGTGCAGCGGCGCGTCGGCCGCATACGGTTCGGTGGCGAACTCGGTGACGATCTCGTCGGTGGCGTGCAGCACGTAGTCGCGCCCGCGCGCACGGGGGTTGGAGAGGATCGCCGCCAGGTCGGCGCGGCGGGCGAGGTGCGCGTAGCGCGCCTGGAGCCGCCACTCTCGCGAGCCGCTGGCGATCGTCAGCAGCAACGGCGCCACATCCACGCTGGAGGTCAGCTGCGTGCGCGGCCGGCGCACCGCCCTGGTGAGCCGCCCGCGCGGGTCCTTGACGATCAGCGGCACCCTGATCGCCTCCTCGTAGGCGCTGGCGCCCTTGCCGCGCAGGCCGTGCGAAGCGCCGTACTCGCCGTGGTCGGAGGTGAACACCACCACCGTGTTGGCCGCCACCCGCGGGTTGCTCTCCAGCGTGCGCAGCACGCGCCCCACGTGCGCGTCCACGTTGCGCTGCAGCTTCACATACAGGTCCATGAACTGCTCCCATTTGCGCACCGCGTGCGGCCCCGTGAACGGCACCGGCCCGAACGAGCGTGCCGCGGTCTGCTGCAGCGACAGTTGCAGCAGCGGCTTGCGCTGCGCTTCCAGCATCGCCGGCGTCTCGTAGTTGGGCGGCAGCCCGTTCACCAGCGCCGGCGCGCTCGCCTCGGCCGGGATGCGGTCGCTCCACTTGTGCCACCAGGCGATGTCGTGCGGGTTGACGAACGACACCGTCGTGCACCACGGCTGCGCGGAGTCGCCGTATTCGGCAAACCATTCTTCGAACTGGTCAGCGATCAGCGGGTCCACGCGCCACCCCTGGCCGGGGCCGCCGTCGGGCGAGGGGTAGGTGCCGCCCTCGAAGCCGTACGGTTCCAGCGCGCCCTGGTCCTGCAGCGCCGTCCACTTGTTGTCGCCGTGCGTCAAATGCCACTTGCCATACCACCAGGTGGCATACCCGTATTCGCGCAGCATCGACCCCCACGTCGGGAAGCCCGGGTCGAGCGTAGAGCCGCCGGTGATCATGCATCCCGTCTGGTGGGTGTACAGGCCCGTCACCATCGCCGCGCGCGCCGGCGTGCAATCGTTGGAGGCCGTGTAGTGGCGCTCGAACGACACCCCTTCGCGGTGCAGCCGCGAGATGTTGGGCAGCATCCGCGCGAGCACCGGCGAGGCTGTGAACCACTGCGGCGTGCGCAGCTGATCCACCATCACCACAAGGATGTTCGGCCCCGCCGGGCGGGGGCCGACGCCCGGCTGCGTCGGTTGGGTGGAAGGCGCCTGTTCGGCGGCGGTGCCGGTCGGCGGCGCGGTGTGAAGCGGGCGCCGCGCGTACGTGTGCGGGTGGGGCGGCGCCGAGCGCTCGGCCACCTCTTTGGCGACCGCCGCCATCGCGCTGCCGCCCAGCAGCGTGCCGCCAGCCACCAGCCCGCCCTTGAGCAACGTGCGCCTGTCGATCCTCCGCTCCGGCATCCGCCTCAAGGTACGTCACCGTGCCTAAACAGCGCACGAAGGTCGGGTTAAGACCTCGTTGAGGCGCACGCGTGAACTCCCGTTGAGGCGCACGTGTGGACTCCCGTTGAGGCGCGCCCAAGGACTCCATTGAGGCGCACGTGAGAACACTTTTTCCGGACGCCAACTACTTCACAAAATGAAGTTGGTTGGCGTCCAAAAAGAACAACAACAACCGCACGCGGGCCGCCCAGAAAACAGGCATCTCAGGTACGCGGAGCCCAGAAACAGGCATCTCGGGTACGCGGAGCCCAGAAAACAGGCGTCTCAGGTACGCGGAGCCTAGAAAACAGGCGTCTCGGTGTAGTCGCCGAACACCTGCTGCAGCGACTCCACGATCTCGCCCTCCGACGCGCACGCGCGGGCGCAGTCGAGCAGCGGGTCCATCAGGTTGCGGTCGGTGCTCGCCGCCGCCTCGCGCAGCGCCGCCAGCGTGCGCTCCACCGCGGCGCCGTCGCGGCCGGCGCGCGCGGATTGCAGGCGGTCGAGCTGCTTGCGTTCCAGGGCCTGGTCGATGCGCAGGATCGGCAACTGCTGCTCGTCCTCCAGCACGTGGCTGTTGACGCCCACCACCACCCGCTCGCCGGCGTCGATCTGCTGCTGCAGCTCGAACGCGGCGTCCGCGATCTCGCGCTGGGGGAAGTTGCGCTTGACCGCCTCCACCATCCCCCCGAGCTGCTCGATCTTCGCGAAATACTCGTAGCAGCGCGCCTCCATCCGGTCGGTCGTCGCCTCCACGTACCAGCTGCCGCCCAGCGGGTCGGCGGTGCTGGCCACACCGGTCTCGTGGGCGATCACCTGCTGCGTGCGCAGCGCCACCCTTACCGCCTCCTCGGTGGGCAGCGCCAGCGCCTCGTCGTAGCTGTTGGTGTGCAGCGACTGCGCGCCACCCAGCACGGCGGCCAGCGCCTCCACGGTGGTGCGCACGATGTTGTTGAGCGGCTGCTGCGCGGTCAGGCTGACGCCGGCGGTTTGCGCATGGAAGCGCATCAGCCACGAGCGGGGGTTTTTGGCGCCGAACGTCTCGCGCAGCTCGCGCGCCCAGATCCGCCGCGCGGCGCGGTACTTGGCGATCTCCTCGAACAGGTCGATCTGGGCGTTGAAGAAGAACGACAGCCGCGGCGCAAACTCGTCCACGTCGAGGCCGCGCGCCACCGCCTCGCGCACGTAGGTGAGCCCGTCGGCGAGCGTGAACGCCAGCTCCTGCTGCGCGGTGGCCCCCGCCTCGCGGATGTGGTAGCCGGAGATCGAGATCGGGTGCCAGCGCGGCATCTGGCGCGTGCACCACTCGATCATGTCGCCGCACAGCCGCATCGCCGGGTCGATCGGAAAGCACCACTCCTTCTGGGCGATGTACTCCTTGAGGATGTCCGCCTGGATCGTGCCCGCCAGCCGCTCCGCCGGGATCGGGCCGGAAGGCTGCTCCTCGCCGGATTCGGCCGCCGCCACGTAGAAGGCGAGCATGATCGCCGCCGGCGCGTTGATCGTCATCGACACCGTCACCTCGCCGAGGTCGATGCCGGCGAACAGCGTCCGCATGTCGGCCACCGTGTCCACCGCCACCCCCTCGCGCCCCACCTCGCCCAGCGAGCGGGGGCTGTCGGAGTCGTGGCCCATCAGCGACGGCATGTCAAACGCCGTGGAGAGCCCCGTCTGGCCGTGGTCGAGCAGGTAGTGGAAACGCTCGTTGGTCTCCTCGCTGGTGCCGAACCCGGCGAACTGGCGCATGGTCCACAGCCGCCCGCGGTACATGCTCTCGTACACGCCGCGCGTGAACGGGTACTCCCCCGGCCGGCCCACCCGGTCGGCCACGCCCAGCGGCGGCGCGCCGGGGGGATCGGCGGCGGTGTCGAGGTCGGCCTCGGCATACAGCTCCGCGACCGGCTCCCCCGATAGCGTGCGCGCGGCCGCCGTGTCCGCGTTCTGCATTCTCGGTGTGGTGGCGCTCTTCACGATGACTGCACGATACCGGCACCCTACAGCGGCAATCGCGATCACCGCGCGACGCGGGCGGACGGCGGCGCTCCTCGGCACGGCGATCGCAATCGCCGCGCTCGCGCTCGGCGGGTGCGGCTCCTCCGACACGAGCACGGGCAGCGCGGGCGGGTCCGGCAGCCCCACCCTCCCTCCTCCCCTCCCTCACCCCGCCAACGTCACGCTGATCCTCGATTTCACGCCCAACGCCGTGCACGCGGGCATCTACCGCGCGCTGGCGGCGGGCTACTACCGGCGCGAGCGCATCGACCTGCATGTGGAGGCGCCGTCGGCCACCGTCGAACCGCTCAGCCTCGTTGCCGCCGGGCGCGCGCAGTTTGGGCTGGCCGACGGCAGCGACGTCGCCACCGCGATCGCCCACGGCGCCGCCGAGGAGGCGGTGATGGCGATCGTGCAGCGACCCGTTGGCGGGCTGATCGCGCTGGCGTCCGAGCATTTGCGCTCGGCCGCGCAGCTGCAGGGCCGCACCGTCGGGATCACCGGCGTGCCGTCGGATCTGGCGGTGCTGCGCACCGAGGTGCGCCACGCCGGCGGCGACCCGGCGCGGGTGCACGTGGCCACCGTGGGCTTCAACGGCGCGCAGGCACTGCTGGCCGGGCGCGTGGCCGCGTTCACCGGGTTCGTTCCCGACGACGGCGTGGGCCTCGAAGTGGAAGGCCATCCGATCACGCCCTTCTGGCTGTATCGCAACGGCGGGCCGCCCTACCCGGGGCTGGTGGCATTCACCAACCGCGCGCTCGCGCGCTCCGAGCCGTCGCTCGTGCGCGACTTCACTGCCGCCACCGTGCGCGGCTACGAAGACACGCTGCACAATCCGAAGCGGTCGCTGGGCGAGCTGCTGGCCGCCAACCCCGCGCTGCCGCGCGCGCTCACCGCCGCTTCGCTGCGCGCCTACCTGCCGCTGTTCGCCACCCCCGGGGTGGCGCTGGGCACGATCCAGCCCGCGCACGTCGCCGCGCTCTCGCGCTGGATGCTCGCCAACCAGCTGATCTCCGCGCCGATCCCGTTCGCGCGCTACGGCTCCGACGCGTTTCTGCCCGGAGGCGGGGGCTGAGCGGCGCCGCGGGCCCTGGAGGTTGATAGAGACGTACGCCGATGTATAATAGGAGGGGCGATGCGTGGCAGGGGTACGACGCGCCGCGCGGGTTTGAACGGAGGGGGGCGGTCAGGAAGGCTTGAACGGAGGGCGCGGAGGGCGCCCCCGCGGGCCGCTTGCACGGGCACGGCTGGGGGCTGGCGATGCGCCTGCTGGTGACCGGCGTCAGCGGGCTGCTCGGCTCCAACGTGGCCGCCGCCGCGGCGCAGCAGAGCTGGAGCGTGCTCGGCACCTTCCACACCACGCCCGTCAGCCTGCCGTCGGCACGCACGACCGCGCTCGACCTCGGTGACCGCCACGCCTGCGTCACGCTCGCCGAAACGCTCGGCCCGGACGTGATCGTGCACGCCGGCGCCCTCCACGGGCAGGGCGGCTGCGAGCGCCCGCCGCGGCTGGCGGAGCTGGATTTGCTCGGCGTTCAGAACACGCTCGCCGCCGCACGCGCGGTGCGCGCCCAGTACGTGCTGGTGTCGGGCGACCTGGTCTACAGCGGCGCGCTCGCCTCGGGCGAGCGCTGGGGGGAGGACGACCCGACGGAGCCGACCACACAGCTCGGGCGCTCGCTGCTGGCGCGCGAGCAGCTCGTGGAAGCGTACGCCGGCAGCTGGCTGATCACGCGGCCGGCAGACGTGTACGGGGTCAACCTCGCGCTGCCGGCGCCTGCGGGCGACCCCGCCGCCGACGCGCTGGCGCGGGCGCGCCACGTGTGGGAGCGTTCGGGACAGCCGCCGCGGTGGGTGGCGGCGCTGCGCGCCGGACGGCTGCTGCTGGCGCCCCCGGACGTGCGCCGCACGCCCACCTACGCGTGGGACTACGCGCAGCGGCTGTGCGAGCTGATCGCGCAGGAGTGCGAGGGCGTGTTCAACACGGCGGGCCCCACCATCCTCGGCCGCCTCGCGCAGATGCGTTTGCTGGCGCGCGCGTTTGACTGCGAGATGGAACTGGTGCGCGACGGCCCACGCGACGGGTCGCCGGCGCCGCTGCCGCTCAACACGGCGCTGGGCGACGACAAGTCGGCGTTCATCCTCGGCCACTCCGCGATCGACCCCTTCAACGGCCACCGCCTCATGCGCCGCCAGCTGGAGCGGCTGCTGGGCAACATCGACCCGCCGCCGCCCGCGCGCCGCGCGCCCGGCCGGCTGGCGCTGATCGGCCACGGCCTACGCTGAGATGGTGGGCACGCTCACCGACACCACGCTGCTGCGCGACGAGCTGGCGAGGGTGGTGGGGGCCAAGCACGTGCTGAGCGGCGATGAGGCCGGCCACCAGTACGGCCACGACGCGACCCGCGCGCGCGGGTTGAGCGGGCGACCCGACCTCGTGGTGCGGCCCGGCGGCACGGCCGAGGTGGCGGCGGTGATGGCGCTGTGTTACGAGCGCGACGTGCCGCTGATCCCGCGCGGCGGCGGCACAGGGCTGGCGGGCGGGGCGGTGCCGCTGGCGGGGGGCGTGGTGTGCGCGTTGGAGCGGATGCGCAAAGTGCGCGAACTGGAGCCGGGGCTGTGGCGGATGCTGCCGGAGGCGGGCGTGTCGACGCGCCACGTGCAGCGGCTGGCGCGCGAGAACGGCCTGTGCTTCCCGCCCGACCCGGGCGCGGCCGAGCAGTCGCAGATCGGCGGCAACGTCGCCACCAACGCCGGCGGGCCGCACGCGTTCAAGTATGGGGTGACCGGCAACTGGGTGACCGGTTTGGAGGCGGTGGTGGCGCCCGGGGAGACGATCGCGCTCGGTGGCGCCCACCGCAAGGACGTGGCCGGGTACGACCTCAAGAGCCTGTTGATCGGCTCCGAGGGGACGCTGGGGATCGTCACGGCGGTGCAGCTGCGGCTGCTGCCGGCGCCGGAAACGGCGCTGCCGCTGGTGGCGTTCCACGCCACCCGCGAGCAGGGGTGCGCGGCGATCCTCGACGTGCTGGGCGCCGGGATCGTGCCGGCGGCGCTGGACTTCCTCGACGGCGACGCGCTGCGGATGGCGGCCGGCGCGTGGGCGGGCGGGAGCGCCGTCGCGCTGCCGCTGGAGGCCGAGTTTATGCTGCTGGCGGAGGTCGACGGCACGCGCGAAGCGGCGCGCGCGCAACACGCCGAGCTGGCGGCCGTGCTGGGCACCAGCGCGATCGAGCTGCGCCGCCCCGACCGCGCGGCGCTGTGGGAATGGCGCGACCGCGTGCCGGGCGCGGTAAACGCGATGCGCGGGGGGAAGGTGAGCGAGGACGTGGTGGTGCCGGTCGAGCATCTCGCCGAGGCGCTGGCGCGCTTCGGCGAGATCGCCGCCCGTCACGGGCTGCGGGGCTGCGCGTGGGGGCACGGCGCCGACGGCAACATCCACGCCAACCTGCTGGTGGACCCGCACAGCGAGAGCGAGCTGGCGGCCGCCGCAACGGCGGTGGAGGAGCTGTTTGGGGTGGCGATCGCGCTGGGCGGCTCGATCAGCGGCGAGCACGGCGTGGGCTGGCTGAAGCGCGGCCAGCTGGCGCGCCAGTGGCCGGAGGGCGCGTTGCGACTGCACGAAGAGATCAAGCGCGCGTTCGACCCCAAGGGGCTGCTGAACCCCGGCAAGAAGCTCGCGCGGTTGCCCTGAAAATTCACCTGCGCCGGCCTGCGCCGCCTCCGGCCGCAGGCCCCCACGGCCCCCGGCCGCACGCCCCCGCCGGGGGCTGGGGGCGCGGCGTGCGCGGTCGCGCACGACAAGCGTACAAGCGGTCTTTCCGCCGTTAGCGCTAGTCTCCGCGCCTTGCTGGCACTTCAACCTGAAAGGAACCGTCCATGAACAAGACCCAACTGGTCGATGCGCTGTCTTCCGACAGCGGTCTTTCCAAAGCTGACGCGTCACGCGCGCTCGAGTCGTTCGTCAACACCGTGGGCAAGACGCTGAAGAAAGGCGACGAGGTGGTGATCACCGGCTTCGGCAAGTTTTCGGTGGTGAAAAGGGCGGCCCGCCAGGGCGTCAACCCGCGCACCGGCGAGAAAGTCAAAATCAAAGCCTCCAAGGCGCCCAAGTTCACTCCGGGAGCGGGCCTCAAGCAGACGGTGCACCCCAAAAAATAAGCGCGACACCGGGACGAGGGATGGCGCACCGCGCGCGAACGGCTCGCGCGTGGTAGCGTCGCCGCATGCCGCGCGTCGACGAGCTGGAGCTGCCCACCCTCGACTACACCGACCCCACGCTGCGGGGCGAGCGTTACCACGCGACGCTCCGCGAGCTGCGCGCGGGCGGCTGGCTGGCGGCCGGGCCATACGGCTATGCCGTGCTCGACCGCGAGTCGATCGAGTTTTTCCTGCGCACCCGCTCGGCGGTGTTCCCGGGAATGACGATCGCCGAGCTGTTTGGCGTGCGCGAGGGGCCGCTGTATGAGGAGATGCGCCGCAACATCCTCCACATCAACGGCCCCGACCACACGCGGTTGCGCAGCCTCCTCAACCCCTCTTTGTCGCCGCGCGCGGTGGAGCGTCACCGCGAGGCGATGCGGGAGCTGATCGAGGAGATCTTCAAGGGGATAGGGGGAGGGGGATCCGAGCAGGCGGCGCCGGCCGCTCCGGGCGGCCCTATCGTTCCAGCCGCTGACGATCCCGCCACCTCCCCGGTGGTGGTGGCGCCGCGCGCGAACAACACGATGGCGTGCGAGTTTGTGCGCGACATCGCCAAGCCCTACCCGTCGCGGGCGATCGCGCACGTGATGGGCGTGCCGGCCGATGACGCGCCGCGACTGAACCACTGGTCGAACTGGATCCAGCGCCAGTTTGACGCGGTGTCGATGACCGAGCGCAAACCGGAGATCGAACAGGCGGTGTCGGAGTTTTACGAGTACGCGTGGGAGCTGGTGCGTGCCCGCCGCGAGCAGCCGGGCGACGATCTGATCTCGCTGCTGATCGCCGCCACCGGCGACGACGAGAGCGGCGCGAAAATGGAGCGGCTGTCGGACGTGGAGTGCGTGAACCTCGTGTTGAACGTGCTGATCGGCGGCGTGGACACCACCCAGAGCCAGCTGGCGCACGCGGTGAGGCTGCTCGCCGAACACCCCCACCAGTGGGCGCTGTTGGGAGAACACCCCGAGCTGGCCGCGCAGGCGGTGGAGGAGGCGCTGCGGTACGAGCCGATCACCCCGTTCACCGCGCGAATCGTCACCGAAGAGCTGACCTACCGCGACGTGGTGTTTCCGGCCGGCACGATCGTGATGGTGTGCGCGTTCACCGGCAACCGCGACCTCCCGGGTGCCGGCGGCAGCAGCACGGCCGCCGAGGGCGACGCGAGCGGCAACGGGGCGGCCGCCGACGGAGCAAACGCCGACGGACCGGGCGCCGACCCCAACACGTTTGACATCGCCGCGCAGCGCGACCGCGCGCGCGTGCTGACGTTCGGCGCCGGCGTGCACTTCTGCGTGGGCGCCAACCTCGCGCGAGTGGAGCTGCAGGAGGCGCTCGCCTATCTGGCCCCGCGCATGCCTGGTATGGAACTGGCGGGGGAGCCGGTGTATGAGGGCATCACCGGGATATACGGCCTCGCCGAGCTACCGCTGCGATGGCGCGCCGCGGCCTGATTTCGCTCGGACTTGCGCTTTTACTGCTGCTCATTGTGGTGCCCGCTGGGTGGGCGGGTGAGTATCACGTTTATTCGTGCAGGACGCCCACCGGAGTGGTGGCGCCTACGGAAGGGTGGGCGCCGTCGGAACACCAACCCTACAATCTCACATTGAATAGTTGCCAATCCGGAGGCGGTCTAATTGCCGCTCTCAGTGCCAACTATGTGCACGAAGGTGACACCGAAAGAGCTACGTGGAAGTTCGAAGCCCCTAGCGGAGAGACGGTTATAGGGGCACGGTTGTGGCGCGCCGGAGACACACTTGGTGGCTCAAATGAACACGCCTACTACCTCATATACGAGTCTGGATTTGCCAGCAGTGGAGAAGCTATCCAGACTTTTGACGTTTGTAATGCTTCGATCCCATGCCTTCAAGAGGGAGACCTCGGTAACCCTCTGGCTACACAGAATCTCGTCGTCGCACCGAACGTCGCGCTTGGCAGTCCTTATCTCGCCCTGAGTGCGACGTGCGGATCCGGTGTGCTCGGAGCCGAATGCCCAAAAGACTCGGGGGACTCGCGCGGATACGACGCCGAGATCGAGTTGTTCGCCGCCGACATCGTCCTCTCCCAGGCCAACGGCCCCACCGTTTCGGCGGTGAGCGGGGGTCTCGCCGAAGACCCGATCGTGACCGGCACCAGCGACGTGGCCTTCCACGCGGCCGACCCGGGGTCGGGCGTGTACGAAGCGATCGTGACACTCGACGGCCAACCGGTGGAGCATCAGATCATCGAGGAAGAGAACGGGCGCTGCCGCAGCCTCGGCGGCACCACCGACGGGCTGAACGCGTTCCTCTACACGAAGCCGTGTCCGGCAGAAGCGAGCGCCGACCTGCCGCTGGACACCGTGGCGCTGAGCAACGGCCCCCACCACCTGATTGTGACGGTGACCGACGCGGCCGGCAACAGCGCGACCGTGCTGGACCGCGAGATCACGGTCGCCAACAACCTGCCGCCGGGCTGTGCCGCGACCGGGATCGTCGGAGCGCACGGAGCGAGTGAAACGGTAGCGCTGACCGCCAACTGGAAAGGCCACCGCGGGGGACACCTGCGCGCCCGCTACGGCGCCGCGCACGCGGTCGAAGGGCGGCTGACCGACGCCGCCGGGGCGATCGCCAACGCGCCGGTCGAAGTGTGCGAGCTGCCGGCCTACCGCGGAGCGCCGACCACACTGCTCGCGGTGGCGCGTACCGACGCGACCGGCCGCTGGCGGATCACGCTCTCCGACGCCCTGCCCTCCGGCACGCTGCGCGTCGCCTACCGCGCCAACCCGCTGCAGGAACTCCCCGCGGCGCTCGCCTCCCTGACGCTCACCGTCCCTGCGGCATTGCGCCTGCACGTGGCCCCGCACAGGGCCCGCTCTGAAGGGGTGATCCGCTTCCATGGCCGCCTGCTCGGCGGCCCGATCCCCTCTGGCGGCAAGCAGCTGATCCTCGAGGCCCGCTCCCCCGGCGGCCGTTGGTTGGAGTTCCACGTGATCCGCACCGGCCCGACGGGAGCCTTTGCCTACCGCTACCGCTTCCGCCTCCCCGGACCCGCCCGCTACCGGTTCCGCGCGGTTTCCGAAGCCGAGGCCGACTACCCCTTTGCGGCGGGGGCTTCGAACGTGGTGAGGGTACGGGAGGGGTAGGCGAAGGCTGGTCACTGCCCGTTTCGGTCAAGCTGGCCACCGGACGAAAGCCGCTGGGCTGATCAGCGGCCGCGAGCGGTTTTGCGCAAGCTCGCGCGAGAACCATCGCCCCGTCGATGAGCTGATGCAGCTCTACGTACTGAAGGCGTCCCCGAGCGATCGCGAAAGCGCCAAGAAAACAGAGGCCCTTAGCCATGACTCGCGCTCGCTCCCGCTCGCCGGGGTGACCGCGACGCTGGTGTAGCTTGTGCCTAGGCGAAGCACGATCGGCGTGTCAACAAAAGGGAGGTCGTTTTGTCGTCCAGTGTGTCGGATTCTGAGCTGAAGGCACGTCATCGCGCGATGTGGGCATCGGGTGATTACCCGGATATGGTCGAAACGTTCCTGCTGCCGCTAGGGCCGACACTCGTTGAGGCCTGCGGCATCGGTCCCGGCAACGTGGTCCTGGACGTGGCAGCCGGTACCGGCAACGCGTCGATTCCCGCGGCTAAGGCCGGCGCTCAGGTCACCGCCAGCGACCTGACACCTGAGCTGCTTGACGCCGGCCGCGCACGCGCCGAGAGCGAAGGGCTGACTCTCGAGTGGGTTGAGGCTGACGCCGAGCACCTGCCCTTCGAGGATGCTTCGTTCGACGTCGTCATGTCGTCGATCGGCGCGATGTTCGCACCTCACCATCAAGAGGTCGCGGATGAGTTGGTCCGCGTCTGCCGGCCGGGCGGCACGATCGGGATGTTGAACTGGACGCCCGAGGGCATGATCGGCGCGCTGTTCCGCACGATGGGACCGTTTGCGCCGCCGCCCCCGCCCGGGGCACAATCTCCTCCCCTGTGGGGTGGCGAGGACCACGTCAAGGAGCTGTTCGGCTCACGCGTCGACTTCGGCACGCTGCGGCGCGAAGACCTGTCGATCACGGCCTTCGAGCATCCGCATGACTACGGCGAGCACTTCAAGGCGAAGTACGGCCCGACGATCACCGCCCAGGCGAATGCACGCAAGAACGGCCAGGAGGCCGAGTTCGTCGAAGCGCTGAACTCCTTCTGCGACGAGTGGAACCGCGGCACGCCCGAGCAGGCGCGCTTCGAGCAGGAGTATCTGGTCGTGGCCGGCACGCGGGCGTGAACACGCGGTTGCGCGGCAACGGGGCTGGCGATCCACCCGGGTGGGACTGGTAGTGACTGCTGATCTTGACCTAGCCGCCTCGTTCCCCGACTGCGCGTTCGATGCGTATCCGCGCCTGACAGGCGCGCCAGTGGGACGCAGGCGACCTTGGCCTTCCGGCGACAACGCTTCGTTCGCACACCGATCTCCTCCAGACGCTCCGCCGGATCGCGCCATGGCACAACAATCACCTCAGCCGGATCGTGAAGAGCCCGAAGGCGTAAGTGAGCGACACCGGCCTGCTTGCCCATCTTCTCGGCGTCGACGAGCGTGGCCTCGCGCACGATCACGCGGCGATGGGTCAGTTGCTCGAGACCTTCGTCGTTATGGAGTTGCTACGTCAAGCCGGATGGCAGAAGGAGCCTGTGAGGCTTTTCCGCTACCGCGACAAGGACGGCCGCGAGGTCGATGTGATCATGGAGTCGCTTTGGAGCGGCGGTCAAGTGGTAGCCGGCTGGGCCGGCGTGAGGCCGTGGCGGCGCATCACCTCGGCCAGCGCGGCGACGTCCGGCGGGCCGCCGGCGGAGGCGGCCAACACCTCGCCGACCTCTCGGAAGTAGGCGGGTCCGAAGACTCCTGGGCTGGCGATCGCGAGGAACGTCGCGTCGGTGCCGCCGCCGTTTTGGAACCCGTGGACCGCTCCGCACGGCACACATAGCGCTTCGCCGGCCCCAATTCGGATGCTCTCGCCGTCGACGGTCCAGGACGTGGTGCCCTTGAGCCCGTAGATGGTCTCCTCGAACGCATCGTGGCTGTGCGGCGCTGGCATCCTGGCGTTCGCCGGGACGTAGCACTCAAACACGCTCACGGTGCCGTTGGAGTCGGGTCCCTCTACGAGGAAGCGGACGCCGAGCTGTCCGACGGTGATGGTCTCTGCGGTGGCTTGGCTCACGGTGGTCTCCTTTTGGCGCGATGCGCCGCTGAGAAAGTAGCTTGACCACCGTATACCCCGGCGATTGGCGCGACGTGATCTCCCAGGGCGACCGCGCCCTGATGGCCGCGATCCTCGCCAGCCTGACAGCCGCGGTCATCGCCTAGTGCAGCGTTCCCGAAGTGGCTTATCGATTCGCGGCGTTGGCGATAGGTCGTTGGAGCACTATTGCTGAACCAGAAACCAAAGGAGGAACGATGCCCGGCTTCATCTCTGACACCCCACTGGCCCGCGATCTGATCCGCATCGGCGATGAGGCGATCGCCTGTGAGGACGACGCCGCGCTCCGCGCCTACTTCGCCGAGGACTACGTCTTCCACGGACCCGGCAGTGAGCTGGGCTTCGATGAGCTCAGCGCTTACTTCGCCTCGTTGCGCGCCGCTTTCAGCGATCTGCGGCTCGTTCGGGAGCAGATCATCGTTGAGGGCAACTTCCTGGCGGCGCGCACCACGTTCTCCGGCGTCTTCACCGGCGTGTTCACGTACTCGCCCATCGGCCTCGTCGAGCCCACCGGGGAACACCTCGAGTGGGAGGTGATCGGCACCTTCCGCTACGACGACGACCGGCGGCTGGCCGAGGAGTGGGTGCAGACCGACTACCGCAGCTTCCTGACCAAGCTCGGCGTCACCACGACCGAGTCCGCCGAGCGGGGGAGGTCCTAGCCAGATTGTCGCCTGGTGCTTATCAACGACCTGGCCCCCCCGGGGTGATCGCTCGCCTGCGACTCTGGCGGACCGCCGGTCCCACTCGCCGCGCAAAGCAGGTCGTTGATTGAGTCGGGCGAGGTTCGCGCCGCTGCGCGAACGGGGATGCCACGAGGTGCTTCTAGTCGAGCAGCACGAGCGCTTGGCCGTGGAGCCTCGGCAGTCGTACGACCGGCCCCAGGAAGTCTCCAGTCGAGAAGTCGAACGCGATCGCGTGAGCCTCGCCGACGCAATAGAGGTGGCCGTCCGGCCCTAGTCTCAACCCGCGCGGCTGGCGGAAGTTCACCGAACGGTCGGGAGCAAAGACGCGGACGAGGTCTCCGCTGACCGGATCGTATTCGCGGACGGTGACTACAGCATCGGGGGCACGGAACGGAAACTCGCTGGCGACGACGATGTGGCCATTCGTAGGAACGGTCAGGTCCAGAGGGCTCAATTCGGGATCATTGACCAAACGACGCGGCTGCGTCGGCGTGTCGGGATCGAACACCAGGATGGTGTTGTCGCCCTCGCCGGAAGGGCCGATGCCCGAGGCGAGATACAGGCTGCCGTCCCGCCCGAAACCGAACCCGCGTGGGAATGGGACGATGCCTTCCGGGAGGAGGGGTTCCGCGTGGCCGTCCAGCGTCGCAGAGATGCCCAAAATCGTCCGGCGCCGCCGCATCGTGACGTAGAAGCGACCGCCTGGCCCGAACACGGCGCCGCCCGGGTCGAGGTCCGCCATCGGCCCTGAGTCGCGCACGACGCGTCCACTGCGATCAAGGGCGAGCATCCGGTCCACGCTGTTCAGGTAGATCAGCGCGCCGGTCCGATCAATGCACAGACCACGCGGATCGACGATCCGGGGGTCGTCGCTGAACGGGCCGACGAGCTCGCCGTCGGCGTTGAAGGCGAGCACCGCATCATGGCCACCGCCGTTGGCGCTACCTGCACTGGTGACGAGGAAGCGCACCAAGTCATGCTAACTCGGATAAGCAGTGGGTTCAGCCCTTAGCGGCGGCTTCTTCTTGGCGTGTTTCTTGGCTGCGGTGCAGCTGGCCGGAATCTCACTGACCGTATTTCCGCCTCCGTTCGCCAATGTTGGCGAGCGTCGAGGCGGTCAGGTCCGCCGTGCCGAGCTGGCCGGCCTTGAGGCGGCCTGCGCTCTGGGGCGGCCCGAGCGATGTCAACGATCCGGAGCGACTCACATGCCGCAGAGTACGGGTGGGAGCAAACTCGCCTCGGTGCGGCTGTGCTGAGCGCTCCGAGCGCCATGTGGGCGTCAGGATTGAGCTGGAGCCTGGGGCTCGCGGGGCAGGAGGCGGTGGCTGTCGACGACCGCGGTGGCGAGGTCGATGAGCTTGCGGTTATCGATACGGGATAAACGCATGCTTGCGAACCCAGACCACATCCAGACCATCTGCGACGCTCTTGCGGCGGTCCCCGGCTCATACCCCGAGGGGCGCAACGGATTCATGCGCGTGCTACTCGAGAGTTCACGGCAAGGAGCCGTAGCAGAGCGCACGCTCCTGCTGAGGGCGGCTCAGACGCTGGCGGCAAACACCGACGCCAGGGCAGACCTCGACCGGCACATCGGCGGGCTGGCCGCCTCAGAGGACGCGGGCGACGAGGAGGTCCATGCCGCCCTGCAGGCGTAGCCCGCAGGCGGTCCCGGAACGCACTGGAACTCGCCTGTCCTGCTGAGGGCGTGTGCTCTTCGCGGAAGCGGAAGTGTTCGCCGGCGCTGCGCTCGCTGATGCTCTGGACGACAAGCAAGCGCGCCCGTCGCGCGCCTCGTCCACGATCGCTTTGCCCAATGCCACCGTCAACGGCTTTTTGGCCCGGCACTCGAATCAACGAGCCCGGCGGCAGACAAATCACCTGCAAATGGGTACAAAAATCGGGCCGCGTAGACGGCCTTTTGGGAGAGTTCTGGGAGAGTAGACGATCGTCTGCGTAGCGTCCTAAGCAAAAGATGCCTATTTGCAGGGTTTTTCCAAGGCGAGGACCGGAATCGAACCGGTGTACACGGCTTTGCAGTGCGTTGGAACACGGTGCTCTCCGTATACCTGAGCGGTTTTCGGCGACCTCAAGCGCTCTCAGATGCCCTCAAAAAACGCTCGTGCTGGGAGAGTTTTGGGAGAGCG
>DATMLP010000020.1:0-39410 GCA_035570415.1 Solirubrobacteraceae bacterium | reverse complement strand
CAGCGCCCTCGGAATGCTCACACCCACCGAATATGAGACCCTCTACCACCAACAACAAGCAGCCGCCTGACTCGCACAACCCCGGTCTAATAAAGCGGGACCAGATCAAGCTGTCCGTCAAACCGGGTCCACTCCAGTGCGCGCTGGCTGGAGCCCTACGGCGGCGACCCGACTTGGCGAGGGGAAATGTGGGTCGCGATCGTCGCGCTGCACGGCCGCTACCCCCACGCCCTCGCCTACCTCAAGGAGGAGTGGTGGACCGACGACGCCCACACCGAGACGCTCTGCGCGCTCGCCATCTGGCGAGTAGAGATCGATGACGCCGGCATCGACCCTCGCGAAGAGCTCGCGTTCCATCACCAGCTCGCTGACTACGCGCAAACACTGCGCCAAGAGAGCGGCGGCGTCACGAAGGCATGGAAACCAGGGGCTCCGCCAGAGGATTGGACCGACGGCTAGGGATCTGGCACCCAGCGAGCGGTGGCTTGAGTACCGTCCGGTGAGCCGGTGGATGAACTAGCGTACTCAGCTTAGGGGAGAGTCCACGAAAGCGGGGGAACTCCAATTTACACAAAGAAACTGACAGACCCTCACATCTTCCTTTAATGGCAGATTTCCGCTCATGACCTAGACGAGCGCCGCACACGGATCGCATAAACAATCCTGATGATGACTACGACGAGTGCACCACCTACGCCAGCTGTGCCCAGAAGCACGTATGCAAGTAGAACGAGCCCCAGTGCCGCTAGCGTAAAAAGCAAGATACCGCGCGCGTTCTCAAACGGCCGTTGCATCGTGCACTCAGTGGGCACTTGGGTTGGCACAAGGGACACATTGGAGGCAATTACGCAACCACAGGTGACCATCGTGTAGCAGCGCCCATAGTCGTACGTTGCTGTAATAGTTATCGGTGTAGGTCATGCTAGATCTTTCCAAGAATAACCCCGACAAGGCAGCTACCGACGTCCCCCGCAGGGTTAAGCGCGTCAGCCGGAGTACCTATCAAAACATACCCTGCGACGCCCTTAACACAGTCCTCTTCAACCTGCCCACTCCCCCCGCGTCTTAGTGCTCTGTCTTTTCTCGCACACTGTGAGCGATTAAAGCACTCCGCGCCCCCCTTTACGAGCAATTGCGTTTCAGACCATCCCCCGGCTTCTGTCACCAAAGGCTGTACGAGAATTGCAGGTTCCTCCTTACCGTATTCGCCGCCGCGGTGGTTCGAAATGTATTCGTATTCGCTTTCTTCTTCCCACCATTCTTCCCATTCTTCTTCGTATTGTGGGCCGGCTGTGGCGGCTGCCTCTGCTGCGGCTTCGGCGGCGGCACGTGCGGCTTGTTCGGCGGCGTATCGTTCGGCGGCTTCGCGTTCTTCTCGTTGGTGTATGCCGTTTGCGTCGCTGGCGATTTCTTGTCCTTCGAGTTCCATGAGGATGGCTTTGGATGCTGTTGCTGTGTAGGCGCCGGTGGGGTCGCTGGTGTTGACGGGGTCGCCGAAGGTGTAGGCGTAGGCGTTGGCTGACCCGCCGGGGATGGGGTCTGGTTGGAGGAAGCGTCCGATTTGGGGTACGTAGGAGCGGGCGCCCATGTTGATGACGCCGGATGGGAGTTCGGTGGGTAGTTGGATGGCGCCGAGCCAGGAGTATTTGGCGGGGGCACTGACGGTGGGTACGCCGTACTCGCTGGTGTCGGCTTTGGCGGCGAGTGCGGTGGCGGTTTCGGACAGGTAGGCTTTGGCGATGATGTCGCCGTGGAGGTTGGTGAGCTGGAGTTCGGGGTTTTCGCCGTTGTTCTGGATGGCTGCAAGGGTACCATTGATCCCGGCGATGTTGCGTTGCCATTCGTGGGAGAGGGCGTTTTCGGTCCATGTGGGGGCGTTGGCTGGGCCGGTGTAGTGGTTGATGGTGGTGGAGTTGTTGGGTTTGCCGCTGGCGATTGTTTCCAGGGTGCGGCCGGCGGGGTCGAGGGTGTCGCCGACGGTTTGTTCGTTTTGTGTTTGGCTGGCGATCTGGCCGTCTGCGTAGAAGGTGCTGGTGAGTGGGTGTTCGCCGGGTTCTTCTGCGTCTGCGGCGGGTAGGGTTGTGATGTCGCCGAATGGGTTGTAGGCGATGCCTGGGTCGGTGAGGCGGTCGGCGGTGTCGTAGGTGTGTGTTTGGGCGTTGCCGCCTTCGGTGGCGCATTTGCCTTCGGTGCCGGGTTCGCGGGTTGTGAGGCTGGTGCGGTTAGTGTCTTCGTCGTAGGCGTAGAGGCGGGTCGTGCATTTCCCGTTGACCGTGTTTTGCACCTGGGTCAGTCGGCCGGGCGCGTCGTAGCTATAGAGCTGGTGGGAAAGCGTGCTGGTTTGTTCTATCCATTGGCCATGAATAGAGGGCACGACTTTGTCGTTGAACCACACTTCTGGGCAAGTTGTGGCGCAGTACGCGTTCTTTTTGTATTCGAGATTTATGGGGTTGCCGACTTTGTTGTATATGTAGTTGGCGGTCATGTTGTTGGGGTAGTGCTCGCTGAGTATTTTTCCTTCGGGGTCGTAGGTCGCCGTGAACGGGAGCTGTAGTTTGCTTGGGGTGTATTCGTAGAGCAGTTCGCTGAGGAGCCCGGTCGTCGTGTTGTATTTGAAGCTTTCGGTGCCCTTGGTTTCGGCGCCCTTGCTGTCACTGATTTTCTTTGTGCGTCCGTCGACGTCGTATTCGAGGCTGGTGGTGCTTTCGGCGGCGTCGGTGTAGCTTTCCAGCTGGCCGAGCTTGTTCTCGATCGCGGTGATCGCTTTTGGGTGGCCTTCGGTGCACGGTTTGCCTTCGTTCTCGCACTGCTTTTCAGGCGCACCGCTTTCTTTGTTGTATTCGTCTGTGACCGTTGGAACTGGTTCGCCGACGGTCGCGGTGACTGCGGCCGTTTTGGGGCGTCCGGCTTCGTCGAAGGTGTTGGTGGTTGTGCGGGTGTTCGATCCTGCTGTTTCTTTGATGGTTTCGGGCTCGATCCAGATGTTGTACGTCATTGTTGTTGTGGGTATTTCTGGGAGTCCGCTGGTGCCTGGCTGGGCGGCGGGCATCGTCTCGCATGGTAGCCCTGACCATTCGGGGTTTTTGCGGCAGGCTGCGACGGATGCGCCTTCTTCGTAGTAGATCGTCTTGGTGCTGTGAGCGTTTTCGTTACCCGTGACGGTGGGTACCCACTCCTCGACGCGATCGTTGCCGTTGTCTACCACGTAGATTTCCCCGGATGAGGCGACCGCGACACCTTCAGGGCCTTTTACTTGACCGTTTCCACTTCCGGTGCTTGCGAATTGCGTCAAATAGGCGTTGCTGGTCGTTGAGAACACCTCGACTCGATTGTTGCCCCAGTCGGTGACATATATATAGGCGCCAGCTCCCCCGAGCGCGACTCCCTCCGGGGCTTTGAACTGGCCGTTACCCGTCCCTTTGGAGCCGAACTGGCTAACGTATTCGCCTTCTTTGTTGAACTTCTCAACATGATTGTTACCGTCATCGGCGACGTAGATACTGCTGCTGCTAACCGCGATGCCCTCAATCGCCGAGAACTGCCCGGCGCCTGAACCCGACAGGCCGGCTTTACAGCTGGTGGTGCAGATTTCGAATACTTTGCCTTCACCCGCATTAACCCCGTACCCGATCGCCTTGATAAAGGTACCGGACGAGTTGAACTCCTGTAGGCGATAATTACCGAGGTCTCCAACCCAAAGGTTGCCGGTCGTGGTAGCGGCTATCGAGACAGGGCCTTCGAACTGTCCCGCGGCGGTCCCTTTGACGCCGAACTTACTAAGGTATTCGCCTTTTTCGTTGAGCTGCTCGATACGGTCGTTACGGTAGTCAGTGACGTAAAGGTCGCCGCCGTAAAACACGATTCCCACTGGGCCAGAGAATTGCCCGTTACCCGAGCCAGGTTTTCCGGCTTTGCAGCTACTTGTACAGGCTTCGAATTTTTCTTCGCCTTTACTGCCTACGCCGAAGCCGACCGCCTGAATGAACGACCCGGTAGCTGAAAACTCATCGAGGCGGTTACCTTCAAAGTCGGTGACCCACACATCTCCTTTGCTATCCACGGTGTCGAAGGCGGCGTAGGCGAACTGGCCCGCGCCGGAGCCCGCCGACCCAAACTTCGTGGTGTACGTTGGCGGTACCTTGGCGTCTTTTCCTGACGCCGCCGGCATCATCGTCTGGATTACGTCACCGTTTGCTTTGTATTCAATGGTGTGTACGAGATCAAGCCCGGTTGGATCGGTTATCACCGATGTCGGTTTGCGCAGTTTCCAGCCGAGACTGCTTTGCCCGTTGTACTTCGTTTCGGTAGTGCGCGTGTCGAAGACTTCTTTGCTCGTGGTTTCTGCCTCATCGACGGTCTTTGTTACTAGGTGATACGGGCCGCCTCCTGAGGGGGCACCTTCGTTGTAGGAGTAGATCGTATGCTCGCGCGCCAACGCTTCTTCATTTGTTTTGCCTTCTTTGCCGACCGCAAGCTTGACGGTGTGTCGGGGGCCGAGCGTGCTGAGTAGTTCGGTGCCTGGTTCTACGGCCGGTTTGAGTTTTTCGCCGACTTCTTTTTCTTCTTTTTCTTTTTCTTCTGTAGTTTCACCGTTGTAGTGGCTTTCGGTGCTGAGCGCTTCGGCAGCTTCTGCTGGTTTGCTTTCTTTGAGCGCCGCGGCCCTGTTGTCGGGGCTCAGTGTTCGGGTGACGTCGTTGTACGCGTTGAATTCCGCCGTGGAGATTCCGCCAGTAGGAGCTGCGACGTTAACGGTGCGGTCCTTGCCGTCCAGATAGTAGACGGTCTCACGTTTGTATTCCTTGGCCGGCCAGCCCATCACCTTGTCCGGCGGGAACACCGCCATCGCTTCTTTGGGGTCATCGATCTGCCCCCATTCAGCGACCGTCGAGGAACCCATTTCATACGGTTCACGACCTGACACCGGCACCTGATACTCAAGCGTCGTCACAGCATCCGTCCCGACTTCCGGGGGTTCGGGCAACAGTGTGTTTGGCGTACCCGACGCCACCGTCGACGTCACAGCGCTAGACGCGATCGTCGTACCGGTAGCGTTCAACGCCGACACCTCCACCACAAGCTTATGGCCTGCGTCGCTGGTAACCGGATAGTACGCCTGGTTGACCGCGCCGAGGATCGGCGAGCATTCTTCGCCTTTGCTGTTGCAATCCTCCCACTGGTAGATGAACGCCAGCGGGCTCCCAGTCCATTTCCCAGGAATTTTTTCGCCAGTCAGGGTGACGCTGATCTTGACCCCAACTTTCGGGGTCGTACTCGACAGCGCCGGTGCTTCGGTGCTCGCGGGCGCTTCGCCGCCGCCCAGCGGGACTGCAGCCGATGGCACCGCTACGGCCAACAGTCGGCCCGGGCTAGCGTCGCCCGGGATCGTGCCCTGCTCGAAAAGCGTGGGCTCATGCCCCGCGGTGCTCACTGCGGTGACGTGATTTTCGCTGTCGTAACCGTAGGTGGTCTTCAGTTCCGGTTTGATCTGAGGGTTCCAAACTGCACGCAGCCGACCTTTCGCGTCATCCAGATATTCAGCGACGACCAGTTCTTCTTTGGTTTTCGCCTTCCACGCAATGTACTTGACCCTTGAGAGGTGCCCTTTGAATTCGCCCCATTCGCTCTCCTTTTCGCCTTTAGCCGTGGTTGCGCCTTCATCATATTCGAACTTCAGCGCACGGCAGCCTTCTTTTAGTTCCGATATTTCTTTGCCGCACGACACTTCCGGCGGCACCGGCGCCAACTCCTCCGTAGGCTCGATCACACCACTATTGAGCCTGAATTTATACAAAGACATATTGGTGCCGTTCGGCCCTTCCACGCTAGACGGCATCCAAACACCACCCGTACTCCCAGTCGGGAGTTCAAACGCCGTGACTGAACCGTTTTCAGTCAGCGTGAAGTAAGTTTTGCCTTCTTTCGTTTTTTCGCTGAGTATGAGGCCGGCATCTCCCGTCGGCGATGCGAATTCGCCGCCGCCTTTGCCCTCAAAGACGACCTCTCCACCGCTGACGCCGGTCAAGATCATTCCACCCTGTACGCGAGTAAGGCTTTGCTGCGGCCCGAGACCCATATTCCACTGCGGACCTAGAGGACCTTCGACGCCCCCTTGTTCAAGATGCTGCGAGCGGTAGCTACGAGTCACCGTCAAAGCACCATTGGGGGCGCCGATCGACACATCAGTAGCCGTTAGGCTCAATTGGCCCGTAACCGGGTTAACCGACCCTGGGCCTACAGCGACATCTTCGGGGTGATGGATCACGAAATGATATTCAGCTTTTCCAACGTTGCCCGCGGTGTCTTCCGCGATGACGGTCAGGGTATGTTCTCCAGCCGCGTAGTTTTCACCACTCAGAGTCCATTCTGCGTGACCTTTACACGAACCCGAGCAGCTACCCTGCGGGCCACCCAACTGCTGCCCATCAAGATCGAGCACAATCCCAGCGATACCAGCCGGCCCACTTTCGGCACCGGCTTTCAACGACACATGTTCTCCGTCGATAACTTCATGATCGCTCGGTAGACCACTAAACGAGGTAATACTGGGTGGCGCGTTAGCAATTTTGATTTTACCTTTTACGGTCGCGCCGAGACCCGCCGCGTCTTCAACCCTACCTTCCACCGTGTCTTCGCCTTCTGGTAGTTCACCACCCGAAGCAGCCGCCAAGGAGAAGGTCAAGGGTTTCCCAGTACCACTCTTTTTTGCATAACACGGCGCTTCATAGCACTCGTTACACTGAACACCCTGACATTCATTCTGCGCTTCATTTTTGACGCTATAACCCCAGCCAGATTTGCTAGGAGAACTCAAGCCCTGCTTATAGATCCCGATGCCTTCATCCAGCGCATTGATAGCAAATACCGCATTCGACGTCGATTTGTACCACTTGCCGGGGTACAAGGCGTTAGGCAGACCATTCACCGTTGGGTCGGACGTGTCGAAGCTCGCTTTTGGTTCCTCTTCCTGGTTGATCTCCACAGATGCGCTTTCAAGGAGGAAGCGAAATCCGCCTTTTTCTTCGCCAGTTGCTTTCTGCTCAAAATACGCAGCGTTCTGTTCAGAACCAGACACACTAACTGGTCCGCATGCCGATTCTGCGCAAACGGTAACACCCGAGCGTTTATAAATACCCTTTTCCTGATAGCCTACCCGCGCTTTACCGCCTACGCCATTGCCAGGTTCGACTTCACCGTCACGATACCTCAACTCATACTCGTCGGTAATTTCGTCAGAAGGCTTTTCGAAGTCGGTTTCCTCGGCCGACGCAACGAAGGCATAGATACGTGACGCACCTTGAGTGGTGTAAGAAAAGAACCCATACTGACCTTCATAATACGTTTCGTCTGCCGCCTCTTCATAGTCGGTGTCTTCAAGACCTTTACTTGTTTTAAATCCCTCAAACACTTTTTTGTTATCAGTAAAGAATAGCCAGCTGCCTGGGTTAAAAAGAAGTTCTTTGTCGGTCACGGTCGGATCGACGTACACCGGGTATTGGTACTCCCCCGCAGTCATTTCCAGCTTCAAGCTCAACATATCGCCGGATACAGTCATCGATACCGGCACTGCAGCGCCGGTCGCGTCGACCGCTTGGGGCACCGCGACCGTCGCCAACACCGTGCCTTCCTTGACTACTTGCACAGAGCCCGATCCAGTTTGCTGCACCAAACTCGCGCCTTCGGGCAACCCCACCCGGAAGAACAACTGTTGAGGACTATCAGTCGACCGCAAAACCGTAGACGCCTCAAACCCCAACGTCGTAGGCTTAACAACCGTATCCGAGTCAACCTGCGTATTGGCATACACGACACTCGCACCATCAAGCACAGCGCCCGACCCTTCCAGCGCCACCCCCAGCGCGGTCACCGGGGTCAGTGAGATCCCGCTCCCCGATAGCGCCACGCCGTCACCGACATGCGCTGGAATCTGTACTGCGACAGCAGGCGTCGCCGGTTCAAACCCACCACTCACTTCACGCAAACCCAAATCTACCGGCACACGCTTCCCCGGCGATTCTTCCACAGCGATCGGCAACAACGATTCAATCACCCCATGCCGACCACCACCAAGATCGACCTGCTCAACATTAGCCGACGGAAACCCGGTGACGCTCTCCCCCGACGGCAGCTTCGGCGGCCCACCGGACGGTTCGACAACCAGGCTTGAAAACGTTTCACCATCAAGCCGCTTGGCTTCTTCACCAGTCATACCCCCGTACTCGTTTTCAGATTCCTCGCGTGCCGCAACGGCTTCAGGACTCGCACGCCGCGCTTCTTCGACTTCCCTCGCCGGCTGACCCCCAAGCAACTGATCCACTCCCGGCGCCACCAACGGACTTTCAACCGCCGACGAACCAGTCCCACCCAGCACCGAAGATTCATCCCCACACGCCACACCAACCCCAAACACCAGGCACGCCACAACAAACACCACGCACGTCAACAACATCGACCGGCCCCTGATACGCACTCCCCCTCCTTTGATTAATTGACAAATGCTCGACACCGACCCTCGCCGTATCATTGAGAAACACTCAGCCACCGGCCCGCGCGCGAGCCTATACCGCGCAGGCTCAAATACACATGTGATGTCTCTCACTAGACTTCCCCCGATGAGTTGGTTGTGGATCGGTGCGATTGATCGCCGCTTTGCTGCTGCAGGGCTGAGCTAACTCGCCCAACCACATCTGACACCTGGGAGCCAAAGCTGCTCACCAGTTCCTCGACGGCGTACGCCCCAGGGACCGCAAGCTCAACCGCCGCGCCCGGCCGCCCCTCGCCGTCGAGCACGGCGGCAGCGAGCGCACGCCGGCCGCTAAGCAGCTCCTCGTCCTCAACCACGATGGCGTCGTCCCCGGTGGCGATACGCTCAAGCTCAGCACGCAACGCAGCCTTGCTCGTAAGCGTATTAGGGCCGAGCCGTTGGAGCTTCAACTCGGTCACCAGCTTACGCTGCTCCGCAGCGGGCAGGCGCGCAGCGATCGCCTTACCCGCGGCGGTGCAGTACACGGGCCGGCGTGCGCCAGGCCCGATGCCCTCATCGATCGCATACTGCCCTTGGCGAGATCCCTGCCAACGATCGATGTAGACAATCTCACTACCCCCAAGTACAGCCAAACTCACGGTGTAACCCGTCCGAGATCGCAACTCCCGCAAATGCCCACGAGCTACACGCCGCACCGGCATCGACTCACACAAAGCAATCCCCACGTCTGACGCCCGCGGCGAAAGCCAATACTTACGCGACGCCCCCTGCTCAAGGAAGCCAAGCGCCACTAACGTGGTCGCGAACCGATGTGTGGTGGAGCGCCCGAGCTCCAGCGTGTCCGCCATGTCGGCGATCCCACGTATTGGATGCTCTGCGGTAAAACACCGGAGCATCGCCAAGCCGGCAACCAATGACGAAGAATACCGGCCGGGATGCTCGGGATCGATAGCAACCCCGTGCGCTTGTGAGGGTCTCTTGGGCACGCCTACCTCACCAGCCGATACATGCCGGTAGCCGCGTCCCGCTCAACCATCCCGGCAATAACCAACGTCTGTATGCAAGAGTCAGCGGCAGCCGGGGAGAGGCCGACGTCACTCGCCAGATCATCGAGGCTGGCCGGCTGGCCCCCCGCCAAGCGCGCGAGCAGCCGCAGGCCCCCCAGGAATACCAGCGAAGCCCGCGAGCCCGGTACAGCGCGCTCGTACGCCTCCCACACCGAGACCGACGGTGTGGCGAATGCCAGCTCGGAGAGCTGCCCAGCAAGCCCTGCCGCGTCCTCACCGGCTTGAGCAGACTGCACGACAGACGCGACCTGCTCAGGCGTCAGCCGTACGTATATGTGGGGCTGGTCCACCACGTCAGGACGCCATCGTTAGGAGCGCGCGTTGCGTGTCGATGGTTGTGCCGGCGTGGGTATCGCTCGCCCACGGGGTTGGCTGCTGGCGGGCCGCCGTGGGGAAGGCGACCCGCCAGCAGCCACCGGCACCGTCGGGATTTGTGGCGACCGGCGAGCCGATCCCTGCCGACCAAGGCAACATCCCTGACCGTGCGATGCGATCGACTCCCCGCTGCACAGCCGCGAGTAGAGACGCAACAGGTGCCTCACCCGCAGCAGCGCAATGGACGGGCAGGCAGGTGCCCATCCCGCCGCCTGCATCGATTCCGTATTGCCCGTGGTATGAGGCGGGCCTCACATCGATGTAGGCAACCTCAGAATCACAGAGGATCCCAAGACCTAAGTGTCCCGCTGACACTTGCGGGAGAGGCAGGCGCATTGCTCGCCTTTCAAGGCAGTGCCAACGGGGTTGCGGATCGGAACGTCCTACGTGCCGCCGGCCCACCGGACGGGGACAGCGGGGCCGTTCAAGCGCGAGGGCGCAAACAGCGCGCGGGCGCGCGGACCTTAACCCCGAGGCAAACCAAGGCAAGCGTCTCACCTTTGGGCAGCCCTGCCGTACCCAGGCAGGCTTGTGGTCGGCGACCCGCACAAGGCCGGTTGGCGATGGGCCCCTTGGCGAGGGCTGGTGCGGCGCGGACGACGAGCGTCGGGAGATCAGTGATGGCCATTGCGGAGGGCTGGTTGGGATACCCGCGAGGGGGGCGCTGGGGTCGGGGCGATGCCCTGTGTGGGGTTTGCCAAGATCGTGTGCCATAACGCATATGATCTGACTTGTGGGATTGTTTGTGTAGGCATGTTTTGAGGGTTCAAAGTTTGTAGGTGTCTCTGGGGACAACGGATAGTCCGTTTCAGCCGGGTCGAACTTCCAGTAAGCTGCATCGTTCAATGAGCGAGGCGGCTGCAAGGAGGGCGACCGGTCGGGCGATGACTTCGCCCGTCAATTGGGCGCTGCTCGGCTTGGTGATTGAGCGCCCGAGCTACGGTCACGAGCTGTATCAGCGCTTTCAGCGGGTGTATGCGGGGGTGCTTCCGCTTAGCGGTGAGTCGCATGTGTATGCGGCGCTTAATGCGCTTGAGGGGCGTGGTTTGATCGCGGAGATCCCTGGGTCCCGTTCGGGTCGTCAGCCGAAGCCGCGGTATCAGGCAACGCAGTCGGGGCTCGATGACTACATCGCGTGGCTGGTGGCGGAGGTCGATGCTGAGCGGCGCCGTCAGGAGCTGTGGGTGCGCCAGCTGGCGATCTTCGCGAACAACCCAAGCACGGCGCTGGATGTCCTTGGCCGCTTCGAACGTATGTATTTGAAGGGGGCGGGGCGAGTCGGCGATCGTCCGGGTGGGTCGGGGGTTGGTTCTCGGGATGAGCTGATCGAGCGGCTCGTCGGTGAGCACCAGCGCAACGTTGACGGCGCCCGGATCAAATGGCTTGGCAGCGCTCGGGATGCGTTTGAAGCTCGCGCCGAGGCCGCTCGGGACGATGCTGCTCGCCCTTGAGAGCGTGTCCAAGCGTTTCGGGCGCGGATCGCGGGTCGCGCTTGCCGATGTGTCGCTTTCGGTCGACGCGGGGGAAATGGTCGTCGTGTTCGGGGAGCGGCAGTCGGGCCGTACGACGCTCTTGCGGATCGCGGCCGGCCTTGAAGCACCCGATAGCGGCGTCGTGCGCTTGGAGGGACGCAGTCTCGCCGAGGGGAACCTTGGGGCGCTCGGTGCGGAGGTCGGCTACTGCCGGTGTACGTTTCGTCAGGATCGGGGGCGAACGGTTCTCGAGCAGCTGATCTCCAGCCAGCTGGGGCGCCGCGTCGGGCAAGCCGAAGCGCATGCTCGCGCATTGCACGCGTTGGAGCGAGTAGGCGCGGTGCGGTGCGCACCGCTCGCGGCACGCCATTTGAAGGTGGAGGAAGCGGTGCGGGTCGCGATTGCTCGCGCGCTGACCTCCGATCCACGTCTGCTGGTGATCGATGAGCCGACCATCGGCGTCGACTCTGAGCGGCGCGATGACATTCTGGGGCTGCTGCGCTCGCTCGCGGACGAGGGCATCGGGGTGCTGGCGAGCACGGGCGATGGCCTTGGGTTGCTCGGCGCCGATCGCGTCGTGCTGCTCGGCAAAGGCCGGCTCAGCGGCGAGCTGGCGCCTGAGCTTGCGGCGGTGAGCGATCTCGCGCGCCACCGGCTCACGCGGGATGTCGGAGGCCAGAGCGTTGCTTGAGCTCGAAGGTGTGGTCAAGCACTATCACAGCGAGGGCGAGGAGGTCCGTGCTGTCGATGGCGTCAGTTTCACGATCGCACCGGGGGAGATGCTCGCGCTGCTTGGCCCCAGCGGGTCGGGGAAGACGACGCTGCTTTTTCTGATCGCAGCGCTGCTGCGCCCGGACGCCGGCGCAATCCGCTACCAGGGACGGAACATCACCAGTGTCTCTGAGCGCGAAGCGAGCGACTACCTGCTCAAAGACGTCGGGTTTGTGTTCCAGAACTTTCATTTGATGCCGCGGGTCTCGGCCGTCGAGAACGCGGCACGCAAGCTATTGATCGCCGGTGTCGGGATGCGCGAGGCGCAGGCACGAGTGATCCCGTGGCTTGAGCGTATGGGGCTCGCTCACCGACTGCAGCATCCGCCGGAGAAGATGTCCGGTGGCGAGCGCCAGCGAGTCGCTATCGCGCGGGCGCTCGCCGGGGAGCCGGGGTTGATCCTCGCCGATGAGCCGACAGGGAACCTCGACAGTGCTCGCAGCCGCGAGATCGTGCAGCTGCTGCACTCCGTCGCACACGAGCGCGAGGCGCGCGTGCTACTCGTCACCCACGACCAGGAGGCCGCGCTGATCGCCGATCGCTGCGCGACACTACGCGACGGCAAGCTAGTCGACGGCCACCCCGAGGGCCAGGTCAACGGGGAGCCTCCCAATCCCTTCGACATACAGGCGCGGTCTGCGCCCGCGCAGGGCTAGGGAGCGATGGGCAGCATGGATGCGTCTGGCTGAGGTGTGCTATGCGACTTGGTGCGCTTATCTACTTCTACAGTCGCCGCCTTCGCGTTCACGCGACGGAGGAGTTGCTCGCTGGCGTCGGGGTTGCTGTTGCGGTGGCGCTCGTGTTTGCGGTTACGGTCGCCAACAGCAGCATCACGAGCTCCGCGAGCAATGTGGTTCACGCTGTGATCGGCCCCGCTGATCTGCAACTACACGCCCGCGACCCCAACGGGTTCGCCGAACATCTTCTCGGCCGGGTGGAACGGCTTGCGGGTGTCGACCAGGCGGCGCCGCTGCTTGAACAGACCGCAACCGTCGTCGCGCCCGGTGGCCGTCGGGCGACTCTAAACGTGGCGGGCACGAATATCGGGCTGGCTCTGCTGGATGGGTTGGCGCATACCCTGCCGTTGGGAGCGCTCTCACCGGGCGGGATCGGGCTGAGCCAGACGGCCGCGAGCGCGCTTCACCTACCCGCCTACAACTCTCGTCATCCCACTGATGTCCGGTTGCTGCTGCGAGGACGCGCGTTCACTTTGAAGGTCTCCGCGGTCCTCGGCAGCGAAACCGCCGGGGCGCTCTCCCAAGCACAAGTAGCAGTCATGCCGCTCGGGCAGCTGCAGCAACTCGCGGGCCTCCCGGGCCGCGTGACACGCATCCTCGTGCAAAGCAATCCCGGGCAGAAGGCGAGGGTCGAACACGAGCTACAGGCAGTGGCCGCCGGCAGGATCACGCTCGCTGCCGCCGACCAGGACATCTCGCTGTTGCATCAGGCGCTGCGGCCGAGTAATCAGGCAAGCGCGTTGTTCGCGGGGTTGAGCGCCTTGCTTGGTTTCCTGTTCGCGTTCAACGCGATGCTGCTCACGGTGCCGGAGCGGCGTGAAACGATCGCCGACATGCGGATGGATGGCGCCAAGCGCACGGCGATCGTCCAGATGGTGCTTTTCCAGGCCATATGCCTGGGTGCTGTCGCGTCGCTTGCCGGGCTCGCTGGGGGTTACGCACTGTCGTTGGGTCTCTTTCACCAGTCTCCGGGCTATCTCGCGAAGGCTTTCACGCTGGGCGTCGGCACGGTGATCGGCGTGCAGCCGATCGCGTTCTCGCTCATCGGGGGGATGCTGGCGACATGTCTTGCATCGTTGATCCCGCTTCAGGATCTGCGAACGGGCCGCCCGCTGGACGCGGTCTTCTCCGAACAGGACCCCAACGGCGGCGTCCCGGAGCGCACAAGAGGGTGGCTCATCGCGGCTACGGCCGGGTTGCTGCTGCTCGCCACCGGGCTCTTTGTGCTGGTGCCATCGGCGGCGATCTTCGCGTGCGTCGTGCTCGCGCTAGCGACGATGCTCGCCGTGCCGTTGGTCCTCGCCGGTGCTTTGCGCGCCGCCGGCGCCGTGTCGCTCAGGTATTCGAGGCTGACGGTGCTGCCGTTGGCGCTCAGCTCGCTGAAGACGACGACGCTGCGCTCGCTTGCGCTTGCGGCGACCGGAGCGGTCGCCTTGTTCGGCAGCGTCGCGTTGGGCGCCTCTCGCGATGACCTGCTGCGCGGCATCGACGGGTACACCGGCAACTACGTCCGCAGCGCCAACATCTGGCTCGTCAACCCAACCGACAACCAAGCGATCGACAACTTCAACCCGAGCACCCCAAAGGCGCAGATCGCGCGGATACCGGGTGTCGCCAGCATCGCCACCTTTCAGGGCAGCTACCTCGACTACCACGGGCGACGCGTATGGGTGATCGCCTGGCCGCCCGGCGCGCGACCCGCGCTGCTCGACGACCAGATCATCCACGGCGCCCCCACCGTCACCACCGGCCTACCGGACGGGCAGATCACCGTCTCCGACCAAATCGCAAGCGAACAGCACCTCAAGGTCGGCGACCAGATCGCGCTACCCACCCCCACGGGCACAGCAACGTTCAAGATCGCCGCGACCACCACGAACTTCGGGTGGAGCCCCGGCACGATCTTGATGAACACGAGCGACTACCGGCGCGCGTGGGCGACCCCCGCCGCCTCGGCGCTCGGCGTCAACCTCAAGCCCACCGCCGACCCGCAGACAGTCAGGCACGCAATCCAGCGTACGCTCGGCGCGGGCAGCGGCCTTGAAGTGCTGACCGCGAAGGCGCGAGAAACAACGATCGATAACTCCGCCAGCGAAGGACTCGGACAGCTCGGGGAGATCGCCACGCTGCTGGTCGCCGCCGCGATCCTCGCAATGGCCGCCGCACTCGGGTCCAGTATCTGGCAACGCCGTAAGTCACTGGCCGAACTGCGCCTGGACGGCGCCCCACGCCGGCAGGTCAGGCTCGTGCTGCTCACCGAATCCGCGCTGATGCTCAGCGCCGGCTGCTTGACCGGCGCCCTCGCAGGAGTCTATGGTCAGGTAGTGATCGACAGCTACCTCAAGCAGGTAACCGGGTTCCCCGTCGCAGGGGTGGGAACCGGTGCACGTCCCCTTGAGATCTTCGCGCTCGTCCTGCTCGCCGTCCTTGTGATCGTGGCGCTACCCGCCTGGTTCGCCTCCCGTGTCTCCCCCACATTCGCACTCAATGAGTAAACCGCCACACCGGCGGCAACGGGGACACGAGCGAGCAGCGGACGGCTAAGCCGAAGACATGTCCGCCTTCGGTGACCGCAGGCTCCTGGCTGGAGCCGGCGTCGCCCTCCTGCGCGCCAACCTCCGCTACTGGCCAACCATCGCCCCACTCGTCGCCCAGCAGCTCAAACGCTGGGAAGATCAAGCAAGCAACATCAAAGCCCCCGAGCTGCAGGTGCTCGCCCTCAGCAAGCTGCACGACGAGCGCTTCAACGCCGAGGTCGCAGCGACACTCGCGACACTCGCCCCCAAAGAGCACCGCCGCACGGTGGTCGAAGCGATCGTCGCCTATGAGGTGATGTACGACTACCTCGACGGGCTCACCGAGCGCCCCAACCCCGACCCCCTCGCCAGCAGCCACGCACTCTACCGAGCGTTCACAGACGCTATCGCCCCCAACCCCACACCCATCGGCAGCTACTTCGCCTCCCACCCAGTCCAGGACGACGGCTACCTACAGAAGCTCACCAGCACCGTCACCCACGCACTCCACAGGCTGCCTTCCGCCACGCCGATCCATGCCGCAGCGGCGAGAGCCGCAACGCGATGTGCAGAAGCACAAACTCGCGCACACGCAGCCCCCACACTCGGCACCGGCCAACTCGAACAATGGGCCGCCAGCGAAGCCCACCAGTCCCAGCTTTCCTGGCAAGAGTTCCTCGCCGGCGCCGCCTCCTCAGTCCTCACCGTCCACGCGCTGATCGCCGCCGCCGCCCAACAACACACCACCCCCGCCCAGGCCGACGCGCTCGACCGCACCTACCTCTCGATCTGCGCCCTGAGCACGATGCTCGACAGCCTCATCGATCATCAACGCGACACCCACGTCGGGCAAGCCGGATACATCCGCTACTACCCACACCGCAAGCAGCTCGCCGACGACCTCACCGCCGCCGCCCGGCGAGCGATCCACTCCGCACAGCAGCTACCCGACAGCACACACCATGTAATGACGCTCGTCGGCGTCGCCGCCTACTACATCTCCGCACCCACCGCCACAAGCGACTTCGCCCGACCTGTCACCCAACGGGTCCACGCCGAGCTCGAACCGCTTATCACACCCACACTCGCCGTCATGCGCACCTGGCGAGCCGCAAAGCGACTGCGACACCCAACAACCACCCGCACGCCGTCATGCTGACGCACGACACAATCGAGACACCCGGCGATGACCCGAGACCAGCAGTCGCACGGAACATCGCGATCATCGCCGACGGCAACGGTCGCTGGGCGAAAGCACGCGGGCTCTCAGCCACCCACGGTCACCAAGCCGGCGCCAACACCCTCAAGGCGCGGCTACGCGACGCCGCCGAGTTCGGCATCGAGCAACTGACCGTGTACTCGTTCTCAACCGAGAACTGGACCCGACCCCCCACCGAGGTTCGCGGACTGATCGATATGCTCGCCCAACGCATCGCCCAAGAGACCCCCGAGCTACACCAGCAGGGCGTCCGCATGCGCTTCATCGGCCGCCGAGAAGCCGCCCCCAGACTGCTCCAAGACCAAATGCACCAAGCCGAAACGCTCACCGCCGACAACAAGCGACTGGCTCTGTTCATCGCGTTCAACTACGGCGGGCGAGCCGAGATCCTCGACGCGGCCAAACGATTCAACGGTGGCGACGAAAAGGAGTTCCGCCGCTCCCTATACGCACCCGAGATGCGCGACCCCGACCTCATCATCCGCACAGGTGGCGAGCAACGTCTCTCAAACTACCTGCTCTGGCAGTCCACCAACGCCGAACTCGCGTTCCGCCCCGAACTCTGGCCCGACTTCACACGCCAAGCCCTCGCAGAAGCACTCGCCGACTACAGCCGCCGCCAACGCCGCTATGGCGCCCGCCGCTCAACCCGGCCCACAGTGGCCCCCCGGACTGCAACGGCACCTATCACAGCCCTGTAAGATCCTCCGGAACGATTCCGTATCCGAACAAGAAGACACACAGCCACAATGCTCAAACGCACCCACCAACCCCGCAGATCCCCCCTGCCGACCCGACCGGCCATCACCCTCGCCGCCATCCTTCCCGCGGTTGTCTTTGCCAGTCCCGCCGCCGCAATCGCGCCCGCGCCCCGCGCGCATCAAGCAGCGACCGTCAACGTGACAGACACCGCGAAGCTCCACTACACAAAACACACCGGCTCACAACTCCTGGAGGAAGGCTCAGCACAAGGAGCGCTCCCCGGCAACATGCACGCCCGCCTCACCATCGGCGCCACCTTCACCGCCACCTTCACGATCCACACCCACAACGGCACCATCGAAGGACACGGCACCGCCACCCCACACGGCTCCGGCCTCACCGAAAGCTTCACCGGCACCCTCACCATCACCGGCGGCACCGGCCGCTACACCCACGCCCACGGACACGCGGCGCTATCGGGCACGTTCAACCGCCGCACCTATGCCCTCGTTCTGAAAACCACCGGCTCGCTCTCATACTGACCCCGCCCGCACCGTGACGCCAAACCGGCTCGCGCGCCAAACCGTTCGCCTGCTGACACTCGCCCTGCTCAGCACCGCCACGTGCTGCACCGCCGCCGCCGCACCAACAGTCACACTCAACGCTACACTCACACCCGAGTACCTCGGCCAAGGGACCACCATCAGCTTCGGCTTCAACATCACGAACCCCGCCAACCAGACTCCCCCGCCGCTGACCAACGTCGAAATCAGCTATCAAGTCGAACTAGCCTTCGCGCTCAGCGAACTCGGCCTGGCCACTTGCAGCACACAAAAACTCGAAGCATTCGGCGTCGAAGGATGCCCACCCAACGCCGTGATGGGCTACGGCACAGCCCTCGCCGAGATACCAATCGGCCCCTCACTCGCCAGCGAGGCCGCAGAAGTCACAATCCTAAGGGCCACAAACCGATCAGGACACCTCGCCCTCCTCATCTACGTCAACGCGCCCACGCCCATCAGCGGACAATTCGTATTCCCTGCCCTCCTGCTCCCCGCCAAACACCCATACGGCGGACGCCTCGACATGGCCATCCCACTCATCACCAGCTTCCCCCAAGGTCCCGACGTCGCAGTCACACAATTCCATTCAACCCTCGGCCCACTACACCTCCACTACCGCGAACAAAAACAGGGTCACACCATCGAATACACACCAAAAGGCCCACCCCTACCCAACCGCTGCCCACACGGCGGCTTCCAATTCGCCGCCACCTTCGCCTTCCAGGACGGTAGCCACGCAACAGCATCGACAAAGGTACCCTGCCCCAGGGACTCATCAGGTCGATGACCTGTGCGTCGAGACACTGTGAATGAGCCCTACAGGGATGGCTCAGTTGTTGATCCGGCCGGTCAGGTTCTCGCGTTCGCTCGGCGTGGTCGCGACGAGGTAGAGGACCGTCATCGCGGCTTGCTCGTTAGGGAAGCACCCCCCGTCGGACTTCGCAAGATGTCTACACCACAAATGCCGTCGAGTCGCCGAACGTTAGATTCGAACAATGGCACGACACCCCTCTGCCAGGATTGGATCATCGCGGGGTAGCGTGCCCGCCAGTTCTCGGCGAACTCCCCGAAGTGCGCCTGGGCGGCTTCGACGCTCGGCGCGGTGTAGATCTCCCTGAGTTCCTGGGGTGGCGAACACGGCCGCCAGCGATCGTCGGCACCGGAGCTATCCGAGCCATGTGCTCATTTGCGGGTCGACGCAGGCCCGAGTCGCTGGCTAATGCCTGCGACCTGCAGAGACACCGTCCTAAATTCGTTGGATGCTTCTATGTTGTCAAGGGCGTGTTGGTGAGCTGGTTGTAGAGGTGTCTGGAGAGGTAGCGCTTGAGGGAGCGCATGGCCTCTCACAAACCGAGTCCATGAACCAGGGACCAGATCAAGCTGTCCGTCAAACCGGGTCCACTCCACTCCTGGCGCCAGATTCGCCTAGTGCGCTCGCGGTTGATGCTCCAGCCTTCCCGCAGCAGGATCTCGTGTGCTGTCTTCCAACCCACCGCGGGTGCTCTTCGGCGATCTCCCGCAGCCGCGAGGCCAGACGCTGATCCTCCTCGCGTGGTGGCTGTGGCTGCTTGCGTTGCGTGGAGCGGTGCTGGCTCGCGACACGACACGCTCTGCGCTCTGAGACCCCGAAGCGCTCCTGCAGGGTGCCGACGGCCCTACGCCAGCGCCCCGGGGTCAAAAGTTTCCCTCCGCCAGCTCCTTGAGCATGTCGATATCCAGCGCTTGCTCAGCGACGAGCTTCTTCAGCCGCTGGTTCTCGCCCTCCAACTGCTTCAGGCGCTTAGCTTCATCGGCCTTCATCCCGCCGCACTGCGCTCGCCAGCGATTCCACGTCGCCTCGCTGACCTCCAGCTGCCGCAGCACCACCACAAGCTCGCCGCCCTCATTCAGAAGGCGTTCGCCCTCCCTGATCTTCCTGACCGCCTGCTCCGGTGTATGCCTGCGTCTCTTCATGATCGTGTTCATCCTTCCATCCCATCACGGGAAACACGACACGCCTCCAGCCCGGATCACTTCACGGGGACCCCGTCACCATCGACTTGGACCGACGCCCCGCGCGTAGTAGCGCGTGCGCGCGGCGAAGATCGGGTCCGCAGAGAGATGATCGGCGGTGGTGGGCTCGTCGCTCACGACCAACCAGGATGGCCGTGCGCTCGGATGCGATCCAGTAGACCGAGTTATCGGGCCAGCTGCGCTCCGAGACAAACGGCGACGTGGGCTCCCTCGTGGGGCCCCACCCTCCCTCAGGGGCCCACACTTCTCGCCCGGAACTACACGTATTCCCTTTCTGCTTCGAATTTGAAGGTCTCACGACCGAACACGCCGGCCCGTTCTCGTCCTTTGCCGCCCCGGCCCGGGTGTACCGTATGATCATGCACTCGCACTGGCCCGCCCTCCCCTACGCCGAGTGGCGCGACACCTGCGACACGCTGCACGCGCACACGCAGGTACTGGGCAAGCTGGCGGCGAAGCTGGCGCCGCCCGAGCCGCAGCTGCAGCATGCGGCGCTGCGGCTGACCGCGCGCGGTTGGGAGACGCTGCCGCTGCCCGCCCCCGACGGCTCGGGGGCGGTGGTGGTGGCGCTCGACCTGCGCACACACGAGGCGCTCGTCGAGCACACCGGCGGTGAGGTGCGTCGCGTGGCGCTAGCGCCCGACCGGCCGGTTGGGGAGGTGACGCGCGCGGTAGTGGGTGCCGTCAACGAGCTGGCGGGCGCAGTGGCGATCGACCCCACGCCGCAGGAGGTGTCGTGGAGCGTGCCGCTGGACGAAGACGATCAGCACGCGCGCTACGACCCCGCGCAGGTGTCCGCCTACTTCGCCGCCGCCACGGGAGCCGCGCTCGTGCTCGCCGCCTTCCGCGCGCCCTACCGCGGGCGCTCCACGCCCGTCAACGCGTGGTGGGGCTCGTTCGACCTCGCCGTCAACCTCTTCTCCGGGCAGCCCGCGCCGCCGCCGTCGAAGGACTTCATCATGCGCAACGCCATGGACGCGCAGGAGGTGGCGGTTGGTTGGTGGCCGGGCGACGCGCGCTACGAACGGGCAGCGTTCTACGCCTACGCCCACCCCGCGCCCGATGGGTTCGCCGGCGCCGCGCTCACACCCGCCGCCGCGCGCTGGGACGGCACGCTCGGCGAGTACGTGCTCGATTGGGACGACCTGCGCACGGGCGATGACCCGCGCGCACTCGCCTTGGCGTTCACGCACTCGGCGTTCCGCCACGCCTGCCTGGTGTGCGAGTGGGACCCCGCGCTGCTCGCCAGCGCCGAGGGCCAGCCGCCGCCGGTCACTTGACCTACTTGTGCTTCCAGCTGGCGCTGTAGGTCTCGGTGTAGGAGAGACAGCCGCTTTTGCTCTTCAGGCTGGGGATCGCCACGGTGCCGGTAACCGTGCCGCCGGAGAACCTGCCGGTCACCTTGCCCTGCTTGGAGGGGATACTCGGCACCTCGCCCTTGAACGTGACCGTGACGGAGAAGCGGCCGTTCTTGATCGGCGCTTTGGCGATCTGCGGTTCGAAGCCGGGGCCACCGCCTTGTCCGCACTTGCCGTCGTAGCCGATCGCGGTCTTGAAGCCCATCACCGCGGCGCCGCCCTTGGACACCTTGAGCGTGACCGGCCCCTTCTCGGAGCTGGTTCCTTCGTAGGTACCGGCCTTGGGCGCTTTCTTGGCGGCCAGCGCCACCGCGGCGAGCATGAGCGAGACGACCAGCACCACCGCCGCCACCCGACGCGCACGCCGGCCCCGTACGCGGGCCGATCGGTTTGAGTAGCTTGACATCCGCATCTGCTCGATCCTTTCGTTGGCGTCCACACCCAACCGCTTCGTGAGTGGTCGCCCTCGACCGCTCACGGGCGCTGCCGTGGCCGCTTCGCGGCGCGCCGCCCTGGCAGACTAGGAGCTGTGTCAAGCACTGTCAACCCGGGAGCGCCCGCGCCTAATGCGTCCCTAACCGACCTCAAAAGGGTCTTCCGCGATGCTCGCCGCGATCCCCAGCTGGCGGTATTGGAGGGGCTGCACGCGCTCAAGCACGCGCTGCGTTTCGGCGCCGAAGTGCTGCACACGGCGGTGCTCGCCCCCGACCGGCTGCAAACGCTCGCCGACGCGCTGGCCCCCGACGTGCGCGAGCGGATCCTCGCCGGCGCGCAAACGGTAGCGCCCGAGGTGTTCGCCACGCTCGCGCCGCTGGCGCCCGCCACCGGGGTGATCGCGGTCGCGCGGCGGCCCTCCGTCGATGTGGAGGCGCTGCTCGCCGCGCAGCGGCCCGCGCCGATCGTGATGCTGGAGACGCCCCGCGACCTCGGCAACGTCGGCGCCTGCGTGCGCGTCGCGGCGGCCGCCGACGCCGCCGGTGTGCTCACCACCGGCATCCACGATCCCTGGGACCCGGCCGCGCTGCGAGGCGGAGCCGGTTTGCAGTTCGCGCTGCCGGTGGCGCGGCTCGGCGAGGACGCGCTGGAGCGGGTGAGCCCTGTGGGCGGCGGCGCGCACGGCCGTCCGCTGGTGGCACTCGATCCGGAGGGTCAGCCGCTGCGCCCGGCGCAGCTGCCCCCGCGCGCGGTGCTGGCGTTCGGCGCCGAGCGTCAAGGCCTCTCGCCGGCGCTGCTGGAGCGGGCCGAGCAGCGGGTGCGCCTGCCGATGCGCGCGGGCGTGTCCAGCCTCAACCTCGCCACCTCCGTCGCCGCCGTGCTCTACAGCTGGCGGCTGGCGGTCGGCGGCTGAGGGGATCCACCGACATCGTGGCCGACGGCGCCTCTAAGGGGGATCAGCCGACATCGCGGCCGACGGCGCCTCGATCGGCGGTTGCCCGTGTTTGGGAGATTGGCCCATCCGCCAACCGCCCGCGTAGTTACCCCGCACGTCGGTTGGTGGGCGTAGGCTGATATCTGACCCCGTTACCGTCCTGCCCGCGTGATCCCCTTCACCCACACACCTCCCGCTGCGGCCGCGCTCGCACTGCTGGCCGATCCTCAATCGGCTGCTGTTCAGTTCGTGTCGGTCGCGCTGCTGGCGGCGCTGTATGCCCGGCGCGCGCGCACGCTCGCAAGTGACGAGCTCGCAGGCAGCGAGGGTCGGGTGGCGCGATGGCGGCAGGCGTGTTTCTATGCCGGCTGTCTCACGGTCGTCGGCGCGCTGGTCGGCCTCAGCCAACTGAGCCGGGAGCTGCTGTTCGCGCACATGATCCAGCTGTTGCTGATCGGCAACGTCGCCCCGCTGCTGCTCGTGCTGGGCCTCACCCAGCCGCTGCTGGGACCGACCCTGGGGGGCGATCGATCGATTGCATCCGATCGGCGATCGGCCGGGGTGTTCGGCCTGGTACGCCTGCTCGCCAACCCGCTGATCGCGCTGCCGCTGTGGGCGATCTGCGTCGGTGTGTGGCACCTGCCGGGTCCCTACCAGGCGGCGCTGGAACACCCCGCGATCGCCGTGCTGCAGCACGCCACGCTGCTGGCGTGCGGCGTCAACCTGTGGATGTGCCTGTTCGGGCCGCTGCCCACGCCGGGCAGGTTCGGACACCTCGGCAAGCTGCTCTACATCGCCGCCATGGGACTCCTCGCCGCGGCGCTCGGCAACCTCCTGCTGTGGTCGGACGTCGTGTTCTATCCCTTCTACCTCGACGGCGACTCGGCCCATCGCGCCTCGCCGATCGCCGACCAAAACCTCGCCGGCGCGGTGCTGGTGATCGAGGCCACCCTGATGACGATCGGGCTGTTCTGCTGGCTGTTCCTGCGCACCGCCCGAGAGGCGCGCGAGCGCGAAGAGCTGCTGGACCTCGCCGCGGTGCACGGCTTTACGCTCAGCGACAAGCGCGTCGCACGCGCCGTGTCGGCGGGGCGCGGAGATGAGCTGCGGCGGCGGCTGGAGGGGCGGATCGAAACCGGCCAAACGCAACCGGCCCCAGCGGTGACGCAGGACTCTATGCTTTAGCCATGTGCGTCGGTTGTGCGATGGCGGCCGCCTCGGCGGCCAGCGGCTTCAGGACCTGGCTGCAGACCCACCACCTCGGGTGGCTCACGCCGCAGAGGATGCGGGCGCTGACGGTCGCGGCGATGTGCGCAGCCGGGCTGGTGTCGACGATCGGCGTCAGCGGCTCCACGCCACCGCCCGCCAACGCGGCGGCCGCACACCACGCTGCGCGTTAGCCCCCGGCGACCGCGGGCAGGATCGTCAACTCCGCGCCGTCGGCCACCGGCGTTTGCAGGCCGTCGAGGAAGCGGATGTCTTCGCCGCTGAGGTACACGTTGACGAACCGTCGAAGCCCGCCGTCGTCGTCGGCGATGCGGCCGCGCAACTCGCCGTAGCGGTCAAACAGGCCGTCCAGCACCTCCTGCACGGTGGCCCCGTCCAGCTGCGCCTCGCTGGCGCCTTCGGCGGCGGCGCGCAGCTGGGTGGGGATCTTCACGACCACGCTCATCAGGCGGCCACCGCCTCGGGCACGCGCGCTTCAAAATCGGCCACCGTCGGCTTGATCGTGTGCGCCTCGAACGTGCCGCGTACCGCGTCCAGCGTCTTCAAACCCTCGCCGGTGATCACCGCCACCACGCGCTCCTCGGGGTCGATCTCGCCGCGCTCGGCAAGCTTCGCCAACACCGCGGTGGTGACGCCGCCGGCGGTCTCGGTGAAGATGCCGGTGGTGCGCGCCAGCAGCGAGATGCCCTGCCGGATCTCCTCGTCGCTCACCGCGTCGATCCCGCCGCCGCTGGCGCGCGCCTCCTCCAGCGCGTAGGGCCCGTCGGCGGGGTTGCCGATCGCCAGCGACTTGGCGATCGTGTCGGGCTTCACCGGACGGCACACCTCTTGGCCGGCGGCATACGCGTTCGCCACCGGCGCGCATCCCTCCGCCTGGGCGCCGTTCATCCGCGGGCGCTCGCCGCTGACGAGACCGAGCGCGCGCCACTCGGCGAAGCCCTTGGCGATCTTTGTGAACAGCGAGCCCGAGGCGATCGGCACCACGCAGCGGTCGGGCTGGCGCCAGCCCAATTGCTCGGCGATCTCATATGCCAGCGTCTTTGAGCCCTCGGCGTAGTAGGGGCGCAGATTGACGTTCACGAACGCCCAGTCACGCTCGGCCGACAGCTCGGTGCAGAGGCGGTTGACGTCGTCGTAGTTGCCCTTCACCGCCACCAGGTTGGTGCCGTACACGCCGGTGGCCAGCACCTTCTGCTCCTCCAGGTCGGCGGGGATGAACACGTAGGACTCGAGACCCAGCGCCGCGCCGTGCGCGGCGACCGAGTTGGCGAGGTTGCCGGTGGAGGCGCATGCGATCGTCTGAAAGCCCAGCTCCCGCGCGCGCGCCACCGCCACCGCCACCACGCGGTCCTTGAACGAGTGGGTGGGGTTGGCGGCGTCGTTCTTCACCCACACCTCCTTCAACCCCAGCTCGCGGGCGAGGCGGTCGGCGCGGATCAGCGGCGTGCAGCCGGCTGGCAGCCCCACACGCGAGGTCAGCCGTCCGGAGGGGCCGGGGGGACCGCCCGCCAGGGGCAGGAAGTCGGCGTAGCGCCAGATGTTCTGCGGGCCGGCTTGGATCCGGCGGCGCAACTCGTCGAGACCGCCGTCGGTCAACCGGCTGTGGTCGTAGGCGACCTCCAGGGGACCGAAGCACCGCTCGCACACGTACTGTGCCTCCAGCGGGTACTCCGCCTCACACTCTCTACACCTCAAGTTGGTGGCAGCCATCTGCTGGGCCTCCTTTGTTCGTCGTCTTCACCGATGTCACGGTGTGGCGCAGAACACGAAGCCCGCCACACATCTGTCTGGAATTGGCACCTTCCCGCTGTGACGCGCGGTGGTTGCCGGGGCTTCGTCGGGCCAGTCCCTTCACCCCTCTGGATGTGTACAGCTGCGGGCAGTATATCGAACCGTCGGCGGCAACGCATTAGCCGCCGGTAACGCTCTTGCGCGGACGGTGTACGCAGGTGCGATGCCAACCACCCTGCCCGCGCGTGAGCGCAGAAACCCGGAGTATGGCGACGCGCACCTCGAGCTCAACTCGACGCCGCCGAAGAAGCGGATGCTGATCGTCGTCAACCCCTACGCCTCCACCGTATCCGACGGTTTGCGCCACCTGGTCGTCAACGCGCTGCGCGGCCGCTTCGAGGTGGACGCGCGCGACACCGAGGCGCGCGGCCACGCCACCGTGCTGTGCCGCGAGGCGGCACACGAGGGCTACGACGTGGTGGTGGCGTTCGGCGGCGACGGCACCGTCAACGAGGCCGCCAACGGCCTGCTCGGCTCCTCCACGCCGCTCACCTGCCTGCCGGGCGGCTCGGCCAACGTGTTCGGCAAGATGCTCGGCATCCCCGGCGAGCTGGTCGCGGCCACCGACCACCTGCTCGGCCTCGCCGACGATTGGCGGGTGCGCAAGGTCGACCTCGGCGTGGTCAACGGGCGCTGCTTCACGTTCGCCTCGGGCCTCGGCCTCGACGCCTCGGTGGTGGAGCGCGTCGACGCCAACCCACGCCGCAAGGCACGCTGGGGACCATGGTTCTTCACGTGGGTCGCCGTCACCACCTTCGCGCGCCGCTACCTGGTGCACCCGCCGCGGCTCACCGTCCACGCGGCTGGCAAACAGCGGCCGGGCGAGCAGATCGCCGCCGATTCAGGCGAGGCTGGACGTCGAGCGAGCGATGCGCTCGACGGCGTCACCGCGATCGTGCAAAACGGCTCCCCCTTCACCTACTTCAACAACCGCCCGATCGAGATCGCCGACGACGCGCATCTCGACTCCGGGACGCTCTCCACCTGCGTGCTGCACCGCGCGCGGCCGCTCGACATGCCCTCGATCACACTGCGCGCGTTCGCCAAGCGCGCCCGCCTCACCCGCCACCGGCAGATCACCGCGCTCGCCCCCGCCACCGAGCTGGTGGTGCGCAGCGCCGACGAGCGCCCGCTGCCGCTGCAGGTCGACGGCGACTACCTCGGCGAGGTCGACGAGGCCCGCTACTCGGTGATGCCGCAGGCGCTCAACGTCGTGGCGTGATCACCCGGCCGGGCCGGGGGTCACGCGGTAGGCGTCGAACACCGACTCGGTGTTGCGCAGCCGGTTGATGGCGCCCTTCAGCGAGTGGGTGTCGGCGACCTCGATCACGAAGCGGTTCTTGACCATCGGCGGATTGGAGAGACAGCGCGCTTCGACGATGTTGGCGCCCGACTCGGAGAACACGCGCGAGAGGTCCTCCAGGAGGCGGTGGCGGTCCCACGCGTCGATCTGGATTTCGACGACAAACCCGCTCGACTGCTCGCCCTCCCAGTAGACGTCGGTGAAGCGTTCGGGGTTTTTGCGCAGCACCGTGGCGTTGGGGCAGTCCTCGCGGTGGATGGTGATGCCGCGGCCGAGCGAGATGTAGCCGACGATCTCATCGCCCGGCACCGGCCGGCAGCACTTGGCCAGGCGCAGCATCACGTCATCGACGCCCTCCACCCTGATTCCGTACTGGCCGGAGGAGCGCGTGGGGCGCCGCGCGGAGCGCCCCACCTTCAGCAGGTCGCTGGCGGCGGTGGCGCCGCCGTCAGCCGCCTCGCCGCGCTTCAGGCGCTGCATCACCTTGTTGACAACCACCTTCGGCGACACCTTGGCGCCGCCCAGCGCCATGTAGAAGTCGTCGGCCTTGCGGTAGCCCATTTCGCGGATCACGTCGGCCAGCAGCGCCGATCCGGTGATCCTCTGCGCCGGCAGTCCCTGACGCTTGAGGTGCTCCTGCAGCAGCTCGCGCCCGGTGTGCTCGGTGTCCTGGCGCGACTCGGCTTTGAACCATGCTCTGATCTTGTTGCGCGCGCGCGTGGTCTTCACCATCGCCAGCCAGTCCCGCGAGGGGCCGCGGTCGCGCTTGGTGGTGAGGATCTCGACGATGTCGCCGGAGCGCAGCTCGTAGTGCAGCGGCACGATCTTGCCGTTCACGCGCGCCCCCACGCAGCGGTGGCCGATCTCGGTGTGCACCTCGTAGGCGAAGTCCAGCGGCGTGGCGCCCGCCGCCAGCGACTTGACCTCGCCCTTGGGCGTGAACACGTACACCTCGTCCTCGAACAGGTCGATCTTCAGGCTCTCCATGAACTCCTTGGGATCCGACATGTCCTTCTGCCAGTCGAGCATCGAGCGCAGCCACTTCAGCTTCGCGCCGCCGTCGGCCCCGCCGTCCGGCTCCGCGCCGCGCTCGCCGCCGCGTTGCTTGTACATCCAGTGCGCCGCCACGCCGAACTCCGCCATGTCGTGCATCTCGGAGGTGCGGATCTGGATCTCCAGCGGCCGCCCCTCGGGCCCGATCACGGTGGTGTGCAGCGACTGGTACATGTTGAACTTGGGCATCGCGATGAAGTCCTTGAAGCGGCCGGGCAGCGGCTTCCACAGCGAGTGGATCACGCCGACGGCGCCGTAGCAGTCCTTCACCGAGCCGACGATCACACGCATCGCGGTGAGGTCGTAGATCTCGTTGAACTCCTTGCCTTTCTTGGTCATCTTCGAGTAGATCGAATAGAAATGCTTGGCACGCCCGGCGATCTGCGCCGCGATACCGAGCCGGTCAAGCTCCCCCGCCAGGTACTCGCCGGCCTCGCTCACGTAACGCTCGCGCTCGTCGCGCTGCTGCGCGACCAGGCCCTTGATCTCCTGGTACTTGCGAGGGTGCAGGGTGGCGAAGGCGAGATCCTCGAGCTCCCACTTGATCGCGTGGATGCCGAGGCGGTGGGCGATCGGCGCGTAGATCTCCAAGGTCTCCTTGGCCTTTTCGATCTGCTTCTGCTTGGGCATCGCGTCGATCGTGCGCATGTTGTGCAGACGATCGGCCAGCTTGATCAGGATGACCCGCACGTCGGTGGCCATCGCCACCATCATCTTGCGGTAGTTCTCCGCCTGCGCCTCGTCGCGCGAGTGGAAGGTGATGCCGGTGAGCTTGGTGACGCCGTCCACCACATTCGCCACCTCCGGCCCGAAGCGCTCGCGCACCTCCTCGATCGAGGCGGAGGTGTCCTCCACGGTGTCGTGCAGCAGCGCCGCGCACAGTGTGTCGGTGTCGAGGCGCATGCCCGCGCAGATGCGCGCCACCCCCACCGGGTGCACGATGAAGTCCTCGCCCGACTTGCGCCGCTGCGCGGCGTGGTGCTCGCAGGCGAACACGAACGCCGCTTCCACGCGCGCGCGATCGATCTCGACGGCCGTGTCGGCCGCGTGCTCGGAGACGATCGCGAACAGGTCGTCGAGCAGCCGGCGCTCGAGCTCGCTCAGCTCCGCGCGCCGGAGGCCGCGATCGGGGCCTGACGGCGCTTGCGCGTCTGCGCCGCCGCCGGCTCCGGCGGTGGGAACAGCGTCGACTGAAGTGGGGCGGACGTCGGGCATGGCTCCTTAAGGGTACCCCGCTCGGGGACGGCCTGAGTGAGTTCGCGCGCCGGCTGCGCGTGGCGCAGCACCAGTCGCGGCTCGCTGACGCCGCGCCACTCGTTGACCTCCAGCTTGAAGGTGGCGTCGGCCGGCACACCGTCGCGCACCGGCAGGCTGGTTCCGGCGCCGAACGCCACCGCCGGCGCGCGCACACCGTCGGCCAGCACCGTGAAGCGCACGTGCCGGCCTTCGCCCATCGCGCGACGCTCGGCGAAGCGCGCGTCGCGCACCAGCAGCGACACGCCGGGGTTGGCGCAGCCGAACGGCGCCAGCGTGCGCAGCTCCTCGGCAAGCGCCATCCCCAGTTGCGGCCCGCGCACGATCGCGTCGACGCGCTCCCGCGCCACCAGCTGCTCGGGGTCCAGCGCCTGTTCGGCGTGCGCGGCGAACGCCATCCCGAACTCCTCCAACCGGGCGCGCTCCAGCTCCAGGCCGGCCGCCGCGCGGTGGCCGCCGTGGCGCACCAGGTGGCCGGCGCAGCCGTTCAGCGCCGCCAGTAGATCAAAGCCGGGGATGCTGCGACCCGAGCCGCGACCGATGTCGTCGTGCAGCGCCACCAGCACGAACGGCCGGTGGTGGCGCTCGGCCAAACGCGAGGCGACGATTCCGATCACGCCGGGATGCCAATCCTCGCCGGCCAGCACGTAACCGGTGCGCTCGCCCAGCACCGCCAGCTGGCGCTCGGCGTCGAACAGGATGCGCGTCTCGGTGTGGCGGCGCTCGTGGTTGGCGCGGTCGAGCTCCGCGGCCACCTCGCTCGCGCGGGCGGGGTCGTCGGTGAGGATCAGCTCGAGGCCGGCGTCGGCGCGCTGCATCCGCCCCACCGCGTTCAGCCGCGGTGCCAGCGCGAACGCCACGGTGCGCTCGTCCAGACGGGCGGGATCGGCGCGCGCGACCGCCATCAGCGCGCGCAAACCGGGCTTGGCGGTGGCCGCCAGCGCCCGCAGGCCGCGACGCACCAGCGCACGGTTCTCGCCGCGCAACGCCACCACGTCGGCGACCGTCGCCAGCGCCACGAGGTCGAGATCGTTGTCCGGACGGTAGGCCGACGCCGGCGCCAGCGAACGCCCGGCCCCCTCCCACAGGCCGAGCGCCAGCTTGTGCGCCACCGCTGTTGCGCACAGGTCGGGGCAAGGGTAGTTGCACACGGAGGGGTGCACGATCGGTGCCCGGGGCAGCGCACCGTCGGCGCGCGGGGCGTGGTGATCGCTCACCACCACCTCCACCCCCAGCGTCCGCGCCAGCGCCACCTCCTCCACGGCGGTGATGCCGCAGTCGGCGGTGATCAGCAAACGCGTGCCGCGTGCCGCCAAACGGCGCACCGTGTCGGCATTCAAGCCGTACCCATCGCTCGCCCGGTCGGGCAGGTACCAGTCGACTTCGGCCCCCAGCGCCCCCAGAGCCCGCACCAGCACAGCCGTGGAGCAGATGCCGTCGACGTCGTAGTCGCCGTGCACGGTGATCCTCCCACCGGCGCGCACCCGCGCGAGGATCGCGGCGAGCGCCTCCTCGATCCCCTCGAATGCCGCCGGCGGATGCTGCTCGTCAGCGTCGAGGAAAGCCCGGGCCGCCTGCGGCTCGTCGAAGCCGCGGCGCACCAGCACCTGCGCCAACGCGTTGCTCACCCCCAGCGCCTGTTCTAGCGCGCGCCGCCGCGGCTCCGGGCACGGCGCGATCTCCAGGCGAGCGGGCACCATCCCGACGCACACTACGGGTGCGCCAGGACAGAAAGGCCGCGGCTACTCCGCCACCACTCCCCGCCTGATGCCCTCGAGGTAGAAGGCCGCCATGCCGATCAGCGCACCCGGCACCGAATACAGCACCACGGCGATGTCGGTCGCCTTTTTGCCGGGCGTGTCGAGCGCGCCGACCTTGACGCTGTAAATCAGCGTGCCGATCACCACCGAGCCGAGCAGCGCGCCGAGCAGCGCGCCGACGATCCCGCCCCAGAAGCGGTCGGGCAGCCAGATCGTGAAGTGCCAGAGCGCGAGGCCCATGATCACCCATCCCAGTACCCCCATCAGCGGCTCCTCCCATGGCGGCGGTTGCGCGGTCGTTTGGCGCGTTTGGACTGGTCCTTGAGCACGAGGTCCTCGGGCGCCAGGTCGGCCGCCGGATCGGGCGGGGTCGCGGTCTCGGCGGGAGTCGCCGGCGCGGACCCGGTGGGCGTGCCGCCGGCCGGGGCGCTCGGACGCGGAGTGAGCGTGCCGGTGCCGGCAGCCCCGCCGCCGCGCCCACCGCGGCCGGCGCGGGGACGGCGGCCGTTGCCGCGTGCGCCCGTCCTGCGGGTGGGTGTCTCGTCGCGCTCGATGTCGAGATCGCGCACCATCTCATCGAACTCCTCACGCGTGACCTGCTCGCCCGGCTCCTCGCCCACCAACAGACCCCCGCCGGCGCCGCGACGGCGGCGCTGCTTGGCCGGCTCCACGTCGATCGGCGCGCCGTCGCGCGCGGTGGCGTAGGCGGGCACCGCGCCGAAGTCGCGCAGCAGGCGGGCACGGCGGTTGCGATAGGCGCTTTCGCGTTCCTTCCAGTGGGTGAGCACCGGCGAGGCGATGAAGATCGAGGAGTAGGCGCCCGAGGCGATCCCGACCATCAGCGCGAACGCGAAGTTCTTGAGCGTTTCGCCGCCGAACATCAGCAGCGCGACCACCGGCAGCAGCGTGCAGAAGCTGGTGGCCAGCGAGCGCGTCAGCACCTCCGACATCGAGCGGTTGACGATCTGCGAAAAGGCGGCGCGCGGCATCCGCGGCACGTTCTCGCGCACGCGGTCGAACACGATGATCGTGTCGTACAGCGAGTAGCCGAGGATCGTCAGCAGCGCGGCAACCGTGGCGCTCGACACTTCGCGGCCGGTGAGCGCATACACGCCCGCAGTGATCAGCAGGTCGTGCATCAACGCGATCAGCACCGGGATCGCGTACTTCCACTCGAAGCGCAGCGCGATGTACACGGAGATCACCAGCAGCGACGCGATGATCGCGATGATCGCCGCGTGGGCCACCGCCTGCCCGAAGGTGGGACCGATCGAGGTTTCGGAGGTGTCGCGCAGCGGGCTGATCTTGGCGAGCGATTCCTCGACCGCCGCGACCTGGACGGGCTTGATGCGTTTGACGGAGATCTGGTAGCCGCTGCCGCCGACGGTCTTGTCGCCCGACAGCTTCTGGATCTGGGCGTTGCCGAGGTGGTGCGCGTCCAGCACCGAGCGAATCTGTTCCTGGGAGATCGGCTGGCTGAAGCCGGTCTGGATGCGGGTGCCGGAGGTGAAGTCGATGCCGAAGTTGATCCCTTTACCGCCGATCGCCAGCGCACCGATCAAGAGGATCGTGCCCGACAGCGAGAAGAACCACCTGGAGGCGCCCATGAAGTCGAAGCGGATCGCCCGCTTGGCGCGCGCGGCTCCGAGCAGCGCGGGGTGGCCGATCACCCGCGAGCGGCCCATCGTGCCGAGCGCCGCCTGCGTGGCGAGCACGGCGGTGAACAGCGACAGCAGCGTGCCGATGCCGAGCGTGAAGGCAAAGCCCTGCACTTCGGCGGTGGCGAGCGCGAACAGGATGAAGGCGGTCATGAACGTCACCACGTTGGCGTCGACGATCGCCGCGAAGCCGCGTTTGTAGCCCGCGGCGATACCCGCCGGGATCGATCTTCCGGCGCGGATCTCCTCCTTGATCCGCTCGAAGATCACGATGTTGGCGTCGGCGGCGATGCCGATCGTAAGGATCAAACCGGCGATGCCGGGAAGCGTGAGCGTGATCGGGATCGCCTTGATCAGCGCGAAGTAGTAGATGGAATAGATCGCCAGGCCGCCGATCGCGATCAACCCCAGTATGCGGTAGAACATCAGCAGGAACAGGCACACCACCGCCAGGCCGATCAAGCCCGCGAGCAGGCCCTGTTCGAGCGCGGTTTTGCCGAGCGTGGCCGACACCTGAGAGTGGGAGATCTCTTCGAGCTTGATCGGCAGCGCGCCCGACTGCAGCTCGTCGGCGAGGTTCTGCGCGGAGGTGAGCGTGAAGCCGCCGGTGATCTGCGAGCCGCTGGAGGCGTCGATCCCGTCGGGGTAGGCGGTGTAGTCGATCGACGGCGCCGTGATCACCTGTTCGTCGAGCACGATCGCGAAGTGCTGCAGCGCGGCGGCCTTGGTGACGCCGGGCAGCTGTGCGTTTTCGCCGCGCTTGGCGATTTCCTTGGTCACCCGTTCGAACACGGTCTTGCCGTGCGAGTCGAAGCCAAAGGTGACGTCCGGCAGGCCTGAGCCGCCGCCTTCGTTCTGGAAGCCCTGCTGCGGGTTGTTGATGTCCCCGCCTTCCAGCACCGGGTCGTCGTTGAGGACGTAGTAGCTGTTGGGTTCGGCCTTGGAGATTTTGCCGTTGAATTCTTCGGGGTGCGCCTGCACCAGCACCGTGCCGGGGTTGACGCGCACCGCCTTGGGCTTCGACCCGGCGGGCGGTTTGTAGCCGTCGGCGTACAGCTCGGCCTGCGTGTCGGCGGGCCCGCAGATCGGCTTGCCGTCGGCGCACAGCATCTTTTCGTGCTTGGTGTCGATCAGGTACCACGAGCCGTAGATGCAGCCGCCCACCTGCGCGGGCGTGCAGCCGGGATGGTAGGTGGTGGCGTTGGAGCGGAGGATCGCCGGGCGTTTGGCGGCCAGCAGCACCGCTTTGTACTCGGGCAGCCCGCAGGTCACCGACGCCGGTTCGCGTCCGCCTCCGCAGGTGGCGGCCGTGTTGGTCGGTTCGGGTTTGCCGGAGGGCCCGATCACGTTGGGCTCCCAGTCGTAGAACAACAGCTGCGCGGTCTTGCCGACCTGATCCTCGGCGCGCTTGATGTTGGTGACGTCGGGCAGCGACACGTCGATTTCGTTGGCGCCGTACAGTTGGATTTCCGGCTGCGCGACGCCCAGCTGATCGACGCGCTTGCGCATGATGTTGATCGCGCGGTTGAGCGATTCGGGGTTGACTTTCGCGTGGGCGGTCGGGATCCCCTTGTAGACGAGCGACACGCCGCCCTTCAGGTCGAGCCCCAAACGCGTGGGCTTGGTGGCGATCACCACCGCTGACACGGCCAGCAGCAGCGCCACCAGCAGCAGGACCAGCGAGTTACGGCGGCGGTCGCTCATCGGCCGTGACGGGGGGACCTCGCCACACCGGAGATCCGGAGGTGGGGCGGTGCGGTTGGGGGCCTATTCCCGAGAGGACTTGCGGCCGCGGGTGATGAGGAGGCGGTCATGATCGCTCAAGGTTACTTGTCCGGGGTAAGCACGAGCAAAAGACCGCCCTGGTCGTCGTAGGCCGGGAACATGTCGGCGCGCGCGCTGGCGGGCAGATCGCGGTCGCCGTTGACCCGCACCGGCTTGCCGAGCGCCCGCACGCCCCACTCCAGCACGGTGCCGACGGGATCGTCTCCATTGGAGAACTCCAGGCCCAGCGCCTGCGCGACCGGCCGGCCGATCACCGCCTCCTCCTCCAGGCCGGTGAGCGCGAACGAGTTCTTGCCGCAGCCGATCACGCGGCCCTCGCGGTCGCACACGAAGAAGGCCGCGTCCGGCGCGGGGTAGTAGTCGTCGAGCAGTTCGAAGAGGAAGGCGAAGCCGCACTTCGCGCAGCCCTTGGGCTGACGGGTGAAGCCGATGTTGCGGTCCAGCTCGCTGGAGCGGTGGCCGCAGTTGGGGCAAATAAACGGGTGGGACATGGTCTGATCGAGGGGGGCCCGGCTCGCCGGCTTGCAGCCGGCTGCGCCACCCTCCAAGTTTCATAAGAGTAGGGGAGGCGCCGCGGGGAGGTCCCGGTCCCTAGAAAAGCGCCGCATCCGCCGCACTCGGCGGCTCCAACCCGAGGTGGGCGAAGGCCGCCGGCGTGGCGGCGCGCCCGCGCGGGGTGCGCTTGATCAGGCCCTCGCGCAGCAGGTGGGGCTCGTAGACGTCCTCGATCGTGTCGCGCTCCTCCCCCACCGCCACGGCCAGCGTGGACAGCCCGACGGGGCCGCCGGCGAACTTCTCGCAGATCGCGCGCAATATCTCCCGGTCGAGGCGGTCGAGGCCGCGCTCGTCCACCTCCAGCAGCGCCAGCGCCGCGTGCGCGACGTCGGCGTCCAACACGCCCCCCATGCGCACCTCGGCGTAGTCGCGTACGCGCCGCAGCAGGCGGTTGGCCACGCGCGGGGTGCCGCGGCTGCGGGCGGCGATCGCCTCGGCGGCGCCCCGCCGCAGCGGGATCTCGAGGATTCCCGCCGAGCGCTCGACGATCGCCGCCAGCTCGGCGATCGCGTAGGGTTCCAGGCGCGACTGGATGCCGAAGCGGTCGCGCAGCGGCGTGGTGATCAAACCGGTGCGGGTGGTGGCGCCGATCATCGTGAACGGGGGCAGCTCCAGCGTCACCACCCGCGCGCCAGCGCCCTGGCCGACGGTGATCGGCAGGCGCCGATCCTCCATCGCCGGGTAGAAGGTCTCCTCCAACGTTCGCGGCAGCCGGTGGATCTCGTCGACGAAGAACACGCTGCGCGGCTCCAGGGCGGTGAGAAACGCCGCGATGTCTCCCTTTCGCTCCAGTGCCGGCCCGGCGGTCTGCACAAACGGCACCTCCAGCTCGGCGGCGACGATCTGCGCCAGCGAGGTCTTGCCGAGGCCGGGCGGCCCGGCGAGCAGCAGGTGGTCGAGCGCCTCACCGCGTGCCACGGCGGCCTCGATCGCCACCCCGAGCTGCTCGCACAGCGCCCGCTGGCCGACGAAGTCGGCCAGGCGACGCGGGCGCAGCGAGCGCTCGAGCTCCTCCTCGACCTCGTCGCGCACGTCGAGATCGGGGCTCTGGATGCGGGGCATCGCCGTTACCCCGCCCGCGCGGCGCGCAAGGCCTGCGCGAGCAGCTCCTCAGCGCTGTCGCCGACGGCGTCGCGCAGCAGCTCGTCGGCCTCGTTGTGGGTATAGCCCAGCTCCAGGAGGCCATCGCGGGCAAGCACGCGCGGGCGCTCGCCCCGGCGCGCCTTGATCGCCCCGGCGGACATCGCCTCGCCGGAGGCGCCCACACCGATGTCGCCGCTGGCGCCGACCTTCTCGCGCAGCTCGACGATGATCCGCTCCGCCGTGCGCTTGCCGATCCCAGGCACCGCCTGAAAGCGCGCGGCGTCGCCGGCGGCGAGCGCCGCGATCAGCTCGCGCGGCGGGCCGGCGGAGAGCACCGCGAGCGCCACCTTGGGGCCGACAGCCTGCACCGAGAGCAGCATCAGGAAGAGGTCGCGCTCCTGCTCTGAATGAAAGCCGTACAGCGCCAGCGCGTCGTCGCGCACGATCAGGTGGGTGTGCAGCGTGGTGTCGCCGCCGACCGCGGGGATGTGGCGCAGCGTCTCGGCGGAAACGGCAGCACGGTGGCCGACGCCGCTGCAGAGGATCACCACGTGGTCGGCGCGCCGCACCGCCACCTCGCCGCGGAGCAAAGCGATCACGGGCGCCCCTCGCCGCGCGTGGTTGGCATCGCAAAAGAAGACACGATCACCCCACCCCCACCCCCACGGCAGCCGCCACCGCGTCCGCGAGCGGCGCGGCGTTGAGATGGCAGATCGCCACCGCCAGCGCGTCGGAGGCGTGGTCGGGCTTGGGCAGCTCGGCGAGGCGCAGCAGCGCCTGCACCATCCGCGCCACCTGCTCCTTGCCGGCGCGTCCGTTGCCGCAGACGGCCGACTTGACCCGCTGCGGGGTGTAGGAGAAGCACGGCACTCCTCGCTGGCCGGCGGCCAGCATCGCCGCACCCCGTGCGTGCCCGACGGCGAACGCGGTTTGCACGTTCTCGCCGAAGTAGAGCTGCTCGAGCGCCATCGCGTCGCACGCGTGCTCGTCGAGCAGCGCCAAGATCCGCGCGTGGACGTCGACGAGGCGCGACTCCAGCGGGAGTCCGGCGGCGGTGTCGATCACGCCGCCGTCCAGCGCCGCCAGCCGTCCCGGCCCGTGAGCGCCGTGGCGCCGCGCCACCACGCCGTAGCCGGCGTTGGCGAGGCCGGGGTCGATGCCGAGCACGATCACGATCAGTGATTCTGCGCGCCGGCTCGGACGCCTGCCGGTGTCCGCCACGGCGCCGCACCCGCAGCCCACAGGTCGTTGAGCGCGACAGCGTCCTTGTAGGTATCCATGCACTCCCAGAAGCCCTCATGGCGGTAGGCGCGCAGCTGGCCGTCGGCGGCGAGGCGCTGAAGGGGCTCGCGCTCCAGCACCGAATCGGGCGTCAGATAGGCGAGCGCGCCGGGGCGCAGGCAGAAAAAGCCGCCGTTGATCCAGTGCTCGGAGCGAGGCTTCTCGCGGAAGCCGAGGACGCGGCCGCCGTCGCCGTCGAGCTCGGCCACGCCGAACTGCAGCTCGGGGCGCACCACGGTGAGCGTCGCGAGGGCGCCGTGGGAGCCGTGGAAGCGCAGTAGCCGCGCCAGGTCGATGTCGGCGAGGCCGTCGGCGTAGGTGAGACAGAAGCTGCCGCCGCGCCCTCCAGAGGAGCTATCGCCGCGCCGGGCCGCCGCCGAGGGCAGCCAGTCGCGGGCGGGCTCGGCGCCCGCCAGCAGCTTGACCCGGCCCCCGGTGGGGGTGTCGCGCCCGGTGTCCACGCAGCGCACCTCCACGCCCTCCGGCCAGCGGTGGGCGGCGGCGAATCGCTCGATCAGCTCGCCGCGGTAGCCGGTCGCCAGCAGGAAGCGGCGAAAGCCCTGCGCCGCATACAGCTCGATCACGTGCTGCACGATCGGGCGCCCGCCGATCTCCACCAGCGGCTTGGGGATCTCGACGGTGCGCTCGCGCAGGCGGGTGCCGCGCCCGCCGCAGAGGATCGCCACGGGTGGGAGTCGCGGACCGGCGGACACGGCGGCCACAGCCGGGCGCCCGGGATCGGCGGGCGCGCTAGCCAACGGCGCGGGCGAGCATCTCCGCAGGCACGTCGAAGTTGGCGTGCACGGCGGAGACGTCGTCGTTGTCTTCCAACGCGTCGATCAGCTTCATCAGCTTCACCACCTGGCCTTCGTGCTCGACCGGCACGAGGCTGGAGGGCCGGTAGGTGAGCTCGGCGCTCTCCAGCTCCACGCCCGCCTCCTCCAGCGCGCGGCGCACGGCGGTGAACTCCGCCAACGGTGTGACCACCTCGAACACGTCCTCATCCTCGGAGATGTCCTCGGCGCCGGCCTCCACGGCGACCAGCAGGTCGTCCTCGGAGTAGCGCGAGGAGTCCACCACGATCACGCCCTTCTTCTCGAACAGGTAGGCGACCGAGCCGGGCTCGCCGAGCGAGCCGCCGTATTTGGTGAACAGGTTGCGCACCTCCGGGCCGGTGCGGTTGCGGTTGTCGGTGACGGTCTCCACCAGCAGCGCCACCCCGGCGGGGCCGTACCCCTCGTAGACGACGGTCTCCAGCGCATCCGCCTCACCGCCCTCGCCGGTGCCCTTGGCGATCGCGCGTTCGATGTTGTCCTTCGGCATCGACGCCGCTTTGGCCTTGCGGATCGCGTTCTCCAGCGCCGCGTTTGAGTCGGGGTCTCCCCCACCCTCGCGCGCGGCGACCGTGACGGCGCGCGCCAGCTTCGTGAACGCCGCCCCGCGGCGGGAGTCGACGATCGCCTTCTTGTGCTTGATGCTCGACCACTTGGAGTGTCCTGACATGGCTTAGAGCTTAGGATGCAGAGCGCGTGGACGCTCCCTCCCCCGAGATCTTCAAGGCTTACGACATCCGCGGCCTGTATGGCGAGCAGCTGGACGGCGAGCTGGCCGAGCGAATCGGCCGCGCCTTCGCGCGCGTGCTGGCGCAGCTGGAAGGCAAGCCGGTGGGCGAGCTGCGCGTGGGATTGGGGCGCGACATGCGCCTCACCGCGCCGGAGCTCACGGGCCGCTACCGCGAGGGCCTGCTGAGCGAGGGCGTGCACGTGCTGGATGTGGGCCAGGTGGGCACCGAGATGCTCTACTACCTGGTCGGCTCACGTGAGCTGGACGGCGGCCTGATGTGCACCGCATCGCACAACCCCAAGGCTTACACCGGCGCCAAGCTGGTGCGCAAGGGGGCGCTGGCGCTGTCGGGCGACAGCGGCATCCAGGACATCCGCCGGCTGCTGGAGGCGGGTCTCGATGGGGATGGGAGCCCACCCACCCGCCCACCCACCCGCCCGCGCGGGACGGTCG
>DATMLP010000019.1:0-39471 GCA_035570415.1 Solirubrobacteraceae bacterium | reverse complement strand
CGCTCTCCCAAAACTCTCCCAGCACGAGCGTTTTTTGAGGGCATCTGAGAGCGCTTGAGGTCGCCGAAAACCGCTCAGGTATACGGAGAGCACCGTGTTCCAACGCACTGCAAAGCCGTGTACACCGGTTCGATTCCGGTCGTCGCCGCTGGCGTGAAAGTGCTTTAGAACGGCATCTTTGCCTCTCGGGCCGAGGTGCAGCTGTCGCTCGTCTCCGTCGGCGGCCAGCACGGTGCGAGGGAGCGCGGCGCGAGATCCCCGCAACATCTCTGCGCTTGCGGCGTCTAAGGTCTCGATGCCATCACAGTCAGAGCGACAGCCAGAGCACCTCGCTGGTCCAGGTTGGCGTCTGATCGAGGGGAGCCGATAGCCGATGAGCGCTGATGAGAGGTCGTTGTACGAGCGGATCGCCGCGGGAGACGACGCTGCCTTCCGGACGCTGATCCGGCCCCACCAGCAGCTGTTGTCGAAGTTCGTTCGTCGCCGGCTCGCCGGCGATACGCCTACCACCGAGGACGTGCTGCAAGAGACCTATCTGGCGGCGTATCGGGCGGTGGTTGCAGGGGCGCGCCCCGACCACGTCCGGTCGTGGCTGTTCACGATCGCTCGCAACCACGCGTCCAACGTGCGACGCTCGCGCCGGCCGGCGACGCCCCTTGACGAGTCGGCGGCGGCTGCCGGCGCGTCCTGCCCGGCGCGGGCCGCCGAGCAGCGCGAGTGGATGGCTGGCCTGATGTCGGCGATCACCGGGCTGCCCGTGCGGCAGCGCACCGCCCTGGTCGAGCATGTGTTCGAGGGGCGCAGCTACGAAGAGATCGCGCAGCGTCAGCACACGACCGTCGGGGCCGTGAAGACGCTCATGCACCGGGCGCGCCAAGGCTTGGCGCAGTCGGCCGAGTGGCGATCCACCTACCTGCCCGGGATGGCGTGGATATCTCGCGTGGTGCCGCATCGCACACACGCGGTCGCTCTGGGCAAACTAGGAGCCAAGTCGGCGCTGGTCGGCCAGGCGCTGGCGGCGGTGGTGTTGGCGACGAGCGCGTTGGTCGTCGTGCAGGCCATCCAGGTGCCGCCGGTGCGAGCCTCGAGTGTGCGGCTCACCGTCAACGCGCATCCGCGACCACGCGCATTGCCGCCGCGCCGACACACGACCGGTCGAGGAAGAGCTGGCTCGCCCGGGCCCAGGCGTGTTCGTCGCGAAGCGGCGCGTGCCGTACACCAGTGCGTCACTGGCCACAAGCTCTCGCGTCGGTTGGGGGTGCGTGGGCTTGCCTACGCCAGGGAGCACCTTTCCACCGAACTGCGGGAGTACACCGATTGCGAACAGCTCATTTTCGCGGCCGAGCTGCGCGCTGCGAAGCGACGCCATCGTCATCTACGGCGAACACACAGGCAGCACGCCGGGCGGCGGGGCGGGCACCCGTAGCGCTGGTCCAGTTCGATGCCACGGTCGCGGTCCACGTGCCTGTCACAGGGCGGTCGGGCTCGCGGGAATATGTTCTCGATGGGTGACATCAGCGCAGACGGCGAGAGCGCCGGTTGGCCGAGCGACTTGCAGTTGCTGAGCCGTGCGCGCAGTGACGCGAGTGCGTTCGGTGTGTTCTACGACCGCTTCGAGCGTGCGTGCTGGCGTTCTTCGTGCGCGCGACCGGTCGCGCGGAGCTGGCGGCGGACCTCGCGGCGGAGGTGTTCGCCAAGGCACTGGCCTCAATTGACAGCTTCCGGCCGGAGTTGGGCAGCACGCGCGTGGCTGTTCGGGATCGCGCGCCACGAGCTCGCAGACGCGTGGCGGCGCGGCCAGGTGGAGGATCGCGCACGCAAGCGGCTGGGGCTGGCGCCGCTGGTGCTCGCCGACGCGGAGCTGGAACGCATCGAGGCCAGGCAGCAGCGCGGGTGCGCTCGCGCTGCCGGAGGAGCTACCAGAGCAGCGCGTGGCGGTCAGTGAGCGGTGCTTGACGAGCGCGGCTACGCGAAGCAGCTACCTGGACCTACCGCGTGAACGCTGCCGGCAACGGGCGACGCTCAGGTTCGGCGCCCGTCGTGGCTGCAGCTACCTCTTTCAGGTGTGGTACCCGCAGGGCGCCCGCGCCAGCCGCGGCTACAAAAGCATCACCGTGAGCGAACCGGGCGGTGCCAGCCAAACCTACCGTCTCGACATGCCGTTCCGCGTGAGCTCCTCCGGTGCGGTCTACCACTCGGCGTACGACGAAAAGCTCGCCTCCAGCGTCCTCACCGTCGTCCCCAGCAGTTCCGGCAGCCTGGAATACACGACGATCCTCCAGGGGCCGCTGATGGGGAGCGGGGAGTGTTATGAGCTTTTTCCGCTCCCGTTAGCTGCGCTTTGGCCAGTTGTTAGCGGCCGCACAGCGAGCGCGCGCATGATGGCGTCATCCCCTCAACAACCGGAGGTGCCCGATGCGACGCCAGTTCCTACCGATGCTTCTCGTCGCGCTTGCCAGCGGCGCCATAGCCGCTGTGGCGGTGCTTGCGCTCGCCGGCGGGCGCACCGGGTCGACGCCCCGATCGACCGTGTCCACCGCCTCAGCGTCCGCCGTGCGGAGCACATCAGCCGGCACGCGCCGGGATGTGTCGTCCAACGCGCTCACTGCCACCCAGATCTACAAGCAAAGCTCGCCGGGCGTGGTGTCGATCAAAGCGGTGACGCCCGAAGGCGGGGACAGCGGCACGGGCATCGTGCTCAACGAAAAGGGGTTGATTCTCACCAACGACCACGTGATCAAGGATGCCACCAGCCTCACGGTCAGCCCCGGCACCTCCTCCAGTCAGACGCGGGCGGCGAGTGTGGTGGGCGAAGAAGCCAACGACGACCTCGCGCTGATCCACGTCGATCCCTCGGGCCTGGGTTTGAAGCCGCTGAAGATCGGCGACTCATCGACCGTGCAGGTGGGCGATGCGGTGTATGCGATCGGCAACCCATACGGTCTCAACGAGACGCTCACGCGGGGGATCGTGTCGGCGTTGGGTCGCTCCATCTCGGCGCCCGATGGCGCCACCATCGCCGGCGCCATCCAAACCGACGCGGCGCTCAACCCCGGCAACTCGGGCGGGCCGCTGCTCAACGAAGCGGGCGAAGTGATCGGCGTCAACTCGCAGATCGCCTCCGAGGCGGCCAGCGTGGCCGGCTCGCAGCCGGGCAGCACCGGCGTGGGCTTCGCGATCTCCTCCCACACGGTGATCGCCGCCGTGCGCACGATCGAGGCCGGTAAGGGCGTCACCTACGCGGCTGCCACTGGGCAGGGTGGGGCTGAAGGGGGCTACGCCACGCGCTCGCCCTATGAAGCGTCCAGCCCTTACGGCGAAGCCGAAACGGGCGGCTCCGGCGGCGGCGAAGAAGAAGCGGCCACGACCGAAGGCGTGGAAGGCGCCGCCGGGAGTAGCTCGGGCGCGGGCGAAGCGGCCGGGAGCGGGGGAGGGCGCGTGGTGATCGTGCCCTGAGGCAGCCCCGGTTGTTTGTGCAGTGCGTGCCGGCAGTGGCGGTTGGGTCCGCGGTCGGCACGCGCTCCGGGCGCGCACTCGTTGATACGCTGCTCCGTCCCAGGGCGATTAGCTCAGCTGGGAGAGCGCCGCCTCGACAAGGCGGAGGTCACTGGTTCGAGCCCAGTATCGCCCATCGCAAGAACCCGCTGGAAACGGCGGGTTTTCTTGTGCCCGCAGCGCCGCCGGAGAGAGGCTCCGTGAGTGCCGCGTCCTCCTGACGTCCTCCATCCAGTGGCCAGTGACAGGGCGTGGGCCTCCACGTAGCGGTAGCGAACGTAGATGCGTGCCTCGTCGCTCGGGACAGACGGCGACGGTTCATGGCAGACTGCGCACCGTGCCGCACGCCAGTCCTTACCACGGCCTGCCGGAGGCGATGTGGCTCGGTCAGACCGAAAAGCTCCTAGAGGACTATCCGGTCGAGCACAGCGTGCTCGTGGAGGTTGTGCGAGATGAGTGGGACAGCATCTTTGAATCGCGTGTCGGCAGGCTCGGATTGCGCATCGGCGAGCACATCTTTCCGAAGCCGCAGATCATGGGCGACTATCTTCACGAGCTGATCCCCTACGACCTCCAGGCACGGTACCCGGGGACGTGGCGACGCGACGCAACCGGAGCCGACAAGGACCTCGTGTACGTGCCAGACGACTACTGGTCCACCGAGATCAAGACGTCATCCAACCCCAGCCAAGTCTTCGGCAACAGAAGCTACGCGCAGCCCGGCGCTGGTGGAAAAAAGACCAAATCTGGCTTCTATCTGACCGTCAACTTTCAGAAGTGGTCGGATGTCAAAGGACGTCTGCCGGGCATCCGGATAATCCGACTTGGCTGGCTCGACCACACCGACTGGATTGCGCAAACCTCCGCGACGGGCCAGCAGGCCAGAATCCGTCCTGAGGCCTACGAGGGGAAGCTGGTCGAGCTGTACCGTGCCTAGTTACTCATGCTGAACTGCTCTCGCTCTGCCGCGAAATTGTCAGCAGCCCGGTCGAGGCGCCGAGTTGCCATTTCTATGTAGTCTGGGTTTCGCTCTATACCGACCACTGGGCGGCCGAGCTTCATCGCCACCTCTGCTGTCGTGCCCGAGCCCATGAAGGGGTCGAGGACCAGCGCTTCACGTCGGCTGCAACCCTTGATGATGCGCTCAATGACCGCAACTGGGAACTGCGCGGGGTGTGGTGTGCGCTCGGGCGAGCTTCGGTCCCGCCCGGAGGTCACCTTCGGAAACGACCACACGTCACCGGGGTTTTTGCCAGCTAGGTTGACCTTCCGTTTGCCGTTCTTGAACTGATTCGGGTACTTGATGTTTGGGTCCCGGACGGCGTCGAGGTTGAAGTAGATCGCGTCTTTGTTGCGCACGTACCAAAGGAACTTCTCATTTCGAGGGGAGTAGGCGAGTTTTGCCGCGACCCCCGCCCCATATTGCCAGACAACCTCTTGGACAAGAAAGAAGGGGACACGATCCCAAAGTAGATATGGAATTGGGATCGCACGCGCCGTATTCGGCACAGAAAGGTAGCCAAGATTCAGCCAGAAGGCACCGTCTGCCGCAGCGATGCGGTAGACCTCAGCGATCCAGGCTGCGCACCAATCGACGTACTCAGCGACGTCCCGCTTTGCCTCGTACTCCTTGCCGATGTTGTACGGAGGAGACGTGACGGTGAGGTCGTAGACGTTCGCTGGGGTCCTCCGCATTAGCTCGATGCAATCGCCCTCGTACAACAGCACGTTATGCCGATCGTAAGCGGGCGTCCCGAGCGCGGCGCGAATCGCGTGTAGGGGGTCCATTGAGGCGGCAGCCATGATCGGGGGACCTTAGCGCTTGCGGCGGTCGTACACGAACACAGGTTCGTGAGAGTTCCCACGAGATATTGGCGTGCCGTACACTCGGCGCCAATCTTCGCTCACGCACCCAGCCTGCGCGCTGGCCCATAGTTGCTCGACGTGGATTGTGCACCTCCTCACTTGTCTCGGGCTTCACAAGCTCGCCACGGGCGCGAGGCGGTTCCGCGTCCTCCTGACGTCCTCCATTGTGGCGACTCGCGTTCGCCTACCACCAGTGGGCAACGTGATTTATGCCGGGTGTGCTGTGGATGCACACGGGGAGGACCCGTGGCTGTACCCCGGCCTCGGTCAACGCCTAGCCGCGCGAAGGGTGCGACTTGACTTCGCGCAGTTGGGCGGGGGCGCCAGCGCCGTTGAACGTCGCGTCGAACGCATCGGTCAAGGCCGCCTCGACGCTGGGGAACAGGTGGCTGTAGCGATCGAGCGTCGTTGTGATGGATGAGTGGCCGAGCCGTGCTTGGATCAGCTTCGGGTGCGCCCCGGCGGCGATGAGCAGGGACGCGCAGGTGTGCCGTAGATCGTGGAAGCGGAGGTTGTGCTTGTCGGCCGGTAGGGCTGGCTCGCGCTGCTTGTCCTTGTCGCCGACGATCGCGGGCTTGAAGACGCGGCGCACGAACAGGCTGTGTCGGATGGGTCCGCCGTCGCCCTTCTGGCGTGTTCCGCCGCCGCCGGGGGAGACGAACAGCAGCGCGTCGGGGTTGGCCGGCATTGTCTCCATGTGCTCGGCGAGCATCGCTCCCAGGAAGGTGGGCAGGGAGACGGTTCGGCGTGAGCCGGTGGTCTTGGTATCGCCGAACTCCAAATGCCCGCGTATGTCCTTGAGCGCGCGTCGCACGTAGAGCCGGTTGTGCAGCAGGTCGATGTCGTGTCGTTGGAGCGCCCATAGCTCGCCTGCGCGCAGCCCGCAGTAGGCGGCTTGCCGAGTGGCGTAGCGCCGAATCGGGGGATGAGGTAGGTGCGCGTCACGGATTCGCAGCGCTCTCTGCTCTTGGGGGCGAGCTTCGGCAGGTGCGTCCGTTCCCACGTCGTGACGAGGTCGCGGAACGGTTTAGCGCTGTGGCGAGGGTCGATGAATGAGCCGTCATGGATGGCCGCCGCTTGGCCTGTGAGCCACCGCTCCGCGTCTCGACGGCGCGCGAACGTCTTGACGATCACCTTCCTGGGCCTCGATGACGTCGGAAGCCTGGCCTGGTACCTGACGCGGCCGTCCGAGAGGCGACGCTTGCGAACGTGACCGGCCATCAGACCGTTTCCGGCTCCACCGGGCGGAGAAGCCGCTCTAGCGCAGACACCGCAGCCGCGATGTTGACCTCTGCCTCTTCTGCCTCGCCGTCCGCCTCATGTTGGCGAGCAAGCGCGATGAAGTCCTCTGCCTCCGACAGCGCGTCCTTGTAGCTGTGTATCGTCACCTTCCGAGCCTTGTGCGGAATAGCACAAAGTATACTCCACTGGAGGACGTAGGGAGGACGCGGGTTCACTGACAACGTGTGAACCTCGGTATTCATCGGTGGTTTCAGCAAGTGACCTCCGCCCTATGAAGGCGATACAAGGGACTTTTCGCCCTTTTCACCCCTTCTTTCGAGTATCGGGCCGAAGCTCTCGCCGTATCCCGGAGAAAGGGGTGAAAAGGGTTAGAAGGCTTCATACGAGTCGATCATCGGCACGGGCGATACTCAGTGCGTGTTCGCTCTGCTGTACAGCCGCGCGCAGGCGCACAGGCGGTAGTCCTTCGGCTCGGCGCCTGGCACCAGACGACGCCCGCGACGAGCCGGGTGCAAGGCCGACGCCGACAGAACCCGGTGCGCGTGAGCTTGGGGCGCGTGGTGCGCGTCCTACGATGACACCATGGTCGCCGCTACGCCGGTTGCCGTCGCGCCGCCCCCACCGCCGGCGGCTGTCGTCGCGGGCGAGATGACGCTCGCCACCCAGGTCGATCGACGCGACGCGTTCGTGCTCGACGGCGAACGTCTGGTGGTGCGCGGCACGGTGCGTCCCTACGTGGCCGGACAGCGGGTAGCGGTGGGCTTCGCGCTGGATGGCCGCCGCGTGGCCACGCGCACCGTGAGCGTCGTGCCCGGCCGCAACGCGACTGGGCGGTTGCGGCTCACCTACCGCGTGTCGCGGCCCGGGCTGATGCGCGTGAGCGCCGTCCACGCCGCCTCCGCGCAACAGGCGGCGTTTGCGGCCCGGCCTGTGGATGTGCGGGTGGTGGACCCCTACTTGGGCGAAGGCGCGCGCGGCCCGAGCGTGTGGCTGTTGCAGTCGAAGCTGGCGGCGCTCCACTACGAGGTGCCGCGCAACGGCGTGTTCGACGAAGCCACCGGCGAGGCGGTGATCGCCTACCGCAAGCTCACCGGACTGGCGCGTCTGCCGCGCACCGACGTGCGGATGCTGCGCCTGCTGCGCGACGGCGCCGGGCGCTTCCACGTGCGCTACCCCGCCGACGGGCGCCACGTGGAGGCCGATCTCGCCGCGCAGGTGCTGGCCGAGATCGAGCCGGGCGGGCGGGTGCGGCGGATCTACACGATGAGCTCCGGCAAGCCCTCCACCCCGACGGTGCTGGGCCGCTTCCGGGTCTATTCGAAGACTCCGGGCGTCAACTCGGAGGGGATGGTGGACTCCAACTATTTCATCCGCGGCTACGCCATTCACGGGTATGCGGAAGTTCCGACCTATGCCGCCAGTCATGGCTGCCTGCGGGTGCCGATCCCCGATGCGCCCGCGATCTATGAGTGGGTGCAGATCGGCACGCCGGTGGACGTGTACGACTGAGCTGACCGCGACCCGCGGGTTTCACACCGTCCGCAGCGCCTCCGTCGGCGACAGCCGCGCGGCGCGCAGCGCCGGCAGCAGGCCGGCGACGGCGCCGATCAGCAGCGCTGCGCCGAATCCTCCCGCCCACGCTGTGGTGGGCACGACGATCGTCCAGCCCTTGGTGATGGCATAGATGGCGGTGGCGAGCACGCCGGCGGCGATGCCGACGGCGCCACCGCCGAGCGCCAGCAGAATTGCTTCTGAAAGGAACTGGCTGCGGATCTGTCCGCGGGTGGCGCCGAGCGCGCGTCGCAACCCGATCTCCGAGCGGCGTTCCAGTACGGAGATGACCATGATGTTGGCGACGCCGACGGCGCCCACCAGCAGGGCCACGGCGCCCAGCCCGAGGAATAGGCCGTTGAAGGCCCCTTGGGCGTCGGCGCGCGCGGTGAGCGCGGCCGACGGCTGGCTGACGTCGACTTCGTTGGGGGCTTCCGGGTCGGCGGTGGCCGCCAGCACCGACTGCACGGCCGCCACCTGGCTGTTTTGCGCACGCACGTACACAATGTTGGGATGTCCGTTGAAGTGCAGGTAGCGTTCGGCGGCCTTGAAGCCGACGAGCACGGCGCTTTCGATTTCGGGCGTCAGCACCGATTCGCCGAGGATCCCGACGAGATAAAACCACTGGTTGGCCACCCAGATCCGCTCGCCGGGGTAGATGCGGTCGATGCCCAGACGCTGCGCGGCGGCCGAGCCGAGCACCGCGACCGGCTCCCGGGCGGTGGCGGCGTTCAGGTAGCGGCCCTGTACCACCTTGACGTCGAGGGTGTGCAACAGGCCGAGGCTGGCCGCCGTGATGCCGAGCGCGTTGGTGTTGACTTCCGGGATCAGCGGCGTGCGGTACACGTTGCCTGCGACTTTGCCCGTCTCCGCGACGCTTTCGACGGGGTAGATGCGGGCGATCATCGCGGGGGCCACCAGCGGCAGCTCCGCGGTCTTGCCGGCGAAGCTCTGGCCGTTGGAGACGGTCAGCAGGTTCGTCCCGAGTTTGTCGATCTCTTCGAGCAGCCCCGCCTGGCTGGAGGCGGACAGGCCGAGCACGGCGACGATCGCGGCGACCCCGATCGCGATCCCCAGCGCGGAGAGCGCCGCACGCAGTCGCCGTGTGCGCAGTCCCACGCTCGCCACGCGCGCGAGGTCGGCGCCCCGCAGCCGCCGGGGTGCGAGATCCGCGGCCCGCGCGTCCGCTGCAGTGCGCTCGGCGACGACGCTCACCGCGCGCTCACGGGGCTTCGTTGACAAGCGCGAACGCCGCGGGTCGGGCGGGTTTGGCGCTGGCCTCGACGACGTAGCCGCCCTCCGCGTCCTCGGCGGTGAAGGGGGGCGCCACCGCGATTCCGCAGGCGTTGGTCTTGACCGCGACCGTGTGGGTGTGGGAAACGTGGGTGCGGTGGTGGGGGCCGTGGGTGTGGAGGGTGAAGCGTCCGCTTGCGCCGGCAAGGGGTGCCGAGAATGTGATGAGCGCGCCGGGGACGGGGTTCTTGTGCGCGTCGGTGACGGTGACGGCGAGCCGGATCGGGAACGCGCTCCCCGTCTGGGTGGTCTGCGTGGAGCCGATGCCGGGCGCGATCTTGGCGGGCTTGCCGGCGAGGTTTGAAAGCGAGAAGCCGACCGGCGCGATGGTGGGCCCCGCGGCTTTGCCAGGGCTTTCACTCCCGCTCCCGCCGCCGCTCGAGAGCGACGCGGTGGCGGTGAACGAGCCGGCGGCCGTGTTCGCGGTGAACGCCGGGGAGGTGGCCAGCCCGCCCGCGCCGGTGGTGGCCGTGGTCTGGGTGGCGCCGCCGGCGAAGCTGGCACTGGCGGCAGCGGCACTGCCGCAGGCGCCGACGCTTGCGGGGTTGAGTGTGAATGTGACGGTGGCGCCGGCGACCGGATTGCCGCTTGCGTCCACAACCTCGACCTGCAACGGCTGCGGGAAGCGGCTGCCGACGCTCGCCGATCTGCGCTTGAGGGGGATCGCGGTAAGCCGCGTGGGGATGCCGGCGGCGGTGTTGGTCAGTGCGAACGACACCGAGCCGTACTGCGAGCTGGCGGTGACGGTGTAGCTGCCGGCCGTGCCGTTGGCGGTGAACGTCGGTGCGGCGACGGTGCCGGAAGCGTCGGCGCCGACCGCGGCGGTATTGGAGTTGCTGGCGGAAAAGCGCCCACCGGCGCCGGCGGCGGGTGCGCCGAACGTGACCGGGACGCCGGCAGCGCCGGTGACGGCGCAGCCATCGCTGTTGGTGAGCGCGACCTGCAATCCGCTCGCAAAGGCGGTGTCGAGCATGGTGGTCTGTGGTGTGCCGGCGAGGAGCGTGAGCTGGTTGGGAGGGTTGGGCGAAGGGCAGTTGGGAGTGGAAGTGCTTTCGCCGGGTGAGCCCCCGCTCTGCCCACCCGGTTCGCCGGATGCGAAGGCCGGGGTGCCGGCGACCGCGCTCGCCCAGGCACCCAGGCCGGCGGCTAGCAGGAGCCCGAGCGCCGCGCGACGGCCGTGTGCGCTCATCGTCTGAATGCTCCTTGTGTGGCGGTGTCGTTGACGATGCGCCCGTCGAGCACTTGGACCTGTCGCGGCAGGCGGGCGGCGAGGTCGTGGTCGTGGGTGATCACGAGGATCGTGGCGCCCTCCGAGTTGAGCTCTTCCAGCAGTTCCAGCACGCCCGTGCCGGAAGCGCTGTCGAGGTTACCGGTGGGCTCGTCGGCGAGCACGATCGCGGGGCGACCAACCAGCGCACGGGCAATCGCCACCCTTTGGCGCTCGCCGCCGGAGAGCTTGCTCGGACGGAAGTGTGCGCGCTCGGCGAGCCCCACCCGCGCGAGCGTCTGCGCTGCCCGCGCACGACGCTCGGCGACGGCTACACCGGCGTACAGCAGGCCTTCGGCGACGTTCTCCAGCGCCGTGGAGTGCTCGGCCAGGAAGAACTGCTGAAAGACGAAGCCGATGCGGGTGGCGCGCAGCGTGGCGAGCTCGCGGTCGGACAGCCGGGCGGCGTCGAGGCCCGTGATCGACACCACGCCCGCGCTGGGACGCTCCAGCGTGCCCATGACGTGCAGCAGCGTCGTCTTGCCCGAGCCAGAGGGGCCGACGATCGCCACCAGCTCGCCCTCGCGCACCGCGAAGCTCACCTCCCGCAGCGCACACACCGGCGGCTCGGCGCCGTAGACCTTGCTGACTGCGCGCAGCTCCAGCACCGCCGGCGGTTCGCCGCCGTCCGCATATGCCACGCCTGTCGACTGCTCGCTCATGACGTGGCCGGCACCACCACGCGCTGGCCGGCAGATAGCCCCTGGCCGCTCACCTGCACGAGACCTTCGGCGTCGTCGAACAGGCCGACGGCGACGGCCACGAGACGGTGCACGCGGCCTTCGGCGACCTCCACTGCGTAGCCGCCGCCGGCGAGCGCCAGCAGCGCATCGACGGGCACCGCCAGCACGTTTTCGACGCTTTCGGTGGTGATCTCGACGTTCACGGGCGCCTGGTCTAGGTGGCCCGTCGCCGCCGGGTCGGTGGGGGTGGCGTCGACTTCGACGGTGGGGGAGCTTTCTTCTTCGCCGCCGTGGCCAGAGCTGGACGGCACGGTGGCGACGCTTGATACGTAGGTGATCCGCCCGGGCGTGGTTTGGTTGTCGGGCAGGGTGATCGTGACCGCGTCGCCGGCCTTGACGCTCCCCTGCTCGGAGGCGTCGAGCGCGAGCTTGACCTGGCGGGCGGTCGAGGTGATGGCGAGCACCGGCCCGGGCATGACCGTCGCACCGACCGTCGGGGTCACGCTCGTGACGCGCACTGCCCCGGGGTGGAACACGACCGACCCCAGCAGCAGCTCGCCGGTGACCGAGGCGCCGTGCGCGGACTGCAGCGTGCGAATCGCGGACGCGGTGGCGGCGGTGAATTCGTCGCCGGCGAGGCTCCGCCCGTAGCCGAGCGCCTGCAGGTTGGCGTTCAGCTCGGCGACGTCGTGCCCCGGGGACATCCCCGCTGCGAATGCTCGTGTCGGCTGCACCGAGCCGTACAGCAGCAGCACCGGCTGGCCGCCGATCTCATACAGGCTCTGCCCGCGCCCGACGATCTGGCCGACCGAAGGCAGCGCCGTGAACGTGGAGCCCTGGCCGTACAGCGCCGCCGAGGAGCGCGCCGTGGCCAAGTTGGACTGCGCACTTGCGAGCTGTTTTTCGGCGGAGGAGACTTGGGAGCGGTCGGCGGTGAGCTTCGTCGCGGTGCCGGTGGCGTTTTGTTGGGCTGAAGCGACGGCCTGCACGTCGCTGGAGCATGAGCTCCCGCCGGCGCCCGGCGAGTCGTTTTCGTTTCCGGGCGAGGAGCTGGCGGCGGCGGCTTCCGCGGCGCCCTCGCCCGCGCAGTCGACCTGCTCCTTGGCGCGCGCCGCCGCCAGCGTCGCCTGGTGGCCCGCGAGCGCCTGCGTGTCGGAGGCCAGCGTCGCCCTCGCGCTCGCCAGCATCGTTTCGGCGCTCGTGAGGAGCTGGCCGGCCTGCTGGACGGCGGACGGCGCGGTCCCGGAGGGCACGCGGATGCTGGAGGAGCCGGCGTAGCCGAGCGTGCCGCTCACCTGCGTCTGCTGCGAGAGCGACTGCCGTTTCACGGCCGTCAGCGAGATCGCGCTCGCGTTGTCGGCGACACCGCCGGTGGATTTCCCCCCGCCGCCAAACGGGTCGGTGGCGATCACCGCCACGACGGCCACCACCAGTGCCAGTACCACCCCCGCGAGCACCCTGCGGCGGGCGCGACCCTCCGGCGGCCTGGCCGATGCCGGGGGATGCTCGCCTCCGGCGAGCGGGCGGGTGGGGTCCAAATCATCGGCCAGCGAGCGTTCGCCAGACGCGCCGGACGGGCCGCCATCCCGGCTGCCCTGAGCCGGCGGCAGGGCCACAGACGTCGCCTCGCCGGACACAGAAGTCGCCTCGCCGAACGCAGGGTCGCTCACCGCTCACCGTCCACGTGGCTGTTTTTAGGACACCTGCTGTTTCGGGAAGGTTTCGTCGTTCTCACCAACAAGCCCACGTCCGCGGCCCATCGACCACGGCGCTCCTCGACACTCATCTATGGACCGGCGGGGCCAGCCGGCACCGCTCCTCCCGGACCGCCCTTGGGACCGGGCAGATCGCCCTGGCACGTTTTCTGCGCCGCCTGGAACTGCGACGACTGAGGGTTGATGCCGCCCGGGCCGGCATGGAGTGACATCCGCACGCCGCCGCCTTCGAATTTGGGGTCGGGGAAGTTGGGCACCCCGTGCGAGCGCATGCATTCGGAGAACTTCAGCGCCTGGGCCTGCATTGCGGCCGTCTGCTGGGGGCTGATCTTGGGCGCGGGCGCCAGCGAACGGCAGGCTTTCATCGCCGACCGAAACTGCGGCGAGCCGGGGTTGAGGCCATTCTTGGAGGTGCCCTTGATCAGCAGCTTGCCTTCGCTCGGTTCGGGGAAGTCGGGGACCCCGTGGCTGCGGATGCACTGCGCGAACGCCACCATCTTCTTCTGCGCTTCCGGGCCGCCGGGAGCGGCGATCGCCGCTTCGCTGTGCTCTTCGCCGCCCTGGTTGCCGCCGCCCGAGGAAGCCGAGGCGCCGCCCGGCGCGCCGCCGCCCGGTGATTCACCGCCGGTCGTCGTGGAGGTACTGGAGGCGGCGGTGGCGCCGAGTTTGGCCACTCCGGGGTCGGTGGAGCCGCCGCAGCCTGAGACGAGCAGCGCCAGCGTGGCCAGGCACGCGAGCATGGTCGCCGTGGATCGAATTGGATGCATGGTGCGGTCCTCCTTCGTGGGTGCTGCGGCTGTGTCGGTTCGGCTGTGTCGGGTTGGTTGTACGAGGTCGGCGGTTACATGGGGGTGAGCGCGTCTGTCACCGCGCTGTAACCGCCGACGGAGCACCCTGAAAGCGGTTAGGGGGCGCTAATGAACGACTGCTGGAGTTGAACGATGCGGGTGCTGCTGGTGGAGGATCACGCCGAGCTGGCCGAGACGGTCGCGACCGGTTTGCGCCGCGAGGGTTTCGCGGTGGACGTGGCCGCTGACGGCCGCGACGCGCTCAGCCACGTGGCGCTCACCGACTACGACGTGGTGGTGCTAGACCGCGACCTGCCGGGCGTGCACGGCGACGAGGTGTGCCGCCGGCTGGTGGCGGGCGAGGGCGACAGCCGCATCCTGATGCTGACCGCGGCGGCGACCATCTCCGAGCGCGTGGAGGGACTGGGTCTCGGCGCCGACGACTACCTCCCCAAGCCGTTTGCGTTCGCGGAGCTGGTGGCGCGCATCCGTGCGCTCGGCCGCCGCTCGCACCCGCCGTTGCCGCCGACGCTGGTGCGCGGCGAGCTGCGGTTGGATCCGGCGCACCGCGTGGCGATGCGCGCGGGCGCGCGCCTTGCGCTCAGCCCCAAGGAGTTTGCGGTGCTCGAGTACCTGCTGTCTGCGCAGGGACGGGTGGTGTCGGCCGAGGAGCTGCTGCGCCGGGTGTGGGACGAGAACGCCGACCCGTTCACCACCACCGTGAAGGTCACCGTTCGCCGCCTGCGCGCCAAGCTGGGCGAGCCGCCGCTGATCGAGACGGTGCCGCAGGCGGGCTACCGTATCGAGGGGTGAGTGTGCGCCTGCGCAACCGCATCGACTCGCTCCGCCGGCGCCTGCTGCGCCGGGCGTTGCGCGGGGGGGTGCGCTTGCCCCGCTACACGGTGCGTTTGCGTCTTACGCTGATGTACGGCTGCGTGTTCCTCGTGTGCGGGGCGGGCCTCTTGGCGATCACCTACCTGCTGGTGAGCGGCTCGGGGAGCAGCATGCTCTACGTCAAGAGCGCCCGCGGCGTCGGCGTCATCGCTACGGAAAAGGCCAGCCCCGAACACGTTGAAGGCGAAGGCTCCGAATCCGGCGGAGGACCCGGACTGGGACCGCAGCCGCAGGTGCACCTGCAACTGCCGAGCGGCGCGCAGGTCACACCCTCGCCGCAGCAGGTGGAAGAACTGCACAAGCACGGCGAAGCGCTGATGATCCAGGCGCGCAGCCAACGCAACGCCGAACTCAACAACCTGCTGGGCGAGTCGGGGATCGCGCTGGCGATCATGGCGGTCGTCTCGATGGGGCTCGGTTGGCTGCTGGCCGGGCGTGTGCTGCGCCCGCTGCAGACGATCACCGGTAAGGCCCGCGCGATCTCGGCCAGCAACCTCCACGAGCGCCTGGCGCTGAAGGGCCCCGACGACGAGCTGCGCGAGTTGGGCGACACTTTCGACGGGCTGCTCGCCCGGCTGGATGCCTCTTTTCAGTCACAGCGCCAGTTCGTGGCCAACGCCTCGCATGAGCTGCGCACGCCCCTCACGGTGGAGCGGGCGCTGCTGGAGGTAGCGCTGGCCGACCCCGACGCCGACGTGCACTCGCTGCGGCACGCCTGCGAGCGCGTGCTGGTCTGTGGCGAAGAGCAGGAGCGGCTGCTGGAGGCGCTGCTGACGCTCGCCAGCAGCGAGCGCGGGCTGGAGCGCCGCGAGGCGTTTGATCTGGAGGAGGTGGTGGCGCAGACGCTGCGCGCCGTCGCCGCCGAGGCGCAGCTACGCGGCGTGAACGTCCACGCCAAGCTCGCCGCTGCGCTGGCACTCGGCGACCCCCGCCTGGCGGCGCGGCTGGTGCGCAACCTGGTGGACAACGCCGTGTGCCACAACGTGCCCGGTGGCAGCGTCGAAATCACGATTGCGTGCGATCGTGCCCGCGCCGTGCTTACCGTCGCCAACTGCGGCGCGCCGATCGCCCCGGCGGGTGTGGAGCGGCTGTTCGAGCCCTTTCAACGCGGCGCAGGGCGCACCGACCACGGCGACGGGCACGGCCTCGGCCTGTCGATCGTCAAGGCGATCGCTACCGCGCACGACGCTGCGCTCGTGGCTCGCGCGCGGCCGGAGGGCGGCCTGACGATCGAGGTGGCATTTCCAGCGGATCCCGCTGCGCCCGTGGCCGAGGCGCCACCGGCGGAGCGCCCGCTTTCTGCCAACCCGGTGTGACTACTCCGCCAACTGCGGCGTGGGTTCGCCGCGCACGATTCGCCGGTGCTCGGTCTCGGCCACCATCCGAAACTCGGGCACGCACGAGCCGCGTGCCATCCGGGGCGGCAGCAGCGGGCGGCTGACGCGCGAGGCGGCCAGCACGGCCGCGCAGACCGTCTGGTGCAGGGGAGTGCAGCGCAGCCCGTACAGCTGGCGCACGCGCGGGGGAAGCGAGCACAGCATCACCAGGTCGTGCACACGCTTGCCCGGCTGGCGACTGGCCGGCATCGGGATCTCGAACGCCGACACATGCCCCATGTAGCGGGCCTCATCGGTCAGGTGCAGATCGTCGCCCTCCAACTGGCGCGCATACCATGCGCGGAACTCGCTGTAGCTGGCGGGCGCCGCCTCGCGCGGCATACCGAACAGCTCGGCGAAGCGCACGTAGTCCTGCCACAGCGCCTCGCGCTCAGGGTCACGCAAACGGCGCACCAGGCGCTCGTAAAACCACTCGGCCGAGTCGGCGATCACCGCCACCGTCCACAGCATCAGCTCGGGGTCCGTCGCCGAGTAGGGGGTGCCCGCCGGGTAACGGGGGCCGGCGTCCTCCTCCAGCTCGCCTACGACCTGCTCGTGCATGCGCTGCACGGCCGCCAGCACGCGGTCGGCCTCCGCGCGCGTGCCGAAGAACACCGCCTCGAACATCTCGGCTGTGTGGGAGATGCGGCGGAAGGGTGCGCTCCGGCTGCGCGTGTGGTTGCTGGTGCCCACATAGTTGAGCGGCTTCACCGCGCCCACGCACAGCGCGCGCTGGCCGTACAGCAGCCCCACCGCCTTCTCGTCGTGGACCCGGCGCAGCATCGAGCGCCCGCGCGGGAAGTAACCCTCTGGCATCTCATTGCCACCCTACCCGGGGTGGCTCAGTCGATCAACCCGGGGTGGCTCAGTCGATCAACCGTTTGCCCAGCCGCCAGATCGCCAGCCGCCACATCAGCAGCGCGAACGCCACCAGTACCGCGGCGTGGCCGAGGTCGGCGGGCCCAAGACTCCCGAGCACCGCGTCGCGCACCAGCTGCACACAGTGATACAGCGGGTTGATCTCGGCAATCGCGCGCAGTCCCGCCGGCAGCGTGGAGACCGGGAAGAAAGTGCCGGCCACCAGGAACATCGGCGTGAGCACGGCGGAGGTGACGTAGTTGAAGTTGTCGATTGTCTTCGCCACCGCCGCGATCGTCACGCCGAAGCCGGCGAAGCCGAACCCGGTGACGAAGCCGATGAACGGCACCAGCAGCATCCCCGCGCTCGGCGGCAGGCCGAAGGCGATGCCCACGAGCAGCGGCGCCATCCCGTACACACCGGCGCGCAGCGAGATCCACAGCACCTCCGCGGTGATCAGCTCCTCCACGTCCACCGGCGCGGCGAGGATCGCGTCGTAGGTGCGCTGGAACTGCCAGCGCACGAACGTGTTGAACATGCCGGGGAACGCGGAGGAAAACAGCACCGCGGTGGCGACCACGCCGGTGGCGACGTAGTAGATGTAGTGAATGTGGTCGACGTATTTGTTGAGCGCGCCGAAGCCGAGGCCGAACGCCAGCAGGTAGATGGTGGGCTGCACGATCGAAGAGAACGTGGTCGCCTTCCAGTAGCGCCCGAAGATCGCCACGTCGCGGCTCATCACACCCGCCAGCGCGGCGGGTTCCAGGCGGCGGATGCGCCGCACGGGGGCGTCGGCGCCGATAGCGATGTCCTGCGCTGCGCTCACTCGATGTCCTCGCCGGTGAGCGCCACGAACGCATCCTCGAGGTTGGCGGGGCGGCGCGCGCCCTCGGGCGCCTGGCCGTTGAGGCGCTCGGCGCGCAAGATCGCCAGCGCCGGGCCGCTGCGGCGGCTGGGCCAGCCGTTGGCGGCCGCCAACTCGCTCACCTCGGCGAGGCGCTCGGGCGGTCCGTACACCTCCACCACCTGCTCGCCCGCATGCGCGCGGATCAGCTCCGCCGGCGTGCCTTGAGCGATGATTTTGCCCCGCGACATCACCGCCACCGTGTCGGCGAGGCGCTCGGCCTCCTCGATGTAGTGGGTGCTCATCAACACCGTCACACCGTCGGCGCGCAGCCCGTCGATCAGCGACCACAGCTCCTGGCGGATCTGCGGGTCGAGGCCGACAGTGGGCTCGTCCAGCAGCACCAGCCGGGGACGGTGGATCAGCCCGCGCGCGACCAGCAGCCGCCGGCGCATGCCGCCGGAGAGCTCACGCACGATCGTGTCGGCGCGCCCCACCAGGTTGGCGATTGCAAGCGCGCGTTGCACTGCCGTACCGCGCTCGATGCGCGGCACGCGGTAGAGGCGCGCGAACACGGCGAGCACCTGCCGGCAGGTGAGCTCCACGTCGAGGTTGTCCAGCTGCGGCACCACACCCATCTCCAAGCGCGACTGCTTGGATTCGCGTGGCAGCTCATACCCCAGCACCTGCAACTGCCCCGCATCGGCGAGCGTCTGCGCGGTGAGCATCCGCATCGTCGTCGACTTGCCCGCCCCGTTGGGCCCGAGCAGGCCGAAGCACACGCCCGGCGGCACCTCCAGGTCGAGGCCGTCGACGGCGGTGATCTCGCCATAGCGCTTCACCACGTCATGCAACGCGATCGCCGGCCGCGAGCTGGGAGCGCCCGCCGTGCCTTCGCCGGTTACCAGCCCGCCACCGTTCTCACCATCGCCGTAGTCGTCAGGATCTCTCATGCCCGCAGCCACTGTAGTGGCGGCCGGCTTTGGCGTGGCTCATACGCTGGGCAGCGAATACTTGCGCGTCTTGGGCGACTGCTCCAGCAGCCCCACCTCCACCAGCGTGATCACGTAGCGGTGGATCGTGCTGGGGCTGATCTGCAGCCGCTCGGCGATCTCCATCAAGCCCAGCGTGGACTCGTTGGGGCCGAAGCAGGTGAGGATCGCCAGCCCGCGCAGCAGCGAGCGCGATAGGCGGCGGTCGTCGTACCCGGGCATGCCGATCTCTTCGGCGCGGCTCAGGGCGGCGGAGATCAGCGCGGCGAAGCCCGGCGCCCGGCCCGGTTCGGCGGCGCGCACGATCTCCTCGACCTGGCCGGGCGAAAGCGTGATTGAGATCCGGGGCTCGTCGGAGATCTGGGGTGGGGCGGGCATGCGAGCAATCCTCGCACATCTTGCAGACGGATGTCTGCGCAAACAGGCCGCATAGGCGGACGTCTACTTGAAGCCGCAGCTATGGTGAATCACCAGTGGGCGAGATCGACGTCACCTATTTCAACGACCCCGGCTGTCCGTGGGGCTACTCGGAGAGCCCGGCGTTGGCGGTGCTGAAGTGGCGCTACAGCGAGCAGCTGCACTGGCGGCTGGTGACGATCGGGTTGGCGGAGAGCGCCGAGCGGTATGTGCAGAGCGGCTACACGCCCACGCGCTCGACGCACGGGCAGCTGATGTTCCGCGCTCGCTACGGCATGCCATTCCTGCTGACCCCGCGGGCGCGCGTGTCGGCGACCGCCCGCGCCTGCCGCGCGATCGTGGCCGTCCGCCTGCTGTTCCCCGGCCGCGAGCTGGAGGCGCTGCGGGCGCTGCAATTTGGGTGGTTTACAACCACGTTGCTGCTCGACGAAAACGAGGGGATCGCGCAGGCGCTGGCGGGCGTCGAGGGTGTCGACGTGGATGCGGTGGTGGCGGCGATCGACGACGCGCGCGTGCTCGAGGCGTACGAGGCCGACAAGCGCGAGACCCGTCAGGCGGAGAATAGCCCCACCCACTTCCAGGGCAAGGCCCGCCAGACCGACGGTCCGGTGCGCTACTCGGCGCCGTCGCTGGTGTTCACCGCCGGCGCGGGCACGGATCGGGAGCGGCGTTTGGAGGGCGGTGGCTTTCAGCCGATCGAGGCCTACGACGTGCTGATCGCCAACCTCGACCCGACGCTGCGCCGCGAGCCCCCGCCCGAGCACCCGCTGGCCGCGCTGGAGCGCTTCCCTGAAGGATTGGTCACCCAGGAGGTGGCGGCGATCATGGCGCAGGGAAACAATCCGCCCGATCGCGCCGCCGCCGAGCGCGCGCTGATCGAGCTGGTAGGAGACGGCCGCGCCCGTCGCACCCCGTTGGGCGACGACGCGCTGTGGCAGCCTGCTTGAGCGCCGGCTGGGTAGCCTGCAAGCCGCGATGAGCATCACCGTGACACTCCCCGACGGCAAGCCGCTGGAGCTGCCGGACGGCGCGACCGGCGCCGACGCGGCGGCGGCGATCGGGGCCGGCTTGGCGCGGGCGGCGCTGGCGGTGGAGATGAGCGGCGGCGACGGGGCAACGAGCGGAGCGGACACCGCTGCGCCCGGGGTCCGAGATTTGGCGCGCCCGCTGGAGGACGGCGCGCGGATCGCGATCGTGACCGCGCGCAGCGAGGGGGACGAGCCGTTGCGGCTGATCCGCCACGACGCGGCGCACGTGTTGGCGACGGCGGTGATGGAGCTGTACCCGGGCGTGAAGATCTCGATTGGCCCGGCGATCGAGCAGGGCTTCTACTACGACTTCGAGTTCCCCGACGGCGTGACCGTTTCCGAGGCTGACTTTCCGGCGATCGAGGACCGGATGCGCGCGCACGTGAAGGCGGCGGAGCCGTTCGCGCGCGAGGACGTGCCGGTGGCCGACGCGCGCGCCCGCTTCGCGGCCGCCAACCAGGATTACAAGGTGGAGCTGATCGACGATCTGGTGAGCGCCTCCGAAGCGGCGCCGGGGGCTCAGCCGTTGGAGACGGTTGCGCTGTACACCAACGGCCCCTTCACCGACCTCTGCCGCGGCCCGCACGCGCCCTCCACGAAGACGATCGGCGCGTTCAAGTTGCAGTCGGTGGCGGGCGCCTACTGGCGCGGGGACTCCAACCGCACGATGCTGACGCGCATTTACGGCACGGCGTTCCTCACCAAGGCCGACCTCAATGCCCACCTGGAGCGGCTGGAGCAGGCGCGCGCCCGCGATCACCGCAAGCTGGGGCGGGAGCTCGACCTCTTCCAGTTCACCGAGCTCTCCCCCGGCGCCCCGTTGTGGAAGCCGGCGGGCATGGCGGTGTGGAACGCGCTCACCGAGCTGTGGCGCGAGGAGAACCGCGCGCGCGGCTACGAGGAGGTCAAAACGCCGATCCTGTACGACGTCGAGCTGTTCAAGCAGTCCGGCCACTGGGACAAGTACCGGGAGAACATGTACTTCACCGAGGTCGAATCTCGCCCGATGGCCATGAAGCCGATGAACTGCCCGGCGCACATCCAGATCTACAAGGACGCCCGCCGCTCCTACCGCGACCTGCCGATCCGCTACTCCGAGCAGGGTCTCGTCCATCGTCACGAGCCCAGCGGCACGCTGCACGGGCTGCTGCGCGTGCGCCCCATCACCCAGGACGACGCGCACATCTTCTGCACCGAGGAGCAGGTGCAGGAAGAGGTTGTGCGCTGTTTGCGCTTCGGCTTTCACATCTACGAGCTGTTCGGGTTCGACCCACGCCTGGAGCTGTCCACGCGCCCGGAGCGGCGGATCGGCAGCGACGCGATGTGGGACCGCGCGGAGGCGGCGTTGCGGGGGGCGCTGGAGAGCGAGGGTCTCGCCCACGAGGTCAACCCCGGCGACGGCGCCTTTTACGGCCCGAAGATCGACTTGCACATGAGGGACTCGATCGGTCGCTCGTGGCAGTTGGGAACGGTGCAGCTCGACTACTCGATGCCGGAGCGCTTCGAGCTGTCGTACACCGGCGCCGACAACGCAGAGCACCGCCCGGTGATGATCCACCGTGCGCTGCTGGGCTCGTTCGAGCGGTTCATCGGCATCCTGATCGAGCACTACGCCGGCGAGTTGCCGCTGTGGCTGGCGCCGGTGCAGGCGATCGTGCTGCCCGTCTCAGACCACTTCAACGAGTACGGCGACTCGGTGCACAAACGCCTGCGCGCGCAGGGCTTGCGTGTCGAGCTCGACAACCGCCGTGAGTCGATCCCCCGCAAGGTTCGAGATGCCGAGCTGCGCCGAGTGCCGAACATTCTCGTTGTCGGCGGGCGGGAGGAGAGGGAGGGCACCGTGTCGGTGCGCACCCGTTCCGGCCCGGGCGAGCACGGCATACGGGAGGTCGGCAGCACCGGGGTGGACCAACTCGCCGAGCGGCTGGTGGCGCATGTCCGACGGCGCGCATCTTCGCCATCGCCCATTGAGCAGACAGACACATGATCTGCGAACCGGAGGCTGGCGGGTGCGACTCGAGGGCGGAATCGGCTGGCTGTTCAGAAGCTTTCCCCGCGCTGGGTCGGCAGCCCCGGACGAGCGCGTGAACGTTCTGCTCACGCCACTTGCGCGCCGCCGCGCCGCCGCTATACTCGGCCGCCTTGAGTTCCCGCATCCCATCAGAGCGCCGCGCACTCCAATCGGCTTGACGCGCCGCCAGGACAGCTAGTGCCGGTACCGCGCAGGTTCGACCGGCGCCCGCCCGAGCGGGACACGACGAGGATCAACGAGCGGATCCGCGTGCCCGAGGTGCGCCTGATCGACGATCAGGGCGCCCAGGTGGGCGTGCTGAAGACCCCCGACGCGCTGCGCTTCGCCCAGGAGCGCGACCTCGACCTGGTCGAGGTGGCGCCGGAGGCGCGGCCGCCTGTGTGTCGCGTGCTGGACTACTCCAAGTACAAGTACGAGCAGGCGCAGAAGCAGAAGCAGGCGCGCAAGCACCAGCAGCAGATCACGGTGCGCGAGATCAAGTTCCGCCCGAAGATCGCCCAGCACGACTACGACACCAAGAAGCACCACGTGGAACGCTTTTTGCGGCACAAGGACAAGGTGAAGGTGACGATCATGTTCCGCGGCCGCGAGGTCACCCACCCCGAGCGCGGCACCGCGATCCTCGATCGCCTCGCCGAGGAGCTTGCGGAGCTGGGCGCCGTGGAGCAGCGCCCCACGCAGGAGGGCCGCAACATGACGATGCTGCTGGGCCCCTCCAAAGCGGTGCTGGCGGGCCGCTTCGACGCCTCGTCCGATGGCGCCGGACCGCAGGACGCCGACGGGGAGCCCACCTCTGTGGAGGGTTCGGTGCCGGATGGGGCGTCCACCTCTGTGGAGGGTTCGGTGCCGGACGGGGCGTCCACCTCTGTGGAGGGTTCGGTGCCGGACGGGGCGCTCACCTCCGAGGGGAGCTCGGTGCAGGACGGCGCGTCCGCGGCGCAGGAGCCCGCGGCCGGCGAGGATGGTGCGACGGCGCCGACGCAGCCCGCTCCTGCCGAGACCCCGGCCTCCGACGCCGCGTAGCGTTCTCGGTCGCGACCGTCAGTCGCTCGGTCTGCTGCCTTCCCCGGGCGCCGGAGAGCCCACCGGTCGGCTACGCCGCCGCCCGCGAGCCCTTCATCGCCAGCATCGCCGCATCGGCGTGGTGCAGCAGCTGCTCGGCGGAGGAGCCGTCGTGCGGGTAGACGCTGGCACCGAGGCTGGCGCCGACTTTGACGGCGCCGGCCTGCACGCGGATCGGCTCGGCGAGTGTGAGGCGCATGCGCTCCATGAACGCCTCCACCTCGGTGGCGGGAAGGCGCAGCATCGACAGCAGTGCCACGAACTCGTCGCCGCCGTAGCGGGAGATCAGCTCGTCGTCGCGTATGGCGCCGGAGAGGCGCTCGGCGATCGTGCGCAGCACCTCGTCGCCGGAGCGGTGGCCGAGCGTGTCGTTGACCTGCTTGAAGCCGTTGAGGTCCATGTACACCAGCGCCACCGCGCACCCGTGCCGCTGCGCCTGCGAGATGGCGCGGTCGAGCTCTTTGTGGAACAGCCGGCGGTTGGCGAGATTGGTGAGCTGGTCGTGGTGGGCCTGGTGGCGCAGCTGCTCGAGGATCGTGCGCCGCTCGCTGATGTCGGCGAAGGTGGCGATCGCGCCGCACTGGCGCCCGTGCTCATCGTGCGCCGGGCGCGAGCTGAGCGAGATCCAGGTGATTGCGCCGCCGGGCTTGCGCACGCCGATCGTCACCGCCCGCGCGCAGCGGCCCGTTTGCAGCGTTTCGGCGGCGGGATGGCCGGCGGTGGGCCACGGCGAGCTGTCTTCGTGCAGGAAGTGCCAGCGCCGGTCGCGCACGTGGCGGGCCAGCAGCTGGTCGTGGCTCATGCTGAGGATCCGCGCGGCGGCGTTGTTGGCGTAGATGGTGCGACCGTGCAGGTCGAACACCAGCACCCCCTCCGACAGCATCTCGGTGGTCACGTGCATGCGGTTCTCGAGCGTGCGCAGCTCTCCGCAGCGCGCGCGCAGTTCCGTGCGCAGCCGCTCGGCGGCGGCGATCGACTGCACGAGGCGCTCGCAGGCGAGGTCGAGCGCCCGCTCGGGGTCGTGGGCGCCCGTTTCGGCGATCTCGCGCAGCGCGTGGGAGATCGCGCTCGGCGCCGCGTTGGGCAGCCGTTCTGCTTGCTCGATGGGCGGATGCGCGATCGAGGCTCGATCCATCTAGAGCTTCATCGGCGGCGAGCAGCCGTTTCATGACAGGCATCTGCCATAATCCCCGCTCGCCATGCCGAAGATGAAGACCCATTCGGGCGCCAAGAAGCGCTTCAAACTGACCGCCACCGGCAAGGTGCGCGGCCGGCACGCCTTCACCAGCCACATCCTGGAGAAGAAGTCGGCCAAGCGCAAGCGCACGCTGGGCGCGCCGGCGCAGCTGGCGGCACACGACATGCCGCGCGTGAAGCGGATGCTGGGCGCTCCCTCCAAGAGCGGCTCGGCCTCGGCGGCGGGTGGCAAGGGCGCCGCGCCGCGCGGCGCCTCCGGGGCACCCAAAGGAGGGGCGCAGGCATGAGGGTCAAGCGCTCGGTGCACGCGCGCAAGAAGCGCCGCGCCACGCTGGAGCTGACCAAGGGCTTCCGCGGCGAGGCGCACTCCAACTACCGGCGTGCCAAGGAGGCGCTGATCAAGGCCGACACGTATGCCTACCGCGATCGGCGCAACCGCAAGCGCGACTTCCGCCGGCTGTGGATCACGCGCATCAACGCCGCCGCGCGCGAGCAGGGGATGAGCTACTCGCAGTTCATGCACGGTCTCGCGCTGGCCGGCGTGGAGCTGGACCGCAAGGTGCTGGCCGACATCGCCGTGCGCGACGCCGACGCGTTCCGACGTTTTGCCGAGGTCGCCCGCGAGGCGTCGGCCGCCTGACCGTCGAGGTCGCCGACATCACCGCCTCCCGGGCGCCGCTCCTGACAGGGACGGCGCCTTTTTTGTACCCATGACCATCACCTCCCCCCACAACCCCCATCTGCAGGAGCTGCGGCGTTTGCACCGCCGGCGTGAGCGCGCGCGCAGCGGGCGGTTTGTGGCCGAGGGCGAGGACCTGATCGCGGCCGCGGCCGCCGCCGGCTGGGAGCCGGTCGAGGGGTACCGCGCCGACGGCGGCCAGCTCGGCGGGGCGGGGGCCGACTTCGCCGAGGTGGCTCCCGCGACCCTGGCGGCAGTGAGCACGCTGGGGTCGGGAACACGGGCGATCGGCGTGTACGAGCAGCGCTGGGCCGCGCGCCCGACTGGTCCGCTGTGTGTGTACCTGCATGCTGTCGCCGACCCCGGCAACGTCGGTGCGGTGCTGCGCGCGGCGCACGCGTTCGGCGCGTCGTGCGTGGCGCTCGGCCCCCGCTGTGCCGACCCATTTTCGCCGAAGGCCGTGCGGGCCAGCATGGGCGCGATCTTCCACGTGGCGCTCGCGCGCGCGGTCACGGCCGACGAGCTGCCGCCGGAGCGTGTGGCGCTCGTGCCCCGCGGCGGCGCGCCGTTGTGCGGACCCGCGGAGGGGCAACTCACGCTGCTGATCGGTGCCGAGCGCGAGGGGCTGCCGGCCGAGTTGACGGCCGCGTGCGAGCGGGTGGCGCACATCCCGATCGCGGGCGACTCGCTGAACGCGGCGATGGCAGCCACCGTGGCGTTGTACGAGGTCACTAGGGTTTCGGCGTCGTGACCGAACGGATCCAACAACTGCGCGCGCAGGCCGAGGGCGAGATCGCCGCCGCCGTGTCCACCGAGGCCCTGGAGGAGCTGCGCGTGCGCCATCTGGGCCGCAAGGCCGAGCTGCCCCAGCTGCTGCGCGGCGTGCGCGAGCTGGCGCCCGAGCGGCGCGGCGCCGTGGGCAAGGCGGCCAACGAGGCGCGGGTGGCGCTGGAGGCGCTGATCGAGGCGCGCGGGCGGGAGCTGCAGGCCGCCGAGTTGGGCGAGCGGCTGCGCCAAGACCGCGTCGACGTCACGCTGCCGGGCGCGCCGCCGCAGCCGATCGGCGGGCTGCACGTGATCACCGCCACGATGCGCGACCTGGAAGACGTGTTCCTCGGCCTTGGCTTCACCGTGATGGAAGGGCCGGAGGTGGAGACGGTGCACTACAACTTCGACGCCCTCAACCACGCGCCCACCCACCCCGCGCGGGCACGCACCGACACGTTCTACGTGCGCCCCGCCGGTGGGGCAACCGCTGGGCCGGCGGGCAGCGCGCCCACCACGCCCACCGCGGCGGGCGGTCCGGAGGAGCTGGTGCTGCGCACTCACACCTCGCCGATGCAGGTGCGCGCGATGGAGGCCCACCCGCCGCCGCTGTACGTGGTGATCCCCGGGCGCGTCTACCGCCCCGACTCCGACGCCACCCACACGCCGCAGTTCCACCAGATCGAGGGGCTGGCGGTGGACGAGGACATCACGCTGGCCGATCTCAAGGGCACGCTGCTGGTGTTCGCGCGGGAGCTGTTCGGCGAGGAGCGCGACGTGCGGCTGCGCCCCCACTTCTTCCCCTTCACCGAGCCCTCGGTGGAGGTGGACGTCTCCTGCTTTCACTGCGCCGGCAAGGGCTTTTTGGGCGACGGCGCGCGCTGCTACCTGTGCAAGGGCGAGGGCTGGCTGGAGGTGCTGGGCGCGGGCGAGGTGGATCCAAACGTGTACTCCCACGTGCCCACCACCGCCGCCAACGCCCCCGGCTACGACCCCGAGCGGGTGCAGGGCTTCGCCTGGGGGATGGGCGTGGAGCGGATCGCGATGCTCAAGCACGGCATCCCCGACCTGCGCCTCTACTACGAAAACGACCTGCGGTTTTTGGAGCAGTTCTGATGCGCGTTCCGCTCCCCTGGCTGCGCGAATACTGCGACCCCGCGCTCGACGTGCGCGCGATCGAGCAGCGGCTGACGATGACCGGCACGAAGGTCGAGGCGATCCACCACCACGGCGTGCCCTCGCCCGAGTGCTTCGTGGTCGGCAGGGTGTTGAGCGCCGAGCGCCACCCTGACGCCGACCGGCTGCGCGTGTGCAGCGTCGAGCTGGGCCTGCCCGACGGACCGGCGAGCATCGTGTGCGGCGCGCCCAACGTCGCCGCCGGGCAGACGGTGGCGGTGGCGCGGCCGGGCGCGACGATGCCCGACGGGAGCAGGATCAAGCGCGCCAAGCTGCGCGGCGTGGCCTCCGACGGGATGATCCTCTCCGCCGCCGAGCTGCAGATCGACGCCGGCGGCGACGGCGCCAAGGGGATCATGGTGCTGGGCGAAACGGGGACCGATTGGGGAGACACTCGCTACGCTCGCATCCCCAAATCGGCCATCGCCGAAGGCGAGTGTCTCCCGGCTTCGGTCGCCGAGCTGGCGCCCGGCACGCCGCTTCAGGAGGTGCTGCCGATCGCCGTGGAGGTGCTGGAGCTGGAGGTCACCCCCAACCGGCCCGACTGCCTCGGGGTGTTCGGGGTGGCGCGTGAGCTGCACGCCGCCACCGGCGCGTCGCTCACGGACGCGCCGTGGAGCGATGACCCTGGGAGCGACGGGCCGCTCGCCGTCGCCGCCGTCGAGGTGCTGTGCCCCGATCTCTGCCCGCGCTTCACCGCGCGCGCGTTCGAGCACGTCACGATCGCCCCCTCGCCGCCGTGGCTGAAAGCGCGGCTCAGCGCCGCCGGCCAGCGCCCGATCAACAACGTGGTGGACATAACCAACTACGTCATGTTGCTCACCAGCCAGCCGTTGCACGCCTTCGACCTGGACCGCGTCGCTCACGGACGCCTGATCGTGCGCCGCGCCGCCGAGGGCGAGCAGGTGCAGACGCTCGACGGTCAGACGCGCACGCTCGACGCCGAGATGGTGCTGATCGCCGACGCCCACGGCCCCACCTCGATCGCCGGGCTGATGGGTGGCGTGCGCTCGGAGGTGGGGGAGGGCACCACCCGCGTGCTGATGGAGGCGGCCAACTGGAGCGGGCCCAACATCCACCGCTCCTCGTGGACGCTCGGCCTGCGCAGCGAGGCCTCCTCGCGCTTCGAGAAGGGCCTTGCCCCGGAGCAGTGCATGCACGCCCAAGCGCTCGCCGCCCAGCTGATGATCGAACTGTGCGGCGCCACGCCGCTGCCCGGCACGATCGACGTCGGCGGCGAGCACGGCGCGGGGGAGCGCGGCGCAACCGAGCGTGGCGCGGACGAGCGCGGCGCCGCGTGGCAGCCGCGGCCGTTGCCGCGCATCCGGCTGCGCGAGCGCCGCGTGCAGTCGATCCTCGGCGTGCCCGTTGCGCGCGCGCGCCAGGAGGAGATCCTCACCGCGCTCGACTTTGCTTGCGCGCCGGCCGACGACGGCCTCGAGGTGACCGTGCCGGCGGTGCGCCGCCTCGACGTCTCCCGCGAGGTCGACCTGATCGAGGAGGTCGCCCGCATCGACGGCCTCGAGCGCCTGCCAGCCACGCTGCCCGCCCGCCGCGGTGCGGCCGGCCGGCTCACCCACGCCCAGCGCGTGCGCCGCGCGGCCGAGGACGCGCTGGTGGGCCGCGGCCTGCACGAGATCGTCGGCTGGAGCTTCACCGACCCCGGGCTGCTCGATCGCCTGCTGATTGCGGCAGACCATCCGCTGCGCAACGTGGTGATGCTGGAAAACCCCCTGTCGGAGTCGCAGTCGATGCTGCGCCCCACGCTGCTCGGCTCGCTGCTTGACGCCGCCCGCCACAACGTCGCCCGCGGGCGCGCCGACATCGCCATCTTCGAGTCCGGCACCGTCTACCGGGCCGCGGGCGGCGGCGATCTGCCCGCCGACGAGCATCACGGGCTGGGGGTGCTGTTGAGCGGCCACCTCGCGCCGCGCGCGTGGCGCGGAGAGCGAACGGAGGCCGACTTCTTCGCCGCCAAGGCGTTGCTGGCGTCGCTGCTCGACCGTTTCCACGTGTCCTGGTCGGTGGCACCGGCCGACTGGCCGTTCCTGCATCCCGGGCGCGGCGCGGCGGTGCTCGTGTCCATTCCGGGGGATGGCGGCTCCTCGCCCGCCGCCGAGGCCACGCGGGCGATGCTGGGCTTCCTCGGCGAGCTGCACCCCACGGTCGCCGCCGCGTGGGACCTGGGACGCACGGCCGCGTTCGCCATCGATCTCGGCCGGCTGGCGGCGGTGGCGCCCGAAACCGTCGCCTTCCGCGCTTTCGGGGCGTTCCCGCCGCTGCGCCAAGACCTCGCGGTGACGCTCCCCGACGACGTTGCCGCCGGGCAGGTGCTGGCGGGCGTGCGCGCCGCCGGCGGCGACACGCTGGCGGACGCGGAGATCTTCGACGTCTACACCGGCCAGCAGGTGGGGGAGGGCCGGCGCTCGCTGGCGCTGGCGCTCTCCTTCCGCGCGCTCGACCGCACGCTCACCGACGACGACGTGGCGCCCACCCGCGCGCAGATCGTGCAGGCGCTGCAGGAGATCGGGGGTGAGCTGCGTGGTTGAGCAGCGGGTTGCGTCCGGCTCGCCGCGCGTGCTCGTCGCCGGCGCCACGGGCTTTGCGGGGGCGCTCGCGGCCAATCTGTTGTGGCGCCACCCGCGGTTCGAGCTGCGCACCGTCACGGCGCGTGCGGAGGCCGGCCAGCGCCTGGACGATCTCTATCCGCGCTACCGCGTGCCGTTGGAGTTGCAGCGGCTCGATCTCGATCGTCACGGTGACGTGGATGCCGCGGTTGTCGCCTACCCGCACGCCGCCTCGGCTCCGGTCGTGGCCGCGCTGCGCGCGCGCGGCGTGCGCGTGGTCGACCTCAGCGCCGATTTTCGTCTCTCCGAGCTCTCCATCTACGAACGGTGGTACGGCCCGCATCCGCACCCGGAGCTGCTCGAAGACGCTTCATATGGGCTGCCCGAGCTGCACCGTGTGGCGATCGCGGCGGCCGACCTCGTCGCCACCCCGGGCTGCTACCCGACGGCGTCGCTGCTCGGCCTCGCCCCGCTCGCGCGCGATGGGCTGATCGCCGACCTCGTGATCGACGCCAAGCAGGGCCTGTCCGGTGCGGGCCGCGCGGCGACCTGGCAGACGCACTTTTCCAACAGCGGCGAGAACATCCTGCCCTACAACGTCGTCCGCCACCGCCACACGCCGGAGATCGAGCAGCAGCTCGACGATCTCGACCCCGGTCGGCCCGGGTTGCGAGTGCAGTTCACTCCCCATCTCGTGCCGCTCGACCAGGGCGAGCTGGTCACCTGTTATGTGACGCCCACGCGGCCGATGGAGCAGGACGAGCTCGACGTGATGTACGAGGACGCCTACGCCGGTGAGCCGTTCGTCGAGCTGGCGTCGGCGCCGGCGGAGGTGCGCGACGTGCGCGAAACCAACGTCTGCCGGCTGCACGTGGCGCTCAGCGAGCACACCGGCAAGATCGTGGTGCTCTCGGCGATCGACAACCTCTGGAAGGGCACCTCCTCGCAGGCGGTGCAAAACCTCAATTTGATGTACGGCTTCCACGAGACGGAGGGGTTGCTGTGAGCGCTGGCAACGACGTGTGGGGCGATCGTTCCAGCGACGGCCCGCCGCGGCCGTTCTTCAGCTCCCGCTGGGTGGCGCCACCCAAGCACGTGCGCGAACTGCCGCCCGACGCGGGTCTGCCGGTCGGCTTCCGTGCGGCGGGCGTGGCGTGCGGGATCAAGCCCTCCGGCAACACCGACCTCGGCCTGTTGATCTGCGACGCCCCGCAGCCGACCAGCGCCGCGCGTTTCACCGCCAGCGGCACGGCGGCCGCGCCGGTGCTGCTCAGCCGCGAGCGCTGCCGGCTGGATGCGCTGCGCGCGGTGCTCGCCAACTCCGGCTGCGCCAACGCGGCCACCGGCGCACGCGGCCTGGACGACGCCGCCAAGACTCAGGGGGCGGCCGCGCTCGCACTGGGCGTGCAGCCCGAGGAGGTGCTGCTGGGCTCCACCGGCGGGATCAGCTGGTACATGCCCGTCGATTCCGCGCTGCAGGGGATCCTCGCCGCCAGCCGCCAGTTGCGCCGCGAGGGCGATGTCGACTTCCAGCACGCCATCCAAACCACCGACGCCTTCGAGAAGCGCGCCAACCTCGAGGTGCAGCTGCCCGCGGGTGCCGTGCGCCTCACCGCACAGTGCAAGGGAGCGGGAATGATCTCGCCCAACTTCGCCACCATGCTGTGCTTCGTGCAAACCGACGCCGCGCTGCAGCCGCACACCGCCGACCTGCTGCTGGGGGTGTGCGTCAAGCGCTCCTTCGACCGCTGCTCCGTCGACGGCGATCTCTCCACCAACGACACCGCCGTGCTGATCGCCTCCGGCGCCAGCGGCGTGGAGGTGGCGCCCGAAAGCGAGGACGAGCTGCGCTTCGGCGAGGCGCTCGACGCGCTGCTGCGCCAATTGGGGATCTTGATGGTGGCCGATGGCGAGGGCGCCGCGCGGATCGCGCGCGTGGTGGTGCGCGGCGGGGATGCCCAGCGGGCGGAGGCGGTCGCGCGCGGCGTCGCCAACTCCCCACTCGTCAAAACCGCCCTGCACAGCGCCGACACCAACTGGGGACGCCTGGTGATGACCGCCGGCGCTGCGTTGCCCGGCTCGGCGCCGCTGCCCGTGGACATCTCGATCGAGGGCATCCCCGTGTGCGTCGCTGGCGCCGCCGTCAACCACGACGCCGACGCGCTCGCGTGCGCGATCGAGCGGCGCGAAGTCGAATACGAGCTCACGATCCCTGGCGACGGCGCCGAAACCGAGGTCTTCTTCTCCGACCTCTCCCACCAGTACGTCACGATCAACGCGGAGTACACCACGTGAGCGGGGAGGCCCCTTTGAGGCGTGACGTCGCCACCCTGCTGGAGGCGCTTCCATACATCCGCGAGTTCCACGGCAAGACCGCCGTGATCAAGTACGGCGGCGCGGCGATGGAGGATCCGGCGCTACGCGAGGAGTTTGCGCGCGACGTGGTGCTGCTCAAGTACGTCGGCCTGCAGCCGATCGTGGTGCACGGCGGCGGACCCGACATCACCGCCTACATGGAGCGCCTCGGCCTGCCCGTGCAGTTCGTCGGCGGTTTGCGCGTCTCCGACGAGGCCACCGTGGAGATCGCCAAAATGGTGCTGGTCGGCAAGGTCAACAAGGAGATCGTCGGCCGCCTCCACCGCCACGGCCAGCCCGCGGTGGGGCTGTGCGGCGATGACGGCGCGCTGTTCCGCGTGGCCCGGCGCACCGCGCCCGGCGGCGAGGACATCGGCTTCGTGGGCCGCATCGAGCGCGTCAACGTCGACGTGCTGCGTCACATCGCGCGCGACTACATCCCTGTGATCGCCTCCGTCGGCGCCGACCGCGATGGCCGCTCGCACAACATCAACGCCGACGAGGCCGCCGGCGCGGTGGCGCGCGCGCTGGGCGCCTGCAAACTCGTGTTCCTCACCGACGTCGCCGGCTGGCTGTCTGACCCCGAGGACTCTGCCAGCCTGATCGGCCAGGCGACCGCCGAGCAGGTGCGCGACGCCCTGCCCGCGCTGCAGGGGGGGATGCGGCCCAAGCTGCAGGCGTGCCTGGAGTCCATTCAGGGGGGGGTCAGCTCCGCGCACATCATCGACGGGCGGATTCCCCATTCGCTGCTCTTGGAGTTGTTCACCGACGCGGGCATCGGCACCAAGATCGAGGCTGCCCCATGAGCTCACTGTACTCGCAATTTCGCGCCGCGTATAACTATGGCGCACCATCTTCGCAATTTACATATGCACACGCACGCCCCTCCCTCTGCCGGCCCGTCGCGAGGAGCGCCGTATGAGCGTCGCCGAGCTGCAACACATCGAGGTGACCAGCCTCACCGCCAACTACGCCCGCCTGCCGGTGGAGTTCGTGCGCGGCGCGGGCGCGCGGCTGTGGGACGCCGACGGCGAGGAGTACCTCGACTTCCTGTGCGGCATCTCCGTCACCAACGTCGGGCACTGCCACCCGCGGGTGGTGGACGCCGTGCGCGAGCAGGTGGGGCGGTTGGTGCACGTCTCCAACCTCTTCTACACCGAGCCCGCCATGCGCCTGGCCGAGCGCCTGTCGCGCACCGGCCTCGGCGGCAAGGTGTACCTGTGCAACTCCGGCGCCGAGGCCAACGAGGCGGCGATCAAGCTGGCGCGCAAGGCGCGCCCCGGCGGCGAGATCGTCTCCGTGCTGGGCGCCTTCCACGGCCGCACCTACGGCGCGCTGTCGGCCACCCCGCAGGAGTCAAAGCAGGCGCCGTTCGCGCCGCTGGTGCCCGGCTTCCGTGCCGTGGCGCCCCAACCCGACGCGCTCTGCGAGGCGGTCGGCCCGGGCACGGCCGCGGTGCTGCTGGAGCCGATCCAGGGCGAGAGCGGCGTGCACGTGCTCTCCGAGGAGCTGCTGCGCGCGGCGCGCGCCGCCTGCGACGAGCACGGCGCAGCGCTGATCTTCGATGAAGTGCAGTGCGGCATGGGCCGCACGGGCACGCTTTGGGCCTATCAGCAGCTCGACGTCCTCCCCGACGCGATCACCGCCGCCAAGGCGCTCGGCGGCGGGTTGCCGATCGGCGCGCTCATCACCGGCGAGCGCCTCGCCGACGTGTTCGCTCCCGGCGACCACGGCTCCACGTTCGCCGGCGGCCCCGTGATCTGCGCGGCGGCGCTGGCGGCGCTTGACATAACCGACGACCTCGCGCTGCTTTCGCGCGTGCGCGAGCTCGGTGTGCGCCTCGCCGCCGGCTTGGAGCGGCTGCCGCACGTCCGCGCCGTCCGCGGCCGCGGGCTGATGCTGGCGTGCGACCTGGACATCGCTGCGCCCGGCGTGGTGCGCCGTGCACTGCTGGAGCAGCGGCTGATCGTCAACGCCACCGGGCCGACCACGGTGCGGCTGCTGCCGCCGCTGATCGTCACCGAGGACGACCTCGATGAGGCGCTCGCGCGGCTGGGGGCGGCGCTGGCGGGGGGTGAGCGGCGGGGTGAGCTTTAACCCCTTCAGGCCTCCCGTGGACCGGCCGATGGTTGTAGGCATGGAGGTCACCAGCTCCTGCTTGCCAAAGCCCCTGCGCCGCTCGGCGATGTTGGCCGCGGCCGTGGTGGGCGCCTGTGCGATCACGGCGAGCTCCGCCGGAGCGCTCTCGCCGCGCGCGCGGGGCGGGGACGCGTTCGGGCCGCAGATCATCGACGGCCAGGAAGCTTCGATCGAACAGACGCCGTGGCTGGTTTACATCGAAGGTGGGCCGTTCGAAGAATCCGGCCAGACCTTCACCACCTCCTGCGGCGGCGCGATCCTCGACACGACGCACATCCTCACGGCCGCGCACTGCGTCGACGTCGAGGGTACGACCACGCCGCAGCCGCCCCAGGCGTACGAAATCCTGGCGGGCGACTCGCACGACTACCTGGAGTCGCCCACGATGGAGCTGCGCAGCGTGGCGGGTATCCGCAGGGATCCCTATTACAGCGTGTCGCCGGTCGGCGACGACGTGGCGATCCTGACGCTGGCGCAGCCGCTCAGCTTCTCCTCCGCCGTGCAGCCGATCGCGCTCGTCGCCGGTGGCGCGACGCCGGCGCCGGGTACGACGCTCGCCGTCAGCGGCTTCGGCAAGGAGGAAGGGGCGCTTGAAAGCAACCCCAATGGCAACCTCCACTTGACGGCGCTCACCACGATCGACGCCCGCACCTGCCTGGAAGAGTCCGAACAGGCGCTGCAGCCGACACTGGCGGTGAACTCGGCTGTGGTGCTGTGTGCACAGTCGCCGACCTCGGCGACATGTCAGGGCGACAGTGGCAGCCCGGTCACGGAGGGCAACCCCGCCGTGCAGGTCGGCGTCGTGGACCTCGGCCCAGCCGGCTGCCCGACGGGCAAGCCCGATATCTTCACGAACGTGGCGGCCCCCGAGATACGCGCGTTCATCGAAGGCAGCGAAACCCCGCCCCGGGCGCCGCGGCCGGCCTCCCCGCCGGCGCTCAAGTCGGTGGGTCCGGCGCCGGCGGCGCTCAGCCCGCTGACGTGCGAACCGGGTGGCTGGAGTGGCTCGCCCACGTTCACGTACACCTTCCAGCCCACGAGTGCGACCGCCCCGGCGCTGCAGGGCGGGGCGGGCAACGTGTTCGCGCTGCCCGCCGGCCTGGTCGGCACGGCGATCGTGTGCGCAGTGCAGGCGAGCAACGCCGGCGGGGTCGCCACCGATTTCAGCGCCGCCAGCCCCCCGGTCGCCGCCGACGCTCCCCCGAGCGCCGCGCTCACGGCAGTGTCGTGCCATGCCCCGGCGTGCACGCTGTCACTCACGGCGAGCGACCCCAACGGTCTCGCGCTCACCGTCACCGCCACCGTCGCCTACAAGGTCACCGCCAAGTGTCACACCAAAAAGGGACGCAAGAAACAGGGCAAGCGGCCGGTGTGCCACTCCACGCACACCGCCGCCCTCGCCGTCAGCTCGCCATCGCCCGGCGCCTACAGCGCCGCGGCCGCCAAGCTGCCGCTCGGCGAGCCGATCGTGTTCACGGCGTCGGTGACCAACGCCGCCGGCCTGCATCCCACCACGCCGCTGGCGCGCTCGATCACGCTGCACAAGCCGAAGAACAAAAAGAAAAAGCGGTAGTGGCCCACCGATCCGACGCACAGGCTCGGGCGCTGATGGCGCCCACCGCCTCCTACGAGGCCGACCCCGAGCAGGTGCACCGCGTGCTGCTGCTGTACTCCGGCGGCCTCGACACCAGCGTGATGCTGAAGTGGATCCAGGAGCACTACCGCGCCGAGGTGGTGTGCCTCACCGTCAACCTCGGCCAGCCCGGCGAGGATTATGTCGTGATCGAGGGAAAGGCTTTGCGGCTCGGGGCGGTCGAATGCCACGTGGTGGACGCTCGCCACCAGTTCGCGCACGAGTTCGTCGCCCCCGCGATCAAGGCCAACGCGCTGTACGGCGACTACCCGCTGTTCACCTCGCTCGGGCGCCCGTTGATCGCCAAGCTGGCGGTCGAGTATGCGCGCCGCAGTGGCTGTGACACGATCGCGCACGGCTGTACCGGCAAAGGCAACGACCAGGTGCGGATCGAGGCGACGATCGCCACGCTGGGCCCCGAGCTGAAGGTGATCGCACCGGTGCGCTCCTGGCAGATGGGCCGCGAGGAGGAGATCGCGTACGCGCGCGAGCACGGGATCCCTGTCAAGGGAGGTACCGAGACGGTGCCCTACTCGATCGACGACAACCTCTGGGGACGTTCTTCGGAGGGACGCTGGATCGAGGACCTCGACCACGCCCCCGAGGAGGACGTCTTCCAGCTGGTCACCCCGCCCGCGCGCGCGCCCGACGAGGCGCAAACAGTGCAAATCGAATTCGAGCGCGGCATCCCCGTCGGTCTCGACGGCGAGGGGCTGGAGCTGGTGGAGCTGCTGGAACGGGCCGCCGCGATCGGCGCCCGCCACGGCGTGGGAATCGTCGACCACATCGAGGATCGCATCGTGGGGCTGAAGGTGCGTGACATCTACGAGGTGCCCGCCGCGGCGCTGGTCCTGCCCGCCCACCGGGAGCTGGAGCGGCTGGTGGGGACGATCCACCAAAATCAGTTCAAGCCCCAGCTGGAGCGCCAGTGGGCCTATCTCGTCTATGCCGGGCTGTGGTGGGAGCCGCTGCGGCGTGACCTCGACGCCTACATGGAGTCGGTCAACGAGCGCGTCACCGGCACGATTGGCGTGCATCTGTACAAGGGCCACGCGCGCGTGGTTACGCGGGCGTCGCCCTACGCGGTGTACGACGCCCGTCTGGCCACCTTCTCGGACTCGGGCGGCCTCTTTCCGCAAGCCGCCTCGCCTGGTTTCATCGAGCTGTTTTCGCTGCAGTCGCGCATGGCGTGGCGGCTGCGCGAAAACGAGGGGGAGGATAAGGGGGAGGGGTAGGCTCGCGTGTGGCGTCCGGCCGCATGCTTACGCTGGAGGCGTGATCCCTGAGGAGGAGCCCGCGCCGCACGGCGATCTGAGCGCCGAGCGCCGCGCCCGCCGCGCGTGGCTGGGCGACGCGGCCCTGCTGCGCCGCGCGGAGGCGGCCGAGGCGTCGGTGCAGACGCTGGAGGGCCAGCTCGCAGAGCTGCGCCGCCGCCAGGTGGAGACCGAGCGCGAGCGCGAGCACGCCACCGTGCAGCTGGCTGAGCGGGAGCTCGAGCTGCGTCGCGTGAAGCAGCGCGAGTACGCCGAGCAGCAGCTGCGTGTGGAGGCCGAGGAGGCGGCGATGCGCGTGCGTCGCGGTCACCGCTCCCAGCAGGAGCGCTGGCAACGGCGCGTGGACGCCGCGCATGCGGCCACCATACGAGCCGAATCGGAACGCGATGCGCACGCCGCGCGTTTGACAGCGGTGAGCGCGGGCGCCGCGCGTCTCGGCGCGGGCATCCAGGCATTGCAGGGAGTGGCCGCCGAGCTACGCGCCGACTTCGAGCGCGAGCGTTCGGTGTCCCTGCGCGAGCGCACCGCGGCGCGGGCGCGGATCGGGGCGTTGGAAACGGAGCTCGCCCGCCTGCGCGCGCAACCTGCCGCTCCGCCACGGTCCCCCGCCGAGACCGCCGAGGAGTCACGGCGGCGCGAGGAGATGGCGGGCGCGCTGGCCGCCGCCGTCACCCGCCTGCGCTCGCGCGCGGCCACCACCGAGCGGGCACCGGACACACCCCCGGTCGCGACACCCCAGGCCGCGCGGGAGGTGGAGCCGGCGGCCACCACCGAGCCGCCGCCGGAGTCCCCAGAGTCCCCCCCGGCGAGCGCGCCCACCGCGACCGCGCCCGCGGCACCGGCCCCGGCGGCTTTTGCCAGCGCGCCCGAGGTGTCCACCGTGATCGTGGTACCGCGGCTGTTCGCCGGCAACCGGCGCTCCGGCAGCCGCCTGGCGCCGGTGGCGCGGCGCGTGGCGACGCGTCTGACGCGCTGGGCCGACCGCGCCCAGGGCCGCGCCCGCTAGCTCCCTCCGGTCCGCCGCCGGCGAGCCTAAGATGCGCAGCTCGGTGTCCCACCCCTCCTGCGCCCACCTGCACGTCCACTCCGAGTACTCGCTGCTCGACGGCGCCTGCAAGATCGAGGCGCTCGCCGCGCGCGCCGCGCAGTTCGGGCAGCCCGCGCTCGGCCTCACCGACCACGGCGTGATGAATGGCGCGGTGGAGCTGTATAAGGCGTGCGCCAAACACGACATCAAGCCGATCGTCGGCTGCGAGATATACCTCGTCGACGATCACGCCGCCACCGGCTCCGATCCGGCAGGCGCGCCCGGCGGCGCTCGCCCCGGCGCGCGGCGTGCCGAGCGCAACCACCTGACGCTGCTGGCCGCCGACGACGCCGGCTACCGCAACCTCGTCAAGCTCTGCTCGGCCGGGTTCCTGGAGGGGCTGCAGCGCGGCAAGCCGACCATCGACCTGGAGCAGGTCGCCCGCCACTCCGAGGGCGTGGTCGCGCTCACCGGTTGTCTGGCCTCGCGCTTTTGCCAGCGCCTCTCCGAAGACCGCGACGGCGACGCGCGTGCCCACGCCGACGAGCTGCTGCAGATCTTCGGCGCCGACAACGTCTACTTCGAGCTGCAGAAGAACGGACTGGCCGAGCAGGAGAAGTGCAACGTCGGCATCGAGCGGATCGCGCGAGAGGTCGGCGGGCGGCTGGTGGGCACCGGCGACGTGCACTATCTGCGCCGCGAGGACTACGAACACCACACGGCGCTGCTGTGCGTGCAAACCAAGAGCACGCTGGCCCAGCCGAAGCTGACGTTCGACACCAACGAGTTTTATCTGCGCGACAGCGAGGAGATGGCCGGCGCCTTCGCGCAGTGGCCGGAGGCGCTCGCCCACACGTTGGAGATCGCCGAGCGCTGCCATGTCGAGATCGAGCTCGGCAAGCAGCTGATCCCGCGCTACCCCACGCCCGACGGCAGCGACGAGCGCGCCTACCTGCGCGCCCGCGTGGAGGAGGGGCTGCGGCTGCGCTACGGCGACCCGCCGTCCGCCCAGGCCCGCGAGCGGATGGAGATGGAGCTCGACGTGATCGACCGGATGGGCTTCAACGCCTACTTTTTGATCGTGTGGGACTTCGTCTCCTACGCCAAGGACAACGGCATCGCCGTCGGTCCGGGGCGCGGCTCGGCGGCGGGCTCGATCGTGTCGTATTGCCTGGCGATCACCGACGTCGACCCGCTCAGCTACGACCTGCTGTTCGAGCGCTTCCTCAACCCCGAGCGCGTGTCGATGCCGGATA
>DATMLP010000018.1:0-61852 GCA_035570415.1 Solirubrobacteraceae bacterium | reverse complement strand
GTCGCCTGCCACACCCTTCACGGGGCACCGGACGCCACTGCATGACCGCCGCTTCGCCTACGCCCTCGGGCTCCGCTACGCGACGGTCAGCCCGCTTTCCACAGGGCCCCAACAGGCGCTATGGAAATTACATGGCCGTTTTGCGCCGCTCACGGTCATTAACCATGTGGGCAGCATCTCCACCACAAATGGTAGGCACGCACTCAGCACCGAACGTCTGCGCCTGACAGCCGCGGACGTCATGACCGGCCGCGAGGTGGCAGCCCTGCTCCACGCGCCGGTCTCGACCGTCGAAGATTGGGCGCGCCGCGGGCTACTGCCGAGCGTCAAGATCGGCCGACGCCGGCTCTACGTGCGCCACCGCATCGAAGCCGTACTGACCGCCGAGCCCGACTCATAGACGCTACTTTGGTACCCACGAGCGGTACCCACGGGCAATGCATCCAGACTGGTTCCGATACTGGCAATAAAAAGCCCTGCGATTTGCGGGGCTTTTCTGTAGTGCGCCTGGGGGGAATCGAACCCCCGACCTGCGGCTTGAAAGGCCGCTGCTCTTTGGCACCCCGTAGGTTGCCGTTGACCACTGAGCTACAGGCGCGTGAGTATGGACCGGGATTGTAGTTGGATGCGCCGCCTGCGTGTGGTGAGGGATGCTGGCAAGGTCGAAACCGCGCCGACTCGCTGCCGCCTCGGCCCCTCGCAGAGCCGCCGACGGCGCTCACCCCTCGACGGCCGCGTACACCTCGTCCAGCAGCTGCGTGCGGTCGTCCAGCTGAAAGCGCTCGGCGAGGTAGGCGTCGGCGCGCTCGCGCGGCTGGCCTTCCAACGCCATGTTGAGCGCCACCAGGCGGGCGCCGTCGAGGTCTTGCTCGCCGCGCGCACCCACCGGCACCGGGCGCTCCGCTTGCCCGGACGAGGTGGCAACCGGCAACGGCTCGGGTGGGACGGCGGCAGGCAACAGCTCAGGCTGGGCGACGGGCGACGGCTCTGGCTGGGCGACAGGCGGCGACGGCTCGACCAGAGCAACCACCGGCGTTGCCGGCGGTTGCGGCACGGAGGCTGCCGGCACCTCCCCCACCTCACCGCGCAGGCTTGCCGTGAGCGCCCGCAGCTCCCCGCCGAGCACCTGCACGCGCTGGTGCAAGTCGCCGCTCACCCGTCTGAGCGTGTCAACCTCGGCGGCGAGATCGCGCAGGTAGGCGTCCACGGCGGCGCGATCGTAACCCTCGCTCACCGGGAAGCGGCGCTGCTCGCTGTGGCCGTCGTGCTCCACGATCGGCCAGCGTAGCGGACCCGCGCCAAAACGCGCGCAGCTGCGCGTGCGGCCGTTGCCGCGACTCGCGCCCTACGCCGGCACGTGCGCCGGCCGCTCTACGCCGGCTCCTTCGCCGCCCCCTCCGCCTCCTGCGCTTCGCGCAGGTCGCGGCGCAGCTCGCGGATCTCGTCGCGCAGCTGGGCGGCGTACTCGAAGCGCAGATCCTCGGCGGCCTGCAGCATCTCCTCCTCCAGCTCCACCGCGAGGCGCTCCAGCTCGTGGGTGGGCATCTCCTTGGCCTTGCCCCTGCCCCGTGCGGCGGTGCGCCGGCGGCGGCCGCCGCGGGGAACCTTGGACTCGCCCTGCAAAAACTCGGCGATGTCCGATACGCCCTTGACGATCGACGCGGCGGTGATCCCGTGCCGCTCGTTGTACGCCACCTGGATTTCGCGGCGGCGGTCGGTCTCGTCGATCGCCGCGCGCATCGCCTTGGTCTCCTTGTCGGCGTACATCAGCACTTCGCCGTTGACGTTGCGCGCGGCGCGGCCGATCGTCTGGATCAGCGAGGTCTCCCCGCGCAGGAAGCCCTCCTTGTCGGCGTCGAGGATCGCCACCAGCGACACCTCCGGCAGGTCGAGACCCTCGCGCAGGAGGTTGACGCCGACCAGCACGTCGTACTCGCCGAGGCGCAAATCGCGGATGATCTGGATGCGTTCCAGCGTGTCGATCTCCGAGTGCAGATATCGCACGCGGAAGCCCATCTCCAGCAGGTACTGCGTGAGATCCTCGCTCATCTTCTTGGTGAGCGTGGTCACCAGTACCCGCTCCTCGCGCTCCACGCGCGCGCGGATCTCGTTCATCAGGTCGTCGATCTGGTTGCGCGTGGCACGCACCTGCACCTCCGGGTCGACGATCCCGGTGGGGCGCACGATCTGCTCGACGATCCGCCCCGAGCGGGTGCGCTCAAATTCTCCCGGCGTGGCGGACACGAACAGGAGCTGCGGCGTAATCGACAGGTACTCCTCGAAGCGCTGCGGGCGGTTGTCCATCGCGCTCGGCAGCCGGAAACCGTAATCGACGAGCGTCTGCTTGCGCGAGCGGTCGCCCTCGTACATCCCCCCCAGCTGCGGCACGGTTTGGTGGGACTCGTCGATGAAGCACACGAAGTCTTTGGGGAAGTAGTCGATCAAGCAGTACGGCCTGTCCCCCGGGCCACGGCCGTCGAGGATCCGCGAGTAGTTCTCGATCCCCGAGCAGAAGCCCATCTCGCGCAGCATCTCCATGTCGTACTGCGTGCGCTGGCGCAAGCGGTGGCTCTCCAGCAGCTTGCCTTCGGACTCCAGCTGCGTGCAGCGCTCGTTCAGCTCGCGCCCGATCTCCGCGACCGCCGCCTCGATCGAGCCCTCCCTGACGTTGTAGTGGGTGGCCGGCCAGATCGCCACGTGCTCCATGTCGTCCTCCAGCAGCTCGCCGCTCACCGGGTCGAAGTGCGCTAGCCGCTCCACCTCGTCGCCGAACAGCGTGGCGCGGTAGGCGGTCTCGGCGTACGCCGGCCAGATCTCGAGCGTCTCCCCCCGCACCCGGAAGGTGCCGCGCGCCAGCGCCGTGTCGTTGCGGGTGTACTGGATCGACACCAGCTTGCGCAGGAGGCCGTCGCGGTCGATCTCGGCGCCGCGGCTGAGGATCTGCATGTTCATCTCGTACACCTCGGGCGAGCCGAGGCCGTAGATGCAGGAGACCGAGGCGACCACGATCACGTCGCGCCGGGCGAACACCGCCGCGGTGGCGGCGTGGCGAAGACGGTCCACCTCCTGGTTGATCGCCGAGTCCTTCTCGATGTACAGGTCGCGGCTGGGCACGTACGCCTCGGGCTGGTAGTAGTCGTAATAGGAGACGAAGTACTCCACCGCGTTGTCGGGGAAGAACGTGCGGAACTCGTTGCACAGCTGCGCCGCCAGCGTCTTGTTGTGGGCGATCACCAGCGCCGGGCGCTGCACCGCCTCGATCACGCCCGCCATCGTCATCGTCTTGCCGGTGCCGGTGGCGCCCAGCAGCGTCTGGAAGCGCTCGCCCTGCTCGACCCCCTCGGCCAGCGCCGCGATCGCCTGCGGCTGATCGGCTGTGGGGGTGAAGACGGAGTCGAGGCGGAAGGGAGGCATACGCGGGCGTGGGGCCTATCTAGAGTAGCCCCGTCAGCTCGGCCCCAGCTGCGCGGCGTACGTCGCCCGGTAGGCCCGCTGCGCGCTCAGCACCCGCCGTACGTATTCGCGGGTTTGCGCGAACGGGATCGCTTCGACAGTCAGTTGGCGGCCTTCGCCGCGCGCCCGCGCCACCCATTCGTCGACGTTGGTCGAGCCGGCGTTGTAGGCGGCCACCGCCAACATCTCATTGCCGTCGTAGTGGTTGAGCAGGTAGCGCAGGTAGTAGCTGCCGTAGGCGATGTTGACCGACGGCGTGGCCAGATCCCCGGTGTGGAAGCTCACGCCACCGGAGAGGTGGGCTAGGAACAGCGCGGTGCTCGGCAAAATCTGCATCAGCCCTTGGGCCCCTGCCGAGGAGGGGCGCGGGTCGAACTTGGTCTCGGCGTAGATCACTGCCGCGATCAGCGCCGGATCGAGGTGCTTTTCGGCCGCCTGCTGGCGGATCACTGATGCGTCCTGCAACGGCAACGTCAGTTCGCGCACCGCGTGCTCCAACCGCGGGGCGAACACCACAATCAACGCAATCGCCGCTGCGAGCACGGCAACCGTCGTAAGCCTGCGCCGCCCCCTCGATCCCCCTCCCCCGGAGCCGTACACCCGCGCGCCCCCGCGGCGGGTGGGGACCCGCACCGCGTACAGCTCTCGGGTGTGGCTCATCGCACCAGCATGCCAAGTATCTCCGACAGCTTCTCCCGCAACTGCGCTTCGGTGCCATCGTTGCAAACGGCGTAGGTGGCGCGCGCCGCCTTCTCGTCCTGGGAGAGCTGGCGCGCGGTGCGCTCCTGCAGCAGCTCGTGGCCGCGACCGGCCGCCCGCTCGCGGCGCAGCTGTTCAGGGGCGAAAATCGCGATCGTCGCGTCGTACAGCCCCTCCATCCCCGCCTCGAACAGCAGCGGCACCTCCACCACCGCGGCGCGCGGAGGCGGCGAGTGAGTGCGAGCCGCCGTCAGCCACTCCCCCACCCGCTCGCCCACCAGCGGCCACAGCAACCCCTCCAGCCAGCGCCGCTCGTCGTCGTCGGCGAACGCGTGCCGCGCCACTGCCGCGCGGTCGACCGCTCCGTTGGGCGCCACTTCAGGTCCCCAGCGCTCCACCACCGCGTCGCGCAGGCGCGGGTCGCCGGCGTACAGCTCGTGCACCACGGCGTCTGTGGACAACACCGCGGCGCCGAGACGCTCCAGCGCAGCCAGCGCCGTCGACTTGCCCGCACCGATGCCGCCGGTCAGCCCGATCAGTGGGACCGACCGCTGCGCCTGCGCCACGGGATGCCGGTCAGCTCTGGGCAGCGTCGCCGGCGGGCGCCGGATCTGGCTCGGCGACCGCGGACGGTTGCTCGGCGGGGCTTTCGGGCGCCGCTGCCTCGTGGGCAGCCGGCTCGGTCGCGGAAGACTCGCTCGCAGCCGGCTCGGCTGCTTCGGGCTCCGACTCCTGGCTCTCAGCCTCGGCCTCGGCTGGCGGCGCCTCAGCAACCGCTTCGTTGGGCGCCTCAGCCACGGTCTCGGCCGGCGCCGCCACCTCCAATGCCGGCTCGGCCGGCTCGGCATCCTCGGCCGCGGTCTCCGCGGTCCCCTCGCCCTCCGATGCCTCCAGGGCCTCGGGCGCCACAGCCTCTGGCGGCACGACCTCAGACGCCACAGCCTCGGGCACCGTGGCCTCGGCTTCGGGCGCCACAGCCTCAGGCGCCACAGCCTCAGGCGCTGCACCCTCGGACGCCACGGCCTCAGGCGCTGCAGCCTCAGGCGCTGCACCCTCGGACGCCACGGCCTCAGGCTCCACAGCCGGTTGCTCTTTGCGTTTCAGCGGCAGCACCTGCCCCTCGACGCGCTTGGCCGACAGCGACAGGCGCCGGCGCTCGGAGTCGATCTCGAGGATCTTCACGCGGATGTCGTCGCCCGGGTGCACCACCTCGCGCGGGCTTTCCACGTGGTGGGCGGCCAGCTCGGAGATGTGCACGAGACCCTCCACGCCGTCGAGGATCTCGACGAACGCGCCGAACGTCACAACCTTGGTGACGGTGCCTTCCAGCTCGTCGCCGATGTTGTAGGTGTCGATGATCCGCTGCCACGGGTCTTCCTGGGTCTGCTTGAGTCCCAGCGAAATGCGCTGGCGGTCGCGGTCGATGTCGAGCACCTTCACCTGCACGGTGTCGCCGATGTTGAGGATCTCGGAGGGGTGGTTGACGTGCGACCAGGAAAGCTCGGAGATGTGGATCAACCCGTCGATCCCGTCGAGGTCGACGAACGCGCCGAAGTCGACGATGTTGGAGATCTGGCCCTCCACCACGAGGCCGGGCTGCAGCCGGTCGAGGATCTGCTGGCGCACCTCCTTTCGCTCCTCCTCCAGCACCGCGCGGCGCGACAGCACCACGTTGTTGCGTGAGCGGTTGAGCTCGATCACCTTGGTCTCGATTTTGGTGCCCATGTACTCGTCGAGGTTGGGCACGCGGCGAATGTCCACCAGCGAGGCCGGCAAAAAGCCGCGCACTCCGAGATCGATGATCAACCCGCCCTTCACGACCTCGATCACGTTGCCCTCCACCGGCTGGCCCGACTCGGCCGCCGCCTCGATGCGCCGCCACGCCTTCTCGAAGCGGGCGCGCTTCTTGGACATGATCAGGCGGCCGTCCTGGTCCTCCTTGGTGAGGACGATCGCGTCGACCTCCTCGCCCAGCTCCACCTCGTCGTGCGGGTCCACCGACTTGCGGATCGACAGCTCGGCGGAGGGGATGACGCCCTCGGACTTGTAGCCGATGTCGACCAGCACCTCGTCCTTGTCGATCCGCACCACGCGGCCGGTCACCACCTCGCCCTCCTCGAAGGGCTGCATGGTGGCGTCGTAGTTGGGGACGATCTGCCCGTCGATTTCGAGCAGAAGGCCGTTGGATCCCTCGACCACGTGGGCGTCGGGTTTCTCGATCAGAGCTTGCACCGGTCGAAGCCTAGCGCAGCGCGCCCGGTGCGCGCCGGCCAGCCCCTCACGAGGGTCGGGCGGGCGCGGCGCGCTCGTATGATTGACGGCGTGCCGGTGCGAGCAACCAAGCGAGGTGAGGAGCGCACGCCTCTGGAGCGCGACTGCGACGTGCTGGTGTGCGGCGCCTCCTTTGCCGGCCTCGCGGTGGCCCGCGAGCTGGCCGGCTGCGGCGCACGGGTGCTGGTGATCGACCGCTACGAGATCGGCGAGCGCCAAACCTCCGCCTGCGGCGTTCCCACCACCTGGCTGGACGCCCTGCAGCTGCGCGGTGCGCTGCGCCAGACGTTTGGCGAGCTGCTGGTGCACACCCCCTGGCGCAGCTCGCGCTGGAGGCTGCCGTGGACGTTTTCGACTTTCGACTACCGAGAGCTGTGCGCGCTGATGTGGGAGCAGGCGCGCACCGTCGACACCGAGTTCGAGACCGCCACGGTGCGCGAGCGCGTGGGTCACACGGTGCACACCGACCGCGGCGAGCTGCGCGCCCCGCTGATCGTCGACGCGCTCGGCTGGCGGCGCACGCTCTCGCGCGCTACCCCGATCCAGCCGCCGGGCGCGCGTTTGTCGCGCGGCCTGGAGGTGCATCCGCAGGGGAACGGGGAGGAGATGGAGTTGTGGATCGACCCGCGTTACATCCGCTCCGGCTACGCCTGGAGCTTCCCCGCGCGCGAGGAGGTGCGGGTGGGCGTGGGCTCGTTCTGGCCCGCTCACCACGTGCGCGAGCCCACCGTGCGGCTCGCCGGTGAGTTGGGGCTCGGCGAGAGCGGCTACCAGGGCAACTGGATTCCCCACCAGCTGCGCGCGGCGACGGAGGACGGCGTGTTATTCGTCGGCGACTCCGCCGGCCACTGCTTGCCGCTCACCGCCGAGGGGATCCGCACCGCCTTCTACTTCGGCATCGCCTGCGGCCGGGAGCTGCGCGCGGTGCTGGCCGGAGAGGCGACGCGCGAGCAGGCGCTCGCCCGCTACGCCGCCTTCTCCGATGCCCACAAATGGAAGTTCGAGTCACTGCTGTTCAGCCAGCGCGCGATCGGCCGCCTCACCCCCACCCGCGCGGTCACGCTGCTGGCGCGCTCGTTCGAGCGCCCGGCGGTGTGCGAGTGGGCGTTCGAGCACTACATGCGGATCGCGCCGGCCTCGTTCGCGGGGCCGGGCCCTCAGGCCACCTTCCGCAACCGCGGGCGCCCGGCGGCTGCCAGCGCCAACCGCGCCGCCTCCAGGCCGCTGGCCCAGGAGACCTCGGCGAGCAGCCCCGGCGCGGCGACCATGTCGCCGGCCAGGTAGACGCCGTCGCCGCGATCGACCGCGGGACGGTCGCGCCAGGTGTTGCCGGGCGGGTCGAGCGCCCCGGAGCGGGCGTCCATCACCTGGCGGCGGCGCCAGGTCTCGCGCTCGCGCCAGCTGGGCACCGACTGGTCGATCAGCCGCTCCAAACGGGCGCCCGCCTGGTCGGTGCTCTCGCCGGGGCGGATCGGCATCTGCGTCTGGATCAGCTCGTGGCCTTCCGGCGCGATCTGGCGATCGGAGGAGGAGTAGCGCCCGATCCAGCCCGACTCGTCCATGTCGGAGACGATCCACGGATCGCCGCGGCGGCGCGAGAGGCCGACGTCGAGGCACACGGTGTTGCCGCTGCGCCACTGCAGGCGCTCGCCCAGCAGCTCGGCCGCCTGGTGCAGCTCGGTGGCGAGGATCACCGGCGGCTCGGGCAGCGAATCGACGCGATGACCCGTGTGCACCTCCACGCCCAGCTCGCCCAAACGGCGCTGCAACGGGGCGACCATCCCGCTCCAGCCGCCCGCGGCGTAGCGCACCACCGTGGAGGGCGGTGGCGTGGAGAGGAACAGGCGCACGGTGCGCTCCCACACGAACGCCGCCGACAGCTCTCCGGGGTCGTGGTGGTACGTGTAGACGCCGGCGGCCGACGACAGCGCCGCGGCCACACGCTCGTCGGTGTGGGCCGTCACCCAGCCGCGGAAGTCCTGCTCCACCGGCGCCTGGCGACCGCGCAGGCGCAGCACCGCCGGGATCGTGCCCAGCGGCGGCGTGCGATGCACACGGTCCTCGTGGCGGAAGCGCGCACCGCTCAGCGGCGGGCGAACGTGGTTGGGCAGCAAACCACGCTCGTTCAGCCAGTGCCACATGGGGCCGTCGCTGTACAGCGCGTGGGGACCGAGGTTGGCTTTGTAGGGCCCGTCGGCGCTGCGCGCCCGGCCGCCCAGTTGCTCGTGCGCCTCAAGCAACCGCACCTGTGTGCCCCCCTCGGCGCACGCGATCGCCGCCGTCAGCCCCGCAAGCCCGCCTCCCACAACGGTTATCTGGCTCATGGTGTCCTCCTTGATCGAGAGTGTGGGATCAAGCTACGCCGCAACTGGCTCGCTGTACAGTGCCAGTTGTGTCCCATCAGAGAGGACCAGTTGGCCCAGAGCTGCTGGTGGAGCTCGACCGCGGCGGCGAGCTGTCGCTGGGCGAGCAGCTCGTCGGCGGCATCCGCGAGGCGATTCGCACGGGGCGCTTGGCGCCCGGCGCGGCGCTGCCCTCGACGCGTGGTCTGGCGGCCGAGCTGGGGGTGTCGCGCGGCGTGGTGGGCGAGGCGTACGGCCAGTTGGCAGCCGAGGGCTATCTGAGCACCCGCCGGGGCGCGCCGGCGAGGGTGAGCGCGGCGGTGCGCGCCGCCACTCAGCGCGCCCCCGCCCGCTCACTGCTGGAGCGCTTCCCCTACCACTTCCATCCGGGCCTGCCCGACCTCGCCGGCTTCCCGCGCGAGCAGTGGCTGCGATCGCTGCGGGCGGGGTTGCGGGAGTCGCCGCTGGACGCGCTCGGGTACGGTGACCCGCGCGGGCTTCCGGAGCTGCGCGAGGCGCTCACCGACTACCTCGCGCGGGTGCGCGGCGCGGCGGCCGACACCGAGCAGATGACGATCTGCACGGGCTTCATGCAGGGCTTCGCGCTGGCCTGCACCGTGCTGCACGGCCTCGGTGTGGAGGCGATCGCACACGAGGACCCCGGCTGGCACCAGCACCGGCTGATCGCCGAACAGACCGGCCTTCAGGTGGTGCCGATTCCCGTCGACGCCCAGGGTTTGCGCGTCGATGAGCTGATCGCCAGCGACGCCGCCGTGGTGGTGGTGACGCCCGCCCACCAGTTCCCCACCGGCGCCGTGCTCAGCTCCGCCCGTCGCGCCGCGCTCGTGGAGTGGGCGGAGAGCGGGGATCGGCTGATCGTCGAGGACGACTACGACTCCGAGTACCGCTACGACCGCGTGGCGGTGGGCGCGCTGCAGGGTTTGGCGCCCGAGCAGGTGCTGTACGTCGGCTCCGCCTCCAAGCGCCTCACGCCGGGGATGCGCCTCGGCTGGATGCTGGTGCCCTCGTGGCTGACGTGGCAGCTGGCCACCGCCAAGGCTGTGCACGACGGCGGTTCGGAGACGCTGGGGCAGCTGGCGCTGCGCGACTTCATCGTGCGCGGCGAGCTCGACCGCCACGTGCGGCGTATGCGTGCCCTCTATCAACGCCGCCGCGAAGCGCTGCTGGAGGCGCTCGCCCTGCACCTTCCCGGCGCGCGCGTGAATGGACCCACCCACCCGGCCGCCGGCCTGTTCGAGCTGGTGCAGCTACCCACCGGCGCCGACGAGCCGGCGCTGCTGAAAGCCGCCGCCGCGCGCGGAGTCGGCGTGGAGGGCCTTTCGCTGCACAGCTTCACCGCCGGCGGCCCGCCGGGGCTGGTGCTCGGCTTCGGCAACCTCTCCGAGCCGGCCATCGCCCAGGGCGTGCGGCTGCTGGGCGAGGCGTACGCGGAGGTGGCGGGAGGTCGAGGCGGGAAGTCGAGCCGGCCGGCGGGCGCGACGCGTGGTCGGTAGATGTCATCCAAATGCGCGCCAACCAAATCCTGACAACAAAAATGAGGTCTTGAGTTGGTTGGCGTCCAAAAAGAACAACATCAACAACTCCCTCCCTCCCTCCCCCTCTCCTCTTCCGCCCGAACCCCGACGCGGCCGCTACCGCCGCACGACCAGCACGACGCCGGCGACGAGCAGCGCGAGCCCGACGATCCGGTGCAGCGCGAGCGGCTGGCGGGCGATGCCGAGCAGGCCCAAGCGGTCGATCGCGACCGAGATCGCCAGTTGGCCGGTGATCACCGCCACCGTGAGTCCCGTCGCCCCGAGCGTGCGCACCGTGAGGATCGCCACGGTGACGTAGGTGGCGCCCAGCAGACCGCCGATCAGCGCCCACCACGGCACGCCGCCGACGTGGCGGAAGGAGCCGAGGCCGCCTTTGGCGACCGTCGCCGCCACCGCCAGCGCGACGGTGCCCACCAAAAACGAGAACAGTGCCGCCTGCAAGCTGCCAACGCCCCGGCCGAGACGGGCGTTGACCGGCGCCTGCATCCCCACCAGCGCGCCCGCGCCGCCCGCCAGCAGCACCGCGAACAAACGACTCACTTCGCCTCCAGCCAGTTGCTCCCCACGCCGATCTCGACCGCCATCGGCGGCTCGAGGTCCCACACCCCGACCATCTCCCGCTCGATCAGCTCGCGCGCGGCGGGCACGTCGGCGGGTGCGGCTTCGAACAGCAGCTCGTCGTGGATCGTGAGGATCAGGCAGGCATCCAGCCCGGACGCGGCGAGCGCGTTGTGGCAGCGCACCATCGCCAGCTTGATGATGTCGGCGGCAGTGCCCTGCACGACGGTGTTGACGGCGAGCCGCTCGCCGAGCGAGCGCACCTGGAAGTTGCGCGCCCGCAGCTCGGGGATCTGGCGGCGGCGGCCCCACAGCGTGGTGACGTGCCCCTCCTCCTTGGCGCGCTCGATCGTCTGGAGCATGAACGCCGCCACGCGCGGGAAGCGGGCGAGGTAGGTGTCGATGAACTCCTTGGCCTCGGCGCGCGGGATGTTGAGGCGGTCGGCGAGACCGTAGTCGGAGAGGCCGTAGACGATCCCGTAGTTGATCATCTTCGACTTCGAGCGCATGCCGGGGTCGATCTGCTCGGGGGCGACTCCGAAGACCTGCGAGGCGGTGGCGGTATGCACGTCTTCGTCGCGCGCGAAGATCTCCTTCAGCACCGGCTCCTCGGCGGCGTTGGCGAGCACGCGCAGCTCGATCTGCGAGTAGTCGGCGGAGATCAGCACGCGCCCCGGCTCGGCCTCGAAGCAGCCGCGGATCTCGCGACCGAGCGAGGTGCGGATCGGCACATTTTGCATATTGGGGTTGGTACTCGACAACCGCCCGGTCTGCGCGACCGCCTGCAGGAAGGTGGTGTGGATTCGAGAGCGCTCGTCGCACTGCGCCGGGAGCACGTCGAAATAAGTCTTGATCAGCGTCGAGAGCTCGCGCCAGCGCTCGATCTGCGGCACGATCGCGTGCTCGGAGCGGATCGCCTGCAGCACGCGCGCGTCGGTGGAGTAGCCGATCTTGCCGCGCCGCTTGCGCGACAGCCCCAGCTTCTCGAACAGAATCTCGCCCAGCTGCTGGGGCGAGGCGATCAAAAACTCCTCGCCTGCGAGCGCGAAGATTTCCTGTTCGAGCTTCTCGATCTCCTCGCGCACACGCGCCGCCACCTCCTGCAGGCGGGGCACGTTGAGACGCACGCCGAGCACCTCCAGGTCGCGCAGCACCGCCACCAGCGGCAGCTCGATGTCGCGCATCACCCCCTCCAAACCCCGCGCGGCGATCTCTCCGCGCTGCCACTGCGACAGCGCCCCCACCAGCAGCGCGTCGCGGGCGGCGGGGTCGTCCAGCGCGCTGAGAAGGCCGCGCTCCTCGCACAGCTCCGCGAACGGGTAGCCGCGCCGGGCCGGCTCCAGCAGGTAGGCGCCGAGCATCGTGTCGTGCACCAGCCCGGGCGGCACCCGCCCGAGCGATTTGGCGTCGTGCACCACCACCGGGCGCTCACCGCACGCGGCGGCCACCGCTTCGGGTCCGTCGCAGTCGCCAACCAGCACTTTTTTGCCGTGCGCCACCGCAAAGCGCCAGCCGCCCTCGGCGAACAGCGCTCCCTCGGGCACCTCCGCCTGGTGCACCGCGACGCACAGCTCCCCTGAGTGGGTGGGATCCCTCACTGCGGGATCCGGCAGCGCGGCGAGGTCGGCGAGCGTGCCGGCACGCACGCGGCCAACGACGTGGGTCTCGCCCGGCGCGGGCGCCGGCGCGAGCGGCGTCTCCCCGAGCGCCTCCTCCAACCGGCGCAGCGGATCGCGCAGCTCGTACTCGCGAAACACCTCGCGCAGCCGCGAGCGGTCGGGCTCGCGCGCCGTTTCGGCGGCAGGGTCGAACTCGAGCGGCACTTCGCGGTCGACCGTGGCCAGCTGCTTGGAGACGCGCGCGTCCTCAGCATGGTCTTCGAGGTTTTTTTTGCGCTTGGCGCCGCTGATGTCGGCGACGTGGGCCAGCACCTCCTCGAGCGTTCCGTAGCGCTGGATCAGCTCCGCGGCGGTCTTGTCGCCGATCCCGGGAACGCCGGGAATGTTGTCGGAGGTGTCGCCCTTGAGGCCGTAGAAGTCGGGAATCAGCTCGGGCGGGATGCCGTAGCGGTCGATCACCGCCTGGCGGTCGTAGGTCTTGGTGTCGGTGATGCCGCGCGCGGTCGCCATCACCTCGACCAAACCCCCCTCGTCGATCAACTGGAACACGTCGCGGTCGCCGGTGACGATCGTCACCGGCACCGGCGGGTTGGCGGCGGCGGCGCGCGCGGCGAGCGAGGCGATCACGTCGTCGGCCTCGTATCCGTCCACGGTCACGTTGCGATAGCCGAACGCCTCCACCAGCGGCGCCATCGCCGGCCACTGCTGCTTGAGCAGGTCCGGGCGCGAGCGCCGCTGCGCCTTGTATTCGGGAAACAGCTCCGTGCGCCCGGACGTGCCGGCGTCCCAGGCGACCGCGGTGGGACACACGCCGTGCTCGGTCACCAGCTTCACCAGCATCGAGGCGAACCCGAAGATCGCGTTGGTGGGCACCCCGGTGGAGGTGGCGATCGACTCCGGCAACGCGAAGAAGGCGCGGTAGACGAGCGAGGGGCCGTCGATCAAAAAAAGTCGCCGCCCCCCCATGGAACCGTTGGCCGCCGCGCTCATCGCCGAGCACTTTAGTCGCATAACATGGCGGCAATGCCCCTCGATGAAGGAGCCGGCCACCCGTGAGCATCATCCCCAGCGCGCAGTACCGACTGACGATCCGCGTCCGCCTCGACGACACGACCCCCGGCGCGGTGGCGCACGTGACGGGCGCGATCGGCGAGGCGGAGGGCGCGGTGGTGGCGGTGGATCTGGTGGAAGCCGACGCCAGCGCGAGCGTGCGCGACGTCGTGGTGGACGCCGCCAACCGGGAACACTGGGCGCGGATCCTGAAGGCGATCGAGGCGCTCCCCGGAGTGGAGGTGATCGACACCACCGACCGCACCTTTTTGCTGCACCTCGGAGGCAAGATCGAACAGCGCAACAAGCACTCGCTGAAGACGCGCGACGACCTCTCGATGGTGTACACGCCGGGCGTGGCGCGGGTGTGCATCGCGATCCGCGACGTGCCCGAGCGCGCGGCGCAGTACACGATCAAGCGCAACACGGTGGCGGTCGTGTCCGACGGCACCGCGGTGCTGGGTCTCGGCGACATCGGCCCAGCGGCGGCGATGCCGGTGATGGAGGGCAAGGCGTGTTTGTTCAAGGAGTTCGCCGGCGTAGACGCGTTCCCGATCTGCCTCGACACCAAGGACCCGGACGAGATCGTGCGCACCGTGAAGCTGATAGCGCCGGGCTTCGGGGGGATCAACCTCGAGGACATCTCGGCGCCGCGCTGCTTCGAGATCGAGGATCGCCTCAAGCAGGAGCTGGACATCCCGGTGTTCCACGATGACCAGCACGGCACCGCGGTGGTGGTGATGGCGGCGCTGCTGAACGCGGCAAAGCTCACCGAACGGCGGTTGGAGGACCTCAAAGTGCTGGTGATCGGCCTCGGCGCGGCGGGGGTGGCGGTGACCAAGATCATGCGCGAGGCGGGCGTGCGCGACATCATCGGCGCCGACTCCAGAGGAGCGCTGCACGTGCGCCGCGAGGACTACGTGGACGGCTCGATGAACGCGATGAAGCGCTGGTATGCGGAGGTGACCAACCCCGAGTGCCGCGCGGGCACCCCGGCGGATGTGATCGACGGCGCCGACCTGGTGATCGGCCTCTCCGGCGCCCGCGTGTTGCCGCCGGAGGCGCTGGCGAAGATGAACGGGGACGCGATGGTGTTCGCGATGGCCAACCCCAACCCCGAGGTGGCGCCGGAGGAGGCGGCCAAGTACGCGCGGATCGTGGCGACCGGCCGCTCCGACTACCCCAACCAGATCAACAACGTGCTGTGCTTCCCCGGCATTTTCCGCGGTGCGCTGGACGTGCGCGCGAGAGCGATCACCGAGGAGATGAAGATGGCGGCGGCACGCGCGATCGCGGCGATCGTGCCAGAGGAGGAGCTGCGCGAGGACTACATCATCCCCTCCGTGTTCAACCGCGACGTGGCGCCGGCGGTGGCCGCCGCGGTGGCCGAGCAGGCGCGCTCCAGCGGCCAGGCGCAGGCCGGCCGCGAGCTGGGTTTCGCCCCGGCCGACGCCCCCGCCGGGACCCATGCCGCGATGGCGTCCGCCAGCGCCCCGACCGGCGAGGGCCGCGTGCCGACGCCCGGTTGAGATGCGCGTCACCGTCACCGGCGCCACCGGCCTGATCGGCGGCACGCTGGTCGCCCGGCTGCGCGAGCAGGGCGCCGAGGTGACGGTGATCTCGCGCGATCCCGAGCGTGCCACGGCGGCGCTGGGGGTGGACGCCGTGGCGTGGGATCCGCTGCGCGAAACAGCCCCGGCGCAGGCGCTGGCGGGCTGTGACGCTGTTGTGCACCTGGCGGGCGAGAACGTGGCGCAGCGCTGGAGCGAGCGCGCCAAGCGGGCGATCCGCGAGAGCCGCGAGCTGGGAACCCGCAACCTCGTGGAGGGGCTGCGCGCCGGCTCCGTCGGCGTACTGGTGAGCGCCTCCGCGATCGGCTACTACGGCGCCCACGGGGAGGAGCCGCTGGACGAGGAGGCACCGCCTGGAGACGACTTCCTGGCGAGCGTGTGCGTCGCCTGGGAGGCTGAGGCGCGCGCGGCGAGCGAGCTGGGTGTACGCACCGTGCAGGTGCGTACCGGCGTAGTGCTCGACCCGCGCGGCGGCGCGCTGGCGAAGATGCTGCCGCCCTTCCGCCTCGGCGTGGGCGGCCCGGTGGCGGGTGGCGGGCAGTATGTGTCGTGGATCCACGTCGACGACCTCATCGGGATCATGCACGCAGCGCTGGCGGACACGCGCTGGGAAGGTCCCGTGAACGGCACCGCGCCCGAGCCGGTCACCAACCGCGAGCTTTCGCACGAGCTCGGTCGGGCGCTGCACCGCCCGGCGATCCTCCCCGTGCCGGGCACCGCGTTGCGCCTGCTGTACGGGGAGATGGCGCAGATCGTCACCACCGGGGCACGTGTGCTGCCGGCAAAGCCGCTGATGCTGGGGTACGAGTTCCGTCACCCCCACCTGGGTGAAGCGCTGCGCGCGGCGCTTCAGCTCGGCGCAGGCAACGAGAGCACCCGGTAGAACACCAGCCGCCCGTTGTGCACGCGGTTGACGGCGTAGTGCGACAGCGTGGTTTCGCCGTCGGGCAGCACCGAGTAGGTTCCCAGCACCGAGTCGCGGCGGCGGATGGCGAAGAACTTGTGCAGCACCGCCTCGCGGTTGTCGCCGTGGCGGCCGGCGCGGTGGATGGCGAGCAGCACGGCGCTCATCGCCTCATACCCATACAGCGCATACGGCCCGGCCGTGCGGTGAAAGCGCCGGCGGTATTCGCTCAGCACGCGCTGCGCCGGCGACGGGTAGAGCGACAGCGGCAACAGCGGCGTTGTGAGATAGGTGTGGGCGGCGGCGGCGCCGATCTGCCTGGCGAACGACGGTTCGGCCAGTGCGCTGGAGCCCAGCAGCCGCAGGTGGGTGTCGGCCGTGTGCAGCTGCTGCCACAGCGCCACCGTGCCGGCGGAGGGGGCGCCGCTGAAGAACACGGCGCGCGCGCCGCTGGCCAGCACCTTGTGCACCTCGCCGACGTATTCGGTGGTGGAAGTGTCGAGCTGTTCTTCGCCCACCACCTTGATGCCGGCGCGCTTGGCGTCTTCGGCGACGATCGCCGCCAGCGGCGCGTCGAACGGGTTGAGGTCGTAGATGATGTACACGCTGGGCAGGTGCAGCGTGCGCATCAGCCGCACCTGCGCGGCCGCCTGCACCGGGTCGCCGGGCTGCAGACGCACGAACGTGCGCTGGCCCGTGGGGTAGAAGCGGTCCGGTTCGTCCTGGCCGGCGTCCAGCGAGGAGGTGAGGCCCACGTAGGGGCTGGAGGGGCTCACCTGGAGGATGCCGGCCTCGTTGATGAACGACAGCGACACCGCCGTGGCGTCTGAGTCGAGCTCGCCGATGTAGGCGATCGTGGAGGTGTCTTGCGCCGCCACGCGCGCATTGGACGCGGTGATCCCGGGCGTCGCTTCGCCCGTGGTCGGGTCGGCGTCGTCGAGCGAGGCGTAGTCAACGTCGAAGCGTCCCACGCGCCCGCCGACGTGGGCGAGCGCCAGCTTCTCGCCGTTTTCGATTTCCAGCGACGCGCCCGCGTCGGGCCCCTGGAAGGGGAGGCTGGAGTAGACCGTCAGGTGGTTGCCGGGCAGCGTGCCGGCGGTCGACACCCCCACCCCGCCACAGCCTCCGAGAGCGACGAGCGCCCCCAGCGCGAGCAGCGCCAGCCCGGCCGGCGCAACATCGAGACGACGGCGAGGCGCGACATCGGGACGAGGGCGACGCACGGCCGGCCACCCCGGCACAAGCATCGACCGGACGCGACGCACCGGCCGCTCAGGTGTCGCTGCGGCGGCGGCCGGGGAGGTAGCCGGCGAGGATCCGCACAGAGGCGCCCGCCAGCATGATGACCGCGGCGAGCATGAACGCGTCAAAGCCCTTGGCGCCAAGCGCCCACAGCACGATCCACACGACCAACCCGGCGGTGATTGCGGCGATCAATCCCATCGGCTGAGCATCCTACCGGCACGGCGGGCGGCGCGTCACGCCAACCCCGCCGCCAGATCGGCCACCAGCGCACCGACCGCGGCCGCCGGGTCGGGCGACTCGGCCGCGGCGCGCACCAGCCGCGAGCCGACGATCACGCCGTCGGCGCCGGCATCGGCCGCCTGGCGGGCCTGCGCGGGGGTGGAGATCCCGAAGCCGAGCGCGACCGGCACCTCGGTGGCGGCCTTGGCGCGGGCGAGCACTCCGGCGAAACGCCCCGCCCGCGCGGCGCGCTCGCCGGTGGTGCCCACCACCGACACGGTGTACAGAAACCCCCGCGCGCGGGCGCCGATCCGCGCGAGGCGCTGCGGCGGCGTGGTGGGCGCCACCAGCGGCACCAGCGCCAGCCCATGTGCGTCGCACGCGCCCAGCACTGGATCGGCCTCCTCGTAGGGCAGGTCGGGCACGATCAGCCCGCTGGCCCCGGTGCGCGCCAACCGCTCCACGAACTTCTCGGCGCCCGGCGCCAGCACCATGTTGGCGTAACACATCAGCACCACCGGCACCCGCGGGGCGAGCGCGCGCGCTACCTCGAGCACCCCGGCGAGGTTGGCGCCGGCGGCGAGCGCCCGGGTGGCGGCCTCGTGGATCACCGGGCCGTCGGCCAGCGGGTCGGAGTAGGGCACGCCCAGCTCAACTATGTCGGCGCCCGCCTCCACGCACGCTTCGCCGATCCGCCGCGACTCCTCCAGCGTGGGAAAGCCGCCCATCAGGTAGGGCATCAGCGCAGCCGCGGGCCGCCTGCTCGCGAACGCAGTCGCGATTCGCTGGATGCCCTCGCTCATGAGAGCGCGAGCACCTCGGCGAGATCCTTGTCGCCGCGACCGGAGAGGCACACCAGGTCGAGCTCGCTGTCGGCTGCCCCGAGCGTGTAGGCCAGCGCGTGCGCGGTCTCCAGCGCCGGGATGATGCCCTCCAGGCGGGCCAGCTCGCGGAAGGCAGCGAGCGCGTCGCGGTCGCTCACCGCCGCGTAGCGGGCGCGGCCGGTGTCGCGCAGGTGGGCGTGCTGGGGGCCGGTGCCTGGGTAGTCGAGGCCGGCGGAGATCGAGTGCGCTTCGACGATCTGCCCCTCCTCGTTTTGCATCACCGCCGACAGCGCGCCATGCAGCACCCCCGCGCGGCCGCCCACCGTCAGCGGGGCTCCGTGGCGAGGGGTGTCGATCCCCTCCCCCCCGGCCTCCACGCCGATCAGCTCCACGCCGGGGTCGTCGAGGAAGGCGGTGAAGATGCCGAGCGCGTTGGAGCCGCCGCCCACACACGCAATCACGCGCGCCGGCAGGCGCCCCTCGCGCTCGGCCAGCTGCGCGCGCGCCTCGTCGCCGATCACCCGCTGCAGATCGCGCACCAGCGCCGGGTAGGGCGCGGGACCGACCACCGAACCGATCACGTAGTGGGTGTCGGCCACGTTGGTCACCCAGTCGCGGATCGCCGCCGAGGTGGCCTCCTTGAGCGTGCGCGCGCCGGCGTCCACGCTGTGCACAGTGGCACCGAGCAGCTCCATCCGCTGCACGTTGGGCCGCTGGCGGCGGGTGTCCTCGGCGCCCATGTAGATCTCGCAGCGCAAATCCAGCAGCGCGCACACGGTGGCGGTCGCCACGCCGTGCTGGCCGGCGCCGGTCTCGGCGATCACGCGGGGCTTGCCCATCCGCCGCGCCAGCAGCGCCTGACCGAGCGCGTTGTTGAGCTTGTGCGAGCCGGTGTGGTTGAGGTCCTCGCGCTTCAGATACACCCTCCGCCCGCACCGCTCCGACAATCGCCGCGCGTAATACAGCGGCGTGGGCCGCCCGCCGAAGTCGCGCAGCAATCCGTCGAGCTCCGCGCGGTAGGAGGGATCCTCGCGAGCCTCCAGCCAGGCCCGCTCCAGCTCCGCCAGCGCGGGCATCAGCGTCTCGGGTACGTACTGGCCGCCGTAGGGGCCGAAACGGTGCTCGATAGTGCTCACGCGGGCGAGACTACCGGCACCGTCTCGCGCACGGCGTCGAAGAATGCGCGCAAGCGCTCCGGGTCCTTGCGCCCCGGCGCCGCCTCGGTGCCGCTGGCGGTGTCCAGCGCGAAGGGTCGTGCGCGGTGGCCTTGCGCAGCGGCGGCGCGATACGCCTCGGCAGCGTTGTCGGGTGTGAGACCGCCGCTCAAGATCAGCGGCACCGATGAGCGCCGGACTGCGAGCAGCCTCCAGTCAAACGCCTCCCCCGTCCCACCGCGCAGGTGCCGATCGGCGGGCGCGGTGGCGCGGGCGTCGAGCAGGTGGAAGTCGGTGTGGAAGCGCTCCACGTCGCGCACCTCCCCGATCGAGGCCACCTGCACCGCCTTGATCACCTTGGCGCCGGTGCGGTGGCCGGCCTCGGCGCAGTAGGCCGGGCCCTCGTCGCCGTGCAGTTGCAGCAGCGTCAGCCCCAGCTCGTCGCAGGTCTGCACCAGCTCGTCCAGCGGCGCGTTGACAAACACCCCGCACAGCTCCACCTTGCGGCGCAGGTCGGTGACGATCCGCAGCGCCTCCGTGGTCGAGCAGGCGCGCGGAGAGGGCGCGTAGAACACCATCCCCACCGCCCACGCGCCGAGCTCGGTGGCCAGCTCGGCGTCTTGCAGGCGGGTGATGCCGCACACCTTCACGCGGGGGCTCGCTTCAGACATACGCCAACGGTAGCGACCAACCAGCCCCCACCACGTCAAGACGTCGGGTGCACCTCGCGCGCACCGCTGTCACCTGAGCCAATCGCTCTCGGCGACGCTGCTGGACCGGCCCCGTCAGCCTTCTTCCGGCTTGGCCGTGGGAGCCGAGGTTGGTCGCTGCGTCAGCGTGATCTTCAGTGATTTTTTGGAGTAACTGCCCGTGCCGTTGGCGCGCAGCAGTTCGACTGTGATCGTGTCGCCCGGCTTCCTGGATTCGATGTCAGCCGTGAGCGCTTCGGCGCTCTTGAGCTGCTTGCCATCGATGCTGGTGATGATGTCGCCGCCGACGGTGATTTCCCCACCGCCGACCTTGGCTTCGACGTTGCCACCGCGAATGCCGGCCTTGGCGGCCGGAGTCCCCGCCTGCACGCTCTCCACCAGTACACCTTCCTTCACCGGCAGGTTGAGGCTGGAGAGAGAGCCGTTGACCGTCATCGCGACGACACCGAGATAGGCCTTCTGCACGGTGCCCCCGCCCTCCAGTTCGGGAAGCTCTTTCTTGGCGGTGTTGATCGGCACCGCGAAGCCGATGCCGACGTTGCCGTCGCTGCCGCCGCCACCGGTCTCGATCTGCGAGTTGATGCCGATCACTTCGCCGGCGGCGTTGAGCAGCGGACCGCCCGAGTTGCCGGGATTGATCGGAGCATCGGTTTGGAGAACGTTGTCGATGGCAAAGCCGTTGGGCGATTCGATTTGACGCTGCAAAGCCGAGATCACCCCGGTGGTGAGCGTGTCGCGCTGGTTGAACGGGTTGCCGATCGCGAACACCGGTTCACCCACCTCGACGGTGCTGGAGTCGCCGAGCTTCAAAGCACGAAGCGTCAATCCTTCGGTGGGGATCTTCAGCACCGCCAGGTCTTGCGAGGGATCCTTGCCCACCACGTGCGCTTCGACCGTTTTGGTGTGTTCGAAGCTCACGGTCACCTTGACCGCATTCTCGACGACGTGCCAGTTGGTGAGCAGCGTGCCGTTGGCGTTGATCACGAAACCGGATCCCGTCGCTATCCCCTGCTGCGCGGATTCCCCGAAGCCAAACGGAGATTCGCTCTTGCGCACGATCGTCGAGGTCACATACGCCACGCTGGGCGACGCGTACTCGTAGATTTCGTGGGCGCGATCATCCTGGCGGTCGCCTTCGCGGAGACTCCTCCCCGAGGACGCATTGCCGGACGTGGCGGCCGGCGCTGCGGCTTGAACCTCGGTGACGGTTTTGCTGGAGGAGCCGAGCGTGCCGCTGGCGGCCAGCACGGCCACCACGATGCCGCCGCCGAACAGGGCGGAGACGAAAGGGATGAAGAAGAGGCGTTTCATCGCGGCGAAACAGTAGCGGTTGCGGGATCGACGGCGAAAGTGGTGGCGAGTGAGGTCATGAGGGTCATGGGCAGAGGATGATCGGCTGCGATGAAGACGATCTAAAGGTCGGCCGCGATGTCTCTAAAACTTTTGGGCGCCAACCAGCAGATCGCGGAGCGCGACGGAGGGGTCGGGGGCGCGCATCAGCGTCTCCCCCACCAGCACCGCCCGCACGCCGGCCTCCTCCAGCCGGCGCAGCTGCGCGGCAGTGGCGATCCCCGACTCCGACACCGCGCACGTGCTCGCGGGGATCTCCCCGAGCAGCGCGAAGGTGCGCTCCACGTCCACGCTGAAGTCGCGCAGGTCGCGATTGTTGATGCCGATCAGCCGTGTCTCCAGCTCCAGCGCCCGCTCCAGCTCAGCGCGATCGTGCACCTCCACCAGCGCGTCCAAACCGAGCTCGCCCGCCTCGCGGTGCAGCGCGGCCAGCGTTGGCTGGTCGAGCGCCGCCACGATCAGCAGGACCGCGTCGGCGCCGGCCGCCCGCGCCTCGTGCAGCTGGTAGGAGTCGATCGTGAAATCCTTGCGCAAAATCGGCAGGCCGCAGCCGGCGCGCGCGGCGCGCAGGTCATCCAGCGAGCCGCCGAAGTTGGGTTCCTCGGTGAGGATTGACAGCGCCGCCGCGCCGCCGCGCGCGTAGGCGGTGACGATCTCGCGCAGGTCGGCACCCTCGCGCAGCGTCCCCGCCGAGGGGGAGCGACGCTTGAACTCGGCGATCACCGCGATCCCGGGCTGGCTGAGCGCGTCATACAGCGAGCGGCGAGCGCGCGGGATGTCTCCGACCTCCGCCGCCAGCATCCGCACCGGCAGTTCGCGCTTGCGCCGCTCCACCTCCTCGCGGGTGGTGCGCAAGATCCGATCGAGCACCGACGGCACGCCCTCCGGGGTGGCGGTCACGACGTCTCCGCGGGGACATCGCGCCGGGTGGCGGTCACGCCGACATCTCCGCGGCGACATCGCGCCGGGTGGCGGTCACGCCGACGCCTCCGCAGGCGCATGCCGCCGGCTGGCGTCGACGTAATCCTCCAGCGCGCGCGCCGCGCCGCCGTCGGCGAGCGCCGCGCGGGCCGCCTCCACCCCCGCGCCGATCGAGTCGACGGTGCCGGCGGCGTAGATCGCGGCGCCGGCGTTGGCCAGCGCGAGATCGGTGTGGGGGCCGACGGCACCTTCGAAGATCGCGCGCGTCACCGCCGCGTTGCGCTCGGGGTCGCCGCCGGCGAGAGCCTGATGGTCGGCGTCGACCACTGGGAGACCGAGCTGCTGCGGGGTGAGCGTGTAGCGGCGGATCTCGCCGCCGTCCAGCTCCACCACGCTGGTGGGGGCGGAGATCGAGATCTCGTCGACGCCGTCCTCGCCGCTCACCACCAGCGCGCGATGGGAGCCAAGCAGGGCCAGCGCGCCGGCGATCGTCTGCAGGAACGCGGGGTCGGACACGCCGATCAGCTGCCGCGTGGCGCCTGCCGGGTTGGTGAGCGGACCCAGCAGGTTGAAGATCGTGCGCACTGCCAGCTCGTGGCGCACCGGCACCACGAAGCGAGTGGCGCGGTGGTGGGCAGGGGCGAACATGAAGCCGAACCCCACCTCCTCGATGCAGCGCGCCACGCCATCGGGGGCGAGGTCGATGCGCGCCCCCAGCGCCTCCAGCAGATCGGCCGAGCCCGACAGGCCGGTGGCCGAGCGGTTGCCGTGCTTGGCCACCGCGCAGCCGGCGCCGGCGGCGATCAGCGCGGCGGTGGTGGACACGTTGAACGTGCGCCGTCCTCCGCCGGTTCCCGCTGTGTCCAGCAGCTCATCGCGCGCCACCGGCACATGCGCGGCCAGCTCGCGCATCGTGCGCGCCATCCCGGCGACCTCCCCCACGGTCTCGCCCTTCGTCCGCAATGCGATCAAAAAGCCGGCGATCTGCACCTCCGAGCCTTCGCCCTGCATGATCTGAACCAGCACCTCCGCGGCCTGTGCTTCGCTCAGGTCTTCGCGCGAGGCCAGCGCGTCGATCGCGCGCGTGAGAACCCGGTTGGGCATCAGCGTGCGATCTCTTCCAGCGAGCCCGCGCGCAGCGGCGACCGGGCTCCGGCGAGCCCGTCCGCCGGCGGCTCGACGCCGAGGAAGTTGGCGAGCAGCCGCTTGCCCTCCTGGGTGAGCACCGACTCGGGGTGGAACTGCACGCCCTCCGCGGGCAGCTCGCGGTGGCGGAGCGCCATCAGCACGCCGTCGCCTTCCGCCGACGCCTCCAGGCAGTCGGGCAGGCGACGGTCGACGATCAACGAGTGGTAGCGGCCGACCGTCAGCGGCGAGGAGAGCCCGGTGAAGATCGTGCGACCGTCGTGTTCGATCGTGGTCGCTTTGCCGTGCACCGGCGGGTGCAGCACCACGCTGCCGCCGAACGCTTGCGCGAGCGCCTGATGGCCGAGGCACACGCCGAGCGTCGGCACCCCCGCCTCGGGCAGCCTGCGCACCACCTCCAGGCTGATCCCCGCCTCGTCCGGCGTGCACGGCCCCGGCGAGACCACGCAGCGCTCATACTCGCCGGCGAGCAGCTCGCTCACGGTGGCGCGGTCGTTGCGCACCGTGTGCACCTCGGCGCCCAGCTCGCCGAGGTACTGCACGAGGTTGTACGTGAACGAATCGTAGTTGTCGAGGACGAGCACTCTCATCTGCAGTGCTCGTTTTACCTCCTCGCGCTCCCTTTTGCCAGCTCCGCCTCCGCCACGGCGTCCTCGCGCAGTTTGCCAGCGGCGTCCGCGCGGCGCACGCTCAGCCTGAATCCGGGCTCACCGCTCGCCGACGGACCACCCCTCGTCGGGGAGCAGCAGGTGATAGCTGTCGGCTACGCTCGCAAGCAGCCGTGTCGGCTGCACTCCGCGCAGCCACGACACCAGTCGCGCGAGCTCCTGGGCCTCGCGGCTGTCCAGAGGCGGCTCGGAGCGACTCATCGTGTAGTGGCCGACGCCGGTGGTCACACCCGCCGAGAGGCGGATGCCCCGCGAGCTCGTCACGACCTGCGGCCGCCCCGGCCGAGGCGTCGGCAGCACGCCGGCCAGCTCACGCACGTGGCGGGCATCCAGCAGCGAGCCGCGCCGCCCGCGTGCAAACAGCGGGGCCGCCGCGAGCAGCACACCCAGAGCGAGGAGGTGCCCGCCGAGCCCCGGCACGACCCCCGCAGCGGCGAGCGCGCTCATCGCACCCACCACCAGCAGCGAGGTCCACTGCGCTTCGGAGAGTCCCCGCCAGTAGCGGCGCGCGGGGTCCCCCCGCAGCTGCTCCAGGCAGAATCGGATCAGGGCGTAGCCGGTCACGTAGGTGGCGAGCGCCTCCCCTGGGGCAGCCGGCACCACGAAGATGCACACCAGCACGAGACCCGCCGCGCAGCCGGCCTCGAGCGCCTGCACCGGCGCGAGCGGGACGTCGAGCAGGTAGCCGGGAAAGCCGTCCGCGACGTGGGTGGCCCCATAGCGGACACCACGTCGAGCCGGACGGCCATGGCAGCACCCAGCCAGCAGGCAGCCGAGGCGCCCGCAGGCGAGGAACGCGCCAAGGCCGACCGCGGTCGCGTCGAGACACCCGAGGACCGGGGCTCCGAGCAACTTCGCCACCACCACCGCCGCCGCCAGCACGGCGACCTCGTGGTGGTAGTAGACGAGCGTCTCACGACCGGTCACCGCCTTGGTCGCGAGCGCGAGCGTCAGGAACACGACGATCCCCGTGGCGATCACGACGAGCTCGGTGGTGAGCGACAAGCCCCTTCCCCCCGCGAGCGCGAGCGCCACGCCCACAGCTGCAGCCGTTCCAATCAGGCCACACGCCCGAAAGGGCGAGATCTCGCGCCCGCGCAGCCGCAGCCTCCCCGGCATCCTTCGCACGCGTCAAGCGTAGGCGAGCGGCGCGGTCGGCGCCGGCGCGCTCTAACGCGGTGGCAGGGCCGGCGCGAGCCCCTCGGTACGGTAAGGTTCCGAACGTGCGATGCTCCTCAAGCTGAGAGTCGGAGGGATTCGTCATCGACCCAGCACTCAGGGTGGATCCGTCGGAGAGGCCGGCGGAGCAGGAGGCGCAGAGATCCAGCGCGGCCGTCGCCGCCGCGGGTGGAGTCCCGGCGGTTGAAACGACTAAGGACCCGCTCGCCGGTCTCCTGCGCGGCTCCCCTGAGGAGGTGCTCGGCAGCGGTTCGACCGCCCGCGACCGCAGCCGCCTGATGCACGCGCTGCAGCGCAGCGCCGGCAACAGCTCGATCAGCCGCCTGCTGCGCGAGCTCGCCCCACCGCAAGCCGCACCCGCCGAACCGCAGGCGGGAGCTCCCGAGGCAGAGACCCGCCTCGTGGCCGACAACAGCGACCCCCAGCCGGGGCAGATGCGACTGTCGGACTTCCTTGCGCAGCTGAAGCCCGCGCTCTGCGGGATCGCTGAGTCACGGCTGGGCGACCAGGCTCAGGGCTGCCCGTGGATCGAATACTGGATCGCCAGCTACGGCGGCCGCCAGGTGGCAGAAGTCGAACAAGTCGTCCTCAACTACGCGCCCGTCGCCAGCGGAGCCACCAGCGCGGAGGGTCTGATCGCCGCGATGTGCGACCGCGTCAGCACAGGGATCACGACATGGCAGCAGACGGGTCAGCTGGACGTACCGGGTGTAAGCGCCGCGCCCGGCGCCGGTGAGCCCGGCGGCGGCGCGCCCGGCGCCGGGGGGCAGGTCTCCCTCATGCGCGAACAGGGGAGCATCGATAGTGCGCCGCAGGCGCACGAGGTGATCGGGCGGCTCGGTCCGGGACGTGCCCTCGACGCCTCGGTCGCGACGCGCATGGGCGCGGCGCTCGGGTCGAGCTTCGCGGACGTGCAGCTGCACGACGACCCCGCCGCCGCCACCACCACCAGCGCACTCGGCGCCCGTGCGCTCGCGGTCGGCAACCACATCGCCTTCGGCCCGAACGAATACCGCCCCGGGACCGCTCTCGGCGATGCGCTGCTCGCGCACGAGCTGGCGCACGTGATGCAGCAGGCCGGGAGCGGACAGCTCGACCGCAGCGAGCAGCCCGAGGCGGCGTTCGAGCTCGACGCCGACGCCGCCGCGCTCTCCGCGTTGCAGCGGCTGTACGGCGGCCCCGCCTCGCGCGGGCTCGGCCCGGCCCTACGCTCGGGGCTGCGGCTGCAGCGCTGCAAATCGTCCTCGACAACCCCGCCCGGCGGCACGACGGCACCGCCGTCCACCGCGCCGCCGAGCACCACGACCGCGGCGGGACCGAACGTGATGGCCGGCACGCACGTGATCACGCCCGCGCAGCAGTCCCAGATCGAGGCGATCCTGCACCCCGGCTCGACCGTCGCACCCACTGGCGGCGTCAGCTCGGCGCCGCCGATGACCGATGCCGGCCCGGGCAAGAGCTTCGAACACGAGCTGCTCGCCGCGCTGACAGCGTTCGTGCGCGCGCACGGAAAAATATTCAGGGCCAAGAAGGCGCACGGCCCCACGATGCCCACGGCCACAGTCGAGCCGATCGCCAAAGCCGCGCAGGCGGAGGTGGAGACGCACTTCAGCGCGTGGATCGGCGCGGCGGGCCGGACGCCCAGCGACGACTACCAGCCGGGCAGCTTCGACATGGGCGCACACGTGGACGAGACTCCCCATATGCCCGTCGATCGAAACTTCTGGGGTAACTACTGGGCGGAAACAGAAGGCAAAGCGATACTCACCAGCCACCACTTCAGCTCGCCTCGCGACGACGCCGAGCTGGCGCGAGTCGTGCAGATCTTCATCAACGACCCCGCCAACGCCACCGACATCGACGACACCGTCCACAACTGGCCGGGGGTCACTTCGGGCAGCACCGTGTACGTCGACCCCTACGCCGACGTCTCCACGACGAGCAAGCTGCGCAAAGCCCACTGGGACGTGTTCACGACGCTGCTGCACGAGATGCTGCACGTCGCCGCCCACCCAAACTTCGTGCAGACGCACGGCGCGGTGGGGGGCGCCGCCGAAATGGAGCTGCGCGAGGGCTTCTGCGACCTCATGCGCCACGACATCTGGGACGCCCCGGGGAACCTCAAGACCCGCATCGCCGGCGATGCCACCCTGCGGGAAAAGGTCGAGGGTGGTAGCTACCCCTACGACGCCGGGGTCGTCCTGTACCACAGTGACTACCCGGAGCTGGCCCAGGCGCGGCAGGTAGCCGCCGTGGCGGGGATGGACAACTGCAAGGCCGCCTACTTCATGGGGCGCACCGAGTTGCTCGGCCTGGGCCCCTCCTCGAGCGCCGCCACGCCGCTCACCGACCACACCGCCGCCTGGCACGCAACCGATGCGGCCGAAGCCGACATCTACGTGGCCAAAGGAGGCGAGACGCTGAGTGAGATCGGCCTCAAATGCGGCGTCGAGGAGACGCAAATCGCGATGGCCGACGGCAAACCGGTTCCCAGCGGCTACGCGGCAGCTGCGGGCGACCGTTTGAAAGTGCCGGGCATCACCTACATTCACGCGATCGCCAGCGACACGCTCGCCACGATCGCCCGGCAGTACGGCGTCACAGAGAGCGCGCTCGCCGCCGCCAACGGGCTCACGGCGGGCGCCACGCTGACTCCCGGTCAACGCCTGCTCGTGCCCCACGCACGGCCATGACCACGGTCGCAGAGGCACTCGCGGGCGAGCTGGTGGGGTGGTGGGGCCTCCCGCGGAGCTACGACGAGCGCGCGCTGCGCGGGGAGATCGCCGCGGAGTGGACCTTCCGCGAGCGCGCGGGGCATCGGATCGGGCGCAGCTTCGGCATCCTGCGCGCCTCGCTCGCCGCTCCGCCCGTTGTGGTCGAAGCCTGGATCCCCACTGGCGGGACGGCGATCTCCTCGCTGGAGTACCGGCCCCCAGAGGGCATCGAGCACGCCGCCGTCATCGCCGACTTCGGCGAGCCGGAGCTGCTCCTGCGCTCCCGCGCCTACGAGCGGGGGTCGCTGGTGCGCGACCGCGCCTACCCTGCGCGCGGCACAACGCTCTCGGTCGCCGAGCCCTTCGCTGACGAGCAGGGCCACGCCGATCCACCGTACGTAGTCTTCGTGCAGCTGTACGAGGCGACGTCGACCACGGCCTTCGTAACGACGATCGGCCAGCACGGCGAGGAGATCCGCCCCCACCCGCTGCCGTGACGTGACGCGCGAGACCTCCCGGGCGTCGACCCGGCTCAGGCCCAGTCGGGCTGCTCGCAGGCCAGCGCGATCGCCCGCAGTGGCGCCGTGGACTTCGCCACCGACTCCTCGTACTCGTAGGCGGGCTTCGCGTCCGCCACGGTGCCGCCGCCGGCCTGGATGTGGGCGAAGCCGTCCTTGACAACGACCGTGCGGATGTGGATCGCGGTGTCGAGATCACCGGTGTAGCTCAGGTAGCCGACGGCGCCCCCATACCCCCCGCGCTTGACCGACTCGAGCTCGTCGATGATCTGCATCGCGCGCACCTTCGGCGCGCCCGACAGAGTGCCTGCCGGCAGCACCGAGCGCAGCGCGTCCATCGCCCCTACGCCCTCGCGTAGCGTGCCCGACACCGAGGAGACGATGTGCATCACGTGGCTGTACAGCTCGATCTCCATCAGCTCGTCCACCGCCACGCTCCCGTACTCGCACACCCGCCCCAGGTCGTTGCGCCCCAGGTCGACCAGCATCACGTGCTCCGCGCGCTCCTTCTCGTCCGCCAGCAGCTCGGTGGCGATGCGGCGGTCCTCCTCGGGGCTGGCTCCCCGCGGGCGGGTGCCGGCGATCGGCCGCGTGGAGACGTTGCGGCCGGTGACGGTGAGCAGCGGCTCGGGGCTGGCGCCCGCCACCTGGAAGTCGCCGAAGTCCAGGAAGTACATGTAAGGAGAGGGGTTGACCGCGCGCAGGCCTCGGTATATGGAGAAGGCCTCCACCGGCACCGGGGCCGACCAGCGCTGGGAGGGAACCACCTGGAAGGCGTCCCCCGCGTGGATGTAGCCCACGATCCGCTCGACCATGCCTTCGAACTGCGCGCGCGGCATGTTCGACTCGAACTTCGGCATCGTCCGCGCGCTCGCGCGGCGCTCGGAGTGCGGCACCGGGCCGTCCAGCGCGAGGCGGATCGCGGCGATCTGCTCCGCGGTGCGCGCGTACTCGCGCTCTATGTCCGAGCCCCCGTCGGCGTTCGCGAGGATCGTGATCGTGTGCTTGAGATGGTCGAAGATCACGAGGGCATCGGAGAGCATCAGCGCCATGTCCGGCAGACCGATCGAGTCCGGGTTGGGACCCCGCCCGTCCCCGTCGAGCGGCTCCACGGTGCGCACCAGGTCGTAGCCGAAGAAGCCGACTGCCCCCCCGATGAACGGAGGCCCGTCCTCCCCCGCGAGCGGGGCTTGGTGAAAGCGTGCTAGGAGCTCGGCCGCGAGGGCGTAGGGATCGCCGGGGTCGCTGAGCGCCCAGCGCAACACCGCGCGCGGGCGCACGCCGATGAACGACCAGCGTCCCACGCGCTGACCCTGATCGGCTGACTCGAGCAGGAACGCCGGCTCCGCCGGTGCGAGCGCGCGCAACTTCAGGAACGCAGACACCGGCGTCTCGCAGTCGGCGATGAATGTATGGCGCAGAGGGATCAGGTTGTACTCGCGCGCGAGCTCCCCCGCGCGCGCAGGAGTCGGCTCGATCGGCAACTGCCCCGCGACGGGAGACACGCGCTCAGCGGCGGCGGGCATCGAGCACTCGCTCGGCGTCGGCGAGCGCGCGGTTGCGGCTGTGCAGCAGCACCAGCAGGTGGTAGAGCACGTCGGCCGCCTCTTCGTCGACGCGCTCGTCGGACTCCTCGCGCGCCGCGCGCGCCACCTCCTCGGCCTCCTCCATCACCTTCTCGCCGATCCGCGGCGGGTCGTCCAGCAGCTCGACGGTGTAGGAGCCAGCGGGACGCTCGCGGGCCCGCCGATCGAGCGTGCGCTCCAGCGCCGGCAGCGTCTCGCACGGCGTCGGCGGCTCCAGCTCACCGCGGTGAAAGCAGGTGCGCTCGCCCGTGTGGCACGCCGGCCCGGCGGGCTCCACCAGCGCGAGCAGCGTGTCTCCGTCGCAGTCCAGCCGCAGCGCGCGCACCGCTTGGATGTTGCCGCTGGTGGCGCCCTTGTGCCACAGCTGTTCGCGCGAGCGGCTCCACAGGTGCAACTCGCCGGTGTCGCGCGTGCGGCGCAGCGCCTCCTCGTTCATATAGGCAAGCATCAGCACCTCGCCGCTTTCCCAATCCTGCACCACGCACGGCACGAGGCCGCGCTCGTCGTAGACAAGCTGGTCGTCGATCGTCTCCGTGGCCGGGGCGCCCATGCCCGCAGATTGTAGGCGGCGCCTGCGCCCTTGGAACCGCGGCGACGGCGCGGGCCGTCATGATGCCGGACGATGTCGTCGGTGCTCGAGCGCAGGCTGGTGGTGGTGAGCGGCAAGGGGGGAGTCGGCAAGACGACCGTGGCGGCCGCGCTCGGTCTGGTGGGAGCGCGCCGGGGGCTGCGCACGATCGTGGTGGAGGTGACCGGTGGCGCAGCGGGGGACGCCGCCACCGGGACCGGCCGGCTGGCCTCGCTGTTGGGACACCCCGAGCCGCCCGCTCACGGCGTGGAGACCCCGCTGCGAGATGGGCTGTGGACCCTGTCGATCGACCGCGACCGCGTGTTGGCCGAATGGCTGCGCGCGATCGGCGGGCGCGTGCCGGCGCGCGTGCTCACGTCGAGCTCCAGCTTTCAATACATGATCGCCGCGGCGCCCGGCGCGCGAGAGATGATCGCGATGGTGAAGCTGTGGGAGCTGGCCGAGGGACGGCGGCCGGCCAATCGCAAGCCGCAGGGCGGCGACTTGCTTGGCGGCGAGCGCGACTACGACCTGGTGGTGTTCGACGCGCCGGCCACCGGCCACGCGCTGGCGATGCTGCGCTCGCCGCACACTTTCGGGGCGATCGCACGGGTCGGCCCGGTGGCGCGCCAGGCGGGGCAGGTGCGCGAGCTGCTGGAGGACCCCGCCCGCAGTGCCTACCTCGCGGTCACGCACGCCACCGAGATGGGGGTCACAGAGACCCTCGAGCTGTGCGCCGGCCTGCGCCGCGAGCTGCGCCGGGAGCCCGACGCGATGATCGTCAACGGCACGCTGCCACGGCGGTTTGCGCATGGAGAGCTACAGCGAATCGCGGCGCTCGATGGCACCGCCGTCGCCGGCGGCCGAGCCGCGGCGACCGTCGCCAAGAGCGATCCGGCAACGGCCGATGCGGCAACCGTCACCGCCGCGGCGGTGCGCGCGGCCAACGCCGTGCACGAGCGCGCACTGGCCCAGCAGCGCCAGATCGTGCGGCTACGTCGGGGCGCGGGCACTCACGACGACGCGCCACCGGTGTTGAGGGTGCCATTCATGTTCCGGCCCGAGCTGGACCTGGACGCGCTCGAGCGCATCGCCGACCGTCTCGCGCGCGGCCTTTGAGTGGCGCCGCACCCCGGGAGTGCGTGCGCCAGGCTGGCGCACGGCTGCCCCCGGCGCTGGTCGTCAGGACCGCAGCGCGGCGGTGATGCGCTCGGCGGTCGCCAACACGGACGGCCCGAACGCACTGCGCAGATCGTCGAGCGTGTAGTCGGCGGCCGGGACAGGCACGCCCACGGCGGCGATCACCTCGCCGTCGGGACCGTGCACCGGGGCGGCGATCGTGCGCACACCCGGGGCCAGCTCTTCGTCGCCCAGCGCGATGCCCTCCTCGCGCACCCGGTCGAGCTCCGCGCGCAGCGCCTTCTTGGTGGGGATGCTGTTGGGCCCGGGCCGCGTCAGCTCCAGTTCGCCGATCACGCGTGCGCGCTCACGGTCGGGCAGGTGGGCGAGCAGCACCTTGCCCATCGCGGTGCACTGGGCGGGCAGGCTCGCCCCGGCGCCGAGGTCGAGATCGACCGCATGCTGTCCGCGCCGCCAGCCGCGGCGCCGGTCGACGTAACGCACCTGCGTGCCGTCCAGCACCGCGAGCGACGCGGTGCGGCCGGTCTGCTCGCGTAGTTCGCGCAGCGGCTCGCGCGCCTTGCCGCGCAGCGCCATCGAGTCCAGCACCGACATGCCCATGTCGGCGACCCGCGGCGCCAGGCGGTAGCGGCGCGCATGATCCTGCTCCAGATACCCCAGCGCCACCAGCGTGGAGGCATAGCGGTGGGTGGTGGAGCGGCTCATGTTGAGCTCGTCCGCCAGCTTGGCGATGCCGAGCACCGGCTTTTGCGCGCTGAAGCAGTTTAGGATCGCCAGGCCGGCTTGCAGCGAAGAGGAGAACCGCCCGCGGCGCTCCTCCTCCAGCAGCTCCAGGCCCTGGCCGCCCATATCCCCGTCGGCCGGCGCGCCCTTGCCGGAAGACGACTTGCCACCCGACCCCCTGCCGGTGGACACACCGCCGCTCGACGCGCCGGGCGCCTTGCCGGCGGACCGCCTCCCAACGGCGGGCTTGCCGGAAGACGACTTGCCGCCCGAGGACGCTGCCGCTCGCGGACTCATGCTCCCCGCCTCCCCTCGGCGCGCGCCGCGGGGTGGGCGCCGGCGCAGAAGCTGCGAGCCGGACGCCGCATCTGGCGCCCGGCTCGCGGTCGAACGGTGCGGGCTCGGAGCACGCCACCCCTGGCGTCCGCCGCCGGGCGTCGCGTAGGACGCCGCGTAGCTTTCAGCAACGGAGCCATGACCCGTAGGCTGGCATTTCCGTCCCGCGTTGTGCCAGCGATCATCGCCGAACGCGTGCAGGCGCTCAATGCACAGGTGAAAATCTTCAAATCGACCATCCCCCTCGAACGCGGACCCTGGAGTGTGGCGTGTACGCGATTGGACACTGTGTATGTGAGTGTACAAGCTCGTGCTCAGGTTTGGCGTCACAGTACATCGCCTTGCGCGTCACACAAGCCACGCCGTGCCACCGTCTCGCCTCCACCGCTCGCCCCCTCAGTCGTGCAGCACGATCGCCGCTCGCACCCGCGCCGCCAGATAGCCGGGCACGGCGACAATCGCCACGGCCGCCCCAGCGACCGCCAGCAGGCTGCCGATCGCCACCTGCGCGCCTACCGACATCACCACCGGAAAGCCCGTCACCACGGCGAGCGCGTGGGTGAGCAAAAGCTGACCGCCCAGCCCGAACAGGGCGCCGATCGAGCAGCCCACGCCGAGGATCAACGCGCTCTCCACCAGTAGCGCGCGCCACAGCACCGCTTGATAGAAGCCGTCGACCTTCATGTCGGCCAGCAACGGCCGCCGCTGCCAGATCATCGCGCCCATCGCCGTCGTCATCGCCAGCACGGCGGCGATCAATACGAGGGTTGTGATTTGCGTCAACCGTGACAGCGCCTGACGGCTGGTGGAGCGTAGGCGCCGTTCGCGTTCGACACGCGTTTCCACCACCAACCCGGCGCCGCCGCCGGCCAGCGCGCGCCGTACCGCACGGCGCCCCTGCCGCGGGGACACGCCCGCTCGCAACGTGATTGCGTACGCGCTCGTGCCGCCACCCGGCCACGCGCGGGCGTAGTCGGCCGCGCTCATCACGATCGCGCCGGGCGGCCAGCCGATGTTGGTGCTGAGCGCCGCCACCCTCACCGCGATCGGCCGGGGCGCGGGCAGCACGAAGGCCTGGCCGATCCGCAGGTTGTGTTCGCCAGCCAGCCCCTGCGACACCACGACCCAACCGCCGTGGCGCACGCGCGCGGCCGCCGACGCGAGGTCGCCACGCACCAGCTGGCTGGACGGGAGCGGGTTGCGAGCGGTGGCGGGGAAGGCCATCACCCACACCCGTCGCGGGCCGTCGTCGAGAAACCCAGCGTGAAACAGGCCGACACTGCGCACCTGCGGCAGTCGCGCCAGCGCCGCCAGGCGGGACGGGCGAAACGTGTCGGTGGCCAGCACGTTCTGGGCGCCCGCCGCCGTCACCCAGATGTCGGCCGGTGCGGCGAGGTCGTGGGCGGTGCGGTCGAGACCACGCTGCAGATTGGTCTGCGCGCCCTCCACCGAGACGCTGCCGAACACGGCGGTGGCGCCGGTGGCGGCGATCGCCAGCGTGCGCGACCAGTTGGCGCTGGAACGCAACTCGATCGCCGCCAGGTGCGCGGCGGTGCTGCCGAACGAACGCTGCGCGGCGTCGGCCAGCCGCAGCGCAGCGTCCAACAGCCAGGGGAGTGCCAGCAGCAGCGAGGCGACCAGGCTCACGATCCCGACGATCGCTGCGCCCGGGACGACCAGCAGCGCGAGCAGGGTGATAGTCCAGCACAGAAGCTCCCCCATCAATACCTTCGCACCCGAGCCCACCCGCCGATGCTGCCGCGTCCCGCCCAGCAACCGCCGCGCGAGCAGCGCCCTGCGCAGCGAGAACAGCATGCCCGCGAACGCCGCCAGTAGCCCCCCGGCGATGGCCAGCGCGACACTCTGCCAGGCGACGACTCGCTGCGCGTCGATCGGGAAGGCGAACGAGAGGTAGCCGGGGTTGGCGCTGAACAGCCCTATCGACAGCAGATCGCCGAGCACCAAACCGAGCAGCGAGGCGAGCGCGCCGAGTACCAGCGCGTCGAACAGCAGCACCTCCACGATCATCCGCCGCGAATATCCGTCCAGGCGCAGGTCTTCCACGAGGTTGCGCCGCAACGTAGCGGTGAGCATCAGCGCGTTGAGCGCAAACAGGAAGCCCACCAGCGCGCCGATCACCGAGAACAGCTCGGCCGACTGGTTGCTGGGCGCAGCCGCCTCGTTGAACAGCGTGGCGTTGGAGTTGGCCGGCTCGACGTTCAGTCGCCCCGCGGCCACGCCTCGCAGCCCCGCCTGCACCTCGCGTTCGCGCCCGGCGCGCGCGCTGACGAAGATGCCGGTGAGACGCCTGGGCAGCCCCGTCAACTGCTGGGCGTAGGCGAGCGGCGCGAACACGAAACGGCTGTGCGCCAGCGCGCCAAGGTCGCTTTCGAACAGGATCGCGCCCACAAACGCCCGGATCGACCGGCCGCCGATCTGCAACTGCGCCGTTTCCAGCGAGGAGATGCCGACCGTGTCGGCGAGTTCCAGGGGCAACGCCAGCGCCCGCTGATGGTTGAGCTGGGCGGCGCTGAAATGCCGCAGCAGCGGCCCGCCGAGATGCGCGTCGCCCGCGTCGGTGCTCAGCAGTTCCACGGGTTGTTGGCCGGCCGGGCCGATCAGGTTGGCGCGCACCTGGAACAGCGGGATGGTGGACCGCACGCCAGGCAGCTGTCGCACCTCTGCGAGCAGGTTTTCGCCGAACCCTTCCGGCCCGCGCGCGGCCAGCTCGAAGCGCATCGTGCCGATCACCCCGTTGACGAGCTGGCGCATCGAGTCGTCGGGGCTGGCGCGCACGATCTGCGAGGCGAACAGCAGCGCCACGCCGACGGCGATCCCGGCGATCGCGAACAGCTCGTGCGCCAGCTTCGCTCGCAGGCGCACGCGGTAGAGGACGACGATGTTGCGCAGCCTCATCGTCGCGGCGCGCTAGCCGACATCGATCGAGGCGACTACCGGTTGGGGAGCGTAGTCGCGCAGCCGCCCGTCGCGCAGCAGATACACGCGATCGGCGTATGCGGCCGCCTGCGGGTCGTGCGTGACCAGCATGGTCGCCACCTGCCGTTCGCGGCAAACGCCGGCGAGCAGCGCCAGCACCTCGCGGCTGCGCCGCGAGTCGAGGCTGCCGGTCGGCTCGTCGGCGATCACCAGCTTGGGCTCGGTGGAGAGCGCCCGCGCGATCATCACCCGCTGGCGCTCGCCCATCGAGAGCTGGTCGGGACGGTGGCGCAGACGCTCACCCAACCCCAGCTGCTCGAGCAGTGGACTCACGCGGCGGCGCGCCTGCCGCGGGCTGAGCTCGGTGCCGAGCAGCTTCAGCGCCGCGTTGTCCAGCGCGGCCACCCCCGGGATCAGATTGAGCGTCTGGCGTACGAACCCCAGCTCGCGCAGCCGGTAGGCGGCACCCTCCTGCTCTGACAGCGCCGACACCTCGCGCCCCGCCACCGTGACGCTGCCGCTGTCGGGGCGCAGCAGCGCGGCGATCAGCATCAGCAGCGTGGTCTTGCCCGATCCGCTGGGTCCGTACAGCACCACCAGCTCGCCGGGCGCCACCGACATCGAGAGGCCGTCGACGGCGCGGATCGGCTCGTCTTCGCCGACCTGGTAGTGCTTGACCAGATCGCGCAACTCCAGCATCACGCCATCCGCCTGGAGCCTCGCAGGGGCAACACGTTGTCGCGCATCAGCTCCAGCGGCGGCGGCGACGGTGGGATCGAGACACCGCTCAGCCGGCCACCGCCGAGCGACCAGATCTGATCGGCGCGCATCGCCGCGGGCATGTCGGGCACCGCCATCAGCACCGCGATCCCCTGCTCATCGACCAGCGAGTGCAGCAGCTCGGTGACGCGCTCGCGCTCGCCCACGTCGAGGTTGGCGGTGGGGTCGTCGACCAGGAGCAGGCGCGGCGCGCGGGCGATGCCGTGGGCGATGCCGATCAACGCTCGCTCGCCGTCGCACAAGCTGCCCCAGCGCTGGCGCACCTGCGCCGCCAGGCCCACCCGCCCGATTGCCTCCGCGGCCCGCTCGTACGCATGCCGGCGGCCTTGCCGGGCCAGCAGCGGTAGTGCCACATAGTCGAGCATCCGCAGGTCGCTCTTGGGCCCGGTGCGACGCACCCAGCCGATCCACTCCAGCAGCAGCCGCGCGTGCTGGCGCTCGGAGAGGCTGGCCAGATCGACGCCGTTGAAGCACACGCTGCCGCTGTCGGGCACCTCCAAGCGCGCACCCAGTCGCAGCAACGTCGACTTGCCCGAGCCGCGCGTGCCCCAAACCGCCGCGACCTCGCCGGCGCGCACGTCCAGCGAGATCTCACGCAGCACCCGCACCTCGGTGTCGCCCCGCCAGTAGCTCTTGCCGACGTCTTTGAACGACAGCAGAGCGTCCACGCTCACCCCTCCAAACGGCGCCCGATCGCCAACCGCTGGGCTGCGCTTTGCAAACACCTCGTGTAGAAGCTACTCAACCCTTGCGCAACGCGTGCCCCGCCGGGTGCTCGCGCCCGCGGCCTCAACCTGTCGAGCGGCGAGCCGAGTGCCGCGCGCCGGCCGAGCCGGCGGGCTTGCACGCGGCCAGCCGTGGACGTGCCGGGGCGAGTCCGGGGCGCGGGGCCGCCGGCCCCGAACGGGCGGGCCCGCCCGCCTGAGCGGCGAGTCCGGCGGCGCCGGTGGCCAGCTCGTATTCGGCATGCATGCCTTCCAGCGATTTGCGCACGCCGTGCAGCCACGTCAAGCGCGCCTCCCAGAAGGAGAGCTCGGCGTCACGAATGTGCACGAGCACCAGCCCCGACCACCGATTGGGCGCAGGCGGACGCATGCGCTCGAAGGTCTGCTTGAGCTCCTGCACCCGCGCCAGACAGATCAGCTCCTGGCCGTACACCAGCTCCACCAGCCGCGGCAGGTTGTGGGGCTGGCAGAGGGCCACCTTCATGTGCAGCTCGTCGCGCAGCGGCGGCGCCGTGGACGAACCGAGCAGCCATTCTTCGAAGTGCCGCACACCGGCTGGAGTTGCTTCGAAGGAGCGCGAGTCCGACCGTGAGCCGGGCGCGCTGCGCCGCGCCGGTCGCGCGCGTCCCGCGACGATCTGCCGAGGTTCCGCCGCCTGACGATCGGGCACTGAAACGCCGGCAAGCGACTCGACAGCAGTCAGCCGGGGACGTGCGGCGACGCCATCTCGCACAGCGAACGGATCGTCGGCATCGGAACCCTCATGTGTCTGGCCGTACTCACGATCGTCGATCGTGCGTACCAGCCCGTCGCGCTCCAGGCGGGAGAGCGCCGAGTAGACGTTGGAGTCCACGAATCCCGCCGAGGAGAGCCGTTGACGCAGCTTTGCGGTCAGACGGTGGGCTGGGCCTGGCTCCTCGATCACCAACCCCAGCACTGCGATCTTCGCTGACATCTCCGCCGGCCCCCTTTACCCTCGCTCCTCGTGCCGTAGGACAACGTTTTCCAACCCCAAACAACAGGTTACACAAACCGTACACCAAACCACGTGTGCGCGCAGCTTTTGGACGAATGATTCCTATATCTTGAGAATAGATACCCGCGCTTGGACCGTAGCGTCAACACTGGGAGCGGCCCGCAAAAAGTGCGCGTAGGCCGCTTGAACAAGCGGTTTCCATGTACGCAGCGAGCAGCCCGGGCACGTCACCGCGGACGTCCTGGGACCCACTCGCGTGGCACCCCCACGCGCGCACCTACCGTCTCATGCCGGCACCCCAAGTCGATACGTGTGGTCGGATTTGTCCTAACCAGTCAGATGCTACTCGATCCCCAGCCGGTCCAGCAGGCCCTCGTCGCCCCGCCAATCGCGGCGGACGCGCACCGAAAGATCGAGGTGCACGCGCTTTCCCAGCTCCCGCTCCAGCTCTTCGCGCGCGGCGCTGCCGATCGCCTTGATCATGCGCCCCCCGGCACCCACCACGATCACCCGCTGGGAGTCGCTCTCCACCCAGATCAGCGCCCGCACCCGCAGCAGATCGGCGCGCAGCGGCTCGATCTCCTCAACCATCACCTCCAGCGCGTGGGGCAGCTCGCGGTAGGTGCGGCGGATTGCCGCCTCGCGGATCAACTCGGCGGCCATCAGTGAGCGCGACTGGTCGGTGCGGGTGTCGGCGGCGAACAGGAGGGGGCACTCGGGCAGCAGCCCCTCCAGGTGCACCACCAGCGCTGACACTCCAGTGCCGGTGCGCGCCGAGATCGGGAACACCTCGGCATCGGTATCCAGTTGCGCGGCGTCGCGCAGCGCCGTCAGCGTCTCGGCGCGGCTCAAGCGGTCGACCTTGTTGAGCGCGATCGTCAGCGGCGCACGCTGGGCCGCGGACCGCTGCGCATCCTCCGGGCCCGACCGCTCGGCGTCGTCGTCTTCGCCGTCGGGCCGATGGGGCAACTCGGCCGGTGAGCTCTGGGACGCCAGCAGAGTCTGCGCGATGAACCGATCGCCCGGGCCCACCCCCTGCTCCCCGTTGAGCACCAGCAGCGACGCATCGGCCCCGTGCAGCTCCTCCCGCACCCGTTGCGACATGCGCGCGGTGAGCGCGTCGCGCGGGCGCTGCACGCCCGGCAGGTCCACCAGCACCAGTTGGCAGTCGGCTGTGGTGCGCACGCCGCGGATCGCACGGCGCGTGGTTTGCGCGCGGTCGGACACGATCGCCACCTTGCCGCCCACCACCGCGTTGACGAGCGTCGACTTGCCCACGTTGGGGCGTCCGGCCAGCGCCACGAAACCGGCGCGCGTCATGGCGCGGCGGGCGGGGCCGCCACTGAAGCGTCACTCGCGACCGCGCTGGCCGGGAGGCCCTCCCAGCGCAGCAACTCGGCCTGCACCGCCAGCATCTCGCCACGATCGAGCTCGTGATCCATACCCACCAGGTGCAGCACCCCGTGGACGATCGCCTCGCACAGATCCCGGGTGTGCTGGGCGCAGATCACCACGTCGCCCAACTCGCGCACGCCCTCCGCGGCCGGGTCGGCGCCGTCGATCGGGAACGACAGCACGTCGGTGGGGCCGGGCTCGTTGCGGTGGGCGGCATTGAGCTCGGCGATGCGCTCGGAGTCGACGAACTCGATCGCCAGGTGGCCGTCCTCCGCGCCCGCGGTGGCCGCGGCCAGCATGCACAGCCGGCGCACCCGTTCGGGCGCCGGCACCCGCTCACCGAGCGCGTCGGCGCCCACCACCTCGATGTCCAGCACCGCGACTACCTCCGCCTGCCGTCTGCGGCCGCGGCGGCCCGTGGGCGCTCCGGGGGGCGCTGCGAGTGTTGGTCGTAGGCCTCCACGATCCGCTGCACCAGCTTGTGGCGCACCACGTCCTCACCGCCGAAACGCACGAACTCGATTCCCTCCACCGTGTCCAGCACCTCGCCGACCGCGATCAGGCCCGACTGCTGCTCGGGCGGCAGGTCGACCTGTGTGATGTCGCCGGTGACCACCATCCGCGAGCCAAAGCCGAGGCGCGTGAGGAACATCTTCATCTGCTCCGGCGTGGTGTTTTGCGCCTCGTCGAGGATCACAAACGAGTCGTTGAGCGTTCTCCCGCGCATGAACGCCAGCGGCGCGATCTCGATCACGCCGCGCTCCAAATGCTGGGAGACCTTCTCGGGATCGAGCATGTCGTGCAGCGCGTCGAACAGCGGCCGCAGGTAGGGGTCGACCTTGGCCATCAGGTCTCCCGGTAGGAAGCCCAAGCGCTCGCCGGCCTCAACCGCGGGACGGGTGAGGATGATGCGGTTGACCTCGTTGCGCGACAGCGCCGCCGCCGCCATCGCCACCGCCAGAAACGTCTTGCCGGTGCCGGCGGGGCCGACGCCGAAGGTGATGGTGTGGCGGCGAATGGAGTCGACGTAGCGCTTCTGGTTGACGGTCTTGGGGGCCACCCGCAGCGAGCGATGGCGCCACACCACATCCTCCAGCACCTGCGCCGGGGATTGGTGGGCGTCGAGCGCGCCGGTAACCGCGGCGATCGTCCCGGGGCCGATCTGATGTCCGCGCCCGATCAACTCCGACAGCTCCTTCACCACGCGCTCTCCTGCGCGCGTGTCGCCTTCGGAGCCGTCCAGCGTGAGCAGGTTGCCGCGCAAAAACACCCTGCAGTCGAGATGGCCCTCCAGCGCTCGCAACACGGCGTCCTGGCTGCCCGCCAGCTCCGACGCCACTTCCCCCGGCAGCTCGATCTGCGTTTTCATCCGCCGAGCGCAGCCCTCACCATTCCCGAGACGCGCTTGCCGTCGGCGCGGCCGTCCGCCGCGCTCATCGCCATCCCCATCGCGCGTCCCATGTCTCTCACCGACTCCGCGCCGCTGTCTTTCACGGCCTGCGCGACGATCTCGCGCAGCTGCTCGTCGGAGAGCTCCGCCGGCAGGTAGCCGGCGATCAGCTGCGCCTCGCGCTCCTCGCCGTCCGCCAGCCCGGCGCGGCCGGCCTCACGGTAGGCGTCGGCCGCCTCCAAACGGCGCTTGCGCTCGCGGCGCAGCACCGCCAGCTCGTCGCCGCCGCCGAGCTTGGCGTCCTTCTGCAGCTCGGACAGCACCATCCGCAGCGCGCCCACACGCTCTTTGTCCCCCGCCTTCATGGCGGTGGAGAGGTCGCTCTTCAGCTGCTGTTGGACGCTCACCTGTGGGTTGAAGGATAGCCGTGTGAGGCGCCGCTCAGCATGGGGTGACGCGCAGCCCGTCGGCGTACATCTCCCGCACCCGCACCTCCACCAGCTCCCCCGCCCGTGCGGCGCCGGCCGGCAGATAGCAGCGGGTGTAGTCGGCGGTGTACCCCGCGCACTGGGTGGGCGCCACCTTGTCCACCAGCACCTGCTCGCGCGTTCCCAACTTGGTGGCGCGGTGGTGGCGCGAGCGCACCTCCGAGAGGCCGCGCAGCGCCTGCGAGCGGCGCTTCTTCTCCTGCGGCGCCACCAGGTCGCCCAGGCTCTCGGCGACGGTGCCGGGGCGCGGCGAGTAGGAGAAGGCGTGCACACGACTGATGCCGGCGTCGTTTACCAGTCCCAGCGTGCGCTCAAACGCGGCACGATCCTCGTTGGGGAAGCCGACGATGATGTCGGTGGTGAGGTTCACTCGCGGAACCTGCGCGCGCAGCGATTCGACCGCCTGCAGGTACTCGCCCGCGGTGTAGTGGCGCCCCATTGCGCGCAGCACGCCGTCGTCGCCCGACTGCATGGGGATGTGCAGATGGGGGCACACCTTGGGCTCCTCACGCAGCGCGTCGATCAGCGAGTCGCGCACGTGGATCACCTCCACCGAGGACAGGCGCACGCGCTGTATGCCCCCCACGCGCGCCACTCGCATCATCAGCTCGCCCAGCTCCCAGCCGTTTGCCGGATCGCGGTAGTCGCCGACGCTGATCCCGGTCATCACCACCTCGGGCTGGCCGTGCGTTACGCGCGCGTGCACCTCCTCCAGCACCGCGGACGCCGGGCGCGAGCGGGCGGGGCCACGGACGGTGGGGATAATGCAGTAGGCGCAGTGGCAGTCGCAGCCGTCCTGCACCTTCACAAAACCGCGGGTGCGCGCCGCCGCGGAGCGGCCGTCGAGGGCCGAGTGCCATGTGATGCCGGTGGTCGCCGGCGCGGAATGGTCGGGGGGTGCGCCGTCAGATGGCGGACCGGTGTCGGAACGGCTTCCGGGGAGCCCCTGGAGGCTGCGTCGCGCGTTCCCCACCAGCGGCTGGTGCTCGAGGTCGGCGCACGCCCCGAGCGCGCCCGCCATCGCCTGCGCCACCTCCTCGGCCTCGCCGGTGAACGCGCTGACGGACGGGGCGATCTCGGTGAACTGGGCGGCGCGCAGGTTGACCGCGCAACCGCCCACATACACGGTGCGCGCCGTTTTCAGCGAGCGGCGCACAGACTGGCGCGACTTGGCCTCGGCCTCGGAGGTGATGCAGCAGGTGTTGACCACGTGCAGCTCCGCCTCCTCCTCGGGCACCTCCTCGTGGCCGGCTTCCAGCAGCCGCCGGCGCGCCAGCATGGCGTCGGCATGGGACACCTTGCAGCCGAGGAACTTCACCGCGAAGCGCATTGCCGGGAGGGTAGCGCTCGCGAGGGGGCATGTTGTCGCGACAGAGAGCGCGCCTCGTGAGCCTCGACCGGGACGCGCCCCTTTCGTGACGTTGCGGGCGCACGCTCCCGTCGAGGAACTTACGACGTTGCGGTGCCGGGCAGCCAGCGCAAGCGCCAAGCGGCGACGGCCGCGGCAGCGAGACCCCAGGCGTACCCGTTAGTGCTTGGTCCAGCTGCACACGGTCGCCGTCCCGGCACGCTTCGGGGCCCGGCCGGCCGCGATGTCCTCTCTGAGCCGCTCAACCCCCGCTCGTAGCTCCTCGGGATGGTCGCGCCACATCCGCTCGAAGTAGCTCGTCTCGCCCCTCTCTGCAGCCTCCAGCACACGATCGGGGTCGGCCGAGAGAGCAGCCAGCGATGCGTCCTCCATGTCCTCAAACGCGAAAGCGAAGAGCCGCGCGCCGGGTAGCTCCTCAAGTATCGCCGCCCGCGGCGGGTGAGTCGCCTCCATCCAGCGCCGGCTGCTCGGAAAGTAGTCGAGAATCCAGAGCGTGGCGGCATCCTCACCCGTGTAGCCGTTGAGCACCAGGCGTCCTCGGGGCCTGAGGACGCGCCGTGCCTGGGCCAGTGCGACGCTGCGGTCCTCAACGTGGTGCAGCATCGAGATCATGGTGGCGGCGTCGAACGTTTCGTCCTCGAACGGCAGTCGCTGTGCGTCCGCCTCTACGGTCTCGAGCCCCTTGGCAGCGGCCCACGCCAGCATGTCGGCCGAGCGGTCCACCACAACAGGCTCCCAGCCCTCCCGCTTGAGGGCGAGGGCGTAGTTGCCTGTACCGCCACCGATGTCGGCGAGCCGTCGGCCGGGCGCGCCTTTGAGGGCCTCGCGCAGCGCCCGCAGAACCGATGGGCTCGCGGAGCGCGTCTCGTCATAGCGCTCTGCTTGGCGGGAGTAATCGGGCAGCAGGCTCACGCTATACAGAGCTTGACAGCGCTATGCGGCGCTTGACGGCCGGCGCTCTCACACGTTGCGACACGCGACCGCGATCGCAAGCCACCCAAGCAGGAGCGCCACCAGCTCCGGGCGACGCCATGAGGTAGGCTTGCAACGAAACCGAGCCGAGACGGAGTGGTAGAGCACAATGGCCGCGTCAGATGCCATCAGCCAACTGTCGTCGTTGCCGCAGGCAGACCAAGAAGCGGTCGGCAACACGCTGATTTCGCTCAGGACGGGCTTTCAAGAGCGCGATGCCAACAAGCTGGTCGGCGTTTATAGCGCCGACGCTGACTGGGTCAATGCCTTTGGCAGCGTGAAGAAGGGAAGCGACGAAATCGTCGCATACCTACGAGGTCTGTTCGCGGACGCGAACTTCAGCGCGGGCACGCTCAGCGCGCCGCCTGAAGTGGCGATACGGGTCCTGACTCCCGAGGTCGTGCTCGTATCAGCGCACCTGCAGGTAGAGGGTCAAAAGCTGCTTGCCGGAGGTGAGATCGAGCTGAGGGACAACTACTCATTGCGCGTTCTGCATCGGCAGGCAGATGGGTCGTGGCCCATCGTGTCGGAGATGTTTAACGACGCGAATCGCGAAAGCACCTACGCCCCCAACTCCTAGCGCCGCTTCGGCTGGGCGCGAAGCTGCCGCATTGACAACATTTCGACTACCACGCCACCTCGGCGCGTAGCTTGCCGTCCGGACGAATAGGCGGAGCGGCGGCACCACGCCGCCGTTGCTGCCCGGGTCGTGAAAATGCGCTTGACGGCGCGAGGAAGAAGGGGCGAGAGACTTTGGTGCTTGGCCGGTGGCTGCCTCTGAGTTCGCCCCTGGGAGGAAGTGGCCCTATCTACGGCGGGCTGCCGCCGCCAGCGCAGGATTGGTCCAGCCGGCGTCCGTGGGGTTCACCGTCGTCCCGGGCGCCACGATCTCGTCGATACGGTCGAGGAGCGCGGTGTCGAGATGTGTGTCTGCCGCGCCGAGTTGCGACTCGAGCTGCTCCATCGTCCGCGGACCAATGATCGCCGCCGTCACGCCCGGATGGCGGATGACGAACCCCAACGCCAGGTGGATCAATGAAACGCCCGCTTCGTCCGCTAGTCGCGCGAGTGCGTCGGCGGCCTCGAGCTTGGCCTGGTTGGCCGGAATCGAGAGGTCGTACCGCTGCGGGATCATCGCCGCCCGCCGAGACGTCAAATCCTCGGCGCCCTTTCGCCACCGCCCCGACAACCAGCCACCCGCCAGCGGACTCCACGCGATCACCCCCATCCCAAAGTCCTGGCAGGCAGGCAACACGTCAGCCTCAATGCCGCGAGCGAGAATCGAATACGGCGGCTGCTCGCAGACGAAGCGCTGGACGCGCCGGTCACGAGCGACCCACTGCGCCTTGACGATCTCCGCGGCCGGATAGGTTGAGGAGCCGACATACCGCACCTTCCCCTGAGCCACCAGATCAGAGAGCGCACCGAGCGTCTCCTCGTGATCGGTCCACGGGTCCCAGCGATGCACCTGGTAGAGATCGATCCAGTCCGTCTGCAGGCGCTTCAGCGAGGCCTCGACCTCCCTGATGATCCAGCGCCGCGAGTTGCCCGCCTGGTTGGGGTCCTCGCCCATCGAGCCGTGGAACTTCGTAGCGAGCACGACGTTCTCGCGCCGTCCGCCGCTGAGCGCCTTGCCGACGATCTCCTCAGACTCCCCACGCGAATAGACATCGGCGGTGTCGATGAAATTGATCCCTGCGTCGAGCGCCCGATGGACGATGCGGATACTCGCATCGTGGTCAGGCTCCCCCCAAGCCCCGAACATCATCGCGCCGAGGCAGAGCGGACTCACATGCACACCGGTACGTCCAAGGCTTCGCTGATCCATGTCTCGCACCTTACCGCCCGTTCCCTCGCGAGACTCGGAATAGGCGGCGCCCTCCGAGTCGTCCACGCAAGCGCGAGCGCGGCCTCACCCGCATTGGGCGCGCGGACACCGTCCGAAGCGCAACTGCCGCCGAGGTGCGCCGAGCGATTCCATAGAGATCGCCTCCGACATGCGTGCAACGCCTATCCAGTCAAGAACCCAGCTGCCGACGCCATAGAAAAACCCCGCCGGAGCGGGGTTTTTCCTTAGCAGGTCGATAAGCCGGATCCTGTCGTGAGCAACCATCCATCTGAGCGGCCTACCTGGACCTCGGCGGGCAGCCTGCAAACGGTCCGGTTTGGCCTTGCATCGGGTGGGGTTTGCCTAGCCGCCGCGTCGCCGCGACGCTGGTGCGCTCTTGCCGCACCATTTCACCCTTGCCCGTCGGCCGTTCACGTGGGACGGCCGACGTCGGCGGTATGTTTCTGTGGCACTTTCCCGCGGGTTTTCCCGGGTCGATGGCTCGACCACCTTGCCCTGTGATGTCCGGACTTTCCTCGAAGGTCTTGGCCTCCGCGGCTGCTTGACCTGCACGCCGTAACTTAGCGCGCCAGGGTGGCGTTGTGAAGCGTCGCGATCAGAGGCTCCTAAGCAGTCCCACCACGCGCCCCAGCACTCTGACCTCCTTGCTGCGGATCGGCTCCATTGTCTCGTTCTCCGGTTGCAGGCGGATGTGGTCGGACTCGCGGAAGAAGCGCTTGACCGTCGCCTCCTCTCCTAGCAGCGCCACCACAATCTCCCCTTCGCGCGCGGTGTCCTGCGGGCGCACCACCACGATGTCGCCCTCGAGGATGCCGGCGTTCTTCATCGAGTCGCCGCGAATGCGCAGGAGGTACTCCCCCTGGCTCCCACCCGCCACCTCGGGGACGGAGATGTACTCCTCAATGTTCTCCTCGGCCAGCACCGGTTGGCCGGCCGCCACCGCACCCAGCAGGGGCAGTCCTTCGGAGCGCACGATCGCGCGCATACTGTCCACCGCGTTGCCCACCGCGCGATCCAGCAGCTCGATTGCACGGGGCTTGGCGGGGTCGCGCCGCAGCAGGCCGATCTTCTCCAGGTTGGCGAGGTGCGCGTGCACCGTGGACGATGACGCGAGGCCCACCGCTTTGCCAATGTCGCGCACGGTCGGGGGATAGCCGTACTTGGCCGAGTACTTGCGGATGAAGTCGAAGATCTCCTGCTGGCGCTTGGTCAGATCCATGATCTCTGTGTCCCTTGGGTCGCTGGGCTGGAGGGAAGAACGAACATGTGTTCGCACAGTAGCGCCCCCTGCGGACGGATGCAAGGGTCGGGCTATGCACCGCCGCCTCGGCGGTCGTCCTTGGGGGGTTATGTCGAGCTGCCGCAGCCGATACTCGATCGCCTGCAACCGAAGGCGCCCAGCGCCGCGGGGGCTATACTCGCCGCTTCCAGCGCTCGTGGCGGAATTGGTAGACGCGCAAGGTTGAGGGCCTTGTGGACCGTATGGTCCGTGGTGGTTCGAGTCCACTCGAGCGCATTGGCCCCGCTCGCCGTCCCCGATCGGCGGCTCAGGCTACGGAGGCGAACTCCCGCTCGACCTCGCCATCCACAGTGCGCTGAAAGCACACGAGCAGCTCCTCGTCCAGCACAGCAGCGATCCGCTGCAAGGTAGGCAACTGCGGGATATGCGTGCCCTTCTCCAGCCGCGACACCGCGCTGTGTGAGGTTCCCGCAGCCTTGGCAACCCCCTCCTGAGTCAGCCCCAGCTCGAACCGCCGTTCACGTAGATGCGCAGCGATCGGGCTGACCTCGCGCAAAGCACGAATGCGCGCATACTCAGCACGGGCATCACGGTACACCTCGCTACGATCGGCGCGGCCACCAGCCGCCTCGACAGCGGAACGGCCGACAGGGCTTTGGACGGCGTCGCTCACGAGCCATACCTTATCACGCATGGTAAGTCGATCAGCCTCGCCGCGACTTCGGCGGAGCATCCCGGCCAGCCGCCCGCGGAGGACGACGGCGATCCGCGTCCATCCTCGCCCGAAAATCGGCCATGCGCCTCTTGGCCGTCTCACGGTCACGCGCCGGCACAGCGCCGGTGTTCTTCTCGAAAGCGTGGAGAAGGACAACCAGGTTGCCGGATCGCTGATAGAGCAGCCGGTAGCGAGTTCGCGCGAAACGAACTCGCAGCTCGCGAAGCGCTCCGTCGATCTGCGAGGTGACCGGAAACTCAGGCGGCGGCACGTCTGGCTGCCTCCCGTTCAGGTGATCCTCGATCGCATCGTCGATCTTCGCCGCCGCGAGCGGCTGGGTCTTCAACAACTCCTCCAAGAAGATGTCGACCGGCTCTCGACCATAGGCGTCCCGATAGAAGACCGCCTGCGTCCGCCCGCGCAGCGTCCGAGCACGGACTCCCGAGGGAGCGGCGGGTATACGCCTGCGCGACGGCATGAAGCATGAGACTAGAAGCCGTCCCGGCGCCCTTAAGACCCGCTATCGGAGACGATCCGCTCCTGACGACCGTGACATGCGCTAGTCGTCGGGAGGGCGCCACCTCGGGTGCAGCGCGCACCACCACAGTGACTTTGGCGATGAGCCCTGATCCTCGCGAACAATGAGTCGCATATGCTCCCGTAGCCGAAAGGTCATCACGGCATAGATCACGATGGCGGCGGTGGTGAGGCTGAGCACCACAGCAAGCCAGCTCATCCCCTTGGCACTCGCCAGGAGCAGCGCTGAACCGACGGCGACAAAGACTGCTCCCGCCACCTCTGCGCCAGATGACAGTCGGCGGCTCGGCTTTGGCAGGGTGCCGCCGATCGTCATGCCTGCCCAGCCTGATCCTGCGACCGTATCCACGAGAAGAAGCACGGCACCGATCCCCACGAGCAGGGCGCCTAGACTCGTCGGGCTCGCGCCGAGAATGTCGGCCAGCATAGTCATGCGAAGAATTCTCGCTTGGCCACCCGACGGTCAGAGGAGCCCAGTGGCAACAACCAAATGGCTCAGTCGACGCCTAACCCGCGGCAGAGTTTGCAGCGAGGTCTTTAATGCCGGCCACCCGAACATCTACGATCTTTATCGCGGTCTCGCGCCACGGCATCTCATTGCCATTGCCGACGAGCGCGAGTTGCCGCGTGCCCACAAAGATGCCCAGATCCTCGTCCATAAGCAGCGTGTCGATACGTTCTTGAAGGTCTTGGCCGCCTTCAATCCGTCCTCTGAGGCCGATGTCCTCGTAGGCTTCGCTCTGATCCTGGCACGCCTGAAGGAAGCCACCAACTGCTTCTCTTTGGCTCACAGACATGTGGTCGGGGTAGTCGTGAGTCCACGACTCTGACGACGAGAGGCGTCGAAGTAGCGCATCGCCGCTCAAGGCAGGCTCAAGCTGAAATGGCCGCTCCCGCCCTCTCCACCCGATATCCGGCATGAACGGAATAGCCCAGCGGCTACGCACTCGCTGCTCGTGGGCTCCCTTGAGCTCGCGCAGCTTCTCCGGCGGAAACTGGGCAGGCTGCCCATCAACGACCGCGTGGCAATTGGCACAAAGCAGAATCAAGTTCTCGTAGCCATCGAGGTCTTGACGCGAGCCACCCGTGCCGCGCGGCCCAGATAGCGCCTGGGCAACGATATGGCACTCTCTGCCGATGATCGCGTGCCGGTCATCAGCAGCTGCCGGCGTCATGACAAGTTGCGTGCCGCAGAGCGCGCACGCATTGCCCGAGAAGCTCCAGAGGATCTTGCGCGTATGCAAGCTGATCGCCATATCTCCCATTGTTGCGCACTCCTAATCTCGGGCTTCAGCTCGCACCACAGCCGAACTGACCGCCTGCCTGCTGTTGCAGCCAATCGTGTCGGAGTCGATAGCAACCACGCGTTACCCGCTCGAAGCGGGGCTCGTCCCCCAGCGCCCCGGTGGACAAACAGCAGTTGACCGAGCCCTTCGACACCGGATGGCCGAGCAGGTCTACGACTGCCGCCTGAGCCTCCAGCACGGTCAAGGGACGCTGAGCCAATGCCAGTACCTTGACGACGGCCCGCTGCACCACGCCGTTGCCGAGCCGTCCTACCTCGAGTTGTGGCTCAAGACGCACGGTCGCCTTGATCGGCTCATCTGACAGGGCCTCGAACACCGCCCCCAGGGCGGCCGAGGGGTTTGAGAGCTGTCCTACCAAGCGCATGTGATCGTGACTCCACTACCGATCGCCTCATCGGACTGCGTCGGTCGCGTGTGTCAGGCGGCGGCGAGGAGATCAAGGAAGGCGCGTGGGGAGAACACGGGAATCCTCCCCTCAAGGGCGAGAAGGTCTTTGTCACCCGACACGAGAGCCGCGCGATGTGCCGATGCAAGGACGATTAGATAGTCATCGTCCGGATCACGGGAGTGCACCGGCGGATCAGTATCCGGATCAACGACCGCGCTGGCACTGTCGGCGACCCAGCGCACTAGGTCCGCCGCGTCTGACTCGCTGATATGTGACCGCAGCTTGGGATAGGCGAGCGCTCGCTCGAGCTCACTCAGCAGCATCTGGGAAGCGATGAGCTCGAACTCGCCTCCGGTGAGCGATCGCAGGATGTCGGCCGGAGTGCCCCGTGGCGAGATCGCACCGGAGATGACCACGTTGGAGTCGAGGACCGCCCGCACCCGTCAGCGGCGACGACGACGCGTCTGGTGCTGTGCCTCAACGGCAAGGGCGGTAGCGTCGCGCTCGGAGAGGTTGTTGCGCTCCCACAAGCGCTCGAGCAGGTCGAGCCCCAGGTCGCGACGCAGTGAATCCTCGATCACCTGGCTGTCTCCGCAGCCTGTGCGGGCCGCGCGCATCTTCACTGCCCTCATGACCGACTCGTCGATTGTGAGCGTCGTACGTACCTTGGACATCATCGCACTTTAGCATCAAGATGAGCCGTGACCCATCTCTGACCCAAGTCAATTTTGTCCGATGCGTACGATGTGTCCGCGATCCCGCACAAAACGGACGATCTGAACACGGGCGGACGTATCTTGCATCCGTGGACGAGGTTGAGGGCCTTGTCCTGTGTATACGGGGTGGTGGCCCGAGTCCACTCGGGCGCATAAAATAGCTGCAAATGATGGATTTTCGGTTGCTTGTGATCCGTTTCTGATCGCATACAAGGCTGGCGTGACACCAGGCGTGACCCAACCGAACAATTTGCCGAACACTTGCCGACCGGGCGACAATCAACGATGGTGCGTTCCATCTCGTCCGTCGTCATTTCGACGTCCAGGCGTTCGGCGTCAACGCTGCGACTGGCAACGCCGGTGATGAGATGGTCGAGAAGCATCACGAGGCCGACGACGAGGACCCACCCCCTTCGAAGCGTCCAGGGTGCGCGTCGCGCGCTCAGCCCGGTGGCGACCATCGCGGTCGTGCTGGTGCTCGCGACGCTGAACGGTCGCGTGTTCGGACCAGCGAGTTCGACGTCGCCGCGACGGCAGCGGGTCACCCAGGGCGGGTGACGCGGGCTCACCCACGCGTTAGCCAAAATTCTGGGTATGAGCAGGCTACAGGCCGAGGCTACACGGGGGGAGCGTTTGGGCGTTCAGGTGCAGGGTCCGATCGCGCGTTACGAGCAGGAGATCATCGACCGGGTCGCTGATTTCAAGGATCCTCGCCAGGAGTGGCGACGTCTGTTTTCTGAGCTGCTCGGCACGTTCTTTCTGGTCCTCGCGGCGGCCGGTGGCGGCATGATGGGCCACGCCTTTCCGGTCGTGATCACTCACACGGATGCTGTCGTCGCGCCAGCGCTGACGGTGATGGCGATCATCCTGTTCATGGGCAAGGTCTCGGGCGCCCATCTGAACCCCGCGGTCAGCATCGCGTTCGCCCTGCGCCGCGACTTCCCGTGGCGGCGCGTGCCCGGCTACATCGTCGTGCAGTTGGCCGGTGCGACGCTCGCCGCGTTGTTCCTGCACGCGGTCATCAACGTGTCGGCGACCTACGGATCGAACTATCCGGCCGCCACCTACTCGGCCGGCTCAGCGTTCTGGATGGAGTTCATCCTGACCGTGGGCCTGGTCAGCGTGATTCTCGGCACCGCCTCGGGTGCCCAGAACGTTGGCCTGTTTGGCGCCTTCGGCGTCGGCGGCTACATCGCTCTCGCCGGGCTTTGGGGCAGTCCGATCTCGGGTGCCTCGATGAACCCGGCCCGCACATTCGGCCCTGACCTCGTTGGAGGGAATTTCTCCCACTACCTCGTGTACGTGGCAGGGCCGATCGCCGGGGCTGCCGTCGCGGTCGGCATCGCGTTTGTCCTCCGCGGCCGTGGCGGCGGTGCGTCCGGCTCGGGGGCAGGACAGGGCGCGCTGTTCACGGAGAGCCAAGACCCAGGAGCAAACCAGTCACCAGCCAAAGGAGACGGGCGATGAGCCCTGACCGTTCGCACGCGCTAGACCATGTCGTTCTCGTGCTGTTCGAGAACAGGTCCGTCGACAATCTCCTGGGCCACCTGTACGGGCCAGAGGATGGCAAGACCTTCGAGGGCGTGATCGGCAAGGACCTGCGCAACCCGATCCCGGAGTGGGCCGAACACGGCGCCGAGCGCAAGACGGTCTCCTACACGGTCACGACGGACATGGATGCGCCGAACCCGGACTCGGGTGAGGAGTACTTCCACACCAACGTCCAGCTGTTCAACGTCCTCGACGAGCACAACCGCTTCAAGGTCGGCGACCAGGTCACCGCACCGTGGAACGCTCCCGAGCCCGGAGCCGTGCCGAGCATGGACGGCTTCGTCACCGACTACATCAGCTGCTTCACCGGCGAGGTCGGCCGTCAGCCCACATACGAGGAGTACTCAAAGATCATGACCGGCTACACGCCGGAGCAGGTGCCGGTGCTCAACGGGATCGCGAGGGGCTTCGGCGTGTTCGACCACTGGTTCTGCGAGGTCCCCTCGCAGACGCTTATGAACCGCTCGTTCTGGACCGCCGCGCCATCGTCCGGCTTCGTCATCAACAGCCCGGCGTCCCTGGCGCGCATCTACGAGGCGATCAGGTCAGCTGCTTCCACGGAGGGCTCCGATGCGCACAACACGACCTTCTTCATCGGCTGGGACGAGCCCGGCGGCACCTATGACCACGTGCCTCCAGGCCCCGTGCCCTCACCGGACCCGAGCGCACCCGCGGGAGAGATGGGCTTCAAATTCGACCGCTCCGGTTGCCGAGTGCCCGCGATCATCGTCTCCCCGTGGGTGGACGAGGGCACCGTAATCAACAAGGAGCACCGGCACACGTCGATGATCGCCACGCTGCGCAAGGTGTGGGACCTCGGTGACGCTTTCACCGCCAGGGACGCCGCCGCCCGCCCGTTCGACCACCTGCTCTCCCGCGAGAGCCCGCGCGACCCCGCCAGCTGGCCGGACGTACACCCGCTCCCGGTGCCCGCGTACCACATGGACGAAGCGCTGATGAGCAAGGCGCTCAGCACCCTCGGCAAATCAATGAGCGGGGGCCTGATCGAGCACGCGAAGCAGTCCGGGATGACGATCCCACCCGAGCTGAACGACCCTGCATCGCCTCCCTCAGCAGCTCAGATCATTGCTTTCTTGAGGAGCATCGCATTTCAGTACTTCCCGGGCCTCGCCCCTACCAAGTAGGCGATCAAGCGCATCGGGTGGCACTGCCTGATGGCCTGTATCCGAGCGTCTCGCATGTACGCGGTCTACAACGCCCGCTTCGGACGGTGGCTGTTGCGCAAAGGGTGCTGTCCGGCGGGTTGCAACTCTGAGCCGCCTCGCACAGCTGCGAGCTCGGATGAAGCCCGGCAAAGGAGCAGGCCGGATCGTCCATGAAGGACGTCGGGAACTCGAACGGCGTCAGTTTTGAGCAATACCGCATCCGCGGTGCTCACAGCGCTTTGACCTGTCTATGTGATGCCGAGGCTCGCCGCCAGCCGCCCCGGTCCGATGACCTGAAGATCGCCCGCGAGTGGTCCTTCGGGCATGTGAGCGCGGTTGGCGCGGAGGTGCTTGTCACGCGCCGCGGGCAACCGATCGCCCGCCTGTCCGCGGTCAAGGAGAACGATCCTCTGCAGGATCTCGTACGACGCGGCCTCGTCACACCGCCGAGCCGCCGGCGGACCGCGCGACGCGCGCAGGTCAAAGCACGCGGCCCGGTTGCCGAGCTGGTTGCCGAGCAACGCCGCTGATCCTCTACTTCGACACCTCGGCGCTTGTCAAGCTCGTGATCGCCGAGGAAGGATCCGAGCTGGCCAGCGAGCTGTGGGCAACCCCACATTCCGGGACATCGAGCATCCTCGCCTACCCGGAGGGTTGTGCGGCGCTCGCGGCCGCACGACGCGGCGCCCGGCTGACCGCCGCCGCCCACAGGCGGGCGCTTGGGGACTTCGAGTCTCTGCACGGCGAACTGTCGCTCATCGGCATCGACATACAGCTGGCGCGCGAGGCCGGCGAGCTCGCCGAGGAGTTCGCACTGCGCGGTGATGACGCGGTTCATCTGGCCAGCGCACTGTCGACTGGTGAGGCGATCACACTCGTCAGCTGGGACGAGAACCTCAGACGTGCCGCCGCGCGCACTGGGTGCGCCCTGGCACCACCCACGCAGACGCCGACTGCCCGATGACTGCCAGGAGAGGCTCTGAGGAAGAGAAGCTCTACGAAGCTAGATCTCCCGCGCGCCGGGCTTGCCATCCGCGTGCTCGTAGGCGATCACGGTTTGAGAAAGCGGTGTCGCGGCTTGTGCCTACGCCCGCATGCCGTGCAGGATCAGGGTGAGGTGGCGTTGCCAGTCCCAGCCCGGCTTGCTCACGTCGATCGTCGCGCAGATGCCGCACATGACCATCGGGATGTCGTTCGCCTGGAAGTCGTCGCGCAGCTCGCCGGCGAGGTGGGCGCGCCGGACGAGCTCGCCGGCGAGGAGCATGAACTCATCCATCTCCGAGGCGGCATGGGCGAAGACGCGCTCGCCGCCGCTCATGAACGCAAAGCGCGTGGCGGCGTCCTCGGCGACCGACACCACGTTCGCGCGCAGCGCCGCGGCGAGCGCGGCGAACGCGCCGGAGCGCTCGTCTGCGAGCGCTTGGCGCAGGTGCTCGTTGAACAGATCGAAGCGTTGGCGGACGAGCTCGCCCATCAGCGCCTCCTTGTCGGGGAAGTGCCGGTAGACGGTGCCGACGCCGACACCGGCGCGGTGCGCGACCTCGTCCATCTGGACGTTTGGGCGCTCGCCCGCGAACAGCTCGCGCGCCGCCGCGATGATGCGTTCGCGGTTGCGGCGCGCGTCGGCGCGCAACGGGCGCCCATTCTCCAGCTCGGTATCTGTAGAGGTCTTGGTCGACATTTTTCTCGCCCTCCCCTTGAAAGCGGAATCCTAGTTCACTATAGTCGCCGACGCAACCGGAACCGGAGGTCAGCTTCCCGATGAGCTCGCTCGCCCAAGCCAAAACCCACGCGCCGTCGCTCGACACACCCCGTGCGAAGAACCTCGCCCTGATGCTTTTGGCGATGACGCAGTTCGTGATCGTGATCGACGCGTCGATCGTCAACGTCGCGCTGCCCTCGATCGGCGCGGCCCTGCACTTCTCCCGCGACAACCTCTCGTGGGTCGTGAACGCCTACACCCTCACCTTCGGCGGGTTCCTGCTGCTCGGCGGGCGTCTCGCCGACCTGCTCGGGCGCAGGCGCATGTTCATGCTCGGCCTCGTCGTGTTCTCGTTGGCTTCGCTCGCCGGCGGCCTGGCGCAGTCGGAAGCGTGGCTGATCATCGCGCGCGCGATCCAGGGCTTGGGCGCAGCGATCGTCTCCCCGGCGGCGCTGTCGATCATCACCACCACGTTCGCCGAAGGAGCCGAGCGCAACCGCGCACTCGGCATCTGGGGCGCCGTCGCGGGCCTCGGCGGCGCCGCGGGCGTGCTGCTCGGTGGCATCCTGACAAGCGGATTGAGCTGGCGCTGGGTGCTGTTCGTCAACGTCCCGATCGGCCTGATCGCCGCCACGCTCGCCCCGCGGCTGCTGCTGGAGAGCCACGCCGAGAACGGCACCGAAGGCTTCGACCTCCCCGGGGCGGTGACGGTCACGGCCGGCCTGGCGCTGCTCGTCTACACGGTCGTCGACGCCGTGAACGTCGGCTGGGGCTCGACCGGGACGCTGCTGCGCCTCGCCGGGTCCGCCGCGCTGCTCGTCGCGTTCGTCGTCATCGAGAGCCGCCAGCGCCACCCGCTGATGCCATTCTCGATCTTCCGCCTGCGGACGCTCAGGGGAGCAAACATCGTCGGCCTGCTGATCGGCATGTCGCTGTTCTCGATGTTCTTCTTCATCTCCCTCTACCTGCAGGACGTGCTCGGCTTCTCGCCGATCAAGACCGGCGTCTCCTACCTCCCACTCGCGGGCGGGATCATCCTCGCCGCAGGCGCCGCCTCGCAACTCACCACGCGGGTCGGGTTCAAGCCGACGCTGATCGCAGGGCTGCTGTTCATCGCGGGTGCGCTGCTGTGGTTCTCGCGCGTCCCCGCGCCCGGAGGCTCCTTCGCGGCGGACGTCCTCGGCCCATCGGTGCTCGCCGCGATCGGACTCGGTCTGGCATTCGTGTCGGTGACGATCGCGGCGGTGACGGGAACCAAGCCGCACGAGGCCGGCCTCGCCTCGGGACTGATCAACACCGCCCAGCAGGTCGGGGGCGCACTCGGCCTCGCGATCCTCGCCACCGTCGCCAACAGCCGCACCCAGAGCCTGTTTCACTCAGGGGTGCACAGCACCGCGATCGCCCTGACGAAAGGCTTCGACCGCGCGTTCCTTGTCGGCGCGGGCTTCGCGATCACCGGGGCGATCCTCGCCGCGGTGCTGATCTCCTCGCGCGACAGCCGCGAGCACTCCGAAGCCGCCCGGCGAGAGGAGACCTCGCTCGCACCCGCGGGCGCGGCCTGACACGCCAGCACAGTGGCGTCCAAGTAGCGACGAGCCGCGCGCTGCTCGAGCTGCGCGTACGCGAGGCATGTCGTAGTGGTGCTTGGCGGCACCTCGACGCCTAAGCCGCGGTGCCGGCCGGCGTGGCAGCGCTCGACTCCAGCCGCAGTCCGCGCTCGGCGAGGCGTGGCACGCCGCCGTCGATCACGTGGATGACCTTGCTGGCACCGTGATGCGTCAGCAGGCTCGCCGCGGTCGCCGCGCGGACCCCCGCGGCACAGATCACGGCGATCGGCCGCCCCGGATCCAATCCCTGCGGGATTCCCTTGATGTCGTGCCACGGAGTGAACACCGAACCGGGCACGTGACCGGTATTCCACTCGCGTCGCTCGCGAACGTCCAGCAGCTGCAGCTCGGGCTCCTGTGCGAGCCGGTCGAGGAGCTCGTCAGCGGGCAGCCGCTCGGTCTGGGTCGCGGGGTGCCTTTCCTGGCGCCAGTTGGTCATGCCTCCCGCGAGCAGGCCCGCGACGTTGCGGATCCCCACGGACAGCGCCAGCTTAGCCGCGCGCCGCCCGTCGGCGTCGTCGCGTCCGACGAACACGATCTCGCGGTCGTGCTCGGCGATCCACGCGAGCTTCGACCCGAATCCGGAGCGCAGCGACGGAATGCAGATCGACCCGTGGATGTGCACGTCGTCGAACTGCAGGTCGGTCCGGACGTCCACCAGCAGCGCGCCCTCCTCGCGCTTGAGCTGCACCTGATGGGGATACAGCGCCAGCGCCTCCACCCCGCTGGTCAGCAGCGGGCCGCGGTTGAGCACCACGATCTTCTCGAAGTTGGGCGGCTGCGGCCCGAGCTTGGCGAGCGCCTGCGCGACGAACTCCTCCTCGTCCTCAATCGCGAGCGACGGGTTGTGCTGCTTCTCGTAGCCGATCGTCGAGCAGATCTTCATGTCCATGCCCGGCCCACCGCACATCGACCCCCCGAGATGCGCCGGCCAGACCTCGCAGTCGTCGGGGAGGCTCAGCAGCCGGCGATGCACCGAGCGAAAGATCTGGCGGGCGCCCTCGGCCTGCTCGATCGCCAGGTCGGTACGGGCGACGTCGCCCACAAACAGGCTGTCCCCGCTCAGCACCGCCCACGGATCGTCGCCGCGGCTGGTGTCGATCAACAGATAGGCCGTGTGCTCGGGGCGATGCCCCGGAGTGTGCGCCGCACGCACGACGAGCGAGCCCAAGCGCAGCTCCCAGCCATCGTCGAACGGATCGTGGTCGTAGGCGGGGTCGGCCAAGCGGTGAACGTGGATGCGCGCCCCTGTCGCGGCCACCAGGCGCCCATGCCCAGAGACGTGGTCGGCGTGGTTGTGGGTCTCGAGCACGTGCTCGATGGTGACCCCGCGGTAGCGGGCCAGCTCGAGGTACTCGTCGATCTCAAAACGCGGATCGACGACCGCCGCGACCCCGGCTCGCTCGTCGCCGATCAAATACGACGCGCAGCCGAGATCGTCATGCGTGATCTGCTTGAAGAGCATCGTCCTTCCCCAACTGCCGCCGCGTCGGCGAGGTGATGTCGTTGCAGCGCTCGCACACGGCCGCCGGTACCACCCCGAGACGCATCAGCGCCGCAAACGCCTTGCAGCCGAGACAGATGCCAAGGGCCGACTCGAGCGCAGCCGCGACGATCAGGCACCCGAGGAGAACGTCCGCGGCAGTGCTCAGGCCGAAGCCGAGCCCCAGGATGGCGGCTGTGAGCGAGAAGGCAGCTCCGATCGCCTGCGCGAAGCGCTTGGGCGGCCCCGGAACCGGGCGTGGCGCGACGCGTAGGCGGGGCGTTATTACGCGGGTGACGAGCTGTCCGAGCGGACTGAGTGTGGGTCCGCTCAGGACGCGGGCCAGGAACCCGTAGGCGATCGCCGCGGTCAGCCACGGCTCGTGCAGCGCGATCGCGGCCAGGCTCAGTAGCACTACCCCTCCGGCGACCAAGCGCGCCGAGACCTCGTTGACTGGATCCGGAAACGCAAACACACCGGCATGCGGTCGGTGTCGATCCAGCGATCGTGAGGTGCTCGTGGTGGTCGCCATCGCCTCGGGTCCATTCCGGCCGCGATATTGTCGCAGTCAAGTTGAGGACTAATCTTATCGGAGTTATGTTCTTACTGAAATGCGCCCCATCCATAAACCGAAAGTCGAGGTCCACGATGAGCACCACCGACGAGCTCCTCGCCAATGCCGAGTCCTACGCCGCCTCGTTCTCCAAGGCGACCTACCCCTGCCCCCCGCCCGCAAGATCGCGGTGCTCGCGTGCATGGACGCACGCCTGAATCCGTACGGCCTGCTCGGCGTGCCTCACAGCTGTCCGCGTCGCGGCGGCCCCCTGGCGCCGGCGCCGCGGCGCGTCAGCGGCGGGCGAGGCGGCGTCCGCTCTCGGTGTCGGGCGGGGTGTAGTTGAGCTCGTAGTGGTGGTAGAGAGCCGACTCGTCCGCCTGGGAGAGCTCGTCGCCGTGCTGCTCGATGTTGGGCGCGGCCTCGACCTGCCCCTTGGTGACCACCACCTGCAGATCATCGGGGCCGACCTTGATCCCGCCGAGCGGCACGAACGTCAAGTGGCGCCCGATGAAACCCTCCTTGACGGTGGCAAACTGCGGCTCGTCGTTCTCGACGTCGACGTAGACGTCCTGGAGCTTGCCGATCCTCTCACCGTCGCGATCGACCAGCATCTTGCCGTGCCAATCGGCGACGTTCCACTCGGCGCCTTGCTGGTGCTCGGTCATGATCAAAGCCTCCTCGTCGCGCTGCGCGGGCCAGCAGCCATCCAGTGTAGAGCGACCTCAAAACGCGGCGCTGGTGGCGCGATCGAGGATCGCACTGACGAGGCCGGTCGAAAAGGTTCAGGCCAGCGCGCCGGCCGGCAGCACGAAGCGAAGCGGTGTTCGGGGTGCCACTTCGCCGCTGTAGCTCAGTCGCGAGCCGTGCAGGCCGCGGCTGGGGGCTTTGGCAACCTGCGTATCGGGTATCCCGTCGTGGGCGGTTATCCACGCCATGACCGCCGCGAAGTCGGCACCCTCGGCGAGGATCGCAGCACGCTCGATGACCTCGCCACCCGAAAAGTGAGGACGCGCCAACCGCGTCACCAAAGCACGAATCGCGTCGTCGTCCACGCTACCCACACTAGTCTCTCTGCGAACGCAGCGCGAGGTGGCCGATGCCGCACGGGACCTCGACGTCCACGTCGGTGCTCCCGGGATGGAGATCGAGCAGCGTGCTCAGCAGCAGCAGCGGGGTTCCCGCGGCCCATGCCTGGGGACGCGAGGCCGTCGGGAATGCCACGGGGACCGACGTCACCGACGCGGGGTAGCCGGCGAAGACCTCGGGCAGGCGGTGCTCGAAGTACGGCGCCGCCTGTAGGATCGTGGAGGCGATCGTGCTCGCCGCCTCGCGGTGGCCATAGCGCGCCAGGCCGGCGGCGATCAACGAGTTCTCGTGCGGCCACACGGTCCCGGTGTGGTAGCCGAGCGGGTTGTAGCCGGCCTCGTGGGTGCCCAGGGTGCGCACACCCCAGCCGGAGTAGAGCTGCTCGTCGAGCAGCCGCTCGGCGGTTGCGGCCGCCTCGCCGTCGTCGAGCAGGCCCGACCACAGCAGATGACCGATGTTGGAGGTCAGGCTGTCCACCTGGCGCTTCTCGCCGTCCAGCGCGAGGGCGTGGCAGCCGCGCTCGGGCATCCAGAAGTCGCGGCGGAAGCGCTCGCGCAGGTCGGCTGCCTGGCGCTCGAGGCGCTCGGCGAGCGCCGGATCGCCCCACACCTCGCGGGCCAGACGAGCGCAGCGGCGCCGTGCGTCGTATACGTAGCCCTGGATCTCGCAGGTCGCGATCGGCCCGCGCGCCAGCGTGCCGTCGGCGTGCTGGATCGCGTCCCAACTGTCCTTCCAGCACTGGTTGACCAGTCCGGTGGCCTGGTTGCGGCAGGCGTACTCGACATACCCGTCGCCGTCGGCATCCCCGCTGTCCTCGGTCCAGGCCAGCGCGGCACGAGCGTGGGGCTCAAGCGCGTGGACGAGCTCATCGTCGCCCGACCAGCGGTGATACTCGTCCAGAAGGACGAGGAACAGCGGTGTCGCGTCGGCGGTCCCGTAGTACGGCGAGTGCGGGCGCTCCGCGCGCGCGGTGAGCTCGCCGAAGCGCAGCTCGTGCAGGATCTTGCCCGGCTCCTGCTCGTGGAAGTCGTCGCGACTCTGCGACTGCGCGCCGGCGAGCACGCGCAGGGTGGTAGCCGCCAACCCTGGCAGGTAGGGCAGCGCCTGGAAGCTTGTGATCAGACTGTCGCGCCCGAAAAGCGCCATGAACCACGGCAGGCCCGCCGCGGGCAGGGTCGCGCCCTCGCTGAGATCGGGGTGCAATCGCAGCGCGCCGAGATCGCTGAGGCTCGCGCGGTAGGTGCGCGCCAGCGCTGTGTCCTGGGTCTTCAGCGCCGGCGCCCCGGCCAGCCACTGCTCGAGCTCGGCCGCCTTGGATGCGCTCAGCTGCGCCATGCTGCCGCGCGATTCGCGCTGCACGAAGGAAACCCCCGGCTGCGCGGCATGGGGCGTGAGGGTGAAGGTGGTCGACCACTGCTCGCCGGGCGCGAGCCGCAGCGAGTAGACGAAACCCTCGCGGGTGACCGCCGCCGTGCGGCTGGCGGCGATTGTGAGCGAGCGCTGGAAACCCATGCGCTCATAGGCCAACGTGAGCGCCCCGTCGTCGTGGCGGCAGCTCACCTCGCGCTTGGCCACCGCGCCGTCCTTGACCTCGAACAAGTCGGCGAAGTCGGCGTCGACCTCCAGCACCACACGGAGCGGACGTGTCTTGTGGAGGTGATTGGTCACGGTGACCTCCTCCATCCAAACGTGGTCGACGAGGCGGTGACGCACGATCGAGCACGGCGCTTGCTCGTCGGGCCCCACCCTGGGGGTCAGGAAGAACTGAGCGTCGAAGTGTGCGCTCTGATGAAGGCTCAGCAGCTCGGGAGGCGAGTCCCCAACACGCAGCACCCAACGCGACACGAAACGTGTGTCGTCGGAGAAGAAGCCGTGCTCGCGACCTTCGTCGGC
>DATMLP010000017.1:0-96560 GCA_035570415.1 Solirubrobacteraceae bacterium | reverse complement strand
GGGTCGCCGGTGGAAGATGAATTCAAACCATCCTCTGGCACGTTGTTCGTTGAACTCGAAATCGGAGGATCGCCTTGCAAAATTGCAGGGAAAGATAAAGTGGAAGGTACCCAGAAGTGCGAACTGCCGTCTGCGGGCACTTTCAAAGAAATGCACCAAATCGTCTGCAAGCCGACGGGCAGCAGCCTGAAATTTGCAGGCAACAGCGCTGAATTTACCAGCACGGAGGAAGTCGAATTGAGCAACAAAGAACATTGGGCAGCCGAATAATCGAGTAAAGGTTGGTGGCTGGGGACGTCTAATCGGCCCCAGTCACCATCGCAAGGCCGACAGTGGATGGCAGCTCACGCTGGCGATCCCGTTGCGCGTACAAACGTGTTGAAACGTGGGCTTGGGGCCCGGGTTGAAAAGGAGTAGTGGTGGGAGTGTGGGGACATCGAGGAGTGGGGGCTTCCGGGGCGTATCGCTGGAGGGCGCGGCTGGTAGTGGCCGGGCTCTCGGGGACGCTTCTGATTGTGATGTTGGCCACTTCAGGACGCGTCGCGGTTGCGATGGCCTCCTGTTCGAACGAAGGGCTGCGCGAACAGCAATCGTATGCGCAGGTGCTGCCAGATTGTCGAGCGTACGAGCAGGTCACCCCGATCGGCAAGAACGGCGTCTCTCCTCAGTTGGATCAACCGGAGGCGTCCCCGTCGGGCGATGCGCTCACCTTCTACTCGGTGCTGCCCTTTCCCGTACCCAGCATGGGCGGCTCGCAATACCCCGACTATCTCGCAACGCGACAAGCCGGCGGATGGGCGACCGAAAGCGTGTTGGCGCCCACGGAAACGGAAGGCGAAGTTGTGGTGCGTGACTGGGACGAAGATCTCTCGAGCTTCGCCGAGCAGGTTTACGAGGCCGATCTGCCGGGCGCGGGCGAACGCTCGACTGAATTGTACGCGCGTGACTCCGCGACTGGCGAGTACCGCCGCGTCGCCGACGCAGGGTCCAGCGAGGTACACGTCGACGCCGTCACCCCGGGCGGCTCTCATCTGCTCTTTGAAACGGCGGCCGCTCTACCCGTACCCGGCGCGGCTGAAGGGGTGCCAAATGTCTATGAGTGGAGCTCCGAAACCGGCCAACTCAGCCTGATGGGGGTGCTTCCCGTCTCTGAAGGGGGCAAAGCGCCGCCCGAAGGCTCGATCGCGGGTCCCAGCGCATGGCTTGAAGGACGGGTCTCAGAACCCGGCGAGCAAGGGGCCTACTACGCGCAAAACGTGATTTCGGCCGACGGCGCCCGAGTCTTTTGGACTGATGCAGGTACGGACAAGCTGTACGTCTACGAAGACGGCGCAAGCTCGCTTGTCGGCGCTGTCCACTTCGACGCGGCCAACGCGTCGGGCTCGAGGTTGCTCGCCGACGACGGCAGCGAACTGGTGGAGTACGCGATTGCTCATGGTTCCAGTGGGCCGGTGGTAACCCCAGCGGTGATCGCTCCGTCCGCGAGCGGGATCATGGGCGTGCTAGGCATGAGCGAAAACGGCTCCTACGTCTACTTTGTCGCTAACGCCGTGCTCGCCGCCCACGAAGGCGCCAACGGCAGCCACGCGTCGACGGGTAGCTGCCTGGCGACCAGTGCGGGCAACGGGGTCAAAGCCACTTGCAATCTCTACCTGTGGCACGACGGCGAAACGATGTTCATAGCGCCGTTGCAGACCAACGACGAACCGGTAACTGCGTCCGACTGGTATGACTGGGCACCCACGAGCAAAATCGGCAGTGGGCCCGAACATGTAAAGTCATCGCGCGTCAGTTCGGATGGCACGGTCATGCTGTTCTCATCAAACCTCAACCAGACCGGCTATGACGGCAGAGGGCACGCGGAGCTATATCGTTACGAAGCGCCGAGCGGAGTGCATCCAAACGGAAGTGTGGTGTGCGTCTCGTGTGATCCTGCGGGTGTATCGCCGAAGGTCGAAGCTGCCCAACAGACACCGGAAGAAGTTGAACAGGAAACCACCGTCTTTGCGTTGTCGCCATCCGCGTTTGCGCCAGAGGCTGTTCCGTCGTTTTTGACACGCAACCTCTCGGCCGATGGCACCCGTGTATTCTTCGACAGCTCCGAAGTGTTGTTGCCGCAGGACATCGCCGAACGGGGCGTGCGCAACGTGTATGAGTGGGAGAGCTCCGGTGCCAGCTCCTGCACCGAATCGAGCCCCTCCTACTCCGCTCAGGACGGCGGTTGCCTGTACCTGCTCTCCACCGGCCAGAGCCCTGAACCGTCGTATTTCGTGGACGCATCGGCCTCGGGTGACGACGTCTTCATCGATACCAGCCAGCGCCTGGTCGCGCAGGACGGTGACGAACTTTACGACATCTACGACGCACGAGTGGGCGGAGGCATCGCCGCGCAGAGCGAACGGCCGAAGACCTGCGGCGGAGAAGAATGCAGGCCGCCGGTGTCCTCCTCGCCTGCGTTCCAGATGCCGATCAGCCAGTCCTTCGCGGGTGCGGGCAACCTCGTGCTGCCTGCGCAGGAAACCAAGCCCATGAGCAAGCCGAAGGCGAAACCACCCAAGCCCGTGAGCAAACCGAAGGCGAAACCACCGACACGTGCGCAGCAGCGGGCCAAGGCGCTGGCGCGGTGTAGGAAGAGGTACCAGCGGAGCAAGGAGAGGCGCCACGCGTGCGAAGCGAGCGCCAAGAGGCGGTACGCGAACGCCACCGGATCCGCCACATCGACTCATCGAGAGGGAAGGGGGGGACGATGAGCAAGCATCATCTAAAGATCATGGTTGTGGGGGGGGTGCTTGGCCTCGCCTGTGCCGCTCCCGCACAAGCGGCGCCCAAGCCGTACCGCTTCCTGCCCGGCTCCGAAGGCTTCGACGGTACGCTGTCCGCAGTAGCGCCGCTCTCCCCTTCCGGCGTTTTTTCCTTCCCTTTCTTCGACGCCGAAGATCCCGGCCTTCCGGCCACGCAGGCCGGTTCGCATCCCTGGGCGCTGACGATTGGCTTCGCCTCGGAAAACGCGATGCACGAACTGGCGCAGTTCCCCAAGGGGATGACCGCGGAATATCTGCATGAAGAAGAACCCTTTGTCATCGAGGGCGCGCCGACATCCGCACTCAAGGACACAACTGTCGATCTCCCACGAGGAATGGTCGTAAACCCCGATGCCGCCACCACGAGATGCACCTCGGCGCAGTTCGCGGAAACCTCCCCGGAACGCGAAAAGGAAGGCCACGGCTGCCCCGCCTCCTCGGTCGTCGGCGTCGCCACCTTGTACATCTATCTGGCCGAAGAACTCATCGAGACGAGAGACCCGATCTTCGACATGGCTCCTCCCGCCGGCGTGCCCGCCGAGCTTGGGTTCGACGACAAGGGCACCGGGCTCGACGTCATCCTCACGGGCAGAGTGCGCACCGGCGGCGACTACGGTCTCTCCGCCGATGTGCGCGACGTCCTCTCCAAGCTCCCGATCCTCGGGGCGTCGGTGACCCTCTGGGGCGATCCCACGAGCGTCGCTCACGACGGCGAACGCGGCTACTGCGCCAGTGAAAAGGGACAGCTCGAACTCGAAAGGGGCGGCATCGAGCCGTGTTCGGTCCCGCGTGTCAACACGGCGATGCTGACATTGCCAAGCGCTTGCTCAGGCCCGTTGACGACGACGATCCAGGCGGACTCCTGGGAGCAGCCCGGCGTGTTCGCCGAAGACAGCTTCCAGACCCACGGCGAGCATCACGAACCGGTCGGGGTCGAAGGCTGCTCGTCGCTGCCGTTCACGCCGTCGATCAGCGTGGAACCGGTCGAACCGGAAGCGGCCGTGGCCGATTCTCCCAGCGGGTTGCGCGTCGATCTGCACGTCCCCCAGGGCGAGCAGTACGGGGGGCTGGCCACAGCGAACCTGAAGAACGCGGTCGTGACCCTGCCGGAAGGGATGGTCGTCAATCCTTCGGCGTCCGACGGGCTTGAAGGCTGTCCGCTGCTCACAGGCAGGGAAGCAGCCAAAGAAGAACGGGAAGAAAAAGGCGAAGAAGTCGGGATCGACCTCGAATCAAAGCAGCCGGCCAGTTGCCCGGACGCCTCGAAGATAGGCAGGGTCGAAGTCGACACGCCGCTGCTCGAACATCCACTGCCCGGTGCCGTCTACCTGGCTGAGCAGACCGCCAATCCCTTCGGCTCGCTGCTGGCGATCTACATCGCCGTCCACGATCCGGTCAGTGGCGTGGTGATCAAGCTCGCGGGTCACGTCGAACTCAACCCGAGCACGGGCCGACTGACGACTACGTTCGACGAAAACCCCGAGTTGCCGTTCGAAGACCTCGAGCTCGATTTCTTCGGCGGCCCCCGGGCGCCGTTGACGACCCCGCCGGCGTGCGGCACGTACACAACCGAAACCTCACTTACGCCGTGGAGCGGGACACCGGCGGTAACGCCGTTCGCTCAGTTTGCAGTCTCTCGGGGTTGTGCGACGGGCGGGTTCGCGCCGTCGTTCAGCGCCGGTACGACGAACAACCAGGCCGCCGGCTATGCTCCGTTCACGCTGACGGTTTCGCGCCAGGATGGTGAACAGCGTCTCAGCGGCGTGCAGGTCACGATGCCTCAGGGGTTGCTCGGCAAGATTGCGGGCATCGCGCAGTGCCCCGAACCGCAGGCTTCCAAAGGGGAATGCTCTGAAGCCAGCTTGCTCGGCGAAGCGACGACGGCGGTCGGGTCCGGCCCCGACCCCTACTGGGTCAAGGGCGGCAAGGTCTATCTGACCGGTCCCTACAACGGCGGGCCGTTCGGGCTCAGCATCGTCGTGCCGACGACAGCCGGGCCGTTCACGCTGACCGGCAACGCCGGCTTCGGCAAGGAGGTCGTGCGCGCTTCGATCCGCGTGAACCCCAACACCGCGCAGATCACCGTCGTCAGCGATCCCCTCCCGACGATTCTCGAAGGTATACCGCTCGACATTCGCACGGTCAACGTCACCATCAACCGCCCCGGGTTTATGTTCAACCCCACGAGCTGCGACGCATCAAGGGTCGAAGGGACAATCACAAGCGTCGGGAGCGCGGTTGCTGGCGTCTCCAGCCCGTTCGATGCGGCCAACTGCGCCGCGCTGCCCTTCAAACCGTCGTTCAGCGCTTCCACTGAAGCGAAGACGAGCAAAGCCGACGGCGCCTCGCTGGTTGTCAAGGTCGCGCAGAAAGCCGGCGAAGCGAACATCCACAAGGTCGACCTGACGCTGCCCAAAGCGCTGCCGGCGCGGTTGACGACATTGCGGCAGGCGTGCACCGAAGCGCAGTTCGACTCCAACCCGGCACAGTGTCCGGAGGGGTCGTTCATCGGGACGGCGACCGCGCATACGCCGGTGCTGAGCGCGCCGCTGACCGGCCCGGCGATCCTCGTCTCCCACGGAAACGCGGCGTTCCCCGACGTCGAGTTCCTGCTACAGGGCGAAGGGGTGGAGATCGAGCTGGACGGCAAGACCGACATCAAAGACGGGATCACCTACTCCAGGTTCGAAACGGTCCCGGATGCACCCATCGGCTCGTTTGAAACGACGCTGCCGGAGGGGCCGCACTCGGCGCTCACGACCGAATATCCCGGGCGAACGAACCTGTGCGTGTCCACGACCCCGGTCACGGTCGTCAAACGCGTGAAGCTGCGCAGCCACGGCCACGTCGTGCGTCGCCACGGTCGCGTCGTGTACGTCAAACGCGACGTGAGCGACGGCAAGCCCGAAAGCCTCCAGATGCCAACCACGATTGTCGGCCAGAACGGAGCCGTCCTCACGCAGGCCACCAAGATCGCCGTGACGGGATGCCCGAAGGCCGTCTCGGCGCACAAGGAAGCCACGAACAAGAAAGGGATAAAGAAGGGCCGGGTGCGTAAATAAGAGGTAGCCATCAGTATCTAAGCTAGCGCCAAGATAAAAACCATTTCTTGCATTGGAAATATTAATCAGCTAGCTTAGCCTCCGCATCGGTCCGGCCAACTTGCTGCTTTAGGGGCCAACTTGCTGCCCCGGGTGGCTGCGGTCGGTGAGTGTTATAGGTAATCAAACGAGAAAGGAAGGTAGCAATGACTAGTAATCCCCTGCGCCTTGCGGGTCTCTGCCGGCGCATGCTTGTCATTGTGGCGGCGGTCGCAGTGCCGCTGGCCGCGCTCGGACTGGCCTCGCCCGCCCTGGCGGTCGCACACCATCCCACCGGCGAATTCGCTCCGTTTGCCGATTGTCCGCTGAGTACGTCCAACCTCAGCGACTGCGTGCTGGCAGAAACGACCTCGGGCCAACTCACGGTTGGCAGCAGGACTGTGCCAATCAAGAACAAGATCACCCTGCAAGGCGGATTCATTGTCAATAAAACGACTGAACGGCTTGAATTCGTAGGGGCGGAAGACGGCAATACGCTTTCGAAAACAGCTCAGTATGTGCCGGGTGGACTGTTCAACATCGTCGCCCCTGAAGGCCTCAACAAAGAACAGAAAGAAAAATTCGACGAACTCATCAACAAAGGCATTACAGGTGTGACCGAGACAACCGAACTGGCGGGCCCCGCCAGCGAGATCGGGCTCAGCACCGAAAACCTGATCTTTGAAGAAGGGATAGCGCTGTCACTGCCGGTCAAGATCAAGCTCGGCAACACGTTCCTCGGCAGCAGTTGCTACATCGGCTCGGACTCAAATCCGATCGTGATCGATTTCACGACGGGCACGACAGAACCGCCGGCCCCCAACAAACCGATCAAAGGCGCGGCGGGGACGCTGACCCACAACGAAGCGTTCACGTTGATCACGCTCAGCGGCGGGAAACTCGTAAACAACTCGTTCGCGGCGCCGGAAGCCACCGGCTGTGGCGAACCGTTGTCGTTCCTCGTCGACAAAGCCGTCGACGCCGAGTTGGGCCTGCCCTCCGCTGCCGGGCACAACACGGCGATCCTCGAAGGCCAGCTTTCGACGGCGAACGCCGAAGCGGTCAGGGCAAGCGAATAAAGATGGCGCGCTGGTAGGGATAGCGCGTTGAATCAGCACGGCGGGGCGCTCAGACAATGGTTGGGCGCCCCGCCTGAGGCTTGTGGCGGGCGGCTACCGCCCGCCTACGCCGCCAACTGCTCGCGGTGCTCGGTGTCGGCGAGGTGCTGGTGGGACGGGCAGTAGCCGTTGTGCGGCAGCGGCGTGCGCTGGCAGGCGGCGCCCTTGCGGGTCGTGGCGCGGCACTGCAGCGGCTCGTCGCTCACCGCCGCGTGCGCCGCGTGCGGGTTCTCCGCCAAGTAGCGCTGCGCGAGGCCGATGTAACGGGTGACCACGCGGTGCACACGTGCCTGTTGGCTCATCGGGAAGTGCATCCGGATGTCCCAAAACAGCGTGCGCGCGGGGCGCGCGAAGTAGTGGCGATCGGTGACCAGTCGCTCGATCGCGGCCTCGCACGCTCTCAGCACCTGCTCGTGATTGCTTTCGCCCGCGGCCGCCGCCGCGCTGCCCGCGCTTGGAGGGGCGATGTAGGGAGCCAGCTCCCTGTAGATGGCCCGACTGAACTGATACATGGCGACCCCCTCGCCTCCTTCTTCTCTCCGTATCGATCAGAGCGCTTCCGTGCGACCTGCCGTCACGCACCTCCGCCGATCTCGAGGACGCCCCCCGCACCCGAGACCTTCCATCCTGATTCAACACGTCTCCTACCCCAAAGGACCGAAGAGCTTCATAAATCTTCGTGTCTCTTTAGGATCGAGCAGTATCGGCCCTCCAGCTAAAGCGCGGCGGAAGGCTGGTTTAAGCGCGCATAAGAGTGTTGGGCGATCCGTGGTTGGGGCGCGCGATGAATGTCGTGCTTTGCGCGCGCCAACCAAGGTTGGTTGGCGCGCCGCGAGGATGTTGTTCCCTATGGGCCGCCAGATGGCTGGGGCGCGGAGGGGAATGTTGTTCTTTGCGGACACCAACCGATCGCCGACGGCCGGCTGACGCGTCGGCGGCTACGGTGCCCTACTCCCACGCCTCCCAGCCGAGCTTGCCCTCGGCGTCCACCACGATGTGGCGACTGTTCAGGGCGGGATCGGGGTCGGGGTACTCGACGCGCCGGTGGGCACCGCGGCTCTCGCGCCGCTCCAGCGCGCACGCGGCGATGATCCGCGCCAGCGGGTGGGGATCGTGGGCCAGGCGGGCCAGGCCCTCGGCGGAGCGCTCGATACCGGCATCCCGCCACAATGCCTCGCGGGTCTCCGCGCTCACCCGCGGCGGGGCTGGCAACGCGGCCAGCGCTTCCAGTTCGTGGGTGCCCGTACCTTCACTCGCACGTGCGCTCGCGGCCGGCGCCGGCTCCTCCAGCGCGCTGAGCGCGGCACGACGGCCATACACGAAGCACTCGCTCAGCGAGTTCGACGCCAGCCGGTTGGCGCCGTGCAGGCCGGTGCAGGAGGTCTCGCCCACCGCATACAGCCCCGCCACTGTGGAGCGTCCGTGCAGGTCGGTCGCCACGCCGCCCATCGTGTAGTGCGCCGCCGGTGCCACCGGCACCAGCTCGCGGGTCGGGTCCACGCCCGCCTCGCGCAGCGCGCCGACCACGTTGGGGAACAGCGCCGGGTCGATCGCGCGCATGTCGAGGCCCACGTGGTCGGCCCCGGTGTCGTGCATCCGCGTCCAGATCGCCCGCGACACCTCATCGCGCGGCGCCAGCTCGTCCACGAACCGCTCGCCCTGCGCGTCGTGCAGCGTCGCCCCCTCACCCCTGATCGCCTCGGTGATCAAAAAGCCCTCGCGACCCTTCACGCCCTTCACCGCGGTGGGGTGAAACTGCACGAACTCCGCGTCCGCCAGCTTCGCGCCCAGCGCGTGCGCCAGCAGCAGTCCCACGCCCTGCGAGCCGGGCGGGTTGGTGGTGCGCGACCACAGCGCCGCCGCTCCGCCCGTGCTGAGGATCACCGCGCGCGCGGCGATCGTGCGCCCGTCCTCGCACACCACGCCGCCGCAGCGGCCGGCATCCTCGCGCCACCACAGCGCGCGGGCGCGCACGTTCTCCAGCACCGCCACCCGCCGCTCCGCCACAGCCAGCGCCGACAGCGCCCGCAGCAGCCGCCTACCGGTGGCGCTGCCGCCGGCGTGCACCACGCGCCGCACCGAGTGCCCTCCCTCCAAACCCAGTGCCAGGCGGCCGAAGCGATCGGCGTCGAAGCGCACTCCCAGCGATTGCAAGTCGGCCACGCACTCGGGCGCCTCGGCAACCAGCACCTCCGCGGCGCTCCGGCGCATCGCTCCACGCCCGGCGCGCTCGGTATCGCGCAGGTGCAGCTCCGGGCTGTCGTCCTCCGCCAACGCCGCCGCCAGCCCGCCCTGCGCCCAGTAGCTGGCGGTCTGCGCCAGCGGGGCCGCCGATACCAGTGCCACGCGTCCGCGCGCGCGGGCCGCACACAGCGCCGCATACAGCCCCGCGGCGCCGGCGCCCACCACCGCCACGTCCACCTCCAGATCCACGCCCCCCGGGGTCGCCTGCACGCTACGCCGTCATCCGATCGACCGCCGCCTATTCGTGGTGCCGTTCATCCGCCTAAATCATCTTTCAGCGGGTTTTGGCCGCGGTCGAGGCGCCGGTGGTGGCGCCGGGCGCCGGGATGGTGGTCGTCGCGGTGCCGGGCGTCGTGCCCGTCCCCGGCACCGTTGCCGTGCCCGTCGTCGGTACCGTCGTGGTGGGTGTGCCCGTCCCCGGGATCGTCGTCGTGGGTGTGCCCGTCCCCGGCACCGTCGTGGTGGGTGTGCCCGTCCCCGGCGCCGTCGTCGGCGGCGCGCCCGTCCCCGGCACCGTCGTCCCGGGCGTGCCGGCCGCCGGCACCGTGACCGTCCGGGTGATCGTAGTTGGGGTCCCGCTCGACCCCGTCAGCGACACCAGCGCCGCCGTCAGCGCTCCCAGCGACACCACGATCACCGCCACCAGTCCCGCCACCGGCGGGCGCCAGCGGGGGGTCGGCGCCAGCCGCGTGCGTGCGGCGGTACCGCATCGCAAACACCAGTCCTGGTCGGCCTCCAGTGGCGTGGCGCACAGCGGGCAGCGCTCCACAGGCTGCTGCTCGGTGCCCGGCTGTGGCGGGGTCGCCACGCTCACTTCGCGTCATCCGGCGGGCGGATGATCTCCGTGGGGCGATCGTCCTGCGCGGCCGGGGCCCTCACGGGAGTCGCGGCGGGGATCGCCGCGGGAGCGCTCGTCGGTGGAGCGCTCGGCGGCAGAGGGGTCGCCGGCGGAGCGCTCGGTGGCGGAGGGGTCGTCGGCCGAGCGCTCGCCGGCGGAGGGGTCGTCGGTGGGGCGCTCGCCGGCGGCGTGGTCGGGGCGGGCGCCGCGGTGTCCGGCGCCGCGGCGCTCAACGGCAGCTGGCCGGGCGTGACGGTCGCGGCGGCCGCGATCGACGCGGCGGTGGCGGCTGTCGGCGGCGATGCGGCCAGGTGGGGCGTGGCGGTCACGGGGCTCGCCTCCGGGCGGCCGAACGGCATCCCGCACATCGGGCAGAAGCGGTCGTCGCTGCCGTGGATCGCCGCGCACCGCGGGCAGGCGGCGATGCCGGCCTCGCGCAGCACCGTCAGCGGGGTGCGCTCGCCGAGCGCACCCTCCAGCGTGCGCAGCTCCGTGTCATACGCCGCCAGCACGCCCAGCTTGGCGGCCACCAGCTCGTCGTTGCGCTGGCGGGAGCGCTGCATCTCGAACACCAACCCCCCCAGATCGCGGTAGGCCAGCTCGCGCGCCTTGCGCAGAAAGCGCACCCGCCTGCGCATCCGCGCGCGCTCGCGGAAGCCGGGGCGGCGCGACTGGGCCGGCGCCAGCTCCGTGCCCGCCGGCGGCTCGCCGTTCGCGGCTGGCGCACCGGCCGTGGGGGCGCCGGCCGCGGCGGGAGCGAGCTCCTCGGTGGCGGGGCGCGACTCCGAAGCGCTCGCCGGTTGGTCGGCCGAACTCGCGGTTGAAGCGTTCATCGACCCACCAATCCTACCCACCGCACCCCACTCCTCACCCCCGCTTGCGCTCCAACAGCTCCCGCCACGCCTCCGCCAGCCGCTCCGCCATGCGCCGTGCCGAGTACCGCTCGGCCTGCTCGCGCCCCGCCACGCGCGGGTCGTGATCGCGCAGGTGGGGCGCCAGCGCCGCCCGCCAGCGCTTCAGTTCGAACGGTGCGCACAGCGTGCCCGCCACGCCCGCCAGCGCCTGCGGATGCACGCCCACCGGGGTGGCCAGCACCGGCACGTCGCACGCCAGCGCCTCCAGCACCGCCAGCCCGAAGCCCTCCGCGTCGGAGGGCACCAGCACGGCGTTCGCCGCATTCATCCACAGCGGCACCTGCTCCGGGGCCACGCCCCCGAGTGTGTGCAGGGGAGTCGCGCCCGCAAGCTCGCGCGCGCGGCCGTAGCGCTTGCCCGGACGCGCCGGGTCGGCTGCAAACAGCAGGCAGGCGGTCTGCGGATCGAGGCCCAGCTCGGCGCGCGCCTCGGCGCGGGCGATCGGGTGGAAGCGCTCCATGTCCACGCCGCACGGCAGCACTCGCGCCCGCCGGCGCGCTCCGCGGCCCGGCAGCGCCTCCACCAGCTCGGGCGTGGGGGCGGCGAGGAGATCCATCAGCGGGAGCGCTGCTCTGGTCGCCAGACGCGTGCGTGGGTGGCGCACGTCGGTGCCGTGCACCGTCAAGCCTCTGACCTGCGCCCGCGCGGCCAGCGCCGGCCAGGCGGTGAGGCCGAAGTGGGCGTGCACCACGTCCAGCCGCGCTGTCTTCGCGCCATAGCGACGGCGCAGCTCGCGGGCCGCCTGCACGAGCGCGGCGCCGCCGGGCGGGAACTCGTACAGCTCGACCTCGATCTCCGGGAGCGAGCGCAGCGCAGCGACCTGATCGCGCACGAAGCGGCCACGCTCAGGATGGCGTGCATCGGGAAGCATGTTGGACACGACCAGCGCCCGCAAGATCCGCTGACGGTAGCGCTCTGAGATGATGCTTACGATGTCCAACCTCGCCGCCGCCAACCGCGCGCGCCCCGTCGGGGTGTTCGACTCCGGCGTGGGCGGGCTCACGGTGTTGCACGAGCTGCTGGTGGCGCTCCCGCAGGAGGACTTCGTCTACCTCGGCGACACCGCCCGCTTCCCCTACGGCGAGCGCAGCCGCGAGGAGCTGGAGCGCTTCTCGGTGGAGATCGCCGAGGAGCTGCTCGGCAGGGGCGTGAAGCTGCTGGTGGTCGCCTGCAACTCCGCCACCTCCGCGGCGCTGGAGGCGCTACGGCGGCGGACGATGGAAACCACGCTGGGCGTCGAGGTGCTGGGCGTGGTACGGCCGGAGGCCGTGCGCGCGGTGGCGGCCACGCGCAGCGGGCGGATCGGGCTGCTGGCCACGCCCACCACCGTTGCCAGCCGCGCCTACGAGCGGGCGGTGCACGCGGTCGATCCGCACGTCACGCTCACCGCCGTGCCCTGCCCCACGCTTGCGCCCACGATCCAGGCAGGGGAGCAGTTCGACGAGCACGTCGTGCAGAGCGTGCGTGAAGCGTGCGCGCCGCTGAAGGCCGCCGCCGTCGACACCGTGATCCTCGGTTGCACCCACTATCCGCTGATCGCGCCGATGCTGCAGCGGATGCTCGGCCCCGGCGTCACGCTCGTCAGCTCCGGGGCGGCGCTGGCGCGTCAGGTGGAGCACGTGCTGAGCACGCGCGAGCTGCGCAACCCGCGCGACGGCGAGGGCGACTACCGCTTCCTCTGCACCGGCGACCCGGAGACGTTCCGCGAGCACGCCACGCGCTTTCTGCAGATGCCGCTCGGGCCGGTCGAGCAGGTGCGGCTGGTGGGCGCCGAGGCGGTGGTGTGAGCGTGGCGCGCAGCATCAATCGCCCGGCGGCGGCGGCGCTCGCGGGCCGGCGCGCGGGGCGGGTGGTGTAGGCATGGCGCGCAGCTACGACCGCGCGCCCGACGGGCTGCGCCCGGTGAGCATCGAGCCGGGCTTCGTGCGCACCGCCACCGGGTCGGCGCTGATCTCGATGGGGGAGACGCGCGTGATCTGCACGGCCTCCGCGCAAGACAACGTGCCGCGCTGGCTCAACGGCAAGGGCCGCGGCTGGGTGACGGCCGAGTACGGGATGCTGCCGGCCTCCACCGGCGAGCGCAAGCAGCGCGACGCCACGCGGGGGCGCCTCGACGGGCGCTCGGTCGAGATCCAGCGGCTGATCGGGCGCGCGCTGCGCGGGGCGATCGACTTCCAGGCGCTTGGCGAACGCACCATCTACCTCGACTGCGACGTGCTGCAGGCCGACGGCGGCACGCGCTGCGCCTCGATCACGGGCGCCTTCGTGGCGCTCTCGCTGGCGTGCGCGCGGCTGGCCGACAAGGGGGCATTCGAGCGCTCCCCCCTCACCGGCTCGGTGGCGGCCGTCTCGTGCGGGATGGTGGATGGCGTGGCGCTGCTCGACCTCGACTACTCCGAGGACTCCACCGCCGAGGTCGACGCCAACGTGGTGATGACCGGCGACGGCGATCTCGTCGAGGTGCAGGCCACGGCGGAGCGCACCCCGCTCTCGCGCGCCAGCCTCGACCAGCTGCTGGCGCTCGCCGCCGTCGGGATCGAGCGGCTGCGGGCCGCGCAGGAGGCGGCGATCGGCGTCTCGCCGGCTGCCTCCGCGAGCTGATGGCGAGCGCAACCGTGCGTTGTCACGGTCGGCGGCGGGCGCATCGCGTCCAGCGACGGGAGGTCTGCTCGTGCGGCTGATCCTGGCCACGCACAACGAGCACAAGCGCCGCGAGGTCGAGCGCTTGCTGCCCCACCACGAGATCGCGCTGCTGCCCGACGCGGTGCAGTTGCCGCCCGAGGACGGGACCACGTTCGCGGAGAACGCCTTCGGCAAGGCTCGCGCGGCCGCCTCGGCCACCGGCGAGGTGGCGATCGCCGACGACTCGGGGATCGAAGCAGCGGCGCTCGGCGGCGCGCCCGGCGTGCGTTCGGCGCGCTATGCGGGCCCGCACGCCAGCGACGAGGAAAACCTCGCCAAGCTGCTGCGCGAGGCGCCGGCCGGCAGTGCGCTGGCGTACGTGTGTGCGCTTGCGTACGTCGATCCCGTCGGCGGGGTCGAGCGGCTCTTCGAGGAGCGCTGCACCGGCCGCCTCGCCGCCGAGCCGCGGGGGAGCGGTGGCTTCGGCTACGACCCCGCGTTCCTGCCCGACGATCGCCCGTCGGGGGAGCGCGACAGCGCGACCGGGCGGGAGAGCCCGAAGACGATGGCCGAGCTCAGCGACGCGCAGAAGGACGCCATCAGCCATCGCGGGCGCGCGGCACGGGCGCTCGACGAGTGGCTGCTCAGAAAAGGTTGATCGCAGCCGAGGCTCCGACGGCGACCGACAGCACCGCGTAGCCGGTGTAGCCGGCCACCAGCAGCAACGCGGCCGTCAGCAGGGCGATCAGCACGGTCGTGATCCAGGCGACGTGGGGAAGGTCCATCGGCGCGGATATTCTCGCATGGCACGATGCGACTCCTCTCGACGACCGCGCGCCCGCGTCCCACATGACCGCGGACGCGTCAACCTCGACGTTCGCCGACACCCTTGCGGCGCGCGTGGCCGAGCGCGAGTCGCAGATCGTGCTGGGGCTCGACCCCGATCCCACGGCCCTGTGGCCGGAAGCACACCGTCACGTCAGTGAGCGCCACGCCGGGGCGCCGCACCCTTTGCATGCGGCGATCGCCGTGCGCGTGCACTGCTGTGCGCTGATCGACGCCGCCGGAGCGGCGTGCGTGGCCGTGAAGCCGCAGCTGGCCTGCTTCGAGCGGCTCGGCACGCACGGCTGGGAGACGCTCGACGCGGTGTGCGCGCACGCGCGCAACCGCGGCCTGCTGGTGATCGCCGACGGCAAGCGCGGCGACATCGCGGTCAGTGCCGGCGCCTATGCGGAGGCTCTGTACGAGCGGCTCGGCGTCAACCTCGCCACCGTCAACCCGCTGCTCGGCCGCGACGCCCTGGAGCCGTTCATCGTCACCGCTCGCGCGCGGGGGGCCGGCGTACTCGTACTCGTGCGCACCTCCAACCCGGGCGCCGCCGACGTGCAGGATCTGACGCTCGCCTCGGGCGAGACCGTGTGGGAACGGCTCGCGGCGCTGGTGAGCGAACTGGGGGGAGAGCTGGGGATCGAGCCGGCGGTGGAGCCGGCTGACGAATATGCGGGCGCGCCGGGTGTCGATCGTACGGACCCCGGCGGCCGTTCCGGTGGCCTCAGCGACGTCGGCGCGGTAATGGGCGCCACGCAGCCCCAACACCTGGAGCGCGCGCGCGAGCTGATGCCCCGCGCGGTGCTGCTGCTGCCGGGCGTCGGCGCGCAGGGTGGGCGCGTCGATGACCTTGCCGCGGCCTTTGCGCCCGGTCGTGCTGGCGGCCTTGTCACCGCCTCGCGCAGCATCGCCGGCGCCCACCTCGCCGCTGGCGGCGACCCGGCGGAGGCGGCGCGTGCGGAGGCCGAGCGGCTGCGAGCCGCCGCGTGGGCCTTGTCGGGATAGCGCATGGCGCCGCCGGACGCATGTCGATGTTCTTTTTCAAGACGCCAACTACTTCACAAACTGAAGCTGGTTGGTGTCGAAAAAGTTCATCGACAACCGCGCGCGGCGTGTCGAAGCTGGTTGGCGTGCAAAACCCACACAGCAACCCCTCCTCCTCCTCCTCCTCCTCCTCCTCCTTTTTGCCCTCGCTGCCAACCGCAATGATTTTTAGGCCGCGTTTGGGGCCGGTCGGCTACGCTAGGCGTGTCCGCGACGGCCCCACGAGGCAACCTGCGGGCGCACACGCGCAGCACGCGCGTGCGAGGATGCGTATGAGGCACATCCGATGATCATCACGGTGACGCTCAACGCGGCGATCGACAAGTCGCTGTCGGTGCCGAACTTCCGCATCGGCCGCCGCCATCGCACTGTCGAACAGCGCACGATGGCGGGCGGCAAGGGGGTCAACATCGCCCGTGTGCTGAAGGCGCTGGGGCAGCCGGTGATCGCCACCGGGATGGCGGGCGGCCCCACGGGCACGCGGATCGTCGAGCAGCTGACGGAGGAGTCGATCCTCAACGACTTCGTTCGCATCCGCGAGGAGTCGCGCACCAACACCTCGGTGCTCGACCCGACCAACGGGGAGCAGACGGAGATCAACGAGCGCGGCCCCCGGGTGAGCGAGCGCGAGGTGGAGCTGTTCCGCGACAAGCTCCTCTATCTGGCGCGCGGCGCGGCGATCGTCGTGTTCGCCGGCTCGATCCCGCGCGGGGTGGAGCCCGACGTGTACGCGGGGCTGATCCGCGAGCTGCAGCGCACGGGCGTCACAACCGTGATCGACACCGACGGCGACCCTCTGCGCCACGCCGTTCGCGCCGAGCCCGACGTCGTCTCGCCCAACGTGCTGGAGGCCGAGGAGCTGGTCGGCCACGAGTTCGCCGACGAGCACGAGCGCTCGCTGGCGGTCGGCGAGCTGGTCGCGCTGGGTGCCCGCGAGGCGATCATGACGCTGGCCGACGGCTGCCTGGCGCAGCTGCAGATCGACGGCCAGCCGTCGCTGTTGCGGGCCCGCATCGAGCCGCGCGAGCCGGTCGCCAAACAGGGCTCGGGCGACGCCTTCCTGGCCGGCTACGTCGCCGCCCGCTACGCCGGCAGCTCGCCTGCCGAGTGCCTGCGCTTCGCCGTCGCCTGCGGGGCGGAGTCCACCGGCCGCCTCGGCGCCGGCGTCATCGAGCCCCGCGAGGTCCACCGCCTCGAGCACGAGGTGGAGCTGGCGCCGGTGGAGCTGTCGGCGGCGGCCGGCTGAGCCTTCGGGCAGCCCCTGAGACGGCCGTCTCAGCCGCCCGCGACGTCGCGGCGCAGAAAGACGAGATAGGCGGCCAAGAGCGCGGGCACCGCGTATAGGGCGCACACCCACGCCGAGTGGCCGATCGGCGCCCAGTCGGTGGGGGTGCGCAGCAGGCCATGCCAGTTCTCGTACTGTTCGGTGAGCAGGTAGGGCTTGACCCCTTCCAAACCGGGGATCTGGCCGACGATGAACAGCAAGATCGTGAAGCCCACCGTGCCCACCACCGAAGCGGCGCTGTTGCGGGTGGCGGTGGACAGCAGCACGCCGATGCACACCACCGTCAACAGCGGGATCAAATAGGCGGCGTTGGCGGCGACCACCAGCAGCAGCCCTTCGGGCGCCGACACCACGGTGCCGGAGAAGGTGACCACGTGATTGAAGCCCCACGCCGCCACTCCCGCCATGGTGGCCACCGCCGCCGACAAAAACACGGCGAGCGCCCCGTAGGTCATCGCCGTGAGCGCCTTGGCGGCGATCACCTGGCCGCGATCGACCGAGCGCGTGAGGATCGTCTTCAGCGTGCCGTTGCCGTCCTCGGCCGCCACGATGTCGCCGGCCACCAGCGCGGCGATCAGCGGCAGCATGAACACCGACAAAAACAGCAGCATCAACACCGGCGTGGCGAGGCCCGACTGGGTGATGTGCGCGGCGAAGATGTTGCCCTGGTTTTGGCCGCGATGGTCGCGCAGGCTCTGCGCCAGCACGAAAATGATCGGCAAGATCGCCGCCAGCCCCAGCCCGAGGTAGGTGCGCTTCTGCGACGCCAGCTTGCGCAGCTCCCAGCGGTAGGCGGTCAACGTCGAGGGTCTCCTGACGCGGGCGGCCGCCGGGGGCCCCAGCGAGGCAGATGCCTCGAAGGTACTCATGCGGCGGCTTCCGTGAGCTGTCCGTTGCCGGCGGTCGTCGCGCCCGCCGTCGCGCCCGCCACCGCGCCGTTGCCCTCGGTGAGCCGGAAAAAGAGGTCCTCCAGGGTCGCCAGCTCGGGCGTGAGCGCGAAGATGCCGACACCGGCCGCCCCGAGCGCGATCGAGAGCGGGCCGACGTCTGACTCCTGCGCCTGGAACGACAGCCCGTGCTCGCCGGCGTGCGCCTGCTCGACGCCCGGCTGGGCGCGCAGCACCGCCAGCGCGTTTACGTCGTCGGTCGTGCGCAGCCGGTAGCCGGCGCCTCCCTGGCGGCGCAGGTCGGCGAGCGCGCCCTCGTACACGACGCGCCCCGTGTCCACGATCGCCACGCGGTCGCACAGTTCCTGCACCTCGGGCAGTTGGTGGGAGGAGAGCAGCACCGTTATGCCGGAGTCGGCCAGGCGCCGGATCAACAGGCGCATGTCGCGCATCCCCGCCGGATCGAGGCCGGTGGCGGGCTCGTCGAGGATCAACAGGCGCGGCGCGCGCAGCAGCGCGGCGGCGATCCCGAGGCGCTGGCGCATCCCGTGCGAGTAGCCGCCCACGCGGTGCTCGGCGCGCGGGGCCAGCTCGACGGTCTCCAGCACCTCGTCGATCCGCGTGCGCGCCCCGTCGCCGTCGAGCGCGGCCAGCAGCTGCAAGTTCTTGCGCGCCGTCAGGTAGGGGTAGAAGCGCGGCGCCTCCACGAACCCGGCCACGCCCTCCAGCGCCCGCGCGCCCTCGCGGATCGGGTCGCGCCCGAACAGCTCCACCTTGCCCTCGGTGGGCATGATCAGCCCCAGCGCCATCCGCAGCGTCGTCGTCTTGCCGGCGCCGTTGGGTCCAAGGAAGCCGTACACGTCGCCGGCGTGCACGTTGAGGTCGATGTGGTCGACCGCCAGCACCTCCTTGTAACGCTTCACCAAGCCTCGCGCCCGCACAGGCGGCGCGTCGCTCACGGTTACAGTTCCTTGGCGACCGCTTCGACCGCGCTTGGCGTGAGGGCGCCGGCGACCAGGTAGCGCACCCCGGCACGCTCGAAGGTGAGCAGCGTGCCCAGCTCGGTCGTCAGCTCGCTGGCGGTGGCGCCGTTGACTTTGACCTGCTGCAGCCCTTCGGGCAGCTGCGGCGAGGAGCCCGACCCAGCCGTTCCGGGCGCGTGCCCAGACTTCGCTTCGAGCACGGCGATCGTGCCGGGCCCGTGGCCGTCGGTGGTGAGCTTGGGGTGTTCGTGTTCGCCGCCCTGCGCCGAGGAGCCCTGGTGTTCGCCCGGCTTGGGCAGCACCGCTTCTTCGACCTTGGCGTTGGCGGGCGGCGTGAATTCGAACACCGACGGTTCCACCGGGCCGTAGGAGATCGAGGTGGCCGCCAGTTCGATCACCGGCGCGGCGCTCTCGGTGGAGTAGACGGCGGCGCGCAGCGGCACGCCGTGGTTGGCGTCCCAGGAGAGCTCGGCGCCGGCCAGCAGGCTGCCAGATTCCTTCGGCGACACGCGCACGGTGTAGGCGGGCTGGCCGGCGACATCGGTGGGCGTGGCGCCCGACACGTCGGCGTGCTTTTCGAGATGGGCGATTCCTTCTTCGATCTTGGCGACGCTCGGAACTTCGCGGTGATGATCGCCGGTGCCTGACCAGCCGCCCCAGGTGCCGGTGCCGCCTTCGCCCGCGCCCGAGCCGCTTGCGCCCAGGCCGGAGGTGCCTTCGCCCGATCCGCCTTCGCCGGGGCCACCCGAGCCCCCTTCGGCCTTGGGTGGCTGGACGCGGTAGAGCGTGTTGGAGGAGGCGTCGTACACCGAGAGCGTGTGCCCGTCGTAGTACACCTGCGTGTCGCCCTTTTCCGATTGCAGCTCCAACCGCAAGCGCCCGTCCTTGGAGATCCACAGCCGCCCGGAGGCGCTGGAGAGCAGCGGGCTGGAGGAGAGCTGGCTGGCTTCGCCGCCTCCGCTGGCGAGATTGGCGCCTTCGAGCAGGCGGTTGGTGTACTGGATCTGCGCGCTGACCCCTTCGACGGGCGAGGCCGTGAGCGCGTCGTGCACCGCGTCGGCGAGCGGTTTGGCTGGCGGCGTCGGCCCGACGCCGAGCGCTGTGGCGAGCGCGGTGGCGCCGGCGCCGACGCCAACCAGCACGGCGCACAGCAGCAGCAAGCGGGAAAGCGGAAGGCGGCGCAGGAAGTAGCTCATCAGCCTCTCCACAGAGGCTAGCGCGCAAGTTCAAGAGATCCTGAAGGAGGCCATGGGAAAGTTCTCATGTCGCCGTGCGGCGCGCGCGCGGCACGCCGCTTGGGGGGTGTCGCCGGTCTTTCCCAGCGCAAGGCTGCGGAAGCCGCCAGCGCGCGCGTGCGCCCCCTCCGACGCCGCCAACCTATATCGTGCCGAGCCGATATGGCCCTCCCGCTCGCCACCGCCGCGCTCCCGCTGCTGGTAGTCGCCTGCATTTTGGTGCTTGGCGTGGGCGTGTTCCTGCTGGCGATGCGCCGTCCCCGCCGAGCGGACGAGCCGCCGGTCGGCGAATCGCGCGCCGCCAAAGGCGGGCTGACGGCGATCCTCGTGGTGGTGACCGCATTCGGCCTGGCGGTGCCGGCGCTGGTGCTGGTGGCCAACGCCGAACACAAGGCCAGCGCGGAGGTGGGCGGTGTGCACTTGGACGCCCGCCAGCAGAAAGGCAGGGAACTGTTTGCGCACTCGTGCAACCTCTGCCACACGCTGGCCGGCGCCGCCGCCGTGGGCCGCACGGGTCCCGACCTCGACGTGCTGATCCCGACGGTGGCGGGGACGCTGCCCGAAAAGGAAGCGTATGTGGCGCGCAAGGCGTTCGTGCTGAGCGCGATCCTCGAAGGGCGCGCGCGCGGCAAAGGCCAGATGCCGCGGCTGCTGTTCCAGGGCGCCGAAGCCGAAGACGTGGCCGCGTTCGTCGCCGCGGTCGCCGGGCGCTGAGCGGCGGCCGGTGCGGAATCCCGGCTGCTGGCGCGGAATCCGCGGGTCGCGCCGGTCACGTCGCCGGGCGCCTTCGAGTGGCTGAAAGGCCGTCCGACGGGGGTGCGACTATCGCGACATGGTCGAACGGACCGTGCGCCGCCGGCGCAGGCCGCGCCGGACCTTGTCGGAGTGGGTGGGGCCCCACCCCGACCGGATCGCCTCCTGGGCGGTGGTGATGGGCTTCGCGCTGGTGTTGGCGGCGCTGCTGAGCGCGCACGGCTGACAACTCGGCGATGGGGCTGCAACTCGTGGGATGGGCCGCGCGCGGTGTGACTGCTTGGCGAGGGGTCTGCGCACGATGATGCGCTTTCAACACGCCAACCAAACCTTGACAACAAAAATGAGGTCTAGAGTTGGTTGGCGTCCAAAAAGTACATTGCACACCAGGCGCCCCTTTGGCCATCCGTCGATACCGGCGGCCGCGACCATCGACTAAGGTCCGCCGGGCATGGCAGACGCACCGGACACGCCCCACCACGACATGCCGAAGACCGCGGAGGACGTGAAAGCGTTCGTGGAGGAGCGGAAAATCCGCTTCATCCGCTTTTGGTTCACCGACATCCTGGGCCAGCTGAAGTCGTTTTCGATCAACGCCGCCGAGCTGCAGGACGCATTCGAGGCGGGGATGGGCTTCGACGGCAGCTCGATCACCGGGTTCAACGCGATCGAGGAGTCGGACATGATCGCGCTGCCCGACCCCACCACGTTCGCGGTGCTGCCGTGGCGCCCCGAGGAGCAAGGGGTGGGGAGGATGTTCTGCGACATCGTCACCCCCGAGCGCACCCCCTACGAGGGCGACCCCCGCCACGTGCTGCGCCGCGCGGTGGAGCGCGCGCGGGGGATGGGGTTCGACACGTTCAACGTGGGTCCGGAGCTGGAGTACTTCCTGTTCCGCGACTCGCGCACCACCGAGCCGCTCGACCGCGGCGGGTACTTCGACCTGACGACACTCGACGCCGGCAGCGACGTGCGCCGCGAGACGGTGCTGGCGCTGGAGCAGCTGGGGATCCACGTCGAGTACACCCACCACGAGGTGGGCCCGTCACAGCACGAGATCGACATGCGCTACGCCGACGCGTTGAAGATGGCGGACGACTGCATGACATACAGGATCACCGTGAAGGAGTACGCGATGAAGTACGGCTGGCACGCGACGTTCATGCCGAAGCCGCTGTACGGCGAGAACGGCTCGGGGATGCACACCCACCAGTCGCTGTTCAGGGAGGGCAAAAACGCGTTCTTCGACCCCGACGACCAGTATTTCCTCTCCGACGTCGGCAAGGCGTTCATCGCCGGCCAGCTCAAGCACGCCCGCGAGATCTGCGCGATCTTCGCGCAGTGGGTCAACTCCTACAAGCGCCTCGTGCCCGGGTTCGAGGCCCCCACCTACGTGGCATGGTCGCGCCGCAACCGCTCGGCGCTGGTGCGCGTTCCCCTGTACCACCCCGGCAGAGAGCGTGCCACGCGGATGGAGCTGCGCTGCCCAGATCCCGCGTGCAACCCATACCTGACGTTCGCCGTGCTGCTGCAGGCCGGACTGGAGGGGATCGAGAAGGGGTATGAGCTACCCGAGCCGATGGAGCAGAACCTGTACCACCTATCCGGCGCCGAGCGCGCGCGCCTCGGCGTGGAGCAGCTGCCGGAGACCCTGAGCGACGCGATCGAGCTGACGGCCCAGTCGGAGCTGGTGCTGCGCACGCTGGGCGAGCACATGTTCAACCGCTACGTGGAGATCAAGCGCCAGGAGTGGGAGGATTACCGCGTGCAGGTGACGCAGTGGGAGCTGGACCGCTACCTGTCGATTTTGTAGGGACGGGGCAGGCGATCGGCCGCATCGGCGCAAAGTGCCAGTGCAGCGCCTGCAGCAGGTGCCCGAAGGCCGTTGGGTGACGCGGCGCGATCTGCCCGTAGAGCGAAAGCACCCCGAGCGCGTGGCGCTCGTACGCGGGCTCGCCCGTAAGCTGGGCGAGACGCAGCAGCCCGAGCGCGGCGCTGGAGGAGCCGGAAGGGATGGGGGAGTCCTCGAGCTCCTTGCGCCGCACGAGCAGCGGTTCATGGTCGGCGGCGGTGGAGAAGAAGCCGCCCCACTCGGGGTCGGCGAAGCGCGCCAGCAACTGGTCGGCGAGCGTGCGTGCCTCGTAGAACCAGCGCTCCTCGCAGCTGGTTTCGAAGAGCACTAGCAGCGCCTCGAGCAGAAACGCGTGGTCCTCTAGGTAGCCGTTGAGCGAGGCGCGGCCATGGCTGTAGGTGCGCAGCAGCCGGCCCCGCTCATCGCGCAGCGAGCCGAGCACGAACTCGGCGCAGCCACGCGCGGCGTCGAAATACTCCTCCCGTCCGAGTGCGCCTCCAGCGTCGGCGAAGGCGGCGATGGCGAGCGCGTTCCAGCTGGTGAGTCGCTTGTCGTCGAGGCCGGGCCGGGGACGCTCATTGCGGGCCTCGAGCAGCTGCGCGCGGATCCGCTCGCGTTGGTCGGGTGGCGGCAGCGGCCCGCGCGCCTCGAGCACGTTGAGCCCCACCTCGCGCCCGCTCTCGCCATGGAAGTTTCCTTTCTCCGTGGCGTCGAGCCAGGCGACCGCCGCCGGCGCGTCGGGGCCGAGCGCATCGTGCAGTTGGGCAAGCGTCCACACGTAGAAGCTGCCCTCGCCCCCCGGCGAGTCGGCGTCGAGCGCGCTGTAGAAGCCGCCCTCCGGCGCGCGCATCTCCCTCAGCATCCACGAGAGCGTGTCTTCGCAGGTGGTGCGCATCTTCTCCTCGCCACCCAGCTGAAAGCCGTGCAGGTAGGCGCGCGCGAGAAGCGCGTTGTCATAAAGCATCTTCTCGAAGTGCGGCACGGTCCAGGTGGCGTCGACCGCGTAGCGGTGAAAGCCGCCGCCCACCTGGTCGTGGATACCCCCGGCGGCCATCGCGCGCAGCGTGGCGAGCGACATCTCTCGCTCCCCTCGCGCGAGCAGCAACTCGAGCACGGGCGCCTGCGGAAACTTCGGCGCGCCGCCGAAGCCGCCGTGTACCGCGTCGAACGACTCCCGCAGACGCGCGAGCGCCTCCTCCAGCGCGCTCTCCTGCAGCGGCTGCTCCGACGCTCGCAGCCGTGCACCGCCGGAGAGCTGCTCGCGAACCCGCTCGCCGCCGGCGCGGATCTCGGCGGCGTTGTGGCGCCAGGTCTCGGCGATTGCGTGCAGCACCTCCGTCCACGACGGCATTCCGTGACGGGGCTCGGGCGGGAAGTAGGTGCCGCCGTAGAACGGCAGCTGCTCGGGTGTGAGGAAGACATTCAGCGGCCACCCCCCGTGCCCGGTCATGCCCTGCACGGCCTCCATGTACAGCGCGTCGACGTCGGGGCGCTCCTCACGGTCGACCTTGACGCACACAAACTCCTCGTTCATCAGCGCCGCCACCTGGGGGTCCTCGAAGGACTCGCGCTCCATCACATGGCACCAGTGACAGGAGGAGTAGCCGATCGACACCAGCAGCGGCGCGTCGCGCAGCTTGGCGGCCGCCAGTGCCGCCGGTCCCCACGGCAGCCATTCCACCGGGTTGGAGGCGTGCTGGCGCAGGTACGGCGAGGTCTCGTGGGCGAGCGCGTTGGGCATCGCCCGTCAGCGTAGGCGTCCGCAGCCGGCTCTGCGGATAGGCGGGCGCGGACGCCCGTCTATCCCGGTCAGCTTCCGGTGGTGTGCACGAGCGCCGGAAGCGGGAACCGGGCCGTCGCGGGCCACTCCGCGGGCGCCGCCACCGCGTGCGAAAGCTGCGCCTTGGCGGTGCTGACGGCGAAGCGCCGGCCGCCGAGCGTGCCGGTGGCGCGGTTGCCGCTGGCGATCGTCACCGTGCCGTGTGCCGCGGTGGCGCCGCCGACGTGCACGGTGATGCTCTGCAGCTTGCCGCCCTTGGTGGTGAGTGTGCCGCTGAGCTGCACGCCGGGGACGAACGCGAAGTCGTGCATCCGTACGGCCGCGCCGCTCAGCCTGGCGTAGCCGCCGTGCAGGCCGCCGAAGCTCGCGCCGGTGGGCAGTTCGCGCTCGACTTGCAGGGTGGCACCGATCACCTGACGGGTGAGGTCGATCAGCGTGTCGAGCACCGCCGTGAGCGTGCGCCCGCGATTGCCGCCCAGGCCGGGCACCGGCTGCACGCGGGCGAGGGTGGTGGGCGTGATCGGGGTGGGGGCGAAGAGGTTGTGGACGGGCTTGCACTGCTGCACCTGCGAGCCGGCGAAGAACGCAGTGAGCGCTTCCGCTGCGCAGCCGCTGAAGTCGCTGCCGATGACAGAGTGGCCGGTGTAGGGAACCACCAGCAGTTGGGCGTCGGGGATCTCCGCGGCCACGCGGCGGGCACTGGCCGTCGGCGTGCGCAGGTCTTGCTCGCCGGAGAGGAGCAGCGTGGGCACATTGGGAAGCGGTCCGGCCACCGCCGGAGCGGGGGAGGCGAACGGCCAGTCGACGCACACCGGCACCATGCTGTCGGCCAGCATGGTGGAGGCGTCGAACGGGTAGAGGTCGGCGCCTGGCAGCGCGTGCAGCGCACCGGTGGCTTCCACTTCACGCACCGCCGGCGTGGCAGAGCGCTGCCACGGGAACGGCTTCTCTTCGCAGGACGTGTCGAGGAACAGCGCGTTGTTTTCTTCTTCGTCGGCTTCCTGTTCAGTCCGTGTGCCTTTGGGCATCGCGGGAACGTTGGGGATCAGCCCTTCCGAGAGCGCCTTCAGCCGCAGCAGCGGGTCGGGGTCGCCGTGCAGCGCCGAGACGACGGCCGCCGGCAGCAGCGCGCGCAGGGCGGGGTTGAGGTCGCCCGCCAGGAGGATGTTGAAGAGGTCGGGCTCGGCGAGCGTGGCGGCGCGGCGGTGCCCGGAGCCGTCGTACACCGAGCCGCTCAGCGGGCGCTTGCGCAGTTGCGCCGCCAGCGTGGCGATGTCGGCCAGCGGGTTGGCGGTGATGTGCGCACAGGCATTTTCCGAGCACAGCTCCTGCAACGCCGGCCCCAGCGCCTGCAGCGAGGAGAGCATGAACGGTTCGGGGCCTTCGGGGAGCACTACCGAGTCGAGCACCAGTGCTTCCACGTGTTGGGGGTAGCGTTCGGCGTACTCCAGCGCCACCTTGGTGCCGTAGGAGGTGCCGTAGAGCACGAGCTTTTCGTAGCCGAGCGCTTCGCGGATGGCCTCGATGTCCTGCACCGATTCCTCACTGGTGAACGCCCCGCGCTGGGCGCCGAGCTGCAGCGCGCACTGTTCGGCGTAGCGGCCAACGGTGGCCGCGTTTTCGAGCGCCGTCGAGCTGTGGCAGTTGAGCGGGTCGGAGTGCCCGGTGCCGCGCTGGTCGAACACGATCAGGTCGCGGTTGCGCAGCGCCGGCGCAATCGCTTTTGCCATGAAGCCCGCCAGCGGGTCGGCGGCCTGCCCGGGGCCGCCAGCGAGTCCCACCACGGCGCTGGAGCTCGGCGTGAAACCCGCCTGCAGCCGCTCCACACTGAGACCGACCGTGCCGGGCACGGCGCCGGAGCGCTCAAGCGGGACGGTGACGGTGGCGCAGGAGAAGCTGGCTTCGTGGGGACAGGGTGAGAAGCTCGGGCTCTGGCCAGGGGAAGCGGTCGAGAAGGCCGGCCAGCCGACCGACAGCAGCGCCGGCAGCAGCGCCGCGATTGACAAGATCCAGGCCGGCCTGCGCATCGCCTCCGACAATAGCGTCAGGCCTCACCTCGCTCGCCTGCACGTTGGGTGCGCTCGCCCGTACCTGCACCCGCTGGCCTTCCAGTTCGCCTACCAGCAGGTGGTGGGTGCCGAGGTGCAGCACGCCGTCGGCGCCGGCGTGGCCGCCGATGTGCAGCGTGGCGTGTTCGGAGTGGATCGTGCCCGACAGCGTGACGCCGGGGATGTAGGAGTAGTCGTGGAAGCTCAGCCCACCGGGGCCGAGGCCGACCCAGCCGGAGTGCAGGCCGCCGCTGTCGAGCCCGCCGCCGGACCCACCTCCCGAGCTGCCACCGGCTTCCAGCAGTTTGCCCGCCAGCTGGCGGGCGGCGTCGGCGATCGTCAGGCGCACCGCTGCCAGCGTGCGGCCGGCGCGTCCGTGGTAGCCGTGCGCCGGGGGCACCTCCGCCAGCCCCGAGGGGGCGAGCGGCGTGGGGCGCAGCAGCGCCGGAGGCGGGCTCGCCGGGCAGGGCTTGATCGAGTGCACGCCGACGCCGCCGGTGAACATCGCCTGCAGTGCCTTGCGTGCACAGCTGGTGGGCTCGTCCTCCAGCACCGCATGGCCGGTGTTGGGCACCACCAGCAGGTGTGCGTCGGGGATCTGCGCGGCCACTTCGCGGGCGTTGGCAGTGGGGGTGCGCAGATCGTCGGCGCCGCTCAGGATCAGCGTGGGCACGTCGGGCATCGTCGTGGGCACCGCCGGCGGCGCGGGCGTGGCGAACGGCCAGGAGACGCAGGTGCGCAGCAGGTCGAAGTCGAGCACGTTGGTGGCGGTGAACGGCGCGAACGCGCTCGCTCCCAGCGCGCCGATCGCGGCCTTGGCCTGCGACAGCCGCTGGCTGGGGCCGGCGGTGCGGCTCCACGGGAAGTTCTCCTCTTCGCAGCTGGTGGTGAGGAACAGCGGCACGTCGATCCCTTCCCCTTCTTCCTTTTCGCCGCCCGCGGTACGCATCAACAGGCGCGCCAGCGGCGCGTAGTCGCGTTCGTCGGCGGCGCGCACCGCAGCTGGGAATTCGGCCCGCAAGATCGGGTTGAAGTCGCCGGCCAGCAGGATGCTGGTGAGCTCGTCGGAAGTGATGGGGACTGGCTGGGGCTGGCCGTGCGGACCGACGTAGCGCCCCATCACCGCGCCGCCGCCCATGCGTCGCACCAGCTGCGAGAGGTCGTGCACGGGGTTGCGTGTGATGTGGCCGCACAGGCGGTAGTCGCACAGCTGGCGCAATATGCGGGGGATCGCGGCGAACGTGGCGCGGTCCAGCGGATCGGGGCCGCCGGGCGGCACCACCGAGTCGAGCACCAGCGCTTCGACGTTTTGCGGGTACCGCTGGGCGTACTCCTCGGCCACCTTGGTGCCGTAGGAGGTGCCATACAGCACGAGCTTTTCGTACCCCAGCGCCTTGCGCAATGCCTCGATGTCGGCGACGCTGTCCTCCGAGGTGTAGAAGGCGCGTTCCGGTCCGATCTGTTCGGCGCACGAGGCGAGGAGCTTCCCGTATGTGTGGTAGGCCCCGGGCGCTTCGAAGCCGTGGCAGGCGAGCGGGTGAGAGTAACCGGTACCACGCTGGTCGAACACGATCAGGTCGCGCGTGTCGAGGATCGGCCCGAGCAGTTCGGTGAAGTCTTCGGTGAACGGGATCGCCGACTGGCCCGGGCCACCTGCGAGCGCGATCACCGCCGTGCGCGCTTCGCCCACGGGTGCGAGGCGCCGGCGGATCGCGAGCGTCACGGTCCCCGGCGTGGCCCCGCTGGGGTCGAGCGGCACCGTCAGGTGCGCGCATGCCAGCTGGCTGCTTTCCTTGCACGGCGTAAATGGGATCGTGGACTGCGCGGCGGCCGCAGGTGCGGGCAGGCCGGCCGCCAGCAGGCCGACAACCAGCACGGCGGCGGCGAGCAGGGCTGCAGCGAGCGGGGCGGCAGCGAGGCTTGGCGCCGTCAGGAGGGAGACGGCGAGCTTCCTGACGGAGAGTCGCACCAGTTGGAATCTACTCGATTGCGTGGGGCGGTGCGCCGCTGCTCGCTCGCGTTGCGGCGGTAGGTGCCCTTGTTTTGGGATCGGGCCGGCTGGATGGTTGTTGTTCTTTTGGGACGCCTACCAATCGTGGTTGGGGTGTCGGCGGCGGCGTGCTGTCGGCAGATGGTTGTGTCTCATTTTGGGACACCAACCAGCTTGGAGCGACGCCACGCCCGGTGTAGGGTGGGGCTGGATGTACGGCCAGCGTCAAACGGTCACCGCCGCGGATGCTCCCGCGGCGATCGGCCCGTACAGCCACGCGGTTCGCGCGGCCGGCGAGCTGCTGTTCTGCTCGGGCCAGATCCCGCTGGACCCGGCGACCGGTGAGCTGGTGGGGGAGAGCGCAGGCGAGCAGGCGCGCCGCTGTTTGGACAACCTCCGAGCGGTGTGCGTCGCCGCCGGCACCACGCTGGAGCGGGCGGTGAGGCTGACGATCTACATGACCGACCTGGAGCGGTTTGGCGAAGTGAACAAGGTATGCGCCGAGTTCTTCCCCGACGACCCACCGGCCCGCGCGACCGTGGGCGTGGCGGCGCTGCCGCGCGGCGCGCAGGTGGAGATCGACGCGGTGGTGGCGCTGAGCGAGGATGGCGCTGCCGCACCGCCGCCGGCCGGTACATGGCCGCCGACTGGCGCGCCCGTGCCGCCGGCGCCCTCCCCAGCGGCGAGGCCCGGTCAGGTGTACCACCTGGAGCTGCGCCACTTCCCGCGCAATCTCTGTCGCTTCAACCTGAGCGCCGAGGAGCTGCACGCCACGGTGCTGGGCCCCTGGGCGGCAGACCGGCCGTTCGAGCTGGGCGAGCTGAAATGGGACCCGCGCCAGGCTCGCCTCACCGTGCTGGAAGGCCCGCGGCTGGCGCCCGGAGATTTGACGATGGGCCGCGGCTGGGGCGTGGCCAAGCGCCGGTCGCGGGAGGTGACCGAGCGGGTGCTCGCCGCGGCGGTGCAGACCCCCTCGCGCGGCCCGGGCGGGTAGCGGCGCTCTCAGCCGGAGCAGGGTCCGGGCGAGCGGTGCGCCGCAGACCCGCCGCTACACTTCGGATCCGGCTTGGTGGGCGTAGCTCAGTTGGTAGAGCTCCGGGTTGTGGTCCCGGCGGCCGCGGGTTCGAATCCCGTCGCTCACCCTCAGGAAGTGCCTGGAAATAGGCGTATTTGTGGGTTTACCGCAGGGGCCTGCAGACAGGACTGCGGAACGAAACGCGGAACGAGATGGCGAGGGGATAAAAGGCGTGAGATCAGCGAGTGGGGATACCAAGCGGCTGGGTTGGTCTGATCTAGCATGACAACGGGTCAGCTGGCCGTCGGTCCCCGCACCGCGGAGATCGTGTCTGGTGAGGTCAGTGGTGGTCCGAATACGAGCCACACGATTGTCGTCAGCTCCCTAGCAGCACTTCTCGATGCTGTTCCTACGGGTGCCTCGCGGGTCGAGTACGAGCAGGCTGCGCTCGTGGACAATGTCCTGGGCAAGCAGACCGAGGGTGCCCGTCGCCGGACCTGCCGCTACCTGAAGGAGCTGTACCTGCTCCGCCCAGATTCCCTTCTGTTTCGGGCGCTCCGGGACCTGTGGGGCGACGACCCGGTGGCCCGGCCGCTGCTGGCGGGGCTGTGTGCGCTCGCACGCGATGCGGTTTTTCGAGCAAGCAGCCTGGCGATGCTCCAATCGAGCCCGGGAGAGATCCTCAGATCTCGCCAGCTGGCCGAGGCGGTCGGCGAGCGCTTTCCCGTCAGCTACAGGGAGAGCACGCTCGCCAAGATTGGCCGCAACGTCTTCTCCTCGTGGGAGCAGACAGGCCACCTGGCCAAGGGCCGACCTGGTACGAAGGTGCGAACCCAGGCAAAGTGCCGTCCGGCAAACGTCGCCTACGCGCTGCTGCTTGGCCATTTGGAGGGGGTTCGCGGCCAGGCTCTTTTCCAAACACGCTGGGCGAGGGTGCTCGACGAGCCCCCCGCCAGCCTCCTCGACCTCGCGTTCACCGCTTCCCAGCACGGCCTGCTGGAGTTCCGCCAGGCTGGCGGCGTGGTCGAGGTTGGCTTCCGTGAGCTGCTCCGCCCGCTCGAGGATGGGTCGCGTTGAGCTACGTCGAGGATCTGCTGGACGCCTACCGCAGGTTCGTCTCGCTCCCATGGCAGCAGAACCTGGCGCCAGCCCAGCGGGTGTGGATGGCGGTCTACCCGCCGCAGCACGAGCGGCGCGTGCGTTTGCATGTCCCCGACTTTCAGGTGGCCACGGGGGAGGCCGGCCATGCCTGGGCGCAGATCGACATCATGGGCTCATTCGAGCGCTGGATGGCCGACCACGACTACCGGGAGGAGTACTTCGAAGCACCGCGCCTGCTGGAGACGGCGCTTCCCGCGTTCTTCGACTACTTGACGCTGGGGGTGCGAGTGCAGCTTGGCGAGTCCCCGGACCCGAACGGCGTGGTCGGCCTGCTCGGCGCCGGCGCGCTTTTCGGCCTCGGCGACGCCGTGAAGGTGTCGGCGCTGTTGAATGCGGTCAACAATGCGATCGGGGGGCGGCTGCTCGTTTTCTTTCCCGGCGAGAGCGACGGCAACATCTATAGGCTGCTTGACGCCCGCGACGGATGGAACTATTTGGCAACGCCGATCAAGCCCGACGGGAGCATGCGATGACGCACACCAACAGGGAGCTCTTCGAGCGGGACCCCACGACGAACAGCATCCCGAACGATGGCGTCGCCCAGGTGGTCCGTCCCGACACGGCACAGCAGTGGGACGTGCTCGAGTGGGAGCTGAGGAACTTCGTCTGTGACGGGGAGTACACACGCGGCCTCGATCGGATCCTGGGCAGCTTCCTCGCCAGCGTCAACAAACCCCAGCAGCCGGCAGTTTGGGTCAGCGGCTTCTACGGCAGTGGCAAGTCGCATCTGGTGCGGGTGCTCGAGTATTTGTGGCGCGACGTGGAGCTGCCGAGTGGGGAGCGCGCCCGCAGCCTGGTCAGGCTCCCCAACGAGGTGCGGGATCACCTCACCGAGCTTTCAACGGCTGGCAGACGCGCCGGCGGATTGTGGTCGGCGGCCGGCACCCTGGCCGCTGGCAGGAGCGATACCGTCCGCCTCGCCTTCCTCTCCGTGCTGTTCGAGAATGCCGGCTTGCCTCAGCAGTATCCCCACGCCCGCTTCATGATCTGGGCGCGGGAGCATGGCCATCGCGAGGCGCTGTCGGCGGCAGCGGCCGCTGCTGGGAAGTCGATCGAGGCCGAGGTCCATGATCTTTACGTCTCTCCGGTGATCGCCCGGGCCCTGCTCGAGGCGGATCCAAGCCTCGGCGATTCGGTCAAGGATGTGCGCGAATTGCTCGTGCAGCAGTTTCCCCCGGCGATGCAGGACATCGGCGATGACGACATGTTCGCTGTGATGGAGAAGGTTCTGCGTCTGCAATCGAGCAGCGGGACGGAGCTTCCCCTGACGCTGGTGATCCTCGACGAGATGCAGCAGTACATCGGCGAGGACAATGAGAAGGCTCTCGCGGTGCAGAACATCGTCGAGGGGTGCGCGGCCCGCTTCCAGAGCCAGGTCCTCTTCGTTGCCACAGGGCAGAGCGCGTTGACGGCGACGCCCACGCTGCAGAAGCTCACCGACCGCTTCGCGGTCCAGGTGGCCCTCTCCGACAAGGATGTCGAGTCGGTGGTGAGGGAGGTGATCCTGCGCAAGCGGCCCGAGCAGGTGGGGAGCCTCAAGGCGAAGCTCGAAAGCGTCAGCGGCGAGATCGACCGGCACCTCGGTGGAACCCAGTTCGCCCCCAGGGCCGCCGACAAGCAGGACCTCGTCGCCGACTATCCCATGATCCCCACTCGCCGCCGCTTCTGGGAGGTGGGGCTCCGCGCGATCGACCGCGCCGGCCAGGCCGGCGTGTTGCGGACCCAGCTGAAGATCGTGCACGAGGCGGCCCGCCAAGTGGCCGGTCAGGAGATCGGCCACGTCGTGGGCGGGGACTTCATATTCGACCAGCAGGCGGCGGGCATGTTGCAGAGCGGGGTGCTGCTCAAGGAGATCGACGAGCGCATCCGCGGGCTGCGCGACGAAAGCGGGGACGGTCTGCTGAAGTCCCGCATCTGTGCGTTGATCTTTCTGATCGCCCAGCTTCCCAGGCGCCCGACCGGCGCCGCGACCGGCCTGCGGGCAACGGCCCCGTTCATCGCCGACCTGCTGGTCGAGGATCTCGCCGTCGACGGATCCACGCTGCGCAAGCGCGTACCCGAGCTGCTCGAGGCCCTCGAAGCAGAGGGTGCGCTGATGCGCATCGACGACGAATATCAGCTTCAGACCGACGAAGGGGTGGTGTGGGAGACCGACTACCGGCGTCGCCTGGCAGTGATCGGAGACGACGCCGGGCGCATGAGCGAGCTGCGCGGCGAGCAGCTCGCCGCCGCGCTCGACAGGAAGCTCGGTGGGCTCAAGCTCACACATGGCACGAGCAGGCTGCCCAGGAAGATCGGTCTGTACTGGGGAGGAGATCCGCCTGTGAGCGCCGAGGGCGAGGTCCCGATCTGGATTAGCGACGAGTGGTCGCTCAGCGAATCAGCGCTGAGGAAGGCGGCGGCCGAAGCCGGCGAGGAGAGCCCGATCGTGTTCGTCTTCCTGCCCAAGCTGCAGGCCGATCAGATCAAGGAAGCCCTCGCCGGCCACGCGGCCGCGAACGAGGCCGTCGATCAAAACCCGACGCCGCAGACCGACGAGGGCAGGGCCGCGCAGAAGGCGATGCAGACGAAGGCAGCTGCCGCCGAGGAGCAGCTCAAAAGGCTGTTCGACGACATCGTCGCCCACGCGCGGGTCTACCAGGGAGGCGGCGGCGAAGTCACCACCTCCCTTTTTCAAGATGCAGTCATGACCGCCGCCCGACGCTCGCTTGTCCGTCTCTTTCCTCAGTTCGCTCCCGGCGACCGTCCTGTCGCCCAGTGGGCAAAGGTCATCTCCAGGACCCGCGACGGCGATCCCGACCCGCTCGAGGCCGTCGGGTACAAGGGCAAGGCGGACGCCCAGCCGGTGTGCAAGGAGGTGCTGGCTGCGGTCAGTGCCGGTGGAACAAAGGGTGTCGAGGTGCACCGGCACTTCGGCGCGCCCCCCTTCGGCTGGCCCAGGGATGCCGTCAACGCCGCAGTCTTCGTGCTGCTTGCGGCCGGCAACATCCGTGCGGCGCAGGACGGCCAGGACGTCAGCGCCAAGTCACTCACACCGAGCCAGGTCGGCAAGGTCACGCTCTCCAAGGAGGACGAGCCGCCCGCCGTAGCCCAGCGGCTGGCCGTCAAGGGCCTGCTTGCTGCTGCTGGAATTCCCTACGAAGAGGGAAAGGAAGTCGTCCAGATCCCGGCCCTGCTCCAGCGGCTCAAAGAGCTCGCCGAGCGGGCCGGCGGTCAGCAGCCTCTGCCCGAGCCACCCGATCGCGCTCACGTCGACGCCCTCTCCGCCCTCGGTGGCAATCGCCAGTTCCGGGCGGTGGCCGACGAACGCGAGCGCTTGAGCCAAGATCTCGAGCGTTGGCGGGCGGCGGAGGAGCGGCGTGGCGGGCGCGAAGCCGAGTGGGGCGATCTTGGGCGTCTGCTGCGCCACGCCGAGGGGCTGGCCGCGGCGGAGCGGGTTGAGCGCGCGAGCGCGGCCATCCACGAGGGACGCCAGCTGCTGGACGATCCCGACCCCCTGCGGCCGCTGCTGGATGAGCTGACCGGCGCCTTGCGCAAAGAGCTCAAACAACTGATCCAGCAGCATGCAGATGCGCAACGCGCCGCGGTCGGAGAGCTGGAAAGTTGGGGCGAGTGGGGCAAGCTCGCCCCCGGCGATGCGCAAGGGATCATCGCGGATACGCAGCTCGCTGTTTCCACGGCGCCCAGGATCGGGAGCGACGCCGAGCTACTCCAAGCGCTCGACACGCTCCCGCTGAGTGGATGGCGGGACCGCATCGGCCTCGTACCCAGCCGGCGAGACCAGGCGCGGCAGCGCGCCGCCAAGCTGCTCGAGCCGGCGAGTGTGACTGTCACGCCCTCTCCCGCGACCCTAAAGACGCCCGACGATCTGGAGGCCTACCTCGTCGCTCTGCGCGCCCGGGTGCTGCCCTACCTGAAGGACAAAAAGACCGTGATCATCTGAGTCGCACCCCAGATGCGCGCCCTCTCCTCCCCACTGCGCAAGCAGCTCGAATCTGCCGTGCTGGCGGCTCGCCGGGCCGCCGAGAGCGCCTCGCGCGCGACGCTCGGCGGCCTGGGGGTGTTTGCCGACCGCCGGCCAGAGCACCTCGACAAGGAGCGTGCGGCCCTGCGCAACGGCCTGCGTGCGAAGTGGCGGCAGCTCGGCGGAGATCGCGAGCTGCTCGTGGCGGAGTGCGCCTACGAGCAGTGGCACCGGCTCCTGTTTGCCCGCTTCCTCGCGGAGAATCATCTGCTGCTGCACCCTGAGTTCCGGGTGCCGGTGACGCTGGCGGATTGCGATGACTTGGCAGTCGAGCTGGGCGAGCCCGACGGCTGGTCGGTCGCGGCGCGCTTCGCGTCGGAGATCCTGCCAGGCATCTTCCGTCTGGACGACCCATGCGTGCGCCTGCGTCTCGCCCCCGAGGGTCGCGACGCGCTCGAGCGCATCCTCGCCGGCCTGCCGGTCGAGGTGTTCCTCGCCGACGACGCCCTGGGGTGGGTCTACCAGTTCTGGCAGAAGGACAAGAAGGACGAGATCAACGCCTCCGAGCGTAAGATCGGCGGCGCCGATTTGGGTCCGGTCACGCAACTGTTCACCGAGAACTACATGGTGAGGTTCCTCCTGGAGAACTCGCTCGGCGCGTGGTGGGCGAGCCGGCATCCAGAAAGTCCGCTGGTCAAGGGTTTTGAGTACCTGCGCTTCGACGACGAGGGACGGCCTGCCGCCGGGTCGTTCGATGGGTGGCCGGAACGGGTGAGTGAAGTGACGGTAATGGATCCCTGTTGCGGGTCGGGGCACTTCCTGGTTGAGGCGTTTTCAATGCTGTGGCGGATGCGTGTTGAGGAGGAGGGTTTGGGTCCTGTCGAGGCACAGGACGCCGTGCTGGGGGACAATCTCTTTGGGCTTGAGCTCGATCCGCGGTGCGTGCAGATCGCGATGTTCGCAGTTGCGCTGCAGGCGTGGAAGGATGGTGGTGGGTGGCGTGAGCTTCCGGTGCCTAATATCTCCTGCTCGGGCATACCGGTGAAGGTGCCCGTCGAGGAGTGGACGGCACTAGCCCAAGCTGGTGACCGCATCGAGAAGGCGCTTGTCCGGCTTCACACGATGTTTCGCTTCGCCGACACGCTTGGCAGTCTGATCAGTCCGAGACAAACGGTGGAGTGGAAAGGTTCCGAACGATCTCAGCGTTCTTTCGACGACGTCGATTGGGAGGAAGTCGTGCCATTGCTCCGGCGCGCTTTTGAGGATGCACCTGATGCCCCTTCGAGCGTCATATTGGGCACAGTCGCATCAGGAATTGCTCGTGCTGCGGACTATCTCAGTCGCAGCTACACACTGGTTCTGACCAATGTTCCATATTTGACACGGCGTAAACAAACTGACTATCTACGTAGCTACTGTGAGTCCGCCTATGCGGTTGGTAAAGATGATCTTGCCACTTCGTTTCTTTTGAGATGCTGGGAGCTCACTGCTCCTGGTGGTTCTTTCCAACTTGTTCTGCCCCAAGCTTGGACGAATCTCAAATCTTACAAGCAGCTGCGCAAAGTCTTGCTGACGGAGACGACCCTGAGTTTTGTCGTAAAGCTGGGTACGGGTGCCTTTCGGGCGATCTCCGGGGGTGTGGTGAACGTTGTCCTCATGTCTGCACACGCGGAACGACCGTCATCTAGCGCCAAGGTATGGGTCATGAACCTCGAGGGATATCAGGCTCTCGCAGAGACGCTGCGTACATGTCCGCTGAAACTCGTCCCCCAAGATGTCCAGCGAGGAAATCCAGAGTGCATGATCACCTATGAAGAGATGTCTACATATCCGCTTCTTGCCGACGTCGCTGATGGGCTCGTTGGAATGATGACCGGAGATTCCCAGCGTTTTATTCGAAAGTTCTGGGAGGTTGGCGAGATTGGCGCCAAGTGGACATATCAGCAGTCAACGGCTGCCGGTGCCGCTGCCTACGATGGGCGGCATCACGTGATGCTATGGGAGGGGGGAGAGGGTACCTATCGGGATTATATTGCTGAAACCAATGGCAAGCTTGGCGGTGCGCCATTTCGTGGCAGCGGCGCGTGGGGTAAGCGTGGGGTTTCCGTTTCCCAGATGGCACCCTTTGCTGCATCGTTGTATACCGGCGAGCTTTTTGACAATAACGCAGCCGTGATTCTGCCCCACCGCACCGAGTTCCTTGCCCCAATTTGGCACTTCTGTCGATCCGGCGAGCTTGAGCGCCAGCTTCGTGTCTTCAACTCGTCGATGAAGGTCGAGGCATCGACGCTTGTCAAGGTGCCCTTCGACCTTGACAGGTGGCGCAAGATCGCACAGAACGCGGGCTCATTGCCGGTACCCGCCTCAGATGACCCAACGCAGTGGCTATTCATGGGGCGACCTGAGGCGTCAAGGGCACCGCTTCAGGTATCGGTCGGACGTCTTCTCGGATATTCGTGGCCAGAGCACCCCGAGTCTGACGACCTGAGTCCCATTGCGGACCTGGACGGCGTCGTATGTCTGCCGTCCGTCGCGGGCGAGCCGCCAGCAGCCGAGCGACTCCAGCAGCTGCTCGCCACGGCATACGGCGAGACTGCGTCTCCGGCGACGACAAATAAACTCCTCAATCAGACGGGCAGCAGGAAGAAGAATCTCGCCGACTGGCTCCGAGACGAGTTCTTTAGGCAGCACTGTGCTCTGTTCAAGAACCGCCCATTCATCTGGCACATCTGGGATGGCCAGCGCGATGGCTTCTCAGCCCTGGTGAACTACCATGGCCTCGACCGCAGGACGCTGGAGAAGTTGACCTATACGTACCTGGGCCAAGACTGGGTGGAGCGACAGCGGGCTGGTGTGCGGGACGAGGTGGCCGGCGCCGAGCTGCGCCTGTCGGCGGCCCTGGAGCTGCAACACAAGCTCGAAGCGATCCTCGAGGGTGAGAAGCCGTACGACATCTACGTGCGCTGGAAGCCCCTGCATGAGCAATCGATCGGCTGGGAGCCGGACCTGAACGACGGTGTGCGCCTGAACATCCGCCCGTTCGTGGAGGCGGGTGTCCTGCGAGCGCCGTTCAACATTCACTGGCGCAAAGACAGGGGCAAGAACCCCGATGGCTCGACGCGCGAGAACGACATCCACCTCTCCCTGGCTGAGAAGCGCCAGGCCCGCGAGGAGGCCGGCAGCGCATGAGCGACACCGGGCTCGACCGACTCGTGTCGCGCCTGACGGAGGCGCTTGCCTACAACGCCAACGCGGAGGTCGAGCCGATCGCGCTGCTGTGGCCGGACAGCGGCAGGCAGTGGGAATCGATCCTCGCACGGATCGGGGAGCGTCTGCCGCTCGTAAGCCTCGGCGATTACGCACCCGACGAGCGTCGGGGTCCCGCCTACTGGGTCCGCTGCGTGGTGGCGGGCACCGTGCAGGCGGGGCTGCCTGAGGGAACCAGGATCGTGTACCTGCCCGGCGTCGCGCGTGGCGAGCTGCGTGCTATCGACACGTGCTCCGCGGAGCTGGCGCCGATCGCCGAGCTGCAGTACCGGGGGCAGTGGTTCTCTTCTCCAAACGGCAAAGACTGGACGGTTCGTGCGCTGCTGGGCCATGCCGAGCATGGTTTGGGCCTGCGGGTCGCCGAGGACGCCGACACTGCAGCGATGCTCCCGCGCGCGTTGAGCCTGCTCGTCGACCTGCCCGTCGACCGGCTCGCGACGCAGTTGCTCGACGCCGACTTCCTGCGGGATCTGATCAACCCCGATCCGGTCAAGCGGCTGCTGGACTGGATCGACGACCCCGAGGGCTTCCGTCCCGGGGTCGATGAGGCGCAGTGGTTGGCATTCGTCCAGAAGTGCAGGGCGGACTACGGCTTCGATCCGGGGACCGAGGGCGCGATCACCGCCGCGGAGAGGCTGGGCGGTCGCAAAGGTCGGTGGGAGCAGGTATGGATGCGGTTCGCCGAGGCGCCCGAGCGCTACCCGGGCATCCCCGAGCGCCTCCGGCAGGCCAAGCCGCTCGAGTTCTTCCCCGGGCAAAGCGATACCACTCCGGGGCCGAGCGAGACATGGCCGCAGGACAACGAGGATGGCGAGCTGCAACTGCGAGCGCTTATCTCGGGGATCGCGGAGCTCACGCCCGAGCAGGCGCGCGGCGAAACGGAGAGGCTCGACGCCGAGCATGCATGGCGGCGCGGCACCGTTTGGGCCGACCTGGATCGCTCACCGCTGGCGTTCGCCATCGAGCAGCTCGCCCACCTCGCCGAGCTGGCCGCTCGCCCGCTCTCCGCGAGGGACCTTGTGTCGCTGACGGCCGACTACGCCGAGCGTGGCTGGCGAGCCGACGATGCGCTGCTGCGCGCGCTTGCGGCGGCCAAGCACCCGGCCGATCGTGGGGCGGTGTCGGCGGCTGCCGCGGCGCTCTACTGGCCCTGGTTGCAGGCGGGCGCTGCGGCGCTGCAGGCGGTGATCGGCCCGATGGCCGAAGACCACGCCTACCGGCCCGGGCTGCCGGGTTCGACGGCCGCGGGAACCGTGAGCGTGTTCGTCGACGGGCTGCGACTCGACATCGCCCACCGCGTCCAGGCACGCCTGCTCGACGCCGGCCTCCAGATCGACCTGCGCACTTGCCTGGCGGCGCTGCCGACTGTCACCAGCACGGCGAAGCCCGCGCTCGTCCCGGTCTCATCGGGAGCGCTCATCGCCGACGGGGACCAGGACCTCTACGCCGCCAACGCCGCGACGAGGACGAAGGCCACGGCAGGAGTCCTGCGGACGCTGATGAGCGACAATGGAGTGCAGGTTCTGGACGGTGCCGCGACCGGAGACCCGGCGGGCACCGCGTGGACCGAGGCCAGCAGCGTGGACCGTCTGGGTCACGAGCAGCGCATCGGTTTGGTGGACCACGTCGACGAGGAGGTGGAGCGCATCGTCGCGCGCATCAGAGAGCTGCTCGATGCCGGCTGGACGCGGGTCGAGCTCCTCAGCGATCACGGTTGGATCCTGCTGCCGGGCGGCATGGAGAAGGTTGAGCTGCCGGCTGCCACGACCGTAGTGAAGAAGGGCCGCTGCGCGCGGCTGAAGGACGGCGCCGAGGTGAGCGTGCCGACGGTCCCGTGGTTCTGGGAGGCGGACGTACGTATTGCGATTGCCCCAGGCGCCACATGTTTTGAGGCGAACAAGGAGTACGAGCACGGGGGCGTCAGCCCCCAGGAGTGCATCGTGCCAAGGCTCACCGTCACAGCCGGCGCGACTGTGCGGGCCACCGGCGGTCCCGAGATCACGGGGATCAAGTGGCTCGGCCTGCTATGTCGGGTTGAGCTCACGGGCGTGGGCAGCAACGCGCTCGTGGATCTACGCGGTCTCCCCGCCGATCCGAGCACCAGCATCGCCAAAGCGGCCAAGGAAGCCTGTGACGCCGGCAGGGTGTCGTTGATCGTGCCCGACGATGAGCACGAGGGGGAGCGCGCCCACCTGGTGGTGGTCGCCGAGCGTGGACAGATCCTCGCGCAGCGCGAGGTGGTCGTGGGGAGGAATCGGTGAGCGAGCTCGACGCACTCGATCGGCTCGCCGCCGAGGTCTTCGAGGGCTACCTCGTGCGCAAGGACCTGGCCCAGCAGTTCCGGGGCCAGTATCCGGTTCCCACCTACGTTGGGGAGTTTCTGCTCGGGCGCTACTGCGCCACCACCGATCCGCAGGAGATCGCAGAGGGCTTGGCGGTCGTCGAGCGCTCGATGAAGGAACGCACGGTGCGCGGCGGCGAAGAGGAGCTGTTCAAGTCCCGCGCCCGCGAGCAGGGCCGCGTCAAGATCATCGACCTGCTCCGCGCCCGCCTCGACGCGAGCGCCGACGCCTACAAGGCTGAGCTGCCGAGTCTCCAGCTCAGCGACATCCACATCTCCGACGAGCTGGTCAACCAGCACGACCGCATGCTCACGGGGGGCTTCTATGCGGAGGTCACGCTCGAGTACATCGCAGCGCTCGGCAAGGAGTCGGGCGGACAGCCCTTCCGAGTCGAGTCCGTGCGCCCAATCCAGATGTCGACCCGGGATGCGCTCGAGACCTTCGTTGCCGGCCGCTCTCATTTTACGCTGGAGCAGTGGCGTGCTCTGCTGCTTCGCAGCGTGGGTTTCGAGCCCGACAGGTTCGACTCCCGCCAGCAGGACGTGCTGCTTGCGCGGATGGTCCCGTTCGTGGTGACCAACTACAACGCCGTCGAGCTAGGTCCGCGGGGCACGGGCAAGTCGCACCTGTTCCAGCAGGTCTCGCCCTACGCCCATCTGGTATCGGGCGGGAAGGCGACGATCGCCAACATGTTCGTCAACAACCGCACCGGCCGTCGCGGCCTGGTGGCGCAGTACGACGTGATCTGCTTCGACGAGGTGTCGGGCGTCTCCTTCGACACCAAGGAGGGCGTCAACATTCTCAAGGGCTACATGGAGTCGGGCGAGTTCAGCCGGGGTAGAGAGAGCATCCGCGCCGAGGGTGGCGTGGCGATGGTGGGCAACTTCGACGTGGGCGTGCAGGAGGAGCTCCGCCGTGGGCATCTCTTTGGGCCGATGCCGAAGGAGATGCGCGACGACACCGCCTTTCACGACCGCATCCACGCCTACCTGCCGGGGTGGGATGTTCCCAAGCTGGACCCGGGCTACTTCACGAGTCACTTCGGTTTGGTCAGCGACTTCCTGGCGGAGTGCTGGAGCCAGCTGCGTCGGGTCTCGCGCCTGCAGGCCACCCAGGGGCGTCTGGAGTGGGGCGACCAGCTCAGCGGGCGGGATCGCAAGGCGGCTGACAACACCGTGAATGGCCTGCTGAAGCTGCTGTGGCCGAACCCCGAGATGGAGGTCTCCGACGAGGCGCTCGCCTGGGCGGCCGAGCTGGCGCTCGAGCTGCGCCGACGGGTGAAGGAGCAGCAGCGGGTCATCGGGGCGGCTGAGTTTGGCAAGGTCGATCTGAGCTACCGCGTTGGCGGGGGGGCGGAGAAGACCGTGTACTGCGAGGAGACGTTGTATCGACACAACGTCGGCGACGAGCCTGCTGCCTCAACGCCGGCGGGCCCGCGCGAGATGTCGCCCCGACCCGTCCCGGTTGAGTTCGACTCGCCGGCGGGAGCCAGGGCTGCCGACCATGTCGCCGGCGATGTCATCGACGGCCGGTTCGAGATCCTCGAGGTGCTCGGCCGAGGTGGGTTCTCGACTGTCTACCGGGTTCGCGACGAGGTCGAAGGGGAGGAGCGCGCCTTCAAGCTCTTCGACAGCGCGGCCGGCTACGAGGCCGTACGCCGCGAGATAGGCGCGCTGCGCAAGATCCAGCACCCGCACGTGGTGCAGGTCTACTGGGCCGCCCATACCGCCGATGGCCACTGGTATCTCGTCACCGAGTACATCGATGGCCGGTCGCTCGACGAGTACGTGACCGGGGAGCAGCACCTGTCCGACCGGGAGGCGGTCGACGTGGCGCTTGACGTCCTCGACGCGCTGGTTGCCATCCACCCCGACTCGATCCGGCTCGGGGAGCTCGACGGCAAGCGCCGCAGCGGTGAGCTGTCCGACGCGGAGTTCAGCGAGTGGCAGGGCCTGCAGGAGAGGGGACTGGTGCACCGCGACATTAAGCCGGCCAACGTCATGCTCACACGGACGGGAGCGAAGCTGCTCGACTTCAACATCGCCTCGCGCGTTGGCGATCCGGTGTACACACAGTCAGGTACGCCGCCCTATCAGACCCCCGACGCCGATCTCAGCCGCTGGGACGTCTCAACCGATCTCTTCGCCGTTGGCGTCGTGCTCTACGAGTTGCTCTGCAACGGTCGGCATCCCTACCCCGAGGGCAAACCGATGGCTGACTGCGAGGTCATCGACCCCAGGACGATTCGCTCCGACATAGACGAGCGGCTTGCTGCCTTCGTACGCCGAGCCTGTGCGGCGGGGCGCGCCGAACGGTTCGCGACGGCCGCGGAGATGGAGGTCAGCCTGCGCGAGATCAGAGCTGCCTTGTAGGCCGCAAGCCAGTATCAAGTTGTGTCGAGGCTTGTCGGGGTGAGCTCTGTGTCGCGTCATCCCGCGCCAAGGTCAGCGCGGGGCCGATCAGATGCTTGGGCGTGCCGATCCGGCGTAGGAACTGCGCCTCGGTGGCTGCGCGTGGCTTATCGCGTCGGATCGGTCCAAGGTGGTGAGAACCCGTGCGCTCTGCGCCCGTCGTTGGTGCGCTTCGCGGCGCCACTCCTTAAGAGAGATGGTCTGCCTCTTCATGGCTTGTCTTGAGAGTACTCGGCTTTGAGCGCTGTGCGGGCGATGTCGTGCAGCTCGTCGCTGCCGGCTTCCAGATATGCGTGGGTTGCAGAGATATCGGCAGGGGCCGCGCGCACCTGCGAATCACATCATGCACGTTTGATCTTCAGTGGTCCAGTGCTGCGCGTTGGGGTTCCAGCGCCCGCGCTTGATTTCGCCGCTGAGGATGGGATTCAACAGGGCCGCTGCTGTCGCGTGGCCCGCCTTGATGTCATCGGCGACACCGACCGCTTGCGCGAGCTGGCGGAACGGGGTGCGCCACTCCTCGGGCGGAGGTGGTAGGGACGACGGCAGTTGATCCGTTGTGCGGTTCGAGAAGGTGGTATCGATTGCTTGCGTGAGCATCGCGGCATCGAGCACCGAGAGCTCGGCGATCAGGCTGAGGTCGACGAGATCCTTGGTGCGCGTGCTGGGGCGCTTGTTTTCGCGAGTTCGAGTGTAGGCGTGGAGCTTCTCCGCGATCTGCAGCTCGAGCGGAACGACTCGGACGGTCACCGGCTCGATGCCGGCGAAGGAGAGGAGATTGGGGGTCATCAGCGTTTCGATCCCCGCGATCGGCTCGCTGTGGAAGCCGACGTCGAGTAGAAAAGTCTCAAACCGCCGTCCGCCGAGGGATGCGGCAACGCGGAAACGGTGGCTTCCACCAAGGCGATCCTGTGGCGGCCCGATCCGTTCGATGATGAAGGAGAAGAAGTCGGCGGCGTCCCATGCGGCGGCTTCGAGCAGGGTTTCGAGAAGCTCTGCCTCGGCGGCTTGCCAGTCGAGGTCGACGTCCTTCGTGGCCCGGGCTCGCTCGGCGAGCCGCAGGTCCAGCGCGAATCCGCCCTTCAGCAGCCAACTGCCGGGTGCGATGGTGGCAAGGCGGGCGAGCAGCCGGTCGAAGGCGACACGCTTGCGGTCGCGTGCGAGGCGCGCTCCGTCCTTGCCGGCGCGGGTCTTCAGTCGCTGCTCGAGTGCTTGGCGGAAGGCGCCACCGTCGCTGTATCTCAAGCGTCGCCTCCAGCGATAGCGCGTTCGATGAGGCTTCGCACGCGGACGGGACGCTCTGCGGCGGCGGAGCGAAGCCGGCGGGCTGTTGTGAGCCCACGGTCGAGCGCCTGGTGTACCGCGAGTTCGATCTGCTCTGGCTGGGTTCCTGCCTGCAGCGAATCCACGATTGCGCGCTCTGGGGTCGTGACGGGCACGCCGTCGAGCGACCGGATCTCCGAAAGGGCGGGCGGGTGTTGGAGCGTGTGGACGCGGACTCCAGGGCGTGGTCGCTGACCGCGGTTGATGCGAGGCAGCGAGATGTGCACTGCGCTTGGGATCACGTCGGAGAGGTCGTACAGCTCGAGTGCGCTCTCGTGTGAGACGACCGCCGGGGTTTGGTGCAGGGACAGCCAGGTCGAGACGATGTGCTCGTGCGGGCTGGACGGGAAGTGTCGCAGGCGGTAGAGGCCGCGGCGTACACGCTCGTAGCGGCCTCCCGGACGTGCATGATGGCGTAGCGTGCTTCTGTCCATCCCGGTGGTCAGGGCCTGCTGGGCGGTGAAGTAGCCCGCCTGAGCCTCGGCGAAGCGGTAGAGCCCATCATGGTCAATAGTGTCAGACATAGAGGGGAATATATCACCCAAACGTCTGACCGATAGCTGGGATTGCGGCCTCCCACTGGGCGAGCGAGGGCTTCGCAGCCTCCGGGATCGATGGCTCGCTCAACCATCGACCGCCGGGGAACCACTCGCGGAACGAATTGCAACGAACTCAGCCACATTCATCAGCAACGAGCCCTATAAACACGAGGTCTGTGGGCCTGAGCAACACCCAGCCCATGTTGTGGTCCCGGCGGCCGCGGGTTCGAATCCCGTCGCTCACCCTCTTGGAACCCCTGTTGAATACAGGGGTTCCGGCGGTTAAGGGGTTGCTGCATCAATCGTAACGGGCCAAGGTGGTAATGGAAGTGGCAATAGGCAGTTCCCGGCCATCTTCTGCCTCACGATCATCGACTGCGCCGTCGATAGGCAGCGCGGACGCGAATCCGCTTGACGGGTGCTCGCTGACGTTTGTAAGTAAGGCACGTGACGACCTGATGCACGATGCGCTCTTCGAGTGACCTCCGAGTTCGTCTCGTACGTGCGCCCGCTCGCGTGTTTGTAGATGATTGTGAGCGTTGCGGCGCAAGAGTTTCGCCATTCCGACGACCGGACCTCGATATCTACCGAGTTACCGACGCCGAGGGGATAGAAGCGATCCAGACCATCGACAAAGTCAGCATCACCCCGGCGTAGATGCACCTGCTCGACGATTGCCGGCCCGAGGCCGATATTCCAGAGTTTGAGACGTACGAAATACCTATCCTCGCCATCATCCTCAAAGGCACGATGAATCTCGAAGGGTGGTCGGACGCCAGACTGCGGACGCTCGGTACAAAGCCGCCGGCTACGAGGGTTGCCGCTACGGCTTGCGGAAGATGCCGTGTGTGCCGATGCGCCGCCAGACGATGTGCGGGTCGCCGGGGCGCAGCTCGTCGCCTACTCGAAGGTGGCGCGGCCGTTGGGAGCTCAGGTCATCTCCCACACGCCGGGATATCCCTGCACCCTCTTGACCCGTAGGCCCGGCTCGAACCGCCCGCGTCGCAGGCACGCGATGAACAGGTCAAGGGCGCTCTCCCAGGCCGCGGCCTGCTCGCGGGTCAGGTTTTTGTAGTCGCGTAGGAACCGGGGCCGCGCCTGGTAGGTGGGCACTAATCGCTGCGGACGGCGTGCAGAGCCGCCTTGAAGGCATCGGCGTCCTCATAGACCTCGCCGGGGTCGGTCTTTCCCTCGCGGTCTGCTTCCAGCTCGCCAGCGAGCCAGTCGGGGGTCCAGAACCACGCCTGGTCGGGATCGATCCGACCGTCCGAGAGGCTGCGCAACAGCACGGCGGCGCCGTTGAGCGTGTTCTCGGGGAGGTGCTCCACCAGCTCGTGCAGTTCAGTCTTCGTCATGCCCTCATTCTCGCACGCTCCGCGGATTGCCAGTATGCAATGGCCTCAGCACTCAGGATGAGCCGCGCAGCTCGCTGACGAGCCCGATCAGATGTCGCTTGGCTGCGGGTTCAGGCGCGAGTCGCGGGTGTCTCCTTGTTCGCAGGTGAAAGTCAACCGGCGGCGGCGCGCCGGGATGGGGGTAGCAGGTCGTTCCCCCGCTGTAAAGCAAGTTCAAGTCCCCGCCTGCGGCGGGGCACTGCCGTCACTTGCGAACTTGCTTGACGGCTCCTCCATGACCTGCAAAGGCCGCACTCAGTTGGGCAGGTGCCCAACTGGCTCAAGGAGCCCAAACCCTTTGGAGGAAGCCGTGATCCGTCGCTCATCGAAACGTGAACCTCTCCACTCGCTGCGGGTCGCGCCGTGGGCGAGCCGCTGCGCTGAGAGGGGCGCGTGCGGCAGATTTGTTTGCGTGGCGAGGCCGTTGCCCGGCTTCCATACAGAGAGTCGATGCGAGTCCTCGGAGACATGCGAGCATGAGCGCGAGCGCCTTGGAGATGCAAGTCCCCGATGCGTTCGTGCAGGCCATCGCCGAGCGCGTCGCCGACCTGCTCGCCGACAATCTTTCGAGAACCAGCCCGTCCGAGCCGTGGATCGGCGTGGAGCAGCCGCAGAGCACCTATCCCTAGATCGGATGATCCGCAGGGCTGACGGTGGTGGCAGTGTCTCGGATCACGCTGCCTGACCAGCTGTGGGTGGATATCGCCTGCCGGCCACCGCTCCTACCCATCTGTCGATACGCTTGACCGGTCAGGTCGAGTGCTTGGAGACTGCTGATAGAGCCTGAAGTCGATGTCGCATCGCATCGCCGTTGCCTCGCGTGCGAGGCTTGGGTGCCACCGTCTTGGCTCGCATTGGGGTCGGACCAGTGAGCGACCCGTCGCGGCGGGCGGGTGATCGTCGGCTCGCGGCGATCGGCGAACGCTACCGCATGGCGCTGTGCGCCGCCGACGGGCCGACAGCAGAGGCGGCGGTAACGGAGGCGCTGGTTGCTGGCGTTGCGCCGACGACGATCCAGGTCGGTGTGATTACGCCCGCGATGGAGCGCATCGGGGCACTGTGGGAGCAGGGGGAGATCACGGTCGCTGACGAGCATCTCGCGACGGGCCTCAGCTATCGGGCGCTGCTGCCTCTCCAGGAGCCGCTGCAGACTGCGTCGCCGCGCTCGCGTGAGCGTGTCGTGCTCGCCGCCGTGGAGGGGCAGGCGCACGTGCTGGGATTGCGGATGGTTGCCGATGTGCTGGAGGGCGCCGGCTTCGACATGCTCTATCTCGGGGCGGATGTCCCATCCGGTGCACTGCGGGCGTTCGTTGCCGAGCACATGCCGGCCGTCATTGGACTGACCTCCACGCAGGCATGCGACACACCCCATCTCGCTCAGGCGATCCTCGCGATCCATGACGCTCACCCTTCGTGCCGGGTCATGCTCGGCGGCAACGGCGTGCCACACGAGTGGCGTGATGCGCCGTATCGGTGGGTGCCGAACGCTGCCGCCGTGCTCGACGCGGTTGAGGGGCTGCTGCACGACCCGTCTCAGAAGCCCCCGCCGGCGATGACACTGCTGCGCTCGACCACCGCGCAGACGCGACCGTCACCACCTGCGAGCGCCGTGGAGGACGAGCGTCTTGCCGCTGAGGTCACCGACGCGAGCGAGGTGGCCCGCCGCTACGCGCGGCGGGCCGCCGAGTACCGCTACCTCGCCCACCGCGACCCCCTGACCGAGCTACCGAACCGTCGCGCGTTCGACGACCACATGATCGCACTCAGTCGCCCAGGGCAACACAACGCGCTGCTCGTGATTGACGTCGACAAGTTCAAGGAGATCAACGACACCCAAGGCCACGAGGCCGGTGACGCACTACTCCGCCGCCTCGCCCAGGCGATTCGCAGCGCGGTTCGCGCCGGCGACACGGTTGCGCGCATCGGCGGCGATGAGTTCACCGTCCTGCTACCGCAGTGCGCGCAGGTCGAGGCCCACCGCGTTGCCGAGGACATCCGCGCAGCCGTACTGGAGATGAGTGGCGGCGAGGTAACGGTTAGTATCGGCGGTGCACCACTCGGCCCCGATCTACGCGGCGCGGTACTCAACGCTGATCGCGCTCTCTATGCCGCAAAGACCGCAGGTCGCAACCGCTCGGAGCTCACCGTCGTGCCATAGCTACTTGGCTTAGAAGTTGGCGTGAGTGATCCCGGTCTGAGTGGCGGTGTTCGCGCTCACGGCGTTACCCGCAATGTCGGTGGCCGACGTGGAGGGGGTCCATATCATGGCCGCGTGCGTTGTGCTCGTTGACGATGCGCCGCCCGGAGTTCCCAGGGTGATCACGATGCTGGAGGCGCTCTGGACCATGGTCGAGGGCGTCGCCGCCCCCGTCGCGCCGTAGACGATGTGTTTGCCGGATCCGGTGGTCAGGTACTCTCTGCTGCCGAGGTCGACGGTGCCGACTGGAATCTGGCCAGGAGTGGATTCCATGTTGTAGACGTCGATGGAGTCGTTGTTGCCGCTGCCGCCGTCAACGAGATAGACCTGCACTTTGGTGCTGGCCCCGTTCCAGCCGCCGAGGATCGAGTATGGATCGATGACACTGTTGTAGGCGAGCGTCAGCGTGTCGCCCTGGTCGAGGTGGCCGACGGTGCCGCCGCTCACGTTCGTGCTCTGGACGTCGGACGCCACCGGCGCCGTGTTGTCGACGGTCACGGTGAAGCTCTGGGTTTCCACGTTGGCCGCTTTGTCGGTAGAGGTGATCGTGAAGGCGTCGCTGCCCGACGCCAGGGTGCTGTTCGCCGTGAGTGCGGCGGTGCGGTAGTTGTATGCGACTCCGCCGGCGTTGTAGCTGCCGGCCACGAGCGCGACCGCGGGGTGCGCCGAGGTGATCGTGTCCACATTGGCGGTGACGCTTTCGATCCCGCTCGCGGGGTTGCCGGTGTCGGTGACGTTGGCATACACGTAGTAGCTGGCGCCCTGCTTGATGTCGCCGGTGTAGTAGGCCGTCGTGCGCCCGATGACCGCCACGGACGCGGTCGGAGCAGTCCAGTCGGCGGCGGCGGTGAAGGAGGCCAACGGCGTCGTGGAGGAGACGTTGAAGGCTGACAGCGTGCCGCCCAGGGTGGCTGCACAGGCGGCGCAGAGGGCGAGCACGGCAAGCGCCGCGCGCGCCGCACCACGGCCCATCACGCGCTCCAGATCCGCCGCAGCAGCGCGGCGCCAAGCGCGAGCGCAAGGAGGGACAGCGTCGCGGTACGAGCGAGGCCGCTGTTCAGCCACGCAGCGGCCCACCCGACCGCGGGGATCCGCAGATCCACCTTGGCGACCGAGCCCATTCTGGCAACCGACCAGCGCTCGGGAGCGGCGTTGGCGTCTCCTCGCGTCAGGAAGTACAGCCGCTGGTGCTCGGCGTGGACCGCGAGCACCCGGTGTGTGACGAGCCGGCCCTGAAGCGCCCGGTCGCTGAAGCTGACGATGTCACCAGGACGGATGCTCTGTGCCGGAGCGCCGTGGCTGATCAGGACGTCCCCCGCGTTGATTGCCGGCCGCATGCTGCTCGAGTAGTCGATGAGCGGTCGGTATCCGGCTAGGCGCACCAGGAATACCAACCCGAGCAGGACCAGCGCGAGCGCGCACAGCACGCTCGACGCGCGGTCGGCGACCCGCAGGGCACGGCCCGGGCGAACGCCCGCCCTTCCGGGGCGCGGCAGCGATGGCGCGAGCGCGACCATCAGATACTGACCTCTTCGAAGGTGAACGTCTGGTGCCCGGTGAGCCCCTGGGCTTTTGCATCGCTCAACACCGTGACCTGGAACTGGTAGCTGTGCGTGGCCTGAGGACTCCACGTGGCCGGACTCGAGGCTGTCGGGTCGGGGAGCGCCGAGCTCGCGCTGCTCGGCCAGTTGGCCAGCGTCCCGCTGTAGATGACGCCGGCACCCTGGGCGATGTAGTTCGTGGCGTCTGGGGTAAAGCCGATGCACGACCCGGCGGGGGGAGTGCCGCTGAAGGAGCCCCGCGTGACCACCAGCTTCAAGTATTCGTTCAGCCCGGTCCCCGAGCCGGTCCCGTAGAGCTTCATCTGGACGGACAGCGTTCCGCTGTTGGTGATCTGGATGCAGCCGGTGGAGACGGCTCCGGGCTTGGCGCTTGTCAGCGATATCACGGGCGCCGTGAAGGAGCCCGAGGTCAGCTGGACCGTCCCGGCATTGATCGAGTTCGACGGGTTGGTGGCCGTCGCGTTGAGATTCGACCAAGTCGCGGTGTCGACGAGCAGCGCAACCGCGGCAAGGACGGCAGCGGTGGCGGCGAGCTTGAGGGCGACCCCGGAGGCGCGACGGCCGTTGGGGTAACTGGAACGGCCTTCTGGAGCGACCGACGAGCTTCCGGGCGCGGGCGCCACGTGGCGCGGAAGCTCGCCAGCTGCTGCGGATCCCGTCTGGTCGTCCATGAGGAGCGTCCTCGGAAGTGTTGGGGCCGATCAGCTCGTCGAGGACCAGTTGTATTCGACAGTGGTCGACGCGCCCTGGTAGACATTGTCGGCGCCGTTGAGTCCCGAGTCCGGGAAGGTCATCGTGAACTGATAGCGGTGGGTGTACCCGGCGGGGAATACGCCGAGCGCGATGGTCGTCGGCATTGCGCTCATCAGCCCTGTGTAGAGGGTCACAGCGGCCGGGCACGACGAGACGCAGGCCGGTTCGCCGAGGTCCTGAACGACCATCGTGAGCTTTTTGGAAAACCCGGGCGAGGCAGGTGTGTCGACGGCGGCCGTATGGGCGAGCGTGAAGGTGCCGCTCGCGGAGCCGGTGTTCTTGATGTCCACGGTGCCGGTGGCGGTGGCGCCCGGGACGATATTCGCCGCAGTCAGGATTGCCGCGCTGGCTTTCGAGTTTGAGTGGCTGATGGTGCCGGCGGTAAAGACGTTGCTGGGGTTGGCGCTGGTGGAGTTGAAGTTCGCGCCTGAGCCGACGGCCACTGCGGCCGCGACCAACAGGCCAGCGAAAGTGACGAGCACCTTGCGGGGCGAGGCCGTCCAGAGGGACTTGAGCCTGTGCATAGCATCTCCTTTGCCGGAGAGTGCCCGCAGGCGATCAGACCGGATCGGTTTGTACGTCTTCCATCGGCAAGAATAGTGCTGAGCAATAATATGACTGCGGATCACTACGTAATCGCGTCAAAAAATGTCAGCCTGGGCCGGCATTGTCAGCTCGCAGGCGATCTACAGCGCCTACGCCAATTCAGCATCTGACCGTTGGATGCCGATGGCAAAGTGGATGGACAAACCGCACCGACCCGGTCTCGCAGCCCTTCCCGAGCTGCGTTACGTGCGGCCGGGCTTCCTGCTCACCTTCAGCGTCGCCGGCCTGCTCGCGGTCGCCTTGGTGGCTTTCGCCGTCTCGCGGATCGTCGGCGCTGAACTCCGATACGACCAGCTGGCCGGCGCGACGCGCTCGGCCGAACTGCTGGTCGTATCGAGCTTGAGACCCCAGCTGCCCGGCGACAGAGGGCAGCTCGACGTTCGGCAACTCAAAACCCTCGATCGGGCCATGCTCTCCGCACGTCAGACGGTCGGCATCGACGGAGGCGCCATCTGGAATTCGCGCTCGCGGGTGCTGTACTCGACTGCCCACCGACTGATCGGAGCGACGGTGTCTGCACCCCCCGAGGTGCTCGCGGCCTTCTCGGGCAAGATCGCGACAGCGGTTCGCGGCCGTGTCCCCTGGTCGACGGAAACCTTCATCGGCAAGCAGATGGACGTCGCCGTACCCCTCTACGGACATAACACGACCAAGCCGATCGCCGTAGCCGAGCTGATCGTTCCCGAAGCGGCCGTGGCGCAGGAGGTATCCGATCAGCGGCAGCGCATCGACTTCATCCTGTTCGGAGCCGCCCTGCTCTTCTATTTCGCCCTGTGGCCGATCCTGCTACGCGCCTCCAAGGCCGCTCGCAGCCAGTCTGACCCGCGCAAGAAGGCACTATTGCGCGAGCTGGGAAACGCCATCAAACACGACCAGCTGGTGCTGCAGTACCAGCCGACGGTCAACCTCGCGCAGGGTCGCGTGACGGGCGTCGAGGCGCTGCTGCGATGGCGCCACCCCAAGCGTGGACTGCTCGCGCCGAGCGAGTTCCTGCCGACCGTCCTCGACGGTGCGCTGAACAGCGAACTCGCCCTGCACGTCATCGGACTGGCTCTGCGCGACTGTGAGGCATGGCGCGAACGCGGCATCGACGCGGGTGTCAACGTCAACCTGTCGGTACCGAACGTCCTCGATGACGCGTTGTGCGAGCAGATCGGCAAGATGCTCGCGAGCGCGGGGATCCCGCCCGGAGCGCTCGGGCTCGAGGTGACCGAGGCGGCCCTGATCGCCGATCCCGAGAAGGCGGCGGGGATGCTCCGGTCGCTCGACAGCCTGGGTGTGCGGATCTGCATCGACGATTTCGGTACCGGGTACTCATCGCTCGCCTGCCTACGCGACCTGCCCGTGGCCGAGCTCAAGGTGGACCACAGGTTCGTCGGGGGCCTGCACCTGCGGCCGCGGGACAAGATGATCGTGCGGCTGATCGTTCGGCTCGCACACGAGCTCGATATCCGGGTCATCGCCGAGGGAGTCGAAGACCTCGACACGCTCAACGACCTGGCGGAGATCGAGTGCGACGAAGCTCAGGGCTACTACTTCAGCGCGCCCCTACCGCTCGTCGAGCTGGTCGCGTGGTTCGAGGCGCCCGTGGCAGCCGGGTATGCGCTCGCACAGCCCGTGGCCACCTGACTCGGATGAGCCACGGCCGTGTTCTCTCTCGCCTCGATGTTCACCGCCTCGCCTCGTCGACTCCTGCTCGTCCTGGGGGGCCTGACGATCGCGACCGCAACCGCGGTCGGCTCCGGCGCGAACTTCAACTCCACCAGCTCCAACCCGGGCACGCTGATCACCGCCGGAACGCTCGTCGTCACCGATTCGGCGAGCGGAGCCTCGATCCTGACCGCGAACATGATGAAACCCGGCGGATCGAGCTCCGGCGCAGTCAACATCAAGAACGGGGGCAACATCCCCGCCACCTTCACGCTCGCGAAGGCGGGCCTCTCCGACACGCCTGCGGCTCCGGCGCTGTCGGGCAAGTTGGAGCTCGAAGTCAAGGATCTGGGAGATCCTGCCTGCGTGAGCTCGTGTCCCGCTCCGGTCACCCTCTACGCGGGCACGCTCGGCTCGATGGGCACCCTCTCCCTTGGCGCGTTCGCGGCCGAAGCGACGCACCGGTACCAGTTCACGGTGTCGTTCCCCGAAGGCGTCAACGGCGCCGACAACGCCTACGAGGGCGCCGCGACCCGAGTGGAATACGTATGGACGGCCACGCAATCGTAGTGGGGCGCCTCCCGGGCGTCCCACGGCCATCCACCCAGCCGGGCCTCGCCCCCGCGGAGCGCCCGGCGAACTCTGCTGCGCGAAGACTCGCGCGCAGGGCGGGACGGCTCGCGCTCAACTGTGCCTTCGTGGCGATGATCGCCAGCGTGCTCATCATGCTCGTCCCCGCCCTGCTCGGCTTTCAGCGCTACGTTATCCTGACAGGCTCGATGACGGGCACCTACGATCGGGGCTCGATCGTATTCGATCGCCCGATCCCCACCGCCGATCTGAAGGTGGGGGACCCAATCACCTATTCCCCGCCGGCGGGGTTCACGAGCCAGACACGCGTCACCCACCGCATCTGGTGGATCGGACGTGGGGCGAACGGGGAGCGTGTCTACAGGACCAAGGGAGACGCGAACAAACACCCGGACGCGTGGAAGTTCACGCTCAACCAGAACACGCAGAACGTCGTCGTGTTTCACATCCCGGACGTCGGCTACGTGTTCACACTGCTCAGCCTGCGCGATTTTCGCATCGCCCTCCTCGGCCTGCCGGCGATCGTCATCGCCCTGATGACGCTGCGCGCACTGTGGATCGAGGGAGGCAAGGAGGCTCGCCGGCAGAAGCTCGTGGCACTGGGCTGGCAAGCGATCGCCGACACCGGAATCGAGACTGTGCTGCCGCCCCTGGACGTACCGGACACCAACCCGCAGCCGGCCTGGCTTGACCTCCGCCTGACGGCGGTTCGCGCCGGCGGGCCACTGTTCGCGTCGACCAACAGGCCCCCCAGTAGCCCCCGCGCGACGCTACACGTCGGCCGACTGGTCTCTCCACACACGACGGGAGGCGTTGACGACGCTCTTCTGAAGACGCGGAAGAACCTCGACGGGCTCCCGCCAGCCCGCAACACAGCCACGATCCAACTTCGCGTCGCTCGCCTGTTCCCTCAATCTCGAACGTCCGGTGCGCCCGTGCCCGCGCTCCCAGCGAGGTCTCGACATAGGTTATGAAGCTCCCCGCCGAGGGCTCTACCTTGGTGAACTCGGCCACTGTGAAGGCGAGCAGGACGATCGCCACACCTGCAGCGAGGATCGTCAGTGGGGCCGCCACACCGGCGGTGACGGCAATCACGCCGAACGCGAAGTAGAAGTTTTCCCCCAGGCCGATGTTGGCGAATGTCGAGGCCGTCAGATCCGCGGTGCCCAGCTGGCCGGCCCTGAGGTGCTCTGCGCCCTGGTTCACCACGGGCCCCTCGGCCTGCTAGGGCTCGAGGACGATGCGCGCTGCGACTCGGCCGCCTCCGCATCGGCGATTGCCTCGTTGACCTCATCGAGCGGTCGTGTTTCGCGAATCACGCAGGGCAGCGCCCACCGACCGGGGGGCGGGAGGGTCGCGATCCGCCATCGAAACCGGGACTGGTCAGCCGGGTGTGCCGACAGGGCTTGGTGGCTGCTGATCCCGCGGCGCGGAGCCGAGCGTCGGTCCTCGCAAGCTCATTCGATCGCACCTACCGCGATGGGCGGGTCCACGCTGCGGGGGACCGCGCTTCCTTCGAGCACGATCTTCAGGGCGCCGGTGTTGGCGGCGTCGGCGAACGTGTCGTAGGCGGCCATCGTGTCGCTCAGGGGGAGGCGATGGGTGGCAAACAGTGACGGGTCCAAGCGACCACTGGCGACCAGCCTCATCAGCTGAGGGATCGTGTTGGTGTCGACCAGTCCCGTCGTGATCGTCACGTCACGGGTCCATAGCTTCTCCAGGTGCAGCGTCGCGGGCTTGCCGTGCACGCCGATGTTCGCCACGCGTCCACCCGGGCGAATCAGCTCGGTCGCAAGCTCGAACGTGTCGGGCACGCCGACCGCCTCCAGGGCGACGTCGGCGCCAAGGCCGTCGGTGAGCTCCATGATCTGCGCAACCGCGTTCTCGCGCCCGTTGTTGATCGTCGTGCCGGCACCGAACCGCTTGGCGCTTTCCAGCCGACTGTCGGTTAGATCGATCGACACGATCCGTCCAGGCGTGTAGAGGCTGGCGGTGAGAATCGCCGCGAGTCCGATCGGTCCGGCGCCGACGATTGCCACGACATCGCCGGGTGTGATCTTGCCGTTCAGCACACCAACCTCGAAAGATGTCGGGAGGATGTCGGCGAGAAACAGAACCTGCTCGTCTGAGAGCTCCTCGGGGATCTTGTAGACGGAGTTATCGGCGAACGGAACGCGTGCGTACTCCGCCTGCAGCCCGTCGATGAGGTGGCCAAAGATCCAGCCACCGCCGCCGAGACATTGCCCGTAGCGGCCTTCCTTGCAGTAGCGACAGCGCCCGCAGGCGCTTACGCACGAGATCAGCACCCGGTCCCCGACCGTCACCGTGCTGACGCCGGCGCCTATCTCCTGCACGGTGCCGACCGCCTCGTGGCCGAGCACGGTTCCGGGGGTCGTCTCGGGCACATCGCCCTTGAGGATGTGCAGATCTGATCCGCAGATCGTCGAGGTGTCGATCCGCACCACAATGTCGGTCGGATCGATGATCGTGGGGTCGGGCACGTCATCCCAGCCGCGCTGGCCTGGGCCGTGATAAACGAGGGCCTTCATGCGACCTCCAATCTCTGGTGGGTACCGGTCGTTGTGCAGCGCCTCCGGCATTGGTAAGCCGTCATGCGGGAGCACCTGCCAACTCCGGGCTCGGCTTGTGGATGAGCAACTCCTCCTCGGCCGGCGTCAGCCGCGCGTGGCGGAAGCCTAGGGCGACGAATCCGAGCATCACTAGCGCGAGGATGAAGGAGGCAATCGATCCGATGAGCATGATCGTGCCGATTTTCGAGAAGCCGTATGCCTCGAGCAGCAGGCCGCGTAGGGTGGTTCCCTGGAAGGAGGTCGTCTCCAGTGCTGCGAGTTTGGTGTTGGTTGGTTCGGCCCGAGCGGCTGTGCTGATCTTGGAGTAGATCCCTCCGTATGGCATCTCGGAGAGGTGGATCGCGATGAAGTGGTCGGCGTACGCCTCCGCCTGCGGGCCGGTCAGCAGTTGCTGTCCTGCGTACTTTGAGACGGACGGGATCATCGCGGGGGTGATCTCGGTACCGGCCTTTGCTGCGGAGAAGGCCGCCTTGGGCGGGAAGAAGATGTCCTGCGCTGCGAGCTGGTTGTGGACAACTCAACGACCAGACGAGCGCGCGCGACACACCGTGGACAGTGGCGAATCGCCGTCCGGGATGGACGCACTTCAATGCTCAGGCCACATCGAGGACAGTTCAGATGCTCGCGGCGAGCACTCGCGTCAACCTGGGTGCTGGTGCTCATTTGGTGGCCGCCGAGCCGTTGGAGGGCGCTGGCGCTGCTATAGGCGCCGCAGGCATGTCACCCGCGGCCAGCGTCTCGCGTTTGAGGAACGCGCCGAGCTCTTGGATCGTGCTCATCAGCGGCGCGGGGAACACGACGGTGGAGTTCTTGTCGACCGCGATCTCCACGAGCGTCTGGAGATTGCGCAGCTGCAGCGCCAGTGGGTGTTCCATCATCACATCCGAAGCACGCGCGAGCTCGCCAGCCGCTAGTGCCTCTCCCTCGGCGGCGATGATCTTGGCACGCTTCTCGCGCTCGGCTTCGGCCTGGCGTGCCATCGCGCGCTTCATCGAGTCCGGGAGCTGAATGTCCTTCAGCTCGACGGTCGTGACCTTGATGCCCCACTCCTCGGTCTGAACATCGAGGATCTCACGAATGTTCTTGTTGATCGTGTCCGTCTCAGACAGCGTTTCATCGAGCGTGTGACGGCCCACCACAGCACGAAGCGTGGTCTGGGCGATCTGGTTGATCGCCTCTTCGACGTTTTCGATCGCCACCACCGAACGGATCGGATCATCGACGCGGTAATAGGCAACAGCCGAGACGTCGATGCTGACGTTGTCGCGAGTGATGATTCCCTGCGACTGGATCGGCATCGTGACGATCCGCAACGAAACGCGGTGAACCTGGTTTACGAACGGAGCAAAGATGATCAGCCCCGGACCCCGCGCGCCGTCCCGGACCTTGCCCAAGTGGAACATCACGGCCCGCTCATACTGCTTGAGTATCCGCACCGACAGCGCCAGACCGACGAGCGCCGCAAGCAGGACGGCAACGATCACGTAGGCAATCATGTTTGTCTCTCTGTAGATGCGTTCATGTGCCCCGCTACCGAGGCGGCAACCGCAGGCTTGGCATCAGCTTGGTCGGTGGTCGGTCCCCCGCTAGTGAGAGTTGTGTCGCTCTGGGTCCGCTCGTGATCCAGACCGTCTAGGTAGGGCGCCAAATACCGTGCGACGATCTTGCCCGGCGGTGACCAGGTTGGTGTGTCGCTGATCTTGGAGCTGAACCCGTTGCCGCCGGTGATGTGGGCGGTGAGGTAGCGCGGTTTGTCGTTGGTGAGCAGCATGCCGTTGATCACGGGATCAAACCGCTCGGGTGTCACCGCGGCGCCGGCCTGCGCAGCGATCGATTGCGCGGCGACATCGGCCTGCTGGGCGGCGAGGCCGCCGTGCTTGATCGGGAAGTCGATGGCGTCACCGGCCGCGTAGACGTCCTCTATGTGAGGCACCCTCCCATGAGGGTCGACGCGGATGAAGCCGTGGTCGCTCAAGGGGATACCTCGCACGGGAGGCCCGCAGAGTTCGGGCAGCGCGATCACGCGGTCGACGCGCAGATGACGGTCGCCGGGGCTGATCACCACCTCGCCCGAGCGCGGTACTTCGGCGTAGGCGGAGGTGATCGTCTGGATGTTGGCCTGGTGCAGCAACTCGGCGACGGCGCTGCTGGCCGCCTGGCCGAAGATCGCGAGTGGGCTGTCCTCGGGTGTGACGATCGTCGTTGAGAGCTCGATGCCCATGTCATACGCACGCCCGGTGCTCATCAGCACGAGCTCATACAGCGGCAGGGGCCAAGCGATTTGTCCGGGCGCCACGAACGCGAGGCTGTGGATGTAGTCGCCCTCGATGTCCTGGATCAAACCGTGCAAGGTCTCGTCCAGGTGTCGATCGTCGATAGTCACGGCGTGCTCATAGCGTGCGCTGGTGTGGGCGCCGAGCGTCAGCAGGAGCGCGTCGTACTCGATCGCCTTGCCGGTCTCGGTGTGCAGCGTGTGCTTGTCGGGGTCAATCCACGCCAGCTGCTCTTCCAGCAGCGTCGCGCCGGCGTCGCTCACGATCCGCTGGAGGGGGTAGCGGCTGGCCGAACCGTAGGCGAACGGCTCGCGGACGACCATCGGGCGGTAGACGAACTCGAGGTTGGGTGCGATGAGGGTCACGTCGGTGAGCTCAGGCGCGAGGTGGGAGAGTGCCAGCGCGCTCTCGAGCGCGGCTACTCCCCCACCGACGATGACCACTCGAAAGTTTCCAGTCGTGGGCCTCATTAGGTGTTTGCCCCGAGAGAGCTGACGCCGAGGAGACGACGTTGATCGGGTGCTCTGGTAAGGATTGCGATGACCGGGCTCCTGACGCGTGCGTTGAGGCGTTCGACCGTTCAGGTCGAGGCAAGAACGCCGGCCGAGTGTCGGAGCCGGAAAACCAAAGCCCGCCGAAATCTAGGGCGAGCGAACATCTATCCTAACACTTCTATCCGCCGCGAGCGGGGATGGCCGAACCGTGATGAACTACCGCGAGACCAAGCATCTGCGTGTCCTGATCGCCAACGAGCGCAAGGACCGCCTGGCGCTCGTCGCTCCGATCGTCGTCGGGCTGGGGCACGAGGTGATTGCACGCGAGATCGACGTTGAGGACGTGGGCCCAGCGACCGCCCGAGAGCGACCCGACGTTGCGCTCGTAGGGCTCGGGAAGAGCTCAGAGCACGCCCTCGACCTGATCGACAAGATCGTGCGGGAAGCCGCCTGCCCGGTGATCGTCCTACTCCACGCCCGCGACCCCGAGTTCATTAACGAGGCGTCCAAGCGAGGCGTCTTCGCCCACATCAGCGACGCCGACGTCGAGGACTGGCAGAGCGCGATCGACATCGTGCTCAGGCGCTTCGCCGAGTACCAAGACCTCCAGGGCGCATTCGGACGCCGCGCCCTGACCGAGCGAGCCAAGGGGATCCTCATGGAGCGCCACGGCATCGACGAGGCGAGCGCCTTCGAGATGCTCCGCCAGCAATCCCGTATCGACAACCGCAAGCTCATCGACCTAGCCACCGCGGTCGTCGACGGCCACCGCCTCCTGCCGCGAGAGCCCCAGGCTCCAGCTCAATCCTGACGCTCCCGCAGCGCCGGCACTGAGGCGCGTCAGCGGCGGGCGAATCAGCGTCCGCTCTTGGTGTCGGGCGGGGTGTAGTCATCTCTTGTGGTGATAGAGGACTACTCGTCGGCGGCGTGGGGCCTCGGGTGCCCAGCAATCGCCTGAGCAGCGCTAGCGCTTTCACACCCTTGCGGGCGGTCGCCGCGAGCGGTCGATGCCCTTTGCTCCGGACGACGAGGAACTGCTGGCACTGCCAGGCAGGATCATGCTCGCTCCCGTGTACCACTGCGGCAGCGTCGTCGCTGGCGCCCGTTGATGACCAGATTGCGCGCTGTGAGATTGCCAGAGTCACTCTTCCGGCGGAGGCGGTAGGGACCGCGGCAGTCGATCCATGGTGCGGCTCGAAAAGGCGGTATCGATTGCTTGCGTGAGCCTCGCGGCGTCGAGCGCGGAGAGCTCGGCGATCAGGCTGAGGTCGACGAGGTCCTTCGTGCGCGTGCTGGGGCGCTTGTTTTCGTGGGTGCGGCAGTAGGCGTGGAGCTTCTCTGCGATCTGCATCTCGAGCGGAACGACTCGGACGGGTTACGGGTTCGATGCCGGCGAAGGAGAGGAGATCGGGGGTCTTCAGCGTCTCGATCCCCGTGATCGGCTCGCTGTGGAAGCCGATGTCGAGCAGAAAGGTTTCAAATGGCCGTCCGCCGAGGGTTGCGGCGACGCGGAAGCGGTGGCTTCCGCCAAGGCGGTCCTGTGGCTGTGGCTAACTCAGCCACAATCATCAGCAACGAAGCCTATAAACAGGGGGTCTGTGGGCCTGAGCAACACCCAGCCCATGTTGTGGTCCCGGCGGTCGCGGGTTCGAATCCCGTCGCTCACCCTCACGGAACCCCTGGTGGATGCAGGGGTTGGGGCTTCTGTTCGCTCCCGGGGCGCGGTTGCGTAACATCGGGGGTCCTCCCGGCCACTTCCCCCATGACACCGACCGGGGAGTGAAGATGGCCAAATGCAATGAGCAGCGGTTTGAGCGCCTATACAGGGAGCATTTCGACCGCGTCGCCGCGTATCTGCTCTCCCGGGCAGACCGAGGGCTGGCTGAGGAGGCGCTTGCGTGGACCTTCGAGGTTGCATGGCGCCGCATGGCCGATATGCCTGATGAGCCGCTCCCGTGGCTGCTTGGCGTCGCACGCCGAGTGCTGGCCGATCTGCGTCGAGGGCAGAGTCGCCAAGGCGCGCTGATCGAGCGTCTCGCGGCGACGATCGGGGAAACGGACGACGACCATGAAGAGACTCTGACTGCTCGTCACCGCGTCCTCGCGGCGCTCGATCGTCTCACCGACTCGCAACGGGAGGTTTTGCTGCTTATCGTGTGGGATGGGCTGAGCCAGCGAGAGGCCGCGGCTGCGCTCGGCTGTTCCAGAGGCGCAGTGGCGCTGCGACTCCATCGAGCCCGGGGACGTCTGCGGGCCGCCTTGGCCGAAGCGGCGTCCGAAAAGAATCGGTGGCCCGATCGCCCACCAACTCGTCCCACCTTAGATCGCACGACCCAACTAGTTCCCCCGTCATCGAGGAGGCCATATGAACAGTCACACCATCGAACTGTTGCGAGAGCTGCGACCCGACGAGGCCGAGCGGGTCGATGAGCTCTTTCCGACCGAGCGGCGGATCGAGTTGCTCGAAGCGATCGTGAGCGGTGATCCGGGGACGGATGCGGAAGGCCGGCGGCGGGCAGGAGTCCGACGACGGCGGTTCTTGGCAGGCGCTAACGCTCGCCTACGAAGTCCGCTGGTTCTCTCCAGCTTCGGCGCGGCTGCCGCGGGGACCGTCGCGGTGGTTGTTCTGGGTACGATCTCGGGCGTGGGTCCCGCGCCGGCGGAGGCCGTGGCTTTTCGAACTGCCGCGAGCGGCGACATCATCGCCACGGTGACCGATCCCTTCGCGGCTCAGGCGCAGCTCGACGCCGCGTTCGCCAAGCAGGATCTCAAGATCACGGTGAACCTCCTGCCCGTGTCGCCGAGCATCGTCGGCACTGTGCTCTACGTCGGGGAATCCGGCGCCGGAGATCAGATCAAAGCGCTTCAGGGCGGGCACTGCCTCATGGGCGGCGGTGGATGTCCGATCGGCCTTGATATCCCCAAGGATTTCGCCGGGGAAGGGAGCATCGCTCTGGGACGCCCCGCCAAGGCTGGAGAACAGTACGAGAGCGCCGCGAGCATCTTCGCCCCCGGCGAACCGCTGCATTGCAGCGGGCTGCTCGGTGCCAAGGTCGCTACGGCACTGCCCGTGCTGCAAGCCGACAATCTCACGGTGGTCCAATGGCGCGAAGATGTGTCGGACCCGTCGGGCCTCAGTAGCCACTCGGTTACAGATGCACAGCCACCTGTGCAGAATTACATATGGGATGCCGAACTGATCGAACCGACGAAGGTCAGGGTGACGACCGCAAGTACGCCGTGGCCCAACGATCCCGGCGCTGGCTCCGGGTACAACAAGAACTGCTGAGGGTGCAGATGCCGGCGGGCTCGGACGAACTCGCCGGCATCGTGCTTCACGATGTCGGTTTGCCTTGTGATCGGTTGCCAGCCCATGTGGTCGCCGCAATCAGCGCGACGATTCCAAGCCCGACCATGAGGCAGTCGCCGGCCACCAACAGGTAGCCGCCGCTGCGGTGGGGGTTGACGAAGAAGTACGGATACCAGTCCACAATCGCACCGCGCGCCAGCGTGTAGACGATGTACAGCAGCGGAAACGCCATCCACAAGACAACCGTCCGCGCGGGGTCGAGGCGCACGCGCGGCGGATCAAGCAGCCAGTCGAGCGCCACCGCCACCGGCATCAGGTAGTGGAGGATCGCGGTCACCCACAGGTACGCGGGGGTGCGCCCCGAGAGCAGCAGGACGTACACGATCCCGGTTGTCAATATGTACACGACCGCTGCGCCTCTGAGAAGCTCGACCGTGCGCGAGCGCGAGCGCGCGGGGCGAAGCGCTCCATATAGGAGCATCCCCGCCGCGAACAGGTTGCTGAGGACGGTGAAATAGCTGAAGTAGTCGCCATCGCTGACCCCGGGTCCCGCCGCCACGTCGTAGCCGATCGCGGTGAGCGCCGCCAGTGCCAGCAGCGCACGGCAGACGCGCAGCGCCGGCTCGCTCAGCGCGCCGCGCCGCGGGCGGCGCTCGGCGCTTGCAACCGAAGAGAGGTGGGAGGACACGACACGACCCTAGCCGACCACGCCGTCGGTGGTCAAGCGGGTTTGCGACGTTGAGCTCGACCGGACCAGACGGACCGCCTCTGGCGCTGGGAACGTCTGGCGACGAGCGGGAATTCGTGTTCACGGTGGCCTCGTGAGTGCTCGCTCGACCCTCGCCACGTGCGGCCGCTGTTTGAGCTGGGCGCGGCCCGCTTGAATCTGGGCGCGGCGCACGCGAGACTTCTAGCTATGCGAGACGTGGTCGCGACGTTGATGATGTGTGCCGGCACCGACGCGGGCCAATGCCGCGAGGCGCGCGAGAAAAAACCGATGAAGGGTGGAGGCGATGGCCAACGTTCTGTGTGTGTTGTATGACGATCCGATCGACGGTTTCCCCCCGACGTACGCGCGGCGGGACATCCCGCGGATCGATCGCTATCCCGACGGGCAGAGCACGCCGACGCCGCGGGCGATCGATTTCACGCCGGGCGAGCTGTTGGGGAGCGTCTCGGGCGAGCTGGGCTTGCGGCGGTTCCTCGAGGAGCGTGGTGACACGCTGATCGTCACCTCCGACAAGGACGGCGAGGGGTCGGTGTTCGAACACGAGCTGCCTGGCGCCGAGATCGTGATCTCCCAGCCGTTCTGGCCGGCCTACCTGACAGCAGAGCGGATCGCGCGGGCGCCGCGGCTGGAGCTCGCCGTGACGGCTGGCATCGGATCCGACCACGTCGATCTGCAGGCCGCGATCGAGCGTGGGATCACGGTTGCCGAGGTGACCTACTGCAACAGCATCAGCGTGGCCGAGCACGTGGTGATGATGATCCTCGCGCTGGTGCGCAACTACATCCCATCGCATCAGTGGGTGTTGAACGGCGGCTGGAACATCGCCGACTGCGCATCGCGCGAGTACGACCTGGAGGGCATGCAGGTCGGCACCGTCGCCGCGGGGCGGATCGGCTCGGCGGTGCTGCGCCGGTTGCAGCCGTTCGATGTCGGTTTGCATTACACCGACCGCCATCGCCTGTCGCCCGAGGTCGAGCAGCAGCTCGGCGTGACGTTCCACCCGAGCGTGGAGTCGCTGGTGGAGGCGTGCGACGTGGTGACGATCAACGCGCCGCTTCACCCGGAGACCGAAAACCTGTTCGACGCGGAGCTGATCGCCAAGATGAAGCACGGCGCCCATCTGATCAACACCGCGCGCGGCAAGATCTGCGACCGCGAGGCCGTGGCACGCGCGTGCGCCAGCGGTCAACTGGCCGGCTACGCGGGCGATGTGTGGTTTCCCCAGCCCGCGCCCAACGACCACCCGTGGCGCACGATGCCCCACCACGGGATGACCCCTCACACCTCCGGTACCAGCCTTTCCGCACAGGCCCGCTACGCCGCAGGGGTGCGCGAGATCCTGGAGTGCTGGTTCGAGGGCAGGCCGATTCGCGAGGAATACCTGATCGTGGACGGCGGCAAGTTGGCGGGCGCCGGCGCGCACTCCTACAGCCCGGGCGACGTCACCGGCGGAGCGGACGAGGCAGCCCGGTTCAAGGCCGGGTGAGCGGTTCAACTACCGCAGCTCGCTCAAGAACTCGACCAGCGCCTTGAACCGCCGCGCCGGCAGATGCTTGAACGACGGCATCGGTGCCTTGGGGTCGCGGAGCGCGTGTTCGATTTCAGGCGCCGACAGCTTGGCGCCGATGTGCGTGAGCGATGGGCCGGGACCCGGGTTGCCGTCGTCGCCGATGCGGTGACACGCCAGGCATCCAGATGCGGTGGCCACTGCTCGACCCAGCTTGAACTCGGCCAGTCGGCGTCCACCTGCGCGCCGTATGGCCGAGGGCGGAGCGATCGAATGAGTGGCCGGAGTGCCGTTGGTGCCGACTATCGACAGGCCACTGGAGCGCTTGGTGTGGAGCAGCTTGGCGAACGCCTTTTCGCCGATCGTCCGCCGGGCGGGCGGTGGCTTGACCGACACCGGTATGTTGACCGCGAGGATGTCGGTTGTCCTCGACATGGTGGAAACGCCCGTGTGCGGGGAAGCGCTCAGCTGCTGCGACAGCACCACCCGCACCGGCAGCCCCGCTTCGGTGATGAGCACCTCGAGCTGGTCGGGCGTCAGCTGCCGGCGAAGGACGCTCAGCACCTTCGCGGGAATGTGCTTCACCAGCCGCAGCGGTTCGACGGTTGCCGTGAACTCCGTGGTTGTCTGTCCGTCGAGAACCACGTGTTCGGTCACGCCGATCGGGGCCACGGCGGTCGCCAAGAGGTTGATCAGACCGGCGTAGGCGCCGCTTCCGCCGAGGCTCACTTCATCCGGCTGGCCGTGGTAGGGGAACAGCAGGCCGGCGCTGGTGGCACTCGTGTTGTGCGAACGCACCCAGGGACGCCCGTGGTCGCCAGGCACGGCGATGCCCAGGTATGTGTACAGAGTCGCCCCCACCGCGATCAGGAGCGGCTTGCGTTTACCGGGGGCTCCGACGAACACCTGCCCGCGAGCGGGGGTGAGGCTGACTTCCCCCAATTCGTCGACGTCGAGCGACTTGGTGGTGCTCTTGCCGATGCGTTTGCCGTGCCTGCCCGGTGGCTCCCGCGTGAGCGTGTAGGTGTCGTGCGTGGCTTGCGTGTAGCGCTCCGAGTTGACTTGCAACTGCTCCATCTTCTGCTCGAGCGCCTGCAATGCGGGGGGCGCAGAGAAGGCGCTCGGTGGCGCTGCGCCCGCTGAGGAGGCGCCGGCGCGCGGCGTCTGGGCGGCCGGTGCCACGGCGCTGGCCAGAGCTGTGAGGACCCCTATGGCGAGCGCCGCTGCGCACGCAACCGTCCGCGAGCGCCGCCGGCCGTCGGTGTGTGTGGGGGTCACCAGCCGAACCCTACCCGATGCCCCCACCTCAGAAAATTCGGTTGGTGTCCGCAAAATAGACACTCACACGCGCTACCCCTCGCCCGGCGCCCGCTCCCCGGCGAAGTAGTCCACGGCGTCGTCCATCCGAAACACCTTGCGCAGCCCGCCGCCGTCGGCTTGACGCTCGTAGGCGCCCACCGTTCCCGAGTCAGGCCGGATCACGATGTCGGGCTCGCCGTTGGGGCTGAACGCCAGGAAGCGCACGGTGCGATCGGTGCGGTTGACCAGCTGGTGGGCGCCGCGCTCGCCGCGGGGAAACGCCACCACCTCGCCCTCGCGCAGCGTGCGCCAGCCCTCGGGGGTGCGCAGGTCGGGTTGGCCGTCCAACACCACCACCAGCTCCTCCTCGGCGAGATGCAGGTGGTAGGGGTAGGCGGCTTCCCCCGCCGGCAGCTCCCACAGGCTGAGCCCCAGCCGCTCGCTGCCCGCCTGTCGGCTGACGCGCGCCCGTCGGCAGTTGAAGCCGGGATGCTCGCGCAGCTCGTCGAATACGGGCTCGTTGATGTTGGGCATGCAGGGGGAGCCTACATGGAGTCAGCCGCCACCCGGCCGCCGCGGCCGACGGGTCACCCAGCGCCCGCGCCGCGCGCTCAACAGCCATAGCGCGCGGCCGCGGCGGCGCTCGCGGTCGCGCGCCAGCTCGCGGTCTTCGCTGAAGCCCACTTCCAAGAACACCAGCAGCACCGCGCCCGCCAGCCCCCCGCCGATCAGCACGATCGTCAGCACCTCGCCGGCGACGCCGCCCACCACGATCGTGCACACCACGCCGGCCAGCACCGCCGCGGCGGCCGAGCCGAACGCGAGGATGCGCGCGCGCTTGCCCACGCCACCCAAGGTACACCGCGCCAAACGCCAGCGCCAACGCCGCCAACGCCAACGCTAGCGCCGCGCCCGCGCCGTCCCGGTTGGTGCGCCCGTCCAACCAGTGGCGAGCGGTTTTGCGACCCGCCCAACCGTTGCCCCGGACGGGGTCGAGCGCTCCAGCCCGCCTCCCGTCGACCGTGCCGTCGCACACCCCGAGTAACTTCGACGGCCCCAAAAATCAAGTGGCCCAGCGCCGGCAGGCGTTCGGGCGAGACGGCGGACGAGGAGGTGAGTCCCATGCTGGGACACGCAGACCGGCAGCGGCGCGGCGGCGATCTGGATAAGCGGGTGGAGCGAGCGATCATCCTGCAGCTCCTGCGCGACGATCACGCGCCGCGGTGGGCTCGCACGGAGTTGGCGCGCGAGATCTCCGACTTTCAACCGGCGCAGCTCGATGCGGCGCTGGCGCGGCTGGAGCGTGAGGCGGTGGTGCACCGCGAGGGCGACATAGTGCGGGCCTCGCGCGCGGTGCGCCGCTTGGACGAGCTGGAGTTGATCAGCATCTGAGTCGCCGATGTTCGACTCCGCCGTCGCCCGCGATCAGCACGTCGCTGAGGAGGCTGGGCGCGAACAGCCCGTGCTCGACCACGCCGGGCGTGGCGGACAGCCGCGCGGCCAGCAGCTCGGGCTGCTCGATCGGGCCGAGATAGTCGGCGATCAGGTTGTGGTCGGGGCTGGGCGGCGCATCGCGCAGTCGCGCCGGAGCGATCGCGGCGAGCGTGGTGTGGGGCGCGAAGCGCAGGATCTCCAGGGGCACCGGCGGGCGCAGCGCCGAGACGGCCTTCTCGGCGGAGGCGATCACGACGAACCGGTGCGCGGCGGCGGCCACGATCTTCTCGCGGGTATGCGCGCCGCCGCCGCCCTTGATCAGCCACCCCGCCGCATCGATCTGGTCGGCCCCGTCGATCGCGATGTCGAGCTCCCCCAGCTCGTCGAGCTCGACCACCGTCAGCCCCAGCGCCGTGGCGGATCGCGCGGTGGCGGGGGAGGTGGCCGCACAGCGCAGCCCCGCAAGGCCGCGCGCGGCGAGCGCCGGCAGCAGCTGTGCGACGGTGGAGCCGGTGCCCAACCCCACGCGCATGTCCTCGCGCACGAGATCGGCGGCGGCCTGCGCCGCGGCGCGCTTGTGGCGCACGACCGCGTCGGTGTCGGGCGCCGATCGCTCAGGCTGGGACTGTCGATCGCCGGGGGGCGGCACGGTGGCCGACCATACAGCGTCGACCGGAGCCGCTGGCGCCGCGCTCAGGAGCCTGCCGCGAGCGGTGTCCCGGCGTCGGCCTCGGCCGACGGACCGGCTGGGACGCCGGGCGCAGGCGCGCCGCGCAGGAAGCGCCAGGTCGACAGGCAGGCGAGCACGGTCATGATGGCGGCGGAGGACAGGCACCACTCGCAGTACTCGTGCAGCGAAAACGCCTCGCGACCGGTGAGGTAGGCGGAGAAGCCGAACCCCGCCAGCGTGAACGCCATCGTGGCAAAGCGCGTCTGTTCGCGCTGGGGCGCCAGCAGCGAGGCGAGGATCACCACGTAGCCGATCAGCCCGATCAGCGCCACCGGCACGCCCGCCAGCTTGGAGTAGATGGAGGTTTGCACTTTGAGGCAGGTGTTGTGCGTGGTGCTGCACAGCGGCGGCATGCCGGAGTAGTGGACGTAGGTGAGGTAGCTGGCCACGCCCAACCCGATGGTGGCGAGCACGATCATCGTTGTGCGCAGCGCCCGGTCGCTCATCGCGGCTCAGCCCCGCGCGCGGCGATCAGGGGCGGGTGGGGAGAGCGGCGGTGTCATCGCCACATGATCCTCTCAGCTGAGCTGCTTGTTGATGGCGGCTTCAAACCCCGACACTTCTTCGGGGCTGACGGTTTCCAGCTTTTCCATGTGCTGGCCGCTTTTGCCGATCAAAAATGACGGGGTGCCGGTGAAGCCCTCGGCGTTGGCGACCTGCGCGTCGTGCGTGACCTGTTCGGCATACGCGGGAGCGTTGCGCGCGGCGCTCCAGTTGGGAAGATTGAGCCCCGGCACCTGTTGGGCGAGTCCCTGCAGGTAGCTTTCGGTGACGTAGCCGCTGTCCTCCGGGCCCTGCTCGTGGTAGAAGAGCTCGATGAAGTACCAGGCGAGGTTCTGCTTGCCCGCTGCGTAGGCCGCGACCTGCTGCTCGCGGAATGTTTCCTGTTCGTGCGTGGCGGTCTCCAGCGAGTTGTATTCGATCTTCAGCTTGCCGGTGCGCACGTACTTTTTGATGATGGTCGGCAGCGACGTGAGCGTGAACTCGCGGCAGATGGGGCACTCGAGGTCGCCGAAGTACTGCAGCGTGACCGGCGCGTTGGGGTTGCCCAGCACGTTGCCCGACTGGGGGATGCCGCCGACCAGCGACTTGACGGTGGCTACGGTGGCGTTGCTCTTGCTCCCCTTCTGCAGCCCGGTGCCCCCACCGCCCCCGCCGCTGGTGGCGAGCACGATGACGACAACCAGCACCACCACGAGGCCGATGACCCCGCCGAGTTGCAGCATGCGTTTGCGCTGCGCCGTCTGCGCCGCAGCGGCCTCCATCGCTTTGCGTTCGGCGCGCGCCTGCTCGCGGCGCTCCTTGCGGGTGAGATCGGGATCGGGACCGGATGCTGGGCTCATGGGAGCAACTTTTACCGGTTCTCGATCAAGTTTGCTTAAGTCGCTCCTCCATGCCGGTTAAGGACTCGCTTCCCGCCCGCCCGGCGCGCCCTTGAAATGATCGCCACACTATGGAGTTGGAAACAGCGCCTCCGTAGCTCAGCTGGATAGAGCATCGGACTTCTAATCCGAGGGTCGCAGGTTCGAGTCCTGCCGGGGGCTTCGCCGAATCCCGTGTATTCAAGCGAGATGCTTGCCGCGGGCGGAGCCTGTCTACAGCCGCTTGAGGGCCGGTGGATCACGCCGCGCACGGCCAATGCCGGTAGATCGTGAGCCGTGCGCTTTGCTCGGCGCCGCTCGTGGGAGCGCTCAAGCGGCAGCTGTGGTAGCTGGTTGAGGTCGAACAAAGTCGATCATGGGGTCGTGGATGCCCGCCTCGTGCCGGCCCGCTGGCGTCGCAAGGCCTGAAGCTCCCGCTCATGCCTCACGCCGCCGGGCGCGTAAATCTCGGGTTCCAGATGACCTCCCACAGGTGCCCGTCGAGGTCGCGAAAGTAACCGGAGTAGATCCCCCATGGACGATCGTGGGGTCGGCCGGTGAGCTTCGCGCCGGCATGGTCGGCCCGGGCGAGCAGAGCATCGACATCGGCCCGAGTGGCGACCAGGTGCCCGATGCTGAACTCGCCGCTGTGCGCCGTGCCAGGCGCAATGTTGGCATCCTTGGCGAGCTCGCTTCGCGGGTACAGCATCAGCATCAGCCCGCCCGCGAGCTTGAACATCGCCGCCGCCCCCGCCGGCGTGAGATCGTCGCCTGGGTACTCCGCGCCGATCAGCTCACACGATTCGAGGCCGATGCCGTCGCGGTAGAACTCAAATGAGCGCTCGAGATCGCTCACGGCGAGGGTGATCAGGTCGATATGCGGCTCCATCTCCAGCCTTTCCGCCGCCGCGCGATGAGTCTCGCCTCGGGCGGCGGTCTAATCTTCTATGCCAGCGAGCATTGAAGCATGACATGCCAGCGATCGGCCGTGTGCGCAATCGGCGTCGCGCTCAGGTCGCTCTTGGCGGCAATGCCTGGTCGTGACTGTGGATGAACTCGCTCTTGGCGTCCGTGTATGCCTCACGGTCGTAGCGGTGGCGGGCGGCGAGCGTGCGCTTCAACGCCACATACTCCGAGGCGAGGGCGGGGTCGGCGCGCAGACGGTCGCGGAACCGCAGGCGCCGCTCGAGCTCCTCCCGCTTGTCCACGAGGTGCAGGTGGTGGGTGCGGTGTGCCGCCGTGGGGTAGCAGAGGAAGCGCCTGTGCGTGAGCGTCGCGTTGAACGCCTGCGGGAACTGATAGCCCGCGTCGGTGGTGAGCCCGGGGATCGGCGCATCGAGATCGGGTACGAGCGCGATCATGTCGATTACCGGCTTGGCGGCAAGGCCGGGTACGGCGGTGGAGCCGAAGTGGTGGATATCCGCTCCCTGGAGCAGCGGCGCGAGCCGGTTGCGCTCAGCTTCGAAAGTGGCCGGCCAGGCGGGATCGTAGTCGACGATCTCCACCTGGGCATCACGGCCACCGGCCCGCGCGAGGTCTTCGGCTGCTGCGGTGCGAGAATCGTGTGGCGGCATTTCCCCGGTCCAGTCGTGGCGCTTGAGCGTGTGGACGATAACTGGATCGCCGAGCAGCACATCCTCGCGTGCGGGCTCGAATCCGAGCCGGCCGGCGAGCTGAGTAGAGCGCGTGTTGTGGGGGTGGATCATGGCGGTGATATAGGGGATGGGCAGCACCGCGAAGCCCCAGTTCACGCATGCCCTGGCGGCCTCCGTGGCGTACCCGTGCCCCCAGGCATCGCGGCGCAGCAGCCAGCCCGCCTCGGTCTCCTGAAACTGCGGCCAGTACCTCAACCCGACCCGGCCGAGGAGCCGCCCGCCGTCGCGGGCGATGACGGCCAGCAGCCCGTGGCCGCGCTCGGTCCATTCCCGCTCGCTGGCCCGCAGGCGCTCCTGTGCCTGCGCGCGATCGAGCGTCCGCACGAACCGGACGACGTCGGGATCGCGGTGCAGCGCGAGGAACTCATCGACGTCGGCCGACGTGAGCTCGCGCAACAGCAGCCGTTGGGTTGTGAGCAGCCTCAGGTGTCGGTGAGGCATAGCTGGGTCACCGAATCTTATGGCAGCTCAGCCGGGCGCCCTCTCACCCGAAGTGGAGCTCCCTTGGGGCAGTCGGAGGCGGTACCTCCTGGACAGCAGGCCGGGCCCCGAGCAGCGCGCTGGTGAGCTGGTCGTTGCCCTCGCGCAGCTCGCGGACGGCGCTGGCGAGCAGCTCGTCGTCGACGCGGTTGTGCTGGCCGCGCTCGGCGGCGAGCAGCGCGGCGCGGCGCAGCGCCTCGCGGATAAACGCCGGTGTGGTGCCGGCGGTGGCGGCGATGAACCGCGCCTGGTCGCGCAGCTCGAGGTCGAGGCCGGTGCCGTAGAGATCGAGCAACCGCGCGCGGCCCTCCTCGTCGGGCAGCGGCATCGCGACCGCAAGATCGACGCGCCCCGGGCGCGAGGCGAGCGCCGGCTCGATCACCTCGGGCCGATTGGTGGTGAGCACGAATACGACATCGGTGTCCTCGCTGAGCCCGTCGAGCTGGTTGAGCAGCTCGAAAAGCACCGTCGTGGGCTGTCCCATCGCGCGGCTTTGGGCGACGAGGTCGACGTCCTCCAGCACCAGCATCGCGGGCGCCAGCTCGCGCGCCATCGCACACGCGGCGGCGACCGCGCCGAGCGCGTTGCCGCTGAGCAGCAGCACGGTGCGCTCGGAGAGGAGGCTGGAGAGGTACATCACGGTGAGCGTCTTGCCGGTCCCCGGCGGACCGTGCAGAAGGATGCCGCGCTTGAGGTGGCGCCCGGAGGCGCGCAGCGCCTCGGCGTGTTCGCTGAAGGTCTTGGTGTGCCGCTCGATCCGCTCCAGCACCCCGTCGGGGTAGACGATCTGCTCACGGGTGACCGCCGGCAGCCGCTGCACCTCCACGCCGACGCCGCCGAACGGGGAGCTTGAGAGCACAACCACCCGGCCGCGGTAGGGGTTGCGCTCACGCATCAGCCGCTCGAGCTCGGCAAGCAGCTCCTCCGCGGCGGCGCGCCGGCGCGCCATGATCTCGATGCCGAGCTCCGCCTGACGTGGCCCGTGGTCGGAGCGGCGCAGCATCAACAGCAGTGGCTGATCGCCGTCGGCGATCAGCCACAGGCCCGCCGCGACGCACATGATGCGCTGCTCGCCGACGTCCACCGGCTCGTACTCGATCGGTCCCGCCTCACCCTCGTCCGCCCACGGCCCGTGGCGTGAGCCCTTCACAAGCTCTGCGAGCCCCACGCGGTAGCCGTGAGTCATCGGCAGCCCGATCAGCTCCGCCGTGCGCTCCGGCTCCTGCAGGTAGGCGTCGATCGCGACTTGGAAATTGGCGCGCTGAAACCCCTCGAGCGCCCGTGAGACAACCGGCAGCCCCGCGATCTCCCCACCAAGGTGGGTGCGCAGACGCTCCTCCAGCCCACCCTCGGCCTGCTCGGCACTGAACTCCTGCGCCCACTCGTGCAGTCCAACCAGCGCGCGGGCAAGATCCTCGGGTTTCGGGGCATCCACATGCGGCACCGTACACCAGCGGCCGCGGCGTGGGAGTTGCTCGGCAGAGCGACTCGTGCTCGCCCCGGACGGGGACCTTCCACCCGCCAGAAACCAGTTGTGATCGCGTACGCTTTGCTGGATGAGACGTTCTGCTCTCCTCGTCGCCCTTGCGCTGTTGGCTCTGCCGACGGCCGCCAGCGCCTCCTCGCACGCAATCAACTTCCAGACGAAGACCGCCGACGTGGTGTGCGGCATCGCCGCCTCCGTTCCCGGAACGAAGCTCGACCACGGCACAGGCGCTCCGCTCACCGGCGACTACCCGGGCCTGCAGTGCGCGGCGGCGGGCATTCCCAAACCCAAGCACGGCATCGGTGACCCCTTCGTGCAGCTCGGGCAGGGCCGCGCCGGTCGCGCGCGGCTCGTCGACGAGAGCCAGGACGATCTGATCTCCTCAGCCAACCCCGTGACCCTCGCACCGGGCTCGACCTGGAAGCGCTACGGCATCACCTGCACCCTGAGTGCCTCCGCGGCTCGCTGCACGAACGGGATCGGCCACGGCTTCAAGATCTCCACCGGCCACCTCACTCTATTCTGATGAGGAACGTGCTCATCGCGCTCCTGGCCACCGGTGCGCTCGCGGCCGCTTCGCCCGCGACCGCCTCGGCGGCCACTGCTTGCGGGGGCGTGAGCTATACGTTCCCGGGCACCCATGGCGAGGGCCACGCGGCGCTGAACAACCTCACCGCCTCCGGCGTCTCGTGCAGGACCGCCCGCGCTGTGGCGAAGGCGTTCCTCGCCGGCCACAAGTCACCCAAGGGCTGGCATGCGATGTCGAAGACGGTCGTGAGCCATGGCAACACGCTCGGCGAGCAGATCTTTACGCGCGGCTCCGCGCGGGTCGTCGGCGACATCGCCAACTGATCGCGCTGCGTCCGAGACGCTCGGCGACTTGGGAGGTGCGGTATGGACCCTCGCCGAGGTCCGCCATTGCCGAGCTCACGAGCACCAGATCGGCGGCCCGGGCAACGCTCTCCCGCGGTGGCACGTTGTATGCGACGACGGTCCGCATTGCGTGTGGGCGCTGAGACCCCGTCACTAGCGTCGCGCTGCGCCTCGCCAGCTAACGTACGGGCGCGTTTGACGGCCTGGCATCGGGCAGACGGTTCGGTAGTTCCGTGGAGTCGGCTGACGTAACGTGAGGGTTGCGCCGGTGCAGTCGTAGGCGGGCCAGAGCCCTCGGGCCGGTGCCGCCCGCATCAGCGCCTCGGGAGAGAGTGCGCCCGCGAGCATGACCTGTTGGCAGGTCGATACCTGTCGTACCGTTGCCCGGATGCTGCAGGGCACAGAGGAGCGCAACCGACGCATGCTGCGCGCACGCGACGCCATGGACCGGGCGTTTGCGCAGCCCCTGGACATCCCCGCGCTTGCGCGCGTGGCGTACTCCTCCCCGGCCCACTTCAGTCGGCAGTTCCGCACGGTGTTTGGCGAGACACCGCACAAATACCTTCAGCGCCGTCGTGTGGAGCGCGCGATGGAGCTGCTCAGGGAGACCGATCGACCCGTGACGGAGATCTGCTTGGACGTCGGTTTCAACAGCCTCGGCACGTTCAGTCTCGGAATGGTCGTCCACACCGACGCCGACCTCGGCGTCATGCGCTTCCTGACCGTCACCCTCCCCGACCAGCCCGACCTCCAGCTCGTTTTGATGCTGCCCGGACCGCCCGCCTACGACGACGCGACCGCCGCCCAGATCCGCGAGCTCGTGACCAAGGGCGGGGCGGGCGGTGGCGTGATCTTCGAGACTGACGACTGTCGCGGCACGTACGAACGGTTGCGCGCGGCCGGTGTCGAGTTCACGCAGGAGCCGATTGAGCGCTTCTACGGGACCGACTGTGCTCTGCGCGACCCGTTCGGCAATCCGATCCGCTTCACCCAACCACCGGACGGCCCGATCGTGGTGCCCTCGGCCGAGGAGCTGCGGGCGCAGGCGTAGGTCGCAAGGGCGGGCGCTCGCCGTCGCGCCGTCGGCGCTGGCCGCTCCCAACCGCGTCGTATCGGTCGAGCGGGTCGCCGGCATGAGCCGGGCCGTGGTTGGCGGCCTAAAAAAACGAACAACAACGCGGAGCTGCCATGTTCCGGGCGGTCCGGCGGTATGCGGACAGCCCTTCCTGAGCCCCAGCCTCTAGTGCGGCAGTGCTACACGCACAACGTATTACGTAACGACTCTGGACAAATTATGGGCGATCTGTAAACTATGCTGACGCCAGTCCGGTAGATCGACCGCGAAGGAGACAGGAATATGTCCGCTGTACCGGCATCGTCGAGCGGGGCACGCTCAAATGGAGAGGTGGCCGCGCACGTGGAGGGGGCCGCGCTGGTCCGCTGGCATGACCCCAAGCGCTACGCGTGGCTGTTGGGCCTGATCGTGCCGACGCTGCCGTTCCTGGCATACGGCCTGGTGGAAGCGACCGGCCTCGGCGTGTTCTGGTGGTATGGGCCGTTCCTGGTGTTCGTGATCTTCCCCGTGCTGGACCTGCTGGCGGGGATGGACCCGACCAACCCGCCCGACAGCGTGATCAAGTGGCTGGAAAAGGATCGCTACTACCGCTGGTGCACGTATGCGTTTTTGCCGATCCAGTACGCCGGGCTGGTGTTGGCCTGCTGGCTGTGGGGGAGCGGCAAACTCTCCACGGTGGACGACGTGGGGCTGATGCTGACGGTGGGGATGGTGAGCGGCATCGCGATCAACACCGCGCACGAGCTGGGGCACAAGCGCGCCAGCATGGAGCGGTGGCTGAGCAAGGTGGCGCTGGCGCAGAGCGCGTATGGGCACTTCTTCATCGAGCACAACCGCGGCCACCACGTGCGCGTGGCCACGCCGGAGGATCCCGCCAGCGCGCGGCTGGGGGAGAGCTTCTACGCGTTCCTTCCGCGCACCGTCAGCGGCAGTTTGCGCTCGGCGTGGGAGCTTGAACGCGTGCGCCTCGGGCGGTTGCACAGCTCGATGTGGACCTACCGCAACGACATCCTCAACGCCTGGGCGATGACGCTCGTGCTGTTCGCCGCGCTCACCGCCGTGTTCGGCGTGGCGGTGCTGCCCTACCTGCTGGGGCAGGCGGTGATCGGCTTCTGTTTGCTGGAGGTGGTCAACTACCTCGAGCACTACGGCTTGCGCCGCCAGCGCCGTGAGGACGGCCGCTACGAGCGCTGCCGCCCGGAGCACAGCTGGAACAGCAACAACGTGGCATCCAACGTGCTGCTGTACCACCTGCAGCGCCACTCCGACCACCACGCCAACCCGATCCGCCGCTACCAGGCGCTGCGCCACGTGGACGAGGCGCCGCAGCTGCCCACCGGGTATGCGGGGATGATCGTGCTGGCCGCCTTCCCGCCGCTGTGGCGGCGGGTGATGGACCGGCGGTTGCTGGCCCACTACAGCGGCGACGTGTCGCTCGCCAACATCGCCCCGCGCCGCCGCGCGCGGATGCTGGCGCGCTACGGGGCGAGCGCATGAGCCGCGCCATCGCGCGCACACGGGGGAGCGGCGCATGAGCCGCTGGCGGTGCCCGGCCTGCGGGTATGTGTACGACGAGGCGCCCGGCCATCCGCGCGAGGGCTTCCCGGCGGGCACGAACTGGAGCGAGGTGCCCGACGACTGGGCGTGCCCCGACTGCGGCGTGCGCGACAAGGTCGATTTCGAAAAAGAGGGGGAGGAGGAGGGGGAGAGGCTGCGAGGCCCGACCCCTCGCCGAGAGGCCGAGGAGACGGCGCCGTGAGAACGCCTGAGCACGGAAAACGTTGCGCCGCGCGCGTCCGCACGCCTGAGCCCGAGGAGGCCGCGCCGTGAGTGCCCGCACGCCCTACGCGGTGGCCGCGCGCGAGCTGCTGCGCGACACGCTGTTCGGCGCCGCTCGCCACGAGCTGGAGCAGCGCCCGTGGAGTGAGGTGACGATGGGCGACGTGGCGGCGGCTGCCGGCGTCAGCCGCCAGACGCTGTACAAGGAGTTTGGGTCGCGCGACGAGTTTGCGCAGGCGTTTGTGCTGCGCGAAGCGGATGGCTTCATCGCCGCGGTGGAGGGTGCGCTGGACGCGCATCTCGACGACCCCCAGGCGGCGCTCACGGCGGCGTTCGGCCTGTTTTTGACGGCCGCCGAGCAGGATCCGCTGATCCGCGCGGCGATCCACGGCGGCGGCGAGATGCTGCCGTTCGTCACCACCCACGGCCAGACGCTGGTGGCGGGCGCCGCCGAACGGCTGTGCTGGGCGATCGCCTCGCGCTGGCCGCAGGCGCACGAGCACGACGCGGCGCTGCTGTCGGAGTGCCTCGTCCGGCTGGCGATCAGCTACGCCACGCTCCCGGTCGCCCCGGCCGGCATGACCGCCTCCTCGATCGCCGAGCTGCTGGGGCCGTTCATCGACCGGGCGCTGGCGGAAACGGCGATGCTGGCGGAAGCTAAGACGCTGGCCGCATCGGCGACTCGCGCCTGAGGACGTGTACCCCTCGCGCATAGCCGCGCCTCCCGGCGGGCGCGACGGGGGTCGGGTCCGGGGTTTGCCCTCGGATGTGGCGGAGATCGAGGTGTGGTCCACTCCGCCGCAAGATCGCCACCCGGCGGCCGGGTAGCCCTGCGGAGGGGATCGACCACTCGTTCCTAATGTGCTCCTTCTTGCATTGCTTGGCCTGCTCGTGCTTGGCTTCGATCGCAGCCTTGTCGACCACTTCGCCGTACGCTTCGGCTTCGCCCAGCTCAGGGAAGTCGTAGGAGCGCAGTGCGCGCTCGACGACCTCGGCGTCGGACGCCTCAGCGGAGGGCTTCGTCGCGCTGCGGGCCTCCTCCGGCAAGGCAGCATCGACTCCTGATCGCTCGGGTCGCGACCGGGGCTCGCAGAGCCGTTAGTGCTGACGGCTGGCCCCGCCGCCGCTTAGTTTTGGGGGGTCCGGGCCAAGCGTTGTGGTCGTACGTGCTTCCCGGTCATGGAACTCGGGTATTTTTTCCCCTGGCTGAATAAAAGGACCATGCTCTCGGCGCAGAGCCAGGAGAAGAACATGCTCATCAACACGGACTATCTGGTTGTAGGGGCAGGCGCAAGCGGCCTTGCCTTCGCCGATGCGCTGGTGGCCGAGGCCGACGTGGAGGTGACGGTGATCGACCGTCGAGGGGCCCCGGGAGGTCACTGGGTGGATGCGTATCCGTTCGTTCGCCTGCACACCCCCTCCGCTTACTACGGCGTGAGCTCGCTGGCGCTTGGCGAGGATCGCATCGACCGGGCCGTCGAGAACGCCGGGTACTACGAGCGGGCGACTGGTGGCGAGGTCCGCGAGCACTTCGCCGAGGCGGCCAGGCGGCTGACGGAGACAGGCCGGGTTCGCGTGCTCACCCGCCACGAGCATCTGGGCGCCGGGAGCGACGGCGAGCGGGTCAGGGACCTGAGCACCGGGGAGCTTCACGATGTCGCTGTACGCCGCAGGGTCGTTGATGCGCGATACCTGGAGGGGTCGATCCCGGCGACCCACGCCGTGCCGTTTCAGGTGGCGCCGGGTGTTCGGCTCATCCCCATCAACGACCTGCCGGCGGCGGCGCGGGAGGGCTGCTCCTACGCGGTCCTCGGCTCCGGCAAGACGGCTGTGGACGCTTGCATGTGGCTTCTGGACAACGACCTGCAGCCGGATCGGATTCGTTGGATCCGGCCCCGCGACGCGTGGTTCTATGACCGCCGTCACTTTCAGCCGTTGGAGCAAGTCGGCGCGATCATGGAGGGGAACGCCCTCGACGCCGAGGCCGGCGCCCGGGCGGAGAACGTCGAGGACCTCTTCGAGCGGCTCGAGGCGTCGGGGCGAGTGGCGCGTATCGACCCGGCGTGGCCGGCGAGGATGTACCGCGGCACGATGCTCAGCGCCCGCGAGCTGGCGTCCCTACGGCAGATCACAGATGTCGTGAGGCTCGGCCGGGTGCGGCGGATCGAGGCCGATAGGATCGTACTCGAGCACGGAGAGACCACGACCGGCCCCGACATCCTGCACGTGGACTGCACCGCGCTCGGCTTGAGCGACGTTCCCGCCACCCCGATCTTCCGGCCTGGTCGGATCGCGCTCCAGCAGGTGCGCCATCTCTCGCCGTGCTTCAACGCGGCCCTCGTCGCGTTCGTGGAGGTTCACCGCGACGAGGACGTGGACAAGAACCGTCTCTGTCCACCCAATCCATACGCCGGCAGCATCGAGGACTGGCCGCGCATGATGAGCCGTACATGGAGAACGGAGGGGCGGTGGTTGAGCGAGCCCGACCTCTCGGCGTGGGTTGGGGAGAGCAGGCTCAACCTGCTGCGGGCGCTCCCCGACCACGCGGCGGAGCCCTCCGTGCAGGGGGCGGTCACGCGATATGTCACACACGTCCGCGCGGCGATCGAACGGCTGAAGCAGCTGGACGAATCCGGTGGGGTTCAGAGATCGGGGCGGCGCTGAGATGTAGTATCGCCCGATGACCCAACAGCGGCGTGCGGGTGCGGTGGCAGTGGCCAACGAGGAAGCGGTGCGTGCATGGGACACGGTCCTGTATGAGCGGTGGAAGTCGAACCGCAAGGTGTTCGTGGGCGCGTTGGCGGAGGTCACCGAGGAGGTCTTTGAGCTCTTTCCGCCGCCCGAGCGTGGGTCCTGTATCGACGTCGGGTGCGGCTTCGGCGAGACGACTCAGCAGCTGGCCGAGCTTGTCGGACCGGGAGGTTTCGCGCTCGGCGTCGATTCTTCGCCGCGGTTCATCGAGGACGCCCGTCGCGAGGCCGCCGAGGCGGGGGTCGAGAACATTGCGTTCGAGACCGCCGACGCGCAGACGGCTGAGTGGGGACCCATCTACGACTACGCCTTCTCGCGTATGGGGACGCTGTTCTTCGCCGCGCCGGTCCCGGCGATGCGCGCGGTTCGCGGTGCGCTGGCGCCCGGAGGCAGGCTCGCCAAGGTCTGCTGGCGCCGCAAGGCCGAATGCCCGGTCTGGGCGGAGACCGAGAAGGTCGTCGAGCGGTTCCTCTCGCGCCCCGAGGAGTATGAGGCCGACACCTGCGGACCCGGGCCGTTCTCGCTCAGCAACCCCGAGACCACCCGCGGGATCCTCCAGGCCGCCGGGTTCGAGGAGATCGAGTTGCACCAGCGCGACTTCGACTACTTCATGGGCGCCGACATGGACGAGGCGATCGACGCCCTGCTCGCGATCGGACCCGGCGCCGAGCTGATCCGCCTCAACGGCGAGTACGGCGAGAGCCGCCGCGGCAAGATCGCAGAGGCCCTGAGGGACCGCTACGCCGAGTGGCAAAGGCCCGACGGCTCGATCGTCGGGCGCAGCGCCGTCTGGATCGTCGCGGCCACGAACCCCCGTTAGCTCCCTCCGCCCCGCGCCCGCCCCACGGCGGGTGAAGGTAGGGGATGAGCCCTGTGCTTCCACGGCTGGTCGCGGGTCATTGCGGCGTCACCCCCGCAGCTGCGCCCGCTTGATCTTGCCGCTGGCGGTCTTCGGCAGCTCCGGGGCGAACTCCACGATCCGCGGGTACTTGTAGGGGGCGGTGAGCTCCTTCACGTGGTTTTGCAGCTCGCGCACCAGATCCGGCGACGGCTGGTGGCCGTCGCGCAGCACCACCACCGCGCGCACCACCGCCCCGCGCTCCTCGTCGGGGGCGGCCACCGCGGCGGCCTCCGCCACGGCGGGGTGGGCGACGAGCGCCGACTCCACCTCGAACGGCCCGATGCGGTAGCCGGCGGAGACGATCACGTCGTCGGTGCGCCCCTCGAAGTACAGATAGCCATCGTCGTCGCGCCGCACACGGTCGCCGGTGTGCCACGGGTGGGCGGGATCGCGCACGCGGTCGCCGGTGTGCCACGGGTGGGCGGGATCTGGCCTGCGCTCGCCGAGATAGCCGAGGAAGAACGTCGGCACGCTGGCCGGGTCGGCCACCAGCTCTCCCTCCACCACGTCCAGGCGCACGCCCGGCAGCGCGCGGCCCATCGAGCCCGGGCGGGGCTCCTCGTTCAGGGGCATCCCCGTCATCTGACCGGTCTCCGTCTGTCCGTACCCGTCGCGGATGCTGAGGCCGGTCTCCTGCGCCCAGATGCGCAGCACCTCGGGGTTGAGCGCCTCGCCCGCCGCCACCATCCCGCGCAGGTCGGGCAGCGGGCTCAGGGTGGCACGCTTGGCGATCACGCGGTACTCGGTGGGGGCCATGCACAGCACGTTGACCCGCTCCCTCTCCAGCAGCTCCAGTCGCTCCTCCGGGTCGAAGCGGGCGTCGTGCAGCAGCGCCGCGGCGCCGCTCAGCCACGGGGCGATGAACACGTTGCGCGCCGACTTCGACCAACCCGACGCGGCCGTGCACCACACCAGCTCGCCCGCCCGCGCGCCCAGCCAGTGCTCGGCCTGCAGGCGCTGGCCCAGCAGGTAGCGCTGGCCGTGGAGCACCGCCTTCGGCTCGCCGGCGGTGCCGCTGGTGAACGTGATCAAGCAGGGGTCCTCAGGCCCCAGCTCCACAGCGGGGGCTGGTTGGCCATCGAAAAGAGAGTCGTCCGGCACCAGCACCACGTCGATCGCCGTCTCGCGGCTGCCGGTCCCGACCCCGCCATCCCGTGGCGTCGCCAGCGCCGCCTCCAGCTCCGCGCGGTTGCGCTCGTCGGCGACCACCAGCCGTGGGCGCGCCACGGCGAAGCGCAAACGCAGGTCTTTGGCGCGCAGCTGCTCCGTGCACGGCAGCACCGCCGCGCCGATCCGGAAACACGCCAGCATCGTGAGCACCCACTCGGGGCGGTTGCCGATCAGCGTCATCACCACGTCGCCACGCCCCACGCCGCGGGCAGCCAGGGCGCCGGCGAGGCGGGCGCTGCGGTCGGCGACCTCGCCGTATGCCCACTCGCGGCGGGCGCCGTCGCGCGCCAGCTCCACCAGCGCGCGGCGCTCGGCGGGCAGCGCGTCGAGGATGTCCCGCGCGAAGTTCACGCCGGTATTCTCCCTGTACACGCCGACCCCCGACACCTGGAGCGCCCGAGACATGGCCGTAGCCCCCTCGCCTTACACGGAGAAGACCGACGAGCAGAAGGCCATCACCGAGATGGTGAGGCAGTTCGCCGATGAGCAGATCATCCCCAACGCCGAGCACTACGACCACGAAGACGCCTTCCCCGAGCCGATCGTCGAGCAGATGCGGGAGCTGGGGCTGTTCGGGGTCACGATCCCCGAGGAGTACGGGGGCATGGGGCTGGATTTGACGACCTACGCGATGATCGTCGAGGAGCTCTCGCGCGGGTGGATCTCGATCTCGGGGATCGTCAACACCCACTTCATCGGCTCCTACCTGCTGATGAAGTTCGGCAGCGACGAGCAGCGCCAGAAGTACCTGCCGCGGATGGCCACCGGGGAGATCCGTGCCGCCTTCTCGCTGTCGGAGCCCGAGCTGGGCAGCGACGTGCAGGCGATCAAAACCTCCGCCAAGAAGGGCGACGACGGGCGCTATGAGATCAACGGCCAGAAGATGTGGGTCACCAACGGGCTGCTGTCGTCGCTGGTGTTCGTGCTCGTCAAGACCGATCCCGACGCCGATCCGCGCCACAAGGGCTTCACCTGCTTCATCGCCGAGAAGCAGCCGGGCGTGTCGGAAAACACCGGCGAGTATGCCGGGCTGGGCGTGCCGCCGAAGATCAAAAAGCTCGGCTACAAGGGTGTCGAGTCCACCGAGCTGGTGTTCGACGGCTACCGCTGCCCGGCTGAGAACATCCTCGGCGGCGAGCAGGCGGGCCTCAACAAAGGCTTCTCGCAGATGATGGACGCGCTGGAGGTCGGGCGCGTCAACGTCGCCGCGCGCGGCGTCGGCATCGCCCAGCGGGCGCTGGAGCTGGCGCTGAAATACTCCCAGGAGCGCAAAACGTTCGGCAAGCCGATCGCCGAGCACCAGGCGATCCAGTTCAAGCTCGCCGACATGGCCACCCAGGTCGACGCGGCGCGGCTGCTCACGCTGCGCGCCGCGCGGTTGAAGGACGCCGGCGAGCGCTCCGACCTGGAGGCGGGGATGGCCAAGCTGTTCGCCTCCGAGGCGGGACGCTTCTGTGTCGAGGAGTGCTTCCGCATCCACGGCGGCTACGGCTACTCCAAGGAGTACGAGATCGAGCGCCTCTACCGCGACGCGCCGTTGCTGTTGATCGGCGAGGGCACCTCGGAGATCCAGCGAATGGTGATCGGCCGCAAGCTGCTGCAGCGCCACAAGCTGTAGGGACAAGCGCAATTGTGAAGATAGTTCGGCTCACCGTGTAGGCTATGCCGACGGGGAGCGGTGGGAAGGAGGATGGAGTGACATCGGAAGACGCCAAGTCGCTCATAGAGCTGGCTGTGCGCAGGTTCATACGCGAAGTGCCGGCGCTCGAGCCGATCAAGCTGGTGGTCGGCGTGGAACTGCGTGGGCGCGGCGACGTCCAGCACTTCCGGCTGGAGATGCCGGAGATCAAGGTGACCAAGGGTCCCGCCGGCGATGCCCGCCTGCGCGTCGACATGCGCCGCGAGTTCTTCAATGTCATGGCGCGCGAAGCCAAGGTGCCCGACTGGATCGAGGCTTTCACCTACGGCCAGGCCAAGGCCTCCGGCCCGGAGCAGTTCCTCAAGCTGATCGTCAACGTCGTCGAGCGCCACCAGGAGCGCCAGCGGGTCCGCCGGGCGCGCCACTAACGGCCGCCAGCCAGCCGCTGATAGCGGCGTGCTCCCTAGACGTTCAAGAGGCAAGCGAGGCAAGGACGCAGGGAGCGAAGTGTGCTCTGCACACGAGCGACCGAGGACGCAGACCGATCGACAATCAGATGCGCTCGCCGATCGGCCAGCGCCGCCTATCGAACGTCTAGTGGTACGACAGGATCTGGTCGGCCAAGAACACGATCGAGGCGACCAGGAAGAACGACATGGCGATCAGCGAGACCTTCTCGTTCATTGCACCTCAACCATAGTGCATCGGGAGGCCGCCGGCCAGCCCTATGCCAGCACGGTGCCGCCGTCGTACAGCTTGATCACCTTCACCGCGCCCTCCGGCGCGGCATCGAGGCAGAGGCGGCACAGCACGCACTCGTCGAGGTTGCGCTCCACCAACTGCAACCCGCCATCCTCGGCCTGCGCGAAGATGTCCACGGGGCAGGCCTCGGTGAGCTTGCGCGCCAGCTCGGCGTCCGCCGCCGCCGCGGGCGCGACCTCCACCGCGATGAACGTGCCGTCGGCCCTCATGCCGCGCTCCCGCCCGTGGCGCCCGCGCCGGTCCCGCCCGCGCCGCTCGCGGCCGCCGGTGCGGCGCCGTCGCGCTCGGCGATCTTCGCCCCTATCAACCCCGGGATCTCCTCGATCCGCTCGGCCACGGTGATGCCGGCGGCGGCCAGGCGGGTGATCTTCTCCGAGGCGGTGTCCTCCTTGCCTTCCACGATCGTGCCGGCGTGGCCGAAGCTCATGCCGGGCATCTCGTCCATGAAGCGGCCCGCCATGAACGCCACGATCGGCAGCCGCGAGTTCTGCTCGGTCACCCAGCGCGCCAGCTCGGCCTCCATCCGCCCGCCCGGCTCGGTGTAGATCACGATGCCCCGCGTTTGTGCGTCGGCCTCGAACAGCGGCATCAGCTCGGCGTACGTGGAGCCGATGATCGCGTCGCCGCCGATCGACACCGCCGTGGACTGGCCGAGACCGGCGGCCGACAGGGTCGAGCTCATCTCGGTGGTCATGCCCCCGGAGCGGGAGATCACGCCGATCGAGCCCGGTTTGTACGCCTGCGCGGCGTTTTTGGCGGGACCCCCGATACCGCCCATCTTGATCACGTCGGGCACGATCACGCCGAGGCAGTTGGGGCCGATGACGCGGGCGCCGCGCATGCTCGCCAGCTCCACCATCTGCGCCACGTCGCGGCGGGGTATGCGCTCGGTGACGATCACGATCAGCTTGATCCCGTTCTCGATCGCCTCAAACACGGCGTCCTTCGTGAACGCCGGCGGCACCGTCACCACAGAGCCGTCGATCGGCGCGCCGTGGTGGGCCACCGCTTGCGCCACCGTGTCGAACACCGGCACGCCGTGCACCTCGCGGCCGAGGCGGCCCGGCGTCACGCCGCCGACAACCTTCGCGCCCTCGCCGTAGTCGAGGCACTCGCGCGTCAAGTTCACCGCCTCGCGGCCGGTGATGCCCTGCACGATGAAGGTGGTGGAGGCGTCGATCAGGATGGACATGATGAGCTTGTTCCTCTTTTGAGACTTGGTGCGCCATGGTTATACGCGCCCCAAATTTTCATACTCACCATCCCCGTCCTTATCTTTTTGGACCTGGTGGGCGAGCGCATCAGGCGGCGACCCCTTGGATCTTCTCGACCGCGCGCCGTGCCGCCTCGTTGAGGGACACCGAGCGGTCGGCGTAGTCGACGCCGTACTTCCCCAAGATCTTGAAGCCCTCCTCCTCCCACGCGCCGGGGATGCGGAAGATGGCGATCTTCTCCGCGGGGTCATAACCAAGCTCCAAACAAGCTTTGATGACGCCGCGGGCGACGATGTCGACGCGCGTGTTGCTGACGATCGACATCATCACCGCGATCTTGTCCACGCCCGGCTTCTGCAGCACCAGCTTCGCCAGCCCGCACGCCTTCGCCACCGAGGGGTTGCCGCCGATCTCGCAGTAGTTGGCCGGGTGGCCGCCGTGCGCGCGCACCGCGTCAAACAGCGTCAGCGAGCCGCCGCCGGCGCCGATCACGAGGCCGAGGTTGCCGTCGAACTCGGTCACGTTGCCCGCCACGCCGCGGTGGTCCTGCGCGTCCACCCGCTCGCCCGCCAGCTCAAACGGGGTGGCCTCGCGCGCCTGGCGGGTCTCCTCCTCGCCCACGCCCAATTCGGACAGCAGCCGCTTGTGGCGGCCGCGCGCCTCGTTCTCGATGTCCATGTGCGCGTCCAGCGCCACAAACGTGCCGTCCGCCAACCGCCCCAGCGGGTTGATCTCGGCGAGCGTCATGTCGTTCTCCACGAACAGCTTCGCCAAACGGGTGACGATCGGCACGAGGCGGTTGAGCGCCCCGCCGGTCACGCCGGTGGCGGCGATCGCCTCCTTGGCCATGAAGTCGGAGAGGGGGAGGATGTTGGAGAAGTGCCGGCGGCCCACCTTGTCGGGCTGCTCCTCGGCGACCTGCTCGATGTCGATGCCGCCCACCGGCGAGAAGATCATCACCGGGCGCTTGCGGATCCCATCCCACACCACGCCCGCGTAGTACTCCTGCTCGACCTCCGCCTTCGGGTCCACCAGCACGCCGCGCGGCATGTGGCCGTTGATCTCCAGCGCGAGTATCTCGCGCGCGTGCGCTTCGGCCTCCTCGGGTGTGTCGGCGAACTTCACGCCGCCCGCCTTCATCCGCCCGCCGGTCAGCACCTGCGACTTGATCACCACCGGGCCGCCGATCCGCGCGGCGATCCGCCCCGCCTCGGCGGGGTCGGTCGTGAAGCCATAGTCGGTGACGGGGATGCCGGCACGCTTCACCACCTCGCGCGCCTCGAACTCGAAGAACCTCATGCGGCGCGGAAGCCTATACGGTCGCGGGGGATGCGCGCTACACGCCGGCCGGAGCTGGCTCGGCGGCTGCTGCTGGCTGTTCGGCGGCGCCCGCCAGGGCACCGACCATTCCGTACGCCTGCGCCAGCTCCGGGTCCTTCTTGGCGAGCATTTCGGCGAGATTGACCATCACCTGGCATTGCTTCCAGGTGGCGTCGTCCTGCATCTTGCCGTCGATCATGTGCACGCCGCGGCCGTCGGGGATCGCCTCGATCACCTTTTTGGCGAACGCCACCTCGTCCGGTGCGGGCGAAAACACCTTCTTGGCGATCGCGATCTGCACCGGATGCAGCGACCAGGCGCCGACGCAGCCGAGCAGGAAAGCGGCGCGGAACTGCGTTTCGCAGCCCTCCACGTCCTTGATGTCGCCGTACGGGCCGTAAAACGGCAGTGCGCCCACAGCCGTACAAGCGTCCACCATCCGTGCGATCGAGTAGTGCCAGGGGTCCTGCTGGTAGGACGGGCGCGGCGCATCCGGGTTATCGGGATCGGGGTCGGCGATCGTGCGGTAACCCGGGTGCCCGCCGCCGACGCGCGTGGTCTTCATGCGGCGCGAGGCGGCCAGATCGGCGGGACCGAAGCTCATCCCCTGGATGCGCGGCGAGGCGGCGGCGATCTCCTCGAGGTTGGCGACGCCGAGGTGGGTCTCCAGCACGCAGTGCACGAGGATCGGGCGCGTGATGCCGGCTTTGGCCTCCAGCTGCGCCAGCAGCCGGTCTATGTAGTGGACGTCCCACGGGCCCTCCACCTTGGGCACCATGATCACCTCGATCTTGTCGCCGATCTCGCCGACGATTCGCGTGATGTCGTCGAGGAAGTAGGGCGAGGCCAGTTCGTTGACGCGCGTCCACAGGGCGGTGTCGCCCAGCTCCATCTCCTTGCCCACGCGGATCAGTCCCTCGCGCGCGGCCTCCTTGCGGTCCAGCGGCACCGCGTCCTCGAGGTTGCCCAACAAAATGTCCACGGTGGGCGCGATGTCGGGCACCTTCGCCACCATCTTCTCGTTCGAGAAGTCGAGGAAGTGGATCATCCGCGAGGGCTTGAAGGGGATCTCACGCGCCGGCGTGGGCGCGTCGATCGCAAGGGGCTTGAAGAAGTCGCGGGGGTTGCGCAAGTGGGCTCTCCTGGGTCGCGTTCTCTGAAGGTCCTACCCTGAACGGTACCTGCTCGCCGCTGCCGGGTAGAGTTGGCGGCCCGGATCGCGCCGCCCGCGGCTGGTGCGGCCGGCCCCTCGTCCACTGGATCGCAGGGGTGGCGCGGCCGGCGAGCCGTGGCCCCGTTTCCCTTCAGACCCCACAGGAGACCACCGACAGCCATGAGCGACACCGCCACCGCGACCGCCCCGACGACCACCTTCGAGACCGACCAGGCCGCCCGCGAGGCGAGCGGTGCCCACCCCTACGGCCGCTACCTGGAGGAGTTCGAGGTCGGCGCCATCTACAAGCACTGGCCGGCCAAGACCGTCACCGAGGCCGACGACCACCTGTTCTGCCTGATCACCATGAACCACCATCCGCTGCACATCAACGACGTGTACGCGTCCAAATCGCAGCAGGGACGCAACGTGGTGGTCGGGCCGCTGGTGTACTCGCTGGCGCTGGGCATGTCGGTGAGCGACGTTAGCGGCAAGGCGATCGCCAACCTCGCCACCGAAGAGCTCAAGCACCCGGCGCCGGTGTTCCACGGCGACACGCTGTACTGCGAGTCGGAGGTGCTGGAGAAGCGCGAGTCGCAGTCCAAGCCCGACCGCGGCACCGTCCGGGTCCACACCCGCGTGCTCAACCAGGATGGCGTGCTGGTCGCCGAGTTCAAGCGGCTGGTGCTCGTGCCCCGCCGGCCCGAGTCACGATAGGCTGCCGTGATGGAAACCACAGCCATCTCAGACGCCCCCACCGAAAACAAGCGCCTGCTGGAGTGGGTCGAGGAGGTCGCCTCGCTCACCGAACCGCAGGCGATCCACTGGTGCGACGGATCCGCCGGGGAGTACAACGCCCTCTGCGCGCAGCTCGTGGCGGCCGGCACTTTCCGGCGCCTCTCCGAGGCCAAGCGTCCGAGCTCCTACCTGGCCTTCTCCGACCCCGGCGACGTGGCGCGTGTGGAGGACCGCACCTTCATCTGCTCCGCCACCGAGGAGGAGGCCGGTCCCACCAACAACTGGCGCGACCCGGACGAGATGCGCGAAGAGCTGGCGGAGCTGTTCGCGGGCGCGATGCGGGGCCGCACGATGTATGTGGTGCCCTTCTCAATGGGCCCTCTGGGCTCGGACAAGAGCCACATCGGCGTACAGCTCACCGACTCCGCCTACGTGGCGGTGAGCATGCGGGTCATGACGCGCATGGGGCAGCGCGCACTCGAGGTGCTCGGCGACGACGGGCGCTTCGTGCCCTGCCTGCACTCGGTCGGCATGCCGCTCGGCGAAGGCGACGTTGACGTGCCGTGGCCGTGCAACGCCGAGAACAAGTACATCGTGCACTACCCCGAGACGCGCGAAATCTGGTCGTACGGCTCGGGCTACGGCGGCAACGCGCTGCTGGGCAAGAAGTGCTTCGCGTTGCGGATCGCCTCGGTGATGGCGCGCGACGAGGGCTGGATGGCCGAGCACATGCTGATCCTCAAGCTGACCTCGCCCGAGGGCGAGGTCAAGTACATCGCCGCCGCGTTCCCCTCGGCCTGCGGCAAGACCAACCTGGCGATGCTGATCCCCACGCTCGAGGGCTGGAAGGTGGAGACGATCGGCGACGACATCGCCTGGATGAAGTTCGGCGACGACGGCCGCCTGTACGCGATCAACCCCGAGGCCGGCTTCTTCGGGGTGGCGCCGGGCACGGGCGAGCACACCAACCCCAATGCGATCAAGATGGTGGCGCACGACACGGTGTTCACCAACTGCGCGCTCACCGACGACGGCGACGTGTGGTGGGAGGGGATGAGCAAGAACCCGCCCGCTCACCTCACCGACTGGCACGGCAACGACTGGACGCCGGCCAGCGATAAGCCCGCCGCGCACCCAAACGCGCGCTTCACCGTCAAAGCCGAGCAGACGCCGGCGATCGCGCCCGAGTGGGAGGACCCCGCGGGAGTGCCGATCGACGCGATGCTGTTCGGCGGCCGGCGCTCCACGGTGGTGCCGCTGGTGACCGAGGCGCTCGACTGGGAGCACGGCGTGTTCCTCGGGTCGATCATGGGCTCGGAGAAGACGGCGGCGGCGACCGGCACGGTGGGTGAACTGCGCTTCGACCCGTTCGCGATGCTGCCGTTCTGCGGCTACAACATGGCCGACTACTTCGCCCACTGGCTGGAGATCGGGCGCACCCCGGGCGCGAAGCTGCCGAAGATCTTCTACGTCAACTGGTTCCGCAAGGACGCCGACGGGCGCTTTCTGTGGCCCGGCTTCGGCGAGAACTCGCGCGTGCTGGCGTGGGTGTTCGCGCGCTGCGCCGGGCACGGCGCCGCTGCCGAGACGCCGATCGGGTTCCTGCCGCCGGTGGGAGTGGAGGGCATCGACACCCGCGGCGTGGATGTGTCGGAGGCCGACATGGCCGAGCTGCTGCGGGTGGACGTCGCCGAGTGGCGCGCCCAGCTGCCGCACTTCCACGAGCACTTCGGCAAGTTCGAGCGGCTGCCGGCCGAACTGCAAGAGCAGCTGAAGGCGCTGGAAGAACGACTCGCCTAAACGGCCGAGCGGCCCCTCAATCGGCGCCCGCATCGGGCCGATACATGTCGGGTGAGCCGCCTCGAACGGGTTTTTCCGCGTGCCGACATGCCCGCGTGGGTGACGGGAGCACTCGGCCTGCTCGTGCTGTTGGTGGCGCTCCATCTCGCGCATGCGCTGCTGGTGCTCGGCGGCGGCGCGGGCAGCCCGCTGTTCAGCGACTGGCTGTACGACGCGGTGATGGTCGGCTGCGCGGCGGTGTGCCTGGCGCGGGCGCTGACGGTCGCGAGCGTGCGCCTGGCCTGGCTTGCGCTCGGCGCCAGCCTCGCCTGCGACGCGGCCGCGGAAGTGCTGGCGTCGATCGACGAAGCGCTGCTGCCCAACCTGCAGCGCGCGCTCTACGTGTGCTTCTACCTCGGCGCGTACGCGGCGATCGTGCTGCTCGGCCGCCGCCGCCTCCGGCACCTGCGCGCGAGCCTGTGGCTGGACGGGGTGGGCGGAATGCTGGCGGTGTCTGCGCTCGGCGCCTCGACGCTGTTCGCGCCGGTGCTGGCGGCGACGCACGGCGGCTCGGTGGAAGCGGTGTTCGACCTCGCCTACCCGCTCGCCGACGTGCTGATGGTCGCAGCGGTGGTCGGCTTCACGGCGGCGGCATCGTGGCAGGTGGACCGTGTGTTCGGGTGCATCGCGTTCGGGTTCGCGGCGACCGCTGTGGCGGACGGCGCCTACCTGTACGAGCAGGCGTACGGCAGCTACGTGGCGGGCACCCCCCAGGACACGCTGTGGCTGGTGGGCGCGCTGGTGCTCGCGTGCGCGGCGTGGCAACCCGACGGTGCCTCGGTGCACGAGATTCACTCGCCGCTGGCAGCGGTGGCCGCGCCGGTGCTGGCGGGCGCGATCGCAATCGGCGTGCTCGCGACGGGCAACCTCGCGGGGGTGGGGGGGCTGTCGGTGTGGCTGGCGGTCGCCACGCTGCTCGCGGTGCTGGCGCGGCTGGTGGTGACGCTCGTGGACAACATGCGACTGATCGCGACCAACCGCGAACTCGCGCACAGCGACGCGCTCACCGGCCTCGGCAACCGGCGGGCGCTGTTCGACGATCTGGGAACGGCGCTCGCGCGCGCCGGGGAGACGGCGCCGGGGCTGCTGCTGTTGTTCGACCTCAACGGCTTCAAGGCGTACAACGACGCGTACGGCCACCCCGCCGGCGACGCCCTGCTGCAGCGTCTGGCACGGCGGCTGGGCGAGCGCGCCGCCCCCGCCGGGCGCGCCTACCGGCTGGGCGGAGATGAGTTCTGCGTGCTGTATGGGGACGCTGGCGACTCCGCGGCGCGCGCGAGCTCGCTCGTGGATGCGCTGAGCGAGCAAAACGAGCTCCTCACGGTGGGCGCGTGCTGCGGGGAAGCGCTGCTCGGGCAGGAGGCGGGGAATGCGGAGGAGGCGCTGCAAATCGCCGATCAACGTCTCTACACGCAGAAGCTGCTGAACGCCGAGCGGCGTCCCCCGAGCCGCGAGTGGGTGGGGCCTATTCGTGACCGTGGGTTTCGCCAGCCGCGGCCGGCGGGCGCGACTCCTCGGCCAGCGAGGTGATCGTCAGCGCGCCGCGGGCGGCCTGCTCGAGCACCTCGGTGGCCTCCTCCAGCGAGCGCGCGTACAGCTCGACGAGCAGGTGGACGATGATCCGCGCCTCGTCCTCGTGCTTGTGGAAGCGCACGTGCGTGAAGAACTCGCGCACGCCGTGCTCGCCGAAGGCGGCGTAGGAGAGCGCGTCGCCGGAGTCGGGGCCGGAGCAGGTCTCGACCTCTTCGGCGTCCACCGTCACCGTGCACGAGGCCACCCAAGGGGTGCCGGCGATCATCCGTTCCCAGCGATCCTCGATCGGCTCCACGCGGCCGTTGGTGAAGCCCAGGTGGGGCTGGTCGTGCATGCAGTCCAGGCACTGCACCACCGCCTCCTGCAGCTCGTCCACGACGTCGGCGCGCTCGCCCGTGTAGGGGTCGATCTTGTGGATCCCCTCGTAGTGCACCTGCACCTCCAGCTCCTGCGACCAGCAGCGGTAGCAGCGCAGCCAGCTGCGCGCGGTCGTCTCGGAGGTGGAACTCTCCATTACTTCATTGTATGCAGGTGTGTGGGCGGCACCGCCGCCGCCTGTTATCCGAACGTAAACGCGTACCCCGTCACCCCGGGTTGGAAGCGCAGCGTCAGCAGGTGGTGCTGGTCGTAGGGCAGCGACACCAGCGAGTACAGCCGTTCGGCCTGCACGGTGACGATCCCGTGGTGGACGTCGGCGCCGGCGTCGGCGGCGGGGATCGGGCGGCCGTCGAGCAGCACTTCGACGTGGCGCGGCACTTTGCCGGCGGAGCTGAGCACGAGGTAGACGTGCTTGCCCTCCACGTTGGCCTCGATGCCCGCGTTGGCGACCGCCACGGCGGGCTGTTCGGAGATGTTCCAGGTGCCGGTGTAGGCGAATGAGCTGAGTTCGAGGTTGGGGTGGGAACCGGCGCCGTAGTCGTGCACGCCGCCCACCGGCCCGTTCACCCACCCCTGCGCCCGCGCCGTGCCGAGGTAGGTCTCGGGCGAGGCTTCGGCGCTCGGCACGATCACGCCGGTGGGGCGGCCCTTGCCGCCGACCTGGTGGCCGGCTTCGGCGAGCAGCGCGCGGATCGCCGATTCGGTCTTGTCGTAGTCGCCCTCGCCGAACGCCACATAGCGGATGTGGCCGTGCGCGTCGATCAGGTAGTCGGCCGGCCAGTACTCGTTGGAGTAGGCGTCCCAGGTGCCGTATTCGTTGTCCTGCGCCACCGGGTATTGGATCCCGAACGTGGAGATCGCGGAGGCCACGTTGGAGGCCACGTGCTCGAACTGGAACTCCGGCGTCTCCACGCCCACGATCGTCAGGCCCTCGTTGTGGTAGGCGGCGTACCAGGCCTTCAGGTAGGGGAGCGTGCGGATGCAATTGATGCAGGTGTAGGTCCAGAAGTCCACCAGCACCACCCGCCCGCGCAATCCCGACAGCGACAGCGGCCGGTTGCCCGGCGTGTTGAACCAGTCCTCGGTTTCCTTGAATTCGGGCGCGCTCGCCAGCACCGGCAGCTTGCCTGCGTCGGCCAGCAGCGTGCCCTGGCTGGCGTCGTGCGCCGCCACCGGTGTGCCGACGCTCGCCGTGAAGCGCGCCTTGCGGCCGGTGATCTCGTGCAGGCGGCTTTCCACCGCGTGCGATTTCTCGAGCGTCGCCGTGAGGTTGACGTTGGGGATGTGCTGGGCGATGTACTGGTCGAAGTGCACGTCCTCCCCGGTGACGATCACCAGCGCCGTGGCCACCATGATCGCGCCGAGCGTGCGCTGCAGCGTGGGCCCGCGCCCTGCCGCGCGCACCCGCTCGAACAGCGCCCGGCCGCCGAGCGTCAAAACCAGCAGCGCGGCGGCCGAGCCGAGCGTGTAGGCGATCCCCACCGCCACGCTGCGCCCGGTGGCGGCCCCCACCGAGATCACCGCCGCGAGGATCGGCCCGGCGCAGGGCGTGTACACGAAGCCGAGCGCGGCGCCCACCAGCAGACCGGAGCGGAAGCCGTCGCCTCCGGTGCTCGGCGTCGCACCGGTCCCGCCGGCGCTGCGCATGCGCCCCGCGCCGAACGCCGCCAGCCGCGACATACGCGCCTCGATGCGGTCGCCAAGGCCCGGTACGAGCAGGATCACACCGGCGCCGAGCAGCACAACCACCGCCACGGCGCGCAGCGGGTCGGTGCCGAGCCCGACGCCGCCGGCCACCTTGGCGATCCCGATGATCGTGACGGCGAACGTGACGCTCAGTCCCAGCACCACGCCGAGCGGCCGCCGTCGTCCGCCGGCGCCGCCCGAGGCGAGCAACGCCGGCAGCACCGGCAGCACGCAGGGCGAGAGCGCGGTGCCGGCGCCTGCGAGCACGGCGAAGCAGAGCAAGATGGCCATTGCTCCCTACAGTCTGCCGAGTCGCGGTTGCGTTACGCGGCGGTCGCGAGGCCGGCGGGTCGTTGAATGCATTTCAGATGCGGACGCCAACCAAAAGCTGACAACAAATACGTTGTCGCGAAATGGTTGGCGCTCGAAAAGTAAATGCAAACATGCGCGGTGGCCGTCCGCTTATGCGCCCAACGCTTGAGCGCGATGCAGCGCCCAAGGGGACGTCAGGCGATTCCGGCGTGCAGCGTGGCCTCGAAATCGGTGTGGGAGATGGGCCCCACACACGGCGAGGTGGCGCCCGCGGCGAGGTAGCGCCCGAGACCGGCGCCCACCGCGGCGGCGTCGCCGACGGCGGTGAGCTGCGCCAGGAAGCGCTCGGAGATCGCCGCCTGCATCTTCTCGACGTCGCCACCGGCGGCGTCGAACTCGGCGATCTCGGCGTCGAAGCCGGAGCGCTCGAGCATGGCGCGGTAGAAGGGGAGCGAGAAGTAGGGGAGCAGGTCGCGGCGCATCGTCGTGTAGGCGCTCGCGGGGTCGTCGACCACCGCGGCGGGCACGGCGGGCACGATGTCGAAGCCCTTCAGCGTGTGCCCCGCCCGTTCGCGGCCCTTGGTCACCTCGGGGACGACCACGTCACGAATGTAGTCGGGGCAGCACAGCCACAGCAGCACGCCGTCGGCGACCTCGCCGGCGAGGCGCAGCATCGCGGGGGAGAGCGCGGCCACGTAGATCGGCAGTCGCGGGCGCGGGTCGAGGCCCACGAGGCGGAAGGCGCTGCGCCACTTCTCGCCCGGGGGCGGGTCTTCGCCGCGCAGGATCGCGCGCACGATCGCCACGTACTCGCGCATCTCGCGCACCGGGTGATCGATGCTCTGGCCGTGCCAGTTCTCAACGACGACGCGGTGCGAGACGCCGAGGCCGAGCGTGAGCCGCCTGCCCGAGAGCGCGTCGATCGTGGCGGCCGTCTGCGCCATCGTCACCGGCGTACGCGAGTAGATCGGCACGACGCCCGTCCCCAGCCGGATCTCGCGGGTGGCGGCGGCGTAGGCGGTGAGCACCGTGAGCGACTCCCAGCCGGCGATGTGCGTCACGTACACCGACTCATAGCCAAGCGACTCGGCGAGCCGCACGCGCTCGATCGCGCCCTCGATCGTGCGCCCCGGCGAGATAAAGCAGCCCGTGCTCACGCGCGGAGCATATGGCAAAGCGGTTGGTTAGCGCTTCAAAAGTACATACACCAACGCGAGCGCAAACCCGATCTGCCCGAACGCGAGCGCGGTGCCGAGGTCGACGGCTCCGAGCGCGCCCGCGAGCGCGCTGGCGAGCAGGAACGCTCCGAGCACGGTTGCGAGATCGCGTGCCATCAGCCCGACATTCTCGCTTCCAGCGCCGCGACCAGCGCCGCTTCGTCGAGCGCGGGCTCCTGTTCGCCCAACCACCGCTCCACCACCCGCCGGCCGCCGAGCGTCCGCAGGCCGCGCTCGCCGTGCTCGCGCGCGAAGTCGGTGAGGGCCCCGGCACGGCGGGCGCGCAGGCGGCGGCCCGTAAGCGCCTGCCCATCGTCGTCTGTGGTGAGCGTCCGCCAGTGCTCCTCGAGCGCATCGCACAGCTGGTCGATCCCGCTGGACGGCGGCAGCGAGGAGACGGCCACGACCGCGGTGGAGCGCCGGCCGAGCGCGCGCAGCGCCGCGGTGAGGTCCCGCCGGGCGCTGAGCGCGACCTGGCCGAGGTCGGCCTTGGTGACGACGAGCACGTCGGGGATCTCCATGATCCCCGACTTCAGGAACTGGAGCGTGTCGCCGCTGCCGGGCTGCACGACGACCGCGACGGTGTCGGCGATCTCGGCGATCTCGGTCTCGGCCTGGCCGACGCCGACGGTCTCGATGACCACCACGTCGAACGCCGCCGCCAGCGCCCGCGCGGCCGCGCGCGTGCCCCAAGCGATGCCGCCCAGCCGCTCGCCGGCGGCGGTGGAGCGGATGAACACACCGCGGTCGGCGGGGTCGAACTCGATCCGCGCGCGGTCGCCCAGCAGCGAGCCGCCGGAGTGGCGCGAGGAGGGGTCGACGGCGAGCATCGCCACCGTGCGGCCCGCGCCCGCGGGGCCTCCATCCACGGGGCCCCCACTGGTCGCTGTGTCAGTGGCGCTTCGCCACTCGTGCAGCAGCGCCGACAGCAGCGTCGACTTCCCGGCGCCCGGCGGACCGGTGACACCGATTATGTGTCCCGCCGCCTCGCCGCCGAGCGCGGCGGGGGAGACTTCGCGCAGCAGCGCCCGCGCCTGCGTGCGGTCGGCCGGCGCGGTGCTCTCCAGAAGGTTGAGCGTGGCTGGCGCCGCGCTCAGGTCGCGTTCGCGCAGCCGCGCGCCCAGTCGCGCCCCGTCTCCAGGCTCTGGTTGGGCTCGCAAATTTTTATGCGGACGCCGCCACGACGCCGCTGCGCTCGCCCACAAGCTCGACGATGTCGCCCATGATGCGCGTGAGATCGAAGTCCTTGGGCGTGTAGACCGCGGCGACGCCGGCCTCTTTGAGTGGGGCGACGTCCTGTTCGGGGATGATGCCGCCCACCACCACGGGCGCGTCGACGCCGGCCTCGCGCAGGGCGTCGATCACGGCGGGGATCAGCTCGCGGTGGGAGCCCGAGAGGATCGAAAGCCCGATCACGTGCACGCCCTCCTGCTGCGCGGAGCGGGCGATCTGGGCGGGCGTGAGGCGGATGCCTTCATACACCACGTCCATGCCGACGTCGCGCGCGCGGACGGCGATCTGCTCGGCGCCGTTGGAGTGGCCGTCGAGGCCGGGCTTGCCCACCACCAGCCGCGGCCGGTGGCCCAACAGGACGGCCAGCCGGTCCAGCCGGTCCCGGAGCTGCTCCACCCGGTCGCCGCCCAGGCCGAGCTTCTGGCCGTCGACGCCGGTGTGCGGCCGGAACTCGCCGAACACGCCGCGGAGCGTGCCGGACCACTCGCCGGTCGTCACCCGGGCCAGGGCGCACTCGATCGACGGCTCCATCAGGCTGGAGCCGTCCTTGGCCGCCGCCCGCA
>DATMLP010000016.1:0-116108 GCA_035570415.1 Solirubrobacteraceae bacterium | reverse complement strand
CGTGTCGTGTCGTGTGTGTAGGTCTGCTCGCTGTGCCGTGGTGGACACGCGCGCCCGAGCGTGCGTGTGATGTTCAAAATTGCCGGCAGCGTTTTCCAATGGTATATACGATATACCATCGTTATACGCTCCTCGAAAAGTTGATGATGCGACGCACGCCCATCGCGGCGAGGCCGCGGCCCATGCCTCGGAGAGAGCAGAGCAAGCTGCAAGCAGAGATTTACGAGCGACGAGTTGTGAGCGACGAGTATGGGCGACGCCTCACCGAAGTCGCCGCCACGCCCGCCGCCAGAACCCCGGCTGCGGCCGTCGCCGCCAGCGCGCCGGCGGGGGCACGGTGGCGCGTACCAGCGCCACCCACTGCGCCAGCGGCAGCTCACCGGAGATCAAGCGGCCGAGCGCCGAGGTGATCGGGGCGCTGCCGCCCCCCCGCTCCAGCGCGCGCGCCAGCAGCGGCACCGACTCGAGCGCCTCGACCGTCTGGCCGATGCGGCCGGGGATCTCGGCGGCGGGCACACCCGCCGCCAGCAGCTCGCCGGCGCGGCGGTTGCGGCTCTCGGGTGCCAGCGCCGTGGCCACCAGGTCGCCGGTGCCGGCCAGCCCGATCATCGACTCCGGCCGCGCGCCGAGCGTCTCGGCGTAGCGCCACACCTCCGCGAAGAGGTGCCCGGCCGCCGCGCCGGCGGCGTTGAGGCCCTGCGCTTCGGTCGCCCCCGCGGCCAGCGCCGCGGCGTTCTTGGCGGCGCCCGCCAGCTCGACGCCGACGGGATCGTTGGAGCACTCGCATACGACCCCGGCGCGGGTGAACACCTGCGCGAGCGAGAGCGCCAGCTCTTCGGCGTGTGCCGCCGCCACCAGCCCCGCCCCGGCGTGCACCATCTCCTGCGCGTGCGCCGGTCCGCCCAGACAGGCGACGCGCTCGGCGCCGAACGCCGCGCCGAGCAGGCTGGTGGGCGGCGTGCCGTCGGGCGGCACGAGACCCTTGGCGACCGACACCAGCGCCGTGCGCCGTCCCAGCCCGGCATCCCGCAGCCCCGCGACGATACCGCCGAGCGCCTGCGAGGGCACCGCCAGGAACACATAGTCGGCGCGCGCCACGCCGGCGGCGGCCTGCTCGATCCGCAGCTGCGCCGGCAGCGCTACGCCCGGCAGGTAGGTGACGTTCTCGCGCGCGCGCTCCAGCGTTTGCGCCTGCTCGGCGGTGCGGGTCTGCAGCGTCGTGCGCAATCCGCCGCGTGCCAGCAGCACCGCCAGCGCGGTGCCGAACGAGCCGGCGCCGATCACTGTCGCCCGCTTGGCCCCCGGGGTCGGCAGCGTGCGCGCGCGGGGGGTAGGCTCAGGCATTGGTGAGCGAGCCTACTAATCCCGGAGAGTGGCGCAACTGGACGGGCGATCAGCGCTGCCGGCCGGCGGCGATCGAGCGGCCGGGCTCGACCGAGGAGATCGCCGCGGCGCTGGAGCGGGCGGCGGCGCACGGGCAGCGCGTGCGGGTCGCCGGCGCGGGACACTCGTTCACCGACATCGCGCTCACCGACGGGCGGCTGCTGCGGTTGGATCGCATGAACCGGCTGCTGGAGGCAGATCGCGCAAGCGGGCTGGTGAGGGTGCAGGGCGGCATCACGATCCATGCGCTCAACGCCCGTTTGGCGACGCTGGGGCTGGCGATGGAAAACCTCGGCGACATCGACGCGCAGACGATCGCCGGCGCGATCGCCACCGCCACCCACGGCACCGGGGCGCGGCTGCGCAACATCTCCGCGCAGGTCGCCGCGCTCACGCTGGTGCTGGCGGACGGCTCCACGCTGCACTGCACCGAGGACGACCCCGAGCTGCTGCGCGCCGCGCGCGTCGCCCTCGGCGCGCTGGGAGTGGTCGCCGAGGTGACGCTGCGCTGCGTGCCCGCGTTCCGCCTAAGTGGTGTTGACGCCCCCGCGCCGCTGGAGGAAACCTTCGATCGCTTCGAGGAGCGCTCGCTCGCCAACGACCACTTCGAGTTCTACGTCTTCCCGCACGCGCGCACCGCGCTGACGCGCGCCAACAACCGCACGGAGGAGCCTGCGCGCCGGCGCGGCCGCAAAGCCGCGTATCTCAACGACGTGCTGCTGACCAACCACACCTTCGAGCTCTTCTGTCGCCTCGGCCGGCGACTGCCCTCCCAGATCCCGCGCATCAACCGGCTGGTCACACGTTTGGCGGGCACCAGCCGACGGACCGACCGCTCCGACCGGATCTTCTCGAGCCCCCGGCTGGTGCGCTTCACCGAGATGGAGTGGGCGCTGCCGCGCGAGCGCACGATCGAGGCGGTGCGTGCCGTGCTGGAGCTCGTTGCCACCCGCGCTCGCGGAGGCGGGCACCGCCGCGGCTTCGCCGTGCCCTTCCCGATCGAGGTGCGCACGGTGGCGGGCGACGACGCGTTGCTCTCCACCGCCGCCGGGCGCGACAGCGGGTATGTGGCGGTGCACATGTATGAGGGCATGCCGTGGGAGACCTACTTCCGCGCGGTCGAGGAGATCATGCTCGGGCTCGGCGGCCGTCCCCACTGGGGCAAGCGTCACTTTCAAACCGCGGAGTCGCTGCGCGAGCGCTACCCCGAGTGGGAGTGCTTCCAGGCCGTGCGCCGGCGCCTGGACCCCGAGGGGCGCTTCGCCAACGCCTACGTCGAGCGGGTGTTGGGTCCCGCCCACCCCACCCATCTTGCCTGCCCCGCCCGCCAGGTCGATGCCTGACGATCTGGAGCGTCTGGAACGCGCGACCGCCGCGCTCGACCCGCCGTTCGCGGTGGTGGACCTCAGCGCCTTCTGGGCCAACGCCGCCGACATGGAACGGCGCGCCGCGCCCAAGCCGATACGGCTGGCGAGCAAGTCGGTGCGCTGCCGCGCGCTGCAGGAGCGCGTGCTGGCGCGGCCGGGCTTCGCGGGCACGCTCGCCTACACGCTGCCCGAGGCGCTGTGGCTGGCGGGGCACGGTTTCGAGGACATCGTCGTCGCCTACCCCACCGCCGACCGCGGCGCGCTGCTCGAGCTGGCGCGGCTCACGGTCGAGCGCCCGCAGACGCGCGTGGCGATCATGGTCGACTCGCTCGCCCAGCTCGACCTGCTCGACGCCGCGATCGGCGGCTCTCCTCCCTCGTCTTCCGCCGCAACGGCTGTGGCCGCCATGACTGGCTCCCCCGACACTCGCTTCCCCGGCACTGGCTTCCCCGGCACTGGCTTCCCCGGCACTGGCTCCCCCGGCACTGGCTCCCCCGGCAGTGGCTCCCCCGGCAGTGGCTCCCCCGGCACTGGCTTCCCCGGCACTGGCCCCCCCGACATTGGCCTCCCCGGCATTGGCCCCCACGACGCGGGCGCTGCTGGTCGGCGGGCGCCGGTGCGCGTCTGTTTGGAGCTCGACGCGGGGCTGTGGCTGCGCGGCGGGCGGGTACGCATCGGCGCCAAGCGCTCACCCGTCCACACCCCCGCCCAGGCAGCCGCACTCGCTCGCGCGATTGTCGCCCGCGATGGGGTCGAGCTGGTGGGGATGATGGCCTACGAGGCGCAGATCGCCGGGCTCGGCGACGCGGTCGATCCGCGCACGCCTCGTCCCGGGCTCGCCGGCGGTTGGGCTCCATACCTGCGCGCCGGCGCCGTCCACCTCCTTCAGCGCGTCTCCGCGCGCGAGCTCGCCGCGCGTCGCGCAGCGGCGGTGGCCGCCGTTCGCGCGGTGGCGCCGCTGGAGCTCGTCAACGGCGGTGGTACCGGCAGTCTCGAAGGCACCGCGCGCGAGGCGGCCGTCACCGAGCTGGCCGCCGGCTCGGGGCTGTACGGGCCGGGGCTGTTCGACTCCTACCGTGCCTTCGCACCACGCCCGGCGGCGCTGTTCGCGCTGCCGATCGTGCGACGTCCCGGGCGCGGCGTGGTGACGGCGCTCGGCGGTGGCTATCTCGCCTCCGGGCCGTCCGACCGGGCGCGCCTGCCCCGGCCCCACCTGCCCGTCGGCCTGCGCCTCGACCCTCAGGAGGGGGCGGGGGAGGTGCAGACGCCGCTGCTCGGCGCCGCCGCCGACGCGCTGTCGATCGGAGATCGCGTGTGGATGCGCCACGCCAAGGCCGGCGAGCTGTGCGAGCGCTTCGATCGCCTCTTTTTGATCGACGGCGACCGCATCGTCGAGGAGGTCCCGACCTACCGCGGGGAGGGACGGTGCTTTCTGTGACGACCGCCACAAGCCGTGCGAAGGCGGTGAGGTGTATGTCTTCTTTTTGGACGCCAACCAATTCGAGACCCCATTTTTGTTGTCAAGATTTGGTTGGCGTCTGTTTTCGTTGATGCCTACACCAGCTCCGCCAGCCGTTCGCCCGCCTTCCGCAGTGCCCGCGTGTCGCGCGCCTGGAGAACGACCTGCAGATCGAGGATCCGTGCGTCGAACAGGTTGAGCCGGTTGTCGGCGGTCACCGCGTAGGCGGGCACGCCGGCTTGACGCGCGCGCGTGGCGAGCGCGAATGTGGCGCTGCCCAGCAACGTATGCTCGTCCAGGCGCTCGCCGCCCACCACGATCGCGCGTGCCGTCCGCATCCGCCGGTCGAAGTCGTGCGGCGCCTGCGCTGCCGCGGCGTGTGCGCTCTCCGGCGTGGCCGGCCCGATTGGACACAAATCGACTGCCAGCGATGGGTCGGCGGCCTGCAGTCCGCGGCCGATCGCCGCCGCCGCGCGCGCAGCGTCGATGCCGTCGCCGAACGGCTCAATAGCGATCAGCACTGTCCGCGGGATCACGGTTCGTCATCCTTACAGGCATGGCCGCGGAGAAGAACGGTGAGCAGCAGAGCGAGAAACGCCCACGCAAGCGTCCTTCCGCGGAGAAGGAGCACGTCACGCTCGAGGTGGCCGGCAGGGAGCTGCGCGTGTCGAGCCCCTCCAAGCTCTACTTCCCCGAGCCCGGCTTCACCAAGCTGGACCTGGTCAACTACTACCTCGAGTGCGCCGAGGCCGTGCTCGTCGGCCTGCGCGAGCGGCCCACGGTGATGAAGCGCTGGGTGGACGGCGTGCAGGGCGAGCCGTTCTTCCAGAAGCGCGTCCCCAACAACGCGCCCGAGTGGTTGCAAACCACGGTGGTCGCCTTCCCCAGTGGTCGCACCGCACGCGAGCTGGTGGCGAACGACGCCGCCCATCTCGTGTGGGGCGCCAACCTCGGCGTGATCGACTGGAACCCGTGGCCGGTGCGCCGCACCGACCTCGACCACCCCGACGAGCTGCGCATCGACCTCGACCCGCAGCCCGACATCTCCTTCTCGCAGGTGCGCGATGTGGCGCTGGTCGTGCGCGACGTGCTCGACGAGCACCGCCTGCGCGGCTTTCCCAAGACCTCTGGCTCCCGCGGCATGCACGTGTTCGTGCGGATCCTCCCCGAGCGCTCCTTCCACGAGGTGCGCCGCGCCGCGCTGGCGCTGGCGCGCGAGGTGGAGCGGCGCGCGCCCACGCTGGCCACCACCCGCTGGTGGAAGGAGGAGCGCGAGGGGGTGTTCATCGACTACAACCAAAACGCGCGCGACCGCACCGTCGCCTCCGCCTACTCGGTGCGCGCCGTGCCCGACGCGCGCGTCTCCTGCGCACTTGAGTGGGAGGAGGTCGCCGACGTGGAGCCGGCCGAGCTGCGCCTCGACACCGTCCCCGCCCGGCTGCGTGAGCGCGGCGACCCCGCCGCCGAGATCGACCGCCACGCCGGCTCGCTGGATTCGCTGCTGGAGCTGGCCGACCGCGACGAGCGCGAGGGACTCGGCGACGCTCCGTGGCCGCCGCACTTCCGCAAGCAGCGCGACGAGCCGCGGCGCGTGCAGCCCTCGCGGGCGCGACAACAGCAATGAGCCTGCCGCTCACACCACCGTTGCAGCCGCAGCTGGCGCTCTCGCGCAAGACGCTCCCCGAGGGCGAGCTGTACGTGTACGAGGTCAAGCTCGACGGCTTCCGCTGCGTGGCGTTCGTGGACGGCGACGAGGTGTTTCTGCAGTCCCGCAACGGCCGCCCGCTCGGCCGTTACTTCCCCGAGCTGCGCCTTCCATCCGGGCGTTACGTGCTGGACGGCGAGATCGTCGTGCGCGGCGAGGATGGGCGCGAGGACTTCGATGCGCTCGGCCAGCGCATCCATCCCGCCGCGTCGCGCATCGAGCTGCTCTCGCGCGAGACCCCCGCGGTGTACGTCGCCTTCGACCTGCTCGCCCGCGAGGACGAGTCGCTGCTCGAGCAGCCGCTGGCCACGCGCCGCGCCACGCTCGAGGAACTGCTCGCCCGGCCCGAGTTCGCCGGCACCCCCGAGTCGCCCGGAGCGCCGATCGAGCTGATGCCCACCGTCGCCACCGTCCGCGAGGCCGAGCGCTGGCTGGCGGACGCCGAGGGCGCGATCGCCAAGGAGCGCGCCGCCCCCTACCGCCCGGGCGAGCGGCGCGGGATGTTCAAGGTCAAGCGCACCCGCACGATCGATTCCGTCGTCGCCGGCTGGCGCCCTGGCAAGGAGCCGGAAACGGTGGGCGCGCTGATCCTCGCGCTCTACGACGGCGATCAATTGCGCGTCGTCGGTCACTGCTCCGGCCTCTCCGCAGCTGAGAAGCGCCGCCTCGTTGGCTTCCTCGCGCCGTACGAGACGGGCGAGCGCGGCACCGCCGATCCCTCGCGCTGGAGCGCTGGGCGCAACCTCGAGTGGGTAGCGCTGCGCCCCGAGCTGGTGGTTGAGATCGACTTCGATCACGTCTCCGCCGGGCGCATCCGCCACGGCGCCAAGCTGCGGCGTTGGCGCGACGACAAGGATCCGCGACGGTGCACCGTCGAGCAGCTGCGGTAGCGCCGGTCCACTAGCATCGTCGGCGGGATGAGCACCGAGGGCGCAACGGTCGGCGAGGAGGAGTACCTGCAGATCCTCTTCTGGCTGCAGGAGGCGGGGCTGCCGATGACCGGCGCCAACGTGGCCCGTGCCATGCAGCTGTCGGCGCCCACCGTCCACGAGATGGTGGGCCGGTTGGAACGCGACGGCTACATCACCCGCGGCCAGTCGCGCGCGATCGCCTTCACCCCCGACGGCGCCACCCAGGCCGAGAGCATCGTCCGCCGCCACCGGCTGATCGAGCGCTTCCTCACCGATGTGCTGGGGGTCCCCTGGGACGAGGTGCACGAGGAGGCTGAGCGTTTGGAGCACGCGATGTCGCCGGTGCTCGAAGAGCGGATGCTGGCGGCGATCGGCGACGCCACCACCTGCCCCCACGGCCACCCGATCGTCGCCGGCGCCAGAGAGGCCGGTGTGCCCCTCGCCGACGTGCAGGTCGGCGCCACGGTGCGCGTGCTGCGCTTCGAGAACGAGGCCGAGGACTTGCTGCGCTACCTCAAGGACTCCGGTTTGGAGCCCGGCCTGCAGGGCACGCTCGCCACCAGCGACCGCCGCGAGGTGGTGGTGGAGACGGCCGAAGGCGGCCGCTGCGCCGTCACCCCGTCGGTCGCAGAGACCGTGTCGGTCGTCGCCGACCCCTCGCCGCCGCCGCGCACGGCGCTGCCGGAGCAGTTGGTGCTGGGGCAGCAGCGGTATGGCAGGTAGCGCGAGGCGCCGGCCTGTGCGGCTCCTCTACGCCGCCGCCGGCTGCACTGCGCGGTAGGCGGCCACGAGACGGGCGACGCCCTCTTCGATCTGCTCGGGCGTGACGCCCGAGTAGGCCAGGCGCAGCGTGTTCTCGCCGCCCTCCAGGAGGAAGTCGGTGCCCTTCACGAACGCCACGCCGCGCTCGGCGGCGGCGTGGTGCAAGGCTTCCACATCGGTGCCTTCCGGTAGCGTCAACCACATGAAGTAGCCGCCCTCGGGGGTCACGAACTCGGCCTCGGGCAGCTCGCTGCGCAGCGCCGTCTGGAGCGTCAGCACACGCTTGGCCAGCGCAGTTCTGACGGTCTCGATCGAGCGCTCCAGCGCCCCGGAGGCGCAGAACTCGTACACGATCGACTGGGCCACCATATTGGGGGAGATGTAGGTGTTGGTCGCCAACCGCGCGATTGCGGCGATCGTGTCGGGCGCGCCCACCAGATAGCCGACGCGGATGCCGGGGCACACGGTCTTGGAGAACGACGACGCGTACACGACACGGTCGGGGTCGAGCGACAGCATCGTCGGCAGCTTCTCGCCGCTGAACCGCAGCTCCACGTAGGGATCGTCCTCGAACACCGTGAAATCGTGCGCCGCGGCCAGCGCCAGCAGCACGCGGCGCTTCTCCATCGAGAGGGTGTAGCCGGCGGGGTTTTGGAAGTTGGGGATGATGTGCGCCAGCTTCGGGCGCACTGCCGGGGCGGCGGTGCCACCAAGCAGGGCGGTGAGCGCGTCGACGTCGATGCCGTCCGGCAGCAGCTCCACCTGGTGCACGCGCGCCCCGCGCTCGCGCAGCCCCAGCAGCGTGCGATCGTAGGTGGGCCGCTCTACCACCACGTCGTCTCCCTCTCCTACCAGGTGGTCGAACAGGAACGCGTCGGCCTGCATCGAGCCGTTGGTCACCAGCACGTGCTCGGGAGTCACGCCGTGGCGCTCGGCGATCCACGCGCGGAGTTTTGGGTAGCCCACCGAAGTGCCGTACGCCGTGGTCCCTGCCGGATCGTTGACAAACGCGCGCGCCGCAGCCTCACGCAGCCCATCGACGTCGACGATGTCGAGCGACGGCGCGCCGCGGGCAAAGGAGATGGTGGCTTCGGACATGAACGGGAAGCCTATCCCAACCGGCCGCTCAGACTTCGTCGAACGTCAACAGCACGCGGCCGCCCGCGATCTCGCGCACGCTGAACTCGCTGTCGAGCGCGCGGCGCAGCTCGCGCACCAGCGCCACCGGCGTCGCCAAGCGCACGTCCACCACCGCGTGGCTGGCCTCGAAGCGGCGCACCGACGCATCCGACACGAACGCGAGGGCGGCCAGCTGCCGCTCGAACGCAGTGAGTGCCGCCATGTCGTAGAACGGTCCCACGCCCAGCTCCACGCGCCCCTCGAACAGCGCATCCTCGGGGCCTGGCACCGCGGGCTGTGGTTCGGCCGGCGCGGCCACCGGCGTCGAGTCGTCTGCGGTCGCCGGGGAGGTAAGCCCCGACATCACGCGCCCCAGCAGCGCGTCGTACTCAGCCGTGAGGTCTCGCGCGAAGCGCTCCAGCCGATCGCGGAAGCGCCGCAGCTCGGCGAGGCTCGCCAGCTGCGCCTCAGTCGGGCGCCGGCGCTCCGGCGGCTCGGCCGCCGACAGTCGGGCCGCGGGAGGCCCGAATGCGGAAGGCTCGGGTGCGGGAGGCACCGGTACGGAAGGCTCGGGTGCGGGAGGCACCGGTGCGGGAGGCTCGGGTGCGGGGGGCTCCGGCGCGAGGGGCTCAGCCGCCGGCGGCTGCGGGGTGGGCGGCTGTGCCTGGGGAGGAGGGGCCTGCCGTCTCGGCGGTGCGCTCGGCCGCACAAACTTCATCGGTTGGCCGCTCGTGTCGCGGCGCGGCGCGGGCGGCGCAGGCGGCTCGATCGCCTCATCCACCAGCCTTCCTGCGGGCGGCATCCCGGGCAAGCTCGACGCGGATGTGACGTCGGCCGACTCGCCGCGCCTGCCGATCGAGCTCAGCTCGCTCTCCAGCTCGCGCAGCTTGCGCTCCAGCTCGGCCAGCGTGCCCGTCAGATCGCCCGCCTGCGGGGCTGCGTTCGGGTCGCCGCCTGGTGCGCCCGGTCCGTTGGCGAATGTGTCGGTCATCGGTGTCGGAGGAACGGCTTGCACCAATGCTACTCGGGCGCGCGCCGCTTCGACACAACTCGTGGGCCACTTGTTGCGCGTGGCCGACGTTCGGCAGCGGTGCGGTTGATGCTCAGTCGCGGTGTGGCTGGCGCTCAGCCGCGCAGAATCTGCACGGCCAGCTCGGCCACCTCGGTGGGGGTGCGCCCGACGCGCACGCCCCGCTCTTCCAGCGCCTGCGCCTTGGCGGCGGCGGTGCCGGAGCTGCCCGAGACGATCGCGCCGGCGTGGCCCATCTGCTTGCCGGCGGGCGCGGTGAAGCCGGCGATGTAGGCGACCACAGGCTTGGTGACGTGCTCGGCGATGTACTGCGCGGCCTCCTCCTCAGCCGAGCCGCCGATCTCGCCTGACAGTACGATCAGCTCGGTCTCGGGGTCGGCTTGGAACAGCTCGAGGATGTCCACGAACGACGAGCCCGGCACCGGGTCGCCGCCGATTCCCACGATCGAGCTGCAGCCAAAGCCGGCGCGCGCGATCTCGTTGCCGATCTGGTAGGTGAGCGTGCCCGAGCGCGACACCACGCCGACGTTGCCCTCCTTGAAGAACGACGCTGGGATGATGCCCACGTTGGCCTTCCCCGGCGAGAGGATGCCGGGACAGTTGGGCCCCACCAGGCGGATGGGATTCCCACCCGCCCGGTCCCGCTTGAGCGTGTTGTACACGCGCAGCTCGTCGTGCGCCGGGATCCCCTCGGTGATCGCGATCACCAGCGCCACGCCCGCCGCGGCGGCTTCGAGGATCGCGTCGGCGGCGAACCGCGGCGGCACGAAGATCATCGCGGTGTTGGGCTGCGCGGCCGCCATTGCCTCCGCCCAGCTGTTGAACACGGGGATCCCTTCCACATCCTGGCCGCCCTTGCCGGGCGTGACCCCGCCGACGACGTTGGTGCCGTAGCGGCGGTTGTTGAGCGTGTGGAAGCTGCCCTCCTTGCCGGTGACCCCGGCGACGCACAAGCGCGTGCTCTTGTCGACCAGCACCGACATCAGTCGCTTGCTCCCGGCATCAGCTCTCCTCCTTCGCCAGCGCCACAACCTTCTCCGCCGCCTCGTTCATGGTGGCGGCCGGATGCACGTTGGGGAGCGCCGCCTGGGCCAGCAGCTCGCGTCCCTCGACGTCGTTGGTGCCGTCGAGCCTCACCACGAACGGGACGGAAGGCTTCAGCTCTTCGAAGGCCGCGATCAAGCCCTTGGCCACCTCGTCGCAGCGGGTGATGCCGCCGAAGATGTTGAACAGCACCGCCCGCACACGCTCGTTTGAGAGGATCAGCTCCACCGCCTGCTTGATCTTCGCCGCGTCCGAGCCGCCGCCGGCGTCGAGGAAGTTGGCGGGCTTGCCGCCAGCCTGTGCGACCACGTCGAGCGTCGACATCACCAGGCCGGCGCCGTTGCCGAGGATGCCGATGTCGCCGTCCAGCGCCACATACTGCACGCCCTGTTCCTTCGCGCGGCGCTCGATCGGATCTTCGTTCTCGGCGTCGGAGAGTCCCTGGTTGTCGGGATGGCGGTAGAGGGCGTTGCCGTCGAGGGAGACCTTTGCGTCGAGCGCCTTGACCTGTCGTTCGGGGGTGACGATCAGCGGGTTGATCTCCGCCAGTGTGGCGTCCTCCTGCATCCACACCTCATACAGCGCGCCCAGCGCGTCCGCCACGCCCTCCACCACGTCAGCGTCGGCGCCGCCCCGCGTGGCGATCTGTACCGCTTCCTCGCGCGAGAGGCCCTGCAGCGCGTCCACGTGGTGGCGCACCAGCTTCTCGGGCGTCTTCTCCGCCACCTCTTCGATGTCCACGCCGCCCTCGGTGCTGAACATCACCAGCGGCTGCTTGGCCTGCCGGTCGAGCAGCACCGACGCGTAGTACTCGCTGGCGATGTCGCTGGCGTGCTCCACCCACAGTTTGCGCACCGTGTGCCCGCGGATGTCCATGCCGAGGATGTTGCCGGCGTGCTCGCGCACCTGCGCCTCGTCGTCGGCCAGCTTCACGCCGCCGGCCTTGCCGCGTCCGCCGATCAGCACCTGCGCCTTGACCACCACCGGGTAGCCCACCTCGGCGGCGGCCGCCACCGCGTCATCGACGGTGTCCACCATCTTCCCGGCCGACACAGCCAGGCCGTGGCGCGCGAACAGCTGCTTGCCCTGATATTCGAGGAGGTCCATGGCGGCGCGTGACTCTACCTCACCAAGGCTCGCCGCGCGGCGATGCCCGCCGGAAGGTGGCGCAACGGGCCCGCAGGGCGGGGGGAGCCGAGGCGCCGGCGTTTCGTGAGGCATAATGCCGGCGCGATGCCCCTTCCCAAAAACGTGACCTTTGTCACATTCGATGTATACGGAACGCTGATCGACTGGGAGACCGGGATCTATGAGGCGTTCGCCAAGGAGGCCGCGCGCGACGACATCACGCTCGACCGCGCGCAGCTGCTGGGGCTGTTCCACGAGGTTTCGCGCGAAATCGAGGCCGGCTCCTACGAGCTGTACGCCGAGGTGCTGCGGCGCACGGCGCTGGAGATCGCCAAACGGCTGGAGTGGCCGCTGGAAACCTCGCGCTCGGGCTTTCTGCCCGACTCGGTGCAGCGGTGGCTGCCGTTCAAGGAAACCAACACACAGCTGCAGAAGCTCGCCAAGAAGTACAAACTGGGGTTGCTGTCCAACATCGACGACAAGCTGCTCGGCCAAACCCGCCGCCACATCGCGACCGACTTCGATCTCGTCGTCACCGCCCAGCAGGTGCGCTCCTACAAGCCCGACCCCGCCCACTTCACCGAGTGCGCGCGGCGGATGGGCAGCAAGAAGGGGTGGGTGCACCTCGCCTCCAGCCACTACCACGACGTCGAGCCCTGCCTCAAGGCGCGCGTCCCGGTGATCTGGGTCAATCGCAACAAGCAGACGCTGGAGGCCTCGCAGAAGAAGCCCACCGCCGAAGTGCCCAACCTGCGCGAGGCGGCCAAGTTGCTCGACGTCTCCTGAACCGCCGTGCGGGTGCTGGCGCTGCACCCCGACGTGCTGCTCGCCACCAGCGCGATCTGGCAGACCAACTGCGTGATCGTGCGCGGCGTTGGCCGGCCGGCCGCGGATGTCGCAACGGACCTGTCGCCGAGCAGGCTGCCCGCGATGGAGCTGTCGGCGAGCGGCCCGCCGGCGACGGAGCTGTCGGCGAGCGGACCGCCCGCGATGGAGCTGTCGGCGAGCGGACCGCCGGAAGAGACCTTCGTGATCGACTCGCCGGTGCTCCCCGAGGAGCTGGAGGCGCTTCCGGCGTTGCTGGAGCAGGCGCGCTTCCCGGCGCCCAGCGGCCTGCTGGCCACCCACGCCGACTGGGACCACCTGCTCGGCCGCCTCGCCTTCCCAGATGCGGCACTGGGGTGCGCCGAGAGCACCGTGGCGCGGCTGCAGGCCTCCCCCGGGGAGGCGCAGCGGGAGCTGCGCGAGTTCGATCGGGAGTTTTACGTCGAGCGGCCCGGTCCACTGATGCTGGGCTCGATTCAGGCGCTGCCGGTGCCCGGGCGCTGCGCGCTCGGGCACCGGGAGCTCGAGCTGCACGCCGCCCCCGGCCACACGGCAGACGGCATGGCCATAGGGATTCCCTGGGCGGGCGTGCTGGTGGCCGGCGACTACCTCTCCGCCGTCGAGCCGCCCAAAGTCGAAACGGGGGGGTCGGCTGACGCCTACCGGGCCACGCTGGAGCGCCTGCGCCCGCTGGTGGCGGCCGCCGAGCGCATCGTTCCCGGCCACGGTCCGCCGATCGGCCCCGAGCAGGCGCTGGCGGCGATCGAGCAGAGCCTGGCCGCGCTCAGCTGACGGCCGCGTCGCTCTTGATCGTGGCGATCGGGGCGCCCGCGGCGATCGGGGCGCCCTCGGAGATTGGCAGCTCGGCGATCACGCCGCTCTTGTGTGCGGTGATCTCGTTCTCCATCTTCATCGCCTCGATGATGCACAGCAGCTGGCCCTCCTGCACGGTGTCGCCCTGCTTCACCAGCACCTTCCACATGTTGCCCTGCAGGGGAGACGCCAGCGTGTCCGGCCCACCGGTGGCGGCCGAGCGGCGCTCGCCGCGGCGCTTCGATTGGGGTCCCACCCGCCCCGCCGCCGATCCGTTCTGCGCGGCGCCCCCCGCGGAGGGATTGGAATCCCGCCCGCCCGGCGGGCCGACGACGCGCACGTCGAAGCGCTTGCCCGACACCTCCACGGTGTAGGCGTGCTCCATCTGCTCGCCCTCCTCGCCGTCGGCGGCCGCGCTGTTGGCGGGGGCGTCGAACGCCAGCGTCTTCAGCCACTTGCGGTCTTCCAGCAGATCGCGGCAGGTCTCCCCCCGCTCCCACTGCTCGGTGGCCAGCAGCGTTTTGTGGAAGGGGATCAGCGTGCGCAACCCCTCGATCTCGTATTCCTTCAGCGCCCGCAGCATCCGCTTGGTGGCCTGCGCGCGGTCGGCGTCCCACACGATCAGCTTGGCCACCATCGGGTCGTACATCGGCGACACTTCGCCGTTCTCGCCCACGCCCGAGTCCACGCGCACGCCCGGGCCGGCGGGCTCTTTGTAGCGGCCGATTTTTCCGGGGGCGGGGGCGAAGTTCTTGGAGGCGTCCTCGGCGTTGATGCGGCACTCGATCGCGTGCCCGCGCAACCGCACGTCCTCCTGCTTGTACGCCAGCGGCTCGCCGGCGGCCGCTTTGATGCCCTCCTTGACGATGTCGATGCCGGTGGTCATCTCCGTCACGCAGTGCTCCACCTGCACGCGCGTGTTCATCTCCAGGAAGAAGTACGCCGGCTCGCCACCGGCATGCGTAGAAAGCAAGCCCTCGATCGTGCCGGCACCCACGTAGTCCACCGCGCGGGCCGCCTCCACCCCGATCTGGCCGATCCGCTCGCGCATCCCGGCGTCCACCACCCACTCCGGCGCCGGCGACTCCTCGATCACCTTCTGGTGGCGGCGCTGGATCGAGCAGTCGCGCTCGCCGAGGTGGATCACGTTGCCGTGGCGGTCGGCCAGCACCTGCACCTCCACGTGGCGCGGGTCGGGCAGGTAGCGCTCCAGATAGACGGTGGGGTCGGAGAAGAACTTCTCACCCTCACGGCTGGCGCCCTCGAACGCGCCCTCCAGGTCGTCCGCGGTGAGTGCCACCCGAAAGCCCTTGCCGCCGCCGCCGCCCGCCGCCTTCACGGCCACCGGGAAGCCGATCTGGTCGTTGGCGATCTCCAGCGCGTCGGCCACGCTCGCCACCGGCTCGGTGGTGCCCGGCACGATCGGCACGCCCGCGGCCTGCATCAGCTCGCGTGCACGCGTCTTCGAGCCCATCGCCTCGATCGCGCTGGGCGGTGGGCCGATGAACACGACGCCGGCGTCGGCGCAAGCCTGGGCGAAAGGGGCGTTCTCGGCGAGGAAGCCGTACCCGGGGTGGATCGCCTGCGCGCCGGCGCGCGCGGCCGCGTCGAGGATCTTCTCGATGTTGAGGTAGTTGTCGGCCGCCGGCCCGTCACCGAGGTTGTAGGCCTCCTCCGCGCGCGCCACGTGCAGCGCGTCGCGGTCGAGCTCCGAGTACACCGCCACCGAGGCCACGCCCAGCTCCTCCAGCGCGCGCACGATGCGCACGGCAATCTCACCCCGGTTGGCCACAAGCACCTTCGTAAACATCGGGCCGGCAGATTACCACTGCCTCGCGGCGCGCCCTGGCCCCGGCCGAGGATTGCCCGCCCGCCCGGCGGCGGGTGGCTCACTGGCAGGCGCCCGCGCCCGGGGTAAGCGCTCCACAGACCCCGGGCGCGAGCATCGGCACCGCCCTGGTGCGCTTTCGCGCTCGGTGCCTGCCTACCGGGCGTTGCGGCCTTTGGGCCGCGTCGCCATTACACCTATCGGCGCACCCGCCCGCAGAGTTCTATTTGTCGGGGCAGGCTCGAATGTATGTCGAAACGGACGGCGTGTGTATGCCGAAACTACGCGCCCACCATCCCGGCGCCCACGGTCTCGTTGGTGGCTTCGTCGATCAAAATGAAGCTGCCCGTGCGGCGGTTGGCGCGGTAGGGGTCGAACGCCAGCGGTGTGCTGGTGCGCAAACGCACCCTGCCGATGTCGTTCAGCGCCAGCTCCGCGGGCGCCGCGGCGCGCTCCAACGTGTGCACGTCCACGACGTCCTCCAGTGCGTCCACAACCGCGGTGGCGCCGCGCGTGGTGTGCTTGATCGCGTAGCGGCCCCCCGGGCGCAGCGGGCGCTCGTTCAGCCAGCACACGTCGGCCCGCAGCTCGCGCCCCACCGTCGGCGCCTCCTCGGCGCGGCAGATCAGCTCGCCGCGCGACACATCCAACGCGTCCTCCAGCCGCAGCGTCACCGACATCGGCGCCAGCGCCTGCTCCAGCTCGCCGTCGAAGGTGTCGATCGCGGCGATCCGCGTGCGCAAACCGCTGGGGAGCGCCACCACCTCCTCGCCTACGCGCAGCGCGCCGCTTGCCAGCTGCCCCGCGTAGCCGCGGTAGTCGTTGCTGGCCTCGTCGCCGCCGCTGGGGCGCACCACCCACTGCACCGGGAAGCGCGCCTTGGTGTCGAAGGGGTGGTCGTACGCCACCTCCACCTCCTCCAAAAACTCCAGCAGCGGCGGCTCCTCATACCAGCTCATGCGCGGTGAGCGTGCCACCACGTTGTCGCCCTCCAGCGCCGAGATCGGGATGTAGGTGACGTCGGGGCCGCGGTCGCGCTCCACGCTCGCGGCGGCGTCGTCGTCGGGACGCGGGCCGAGCTTGCGGGCGAACTCCCCAAACTCCGCCACCAGCTCTTCGAACCGCGCCCGCGAATACTCCACCAGGTCCATCTTGTTCACCGCCACCACCAAATGGGGGATGCCCAGCAGCGCGCTGATGAACGCGTGGCGCTTGGACTGCTCCAGCACACCCTTGCGCGCGTCCAGCAAAATCACCGCCAGGTCGGCCGTGGAGGCGCCGGTGACCATGTTGCGCGTGTACTGCTGGTGGCCGGGGCAGTCGGCGATGATGAAGCGGCGCCGCGCGGTGGCGAAGTAGCGGTAGGCCACGTCGATCGTGATCCCCTGCTCGCGCTCGGCGCGCAAGCCGTCGGTGAGCAGCGCCAAATCCAGTGCCCCCTCACCGCCGCGGCGGGCGCTGGCCAGCGCCACATGCTCCAGCTGGTCTTCGAACACCTGCTTGGAGTCGTACAGCAGGCGGCCGATCAGCGTGCTCTTGCCGTCGTCCACCGAGCCGGCGGTGGTGAAACGCAGGAGGTCCAACGTCATCGGGCTGGCTCCGTCAACGCGCCAGGCCAACCACCCCCGCCCCCCCTTGTGGGGGGCTTCATCCCAAACGACCTGCCCACCATCAGAAGTAACCAGCCTTCTTGCGGTCCTCCATCGCCGCCTCCGACACGCGGTCGTCGGCGCGCGTCTCGCCGCGCTCGGTGATGCGCGTGGCGGCGATCTCCAGCACCACTTCCTCCAGCGTGGTCGCCTGCGAGCGCACGCCGCCGGTGCAGCTCATGTCGCCCACCGTGCGATAGCGCACCATCTCGGAGACCACCCGCTCGCCGTCGATCAGCTCCACGCCCTCGCGCCACGCGTACAGCATCCCGTCGCGGCTGAACACGGGGCGTTCGTGGGCGAAGTAGATCGACGGCACCTCCAGGCGCTCCTGGGAGATGTACTCCCACACGTCCAGCTCCGTCCAGTTGGACAGCGGGAACACGCGCACGTGCTCGCCGCGGCGGATGCGGCCGTTGTAGAGGTTCCACAGCTCCGGGCGCTGGTTCTTGGGGTCCCACTGGCCGAAGTCGTCGCGGAAGGAGAAGATCCGCTCCTTGGCGCGGGCGCGCTCCTCGTCGCGGCGGGCGCCGCCGAACGCGGCGTCGAAGCCGTGCTCGGTGATGGCGTCCAGCAGCGTCACCGTCTGCAAACGGTTGCGCGACGCGCGCGGCCCCGTCTCCTCCACCGCACGGCCGCTGTCGATCGACTCCTGCACGCTCGCCACGATCAGCCGCTCGCCCAGCTCCACCACACGGCGGTCGCGGTACTCGATCACCTCGGAAAAGTTGTGACCGGTGTCGACGTGCATCAGCGGGAACGGGAACGGCGCCGGGCGGAACGCCTTCTCGGCGAGGCGCAGCAGCACGATCGAGTCCTTGCCGCCGCTGAACAGCAGCACCGGTTTCTCGAATTCGGCGGCCACCTCGCGCATCACGTGGATCGCCTCGCTCTCCAGCGCGCGCAAATGGCTCAGCTGAGGCCGCTCCATCACGCTCATCGTCATCGCACCCGCTCCGCCGTACATCCTTGCGCTCCCGTCGTTTGCGTGCGCTCGGTCGCGCACGTGTCGGTCGGTGTCATCCCACCGTCTCCACGTGCAGCCCGCACTCGGTCTTCTCAGTCCCCGCCCAGCGGCCTTCGCGGCCGCTGCCCGGCCGCGTGCAGGGCTCGCAGCCGATCGAGGCGTAGCCATGATCGTGCAGGGGGTTGTAGGGCAGGTTGCGCTCGTGTATACGGCGCCACAGGTCCTTCTCGGTCCAGTGCGCCAGCGGGTTGTACTTCCACAGGTTGCGCCGCTCGTCGTGCTCGACCAGCTCCGCCTGCGCGCGCGTCGGGCCCTGCTCACGGCGGATGCCGGTGACCCAGCCCTCGGCGCCCTCCAGCGCGCCCTCCAGCGCGGCCACCTTGGCAACCGAGCAGCATTGCTCGGGGCCGCCCCAGCGCTCGCCCTCCGGCGCGCTCGCGTCGAACACCTCGATCGCCACGCCGAAGCGCTCCTCGAACGCGCGCCACGTTTGCAGCGTCTCCTCGAACAGCACGCCGGTGTCGATCGTCGCCACCCGCACGCGCTCGCCGCCGTCGATCGCCAGCAGCTCGTCGAGCAGCACCGACTCCTCCTTTTGGAAGGAGCACAGCAGCACCGCGCGCTCGCCGTGGCGGTCCACGGCCTCGCGCAGCGTCGCGCCAAGGCTCGCGCCCAGGTCGAGCACGGCGGTGGCCGAGGCGGCCCGCGAGGTGGTGTCGCTCAAACCGCGCACTCGCCCTCTCCTCGAATCACTTCGAACGGGACGCTGCGGTTCCAGTCGATGAACTGGCTCATCGTCTGCAGGCCGAACTCCGCCGGCAGCGAGAGGTCCTTGACCAACCCTTCCAGCTCCGGCGTGCCCACGCGCTCCACGAACGCGCCCCACTGCTCGCCGTCGGCGCGCGCGGACTCGTAGTGGCGGATCCAGCGCTCCACCGCCTCCGGTATGCGCTTGGCGGGCAAACGCAGCTTCAAGCGCTGGCCGAACTGCACTTCGCCGCCTTCGAACACGCCGCCCACGTGCGGGATGTAGGCGGGGATCGTGTGCTCGCCCACTTTGATCGACGCGCCATAGAAGCCGATCGCGCCGAGGTGGTGCTGCCCGCAGCCGTTGGGGCAGCCGCTCATCTTGATGTGGATCGCGCGTGTCAGCGGGTCGCTGATCTCCATCGCCTCGATCCGCTCCTGCACCGCCTGGTTGAGACCCATCGAGGAGGTGATGCCGAGCTTGCACGAGTCGGTGCCGGGGCAGGAGACGACGTCGTTGACTTCGCGTGAGCCGGCGTCGCCGAGGCCCAGCTCCGACAGCGCCCGCCACACGTCGTACGCGCACTCCTCGCGCACCCAGCGCAGCACCAAATTCTGCTGCACCGTCGTGCGCGCGTACCCACCGGAGTAGTCGCGCACGATCGCCGCCAGCCCGCGGAACTGCTCGGGGGTGAGGTCGCCGCGCACGATCTTCGCCTCCACCGTGACGTATCCCTCCTGCTTCTGGGGGCGCACGTTGGCCGTGCGCCAGCGCTCATACTCGGAGACGTCGCCGTTGGGGGTGCCGTACGTCGCCGGGGGCGCCGGGGCGCTCTCGCGCTCGTCGTCGACGAACATCAGCTGTTTCACCGAGAAGTCGCGTTCGGACACCCACTCGCCCCGCAGCTCCTCCTCCACCTGGCGGCGCAGCTCGTCGATCCCGTACTTGTCGACAAACACCTTGATCCGCGCCCGTGCGCGGTTGACGCGCAGCCACTCCTGGCGGTCGAAGATCCGGAACACCGCCTCGGCGATCTTCAAATACTCGCCGTCGTCCAGCCCCACCCACTCGTACAGCACCGGCGCCTTGCGCGGCATGATCGAGGTGCCGCCGCCCACCAGCATCTGCGCGCCGCGCACCTCCCGGCCGTCGATCTCCTTGACCCGCGCACGGTAGGCGATGTCGTGGATTTCGGCGATCGCCCTGCCCGGCTCGCTGGCGTCGAAGGCGGTCTTGATCTTGCGTGGCATCGCCTGCGTGGTGGGGTGGCGCACGAAGTAGCGCACATACGCGCCGGCGTAGGGGGTCATGTCGAACAGCTCGTCGCTGGCCACACCCGCCCACGGGTCGCCGGTGACGTTGCGCACGGTGTTGCCGCACCCCTCGCGGCTCGACAGTCCCGCCTCGCCCAGCTCGCGGATCGCCTGCTCGGCGTCCAGCAGCGGGATGTGGTGCATCTGGATGTTCTGGCGGGTGGTGACGTGGCCCTTGTTGAGGGGGACGTACTTGTCGACCACGTCGGCGAACTTCTCCAGCTGCTCGGGTGTGATCCCGCCGAACGGCAGCTTCACGCGGATCATCTGCACGTCGGGCTGGCGCTGCCCGTACACCCCCTGCTTGAGGCGGAACTTGATGAACTCGTCCTCGGCCGTCTGCCCCTCCAGGAATTTGACGGCCTCCGTCTTGAAGTCGTCGAACTCCCGCTGCAAAATCGGGATCACGTGTCCCGGCACGTTCTGCAGGATCTCCGGGTCCTCCAGGGTGCCGCGCGGCGCGGGGGGTACGGCGGTCGGCTGCATCTAACGGGTCCTCCTGATCGGGGGTGCTCTGCGCAGGGTGTGGTATCGGCGGCGAATCGATTGGGGCTAAAGGCTAGCGGCTTTTGGGTATTTGTCCAAGCCGGCGTTGGCGGGGGTGGTGATCCAGGCGCGGCGTCGGCGGAGTGGGCATCCAAACAAGCTGTCGGGGGGGGTGCGATGTTGTGTGTGCTTTCACGCCGCCAACCAATTTGGTTGGCGTGCGTTTGGAGTACATCTCTGCGCTCGCGCTCGGTCCCGGGCGCGCCGCTGGCTGGGCGCGCGCTCCGTCACTCCCAGGGGGTCGGATCGCCCCACGCGGTGGGCCACTCGTCCTCGCGCCCGACGCATTCGAGCATCGCGGCTCGCGTCCATAAGCCGCGGTGGGGGCGGGGAGGCGCCAATCGCGGCGCGGTGTCTCTCATGAAGCGCTCCAGCGCCGCCACCACGGCCGCCGCTTCCTGCGGCGAGGCGTTGGGAGTGATCAGCTCCAGTTGCGGGCGGCGGTTGACCACGGTGACCCGAAGTGTAGGCGCCAGCGGCGACTGGCCGCACAGCCAGGGCGCTGGTAGGCTCGCTGGGTGTCCCAACCGCTCGACAGCTTCCTCGCCGCCGCCCCATGGCCGCAGCGTGTGGGTCTGCGGGCATTGGCGGCGCTCGGCCGGCGCCCTCGCGGGGTGCGTCTGCTGCGACGTGTCGGCGGGGCGGAGCAGCTCGCGCAGGGGGTGCTCGGAATGGCGCGCTACGAAGAGGCCGGTCTCGCCGCCTCGCTCGGCTGGGATCCCGACGCCGTGGTCGCCCACGGACGCGCGCTGCGCCGCGGGGAGGGGCGGCCGTGATGTGCCCGCGGGTGGGGGGGTGGTTGTGAGCGCCGGCGAGCGGATCGACGCCGACGTGTGCGTGATCGGCGCGGGCGCCGGCGGCGCGGTGGCGGCGGCCGAGCTGGCCGAGGGCGGCGCCCGCGTGGTGGTGCTGGAGCAGGGGCCCCACCACGACCCCGACGGTTTCACGGCGCGACCGCTGCAGATGATGGCGCGGCTGTATCGCGACGGCGGGCAGACCCTGACGCTGGGCAACCCGCCGATCCTGCTGCCGCTGGGCCGGGGATTGGGCGGCACGACGCTGGTCAACTCCGGCACCTGCTTTCGCACGCCCGCGCGCGTGCTGGAGCGCTGGCGCGCCAACCACGGTTTGGAGTTGGACGGCGATGCGCTCGACTCGTGTTTCGCGCGCGTGGAAACGGCGCTGTCGGTCGCCGAGGTCACACCCGAGCTGGCCGGCGCCAACGCCGCCGTGGCGCGCCGCGGCGCGGAGCGGCTGGGGTGGTCGCACGGCTATCTGAAGCGCAACGCCAAGGGCTGCGTGGGCTCGGGCGTATGCGCGTTCGGCTGTCCCACCTCCGCCAAGCAGCACACCGGCATCACCTACATCCCCCGCGCGCGCGCCGCCGGCGCGCGGATCCTCACCGGCGCGGACGTGCGGCGGGTGGTGGTGGGCGCCGGCCGTTCGCATTCTGTGGAGGCGGTGTGCGGCGAGCGGCTGGAGGTGCGCGCTCCAACGGTGGTGATCGCGTGCGGCACGATCCACACACCGGCGCTGCTCGCTCAAAGCAGCCTCGGCGGCGCGTCGGGGCAACTGGGGCGCAATCTCGTGCTGCACCCCGCCACGGCGGCATTTGCGCTGATGGATGAGACCGTCGACATGGCGCGTGGCGTGCCGCAGAGCTTCTATGTGGACGAGTTTGCGCACGAGGGGATCATGTTCGAGAGCGTCGCCGGCCCGCCCGCGTACGCCGCGCTTTCGCTGCCGCTCACTGGCGAGCGCCACCGCGCGGCGATGGCCGCCTACCGGCGGTTGGCGCAGTTTGGCGTGATGGTGAGCGACAGCTCGCGAGGGCACCTGCCGGCGCTCGGCGGCGGTACGCACGGCGGCTGGCAAAGCGGCGGCACGCCCCCGCGGCTCGGTGCGCGCCTGCACGCCCGCAATCCGCTGATCCGCTACGACCTGGTGGACGACGACCTGGCGAAGTTCCGCGCCGGCCTGGTGCGCCTGAGGGAGCTGTTTCACGCCGCCGGTGCCCGCGAGGTGTATCTGCCGCTGCCGTGCGGCGTCGCCCCCGAGCGTGCCCGCGCGCGCGACTTGAAACTGATGGCGTTCCACCCGCTCGGCACAGCGCGCGCCGACGCCGACCCCGCCAGCGGGGTGCTGGACCCCGATTTGCGCGTGCACGGCGTGGAGGGTGTGTATGTGGCGGACGGCAGCGCGATACCCAGCTCGCTGGGCGTCAACCCGCAGATCACGATCATGGCGCTCGCCACCCGACTGGCGTATCACCTGCTGGGGCGCGTCGTTCCCGATACGCCGGTCGGCGATTCGCCCAGTGCTCGCATCGTCGCCCGCGGCCCGGTCCCGGCCGGCGATACCCCAACCAACGAGGAGGCTGGATGTCGTTCCTGATCGACCCACCCTGGCTATATGCGACTGGCCGCGCCTACGGCCGGGCAATGCCCGAGCGCACCGCCACCGCGAGTGCGGTGCAAGCGGCGACCGCGACGGCGTTTTTGGCGACCAGCATCTCGCTCTACTTCAACCGCCCCTGGACGCGGCCGATCTGGCGGCTGTGCCGGGCGCAGAGCGGACGCGACTGGATGCTCAACTCGGGTGTGTTCCGCTTCGACCACAAGCGCGCCGGCTGGCGCACGCATCTGGTGGCGGCACTGATCTTCGCCACCTATCCGTGGTGGCTGCTGCTCGGCGAACGCGCCGGGCGACGGCGCGGCTGAGCGACTGGTTGGCTTCCTAAAAGTACGTACACAATCCCCAGCCTCCGTAGGTGGTGTCAGCGCGCCATGACCTTCGCGGCGAACTCAACCAGGTCAGTGGCCTGCCGAAGGGAGGCCTTGAGATGCTGGCCACCCACATCGAGCAGGCCGTAGTGCGCCTCGTCCTTGAGGTTGAGCAGGCGGCTCAGAGAGTTGGCGGCGCGTCTCCCGCCGGGTGAGACCTGTTCGAGCAGGGTTGTCGCCTCGTGGTGGCTTTGCCCTCTTGCGCGGCGCCCAAGCGCCTTGCAGCACGCTGCGTCCGACGCCGCGATTCCGGCCAACACGGCCAAGGCCGTGGCTGGGCTCGAGTACTCGACGTCCTCGCCTTCGCCGGCGACCAACTCCGCGACCTCGAGGAACTTGCGCGCGTGCCGCAGGCGCGTGGTGGCGTCATTCTCGGTGCATCGCTGCGTGCGGCTGGAGCCGCTTGGACTCACGTCGCGTGCGACATGCTGTCGACCTCCGACAGGGCGTCGATCTCCGGGCCGTGGAGAACGATCGCATCCGAACGAAGGTCGGCGACGATCGGCGGTTCCTCGTCGAGCAGATGTGCAACCTCCGACTCGGAGACCTGCACTACGCCGGCGCCGTTACCCGTCCATCGGAGGATCTGCGTCCGAAGATCATCGATCTGAGAGCACCATGCGGGATGGTCTTCGTCCACGTCGTCCGGCCGCACCACGAACAGGTCGATGTCGCTCTGAGCGTCCCCGTCCCCCCGTGCGGTCGAGCCGAACAACGATGCGTGGAGGGGAGCGATCTGCCAGGCGCCGAGCTTGCGGCGGATTTGATCGAGCAGCTTTTCGCGCATTCCCATGAGGAGCTCGACGGCTGGAGCTGCCAGGTGATCTCGATTCAGAGCGTACAGAGACGTTCTGTTGAGCTCGACGCGCTCGACGAGACCGTGCTCTACGAGCCTGCTGAGGACGGCCATGACCCCGCTGTGCGACGTTTTGCCGGTGAGCAGTGTGACCTCACGGCCCGTGAGGAGCCTGGTGGTACCCGCAAGTGCGCGCAGGACATCGCCCTCGAGTTTGGGACTGACCGTTGAGTATGGGCGTGCCACATCCATATGGACAGTATAGAGTCCATATCGACGCTTTTTAGTCCAGATGGACTCTTTTCAATCTACGACGCCAGGCGGCGCTGACGGATGGTTGGCGTCCAAAAGTATGAGTGCAACCCACGCGCCGGTGCCGCTACAGCGGGATGTTGCCGTGCTTGCGCTTGGGCCCGGGTTCGCGCTTGGTCTCCAGGGTGCGCAGCGCGGTGATCAGCCGCGGGCGGGTCTCGTGGGGGATGATGACGTCGTCGATGTAGCCGCGCTCGGCGGCGGTGTAGGGGTTGGCGAAACGCGCCTTGTAGTCGTCCATCAGCGTTTTGCGCCGCTCGTCGGGCGTGGGGCTGCCGGCGATGTCGCGCCGGTAGATGATGTTGACGGCGCCCTCCGGCCCCATCACCGCGACCTCGGCGGTGGGCCAGGCGAAGTTGAAGTCGGCGCCGAGATGCTTGGATGACATCACGTCGTAGGCGCCGCCGTAGGCCTTGCGCGTGATGATCGTCAGCTTCGGCACGGTGGCCTCGGCGAACGCGTACAGCAGCTTGGCGCCGTGGCGGATGATCCCGCCCCACTCCTGGGCGGTGCCGGGAAGGAAGCCGGGGACGTCGCAGAAGGTGAGCAGCGGGATGTTGAACGCGTCGCAGGTGCGCACGAAGCGCGCGGCCTTGGCGGAGGCGTCGATGTCGAGCACTCCCGCCAGCTGGTTGGGCTGGTTGCCGACCACGCCCACGGTGAAGCCGTCCATGCGCGCGAAGCCGCAGACGATGTTCTTGGCGTGGTGTTCGTGCACCTCCAAAAACTCGCCGTCGTCGACGATCAGCCGCACCACGTCGCGCATGTCGTAGGGCTTGTTGGGGTTGTCGGGGACCACGTGGTCGAGCTCCTCGTCCATCCGCAGCGGGTCGTCGGTGGACTGCACGCGCGGCGGCGTGGAGAGGTTGTTGGAGGGCAAAAACGACAGCAGGTAGCGGCAGTCATCCAGGCAGGCGTCCTCGTCGACGGAGGCGAAGTGGGCGACGCCCGACTTGGTGTTGTGCGACATCGCCCCGCCCAGCTCCTCGAAGCCGACCTCCTCGCCGGTGACGGTCTTGATCACGTCGGGGCCGGTGATGAACATGTGGGAGGTCTCGGCGACCATGAAGATGAAGTCGGTGATCGCCGGCGAGTACACCGCGCCGCCGGCGCACGGGCCCATCACCAGGCTGATCTGCGGGATCACGCCGGAGGAGCGCACGTTGCGCAGGAAGATGTCGCCGTAGGCGCCGAGGGAGACGACGCCCTCCTGGATGCGGGCCCCGCCGGAGTCGTTGATGCCGATGATCGGGCAGCCGATCTTGGCGGCGAGGTCCATGATCTTGCACATCTTCTCGCCCATCACCTCGCCCAGCGAGCCGCCGAACACGGTGAAGTCCTGGCTGAACACGCACACCTGGCGGCCTTCGATCGTGCCGTGGCCGGTCACCACCGCGTCGCCCCACGGGCGGTTCTTCTGCATGTCGAACTCGTAGGTGCGGTGGCGCACGAACGTGTCGAGCTCCTGGAAGGAGCCGGGGTCGAGCAGCTTCTCGACGCGCTCGCGCGCGGTGTACTTGCCGCGCGCGTGCTGCTTCTTCTCCGCCTCCGGCGCGGAGTGCAGCGCGCCGGCGCGCAGCTCCTGCAGCTGTGTGAGCTTCTCCTCGTAGGTTTCTGGTGCCTTGGCGCGCATCATCGGGCGGGGGATGTTATCCGCGCCGTCGCTCGGCGGGTCGGGCCACAGTGGCGTGACGGCGCCGTCCGGCTGCGCCAGGGTGGTGTGGCGCCGCTCGCTCAGCCGCGCGAAAACGGCCGGTGGTGGGCGGCGCCGAGGCGGTCGAGCACCGCGCCGAGCAGCTCGGCGTCCCGCGCGGCCATCATCGCTTCCAGCCGCGCCAGCTCGGCGGCGAGTTCGGCCGCCAGGTCGGGCGACGGCTCGGCCTCGACCGGCTCAGGCGCCGGTGTCGGTTGCCGCGCGCGGCGGCGTCGGAAAAGCTTCGCAAACCAGCGGTGGCGCACCGGCTCGGGCTCTGGCTGCACCTCGTGCACGGGCTGAGGCTCGGGCTCTGGCTCGGCGATCACCGGCTCGGCGACCTCGCGGTCGATGGTGAGCGTGACCTTGGTGCCCCAGCCGGAGGGCTTCAACTCCACGGTGCCGCTGGCCGACTCGGCCTCCCACTCGACCTTGGTCTCCGGCTCGACGCGCGCGATCCGGATCTCGCCGACGTCGCCCAGGTGGCGCGCGAGCGAGACGGGGTCGCTCAACTCCGTCCACAGCTCCGGCGGGGACTTGACGAGCGTGCGCTGCGCTTCGATGGAGGGCATCGCCTCGTGTTTCGAGGGCGGCCGTGCGAGTCCTTCAGGGCGACGGCCAGGCGTCAGGCGGTGGCCCGCTCCCGCGAGGGCCGAATCAGCCCCCGCTCATGCAGCAGCTCGGCGATTTGCACGGCGTTGGTGGCCGCGCCCTTGCGGAGGTTGTCGGCGACGACCCACAGATCGAGCGCGTGCTCGTGACCCGGGTCGCGGCGGATGCGCCCCACGAACACCTGGTCGCTGCCGGAGGCGTCGATCGCCAGAGGGTAGAGCGCGGCAGCGGGGTCGTCGAGCACGGTGACGCCGGGCGCCGCTTCCAACAGCTCGCGCGCGCGCTCGGGAGAGAGCTCCTCGCGCGTCTGTACGTTGACGGCCTCGGAGTGGCCGTTGACGACGGGCACGCGCACGCAGGTGGCGCTGACGCGGATATCGGGGTCGGCGAGGATCTTGCGGGTCTCGTTGATCAGCTTGCGCTCCTCGTCGGTGTGGTCGTCGCCGGCGGCGAAACTGCCGGCGTGGGGGAGCGCGTTGAAGGCGATCTGGTGGGCGTACGCCTCGGGCGCGGGGATCTCCCGCTGGTGCAGCAGCGCGTGCGACTGTTCCAGCAGCTCGTCCACCGCCGCCTTGCCGGTGCCGGAGACCGCCTGGTAGGTGGAGATCACCAGGCGCTCGATGCCGGCGGCGTCGTGGATGGGCTTGAGCGCCACCACCATCTGCATCGTGGAGCAGTTGGGGTTGGCCACGATCCCGCGGTGCTGCGCCAGCGCGTGGGGGTTGACCTCGGCGACGACCAGCGGCACGTCGCCGTGGGTGCGCCAGCGCGAGGAGTTGTCGACCACCACGGCGCCGGCGTCGGCAAACCGCGGCGCCCATTCGCCCGAGGTGGAGCCGCCGGCGGAGAACAGCGCGAGGTCGAAACCCTGGATCGACTCCTCGGAGAGGCCCTGCACGGTGAGGTCGCCGCCGTCGAGGCCGGCGCCCTCCAGCACGCGCCCGGCGGAGCGCTCCGACGCAAACGCCACCACCTCGCGCGCGGGGTACGCGCGCTGGCGCAGCAACTGCAGCATCAGCGAGCCGACCTGGCCGGTGGCGCCGACGACCGCTACTCGGTATCCCTGGCTCATGAAGCTCCAGGGTACAGTGCTCCAGGAGTGCGGTTCCGCGGTGGGGTAGCGCGTATGGAGCGCGATACCGTCCGCCGGTGCCTGCCGAAAGCCTCGCCCCTTCCCTCGAGACCGCCCGCAAGTCTGGACCGAGCGGGAACGCCGCCGCGAGAAACGCGATGGCGGCGCTCACGCTTGGCGCGCTGGGGGTGGTGTTCGGGGACATCGGCACCAGTCCGCTGTACGCGCTGCAGGCGGTGTTCGCTGGCGATCACCACGCAGTCCACGCCACGCAAGGCGACGTCTACGGCGTGATCTCACTCGTGTTCTGGGCGATCACGCTCGTCGTGTCGATCAAGTACGTCACGTTCATCATGCGCGCCGACGATCGCGGCCAGGGCGGCATCATGGCGCTGACGTCGCTGCTGCAAGGCGCGCGGCGCAGCCGCCGCGCGGTCGTGCCGGCGGTGCTGATCACGCTCGGGATCGCCGGCGCCGCGCTGTTCTACGGCGACGGCGCGATCACCCCGGCGATCTCGGTGCTCTCCGCAGTGGAAGGTCTGAAGGTCGCGGTGCCGAGCCTGCACGCGCTCGTGCTGCCGATCGCGGTGGCGATCCTCTGCGTGCTGTTCGCGATCCAGCGCTTCGGCACGGGCGTCGTCGGCAACCTGTTCGGGCCGGTGATGGTCGTCTGGTTCGGCGTGCTCGGCGTGGTGGGTGCCGTGGAGGTGGCGCATCACCCCGGCATCCTGCGCGCGCTGTCGCCGAGCTACGGGGTGCAGTTTTTCGCCGAGCACGGCGGCGTCGCGTTCATCGCGCTCGCCTCCGTCGTGCTGGCGGTGACGGGCGCCGAGGCGCTCTACGCCGACATGGGCCATTTCGGGCGCCCGCCGATCCGCCGCGCATGGTTTTTGATCGCGTTCCCGGCGCTCACCCTCAACTACCTCGCCCAGGGAGCGCTGATATTGCGCTCCCCGCAGGCGATCTCCGACCCCTTCTACCTGTTGTTCCCGAGCTGGGCACAGATACCGATGGTGGTGTTGGCGACCGCCGCGACGATCATCGCCTCGCAGGCCGTGATCTCGGGCGCCTTCAGCGTGACCCAGCAGGCCGTGCAGCTCGACTTCCTGCCCCGGCTTTCGATCCGCCACACCTCCGAGCGGCAGATCTGGCAGATCTACGTGCCGGCGATCAACGGCGCGATGTTCGTGACGGTGCTGGTGATCGCGATCGGATTCGGCTCGTCCACCGCGCTTGCGTCGGCCTACGGCGTCGCGGTCACCGGCACGTTCATCCTCAACACGATCCTGTTCCTTGCGGTGGCGCGGCTGCTGTGGCGCAGGCCGCGAGCACAGATCGCGCTCGGCGCCGCGGTGTTCCTCACGGTCGAGATCGCGTTCTTCGCGGCGAACCTCACGAAGATCGTGCACGGCGGATGGCTGCCGCTCGTGATCGCGCTCGTCGTGTTCACGCTCGTCATCACCTGGTATCACGGACGCGAGATCGTGAACGCCAACCGCGAAAGCGCGGAAGGGCTGCTCGCGGACTTCATCGAGCAGCTCGGCGGGCGCAGCCTCCCGGTGCGCCAGGTCCCGGGTGTCGCGATCTTCCTCAGCCCCAACCTGCGCGGTGCGCCGCTGGCGCTGCAGGCCGACTTCGAGCACAACCAAACCCTGCACGCCCACGTGATGATCGTCGCCGTCGAGACGGAGCGCATCCCTCGCGTGGCGGACTCCGAGAGGGTGCGGCCGGAGGCGAAGATGCTCTTCAGCGGCGCGACCGGCGATCCGCTCGACCCACTCGTGGAGAGCATCACGCCGCTGACGGTGCACTTCGGCTTCCTCGAGGAGCAGGACGTCCCGGCCGCGCTGCGCAGGGCGGTCGAGCAGGGCTTGATCGAAGGCGAGCCCGACCTCGCGAACGCCACCTACTTCGTCTCGAAGGTCGCGATCGAGCCCACCCGCGAGCCTGGCATAGCGATGTGGCGCAAGCGGCTGTACGTCGCAATGGCGCGTCGCGCCGCCGACCCGGCCGACTACTTCAGGCTGCCGGACGACCAGACCGTCACGACCAGCGGGCGAATCCCGCTATGACGCACACTACGCGAGCTCAGCGGCCCTCTACGGCTGGATCACCATGATGGCGATCGTCGCCAGCACCAGCAGCGAGAGCGAGGAGCCGACGATCCCCAGGCGCCGCACGAGCGCCTGGTATTCGGCGCCGAGCGCCACCTCGCCGTCGCCGGCGGCCTCGATGTCGCGGGCGGCGGCTTGCTCGGCGCGTTTGGCGGTCGGGATCATCACCGCTCCCGCCAGCGCCCCGATCACGACCGCGGCGCCGAGCCCCCACTGGACGAAGAACTGGCTCCAAAGGTGGCCCTTAGAGGCGAGGTAGATGCCGGCCGCGACCACCACCAGCAGGCCGCCGTTGACGAGGAAGCGCTCAGTGGTGTACTCCACGCGGTGCATCGTCGGCAGCGCGCGCGGGTCGGCGCGCCCGGCGACGGCGAACATGATCGGGTAGGCGAACGTGACGCCAAACGCGATCACCACCGCCATGATGTGCACGGCGAGCACGATTTCGTAGGCGGAGGCGGCGAGCACCGCGCGAATCTTATGGGTCCGGCCGGCGCACCCGCGTCATGGGGTACGTGCAAATGTGCTCTTTTAGCGCTCCACCAAATTGGTTGGCGTCCAAAAAGTAAACACAAACATGCGCGCCGCCCAGGAGCGTGGGCGTCCTCAGAAGGTCGGCGCGTACTGGCCGAACACGTCCTGCATCGCCCCGCACGCCTCGCCCAGCGAGCAGCGGTCCTTCAGCGCCGCGCGGATCGCCGGCAGCAGGTTCCCATCGCCGCGCGCCACCTCGCGCAGCTCCTCCAGCCGGCGCTCCACCAGCGCCTGGTCGCGACCGGCCTTGAACGCCTTCAACCGCTCCACCTGTTCGCGCTCGGACTGGGGATCGACCCGCAGCAGGTCGGGCACTTCGATGTCGTCCTCCTCGTACTTGTTGACGCCCACCACGATGTCCTGCCCGATGCGGTAGCGCTCCTGATAGCCCCACGCCGACTCGTCGATCTCGCCGGTGATGAAGTCCAGCGCGTTCACCGAGCCGCCGAGCGCGTCCACCTTGGCGATCAGCTCCTGTGCGCGCCGTTCGATCTCGTCGGTGAGCGCCTCCACGAAGTACGACCCGGCGAACGGGTCCACCGTGTCGGTGGCGCCCGACTCGTGGGCGAGGATCTGCTGCGTGCGCAGCGCGATCTTCGCCGCCCGCTCGGTGGGCAGCGCCAGCGCCTCGTCGAAGCCGTTGGTGTGCAGCGACTGCGTGCCGCCGCACACCGCCGCGAAGCCCTGCAGCGCCACGCGCACGATGTTGTTCTCCGGCTGCTGCGCCGTCAGCGTGACGCCCCCCGTTTGCGTGTGGAAGCGCAGCATCGTCGCCTTCGGGTTGGTGGCGCCGAAGCGCTCGCGCATGATCTGCGCCCACATCCGCCGCGCCGCGCGGAACTTGGCCACCTCCTGGAACACGTTGTTGTGGCCGTTGAAGAAAAACGCCAGCCGCGGCGCGAAGTCGTTGACGTCGAGTCCCTTGTCGATCGCCGCCTGCACGTAGGCGATGCCCGAGCTGAGCGTAAACGCCACCTCCTGCACCGCCGAGCAGCCCTTCTCGCGGAAGTGGTAGCCGGAGATCGAGATCGTGTTCCACTTCGGCACCCGCTCGTGGCAGTACCGGAAGATGTCGGTGGTCAGCCGCATCGTGGGCTCCGGCGGGTAGATGTAGTTGCCGCGCGCGATGTACTCCTTCAGCACGTCGTTCTGAGTGGTGCCGCGCAGCTGCGCGCTCCCCACGCCCTGCTCCTCGCCCACCAGCTCGTACAACAGCAGCAAACAGGCGGCGGGCGCGTTGATCGTCATCGACGTCGACACCTGATCGAGCGGGATGCCGTCGAACGCGGTGCGCATGTCGTCGATCGTGTCGATCGCCACCCCCGTGCGTCCCACCTCGCCGAGGCAGCGCGGGTTGTCGGAGTCGAGACCCAGCTGCGTGGGGAGGTCGAACGCCATCGACAGCCCCGTGGAGCCCTTGGAGAGCAGGTAGCGGTAGCGCTCGTTGGACTCCTTCGCCGACGCATACCCCGCGTACTGGCGCATCGTCCACGTCTGCTTGCGGTACATCTCCCGGTGCACCCCGCGCGTGTACGGGTACGCGCCCGGCTCGCCGAGGTCGAGGCCGGCGGGCAGGTCGTCCTCGGTGTACAGCGGTGCGATCTCGATGCCCGAGTCGGTGAAGTGCCGCGGATCGTCGGGCCCCACGACCGGGGCGACCGTGAGGTGCTCCTCCCCCTCGCCGTCGTGGGCGCCGCGTCCCAGCCCCTCTTCGCCAGCGTCGCGCGCGCGCTGCTCGGTTGTGGCCATATGGAGATGATAAGGACAGGCGGCGTACGAGACGGTTATGCTCGATCGCATGGCAACCTGCGTGGTCACCGGCGGCGCCGGCTTTCTCGGCTCGCACCTGTGCGACGAGCTGCTCGCGCGCGGCCACCGCGTGATCTGTGTCGACAACCTCGAGACGGGGTCGCTGGCCAACATCGAGCACATCCGCGACCCCGCGCGCTTTTCGCACCTCAACATCGACATCATCGACCCCTACTTCGTCGATGAGCCGGTCGACTTCGTCTACCACCTCGCCTCGCCCGCCTCGCCGATCGACTATCTGCGCTTGCCGCTGCACACGCTGAAGGTCGGCTCCTACGGCACCCACCACACGCTCGGCCTCGCCAAGCACAAGCGCGCGCGCTTCCTGCTGGCCTCCACCAGCGAGGTGTACGGCGATCCCCAGGAGCACCCCCAGTCGGAGTCCTACTGGGGCCACGTCAACCCGATCGGCCCGCGCGGCGTGTACGACGAGGCCAAGCGCTACGCGGAGGCGCTGACGATGGCCTACCACCGCCAGCAGGGCGTGGACACCTCGATCGTGCGCATCTTCAACACCTACGGCGCGCGCATGCGCCCCCACGACGGCCGCGCGATCCCCACGTTCCTGCGCCAAGCGCTCGCCAACCGTCCGCTCACGGTGTTCGGCGACGGCAGCCAAACGCGCTCCTTCTGCTACGTGTCCGACCTGATCCGCGGCATCATCGCGCTCGCCGAGTCGGGCCACCACGAACCGGTCAACATCGGCAACCCCGACGAGTTCACGCTGCTGGAGCTGGCCGAAACGGTCAGGGAGCTCACCGGCGCCAGCTCGGAGATCGTGTTCGAGGCGCTCCCCACCGACGACCCCAAGCAGCGCCGCCCCAACATCGCGCTGGCGCAGGAGCTGCTGGAATGGTCGCCGCAGGTGGCGCTCAAAGAAGGCCTTCAGCGCACGATCGAGGAGTCGGGCGTCGAGGTGCTGGTGGGCTGAGCGCCCTCCTGCGCTCCGGCCGCACACTCGCTCAGCAGGCCGCCACGAAGCGCCCGACCGCTCCATCTGCGAGTCTGAAGCGTTGTGAATGGCGAGATGGCCCACGCCACGCGGACGCCTGCCACCCCGCTCGGGGCCGCCCCTGCCCAGCCGCGCCCTCTCGAAGCCGGTGGGCGCACGGCCCACCCGCCCGCGGCCACTGGTGGGCGGGCCGCTAGCGCGGTCACCGAGATCCCGATTCTCTCTGAGGCGACCATCCGCAGAGAGCCGTCCGAGCGCGACATGCGCCGCAAGCGCCCGCCCGCGCTGTCGTTTCTGCTGCGCGTCGAAACCGCGCGGCGCGCCGCCAGAGTGCTGACGCTGCTGGCGCTCGACTTCGCGGGGCTGTCGGCGGCGATCTTCACCGCGCTGGTGCTGAAGGCGGCGGTGCTGAGCGAAGTGAGCGCGCACGGCGCCTACGAAGAGACGCGTTCGATCCTCGCCTTCGCCTACCTGCTCACCGCGCTGCTGTTCGCCCGCTCCGGGCTGTACGCCGCGCGCGCGCAGCGGCCGGGGCTGACGCGGATCGTGGCGTCGCTGTTTCAGGTGACGTTCGTGGCGCTGATCTTCGCGCTGGTGAGCGGCCAGCACTTCTCCAGCTACTACATCTTCTGGGGCTCGCTGGCATTTGCGCTGCTGTACATCCCGCTGCTGCGCTTGGTCTACGAGCACACCACCGGCGCCATTTTGCGCGCCGCCGGACACGAGCGCCGTGCGGTGCTGGTGGGCACCGGCGAGCACATCCGCGAGGTGGCGGGTGCTTTGAAAGATGCGCCCCATTCGCGCGTGGAGGTGGTTGGGTACGTCTCCCCGCGCGCGCTCCACACCGGCGAGCTGCGCGCGCTCGGCACTCCCAGCGAACTGGAGCGGGTGCTTGCCGAGGAGCGGGTCGACGAGGTGATCATCGCCGACCCCGACTTCCCGCAGGCCGACGCGGTGGAGCTGGTCGATCGCTGCCACCGCCGCGGTGTGCGCGTGCGGGTCGCGCCGTCCACCATGGAGATCCTCATCCGCCGCGCCGAGTTCGTGCCGGGGGAGTCGGTGCCGCTGTTCGAGCTGAAGCCGCCCGTCTTCGAAGGGATCGACTTCGCGCTGAAGCGCGCCTTCGACGTCGTGGGGGCGACGCTGCTGTTGATCGTGCTCAGCCCGCTGCTGGCGGCGATCTGGGTGGCGGTGCGCGCGACATCCAAGGGCCCGGTGCTGTTTCGCTCGGTGCGCCCCGGCATCGGCGAGCGGCCGTTCGACTGCCTGAAGTTCCGCACCATGTACGAGGACTCCGAGCACCGTCTGGCCGATCTGGAACCGCTCAACGAGGCCTCCGGCGCGCTGTTCAAGATGCGCAACGACCCCCGCATCACGCCCGTGGGACGCCTGCTGCGCCGTTTTTCCCTGGACGAGCTGCCGCAACTGGTGAACGTGATGCGCGGCGAGATGTCGCTGGTTGGCCCCCGCCCGCTGCCCGAGCGCGACTTCGAGCGGCTGGAGGAGTGGCACCGCAAGCGCTACCTGGTGCTCCCCGGTCTCACCGGCATGTGGCAGGTGTCGGGCCGCTCAGAGCTCGACTTCGACGACCTCGTGCACCTCGACTTCCTCTACCTCGAGCACTGGTCGCTGGCGGTCGACCTCACGATCCTCCTGAAGACCATTCCCGCGGTGCTGACGCGCCGCGGGGCCTACTGAAGACCCGGGGGCTGGTCGAAGACCGGGCGGTCGGGCTGGCGGTCTTGCGTCCACCGGCGGCCGCGGCCCTGACGCCGGCTCCAGCCGGTCACGCACGCCTGTTCGGGTTGCGTCAGCGCCTGCTGGTAAACCCGCCACGTGGCGCGCGCCGCGTCCTCCCAGCTCCACGTGCGTGCGGCGGGTCGCAGCGTCTGGGCCGCGAACGTCGCGGGGTCGGGCCCTCTAGGCACCGCGCCGTGAGCGGGGGCGTCCGGGATCACCACCAGCCGCTCGCGCTCCAAACCAAGCTCGGCGCGTGCGTCCTCAGCGGCGGCATCGGTGGGCACGATCACCAGCATCGCCCGCTGCAGCGCCAGGTGGCGCAAACCCAGGTGCATGCCGCCGCAGCGCAGCCGCTCGCTGGGCCGCCGCAGCGGCGCGAAATCGTGGAGCGTCACCACCATCGGGCAGGGGCTGTGCAGCAGCGCGCCCTGCACCCACGGCGTGTGGAACACGTCGGCGCCGCGAGGGCGGTGGGACTCGACGATCTCGTCCTCCTCGCCGGCGGTGTCGCGCAGCGCCTGCAGCAAACAGCGCGAGTAGCGGCCGAGCCCCTGCTCGTCGGCGGCCGGGCGACTGTCGAACGCGAGCCTCACCCGCGCCAGCGCTCCCTCGCTCGGGCGCGGGAGGACAAGATCTCCTCCTGCATCGGCGGGACCTTAGTCGGTTTGACGCGGAAGTTGTAGCGATGACAGCGCCGTTGCCGCTCGATCCGGGATATTCGGCGCCTCTACCCTGCACTCGTGTCCGCCGCCGACTTCCACGAGCAGCTTTGGGAGGCGATTGCGCCGGGGGGCGGGCCGCCATCCGATCTCCAGATGCGGCTGCGATTTCTGCTCGCGCGCCTGCCGCCCGGGGGGCGCGTGCTGGACGTGGGCTGCGGCGAAGCCTGGTTCACAGCCGAGCTGATGCGGGCCGGCCATGCCGCGGTGGGGATCGACGTGGCGTGCGAGCCGCTGCGTCGCGCCCGCGCGCGCGACCCCGAGCTCGACCTGCGCCAGGTGCCGGTCGCCGGCGAATGGCCGCTGCCGGACAGCAGCTTCGACGCGGTGTGGGCGGGCGAGACGATCGAGCACGTGGCCGACACCGCCGGGTGGCTGTCGGAGGTCCGCCGGGTGTTGCGCTCGGGCGGCCAGCTGGTGGTGAGCACGCCCGCGCACCAGCCGCTCACGCGCCTGGCGCTGGCGCTCTCCGGGCGCGCGTTCGCCGCCCACTTCGACCCGCGTTCCGACCACCTGCGCTTCTACACGCGCCGCACGCTTACGGCGCTGCTTTGCGACTTCGGCTTCGAGCAGATCCACACGCGCGCCGTCGGCGGCCTCCCCGGTGCGCGCCGCACGCTGCTGGCGAGCGCCCGGCGGCGGCGTTTCTAAGGCCGCGGGTGGGCAATGACCGGATGGCCTCAGAGGAGCAAAAGTTCGCCGTCAGGCGACTGCACACGCACACGTGCCGTGGTCTCGATCCACACGCGTGCACCACACGAGAGTGGGCTTGTGGGCCGATACACGATTTTCGCGGGCCCCTCGATGGCCACCTCGTGAGCGCGATGATTGCCCCGTGAAGTCTTGACCGTCAGCGGAGGGGCGTTCTCGCCATGCTTCGCATTGCGGCGGATGAGGTGCTGGTTGACGTGGATCCGCTTGATCACGCAGCCACCAGTGTGTGCGTGGGAACCGCGCTGGGCTTTTCGACCTCGGCCAGGGCGTGTTCGTCGAGGAGTGCCACGGTTGCGAGGACAGTCTCAGTGTGCGGATGCGAGTGCCAATCCCAGCCCTGTGCATTTCCCAGAGCGCTGGCGAACACGCGGCGGAGCATCTGCGAGGGGAACCCGTCGTCGCTGGTGGCTGTCCACGTCCGCCCGCAGGGGTCGTGGTAGCTGAGGTACTCGCGACCGTCCGTAGCCTCGCTGAGTGTTTCGGATGTGCCTAGTGGTTTCCAGTGCGCGGCCTCCCGCAAGCCGGATATGACGGCATCGCGACAGGGGATCAGATGACGGTGGGCGTGCTCTATCGAGCAAGCGATCCGCCCGCCGCAAGCGGCAGACCCATGCTCGAAGCCGTGCACCATCAGGCCGGTAGCCTCGTGCAGCTCCCGCGCGGTCAACTCCGCGAGGCCGTCCAGGTCTGTGCGCTGTGCGGTGGACGCAGCGGCAAAGCTGCGCAAGTGTTGCTTGGGTGAGATCAGCAGGTGTCCGGGTGTTAGCGCACCGATGCTCGGCATCGCCACCGCGCGCTCGTTCTCGCGGAGCACTGGCCGCACTGCCCACGGGTGCTCCAGCATGTCATACAGCAGGTTGTGCTCGAAGGAACCCGCGATCTGCTCACAGAAGTGACATGGCTTGACAGCGGTCATGGCGCCCCCAAATTGTAGTCGTCGTAACGGCTGCGATCGTGCTCGTATTGCTCGGCCAGGGTGTTGGTGATGGTCAGAGTCTGGCCCATGGCTTTCAGCGTCTTGTCGACCGCCACCGTCGCAGATTGCGCGCTCCTCCAGCGTTTGGCTCTGGTGTCCAGCATTCGCACCAAGCGGCGCAACTCGGTGTGCGTGTACCGTTGCGTGTCCGCCACCAGCTTCTCCATGACCTCTTTCTGGAACGGCCACTCCTTGGCGGATGTCTCTTCGAGAATTCGTCGTCGCGCCCCGCCGTCGGGGGGTCCCACGCCCAGGCGGTGATCGATCCGCCCTCCCCGGAGGACCGCCGCGTCCATCTTGGAGACGTGGTTGGTGCAGATGAAGAACAACACCCTCCCTCGGTCGTGCAGATCCTGAAGACGGGGCAACATGCAGGCCGTGACGAAGGCGCTGATGCTGCGCACCGGCTCGGTCTCGCTGGAGGGTGTGCGGTCGCGGAAGAGCTCGTCGCACTCGTCGAAGATCACGATCACGCGCGCCAGCCGCTCCAGCGCCAGGAAGACCTCGTCCGCTTGGGACTCAATGCTCTCCAGGCCGCGGCTGATGAAGCTGCCGGGGCTCAGGAAGACGATCGGCCAGTTCAGGCGCTGCGCCACGCCTCTGACCAGCGTGGTCTTGGAGGTCCCCGGTGGCCCGAACAGCAACACCGAGGCGGTGCTCGTGTCACCCGAGGGCAGCTGACGCGGATGACGTTCGATCGGCTCCACCACGTGTTTCTCGAGGTAAACGCAGATGCCGGGAGAACTTTTGCGCAGCGCACCCCACTCGAGCCACGCCGGCCAGCGAGCTCTACCCGGCCATTGGGCGTTGAGGGCTGGGAGCACGCGCGAATTGCCCAGGGTGGCTGCCAGTTCTTCGATGGACAGCGCGAACTGCAACACGATCGCTGTGGTCCACGACTCGACCCGCGGCTGCTGGTAGGGATGATCCGAGGCCCACCCCTCGAGGGGGCTGCCCGCGATGTCGGTGTCGGAACGCTGCACGAAGCGGCTCGCTTTCAGGACCGCGTCGGCCAGTCTGCTGCCGATGTTCTCCGTGGTGTTGCACAGCTCTGCTTGCAGAAGCCGATCGAAGGTCGTGCACACGACCCACGCGACCTCGTACGTGGAGATCTCCAGGCGCCCATCGGGCTCCGTTGCGACGACGCGTCCCAGGGGCCAGCAGCCCGCGTCGTCCTGGGCGCTTAGCGAGTCAGTGAGCGCGGCGAGCGCCAGCTTACCGTCGCTCGGCCCTGCGGCGTCGGCGAGTGTGGCCGCGCAGAAGGCGAGCACCACCGCTTCGCTTGGGCTGGCCAGGCCGGTACGATGCTTCGCCAGCAGCGTGTGTGTGCGGACACGGATCTCATCCACCAGCTCCGTCACGCGATCGTCCAAGCCGATGCCGGCGGGTGTCATGGCGGTGCCTCCCGCTCGTGCTGCGTTCAGCGCCCGAATCACATGGAAGAGGACGAAGGGGTGCGCGGGCTTGGGTGAGCCTTCGACCTGGATGAGCAACTCGTCGATCAGCCCGGGCAGACGTTGGTGCGCCCGTTGCGCGTGTTGGAGGTCGGAGCGGGCGATGGATGCCATCGCCTGTGTGAACAGGGCCAGCATGTAAGGCGGATTGCCGAGCGTGGACTGCGCGGGGAGGTTCTTGTGATCCTTCTCCACAACGGCCGTGACGACGGCAGCGAAAACCTCATCGTGATCCTTGTTCCAGTATTCCGGAAAAGTGGTGTGCAGCTGCGTGAGCACCTCCGTGACCTTGAAGGTAACCGTTGGGTGGAAGCGCTTTGGCGTTTTTTCCCGTTCGCGCTCGTGCGAGTCACGCCAGAAGGTCTTCTTGCGGCTGTACCACAACTCACAGATCGCGTACGTAGCGCGACTCACGAGATCCGCGACGGGTACGTACGCGAACGCGTCGGCATCGGCGTATGGAGAGGTGCTTGGGTGCATGCGTTCAGGACATCTCGATCGGAAGGCTCAACTGTCCTGGTGGGTTGGGCTGCTCGATGCGCTCCACGCTGATCCTGAGGTTCAATCCATCGTGACGAAACCGAATTCGCGCCTCAGCAAGGTCGATACCATACTCACGAATGGGGACGCCTGCCCGAAGCGGCGGCGCTACCGGCACGCGCAGGACCAACACCCTCCCGTCGGCACGCTCCACGCTCACTGGTCCGAGCACGCGTCGGGCGGCCGACACAATTGGCTCGGGGGAGGTGGGGAAGAGCCCGCTCTCCTCCAGTCGGCCGTGCTGGGGTGCCGTGGCTTCCAGATAGATCAGTTGCTCGAAGCCTCCGCGACTGGCGCGCTTGGCGCGCTGCGTGTCCTCCACTTCCGCACGTGTCAACCCCAGCCGACGGTAGAGCTCCTCGAGTGCCTCGAGCAGGTCGGCCAGCTCGTCGCGCACGGCGTCGCCCTGGGCGTTCCATACCTCCAGCGCCTCCTCCACGAGCTTGTGCTTCAGGAGACGTACTCCCTGCTCGGGAGTGGCACGCACCACATGGGCCGTCGTGCCGCTGCTTCGCACGACATCGGGAATTCGGTCGCGCACCAGCTTGTCGTATTGATCAGGCTTTGCCTCGGGCGCTTCGCCGCCCACGAGGACGACGTTTGCGCCGGCGCTGCGCAACAGGTAATAGGTGTGCCCCAGCACGCTGCCGGAGAAATACACGGGCACGCCCACCTCGGCGGCCAGAGTGGCCACGTCGTGAATCAGCCGTGTGTCGCGGCGCTCCTCGACGAAGGGGACGAAGTGGATTCCAGAGATCGCCGTGTGAGAGTCGCGCAGTCGCTCGAGGTCGGCAGGTCCCTGCACCATCGCGGCGCTCTGCTCGGGGGCCCATCGGACGGGGTGTGTCCAGGGCGGGACGACGTGATCGGTGTAGTGCCAAGGCTTCATCGCCGTCGCGCCGCGCGCGCCGCCGATCCGACAGAGGACCATGAGCTGAACCTCTCGCTGGAGATGGTCGGCGATGCGCCGAGACCAGCTGGCGGCTGTGTGCACCTCGGCACGATTGAGGATATGACCCCAGTCGTATGGCTCGCCCACGGTCGCAAAGCGCCAACCACGGTCGGGCTCGTATAGCAGGCAGCTGCCCTTGTAACGGCACGCCTCCGAGAAGTCCTCGCGGTCGATGCGATATTGATAGCTGTCGTGGGCGAGACATCCCACGCCGTCTGGAAATCCCCACAACGCGTCGAGGCGGATGGTTTGTGCTCCAGGACGGGCCAGCGCCATGACGCTGGCATATGTGGGCACTAGTTGCGCGGGAAGCACAGCCCAACCGCTCGGCGCGATGCCGGCTGCCGAGAAACATTGGGCGGTGTCCGCGATGAAGGCTCGGGCGTGGGCCGCGTCGAGCAGCGGCTCGCTGGTAGGAAGCGAAAGCCCGCTGTCGTCGGTGCCGGCGAGCAGGTCACACCGGAGCACCACCGGAATGCGACCTCCCAGCGATAGTGCGGCGAAGTCTTCGTCAAAGGCTTTCCCGTGGAGGGCGAGATCGCTGCACGTCTCCCCGCTCAGGAGATACACGGGAGCAACCGGCATCCCCAGCTCCTGCATTACGGTCCTCTTGGCGAGCTTGTGCCAGCGACGTGTGTCCTCTGAGGTGGGGCTGTGCAGCAGCCTCACCTGTACCCCGTCACCGGATGGCGTCGCGCGAGCGCGCATGTAGCGGTTTGCCTCCCCTGGCGCTGGGGTGATTCGGTCGGCCTGCACGATCCACACTCGCCGCTCGTCCCACACCCACTCGCAGTGCATCAGATGACGGTGATCCGTGAGGTGGGCGGCGACCTGGCGCAGCCGGTCCAGCATCTGCGCTCTGTGCGCCGTGTCCAGTGGCTCGGTGGGGCTCGGCCGCGCCGCGATCATGCGGCGTGTGGGATCCAAGCCGGCCCCATGTTCTTCGACTAACCAGGCGCTTCGGCGGCGCGAAACGCGGCGCTCATTGGAGAGATGCCCCCACGCCGAGCGTCTTGCGAGCACGTGCACGAGCACGCACATCGGGGCATCGGCATTGTCGACCACCCGCGTGATCGCTCCAGCCAAAGCTGGGTCGTGGGCGTCGGCATTCACCGAAATGTGGCGTCCCCGGCTCTCGGGCCGGGCCTCGTCGAAGCCGTTCGAGCGAACAATCACCTTTCCCAGGCTCTGACACGCCTCCTCCAGCACCAGTCGCACACGATCCCGATCGACCTCGAGCAGGTTGTGGAGCGCTTGCTTTGCCCCGTCAGTCCTACACCGGTGAAAGAAGGGAAGGCCGAAGACGATGAATGGAGGGGTCCACACGCGTGGCAAGGAGAGGAGGCCACACGCCTTGCCGCCCGCCTCCGCAGCCGACCACTCCGACCGATTGGTCTCCCACGATGCAGTGATAAGCGGCTTATCAATCAACGCACCGCCGTCCCGCCGCCGCCGGCGGTGTCGCGCAGCGCCTGCAGGTAGCTATTTTGGATCGACAGCAGTTCGGCGTTGTCGGCGATCTCCACGCGCGGCGCGACGGCCTCGGGGTTGAGGTAGACGGCCGCGCGCAGCGCCTGCAGCGCCGCCTGCGGCTGGCCGTGCTGCAGGTCGTATTCGCCGAGCGCCTGCCAGGTATGGAAGTTGGCCGGCTGCAGATGCACGGCGCGCTCATAGGTGGCCGCGGCGGCGGCCTGCTGGCCGGCGCCTTCCTGCACCGCCGCCAGCGTCAGCAGCGCTTCGGCTGAAAGCGGGTCGCGGCCGATCGCGGTGTGGGCGGTGGCGAGCGCGACGGTGGGGCTGCGCGCGACCAGCGCCAGCGCTTCGTCGGCGGCGTCCACGGAGTGCTGCGGCTGCCACTGCGCCCAGGCGGCCAGCAGCGCGCACACGACCACCGCGGCGGCGATCGCTCCGCGCAGCGGATCGAGGTCGCGCAGCGTGAGCGTGCGCCACCGCCTCCCCGCCGCCGGGGGCGCCGTCAACGGCCCCCTACCTGCCACCCAGCCGGCGCACAGCAGCGCGGCGCAGGCCACGCCCGGCACGTACCACGTCCAGTCGACGAACGAGTGCACGCCGAAGGTGACGGTCACGCACACGATGCTCAGCAGCCCCACCCGCTCGGCGCTGTACGCGCGCGCCGGATCGCCCGCGGGCAGCGCCAGCCACGCGGGGCGCTTGCCGGTGAGCAGCTGAGGCCAGCCGCGCCAGCGTCGGTTGAGCGGGTGTGTGGCGCGCCCCGCGGCCGCCAGCCAGGTGAAGAACAGCGCCAGCACCAGCAGCAGCCCCAGCAGGCCGAGGTCGGCGAGCGTCTGCACGACGAAGCCGTGCGCCTGCCCCACGTCGATGGGCGCCGTGCGGTAGCGCAAACGCGCCGTTTCATACCCTTCGGCGCCGACCCCCGCCAGCGGGTGGTCCTTGAAGATCTCCAGCGCTTCGTTCCAGTAGCGGGCGCGCACGCTGCCGATCGCCGTCAGCCGGCCGGGGCCGTTGGCGGGCAGCGTCGCGTTGGGGTTGGTGAGCGTGCCAACCGTGTGCGAGATGCTGCCGAACAGTCCGCGATGGCTGACGGTGAGCGCGCCCAGCAGTGCGATCACGACGATCACCGGGAGCGCCAGCAGCGCCGTGCCGGCGCGTTTGCGCATCTGTGGTGAGAGCGCGCGGCGGTTGGTGAAGAAGCCGATCGCCACGCCCACCAGCGTGAGCAGCACCAGCACCGCCGCCAGCAGCACGCCCAGCTGGTGGCCGGCGCTCATCCTTTCGGCCAGCGGCATGTCGTCGGCGGTGAGGGCGTGTTGGGAGAAGTCCCAGCCCACCACCACCGCGGCGCCGAGCGCGCCGGCGCCGAGCACCGCCACGCCGCGCAAACGCAGCGGCACGATGCACAGCCACAGCGCCGTCCCCAGCACCAGCGCGGCGAGCGCGCCGCGCGAGTAGGCCAGCATCAGCGTCACCAGCAGCAACCCCATCGCCGGGTAGGCCAGTGCGTTCAGCAGCGCGTGCCCGGCGCGGCGGGCCCCCAGCCACATGCAGCCGATCGCCCCCATCGCCGCGGCCAAACCGATCGCGTTCCAGTAGCCGTAGGGCGCTTGCAGTCGTGCGTAGGTGTGGCCGGCGCCGTGTTCGCCGCCGACGGCGTTGGGGAAGATCTTGGTGAGCAGCGCATACCCGCACACGATCACGGCCGCCAGCAGCACGCCGCCGAGGATCGCCGACCAGCCGGCGGGCAGCGCGCGCGCCAGCAGCACGGCCAACGCGAACAGCGCGCTGTAAGCGAACAGGCGCCCGGCATCCTGCCAGCTGCCGTCGGGTTGCACCGACCAGATCACCGACAGCGCCGACAGCCCCGCCAGCCCCAACAGCAGTCCCGCCGGCCACAGCCCGTACAGCGGCCTTCCGGGTGGTGCCAGCACGATCGCGACGGCGATCCCCACCCCGCAAACGAGCGTCAACACCATCTCCACCGGTGTGCGCGCGCTCAGATTGAGGCCGCCGCCGGCGAGGAACGTGATCGCACACAGCGCGCCCGCGACCAGCAGCGTGGGCAGCGTCGCCAGTGCGAGCCCGGCCAGGCGCGTGCGGTCCAGGTCGGCCGACCACGCGACGCGGCTATCCGCGGCCTCGGCTGCCATCAGGCCTCAGCCGCCATCAATCCCGACTCGCGCCACCATCTGCGCGGCGCGCACGCTGGAGGACGGCACGCCCCGCCAACAGCAGCGCGCAGGCGAGCAGGAAGGAGAGCAGTGCCAGCAACGGCGTGGGCAGTGTGCTGAACGCGGAGGCGAGGTCGACGTGCACCACCCCCGGGTGAACCACCTGGTCGCCGACCGCCACCGATGGGGCGGCGGCGTGCGGGATACTTTCGAGTGCGTGCTGCTCGGTCGGAGTGGCGGGCGCCACGGCGGCTGTGCTCGTCGCGCCTTCGCCACCGGCGCCGCCGCCACCCGCGCCGCCGTGCGCGGCGCCGGTCAGCTGCGCTTTGCGAATCAGGTCGGGGCAGTCGCTGTACTCCGCCAGATACGGTTCCAGTTCCTTGGTCGCCTGGGTATAGGCCTGCTGGCTGAAGCCGCTGGGCAGCGTTCCGGCGGCGCACTCTTCGGTGATCTTCGTGACTTCTCTGCTGCTTGCCGACGCGCTCACGGCGAGCAGGGCGCTGAGCGTGGCCGCCAACGCGAACGCCACGGCGAACGCGACCGGGCGCCGGCGGTGGAGGGTGACGGTCGGACGCAAGCGAGGCACGCTACCAGCGCCCCCCGCGGGAAAGCCCGAGACTGTCGAGCGCCTGCGCGAACCCCTGCGCCCAGGCGTCGTACGTGTATGCGCGCACGTCCTGCCGACCGGCGGCGCCGAGTCGGGCGCGCAGCTCCCGGTCGGCCGCCAGTCGCCGCATCGCGCCGGCCAGCGCACCGGCGTCGCCGGCCGGCACAACCAGGCCGTTGCGCTCGTCGCGCACCAGCCCACCGGCTGCCGCGCCGACGGCATCGCTTGCGATCACAGGAAGCCCGCGGTTCATCGCCTCGTTCACCACCAACCCCCACGGCTCGCGGAAGGTGCGGGTGGGGATCGAGGGCACCACCAAAACGTCGGCTGCCGCGTACATCTCGCGCAGCTGGGCGGGCGCAACGGGGTCGAGTGGGCACACCGCGCCGCCGGCGGGGATCCAAGGGGGGCAGGATCCCACGCCGACGAGGACGAGCGCGGCGGAAGATGCTTGCAGGCCATGGTCAAACCAGGCCTCCATGAGCACCCTGAGACCCTTTTCCCGGTTGGGGCGCCCTACAAACAGGAACTTCACCGTCGCCTCAGACGGCCAGCCGGGTGTCGCCGGTAGGCGCACCGCGGGCGCGCCCCAGAATGCATTGTCGACCGACTGCAACGCGACGTGCACGTTGCGAGCTCCGCGCGCTCGCACGTACGCGGCGACGTGCGGCCCGTACACGACAACCGCGTCGGCCGAGCGGTAGAGGCGTCGCAGCGCCACGTAGCTGAACGCGTGGGCGATGCTGCGGGGGTGGGCCCACAGCGCGCTCCACAGGATCACCGGCGCCCCGGCGCGGCGGGCGCCCGCCCAGGCGGCCGGCAGCGCGACCCGGCCGCCGGTGGACACCACCACCGCACGGTGGCGCCCCGCCGCTGCCAGCCGCGCCAGCTCGCGCTGGCGTATGTGGCGGTGGGGAAATGGCAGCTCGGCCGCGGCCACGCCGCCGTGTTGGGAGCGTCCCCCGAACAGCGCAAACTCGGCACCCTCCAGCGCATGCAGCCGCGCGAACGCGCCCACCCGGTCGAACGGCACGTGGCCCGTGACGAACAGCACGGGCTTCATCGCAGCGCGTGCTCGTACGCCGCGACCGTCTGCTGGCCACAGCGCTCCCAGGTGAAGTGGGCGGCGACGGTGGCGCGCGCGCGGCGGCCGGCCTCGCGCAGCCGCGCGGGGTCGGAGAGCAGCTCGTCGATCCGCTGGGTGAGCCGCTCGATGTCGCCGGGCGGCACCAGCATGAAGCCGTCGCCGGCTGCGGCGATCTCCTCCGGGCCGGGCTCGCCGCGGCAGCCGATCGCCGGCAGACCGGCGGCCATCGCCTCGATGTAGGCCACCCCGAACGCCTCCTCGGTAGAGGGCATCGCGAACAGTGTGCAGCGGCGCGCCCGTTCGAGCGCGGCCTCGGGTGGGAGCTGGCCGCAGAACTCCACCCGATCGTCGACCCCCAACCGCGCCGCCAGCCCTTCGAGTGCCACCCGCTCGGGGCCGTCGCCGACGATCGCGTAGCGCAGCGTGGGGTGGCGTGCGCGCAGCACGGCGAGCGCGCGCAGCACGTCGGCGTGGCGCTTGCGCGCCACCAGATGTCCGACGGTGACCAACGTGGGGTCAGCGTCGCGCGCCGCCCCGGCAGCGGGCGGGTCGGCGCCGAGGTGCACCACGCGCACCTCGCCCGCTCCGGCGGCGCTGGCGAGCGATGCGATACCGCGACTGTTGGCCAGCACCAGGCGGGCGGCGCCCAGCCCGCGCGCCACAGCCTCGCGGCCGGCGGTGGAGCGGGGGGCGGTGTAGAGCACGTCGCCGCCGTGCACCGACACCACCAGCGGCGCCTTCAGGCCCACACGCCGCACCGCGTCGGCAGCCGGCACGGCGTTGTGGGCGTGGATCAGGTCGAAGCCCTCGCGACGGCGCAGCCGGCGCAGCGCGACGCCGAGCGCCGGCGCGGCCCACGCCCCCCACGCAGGGTAGGCGCGCCAGCGCGGCGGCGAGACGTAGGGGACATAGGTGACGGGCAGGTCGTCGTGTGCGCCACGGCAATCGCGGGTGTCCGGTGCGGCGTCCCGGTTGCCGTAATCTGGCGGCCGCGCCTGTCCATCGCTGTCGGGCGTCCCGCCCCGCAGGTCGCGCACGAGACCGCCGAACGCGCGTGCGGCAGCGCCCGGACCGGCGTGCAGCGAGGCGCGGGGGGGCACCAGCCGGTGGAGCACCAGCACGTGCACCTGTGCGCCGGCGGCCTGCGCGGCGAGCGCCTGGCGGTGGGCCCACACGCCCAGCACCGGATCGCCGCGGCGGGGGTAGAACTCGGCTACGACTGCGACCTTCACCAGCGGTTGTGGGTGAGGAGGGTGGTTTGCGCTTCGGCGGCCGTCAGACGCGGGCGCTCGGCGAGCAGCGCGCGCGCCTCGGCGACGGCGGCTGCCCGCGAGTAGGCGTCGCCGGCCGGCGCGGCGGCGTGCAGAATCGCCACCGCGTCCAGCACCCCACAGCGCCACCCATGCTCCCGTGCGAGCGCCGCCCAGTGCAGGTCGAGGCCCCAGCCCATGCGCACCTCGGGGAACGGCAGCAGCGCCGGAAAGGTGGCGCGGGCGAAGGCGGTCACCGGGCCGATCTCCACGAACGGCGTTTGGCGCGCCACCACGCCCGCCTGACGGCGGGTGATCCGCCAGGCGGCATGCGAGCGGGCGCGGTGCGCCGGCTGCGCCAGCTGGAGCTGGAAGCGCTCGGCGAGGAACAGCAGGTTGTCGAGGAAACCGTGCGGCAGCACCACGTCGTCGTCGATCGCCAGCAGCCAGTCGTGCCCTTCGGCCGGGTGGGCGGCCAGCAGGCGGTTGAGGTTCTCGAACTTGCCGCGCTCGCCGGGGGGCGCGAGGTGCACCTCGACCGCGTGGCGCGAGCGCGCCAGCTCCGCTCGGATCGCGCTCGCCAGCGCCCGCCGCTCGGGGCGCTCCACGCCAAGCACCAGAACGCGCCGGCGCGCCGGCGCACGGCGGGCGGCGCGAGTTAGGCGCCGGTGCCGGCCGGTGAGCAGCTCGCGGGCGTCCACCAAACGGTCGAGCGCCGCGCGGCGCACCCCGTCGAGGCCGCCGACGGTGCCGCTTTCGCCGGAGAGGAAGTCGTCGGGCGGCGGGTCGCAAGCTGGAGGGTCGCCATCTGGGGGGTCGTCGGTTGGGGCTCGGGTCGGCCGACGACGTTCGCCGATCGCCTGTTCGACCCGGCCCAGGCTGTGCGCGACCATCGTGACGCCCGCCGGGCAGCGCCGGCGGACGACGTGCCCCACGCAGCCGGCGAGCGTGCGCAGCTCATGCCCCAGCCCCGGCGCCCCCCCGCGCCAGGCGTCGTAGCGGCGACTGGCGCGCCCGCGCCTGCGCGTGGCGCGGGCGAGCGGCGCCAGGCGCGCGTCGCCGGGTGCGCGGCGGTGGTCGAGCGCGGCGGCGGCGACATACAGGATCGGTTGGTGGCCATTGGAGGGGTGTGCGAACAGTCGTTCCTGCCACTCCTGCTCGTCGCCGCACCCATCGAGCGAGGTGTCGAACGGCCCGACCCGCGCCAGCGCGGCGCGGCGCACAGCCATGTTGGCGCCCCACGCGAAGCGCACACGATCGGTGTCGCGGTCGCCGAGGTCGAGCGCGGTGATCGGCGGACCCTCGCGCCCGCACGAGCGCATGCTCCAGCCGCGGCGACCTTCCAAACGCGGATGGATGGCACCGGCGAACACTTGCGCGGAGGGATGCCCGTGGGCGGCCGTCAGCAGCGCCACCAGCCACCGGGGACGCACCTCCACGTCGTCGTCGACGAACACCACCAACTCCCCGCTGGTGTGGTCGATCCCGGCGTTGCGTGCGGCGTTGAGGCCGAGCGGCCGCTCGAGCGACAGGTAGCGGGCGCCGAAACGCGCGGCCAGCGCGCGCGTCTCCGACGACGGCGCGTCGTCCTCGACGACCAGCAGCTCCACGCCGGCGTCGTGCGCCTGCGGGGCGATCGAGGCGAGCGCCACCCGCAGGTAGTCGGGCCGCGCCCGGGTGGGGATGACGATCGAGGCGGATGGGGTCAAAATGCGAATGCTCTCCGAGCGAATACTCGCAACGAGAGTATTCGCCGGGAGAACATTCTAGGTTTGCGGGGCAAATGGTTCTATTCCTGCACAACCGCTACCGCGTGCCAGGTGGGGAGGAGCGCGTGGTGGAGGAGCTGACGTGGCTGGTGCGCGAGCGGATCGGCGAGCCGGCGGAGCTGCTGGCGCGCGGCGCCCCGCCGACTGCGAATGGCGCCCCGCGTGGCGAAGGCGGTGTCTCGGTGGCCGGCCGCGCCCGGGCGGCGGCGGGTTTGCTGCGCGGCGGCCTCGACCCCGGCGAGGTGGGGGATGCCGTGAGACGCACCGGCGCGCGCGTGGTGCACGCGCACAATCTCAACCCGGCATTCGGCTGGCGCGCGCTGGCGGCGGCGCGGGCGGCGGGCGCCCGGGTGGTGGTGCACCTGCACCAGTATCGGCTGGTGTGCGCGGTGGGCGTGTGTTTCACCCGCGGCGAGGAGTGCACGCGCTGCCATGGACGCAACACGCTGCCGGGAATCGCCCGCAACTGCCGCGGCAGCCGCGCCGAGGCACTGGCGTACGGGGCGGGTTTGGCGCTGTGGCAGCCCCGTTTGGTGGAGCAGGCCGACGCGGTGATCGTTCCGAGCGCGTTCGCCCGCGAACGCTTGCGCGCGCTCGGCGCCCCGCTGCCGTGGGAGCGGGTGCATGTGCTGGCGCCGCCGGTGCGAGCGCTGGAGCAGGAAGCGCCCGCCACGCGCGGGGCGCCGGGCGGATACGCCCTGATGGTGGGACGCGTGTCTCCCGAGAAGGGGTTGGAGGTGGCGATCGAGGCGTGTGGCCTGGCGGGCATCCCGTTGGTGGTGGCCGGTACGGGCTTCGACGAGCGCGCCCTCGCGACTGTGTTGCACCGCGCGGACGTGTCGTTCGTCGGCCGCGTGGACGACGCGCGCCTGGCGGAGCTGCGCGCCGGGGCGGCGCTGGCGCTGGTGCCATCGCGCTCGGCCGAGACGTTCGGGCTGGCCGCGGCGGAGGCGATGGCGGCGGGTTTGCCGGTGGTGGGCAGCCGCGTGGGCGCGCTGGGCGAGCTGCTGGAGGAGCGGGCGCTGGCACCGCCCGGCGACGCCCGCGCGCTGGCGGCGGCGATCGAGCGCATGCGAGCCGACCCGGCGGCGGGCGCGCGCGCGCGGGAGCGGATCGCCGCGCTGTGCGCCCCCGTGCGCGTGGCGCAGCGGCTGGCAGCGATCTACGACGGCGCGAGCGCATAGACTACGGACGCGATGAAAACCGTGGGCATCATCGGGCTGGGATACGTGGGGCTGCCGCTGGCGGTGGCGTTTGCGCGCGAGGGCTGCGAGGTGGTCGCGGTCGACGTGGACGCGCGCAAGGTGCAGGCGATCGAAGCGGGCGAGTCGTACATCGAGGACGTGCCGTCGGCCGAGCTGAAGGAGCTGCTCGGGCGGATCCATCCCAGCACGAGGTATGCGCGGCTGGCGAAGGCCGATGCGGTGCTGGTGTGTGTGCCGACGCCGCTGACCCGCAACCGCGAGCCGGATCTGGGCCCGCTGCTGGAAGCCACCAGCGGGTTGGCTGAGGTGCTGCAGGCGGGGCAGCTGGTGGTGGTGGAGTCGACAACCTACCCCGGCACGACCCGCGAGCGGATGCTCCCGATCCTCGAGACCTCCGGGCTCACCGCCGGCGAGGACTTCCACCTCGCCTTCTCCCCAGAGCGAGTGGACCCGGGGCGCAAGGACTTCACGCTGCGCAACACGCCGAAGGTGGTGGGTGGCCTCACTCCGGCATGCGGCGAGCGCGCGAGCGAGCTGTACGGGATGGTGTGCGAAAAGCTCGTGCCGGTGTCGTGCCCCGAGGCGGCGGAGCTGACGAAGCTGCTGGAGAACATCTTCCGGTCGGTGAACATCGCGCTGGTGAACGAACTGGCGATGCTCACCGACCGCATGGGGATCGACGTGTGGGAGGTGGTGGACGCCGCGGCCACCAAGCCGTACGGCTTCATGCGCTTCGAGCCGGGTCCGGGGATGGGCGGGCACTGTCTGCCGGTGGACCCCTTCTATCTGAGCTGGCGCGCGCGCGAGTTCGACATGGTGACCGAGTTCATCGAGCTGGCGGGCAAGGTCAACCAGCAGATGCCCTACCACTGCGTGAGCAAGGTGGAGCGCGCGCTCAACGACGAGGGCTTGGCGGTGCGCGGCGCCCGCATCGCGGTGCTGGGCGTCAGCTACAAGCCGGGTGTGGGCGACGTGCGCGAATCGCCGGCGCTGAAGATCATCGCGCTGCTGCGTGGGCTGGGCGCCGAGCTGGCCTACCACGATCCCCACGTCCCCGCGCTGCCCAACTTGGGCATGCGCAGCGTCCCCCTGGAGGAGGCGCTACAGGAGGCCGATCTGGCCCTGATCGTCACCGCCCACCCGACCGTCGATCACGCGCTGGCGATGGAGCGGGCGCGCGTGGTGGTGGATCTGCGCGGGGTGACGCGGGGGGCGCCGGTGAAGAACGCAGTGCTGCTGTGACGCCCATCCCCAAGGCTCCCGGGCTGGGTTCGCTGCTGTGACACTCGCCCCCAAGGCTCCCGGGCCGGGCCTGCTGCTGTGACGCCTACCCCCGACCCTCGCGGGCCGGGCCTGCCGCTGTGACGCTCACTCCCGATCCCCGCGGGCCGGGCCTGCTGCTGGGCGAGGGCGTGGAGATCGGCGAGGGAGTGGCGTTCGGTGCCCACGTGGTGGTGCACGCCGGCACGGTGGTGGGCGATGGCTGCGTGATCGAGGATCACGCGGTGCTGGGCAAGCGTCCCCGCTTGGCGCGCACAAGCTCCGCGCGCGGCGAGGTGGGGCGCCTGGAGTTGGGCAAGCGGGTGACCGTGTGCACCGGTGCGGTGGTGTTTGCGGGTGCGCGCGTGGACGACGAGGCGATTCTCGGCGACCAGTCGTATGTGCGCGAGCGCTCGCTGGTGGGCACGCGCTCGGTGATCGGCAGGGGCAGCGTGGTGGATAACGACGTGCGGGTGGGGGAGCGCGTGAAAGTGCAAACCGGCGTGTATCTCACGGCGTTCACCACGATCGAGCACGACGTGTTCGTGGGGCCGGGCGCGACCACCACCAACGACCACACGATGGCGCGCCACGACGACTCCACGCCGCTGCGTGGCGCCACGCTGCGCCGCGCCTGCCGGGTGGGTGGTGGCGCGGTGCTGACGCCCGGGGTGGAGATCGGCGAAGAGGCGTACGTCGCCGCCGGCGCGGTGGTCACCCGCGACATCCCCGCGCGGGCCGTCGCGATGGGCGTGCCCGCGCGTGTCGTGCGCGAGGTGCCCGCCGAGGATTTGCTGGAGCGTTGGCGCTAACCGCTCATTTGACCACCAGGATCTGCGGGTGGGTGGCGAGGATCATCTGCTCGAACACATAGTCGAACGTGGCGAATGCCAGGAACGAGGCGACCACCGCTTGGTTGACGGCGCGGCCGACGCCCTCGGCGCCGCCGGAGGCGGTGAGGCCCTTGTAGCAGCAGATGATCGAGATGAACGCCCCGTACAGCGTGGCCTTCAGCACCGAGCTCCACATGTCGGTGGTGTCGGCGTTGGCGAACAGCGTGTTCCAGAAGGGCCCGAGCGGATAGCTATTGACCACCTCGGCGAGCAGCCCACCGAAGATTCCGAACAGGATTGTGTAGATGTTGAACAGCCCCGTGGCCAGCATCAGCGCGAGGAAGCGAGGGACGACGAGGTTCTTGATCGGGTCGACGCCCAGCACCTGCAGCGCGTCGAGCTCCTCGCGCACCTTGCGCGCGCCGAGGTCGGCGGTGATCGCCGTACCGGCGACGCCGGCGACGACGATGGCGGTGACGAACGGGCCGATCTCGCGGACGGCCGCCAGCACGAACAGGCCGCCGAGCTGGTCGAGCGCGCCGAACAGCGTCAGCAGGTTGGCGCCCTGCAGCCCGGGCGCCGCGTAGTCGATGCAGATCGCCGACACCATCAGCGGAAACCAGCAGAGGCGCAGCACGAACAGGAATTGGGAGACGAACTCGCCGCCGTACGGGTAAGGCGGGCGCAGCGCCGCGGCGATGGTGCGGCCCGCGAGCAGCATCATCTCGCCGACTTCTTCGAGCGTCTTCAACGACGGCGCAAGCGCTCGTCTGGCAAGGAGTTGCATTGTACTAGTATACTAGTGCACTAGTAAAGTGGTGGAAAGGGTCGGAGGGCCGCTACCGTAAGGGGGTGACCAGCCGGCCTGACAGTGGGGTCATGGGCGACAGCAGGGGCATGGGCCTGGAGATCGCGATCGACCGTCGCGCCGAGGTGCCGATCGGCGTACAGCTGGCGTGGGCGCTGCGGGCGCGCATCCACGACGGTCGTTTGGCGCCCGGTCAGCGTCTGCCGGGCTTGCGCGATCTGGCGCAGGAGCTGAAGATCAACGCCAACACCGTGCGCGCGGTGTACCAGCGGCTGGAGCACGAAGGGATGATCGAGAGCCAGCAGGGCAGCGGGACGTATGTGGCGGCCACCGCCCACAAGCGCTCGGCCGCCGGCGCGATCGCGGCGAGCGCGGCGCACGAGGCGCGCCAGACCGGCGTCGATCCCCGCGATGTGGCGGCGGCCCTATATGTGGAGTCGGGCGGTGAGCAGGCTGCCTCCCCCGTGCCCCCCAAACGGGCGGCGGAGCGCCGGCGCGTGCTGCGCATGCAGATTGCCACTCTGGAGCAGCTGTTGGTGAAGATCGAAGCCGAGCACCCCGAGCTGGTGCCGGAGTCGCGCGCGGCCGCTCCGCCACACCGCACGCTCCCCGCCCGCGGGCCGCGGCTGCTGGATTTGGACGAGCTGGAGCAGACGCAGACCCATCTGATCCGCCGGTTGGCAGCGCTGCAGACGGCGCTGGACGAGCGCGTCTCACGCGGTGAGGAGTCCGGCCTGGCGCACCTCGCCGAGCAGCCGCATGCGGTGCCGGTCGAGCAGCCGTCACCGGCGTCGCAGCCGGCGCCCGCCAAGCGCGGCTCCCGCACCGGCGCCGCCAAGACCCGCCCCGCGCCGGCGGGGGCTTAGAGCTGGTCGGTGTTCGCCAAGGACACCAACACATCTGCGATCACATTTATGTTGTCGGACACCAACACATCTGTGATCACATTTATGTTGTGGAACAGCCACACATCTGCGATCACATTTATGTTGTCGGACAGCCCACACATCGGCGATCACATTTATGTTGTCGCGAATTGGTCTATGGCCGCAACGACCTCGTCGACCTGCGCGCGTGTGAGCGCGGCGCTCATCGGGATGGCGAGGTGGGTGGCGGCCGCCTGTTCGGTGGCGGGCAGCGACGCGGCGGCACCCCAGGCGCGCATCGCCGGCTGGCGGTGGATGGGGGTGCGGTAGTAGGGCTTGTGGCCGATGCCGACCGCGGCCAGCGCCGCTTCCAGGCGCTCCGGCGCGTGGTGGGCGATCACGTAGAGGTGCCAGGCCGGCGCGGCGCCCGCGGTGGGCGCCGGGAGCGCAACCAACTCGCCGAGGCCGGCCTCCTCGTAATACGTCCCGGCCACGCGCCGGGCGGCGGCCCAGGCGTCGAGGTGGGGCAGTTGCACGCGCAGGATCGCCGCCTGCAGCTCGTCCAAGCGCGAGTTGTAGCCGACCTGCTCGTAGGTGACCTTGTCGTGGGAGCCGTGGAAGCGCAGCGTGCGCGCGCGTTCGGCGATGGCCGGATCGGAGGTCGTGATGGCGCCGCCGTCGCCGAAGCACCCCAGGTTCTTGGAGGGAAAGAAAGAGAACGTAGCCGCGGTGCCGAGCGAGCCGGGCCGGGTGCCGGTGGCGCCGGCGGACGCATCGGCCCTGGCAGTGCCCGCGGGTGCGTCGGCCGCGGTGGGCGAGCCGCCGGTGTCGAGGCGGGCGCACAACCGTGAGCCGGCCGCCTGGGCGGCGTCCTCGAGCACGGGCACGCCGAGTGCCTCGATCTCGGCGACCGGAGCGAGGTTGCCGAACAGGTGCACCGCGAGCACCGCCTTGGTGCGCGGCGTGAGCGCGGCACGGACGGTGTCGGCGGTGACGCAGTAGGTGGCGGGATCGATGTCGCAAAACACCGGCACGGCGCCCGTCGGCGGGATGGCCTCGGCAGAGGCATAGAAAGTGAAGGAGGGGACCACCACCTCGTCGCCGGCGCCGACGCCCATGGCGCGCAGCGCGATCGTGAGAGCGTCGGTGCCGTTGGCGACACCGACTGCGTGCGCGGCGCCGCAGTAGGCGGCGAGCTCGCGCTCGAAGGCGGCCACTTCGGGGCCGAGAATGTAGCGCTCGGCGTCGAGCACCCGCTGGATCGCCGCGCGCAGCTCCTCGCGCAGCGGTTGCAGCGGCGTGGAAGTGTCGAACAGCGGGACGGCCATCGCCCGGACCCTACCCGCCGACGGGTGCGACCGTCGCGACCGGGGAGGGCCGCGGAATATGTTCAACTTTGCAGCCGCCGATAGCCATTGTCATACGGCCGTCAATTTCTTTACAAGACAACGCGCGGCCTTTATATCGACGCGCTGGGCGCCTGGTGGCCGGCGAGCCCGTCGTGCTCGCGCAGCCACGCGACCGTGGCGGCGATCCCTTCCTCGACGCCGATGCGCGCCTCCCAGCCCAGCAGCCGGTGCGCCTTCTCCACCGAGGGCCAGCGCCGGGGCACGTCGACGGTGAACGAGGGTAGGTGCTCGAGCGCGAATCCCGCGGGATCCTCCCCGCACGCCTCCCACACGATGCGCGCGATCTCCGCGACCGTGAGCTCGCGCGATGCGGAGATGTTGAAATCCTCGTTGAGGCCCGCCGGCGAGCTCATGGCGACGGCGATCCCGTCGGCGATGTCGTCGACGTGGGTCAGCGTGCGCGTTTGCTCGCCGGAGCCGAAGATCTCAAGCGGCCGCTGGCCGGACAGCACCTTGCGGATCAGGTCGGGGACGGCGTGGGCGATGCCCGGTTCGGCGTCGGGAAGCTCGCCGGGGCCGTAGGCGTTGAAGGGGCGGCAGATGGTGAAGGGAAGTCCGTGCTGGTCGTGGGCGGCGCGGCAGTACACCTCGCCGGTGAGCTTGGAGAAGCCGTAGGCCGACAGCGGCACGGGGCAGTCGGGTAGGTGGGCCTCGGTGGTCGGGTACTCGGTGGCGCGCTCGAACACCATCGAGGAGGACACGTACACGAAACGCTCCACCTCCACGTCCAGCGCGGCCTGGAAGACGGCGTTGTAGAGCGCGGAGTTGACCTCCGTGAGCGTGAACGGGAGCCGGTGGAAGTTGGCGATGCCGCCGACGATGGCGGCAAGGTGGACGACGTGCGAGCAGCCGCTCATCGCCTGCCGCGCCTGCTCCAGCTGGCGCAAGTCGCCGGTGTGTACCTCGCACCCCTCGCGCATCCACTGCGGCGCCGGCCGCTGGTCGGAAACCCGCACCTCGTAGGCGGGGTCGGCGAGCAGCCGGCGCACAACCGCCGCGCCGATCGTGCCGGCGCCCCCCGTGACGAGCACGCGACTCATTGCGTGGGCGCCAAGGCGGCAAGCTCGGAGGCGTACGCAAACACCTGCCCCGCCCCCCAGCAGTTCCAGGGGTCGATGACCAGGCACTCCGCGACGGCCAGCGCGCCGATCGCGGCTAGCGTGGCGGGGTTGCGGAACTCGCTGTGGTTGGCGGCCACGACGACCGCATCGGCTCCCTGGAGCGCCTCCTGAAGCGGTGCGGTGGGCGTGGCGACGTGCGGGTCGTGCACCGCCACGTCGGCCAGCTCGCGCTCGAGCAGCCGGATCAGCTTGTGGGCGAGCGAGTCGCGCTCGTCGTCGGTGTCGGCCTTGAATGCGAGTCCGAGCACGGCGACCTTGCGGTTGGCGATCGTGCCCATGCGCCGGCGCATCCCCTCGACCAAAAACAGCGGCACCGACTCGTTGACGCGCGACACGGCGAGCAGCATCCCCGGTGCGTTGGAGCGCTCCTCGGAAAAGGCGAAGTCCTTGCGCAAACAGGTGCCGGCCGTGAGCCCCGGCTGGGCGATGCCGCCGCGCGGATAATCGCGGTTGATGAGGTCGATCACCTCGAACACGTTGGCGGCGTGGCGCTCGCAATCCATCATCAGCAGGTTGGGGAGCGCGAAGTTGGTGTAGCGCAAGATGTTGGCCCAGATCTTGGCCAGCTCGGCCTGCACCGGGGTGGTGTGGACGATCGGGGCGGAAAACACCCCGAACAACTCCGCCGCCACCTCGCCGGAGCGGGTGACGCCGGCCGCTTCGCGGAAGCCGGTCATGCCGGAGCGGGTGACGCCGGTCGCTTCGCCGGAACGGGCGCCGACGCCGCCGACGATGCAGGGCAACGAGTCGATCTCCGCCAAGAAGCGCCCCGCGGCGATCCGCTCGGGGACGTGCGCGACGAACAGGTCCTCGCCGACGCGAAAGCCGCGGTGCTTCTCCAGGTAGCCGGCGACGAACTCGGTGGTGCCGGGCGCCACGGTGGAGCGCAGCACCAACGAGTGCCCCGGCGCCAGCACTCCCAGCAAGTCGTCGAGCGCCGAGCGGATGTGGCGCATGTCGATCTCGATGTGCGAAAACGAGGGGGTGCCGAGTGTGATCACGATGTGGCGCGCGCCGGCTGCGTCGGCGACGCGGTCGGAGAGTCGCAGACGCCCCGGGCCGGCGCCGAGGCGCTCCAGCAGCTCCTGCGCGCCGGGCTCCTGAAAGGGCATGGTGCCGCCGCGCAGCGAGTCGAGTCGCACCGGGTCGTTGTCGATCCCGATCACACGCAGGCCGCGGTCGGCGAACGACAGCGCCAGCGGCAGGCCGACGCGGCCGAGGCCGATCACCGAGACGTCGGCGGTGTGCTCTGGGGCAGCCATCGGCGCTCAGATTAGAGGGTGGCGTGCGCTAGGGCCGGGCGTGTCGCCCCGTCTTCGGTTCAACGCCCGGCTCCCGTCCAGCGGCGTTCGCGCACGTACTGGTGCGCGAACGCCGCCACAAACCGGGGGTTGTGGCGGGCGTAGCGTCGCCACAACCGGCGCGGCTCACGCGCCAGGCGGTAGGCCCACTCCATCCCCAGCCGCTGCATCCACGCAGGCGCCTGTGAGACGAGGCCGGCGTGGAAGTCAAACGCGGCGCCGACCCCCACCAGCAGCGGCGCGCGCAACAGCGGGCGCATGCGCTGCATCCACAGCTCCTGCTTGGGCTGGCCGGTGCCGACCCACACGACCTGTGCTCCGCTCGCGTCGATCGCGTCGATCGCGGCCCCTTCCTCCGCGGGCGTCGGCTCGTGGAACGGCGGCGAGTGGCCGCCGACGATCTGCAGCCCCGGGAAGCGCTCGCACAGACGCCGAGTGAGCAGCGCAAGCGCCTCCGGGGTGCGACCCCCGTAGAGGTACATCGGTGTGCCGTCAGCCGCGGCGCGCGCGCAGAAGGCCGCCATCAGGTCGGGCCCGTAGATGCGGGTGGCATGGGTGTGGCCGAGCAGTCGCAGCGCCCACACCAGCGGCATCCCGTCGGGCACCGCCAGCGTGGCGTCGAGCGTGGCCGCCAGCGTGGCTGGCCGCTCGTGCGCGCTCATCACGAGGTTGACGGCGGCCGCCGTGACGTACGCGCGCTTCCCGGCGGCGATCGTGGCCTGCATCCAGTCGAGCACCGCCCCGTAGTCGGACACCGCCAGCGGGATGCCCACGACCTCCGCGCGAGGGGGCGTCGTCGGGTCGGCGGATGCGACGGAAACGGCGATCGGCTGAAGATAGTCGCATCGTCAGCCCGCGACTGCCGCAACCCACCAGGTGCCTTCGATTGAGTCGCAGGATTCCCGCAGGTCGTAGTCTTCCGACATGAGTCCCTCGACCGTGCGACGCTACCGCGCCGAGCGCTTGCTGCGCCGCGAGTTCGTGGGGCGGCGCGAGGAGGTGTTGCGCGGTGTGCGCGGGCGGCTGCGCGCCCGCGGGGTGCACCTCGATGAGGGCGATCTGGAAGCGTGTTACGCAGTGGCCTGGCAGGGCCTGTACGCGGCGGTGGCCGCCGGCGAGGAGATCGCCAATCCCGGCGGGTGGCTGGCGGTGGTGACGTTCAGGCGGGCGATCGACGAGTATCGCAGCGCTGGCGCTCGCGGGCTGGACAGGCCGGTCCGGCCGGACGCGGACACCGAGCGCGCAATCGTTGGGAGTGGGGTGGGCGGCGCACGGGCCGCCCGCGTCGAGCGCGACCTGGCCGCCGAGCTGGACGACCGCGTGAGGCTGCGGCAGCTGTTTGAGGCGCTGCGCAGCCGGCTCGACGAGCGCGAGTGCGAAGCGGCCAGCCTCTGCTACCTGCAGGGTTTCACCCGCGCGCAGGCGGCGCAATCAATGGGGATCAGCGAAACGCGGATGACCAAGCTGATGGAGGGTCGCGGCGCCGGCAGGCCGGGTGTGGCAGCCAAGGTGGGGGAGCTGCTGGAAATGGTGGGTGGCGGGCGCTGGTGCGAGCAGCAGGGCTCGCTGATGCGCGGCTTCGCGCTGGGCATCCTCGACCCCGACGGCGAGCGCTACCGGTTGGCACGGCTGCACCAGCGCGAGTGTCCCGCCTGCCGCGCCTACGTGCTGTCGCTGCGCGGTCTCGCCGCTGTGCTGCCGCCGCTGCCGCTGCCGTGGACGGCGCTTCCCCATCCCGCGCCTGCCGGTCACTCTGCCGGCGCCGGTGCGGGCGGTGGCGCCGCCGCAGCTTCGGCGGGCGCCGCGAGCGCCGGCGGCGCAGGTGGAGGTTGGCTGCTGGGTGGCTCGGTGGGGGCGAAGCTGGCGGTGGGCTGCCTGCTGGCGCTCAGCGTGGGCTGCGTGGCGATCACCGCTGCCCCTCCTCGCGCGCCGCATGCCAGCCTCGACCATCGCCGCGTGGTGCCCTCGCCGAGCGCCTATGTAGCCGCCGCCCCGAATGCGCTGGGCAGCGACACGCTGCCGGCTGCGACGACGCTCGATCGCGAGGCGCCAACCAACTCCACCGCTACGCGCACGGCCGCGAAAGCATCGCGGCGCATATCGCCGACGTCGCGCGCCGCCGCCGAGCGGCGGGCCGACGACCGTCACACCCAGCGCGAATTCGGCATCGAACAGTCGTCGTCGGCGAGCGCCCCGGAGGACTCCTCCTCGCAACCCACCGCGACGCTCGCACGTGCGGCCTCCGTCGGACGAACAGCCACGGGTGGCTCACAACCGACCGGGGGCGCTGCCCAGTCGGCGTCAGGAGCCGGTGAACCGGGTGCGGGCGCAACCTCCGGCTCGGCTGCCACACCAGCCGCTCCGCCCAGCCACGCCGAACGCGAGTTCGGCCCTGAATAGCGCCCCGCTCAGGGCTACGGGAACAACAAATAGCCCCGCTCAAGGGTGCGGGAACAATAAATAGCCCCGCTCAGGGCTGCGGGAACACTTTGGCGAGCAGCCGCAGCGCCAGCGGGTTGCCGCGCGGGCGCAAACGGCCGGTGGCGACCGCGCGCACCGGCGTGAGCCGGTCGCCGATGATGTCGACCCAGTCCTGCCAGGCGATCCGCAGCCGCAGGTCGGCGCGCGCTGCCGCGCCCTCGGCCACCGCCGAGGAGCCATTGTCGACGGTCAGGTGCCAGGTGGGCACGTCGGGGTCGGTGAACTCCCACTGGAATACCGTGGGGCGGCGCAGCCCGTGGTTGGGGTTGACCTGGCGGCAGACCGTGTCGAACAGCAGCGCCACCGTCTCCGGATCGCGCTTGGAGGGCCCCTCGCGCACGCCCAGCACGCCCGCCTGCGCCAGCGCCCGCCCGCGCTGGGAGAGCTCCAGCGGCGTCAGGCCAGGCGGCATCAGCGGCGGGCCGGGCAGCGACTCGGCCGGCATGCCGGTGGAGCGCAGCTTGGTCATCAGCGAGTTGACGCCATCGGGGCCGATCTTGTCGAAGGTGTAGCCGAACACCGTCAAATAGCTCTCGTCCCAGCCCGGCGGCATCAGCACCTGCGCGGTGTAACGGGTGACGTCGTGGAGGATGCCCGCCACCGCCTTGGGCACGCGCACCGGGTCTTCGCGCCTGAGATCGGCCAGCAGCTTCACGCCGAAGCCGATGTGGCGCTGCTCGTCGGCCTCGATGTTGCGCATCCCCTCGCGGAATGCCGGCAGTTTGTCGCGCTCTTCCAAATAGCTGCAGATCAGATGCTGCCCGGGCTGCGCCAGCGTGCCCTCGATGACGATGTGGTAAAGCGTCACCGCGGCCGCCAGTTTGGCCGGCGAGTGGTCGGCGCGCAGTTCGTCGGCCATCCGATCCAGCCGCTCGAAGATCTTGCGAAAGCCGGGGCTCAGCTGCGGCTTGATCGCCTGCAGCGCGCTCCCCGTAGAGCCGTCGCCGAGGCCGGCGACCTCGTGCATGAAGCGCTTGAAGAACACCGCGTGGCGCGCCTCGTCCACCTGCTGGGTGGCGAGGAAGTACTTCTGCTCCTCTTTCGGCGCCGCGTCGATGTAGGGGGAGAGGTTGTCGGCGACCGCGTCCTCGCCCCAGAAGAACAGCGCGTAGTTCCAGATCGCCGCCTTGCGTTCAAACTCCGAAAACTCCTCCCGCCACTGTCGGAGGTCCTCGGTGAAGTCCAGCTCCATCGCGCTCCAGTTGCCGCGCTCCCAGCGGGAGTAGAGGTCCTCGTAGGAGATCGCGTCGGCGGGGAGGCTGCCGAGCTGGTCGCTGGTGGTGGGCTGCTCGATCGTCGCCATCGCGTCTGCTCCTCTGTAGGTGAAACGAATAACGAACACTATCGCAATAGCAGTCGCTCCGTCAAGTACGATGGGGAGGTGGCGACGGCGCGCTTGACACGCGAGCAGAGCAAGGCGCTCACGCGCGAACGGCTGCTGGCGGCCGCGCGCACGGTGTTCGCCCGCCGCGGCTTCCACGCCGCCTCGGTCGAGGAGATCGCCGCCGAGGGCGGCTACTCGACAGGGGCGCTGTACTCCAATTTCAGCGGCAAGCAGGAGCTGTTCCTGGCGGTGATGGATCGCGAGATCGACGAGCACACGCGCGAGATCGAGGAGGCCGTGCGCGAGCGCGCCTCGGTGGACGAGCGCGCGCGCGGCGGCGCCGAGCGGTGGATGGCGTTCATCGAGCGCGAGCCCGAGCTGCTGCTGCTGTTCGCCGAGTTTTGGGCCTACGCCGCCCGCGACGAGGGCGCGCGCCGCCACGTCGCCGCCAGCTTCGCCCGCGCCCGCGCCACGCTCACCCGGCTGATCGCCGACGGCGCACGCGACTTCCAGCTGGAACTGACGCTGCCCGCGGAGCAGCTGGCGATCGCGATCGACGCGCTCGCCGACGGCATCGCCCGCCAGCGGATGGCCGACCCCGAGGCGGTGCCGCACGAGCTGATGGGCAGGGTGCTGTCGCTGCTGCTCGCGGGCGCCTCGCGCCCGGCGCCGGGCTGAGGCCGTAGGCTCTGCGCTGGATGAGGTTGATTGCGCCCCTGCGGGCGGCCCCCGCCGCGGTGCCCGCCCTCGGCGCGCTTGCGCTGATGGTGGTGTGGGCCACGGATCAGGCCGGCTACCCCCTCACCCACTGGGCGCCCGGTGGGCTGATCGTGCTGGCGCTGCTGGCGATCGCGCTGCTGGCTGGCCGCTCTTCGATCGGTGCGCTGCGCTGGGGGCTGATCCCCCTGCCGGTGCGGATCGCGGTGGGCGCCCTGGCCGCCTACACCGCGCTCAGCTTCCTCTCGATCCTGTGGGCGAGCGTGCCGGGCGACGCCTGGGAAGGCGCCGATCGCACGCTGCTGTACCTGCTCGTGTTCGCGCTGTTCGCCTGCTGGGCGTCCACCGGCGCTGCCGCCGCGCTGCTGCTGTGCGCGTGGGCGCTGGCGATGGCGGCGGTGGGGGTGTACGTGCTGCTGCACGTCGATGTCGCCGCCCACAGCGCCGCGCGGCTGATCGCCCTGCTGCCCGGCGGTCGTCTGGCGTACCCGGCGGGGTACGTCAACGCCGACGCCGCGCAGTGGCTGATCGCCGCCTGGCCGGCACTGCTGCTGGCGCGCACCCCGCGGCTGCCGTGGGCGGCGCGCGGCGCGCTCGCCGGGAGCGCGGTGCTGCTGGCCGAGGTGGCGCTGCTCAGCCAGAGCCGCGGCGCGCTCTACGCCACGCCGGTGATGGTCGTGCTCGTCTTCGCGCTGCTCCCGGGTCGGGTGCGCACGTTCGCGCTGCTCGCGCCCGTCGCAATCGGGATCGGCGCCGCGGCGCCGGCGGTGCTGCGCGTGGGCGACCGCGTCAGCGCGCTCGAACACGGCGGCGTCGGCGCCACGGCTGCGCTGCACGCCACGAGCTCCGCCGTGCACACCGCGGTGGCTGCCACGCTGCTGGCGGCGCTGCTCGTCGGCCTCGCGGTCGCGGCGGGCGCGGCGGTGGAGAGCCGCCACGCGGTTGCGCCCGCCACCGCGGCGCGCGTGCACCGCGGCCTGGCGGCGGTCGCCGTTGCGCTGCTGGTGGCGCTGGTTGCGGGCGGCCTGGCCGCCGCGGGCGATCCGCTCGCGCGGGCGCGGCATGCGTGGGACACGTTCGAGAGCCCCCGCGGCTACGCCGCCAACGCGACCACCGGCAGCCGCCTCACCGGCGGGCTCGGGTCGCAGCGCTACGACTTCTACCGGGTGGCGCTCGACCAGTTCGCCGCCCACCCGCTGCTCGGGATCGGCGCCGACAACTTCGCCGAGCAGTATCTGGCGCACGGGCGCTCCACCGAGACCCCCCGCTACCCGCACAGCGTCGAGCTGCGCACGCTCGCGCAAACCGGCTTGGTGGGCGCGCTCATCGCCATGGTGGGATTGGGCGCGGCGCTGCTGGCGGCCTGGCGGGCGCTCACCCGCCACCCCGACCCGCTGGCGCGCGCGGTGGCGGCGGCCGCGGTGGCGGGCTTCGCCTACTGGGCGGTTCACGGCAGCTTCGACTGGTTCTGGGAGTTCGCCGGTCTTGGCGCGCCGGCGTTCGCGCTGCTCGGCCTCGCCTGTTCGCAGGCTCCGCGGCAGGTGGCCGGTGGTGAAGCAACGTTCTTTTCGGACGCCAACCAGCCGCGGGCGGACGCGAGCGACCGGTCGCAACACACACGTGCGCGAGATTGGCGCCGTTGGTGCCTACTCGGCGCCGGCACGCTGACGGCGGTCGCCGCGGTGCTCGTCTTCACCGCACCCTGGCTGAGCGCGCTGGAGGTGCAGAGCGCGGCGCGCGTGTGGGTGCGCTCGCCCGCGCAGGCCTACGCGCGCCTCGACCACGCCGCGCGGCTCGACCCGCTGAGCGACGAACCGTATGTGGTGGCCGGCACGATTGCGCTGCGCCGCGGCGAACTGGCGCACGCCAACCACGAGTTCGCGCTGGCGCTTTCCCGCGCGCCCGGCGACGCCTACGCCACGTTGGAGCGGGGGGCGATCGCCTCGGCGCAGGGCCGGCCCCGCCAGGCGCGCGTGCTGCTGGAGCGGGCGGTGCGCCTGGACCCACGCGATCCGCTCGCCCGCGCGGCGCTGGCGGTGGCTCGCGGCGGGGGCAGGGTAGACATCGACGAACTCAACCGCTCAATTCTGCTCAACGCTCAGCAGCTCTCATAGCGACGCGAAGCTTGAGCGAAATTACCGTGCAGAAACGCGGCTTTTTGCTCGACATTAAAACCGAGCTTCGCTAAGTTTATACGAGGCCCGGCCGATTCGCCGGTCGTGATCGCCGCACCGGATCTTCCATAGTGGCGCGCGTCGGGGGCAGAGGGAATCGACGGGTAGGGCAAGGAGAGTGACCTATGGTTGCTCGTAGCCGAAAGGGAAACCCACGGTAGGGAACGCATGAGACGAACAGGGATGATCCTCGCTGCGCTGGCCACACTGGCGCTCGATCTGGCCGTTGCCCCAGCTGCGCTGGCGGGGGGGCCGCTGCTGAGCGGCTATGGCGGCCCCGGAGCCGGTGCACAGGCGATCGTCGGCGCCACGCTGCTGGGCGGCTCGGGTGGTGGCTCGCCGTCGAGCGGCTCTGGCGGATCGGGCTCCGGAGCCCCCTCCCTCTCCTCCTCCTCTTCTTCTTCCTCCTTCTCCGGCCGCTCCGGCTCCGGGGCCTCCTCCGCTGGAGGTGTTTCCTCCAACTCCGCCTCAGGGTCGCGCGGCGCCAGAGGCTCCGGCGGCGGGCGGGCTGGCGACGGGCATGCCGCGCGCTCCGGCGGCCGCGGCCACGCCGGCTCCGGTGTGCGCTCCGGCGGCTCTCCCACCGGCGCGTCCCCGGCCGTCACGGTGAGCGCCGGCGCCTCGTGGTTCACCGGCGGCGACCTGCTGGCGCTGGGGTTGGCGCTGGGCGTGTTGGTGCTGATCGCCGCCGCCACCGTGCGACTGGCGGGCGCCGGACGGCAGCACGCGGGCATCGGCGGCTGGCCTGCGGGCATGGAAGGCCGGCCTGCGGGCGTGGGAGGCCGGTCTGCGGGTACGGGAGGCAGCCATGAGTAACACCGGGCCGCGCTTTACGCAGCAAACCACGGCGCCCAGCCTGCCGCTCAGCCGCCACCCGGCGCGCCACGCGCCCGCGCCGCGGGCATCTTTCAGCGCCCGCGCTCGCGGGCCGCTGCAGCTGCTGCTCGAGGATCCCGGCTGGCGGGTGGTGGTGCCGACGGTGGACCTGTTGATGCTGTGCGCGGCGGCGGCGCGCGCGCTCGGCGGCTTGCAGGCGGCGTTGCACGTCAGCGCGAGCGCGGCGCCGCTGCTGGCGCTGCCGGCGTTGACGATGCTGGCGCTGTACCTGCGCGGGCTCTACCGCACCCGCCTGCGCGCGCTGGTGCTGGACGGGCTGATCCCGGCGGTGAGCGCGGTGTCGGTGGCGGCGATGGCGGTGGCGGCGATCGGCGTGGCCGCCAACGGCCACATCCCCTCGCAGTCGGCGTGGGTGACCGCATGGGCGCTATCGCTGCTCACGCTGGGTGCCGGCCGCGCCACGCTGGCGCTGGCGCAGCGATGGGCGCGCAGCCGCCGGCTGATCGGTCGCCCCGTGCTGATCGTGGGCGCCGGCGTGGTGGGCGCGCAGGTTGCACGTCGCTTGGAAGACCACCCCGAGTACGGGCTCTACCCGGCGGGCTTTCTCGACAGCGACCCTCGCCCGCTGGCGGAGGTGGGCGGCCGCGACGTGCCGGTGCTGGGCACCACCGACGACCTCGACGATGTGGTGGCACGCACGCGCACGCGCCACCTGATTGTCGCCTTCTCCTCCATTGCCGACGCGCACGTCAGTCGTCTCATCCAGCGCTGCCAGGAGTTGGGCGTGGAGGTGTCGGTGGTGCCGCGCATGTTCGACACCATCAACAACCGCGTCGGCTACGACACCGTCGGCGGGTTGCCGCTGCTGTCGTTCACCACCATCAACCCCAAGGGGGTGCAGTTTGCGCTCAAGCACGCCTTCGACCGCGTGTTTGCGGCGCTGCTCCTGCTGATGCTCGCACCGGTGCTGGCGCTCACGGCGGTCGCAGTGCGCCTCACCTCGCCCGGTCCCATTTTCTTCCGCCAACGGCGCGTCGGCCGCGACGGCACGCTGTTCGACCTCTACAAGTTCCGCTCCATGCGTGTCACCGACCGCGCGGAGCGCGACGACGGCGGGCACCCCGAGGTGGTGCTCGGCGCCGACACCGCCCCCGGCGGCGTGGAGGGCGCCGACCGGCGCACCCCCATCGGGCGCTTTTTGCGCCGCACCTCGTTGGACGAGCTGCCGCAGCTGTTCAACGTGCTGCGCGGCGACATGTCCGTGATCGGCCCGCGCCCCGAGCGCCCCGAGTTCGTGGAGCTGTTCCGCGCGGACGTAGCCCGCTACGGCGAACGCCACCGCGTCAAGTCGGGCATCACCGGCTGGGCGCAAGTGCACGGTTTGCGCGGCCAAACCTCGCTGGCGGAAAGGGTGGAGTGGGACAACTATTACATCGCCCACTGGTCGCTCGCGCTCGATCTGAAGATCCTCGCGCTCACTTTCGGGGCGCTGCTGCGCAACGCGGAATAGGGACACGGCCGGCCGCGAGCGCGGGCCGCGGCTCAAATGGTCTGGCCGCGAGCGGGCGGCAGCTAGCTCAAATGCCCCGGCCGCGTGCGGCCCAGGCTCAAATACTCCGCTGCGCGTCCTTCCCGGCCCCCTGCCAGTACTGGTAGACGTGCACCGTAAGTCCGCTGGTGCCCAGCGCGCGCGGCAGCGAGATGCTGTAGCGGTTGAAGCGGTTGAGCGTAAACAGCGCCTTGTAGCGCGGCGTGGCGCCCTGGAAGGCTTCCAGCTGCATGTAATCGCCCACCGGCCCCGCGCCGCTGGCCACCACGCGGCCGTGCCGGCGGCTCAGGCTCAACGTCACCGGGGTGGGGCTGCCCCACGGCGAGGTCATCACTGAGGCCAGCGCGCCAAACGCCGGCTTGCGGGCGCCGGTCGCGCTCAGCACGCCGAAGCTTTCGCTCGGCGAGTCTTGCAGCTTGTACAGCAACACCGCCGCCACATACGGCGTGCGGGCCAGCGAGCGGTAGAGGTTGGTGATGTTGGCGGCCTGCACCTTGGGGGTCACGCACCCCTGTTCCTGCTGGACCTTGTGGTGTGGCCAGCAACTGCTCCAGCCAAACTCGTCCAACCACAGCGGCGTGTGGTCGCCATTGGCCAGCTGCGTTTCGTGGGTAGCACGCAACGAGCCCAACGTGAGGGTGTAGAAGTGCACCGCCAGCCCGTCGTAATAGCCCTTGATGCCGGCCGCATACAGCGCGCGCAGAAACACGCCGTTGGAGCCCACCAGCGAGCCGGCCAGCACCATCACGTTTGGGTTGGCCTGCTTGATCGCCGGGTAGGCGGCGCGCAGCACGGCGGCGTAGCGCTGCGGTTTTTCCGGCCCGGCGAAATACTGTTCGTTGGCTTGATCGGGCTCGTTCCACACCTCGATCGCCGCCAGTCGCGTGCCGTAACGGGCCGCCAAACGGGCCACGAACGCTGCGTAGGCGGACGGTTCGCTCGGCGGCCACGCGTTGGCGCCGGAAGACCGCCCCGGTATGCATTTGCTCAGTGTCGGCGCCGGCGCCGACGATGCCCAGCACGGCGTGCTGTCGGCGGTGGCGATCACCCGGATGCCGTGCGCCGCGGCGTCGCCCACCAGGCGATCCAGATACGCCAGCGCGCGCGGTTCAAGCCTGCCGGCGCCGCTCGGTTCGAGCGCCGACCACGGCACTTCGGCGCGCACCAGCTTTGCGTGCAGCTCGCGCGCGCGGGCGATTTCGCGGTCGGCCAGCGCGAGCGGCAGGGGAGCCACACCGGCCACGTTGACGCCGCCCATCGGGGCGGCGGAGAGGGAGGCTCGCTCAGCGGCCGCGCCCGCGGCCGCACCGGCGGCGGCGAGCGACACCGCCGCGCACACGCACAACACCAGCGCCGCGATCAGCTCCGGCACCAGCGCCGCGATCAGCTTCGGCACCAGCGCCGCGATCAGCTTCGGTAGGCGTCCAGCCACGGTCATGCATCGGCATCCTGCCACCTCTCCACAATAGATGGCCCCGGTTGTCGTTCGCCGGTAGGCTGTCAAGCGGCATGTCCCCCACGTGGATCTACACCCAGATCGCGATCGTCGTGTTTGTGGTGATCGGGATGATCATCGCCATCGTCAAGCTGGCGTAGCGCTACCGTCGCAGGCGCAGCCACCTGCGGGATGGGGTTTCGCGCGCGACCGCATCCGGTGCCACCTCGGGGCGCGGCGGGATCTCGCCCCCGTCGAGGATCGCGCGGGGCACCGCGTCGGTCAGCCACTCCGCCAGCGCCGCCAGTCCGGCGGCCGCGAGCTCCGGGGCGATCGACGGCGGTCGCTGGATGTGATCGTGTGCGTCGGAGGTGACGTTGTGCAGCAAGCCGTCGTGCGCCAGATCCAGCGCCAGCCGCCGCGCCGGAGCACCGAAGCGGCCATTCAGCGACCCGGCGGTGACGGACGTGAGAAAGCCCTCGCCCACCAGCCGCGCCACCATCTCCGGGTTGCGCTGGAACGCCGGGCAGCGCTCGGGGTGGGCGATCACCGCGCGCCGTCCCTCGCGCGCCAGCCCCAGCACGATCTCGTCGAGATGGGGTGCCGCCGGCGTGAACGGCGGCTCCACCAGCAGCCAACCGCCGCCTCCCAGCGTGAAACGGTCGAGCTCCGCAGGCTCGACCTCGGCGAGTTGCGTGAGCGCCACCTCGGCGCCGGTGCGCACCTCCAGCGGCGTCCCGTCGGCGCTCGCCACTCCCTCCGCGGCCAGCCGCTCGTTCAGCTCGCCCACCAGCCGGGCGATCGTGCCCGCGTCGTTGCGATAGTGCCAGCTGACGTGCGGCGTCGCCACCAGCACCTGCGTCCCCCCGGCAGCCGCGGCTTGCGCGAGCGCCAGCGAGCCCTCGATCGTGGCGGGACCGTCGTCGATGCCGGGCAGCACGTGGCAGTGCAGGTCGATCACAGGTGACCTGAACATTAAGCCAGGCCCGGATATGATCCAGCCGGCCTGCGGCCCTGTCAGCTCTCCACCATCAACAGGCGAGGAGTCACAGCATGTTCAAATCGATCGTAGTGGGCACCGACGGCTCGGAGACGGCCGGCGAGGCGGTCCGTCAGGCCAGCGACCTCGCGCGCACGCTAAACGCTGCGCTTGAGATCGTCAGCGCCTACGAGCCGGTGCCGGCGGGGCGGTTGCGCTCGGAACGGCGCGACGCCCCCGAGGACCTGGAGTGGGCGATCAACCCGCGCGAGGATGTCGACGTGGCGCTGGAGGCGGCCGCCGCGCCGGCGCGCGAGGCGGGCGTAGAGGTCAACGTGTACGCCCGCCAGGGCGACCCCGCCGACGCGATCCTCGACGTCGCCGAGGAGCGCGGCGCCGATCTGATCGTGGTCGGCAACAAGGGCATGACCGGCGCCAAGCGGTTTCTGCTGGGTTCGGTGCCCAACAAGGTCTCCCATCACGCGCCGTGTTCGGTGCTGATCATTCGCACGACCTGATCAGCGTCAGCGCTTGGCCCGGATCGATGTCGGAGTGGAGCCCCGGAATCTGCGGGCGCAAAGTGTGCGGTAGCACCCGGTGCAGCAGCCGTGAGCGACGTCCAAACGGCACAACCGCGTCGACGATGCGCACCTGGCGCTCGGTCTCCAGCGCGCGGATCACCGCCAGCGGCCGGATGCGCGCCACCGCGCGTTGCGGGATCCACTCGGCTGTGACCGGCTGCTCGGAGATGAGCGCCACATCGACACCGTCGCGGCGCAGTGCGCCCAACCACTCCGCGGCACGCTGCGCCGGCAGGCCGCGGTCGGCGACGGCCACGATCCGCGCCGGGCCGGCGCGTCGCTGGCCGAAGTGAGAGCCCTGGTGTGCCCCAGCTGGCACCTGCGGCCCGTCGCGGCGCACCAGCACGGAGCTCCACACCAGCGCGTCGGAGCCGACGTCGAGCGAGATCTTCAGCAGCCCCCGCCAGCCGTCCCGCCAACCCCCCTCCACCACGGTGCGATACGCCAGCTTGGCGAGCGGGCGCAAGACGATTCCCTTCAGGTAGCCAACCGCCGTGGCCGGTGGTGCGACGTGGCGGCTTTCCAGGCGCGCATACCGCCACGTGTCGCGCAGCGCCTCGCGCAGGGTGGAGGCCAGCTCGTGATCCAGATCGCCTTCGAGGATCGCGGGCGGCTCGCGCAACTCGATGCCCTCGTGCACCGCCAGCAACTCGTCGTGGCGGTATACGCCGCGGCGGAACAGGCGCGAGCGGTAGGCGGGGTACTTGGCGGACGGGCCCAGCCGGCCACCGAGAAAGCGGTTGCGCAACGCGCACACGGCGATGTCCACGCCCTCCGGCGGCTTTGCCAGCAGCGCTTGGATGCTGGCACGCAACTCGGGTGACACGCGCTCGTCGGCGTCGACCTCGAGGATCCAGTCGCCGTGGGCGGCGTCGATTGCGACGTTGCGCTGAACCGCAAAGCCGCGCCACGGATGCTCGATCACCCGCGCGCCCGCGGCGCGGGCGCGGGCGAGTGTGGCGTCGGTGGAGCCCCCGTCGACGACGATCACCTCGTCGCAGAACGCGACGCTGGCGAGCGCCGCCGGCAGGCGCTCTTGCTCGTTCTGGACGATCAGGCAGGCCGAGATGCTGGCTGGGGGCATCCAGCGGGAACGGTAGTGCCTGTGCCCGACCCGAGCGCGTCCAGCAGCTCCCGCCGCGCAAACGCCAGCTTGATCGTCGGCCGCATCCCGATCAGCTCGAAGCCCTGCTGGTCCAGCAGCTCGATCAGTCGCAGTGCTTCGCGCGGGGGGCGATTGTGGTGGACCTGAAAGGCGAGCGCCTTCACCTGCAGCGCGTCGAGGGGCAGCTGCGAGACGAGCTCGTACTCGGCGCCCTCCACGTCGAACTTGAGCAGGTCGATCCGGGGATGGCCGAGCTCGCGGGCGAGACTCACGAGCGAGCGGCCCGGAACCTCCACGAACTGCTTGGTCTCGAACAGCTCGGCGCTGGAGAGCGCCAGACCCGCGGGGTTGTGCGTGCGCTGCATGCGAATCGGCCCATCGTGTGATGCGAGCGCCGCGCGGTAGATCGCGAAGCGGGGCTCCCCCGAGGTGGTATGGCGGGCTTCCTCGACGTACTGCTCCACGGGCTCCATACTCTGCACGCGCACGTCGAAGCGCTCGATCAGCTCGAGATCGAAGGAGATGTCGTTGCCGGCGCCCACGCAGTAACAGATCCACCCCGGTTGGATCAGCGCCGTGGGCACCATCCAGCCTCCGTACGCGGAGCCAAACGACACCGGTTGGCCGCGGCCGCTGACCGGCGTACGGGCCATGCGCCACTCAAATCGGCGGCGCGCCAGCGCGGAGCGGACCTTGGCGGGTCGCAGCTTGGCGAGGGTGGGAATCTGGTCGCTCACGGCGCGCGCAACACTTTACACATGGTCCAATGGTCGGTGTGACGGTTGCGCCGCCTGCCGATCGGCGATGATGGCGTGCGCATGAAGCTCGTAAGCGTGATGACCACCGACTCCAGCGGCGGCGCGGAGTTTGCGGCGATCGAGATGCTTGACGCATTGCGCGCGCGCGGGCACGACGTGGTGATGCTCAGCGACATGGCGGGCATCGGACGCGACACGGGCGTACCGGTGGTGGGAGTTGGCATCGGGCCGAAGTTGTCGCTGCGCTCATGGGTGAAGCTGGCCGCCACCTGGCCGCTGCTGGCCTGGCGCCTGCGCCGGGCGCTGGCCGCGCAGGAGCCGTACGACGCGTTGCTGCTGCATTACAAGAAGGAGCAGCTGCTGGCGTTGACGCTGCCCGCGCGCATGCGGCGCAAGGTGGTGTGGGCGGAGTGGGGCAAGGTTCCCTACCAGCTGCACACCGGCGTTCCCGGGTATCTCTACCGCGCAGCCGCCAAACAGGCGCGGCTGGTGATGTGCGTGTCGCAGGGAACGCTCGAATCGGTGCGCTCATTGGGTGTTGACCCAGCGAAGCTGGTCGTGGTGCCCAACGTGCTGCGCACCGAGGAAATTCGCTTCAGCGAGCAGGGGCGCGCACGGGTACGGGCCGAGCTGGGCATCCCCGCCGAGGCGTTCGTGGTGGGCTGCATCTCCCGCTTTCACCACAAGAAGCGCAACGACGTGGTGGTAGCGGCGGTGCGTGAACTGGACGATTCCCATGTGCACCTGATCCTTGCCGGCGACGGGGAATCCGAAGGGCAGCTGCGCGAACTGGCGGCGCCGCTGGACGGGCGCGCCCATTTCATCCCCACGCCCGGCCGCGAGGTTCCCGAGGTTCTGTCGGCATTCGACGTGTCGGTGTTCTGCCCGAGTCCCACCGAGGGCGCGCCGCGCGCGGTGATCCTCGGAATGCTGGCCGCGCGCCCGTGCCTGTCCACCGGACCGGAGGGCGTGGCGGACATGATCGCCCCCGAGTTCGGCGGCATCGCCTCCCCGGAGAACGAGACGGCGGCGGTGCGGGCGCTGTTGGAGCGCTATATCGACGACCCCGAGCGCGTGCGGCGGGAGGGCGCCGCGGCGCGCGAGCACGCCGAGCGCACCTATGCCGCGCCGGTGGTGGCCGCCGAGATCGAGCGTCTCCTGGGGGAGGCGTTACGGGCGTGAAGCGCGGGGGAGGCGTCGAGGCGTGAAACGCGGGGTAGGTGTGGCGGCGTGAAGCGCGCGGTGATCCTCGCCGGTGGCGAAGGCACGCGCCTGCGCCCCTACACGACCGTGCTGCCCAAGCCGCTGATGCCGATCGGCGATCGCCCGGTGCTGGACATCGTGGTGCGCCAACTCAAGGCGCACGGCTTCGAGCGGATCACGGTCGCCACCGGCTATCTGGCGGAGCTGATCGAGGCGTTCTTCCGCAATGGCGAGGCCTATGGGATCGCGATCGACTACTTTCGCGAGCAGCACCCGCTCGGCACCGTCGGCGCGCTGGCGCTGATCGAGGGGCTGCGCGAGCAGCACGTGCTGGTGATGAACGGCGACGTGCTCACCGACATCGACTACGGCGCGCTGCTCGCGCGCCACCGCGACAGCGACGCGGCGGCGACGATCGCCACCAAGACGCGCCATGTGCAGATCTCGCTGGGCGTGCTGCGGTTCGGCGACGACGGCGACCCCACGCGCCTCACCGGGTACGACGAGAAGCCGGCGATCGACTACACCGCCAGCATGGGCGTGTACTGCTTCGCGCCGCGTGCGCTCGCTCACATCCCACCGGGCGAGCGGCTGGACTTCCCCGACCTGGTGCTGCGCCTGATCGCCGCCGGCGAGGTCGTGCGCGCGTGGCCGAGCGACGACTACTGGCTGGACATCGGCCGCCACGACGACTACGAGCAGGCGCAGGAGGAGTTCGAGCGCGTTCGCGATCGCCTGCTGCCGCCGGAGTGGGATTGATGTTGTTCTTTTGGGACGCCAACCACTTCGTCAGCCGAGCGCCGCTCGCACGAGCTCGACGACGACCTCGACGGTGGCTTCGTGCATGGTGATGCTGAGCGGCAGCGCGCAGTGGCGGTCGGCCGCTTCGCCGGCGCGCGGCAACTCGCCCGCCGCGCCGGCCCGACGGTAGTCGCTGAAGGTGTGCAGTGCCGGATACCAGGTGGTCTGCACCCCTGACGCCGCCAGCCGTTCGCGGAAGCGGTCACGCTCCTCGCGCGATGGGAGCAGCACCGGGAAGAAGAAGTGCGAGCCAAGCTCGACGGCCTGCTCGTCCCACAGCAGCTCCAGCCCGGGCAGGCCCGCGAGCCGCGCGCGGTAGGCGCGGACGAGCGCGCGGCGGTCGGCGATGTCCGCATCCAGCCGCTCCAGGCGGCTCAGCCCGAGCGCACTGCGGGGCTCGTCGAGGCGGTAGTTGAAGCCGATGTCCACCACGTCGTAGGCGGGGTCGTGACCGCGATGGCGGTCCCAGGTGCTGCTGGTGAGCGCGTGCGAGCGCAGCAGCCGCACCCGCTCGGCGCGATCCTCATCGGCGGTGGCCACCATGCCCCCCTCGCCCACGCACAGCTGCTTCTTGGAGAAGAAGCTGAACGCGCCCAGCTCGCCGACGGTGCCGACCTGGCGCCCGTCGGGCAGGCGCGCGCCGATCGCCTCGGCGCAGTCCTCGATCAGCACGAGCTCGTGCTGATCGCAGAGCGCGCGCAGCGCCGGCAGGTCCGCCGGGTAGCCGCCGAAGTGCACGGCGACGATGGCGCGCGTGCGCGGCGTGATCCGCCGCGCGGCGTCCTCGACATCGATGTTGAGGTCGTAGCCTCCCGCGCCGTTGTTTCCGCGGATGTCGCACAACACAGGCTCGGCGCCGACATAGCGCGCGGCGGCGGCGCTGGCTACGAAGGTGAGCGCGGGCACGATCACCTCGTCGCCGGGGCCCAGCCCGGCTGCGAGGCAGGCGAGGTGCAGCGCGGCGGTGCCGCTGGACACCGCCAGTGCGTGCGGAGCTCCCACATATGCGGCGAGCGCCGCTTCGAACGCCGCCGTGCGCGGGCCCATCGTCAGCCATCCCGAGCGCAAACAGTCGAGCACCGCCTGCACGTCCTGCTCGGGCATCGCCACGTCGGTCAGCGGCACGCGCCAGTTGCTCATGGCGCGAGCGCCTGCGCCAGTGCGGCCACCACGCGGTCTTGATCGGCGTGGGTCATGTGCGGGTAGAGCGGCAACGTCAGCTCGGTGCGCGACGCCAGCTCGGTGATCGGCAGCGAGACGTCGGGGAAGCGCTCGCGGTAGGCGCTGAAGCGGTGGATGGAGGGGTAGAAGATGCTCGTCTGGATGCCCTGCTCGCGCAACCGGCTGCTCACCTGCGCCTGGTGGTCGCCGTCGCGTTCGAGCATGATCGGCATCACGTAGCAGCTGGAATCCGGCACGTCGGCGTCCTCGAACGGCACGATCAGCCCCTCCACGTCGGCCAGCAGCGCCCGGTAGCGCAGCGTCAGCTCGCGGCGGCGCGCGACGTCGTCCTGCAGGCGTTCCAGCCGTGAAAGCAGCAGCGCCGCCCGGGGCTCGTCGATCCGGTAGTTGTAGCCGAGGCCCACCACGTCGTAGGTGTCGGTCTGGCGGCGGTGGCGCTCCCAGGTGCCGCTGGTCATCGCATGCGAGCGACGCGAGCGCGCGAACTCGGCGACCTCCTCGCTGTCGGTGCACAGGAGACCGCCCTCGCCCACCGACAGCACCTTGTTGGAGAAGAAGCTGAACGCGCCCGCCAGGCCCCAGGTGCCGAGCGCGCGGCCGGCCAGGGTGGCGGAGGGGGCGTGCGCGACATCCTCGATCAGCGCGATGCCGTGGGCGTCGCACAGCTCGCGCAGTCGATCGGCCTGGGCGGCATAGCCCGCGTAGTGCACCACGCACACCGCCTTCGTGCGCGGCGTGATGCGGCGCGCCACGTCGTCGGGGTCCAGCGAGGGGCGCGCGCGCGAGGCGATCTCGGCGAACACCGGCGTGGCGCCGCAGTACACCACGGCGGCGGCGGTGGCGACGAACGTGAACGAGGGCACGATCACCTCGTCGCCAGGGCCCACACCGGCTGCCAGGTAGGCGAGGTGCAGCGCGGCGGTGCAGCTGGACACGGCGATCGCGTGGCGTGCGCCGAGGTGCGCGGCGAACGCGTCCTCGAACGCTTCGGTGCGGGGCCCCATCGTCAGCCAGCCGGAGCGCAGCGTCTGGGCGACGGCGTACAGATCCTGCTTGTCCAGTTGCAGGTCGAACAGCGGCAGCTCGGGGAAGGTCTCGGTGGTGGCCAACTCGATCGAAGTCGATGCGGACGAGGTCAGGGGATGTTCTTGTAGCGCGTGTCGTAAGGATCGCCGAAGGCGCCGGCGTCGAGCGCCGCGATCACCTCGGCGATGCCGTCGGGCACGGTCATCAACGTCTCGAACCCCAGCTCGGCGCGGATCTTGTCGAAGCTCACCTTGTAGTCGCGCGGGTCCTCGTCGCGGTGCACGTAGTTGACGGTGCCGCGGTCGATCTGTCTGTGGATCTCCTGCACGAGGTCGAGCTTGCGGTAGTTCTCGCCGGAGCGCCCGGCGTTGAACACCTTGCCCGCCACCTGCTCTTGCGGCGCTTCCAACACGGTGCGCACCGCGCGCGCGGCGTCGCCGACGTGGATGTAGGGGCGCCAAAACAGCTCGCCGAACACTTCCAGCTCGCGATCGGCCCACAGTTCGCGGGTGAACTCGTTGACCGTCAGGTCGAAGCGCATCCGCGGCGCCACCCCGTAGACGGTGGCGAAGCGCAGGCAGGTGGGCTTCATCGACCCGCCGTCGAGCGCCCCGAGGATCAGTCGCTCCATCCCCACCTTCTGCTCGGCGTACAGCGACACCGGCTGCAGCTCGCCCTCCTCGGTGATCGGCACCGTGGGGTCGGCCATGCGCCCGTAGTTGGAGCAGGTGGAGGCGAACACCAGACGCTCCACGCCCGCCGCGCCGGCGTCTGCGACGAGCGCGCGCGTGGCCTGCACGTTGACCTCGTCGGACACCGCGGGGTCGCGCGCGCACGCGGGATCGCCGACGATCGCGGCCAGGTGCACGACCGCCTGCGCGCCCTCCAGCGCGCGCTGGCGCGCGTCGGCGTCGCGGACGTCGGCGCGGATCACCTCCACGCCGGCGTGCTCCTGCGCCGCGGCGAGTTGCTCCTGCCCATGCAGCAGCGAGTCGAGCACGCGCACCTCCCGTCCAGCCTCCTGCAGCTCGCGTACGAGCAGCGCGCCGATGTAGCCGCTGCCGCCGGTGACCAGGGTCGCCTTACCGCTCATCCAACGCTCCTCCTCGATCGTTCCATGAAGTGCCTTTCGCAGTGCCGGCCCCAGATCCTTGTTGGAGGCCGTGTGATTGCGCGTGGCGCGGGAGCAAGCGCAATGCTAGCGGGGCATCGGCAGCGGACGCGGGTCGCTTGAACCGAGCACTTCCCGTACCAGCGCCCCCCAGCGCGCGGCCCAGTGGGAAAGGCTGTTGTTGTCCAGCACGAAGCTGCGCGCCGCGGCACACAGCGCGGCGCTGTCGGTCAGCTGGAGCGTTTGCAGCCGTGCGGCGATCTGCTCGGCGGTGGGCTCGATGCAGAGCTCCTGGTAGGCGGGCACCGCGCGCAGCAGCGTGCTCATCCAACCCACGCGCGTGCTCAGCAGCGGCCGCCCGCACGCCAGCGCCTCCAGCACGACCAGGCTGCAGCCCTCGTAGCGGCTGGGAAACAGCACGCAGTCGCTGGCCGCGTATGCGTCGGCGAGCACGTCGGGCGCCAGCACGCCCAGGTGCCGCATCCCCGGCGCGCTGGCCGAAGGCGAGCGTCTCCCGGCTTCGGTGGGGCCGGCGATCAGCAGCTCATACCCGCCCCGGGCGGCGCCCTCCACCAGCAGGTCGCTGCCCTTGCCGTGCTCCAAACGCCCGACGAACAGCGCGTAGCGACCGTTCTCCGGCAGCCCCAGACGGGCGCGGGCGGCGCTCGTCGGGCGCGGCGCGAAGGTGTCGGTGTCGACCCCGTTGGGGATCACCGCGTCGGCGCGCACGCCGTAATAGCGGCGCACTTCCGCGGCGACCCGCTCGGACACGCACACCACCCGCGCGGCGCCGCGGCCGGCGAGCGCCTCGGTGAGCCCGGCGGCGAGCGTTCGTCGCAGTCGCTCGCGCACCGGCACGCTGCCGCGCTGGGCCCGGGTGTTGCCGACCATCGTGCCGTGGTAGAGGTGGATGCGCGGCGTCCGCCGCGGGCAGCCGGTGCCGAGGAAGCCGTTGCTGAGCACCAGATCGAGATCGCGGTGGGCGCGCGTGCGCGCCGTCGCCGATCGCGAAAGCGTCGCGTAGGCCAGCCCCAGGCGCGAGCGCCAGCGCCCCGGCGTCTGCGTGGGGCCGACGATCTCCACCCCCCAACCCTGGCGCTGGAGCGTTTCGCCGAGCTGCGCGCACACCCGCTCCACGCCTCCCGCCCGGTTGGCGGGATCCGGTGAGACGACCGCGGCGTGCCTCACCGGCTCACGCCGCCACGCTGGGCGCGCCGAGCGTGGCCCGGGCGCCGCGCGCTCGCCGCAGGCGGGCGCGGAGCGCCCCCGACGCCACGATCCACGCGCGGCCGGCGGCAAACCGCAGCTGTGCCCGCGCCGTGCCGGAGATGTAGCCGTGTTGGGCCAGCCACTCGCCGTGACGGCGCAGGAAGCTCCAGTTGTTGCGCATCGCCCAATACTCGTAGCGCAGCGTGGAGGAGTGGTGCTGCCCGCCGCGCCACGTGTCCAGCTGGTAGCAGTAGGTGGCGGGGGTGAGGATGCAGCGATGGCCGCTGCGCGCGGCCTGCACGAAGAAGTCGGTCTCCTCGCGGTAGCCGTTGATCGGGAAGTCGTGATAGCGGGCGTGTGCGAACACCGCTCTGCGCACCAGCACGCGCGCGGGCAGAAACGGCGTTTCCAGCGTGCGCGTGGGAAAGACGTCCACGTCCTCGATCGACAACCGCGCCCGGCGCGGGGCGCAGGCGGCGAGCTGCGCGACCTGCGACTCCTCGACAGCGGTGTGAATCAGCGGTGCGCCCACGATGTCGGCCCGATGCCGCTCGGCTTCGGCGCGCAGCACCGTGGCGTAGTCGGCGGGGAAGCGGCAGTCGTCCTCGCCGAACAGCACCCACTCGCCGTGGGCGGCCGCCACGCCGGTGTTGCGCGCCGCCGCCACGCCGCGGTTGGCGGCGTGATCGACCAGGCGCAGTCGCGGGTCGGGGAACTGGGCGCACGCCGCGCGCGTGTCGTCGCTGGAGCCGTCGTCAACGATCACGATCTCCGCCACGTCGCGCAGCGCCAGCATCGAGTCGAGGTTGGCGCGCAGCGCATCGGCGCGGTTGTAGGTGGGGACGACCAGCGTGATGTCGTTGCGCCCGGGTAGGCTCACTGCGGCGAGAGTGTAGACAGTCCCAATGTCCAAGCCCAATCTCCTCGGCGCGCGCCGCATCACGGTGGATGTATCGGTGCAGATCGTCGCGCGCGTCCTCAACCTCGCCCTCGGCGTGGTGGTCACCCTGCTGCTGGCGCGCGGTTTGGGCACGAACGGGTTCGGTATCTGGTCGACGCTGTTTGCGGTGACGCAGATCGCCAACAGTTTCGGTGAATTGGGACTCACCCAAATAGCGGTCAGCCGGGCCGCCGCCGCGCCCGACCGGGAAGCGGAATGGGTGGGGGCGCTGCTGCAGCTGCGGCTGTTGCTGGTGATCCCGATCACGCTGGGCTCGCTGATCGCGGTGCTGCTGATCGCGCCCACCCAGCAGGACGCGGTGGCGGGCGCGTTGATCGCGCTGGTGGCACTGGTGGGGGCGCCGGCGGTGTTGAGCGTGGTGTTTCAGCTGCGCATCCGCAACGACATCTCGATGGCGATCATCACCTTCAACAGCGTCTTCTGGGCGGTGGGGGTGGTCGTCGTGTCGGCGCTGGCCGGCGGGATCGTGGCGTACGCGGCGGCCTTCCTGCTGAGCACGGTCGTCACCATGGGCGTCAACGTGGGGTTGGCGTTGCGCTTCACCCACGTGCGCCTGCGAGGTGTGCGAGCGCTGTGGCGTCCGCTGCTGCGCGTGGGCGTGGGAGTGGGAATCGCGGGGATTTTCGTAACCTCATATGTGAAACTCGATCAGATCCTCGTGTTCGAGTTCGCCGGCAGCCACCAGGCCGGTCTGTACGGCGCCGCCTACCGGTTGCTCGAACAGGTGCAGTTCATCCCGATTTCGGTGATGACCACGCTGTTCCCGCTGATCGCCGCCGCCCACAAAGCGCATCGCCGGCGCATGGAGAGCCTGCTGCAGGCGGCCGGCGAGTATCTGGCGATGGCCTCGCTGCCGATCCTCGCCTTCACGATCGTGGCGGCTGCTCCGATCATGGTGCTCCTGTTCGGGCCGAAGTTCGCCGCGGCCGCCGGGGCGTTGCCGATCCTCGCCGGCGCGTTTGTGTCGATCGCGTTTGGCTACCTGGTGGGCAACATGGTGGTGGTGCTGGAATTGCAACGCCGCTTCGCGTTTTATGCGGCGCTCGGACTGGTGGTGAACGCGGCGCTGAATGTCGTGCTGATCCCGCGCTACGGCTTCCTGGCGGCCGCGTGGGTGACGCTGCTCACGGAGGTGACGGTGATGTCGCTGTCGGCGCGCAGTGTGCTGGGGGCGCTGCACATGCGCCCGCACGTCGGCCGCGTGGCGCGGACGGCGGTGGCGGCGACGGCGATGGGGCTGCTCACGTGGGCGGCGCGCGTCGCCGGCGTGCCGCTGGGGGGTTTGGCGGCGATTGCGCTGGTGAGCTACGTTCCCTGCTTGCTCGTGCTGCGGGTGGTGAGCGTGGCGGAGGTGCGCTCGGTGCTGCGCCGCGAACCGCCGGCGGGCGCGGTCGAAGCGCCGGTGTCGGCCGCGGTGGGAGGCGCCGCGCCCTCCGATCGGTCGCTGCCGTAGTAGTCGTAGCCGCTGGTGATCTCGCTGAGCGTGTTGACCACCAGGCCCACCGCCTTCAGGCGCCGGCGCTCGAAGGTCAGGCGCGCCCGCCGCACCTGATCGCGGGTGGTGAAGCCGGCGCGCGCCACCACCAGGCTGGCGTCGGGATCGATCCCGTCGAGCATCACCCGCGTGTCGGCGACCGGCAGCAGCGGCGCGGAGTCGATCACGATGAGATCGGCGTCGTCGGCGAGCGCGATGAAGATCTCCGACAGCCTCGCCGGATTGAGCACCCCGGTGAGGTTGAGCGCCACGGGGCCGCTGGGGAGCAGGCGCAGCGTGTGCCCCAGCTCGCCCCCCGGCGTGCGCAGCAGCTTCAGCGGATCCTCTTCGCCGCGCAGCGCGGAGGTGAGACCGCGCGGGCTGATGTCGAGGCCCATGCGCTCCTCCAGTGCCGGGCGCCGCAGGTCGGCCTCGACGAGGATCACCTGCCGTCCGGTGTGCGCGGCGGCGCGCGCCAGGCCGAGCGCCACGCTCGTCTTTCCCTCCACCGGCACGGCGCTGGTCACCAGCACGGTCTCGATCGCGTTGGTGTTGGGCAGCAGCGAGAGGCTGTTGAACAGGATCCGAAACGGCTCGAGCGCCAGTTCCCGCTCGCGCGTGTCGCGCGGATTGTTCGGCAGCTTCGGGATCGCCGCCAGCGCCGGCACGCCGTAGAGCTCTTCGAACTCCTCCCACGACTTCACGCGGCGATCGAGCAGATCGAGCACGAACGCGATCCCGATGCCCAGCAGCAAGCCCACCACCAGCGCGATCAGCGCCGTGGTTTTCTTCTTCGGCGAGCTGGGTGAGGAGGGCGAGGAGGCGGTGCTGACCACGTGCGCGTTGCCGGTCTGCACCGACTGCAACAGCAGCAGCTTCTGGTAGAGGCCACGCAGGTTGCCGCGATCGACGGTGTCGGTGGTGGGCAGTTCTTCGATCTTCTTGTCGATCAGTTCCTCGCCTTTGACCAGCTGTTCGACGTTTTGCGTCTTGCTGTAGACCACATACTGTTCGGCGAACGCGTTGGCGATCGCGGCCGCCTGGCGGGGGTCGCCGACCGTGGCGGTAACGTCGATCACGTAGTCGTTGTTGGGATTGGAGGCGCTCACTTCTTCCAGCAGTTGCGCTGGCGTCAGCTTCAGTTTCAGCGCCGCGATCACCAGTTCGGCCACCGGCGGCGTGGTCACCAGCTGCACGTCGGTCGCCTTCACGCCTTCGGGATCGATCACCTGTTCGCCGGCCACGCCCGCGACCTGGCTGGGGAGCGAGTTGCTGATGAACTGCAGCTTGGCGGTGGCCGTGTACTGCTTGGGCTGGCGCTCCACATACACCAGCGCCACCGCAAGCGCCACCAGCGGGCACAGCACCACCACCCACCAGCGCTCGCGCAGCACTCGCAGTGCGCGCACCAGGCCCGGCGTCTCGACCGGCGTGGAGATGGTGGGCGCTTGCGTGGCGGACATGAGGTCTGGAGTGCCCGAGGGCCCTGTCGCGTGCTCGATGGCCGGCCGCGTGAGCGGGTCGCCGGGCAGTGCGGCAGGGGTGCACCGGGTAGCAGGGATGGTAGCCGCATGTTCGGCAGCCGCACGCGCTCCCTTGAGCCGGCCGCTTTGAAGGCTAAGCTCGCCCGATGGCAACCCGCCCCCGCCTCGCCGACGGCTGGCGCTGGTCGCGCTCGAAGCTGCTGGGCAGGCGCTCCTCCCCCTCTCGCTCAACGCTGCTCACCGCACTGGTGGCGGTGACGCTGTCGGCGTTGGTGGGGGTGGCGATGGTGAGGCTGGGGACCGCCCAGCGAGAGCTGAAGGCGCTGCTGATCATGGTGGCTGCGGTGGCGATGGTGGTTGCCGCGCTGCGCCCGCAGGTGGGTCTCACGATCCTGCTGATCCTGATGCCGTTCGAGTTTCACTTCTCGGGCACCGGCACCAACGAGGTGGTGGTTGTCGCGATGGCGCTGGTGCTGGTGTGGAGAATCAACGCCAGCGCGATACCGGGGTGGATCGCGGTGGGAGGCGGCGCGCTCGTGTTGGGGAGTTTCATCGCGGCGATCGGCGCCCACGATCACACCGGCGCGCTGTGGGGGGCGATGCGCTGGCTGGCGGCGATCGTCCTCTTGTTTGCGGCGATCAGCGTGTTCCGCGGCAACCGCGATGCGTCGCGGCGGATGGTGGACATCTTCACCGGCTCGGCGCTGGTGGTGGTGCTGTTTGCGTTCGCGCAGCGTGCCGGCGTCTACACGCTGGTGGGGCCACCCTACTTCAGCGGGCACCCCAACTCGTTTTTCGGCGTGTACACCGTGTATGCCGGGTACACGGCGATGGCGGCGGTGCTGGCCACCGGCGAGGTCCTGATCGCCGTCAACCAGCGGCGGATGACCCGCGCCGGCATGTATGGGGCGGCGTTGGTGGTGATCTTGATCGGGATCGCGATCTCCACCTCGCGCGGCGGGCTGCTGGCCCTGGCGGGGGGATGGCTGTTTCTGCTGGTGCTCAACTTCCGCCGCGGCACGGTGGTGATGCAGGCGTGCGCGATCCTGTTCATCTTTTTGGCGGCCGGCTATCTGGCGACCCCGCGCTCGACGATCGTCACGATTCAGGAACGGTTGTCGGTGCAGAGCAGCGCCGACGTCGAGGACAAGACGCGTTTCGCGCTGCAGAAAGCCGGTGAGCAGGCGCTGGGAGCTCACCCCTTCGGGTTGGGGTATGAAAACTTCCCGTTCTACTTGCGCGAACACGTGCACAGCGCATTCATCCAGATGGTGTTCGATCATGCGCACGAGACGCCGGTGCAGATCGGGTTGGACGCCGGGTGGCTGGGTCTCGTCGGCTTCTTGATCCTGTGGGGGTGGCCGATCTTGAAGGTGCTTACGCACGGCCGTGGCGGCGGCCCCTCTGCGGTGAGGGCGACGGCGTTTGCCGCTGCCCTCGGGGGCTTCATGGCACAGGGCCTGTTTGACTACTTGTTTTACGAGATCGACTTTTTGATCTTCTTCGTGGCGATGGTGTGGGGCGCGATCCACGCGCTGTCGGTGGATCGCGCCACCGCGCCGACGCGGCTGCCGCGGCTACTGCCCCTGCTCGACGGCGATCGCGGAGAGCGTGGCGAACGACGGGCGGGTGGTGTTGTTGCTGTTCATGTAGCCGAAGCGCCCACTGCTGTCGTCGTGTGACTGGTACCACCAGATGCCGGCGACGTGCGGGTCGGCGAGCAGCGCCCTGTAAGCGGCCTGCATCTTGCTGGACTGTTCACCTTCAGAGCAGGCGCCGTCGGATTCCCCGCAATTGCTGAGGCTGTACCCGAACTCGCTGATGTAGAAGGTCGGTACGGAGCCCAGCACGCGCCTGGCGACTGCTTCCTGGGCGGTGACGGCGAGGACGCCGTTGGTGTCGTCGCTGTTTTCGCCCAGTTCGCCATACGGGTGGGTGCTGAGGCCGTTGGCGAGAATCGCGGCGGCCAGCCCAGGGACGTCGGCGACCGCGTCGTGCAGCCAGCCGCCGCCTTCGGAGTCGCGGGAGTAGCCGGTGGAGGATGACCAGGTGCCGGTGGTGGGGTAGTCGCCGACCATGTTGAACAGCAACGGCGTGTGGATCCCGGCGGCCTTCATCGCGTTGACGGCGTCCAGGTACATTTCACCGTATCGCCTGGGGTTGGCGACGCCGCCCTTGAGGTACATCTCGTTGCCCGCTTCGGCGATCGCGATGCCGGGGTTGGACTGCAGCTGCGAAACGACCGTGTTGGCCCAGCCGGCGGGGTTGGTCTGGCTGAGCGGCGTACCGTCCTCGATGTTGCCGACGATCGCCAAATTGTGGAAGCCGTCTTCGACCGATGCTTCCAGCGTGTTGGATTCCGCGCCGATTTCCACGCGGTTCCAGGTGATCTGAGCGCCGAGGATCGTCTGCGCCGCGGCGGGCCCCCAGCCGGCGCCGTCGTTGGTGCCGATGATCTTCCCCGTGATGGGCAGCGGCGACGTTTCGCTCGGGAGTTCGCCCACCGGCGTGGTCGATTCGGGTGTGGACACCGGCGTCGATGCATCGGGAGTGGACGTCGTGGCTTCAGACCTCGACACCGGCGGCGACGATTCCGACTGTGTGGGCATCGGTGTGGAGGATGGTGAGCCGGCCGCGGGAGCGCGAGGTTCGAGCGTGGAGGTAAAAGCGGTGGAAGCGGCCAGCGAGGGTTGCGTGGCGGCCGAGCCGATACGGGAGTGCCGGCGACTGCGACGCGCGGCTCGCGCATCGCGACGACGCGCGGCTCGCGCATGATGGCTGCGTGCGTGGCAGTGTCCGTGACACGTCACGTCGCTGGCCACGTGAGCAGCAGCCGTGGCGCTTGAGGATGCGAGCACCAGCACGGTGGCAATCAGCAGCGCCGGTAGCTTGTGGAGCGCCCGTCGAAGCCGGGCGTGGGGGGTGGTGATGATGCTCTCCTTCGGAAGCTGGGCTGTCTGCGGGAGACCCCTGGCTTTGCGAGCCCGCCTCGCGACGGGGATGCCGTTGTCGGGATGTGTGGCGCGTCCGACCTGTCGTGTTGGAGGCGGAAGGGCCTTTCTTCAGGGCTGCACGTAAGCCTTCGGGCTCGCCGCGGAGGCACGTGAGCGCACGCAGGCGCGCTCGGACATTTGTCCAGGCGTGTGCGCGAGAGTCAGTGTTCGCCCGGATTCAGGTCTGTGGCGAGCAGACGCGCGGCCGGCGGCGATCCGCGCTGTACGTGCGTGTTGCTATTGCGCCCTCAGCAGCCCGCTGAGCGCCTCGATCGAGTAGCGCTCCGCCACCAGCTGTCGCCCGCGGGCCCCGAGCTGGGGCGCCCCGTCGCGCAGCAGCAGTAGGAGCGCCTGAGCAAACGCATCGGCGCCGTCGGCCACCAGCAGGTGCTCGCCGTCGCGCACCGCGAGGCCGGCGACCGCCCGCGGGGTGGCGATCACCGGCAGGCCGTGGGCGAGCGCCTCGATCAGCTTCAGCGGCGTGCCGCCGCCCTGCAGCAGCGGCACCACCGCGCAGCGGGCGAGGGCATAGGCGCCGTGCAGGTCCTCGACGAAGCCGAGCGGTTCCACGCGCGGGTCGCCAAATGCCTCCTGGCGCGGCTGCTCCAGCCCCGCCCCCACCAGCGCGAGCTTGGCGGCGGGCAGCTCGGCCCACACGCGCGGCATCACCTCTTTGAGCAGAAACCGCAACCCGTTGCGGTTGGGCGCGTAGGCGAAGTTGGCGACGAAGATCGCCCGGTGCTGGTCGGTGAGCGGGTGCACCGGCGCGATCGCGGCCACGTCCACCACGTTGGGCACGTACCGCAGGCGCGCCTGCGGGTACAGCTCGTGCGCCGCGGCCATGTCGGCCTCGCTGGCCATCCAACACTCCCCGGCGCGCGCCAGCAGACCGCGCTCGAACGCGCGCAGCGCGCGCGCTCCGCCCATCGCGCGCCCGTCGCCGAGCGTGTGGCGAAAGCCCGACTCGAAGTTGTGGGCGTTGTAGATCACGGGCCGTTCACGCGCCAGGTGCGCCAGCGCCGCAGCGGCCACCGGCCCGTCGGCGATCACCCGCCCGCGCCCGGGCGCGGCTGCGAGGCGTGCGGCGGCGGCGCTCAACTCGGGGGAGGCGCCGCGTGCCAGCTCCGCCGGCACGCCACGCGTTCGCGCGGCGAAATAGGCGCGCAACCGCCGCGCGCCGCGCGAAGCGAGCACCTCGTGCAGTGCGATCCCGGGGATTGCGCGGAAGGCGTCGTCGGGAGCGTCGCCCTCGAAGCGCGCGTACAGCAGGTCCAGCCCGTTGTGGGCGGCGAGCGCGCGCGCCACGCCGTAGGTGCGCAGCGCCCGGCCGGAGCGCAACACGGGGGTGTGGGTGCTCACCAGCAGGTCTCTCGTGCCCCGCTCGTTGGGCTGCTCGCGGGGCGTCACGCTCGCCCCCGAGCCGGTTTGCCCGGCAGCGCCCGCACCGCCGCCGCGATCTCTTCCAACCGCCGATCCCACGAGTGCGCGGCGGCCGCGCGCGAGCGCTCCGCGCGCCGCTCGGGGGTGTCGGCGGCGAGCTCGCGCTCCAGCAGGGCGGCGATGCCCTGCGCGTCGGGGGCGGTGGCCACCTCGGACACGTCTGCGAGCGCCGGCAGCGGCGTGGCCACCACCGGCAGGCCGGCGGCGAGGTACTCGTACACCTTCATCGGAAACACGCTGTTGGTGATCGAGTTGATCGCATAGGGGATCAGCCCCGCATCGGCGGCGCACAGCACCTCTGGCAGGCGCTCGTAGGGGCGCGGCCCCAGCAGGTGGATGTTGGGCAGCTCCCGCAGCATCGACACGTCGGTGCGGGGGTCGCCGGGGCCGACGGGGCCCACCAGCGCCAACGACCAGTCGGGTCGCAGGCGCGCCAGCCGCGTCAGCAGCGGCAGGTCGAGCTTGGCGGCGACGACGGCGCCGGTGAACACGATCCGTGGCCGCGGCAGCGCCGCCACGGCCGGGTCGGGCGCGACATGCTCCGGTTGCGTCGCGGGGTCGGGCTGCGCCGACTCCGGTGCCAGCGCGCGCGTGAACAGCGCGGTGTCGGCGACGTTGGGCGCGTACAGCACGTTGGCGGACAGCTCGCGCATGCGCGCCGCCAGCGCCGGCGCGCTGGCGAGCACGAGGTCGGCCTGCGCCACATACCGCCGCTCGGCGGTACGGAAGCTGTCGGCGTCGATGCCCTCCACGGCGGCGGCGTCGTCGACGCAGTGGTAGACCACCAGCTCGGGGTGGAGCACGTCGATCAGCGCCTCCGCCTGCGGCACGTACGCCCACAGGATCGGCCGCTGCTCGCTGGAGATGCCAGGCTGCTCGCCGGCGCCGCCAAGCTGCTCGCCGGTCCCGCCGATGCCCACGCGGCGGGTAGCGCGGCGCACCTGCAGGCGCAGCAGCCGGCGGTTGAGCGCGCGAACCGCGCGGTGTGAGTGCAGCGGCACCACCAGCGGTGAAAGCACGTGCAGGCCGTCCACTTCGCGCGGCGGGCGCAGACCCTTGCGCAGCCGGCGCGAGATCCGTCTGAGATCGCGCCCCGCCAGCTGCGGGCGGCGCAGGCCGAGCGACTCTACGAACAGCACGCGGTTCTCGCGCGCCAGCCGCGACATCAGGTGCTGCTGGTTGGTCCACAGGTCGGCTTCCCAGTCGGCAAACCCGACGCACACGATCTCGCGTCCGCGCAAGCGGGAGGGCGGGGGCATCGCGGCCATCATCACACGGCCGCGGACGGCGCGCCGATGCGGCCCGAATCGCACATAAGCTCCGCTGCTACAGTCGCGGCGGTGACGGAGGCGAGCCCCTCAGCTTCTGTATCCGGCGGCGTCGACGAGGAGCGCGCGCGGCGCGAGCAGGAGGCGTACGACGAGCATGGCGTGGAGGAGGCGATGGTCGCCTGGCATGGGCGCTTCCCGCACGTCTTCCAAAGCCCCAACACGCGTCGCGGCGAGCGGCGCTTCGATGCGCTCACCCGCGCCACCGTCGCCGGTGGGCGGGTGCTGGACATGGGCTGCGGCGATGGCGAAAGCTCGGCACGGCTGTTGGAGATGGGGGCGGCGTATGTGCTGGGGATCGACATATCCCAGGCGGCGATCGCGCGGGCCCAGCCGCGGGCGGTGCCTGGCCGTCTGGAGTTTCGCCTCGGCGACGTCACCCGGGAGCTTGAGGGGGAGCGTTTTCAGTGCATTTTCGGCCGCTCGATTTTGCACCACATCGACTACCGCGGCGCGTTGCCGCGCCTGTACGACGAGCATCTGGCGCCGGGGGGCGCGATGCTGTTCATGGAGCCCCAGGGGGAGAACTTGCTGATCCGCCTGTACACGCGTCTGGTGGCTGCCGCGCACACCCCCGACGAGCGCTCGTTCATGAACGACGACCTGCGCTGGTTGCGCGCCCACTACCCGACGATCGAGCTGTACCCGGTCAACTACCTGACGTTCCCCGCGGCGATCTGCACCTCGATGCTGCGGCTGGCGCCCGACAACGCGCTGTTGGGAGCGTGCGATCGCGTGGACGACCGGCTGGCCGCGCGCGCGCCGCGGCTGCGATCCCATTTCCGCCAGACGATCGTAGTGATCCGAAAGCCTTGAGCGGCGCTCTGATCGAGGAGCTGCGCGCGCGTTTTCCGCGCGTGGCGGTGGTGCACGAGTGGCTGACGATCCCCGGCGGCAGCGAGCAGGTGGTGGTGGAGCTGCTGGAGATGTTCCCCCACGCGGAGCTGTTCACCTCGATCTACAACCCCACCCCCACCAGCGCTCCCTGGCCGGCGACGATCGCCCAGCGGCAGGTGCACGCCTCCTACCTCAGCCGTTTACCGTGGGCGCGCAGCCACTATCGCCGGTTGCTGCCGCTGATGGACCGCGCCTACCGCGCGTTCGATCTCTCCGGCTTCGATCTGATCCTCTCCAGCAACCACGCGTGTGCAAAGAACGTGCGCACCCCCCCGGGCGCGCTGCACGTGTGTTACTGCCACACGCCCATGCGGTACGCGTGGGATGCCAACTTCCTCGACGGAGAGGAGGAGGTGGGGCGACTCACGCGGCTGGCGCTGCCCCTGCTGCTGAGCCGTTTGCGCCGCCAGGATCTGCGCGGCGCCGAATCGCCGGACGTGTTGGTCGCCAACTCCCGTCACGTGGCGGCGCGCATCGAGCGCTTCTACGGGCGCACGGCCGAGGTGGTGCACCCGCCGGTGGACGTCGAGCACTTCCTCGGGCTGCCGCGCGCGGGCTCTGAAGGCGCCGGAGCACACGCGGCGAGCGGCATGGCCGCGGGAGCGGGGGGCGCGAACGCCAACGCCTTCTACCTGGTGTTTGGCCGGGTGGTGCCCTACAAGCGCGTCGATCTCGCCGTCGCCGCCTGCGCGCGCCTCGGCGTGCCGCTGAAGGTGGCAGGCGACGGACGGGCGCTGGCGGCGGTGCGCGCGGCGACGCCGCCGGGGGCGGATGTGGAGTTCCTCGGCCACGTGAGCCAGCGCGAGCGCGACGAGCTGTTGAGCGCTGCCCGCGCGCTGCTGTTCCCCGGCGAGGAGGACTTCGGGATCGTGCCCGTCGAGGCACAGGCGGTGGGGCTGCCGGTGGTCGCGTACGGCGTGGGCGGTGCGAGGGAGACGGTGCAAGACGGGCGCACCGGCGTGCTGTTCGCCGAGCAGACCACGGATGACATGGCGGTGGCTATCGAGCGCTTCACCGAGCTGCGCTTCGAGGAGCCGCAGTTGCGAGCCGGCGCCGCCCGCTTCGGCCGCGAGCGCTTCCACGCGGAGATGGCCGCGGTGATCGCGCGCGCCGCGTCGGCCTAACGCGTAACCGCGCCCGGCCCGCCCGGCGCGGTGGCGGCGGCGGCATCGAGCAGTCCCGCCCCGTAGAGGCGGCTGTCGGAGGGGCCGCCGAGCGGTCGCGCGGTGGCGCGCAGGCGCGCTTCGATCTGCGCCGGGGTAGGGTGGCGGCCGAGCACGCCGGAGGCGATGATCAGCGCCGCGGTGGCGGCCACGTGGGGGGTGGCCATCGAGGTGCCTTCGTAGCCGCCGGGGATGCCGAACTTGCGCGGGGAGGTGCCGAGGAAGGTCACCTGGAAGACGTCGCGTCCGGAGGCCAGGTCGGGCTGGCAGTTGGGGTCGCCGGGGAGGTTGGCGTCGGGCCCGCCGCCGGGCGCCACCAGTGTGACGCCGGCGCCGAAGTTGGAGTAGGAGGCAAGGCAGCCGTGTTCGGTGGTGGCGCCCACCGCGATCACGTTGGGCGCGCGCGCCGGATAGGCGGCGGCGGCGTGCGCCTCGTTGCCGGCGGCGGCGACCACCACGACGCGGTGGCGGTGGGCGTAGCGCATCGCCGAGATCAGCTCGGGGATGTCGGAGGCGGTGATGCCGCCGGGGAATTCGAGGGAGAGGTTGATTACGCGCGCACCGTGGTTGACCGCGAAGCGCACCCCCTTGGCGATCGTGGCGGCGTCGCCGTTGCCTTCGCCGTTGAGCACTCGCACCGGCATGATCCGCACCCCGTACGCCAAGCCGGTGAGTCCTTTGCGGTTGTTGGTGGCCTCGGCGATCGTGGCGGCCACGTCGGTGCCGTGGCCGTTGCGGTCGTCGGGGAAGCGGTTGTGGGCGACGAAGTCGTGGCCCGCCACGAACTGGTAGCGGTAGAAGTCGGGCGAGATCCGAAACGGGCCGCGGTTGGCGTAGGCGACGCCGGTGTCGAGCACCGCCACGATCACCCCCTGCCCGCCGTAGCGGCGATCGGCGATCAGGTTTTGCCACGCCCCCGGCGCTTCCACGCCCCAGGTGCCGTCGAAGTTCCACTGCAGTTTGCTCCACCCGCCTGGCACCTTGGCGAGGCCGGGGTCGTTGGGGAACGGTTCGCCGGGGGCATTCGCCGTGGTCGCGCGCGCCCCGGTGGCGCCTGCCCCCGCGGGGCCCTCCAGTTCGCTGAGCGACGCGGCCGGATGGGCGCGCGGCACGACCGCGATATGGGCGATGTAGTCGGGCACGGCCCACGCCACCCCGCGCGTGTGGCGCAGCCGCGCCAGCGCCGCGGTGACGCTGGCGTGCGGCGCAAGCGTGAGCAGACGCGTGTGCGGTTCCACTTCCACCGGGTCCACCGCCCCGGCGGCGCGCGCGATCGTGGCGCGCGCGGCGGGAGCTTCGGAGGCGTAGCCGACCACCACCTCGCCGGGCGCGTAGGGAGTCTCCGCGACGGCGCCAGCCGCGAGCAGCGCCGCCACGGCGAGCGCCAGCGCCACGGCGGCGATCCAGCGTGGCGACCGGGCGAGTGAGGGGAGACGGGACATGGGTTTGGTAATGATGATGGCCCGTGTCCCGCCGCGGCCTCTCCGTGGTCGGGCTAGTCTCTCAGAGGGCGTTGTGAGCCAGCACTTTTTTCCGCGTGACGAATATTTCATGCGCCTCGCACTGCGCGAGGCCCAACATGCATTGGAACACGAGGACGTGCCGATCGGCGCGGTGGCGGTGAGCGGCGGCGAGGTGATCGGGGTGGGCCACAACGAGCGCGAACTGCGCCAGGACCCCACCGCCCACGCGGAGCTGATCGCGCTGCGCGAGGCCGCCCGCGCGGTGGGCAGCTGGCGGGTGCTGGACACGGTGCTGTATGTGACGCTGGAGCCGTGCGCGATGTGCGCCGGCGCGATCGTGCTGGCGCGGGTGCCACGTGTGGTGTACGGCGCCTACGACCCGAAGGCGGGCGCGGCCGGCAGCGTGCTGGACGTGCTGGGCGAGCGGCGACTCAACCACCGCCCCGCGCTCGCCGGCGGGCTGCTGGCGGAGGAGTGCGGGGCGCTGCTCACCGAGTTCTTCGCGTCGCGGCGGTAGCCGATCCGGCATGCGCGGCGGTTGGTCGGCGCCGAGCGCTTGCCGTCGCAGCGCCGGCCCGTATCCTTCGGTGTGCGTGAGCCGACCCACAGCAACAGCGGCGCTGGTGCGCCTGTTCGCGGCGCTGGTGCCGGCGATCGCGACGCTCGCTCTCGCCGGAGGGGTCGCCCAGGCTCACGTGGTGTTTGCCCACGGCCGGGCCTACGGCGTGACGCCCTCGCCCAAAGCCAGGGCGAAAGCGCTCTCCGCGCTGCGCGACCGTGCCACGTCGCTGACAGTCGGCGGTCCGCAGCCACCGGTGGAATACGGCGGCGGGCCGCTGATGCTCTCCTCGAAGCTCTACCTGATCTTCTGGGAGCAAAAAGCCGGCGAATTCGCAAGCGACTACACCGAACCGATCGTCCAGTACGCAAAGGATCTGCAGGCTGAAGACACGCGAACGACCGACGAGTTCTCAGTCGCCGAGCAGTACACCAACAAAGAAGGCAAGCCGATCACCGGCAAGTTGGAATTCGGTGATGACGTGACCGTCACGGCCTCCTACCCGCCGCTCGACAAAGGCGAAGGCTGCACCAAGGCTCCATGTGTGACCGACAGCCAGATTCGGGAAGAGATACTGAAACAGATCGAAGTCAACCATTGGCCCACCGATCCGGCGAGCGCCCCGGAAGCTCAATATCTCCTTTACACGCCCAAAGGTGTCGCCACCTGCGAATTGGTGGGCAAAGCGGCCGAATGCGCGCCGGAAGACTTCTGCGCCTACCACAGCGAGATCGCCGAAATCGGCCCCGAAAAGAAGGTGGCGGTGTACAGCGATCTGCCGTACGTGTCCGAATGCGACTCCGGACAGGCGCCCTCCGGGGTGGACGGCAACAAAGACACCGACGGCACGCTCGACTCGGAGATCCACGAGATCGTGGAGTCGGCCACCGACCCCGACCCCGACACCGGGTACACCGACGGCGAAGGCGACGAGGTCGCCGACAAGTGCACCTACCCGGTCTCCGAAGAACAGCCGGAGATCTACGGCACCCCACTGGGCGGCAGCCTGACGGAAGATACGGCCTTCAACCAGCTGATCAACGGCCACAGCTACTACACCCAGCAGATCTGGAGCCAGGCGCCCACTGTCACGCCCTTGCCGGCCGAAGCCGGAGAAGCCGCCGGCTGCGCGGCGCGGATCGGTCCCACCCCGTCGTTCACCGCCCCCGCCACCGGCGAAACCGGCCACGCGATCGACTTCGACGGCAGTGCCTCCTACGACATCGGCTCCGAAATCGCCACCTACGAATGGGACTTCGGCGACGGCTCGCCGGTGGACACCACCAGCGGCCCCACTCCAACCCACACCTACCTGAAGCCAGGCGAATACCAGGTGTCGCTCACGGTGGTCGACAGCAGTGGGAAAACCGACGCGTCCACGCAGACGCTGCCGATCACGGTCACCGGTGTGGCGGTGGGTCCGCCGACGGCATCGATCGAAGCGCCGGCGGACAACCAGACCTATGTCGTTGGTGAAAGTGTCCCGACGAAGTTCTCGTGTGCTGAGGCTGGGGGTGGGCCGGGGATCGAATCGTGCACCGATTCCAATGGCAGTGCCAGCCCTGGCAAGCTCGGCACTTCCACGGCGGGGCCGCACAGCTATACGGTGACAGCGGTCAGTCGTGATGGGCAGCGTGGTACGGCAACCTTCGACTACACCGTCTCCAGTCCGAGTGGCAACCCGGGAGGGGGAAACCCAGGCGGAGGCAACCCGGGTGGGTCTGGCAACCCCGGGTCGGGCGCTGACAACACGGGATCCTCAGGCGCGGGCACCGGCGCGGCCTCCTCAACCACGACCTCATCGTCGCCAGGCTTGACTTCAGGCACGGGCTCGTCGGGGGCCGGTGGCCACGTCAAGCCGCCGAGTAGTGCGCAGAAGCTCGCGCGGGCGATCAAGGCCTGTGGGAAGCTCAAGAAGAGCAAGCGTGCCGGCTGCATAGCCGCCGCCAAGCGGCGTTTTGGGCCGAAGAAGGGCAAACGCAAGGCGAAGCCCGCCATCAAGCAGCATTCACTCGGGCTCGGCCTGGAGACGGATCTTCGTCTCGCGTTGGTTGGCGGCCAGTTCGGGCAACGGTAGCTGTCGGTGGGCGCGGGCGGCCCGCCAGTCCCGGGCGGCGCCCCTCCCACCTGATCGATTAGCCTAGAGGCTCCCGTGGAGGGGTGGCAGAGTGGTTGAATGCGGCGGTCTCGAAAACCGTTTCGGGGGTTTCTCCTCCGACGAGGGTTCGAATCCCTCCCCCTCCGTTTTCGCCGGGTTGGTGGCGGTTGTTCGAACCCGTCTCGAAGGAATGCCCACGGTTTCGCGAGGCAGCGGCTAGCCGTGTCGTGAGACGATCTCCGCGGTGACCCGCGAGGCTCTGCGTCAGTACCTCACAGTCGCGTGGCCGGCCGCCCCAAGGGCGTCCGCCCACGCGCTCGGCGTGCAGATCTCGGATGCCTTCCACGAGGTGCGGGTTCGATGCCTGCCTCTGGTTTCACCGGTATCGACTCGGAACAAGCTGTAGCATGTGCTACTCTTCCCAGAGGACGAGCCCGCTAGAAGTAGCTAGTAGCTTGTTGTAGCTAGTGGAGGCAGTAGAAATGTATCCGGAAATTATCGATGACTCGTTGACCGCGGCCGTGCGGCGAATCGTTCGCGAGGAGCTCGCAGTGTTCTTCGAGCCGAGGATCGCCGAGCTGAGAAGCGAGCCACAGGTAGGGGCTGCGGCATCAACGCCTGAGACAGAGCCGACGCCCGCAGCACTTGAGGGCGTATCGCCCTACGACAGGGTTCGGTTCGCGGAGTACGTGCTGGAAGAGGTAGGTGGTCCGCTGCACGTTCGCGTGATCGCGGAGCGTATGTACCAGTTCGGATACAAGCACCGGCGCCAGCCGAAGAATCCTGAACAGCTCCTGTCCAGCTTGAACTCGCTTGCCTCTCCGAGTCAGCACCCCGAGCGGTTCAAGCGCAGGGGCCCTCGGATCCTGGAGCTCGTCCGGTGAGCATCACGACCTGCCGGCCGGGGCGGCATTATCACGCACCTTCCGAGCGCGCTCGGAAGCGTTCGGCGTGCAGTTCTCTTATGCGCTTCCACACAAGGTTCGGGCCGGCACGGGGCACTATCATCGAACGCGCCATGACCGCGAAGGAGCAACTCCTACAAGAGGCGCCCGGTTGGAGCGAGCACGATGCGGAGATCGCGCTGCGAGCTGTGCGGCGCGAGCACGCTGGCGGCAACGGCGACGAGTGGGGGGAGCTCTCCAAGGTCCATGAGGTTGCGTTTGGAGAGACGATGAAGAGATTGGCCGAGGAGGAGCGCGCAGCTGGGCACGAGCCGTGGTAAAACGGGGCGAGATCTGGTGGGCAGAGCATCCAGAATGGGGGCGTCGGCCTGCCCTGGTGATGACGCGCAATGAGGCGATAGACAGCCTCAACGAGGTCTTCGTGGTGCTCGCCACCACGCGCATCCGCGGAATCCCGACGGAGGTAGAGCTGGGGCGTGAGGACGGCATGCCCCGCGAGTGTGTCTTGAACGCCGATCACACCGACACGGTTGCTAAGGGATACCTGATCGAGCGAATCACGATGCTCTCGCCGGAGAAGATCGCTGCCGTCTGTACTGCGCTGAGCGCTGCGACAAGCTGCGGCTGAAGGGCCTGGTCAGCCGGCTCCGCGGAAGCGCCTGGCGTGCAGGGCGCTCAGCGCGGGCGGTAGACATCAGCCCGATGAGCTACGGCAAGCACGGAGACGGTGCCGGATCATCCGTGTGATGCTGCCCGACGTGGATGCGGCGGCGGCCTCCATCGCTGCCATTGCGGCCACCATGGAGCAGCGGTTTACGACCGTGCCCGGAGTCGCTTGGCGTGTAGCTCCCTGATGCGCCGCCAGGCAGCATCGGTTCGATCTTCGTCCCTCCCCCTCCGTCCAGGCTTTTGCGCCCGACATGCACCTTTGGATGCGTATTCTGTGGTGTATGAGGACGAACATCGAGATCGACGACCGTGTGCTTCACGAAGCCCAGGAGCTGACCGGAGCGCGGACGAAGCGTGAGGCAGTGGATGTGGCTTTGCGAGAGCTGGTCGCTCGCCATCGACGCATCGGCGTGCTCGATCTGCGGGGGCGTGTCCGCTGGGAGGGCGATCTTGACGAGAGCCGTCGCGGGCGTTCGTGATCGTCGTCGACACAAGCGTCTGGATCGACGTTCTGAATGACAGGGACTCGCCGCAAGCGCTGCGTTGCGTCGAGCTGATCGAGGGGGCGAGCCGATCGCCCTCACCGACATCGTGTTCACCGAGATCCTCCAGGGCTTTCGCTCTGACAAAGAAGCGCGCCTCGTCGAAGGTCACCTGAAGGCATTTCCGGTGTTGCGTCTCGATGGTCTGGACGACTTCGCTCTGGCGGCGGAGCTGTACCGCCGTGCCCGGCGCGCGGGCGTGACGATCCGCAAGACGTTGGACTGTCTGATCGCCGCGCCGTGCGTGCGTACTGGTGCGCCAATCTTGCATGCCGATCCCGACTTCGACCGGCTTGCGCAGTGCACGCCGTTACGGCTCTATTCCTAACGGCACCGCGACGCTTGCCAAGCAGTTGGAAGCCCTGCCGCACGCGTCGCTGAACGCAGAGTCGGCGGCCAGCGCGCTCACCGCCCAGGCGGAACTCGCTAAAGCAAAGGGGATTTCCCACCGCGTCAAGCCAGTGGACCTACTAATCGCCGCGATAGCCAGTGCCCACAGCCTCGGGGTTCTGTACTACGACCACGATTACGACACGATCGAGCAGCACACCTCGCTGTCATTCGCGAGCGTTTGGGCCCCTTGCCTGGGTCAGACCGTGAGTATGGTGAAGCTCTCTCCGAGAAGTGCCCGCATGTCGCCGGGATCAGAGGTGGCGATCGCATCGCCGCGGCGGCGCACGCCGACAGCGATGCAGGCATCGATCGCGTTGGCCCCACGCGTCGCCCGCCGCAGGCTCCCTGCCGCGCGTGCGATCCGCTCGTCGAGGATCTCGATGGAGGATGCCCTCAGCAGACGAGCGACGCGGGCATCCTGGGCATTGCCGCGCCAGACCTCCGCGAGCGCGACCGCCGAGATTGTGGGCACAAAGCCGCGCTCATAGCTGACCTCGAGAATCTTGCGAATGCGCTCCTGCCCACGCTCGTAGGCGATCAGCGCCCCGGCATCGAGCGTCAGGCCGGCCACTCGGCGAGAACTTGGGTCTCGACTTCGACTGGTACCGCACCAAACTCAGCTTCGTCCTCGGCAACCAGCTCGTGGCCACGCGCGATTTGCAGCTCGTGCAACAGCGCGGCATTCACGAACGCCGATAGGTTCCCCCCGACTTGGCGATCCGCAGTTCGGCCTCGCGGAGCGCCGACTCGTCAAACGAGATCGATCGCTTCTGGGTCGCCATCACCACGATGCTACCGCGGTAGGAGCGGAACGGGGGTGCGCTGCTGGAACGCACCGGCCAGATGTCCTGCGCCGCCCCTGTCGCCCCTAGCAGTGTCACGATGCTCCGCCATTCGCACGATCTCGCCGGCGCCACCCGCTCGGCTGCGGTGAGGCATATTGTGTGCCGATGCTCGGCTTGCCCGACGGTGTGACCGCGTGCCTGTTCGATCTCGATGGAGTGCTGACCCAAACGGCACAGGTGCACGCTGCCGCGTGGAAGCAGACCTTCGACGAGTATCTCAGCCAACGCGCTGCGCGTACGGGCGGGGGATTCACACCGTTCGATCTGGTGGGCGACTACGACCAATACGTCGACGGCAAGCCTCGCTACGACGGCGTGCGATCGTTTCTGGCCTCGCGCGGGATCGAGCTGCCGGAGGGCGAACGGGATGAGCCGCCAGGTGCGGAGACCGTTTATGGGCTCGGCGATCGTAAGAACGAGCTGGTGCTGCAGCTGATCCACGAGCGCGGCGTGAAGCCCTACGACGGCTCGATCCGCTACGTGAAGGCCGTTCGCGCGGCGGGTTTGAAGCGCGCGGTGGTCTCCTCCAGCAGCAACTGCCGCGACGTGCTGCGCGCGGCCGGCATCCTCAACCTGTTCGAGGAGATCGTCGACGGCGTGGTCGCCGAGCGCGAGCACCTGCACGGCAAGCCCGCGCCCGACACGTTTCTCCAAGCGGCGCGCGCGTTGGGCGTCGAGCCGGCGGGGGCGGCCGTGTTCGAGGACGCGCTGGCCGGTGTCGAAGCGGGCCGCGCCGGTCGCTTCGGTTGCGTCGTCGGCGTCGATCGTGTCGGTCAGACCGAGGCGTTGGCGGCCCGCGGCGCCGACGTCGTGGTGCGCGACCTGGACGAACTGCTGGGGGCGGCGTGATCCAGCATCCCGCGTTCGCGGTCGAGCCGTGGGTCATGCGCGAGACCGAGTTGGACCTCAACAGGCTGGCCCAGACGGAGTCGGTGTTTGCGCTGGCCAACGGTCACATCGGTATGCGCGGCAACCTCGACGAGGGCGAGCCCGCGGGCCTGCCCGGCACCTACCTCGCGGGCTTTCATGAGGTGCGCCCGCTGCCCTACGCCGAGCCGGCGTACGGCGATCCCGAGGCCGGCCAGACGATCGTCAACGTGACCAACGGCAAGATCGTGCGCCTGCTGGTGGAGGACGAGCCGTTGGACGTCCGCTACGGCGAGCTGCGCAGCCACGAGCGGGTGCTCGATCTGCGCGCGGGAGTGCTCCGACGCGCGCTCGAATGGCAGTCTCCGACGGGGCGGGTCGTACGGATCCGCTCCACACGCCTGGTGTCGTTCACGCAGCGCGCGATCGCGGCGATGCTGTATGAGGTCGAGCCGCTCACAGCCAAGACGCCGGTGGTGGTGCAATCGGAGCTGGTGGCCAACGAGACGCTTCCGCACAGCGACAGCGATCCGCGCGACGGCGCGGCGCTCGTTTCGCCGTTGCGCTCCGAGCGCTTCGACCAGCACGAGACGCGCGCGGTGCTCGCGCATTCCACCCGGACGAGCGGGTTGCGGATGGCCGCGGCGATGGACCACATCATCGACGGGCCCTCGCACACCACAACGGCGGTGGAAAGCTTCCATGATCTGGGTCGCCTGCTCGTGACAGCCGATCTGGCGCCGGGCCAGCCGCTTCGCATCGTCAAGTTTGTGGCATACGGGTGGTCGCGCCAGCGCTCGACGCCGGCGATCATCGACCAGGTGTCCGCGGCGCTGGCGGAGGCCAGGCACCGCGGTTGGGATGGTCTGCTCGCCGAGCAGGGCGAGTATCTCGACGACTTCTGGGATCGCGCCGACGTCGAGATCGACGGCGATGCGGAACTGCAGCAGGCGGTGCGCTTCGGCCTCTTTCACATGCTCCAGGCGGGCGCCCGGGCCGAGGGGCGAGCGATCGCCGCCAAGGGCCTGACGGGATCCGGTTATGACGGACACGCGTTCTGGGACACGGAGACGTTTGTCCTGCCGGTGCTGACATACACGGTTCCGCATGCGGCTCGCGACGCGCTGCGATGGCGCCATCGGACGCTCGAGCTTGCGCGGGAACGCGCGCGATCGCTGGGGCTGGAGGGGGCCGCGTTCCCCTGGCGGACGATTCGCGGGCAGGAGTGCTCGGGCTACTGGCCCGCGGGGACGGCGGCATTTCACGTCAACGCCGACATCGCCGACGCCGTCGCTCGCTATCAGATGGCGAGCGATGACGATCGAGAGTTCGTCAGCGACGCGGGCCTCGAGCTGTTGATCGAGACGGCGCGGATGTGGCGCTCGCTGGGACACCACGACGCCGCCGGGCGCTTTCGGATCGATGGCGTTACGGGCCCGGACGAGTACAGCGCGATCGCCGACAACAACGTCTACACCAACCTGATGGCCGAGCGCAACCTGCGCGCGGCATTCGACTGCATCCAGCGCCACCCGCGGCGGGCCGCTGAGCTGGGGGTCGATGAGGAGGAGGCAGCCGCGTGGCGCGACGCCGCCGACGCGATGTTGATCCCCTACGACGAGGAGCTCGGAGTTCACCCCCAGGCGCAGGAATTCACGGAGCACGCGATCTGGGACTTCGACGCCACCGCACCCGAGCAGTACCCGCTGCTGCTGCACTTCCCCTACTTCGACCTCTACCGCAAGCAGGTCGTCAAGCAGGCTGATCTGGCGCTGGCCATGCATCTGCGCGGCGACGCCTTCAGCGACGAGCAGAAGGCCCGCAACTTCGCCTACTACGAGCCCCTGACGGTGCGGGACTCCTCGCTGTCGGCCGGCACGCAGGCAGTGATCGCCGCCGAGGTCGGCCACCTGGAGCTTGCCTACGACTACTTGGCCGAGGCCGCTCTGATCGATCTCGACGACCTCCAGCACAACACTCGCGACGGCCTGCACATCGCGTCGCTCGCGGGAGCCTGGATCGGCGCGGTCGCCGGGTTTGGGGGGATGCGCGACCACAGTGGCATCCTCAGCTTCGCGCCGCGGCTCCCACAGGCGCTCGGCCGGCTCGCGTTCCGCCTGTGCTTCCGCGGGCGCCGACTGCTGGTGGAGGTCGAGCCCAAACAGGTGAGCTACTCGCTGCTTGCAGGCTCCTCCCTCGAGATCATCGACCACGGCAAGAAGGTGACCGTCGAGCCGGAGCGACCGACCACCCGACCAATCCCTGCGCCACCTACCCGCGAGACGCCCCGCCAGCCGCGCGGGCGGGCACCGCGACGCCGGGGAGCGCCATCGTGAGGTGGGTTGCGAGCGACCCGGCGATGACACGCGATGAGGAGATCGACAGCCTCGACCAGGCTGTCGCGGTGCTCGCCGTCGCTCACGCGGCGCGTCCGTGCGTGGGGGTGCCCGCGTGCGCCAACCGCCGGGGCGTGGACGCCGCCATCGGCATCAGTTCCACCGCCTGGCGGGCCTTCTGGCTGAACGCCAGCCGCATGTTGATTTCCGCCTGGCGGCGGTGGGCGTCGGGGAGCGACGGGATCGCCAGCAGCCGCTTGCAGGCGCGGATGGAGGCGTCGAGCTCGCCGCACCAGTAGGCCGCGACGGAGTGCTGGAACAGCAGCCCCCACTGGTAAATCCACGGCTCGACGAACAGGATGTCCTCCGGCACCGCCAGCCGGCCGCCGGCCGCCAGCGCGGTGAAGCGGCAGGCGGTGCGATGCTGGCGGCGGTCGAGCAGTCCCGCCACCAGGTCGTGCACAGCCTCCAGCCGCGACGGGCGCGCCTCCCACGCGGCCAGGAACGCGGCGACGGCGCGCGGCCATTCCCCCAGCTCGGCGCTGAGGCGTCCGGCTTGGCGCCAGGCGCAGCACACCTCCTCCTCCCATCCGCCCAGCTCCACGCGCCGCTCGTACAAGTCGCGCGCGGCGGCAAGCACCTCGGCGTTGCCGCTTTGCGTACCGAGATCTCGTTGGGTTTGAGCAAGGTAAAACATGGCCCGCGTGTTTTCGGGGTGCTCTCGCAGCTCCGTTTGCAGCAGCGCGCAATCGCGCTCGAACTTGTCGGCCTTGCTGCCGCCGTCGCCGTGGTCGTCGATCGTCAACGCGTCGAGGTGCTCCACCGTGCGCTCCACGTCCAGGCAGGAGAGATACTCGTGGGTGGCACCCACGTAGCGCCAGCGCAAATCGCCGCGTACGAGGCGCTTGTTGCGGTAGTCGAAGCGCTCGTCGCCTTGGCGCAGCATGTACGCGTCGGCCTTCAGCGCGCCCAACGGCGCGCTCTGCGCGACGGTCATGTCGGCGTCGATCAACAGCAGATAGTCGGCCCTGTTCGTCGCCAGTTCCATCAGCGCGCTGCGGTTGTGTCCGAAGTTGACCCATTCGTGTCGATGGAGCTCCCCGGGGACGCCCTCCAGCTCGCGGGCGATCAGCTCCTGCGTGCCGTCGCTGGAGCCGGTGTCGCAGATCACCCAACAGTCGATCAGGCCCCCGCAGGAGCGCAAACAGCGCGCCAGTACGCTGGCCTCGTTCTTGACGATCATGCACAAGCAGATCGTGGGGCGTGGTCCGTTCATCAAGCTCACCGCCCCACGTAGCGCACGTGGCCGGCGCCGTCGCTCTCGGTAACGGCAAACGGATAGCGCTTGTTGGCCACTGTCGCGGTGCAGGTGAACGCCAGCCCGCGCTGCTGCAACACCTCGGATGGGCAGGCCACGCGTGCACGCAACCCCCGCTGCGCGTGGATCGAAGCAGCGATCGACCGCTCCACACGCTGTGTGTCGAGTGTCGACAGCGGCGCGTTGTCGCCATAGCTGACGTGCCCACTCCCATTCACCTCGGTGACGTACACCGGGTAGGAGCCGACGCTCAAATTGGCGGTGCACGCGAACCGGTGTCCTTGCCGCTGGGGAACGTGCCCGGGGCAACTGACGAGTGTGTACACATGGTGTCCCGTGAGGATCGACCCGGCAATTGCGCGCTCCAGCCCGACGTTGTCGAGCGTGGCCGTGCCGGCGCTCGAGCCGCAGCCGGCGAGCGCCACGAGCGCGAGCAGCACGGCGGCGATCGTCGCCGCCGCGGCGCTGAAGCGGTGACTGGTTGGCGTGTGCATCAGACCTCCATATCCGCGGTTGTGGGTGACCCTGTTTAACTCGATAACGGAATCCACAAACACGAAAAGCTTCGACTAGTCATTGTGTCCACTCGGACCCCATGTTCAGTGAGAAGGCGCCCGCTGCCGGGTCCAACCGAGTGCGTACCCGTATACGCAAAGTCAAGCCCATAACAAACCCAAGCCCCTAAGGAGTGCGTGAACAAATGAGCTCGAGCAACGTGCGTGAGCGTCTGACCAGGGTGGGAGTCCGTGTGCTGGGCGGCGGCGTAGTAGGTGCGCTGGCGCTCGGTGGCGGTCCCGCCGAGGCGGCCAAAACACGGTCGCACGGCAACCACGATGCACATGGCCCTGCGGCGAAGGCAAAGTCGAAGGGAAGGTCCGACACGGCGAACGGCCCGGCCGGGCCGCGCGGCGCAACTGGCCCAAAGGGTCCCGCCGGCCTCGCCGGTCCGCAGGGCGTCGTCGGTCCTGCCGGTCCGCAGGGGACAGTCGGTGCGACCGGCCCCCAGGGTGCGCCAGGAGCGACTGGCCCGCAAGGTGCGACCGGGCCGCAAGGCGTCACTGGCCTACAGGGCGCCACTGGCCCGCAGGGCGTCGCCGGTGCCACTGGTGCCACCGGGCCCGCCGGTGCCACCGGTCTGCAAGGCGCCACCGGTGCCACCGGTGCGACGGGCGCAACTGGCGCTACGGGTCCGCAAGGACCACAAGGCGCGACCGGCCCCGCGGGCGCCACTGGCTCGCAGGGCGCAACTGGCGCCACGGGCGCACAGGGAGCCACAGGCGGTCAGGGCACGAGCGGGCCTACGGGCGCACAGGGAGCCACAGGCTCTCAGGGCGCGACCGGAGCCACCGGTGCTCAGGGCGTGACAGGAGCGACGGGCGCTCAGGGCGCGACGGGCGCCACGGGTCCAGAAGGCGCGACAGGGGCCACGGGCCCACAGGGTGCCACCGGTGCGACCGGTGCCCAGGGCTCGCAGGGGCTACAGGGCGTCACCGGCGCCACGGGCGCCCAGGGTGCCGCGGGGCCACAGGGTGCGACGGGCGCCACCGGCGCGACTGGGCCGCAGGGTCCGCCCGTCGACTTCAGGGGCGCCTGGGAAGGCGGGCACATCTACGCGGTGGGCGACGCGGTCTCCTTCGACGGCTCCTCGTACGTGTCGCTTGAACCGAGCAACCAGGGCAACGACCCGGCGACGCACCCGTCGTCGTGGGCGCTGCTGGCCGAACGTGGCGCGGAAGGTCCGCACGGAGCAACCGGATCCACTGGCCTCACCGGTGCGACCGGGGCCGCCGGTGCGACCGGCGCAAGCGGTCCCGTCGGCGCGACCGGCGCAATCGGAGCCACAGGCCCGGTGGGCGCCACCGGCGCTGCCGGCCCAACCGGCGCGACCGGTCCCCAGGGCCCTCCGGTGACGTTCAAAGGCGCGTGGGGCCCCACGGAAACATACGAACTGGGCGAAGCGGTGTCGTTTGGAGGCTCGTCATATGTGTCACTGATAGCGGGCAATCTGGGCAACGACCCAGCAGGCGACCCGGCCGCGTGGGCGCTGCTCGCCGCCAAGGGCGATACCGGTGCGACCGGCGCCACCGGCCCGATCGGCCAGACGGGTCCCGCCGGTCCGACGGGTGCCGCTGGTGCAACTGGGCCCATCGGCCCGGCGGGCACCACCGGCCCAGCCGGCGCGACCGGTCCCGCCGGCCCGACGGGAGCAACAGGTGCGAATGGCGCCACCGGCCCGGTCGGTGCCACTGGTGCTATCGGCCCGGCCGGTCCGACGGGTGCCACCGGTGCGGCAGGCCCCGAAGGGGCGGGCCTGGACGTGGTCGACAAGGTCTCGGCCGGCGGCGTCCCCACGAAAGTGGTGGGCGAAGCCCCAAGCGAAGTGACACACACATCCGAAGGCAAGTACACGGTGACGTTCGCGAGCGGCGAAAATCTCGACGCCTGCGCGGTGGTGGCCTCCTCCAACGAAACGGCCACCCAGCACCTCGTGGAGGCCGCGGCGACCGGTGAACACCAGATCACGGTGCGCACCTACGAAGGCGCCACGCTGAAGGACACCGCCTTCGCACTGCAGGTCAGCTGCCCGTAGCGGCGGCGCCGTTTACCGTGGCGGCGGGCCCGAGCGCCCGCCGCCACGGACGTGATGATCCGCAAAGCCTTACGCACCTCTCAACCGCAAGGCCTTACGTGCCTCATCAGCCATTCACAACTATGTGGCCAGGACATCTAGGCAGTGTTGGTCCCGAACCGCCCGTACAGCTCCGGCAGCACAGCCCCGAGGTTGGCGTACTCCTCAGCGCAGTGGCGGGCGAGCGCGGTGGGCGCGCGGCTCGGGATCGCGCGCCGGCGCACCGCGGGCCGGTTGAGCGCCCGCTCGCCGAACGCGCCGAGCGGCCCATAGGGGCGGAGCGCGGCGCCGAGCCAGAAGCGGCTGCGCAGCACGGTGCCCTCGCCGTCGCGCAGCCACACGTGGACCATCGCCGTGTGGCGCATCCGCAGGCGATCGTCGCCGGCGTAGCCGCACGCGATCGCCGCCACGCGCGGATCGTCGAGCGCGTCGCCCATAAAGCCGAGCTCGGTGGGCGCGCAGAACTCGATCCGCGCGTGCACCACCCCGAAACCAACGTCCTCGACGGGGTGGTGTACCGCACCCCAGTGCGCCTTCTCGCGCGGGGTGCGTGGCGGCTCGATCGAGTTGGCCAGGTGCGCGTAAGGGTGCCATGCGCGGTAGCGCAGCGAGTCACGGGGGTGCCAGTCAAACCACCAGTCCACCATCGCGCCGGTCACGCGCGGCATCGCGGTGCGCACCGCGACGTACCCCACCCCGTCGGGCAACGTGCACCAGCCGGTTTCGCGCCCCAGCGGCGTGGGGTCGAGCAGACGGTCGAGATCGCCGAGCGCGAGCGCGTCGCGGGGGTCGATCGGGCCGCGGTCGATCTGCGCGAGCAGCTCGGGCGGCGCGTCCTGCAAGGGGCGCGCGAGGTACGCGTGCAGCGCCTCGACGCTCATCGCGCGACGGGCCTTCCCATCCACGGGTGAAAGCGCCCCTGTGGGTCCCACTTCGCGCGCAGCTCTTCCAGGCGCACGAGCTGGGTCTCTGCGATCGCACGCGCAGGGCGCAGGCCGAGGTTCTCGTCGGCGAGCTGGATGCCGCTCGCATGCTCCTCCATCTCGCGCATCCGCTCCGTGGCCCACGCGACGTTGCGGGCGTCTTCGGCGGGGTCCTCCCACACGCCGTACAGCGCGATGTAGGTGTCGTCCTCGACGCTGAACGCCATCTCTGGGCGCGGCGTTGGCGGCGTAGTACCGGGCAGCCAGTTCATCCACAGCATGTGCGAGGGCTCGCGCGGCAGCGTCTCGGCGATCCGGCGAAGCCCGGGCAGCAGCCGCTCGACGGGCGCATGCGTCCACATGTTGTCGGCGCTGTAACGGTGCTCGTCGGGGTACGCGGCGTGGACGCCCGCGTAGAGGTCATCGAGCTTGCCCTCCACGTAGGGCAGCGCCAGCCTCGCGCGCGAGCGCGCCGGGCAGGTCTCCAGCAGCGCCACAGCGGCGCGCGCGTCGTCCTCGCTGTCGGCGAGCACTGGCCCAGTCACCGCGATCTCGAGCTCCCCCTGCGCGTCGCGGTGGATGAACACCATCAGCTCCATCTCGCGCGCCACCTGCGGTCCGATCTGTGCGGCCCACGCGAACACCTCCTCGAGCGCGTCCAGCGGGTACAGGAACACGCTGTTGACAACCAGCCGCGGACGACGCACGAGGCGCAGGTGAAAGCGAGTGACCACGCCGAAGAAGCCGGGTCCGGCGCCGCGTGCGGCCCAAAGCAGGTCGGTGTGGTGCTGTTCGTCGGCGTGCACGCACGTGCCGTCGGCCAGCACCACGTCGATCGCCTCCACGCTCGCGCACGCGGGCCCGTACACACGCCCGTTCCAGCCGAACCCGCCCTGCAACAGGTAGCCGCCGAGTCCCACCCCCGGGCAGTGGCCCGCGGGGAAGAACAGCCCGTGGGGCTCGAGCGCGCGCAGCAGCTCGTCGCCCTTCGCCCCCGTCCCGACCACGGCGCGCATCCCGTCCGCGTCCAGCGCGACCGTGTTCAAGCGCGAGACGTCAAGCAGCAGCCCACCGTCGCGTATGTGGTTGCCCGCCCAACTGTGTCCGCCCGAGCGCACGCCCACTTGCATCCCCTGCGTGCGCGGATCGCGCAGTGCGCTCACCACGTCGTCCTCGTTTGCGGCCAACGCGATCGCGTCGGGGTGGCGGTCTGGGGTGCGCGCGTTCCACACGGCCGCGCGCCGCGCGCGCTCGTAGCGCTGCTCGCCGCGCTCCAGCAGGAAGCCGTCGTGACCGTTTGCCATCAGGCGCCGCACCATACGGCCTGCTCAGCTCACCGCTCGTTGAATGGCGGCCACAGCCATCGCGGTAGCAACGATGGTTGAGTCCGAGCGCAGGTCGCCTGACAAGAACGCAACGTCGCGGCCGCGACGCGTGATTCGGCCGCGGCCGATCAGTCGCCCGGGCAGCGCGGGCGCGAGGAACTGCACATGCAGATCGATTGTCGGTGCCCATTCGTCATCGCCGAGTGTGGCCACCAGTGCCGGGCCGAGTGTGTCGTCGAGCATCGCCGCCACGAAACCGCCTTGTATGTGGCCAGCTAGATTGGTGAACAGCTCGGTTGCGGTGAACGCGACCTCGATTGTGCCTTCCTCGGGATCGACCGCCACAAGCTCCCAGCCCAGCAACACCGCAGCGGGCGGCGGCTCTCGTCGGCCTTCGCGCACATCCCAGAACGGGCCGCGCCGAGCGCCCGCGCGCGGATCGTCGTGTGCGCTCATGGCGAGCAGCCTATAGCGCGGATGGCGGCTCGAACACGTCTCGCGAGCGAGGCCTTCTAGTCGAACAGCGTGTTCAGGCGCTGGAAGTCAGCCGCTCCGTGGAGCCCCGTGAACCGCCCGTCGCGAGCGATCGTTCCTGCGGCGTCGAGGAATGATCCCCACGCAACCCTCGCCAAAGCTGACCCCACGCTGACGCGCCGGACACCGAGCCGCGCGAGGTCGGAGACCGCAAGGCCGGTGTCGGCGCTCATCAGCACGTTGACAGGCTTCGGGGCCACCTCTTCGACGATCGTCCGGATCTGATCTCGCTCGCGAACACCTGGCGCGAACAACACGTCCGCACCGGCTTCGGCGTACTGCTGCAGCCGCCGGACGGACTCCGCGAGCGGATTTGGATGCCCAACGAGGAAGCACTCCGCTCGCGCGGTCAGAAGCACGTCGGCGGCACCGTCGATTGCGGCGCGCGCCGCCTGAACGCGCTCTACGGCCTCAGAGACCTCGAACAACCCTCCGTGCGGCTCAGGTCGGGTGTCCTCGAGCGAGAGCCCCGCCACACCGGCATCGACGCAGCGGCGAACGTTGGCCGCCACACCGTCTGGGTCGTCCGCGTAGCCAGCCTGGAAGTCCGCGCTGACGGGCACATCCACCGCATTCACAATGTCGGCTATGTGCTCGAGCACGTCTCCGACGGCGAGCGCATCCGGGGCGTCGGGGAGCCCTCGGGAGAAGGCGAAGCCCGCACTGGTCGTTGCCAGGGCAGCAAAGCCCAGTTTTTGGAGCGCCTTGGCGCTGCCGGCATCCCATGGATTGGGGATGACGAAGCAACCGTGCGCATGCAGGGCGCGGAAGCTCGCACGATGACGTGTCGCCGGGTCCACGGCCCTAGTCAGCTGACAGTCAGAGCGATCAGAGCGGTCATGGAGGCGCAGTCTACGACTGTGGCCGGAAGCGCTTGGCGTGAAGCTCCCTGATGTGCCAACCACATCGGTACCGCGCCATACTCACTGGGTATGACTGGCCGGATCGGAGCGAAGGGACAGGTGGTGATTCCCAAGGCGCTGCGCGATCGCGCGCGTCTGCAGCCCGGTGACGCGGTCGACTTCGAGCTGCGTGACCGGGAGATCGTGATGGTCGCGCGGCGCTCCGCCGCCCGCCTTGGTGGCCGGTTCGCGAAGACGGGGATGGCGGCGCGCCTGCTCGAAGACCGTGCGCGCGAGCCTCGGTGAACGTATGTTTGGGCTCCTGGGCGATCCTCGCCTGGAACTACGGGACTTGCGATAACCCGGCCCCGCTGCCACGCTACTCCAGTAGGGCAGCGACCAGCGGTGCCAGCCGCGCGGCATAGCACATGTTGCCATGGGCGAGGCCGCTGGACTCACGTCTAGGATGCCGGATGACGGTGGAGCGAGCGCAACCCAGCTCTCGGTGTTGTTGTCGTCCGCGACATCAGCCATAGACGAGGAGTTCAAGCGCAGCGAACGGCTCGACGCAAAGTCGCGGAACCAGATCACGATTGTCTACTGATCTCAAAGCCGCGATCGCAAATGGTGCGCTGCTAGCGCTTGGGGGAGCGGGGCTCCACGGCGAGAACGCCGTCGAAGTGGGGGTTCTCTCGGAGGTCCTCGTCCATTTTGATCGCTTGTTCCGCATCATGCGCGCAAGTGCTGGGAGGCTTGAGGTTAAGCGAACAGGAAGACTTCCAGAGGTTGCCGGGTCGAGACGTCTCGTAGTCTTCCGGCGGTAGCGGGCAGCTATGCAATCCCATTGCGCTTGGAGGACCTCGAGGGGGAGCTCGTGGTGGAGGATCTGCATGAGTTGGAGGGTGTCGTGTCGTTGCTCGGGCAAAGCGAAGAGGAGCCGTTTACGGCCAGGCTGCTCGACTTGCCAGAGCGCGCGGGGGACGAGTTGAACTCGCTTCTTGAGGCTCTTGCGGCTGGCAAAGTTGATCTCACCGTCGAGGTCGTACGCGATGGCCAAGCAACTGAGCCAACACGGATCGAGGCAGAAACCGCGAGGCGGCTATCGACTTGGCTCACCGAGCCAGTTACGAGCGAGGTGGGCGTTGAAATCCTCGTAGGGAAGCTCTTTCGCATTGACACAAAACGGGGGCGTATTGCCGTCGATGTTGCGCAAGAAGACACCGACGGGCCGATCGTCGCGGAGGCATCGTTCCAGCCAGAGCAACTCGACGAGCTACGAGCAGCGCTCAACAATAGAGTCGAGCTTGAGGTCAGTGTCGTTGAGGAGAGGCGGCGCTACGAGCGAACCGCGAGGGGCCGCACGATGAGCGTGGGCGCGATTCGCCGGCTCATGCCTACCGACGCTTAGTCAGAGCGATTCAATCCCCACTCGGGGATGCGCCTCGAACAGGCGTCCACCAGCCCGCTGCGCCCCTCAGCTCGACGTGGCCCGCGGCGCGTAGCGGTGGTGCAGCATGAACGCGTTGCCGTCGGGGTCGGCGAAGAACGCCATGTGGCACACGCCGGTGTCGAGCGTCTCGCCGTCGAACGCCACCCCGCGCTCCTGCAGCGTCGCGCGCGCCGCCTCCATGTCCTCGACGTGCAGCGCGATCGGATTGGGGTTGGTGTTGTAGGGAATGCCCATCGCGTCGGGGTTGTAGACGGACAGCGTCAAATTGCCAGTCTCGAACTCCGCGTAGTTGCGTTCCGGGAGGTACACCGAGCGGGGCAGCCCGAGCGTCTCGCCGAAGAAGGCGACGGCCCGCTCGAGGTCTTTGGTGGGACAGCCGACGAAGTCGACGCCGGTGACGAGCTGTGCTTGAGTCATCGTGAAACCTCCTCAATTGGCGATCGTCCGGCTCGGCGAGCCGGGGCGGCGGGACGCGCCCGGCAATCCTAGCCCCGTGCGCGCCGCATACGCTGAATGCGCACGTGAACTTCGAGACGCTGATCGTGATCGTGCTCGCCGGCCTCGGCGGGCCGCTGCTGGCCGTCACCGGGCGACGGTTCGTGCCGGTGGTGGTGGGGGAGATCCTCGCCGGGGTGATCGTCGGGCCGGCGGTGCTGAACGCGGTCGATCCGGGCAACGCGACGGTGACGTTCCTCGGTGAAATCGGCTTTGCGATGCTGATGCTGACGGTCGGCATGCATCTGCCGCTGCGCGACAGCCGCCTCGGCGCGGCGCTGCGCACGGGGGGGCGGCTGGCGGGGATCGTCGTCGTGCTCGCGGTCCCCGCGGGGTTGGCGGCGGCGGCGATCGCCGGCACCGGGCACGCGGCGGTCTACGCGGTGGTGCTGGCGTCGGGATCGGCCGCGGTGCTGCTGCCCGCGATCGCGGAGACCGGGATCGGCGGGCGCGAGGTGATGATCGTGATGGCGCAGGTGACGATCGCCGACGTGCTGACGATCCTCTCCGTGCCGATCGTGCTGCAGCCGGCGCGTATCGGGCACGCTCTGCTCGGCACCGCGCTGGTGGCCGCCGCGATGCTGGCGCTGCTTGGGATCAGCCGGCTGCTGGAGGGTCACGCGTGGGTGCGCCACGTGCGGGCGCTCTCCAAGCAGCGCCGCTGGGCGCTCGATTTGCGCCTGTCGCTGCTGGTGCTGTTCGTGCTGGCATGGCTGGCGCTGAAGGGCGGCGCGAGCATTTTGATCGCCGGCTTCGGCGCCGGCGTGACGGTGGCGATCGTCGGCGGCCCCAAACGGCTGTCCACGCAGATGCGCGGCGTGGCCGACGGCTTCTTCATCCCGCTCTACTTCGTGGTGCTGGGCGCGCGCCTCGACGTCGGCGGTCTCTTCCGCCACCCGGCGATGCTTGCCCTGGCGGGGGCGCTGGCGGCGCTCAACGTGGCGATCCATCTGCTCGCCGACCTGCTCGCGCGCCGTCCGGCCGCCGGTGGCCTGGCGGCCAGCGCGCAGCTGGGGGTGCCGGCGGCGGTCGCCTCGCTGGGGCTGGCCGAGCACGTGGTGTCGGCCGAAGTGGCCACGGCGATTGTGGCGGCCGCGCTGGTGAGCCTCGGCGTGTGCACGTTCGGCGTGGATCGGCTGATCCGGCGGTACGCACCCGCGCCGGCCGCGCCGGCCGCGTCGACCACGCCGGGCCTGCCGGTAACGCCGTGAGCGGCCATCGCCGGACGCTTGCGCTCAACCTGCCGGCGGCGCCCTGACCCTGCCTTGCACACGGGGCGCGCGGTTCAGTACATTCCCACAATGAGCGAGCGGGACTCTGAGCCCGTCGCCGCGCCGAAAGGCGCAGACGGGACGGACTCGGCTCCGGGCACGATCGGCATCGTGCTGGCCGACGACCACGCGGTGGTGCGCGCGGGGCTGCGGATGCTGCTGGACAACGAGCCCGACTTCCACGTGCTGGCCGAGGCCGCGGACGTGGACAGCGCGCGCCGCTACGTGCGCGGCCACCACCCGCAGGTGCTGGTGCTCGATCTCAACATGCCCGGCGACTCGGTGCTGCAGGCGATCCCGCGGATCCGCGAGGAGTCGCCCGACACGCAGATCGTGGTGTTGACCATGCAGCAGGAGCCCGCTTTCGCCCGCGAGGCGCTGGGCGCCGGCGCGCTCGCCTACGTGCTCAAGGAGGCCGCCGACGAGGAGCTGGTCGAAGCCGTCCACCGCGCGGCGGTGGGCGAGAGCTACCTCAATCCCCGGCTGGGGGCGCGGATCGCCGCCGAGCCCCCGCCCGGCCCGCCCGACGACCTGTCCGACAGAGAGGTCGACGTGTTGCGCCTGATCGCCTTCGGCCACACCAACGCCGAGATCGCCGAGCAGCTCTACCTCTCGGTCCGCACCGTCGAGACTCACCGCTCCCACATCCAGCAGAAGCTCCGCCTCTCCACCCGCGCCGAGCTCGTCCGCTATGCGATCGGGCGGGGGCTGATCGAGACCGGCGGGGGCTCGTAGCGACGCTGGCTTGGGCCGTCGTGCCGAGTGACGGTGGCACGGCGCGTGCGATGAACTTTTGGATGCCAACCGATCGGTCAGTCAGCGGCCGCCAGAATAAATTATCCCCGACTGTCCTTGACAGCGTTGTACTAAGGTGTACTCTGTCAATGAGATGTGCGGCATGCCACATGCGGCGCATCCTGGCAGAGGCAGGGAGAAAACAGGGAAAGGCACCGAGCTCGTCGCACGGCGACGGGTGACGGAGGGTTGAGAATAGGTAGGCGGGTGCGGCAATGGATCGGCCGGAGCTCTCGCAGCGTCAGATCAACGACCTGACGCAGCGCTTTCTGATCAAGCCGATGGGCGACGAGCCATTGGCGGTGGATCGCGCTCGGGGCCTGAAGGTGTGGGACGCCGACGGCCGTGAGTACCTCGACGCGATCTCCGGCGAGTGGGTGGTCAACCTCGGCTTCCGCCACCCCGAGATCGCCGACGCCGCGATCGAGCAGCTCTCGCGCGCGGAGTGGACGGCGCCGCTGTACAACTCGCTGCCGCGCGCGCTGCTCGCGCAAAAGGTGGCCGAGATCGCGCCCGGGGGCTTGAGCAAAGTGCTGTTCGGGCTCTCCGGCTCCGACGCGGTCGAGGGCGCCATGCACATGGCGATGCGCTCCACCGGCCGCGACGAGTTCGTCTCCCTGTTCCAGGCCTACCACGGCCGCACGTTCGCCACGATCGCGCTCTCCTACACCCATCCGGGGATGTACGAGGGCGCCAAGCGCGGCCTCTCGCGTTATCTGCCGCGCCAGGTGCGGGTGCCCAACTTCAACTGCTACCGCTGTCCCTTCGGACTGCGCTACCCCTCGTGCGAGCTGTTCTGCGCGCGCTTCGTCGAGCAGATGATCGTCGAGGGCTCCGAAGGGGCGGTGGCGGGCGTGATCGTCGAGCCCTACCAGGCCAACGGCGGCATGGTGCCCGCGCCCGACGGCTACCTGCAGGTGCTGCGCGAAATCTGCGACCGGCAGGGCTGCGCGCTGATCGTCGACGAGGTCCAAACCGCGTGGGCGCGCTGCGGCGAGCTGTTCGCGGTGGAGCACTACGGGGTCGAGCCCGACATGCTGGTGCTCGGCAAGGCGTTTGGCGGGGGCTTCCCGCTCGCCGGCGTGGTGGTCAACGAGCGCTTCTCCTCGCTCGCGCCGTGGGAGTACGGGTTCACCGAGATCGGCCACCCGGTCGCCGCCGCGGCCAGCCTGCGAATGATCGAAGTGATGCAGCGCGACGACCTGCCGGGCAACGCGCGGCGCATGGGCGAGCTGTTCGGTGAGCTGCTCGGCGAGCTGTACGAGCGCCACCCGCTGATCGGCGACGTGCGCGTGCTGGGGTTGATGATCGGCGTGGAGCTCGTGCGCGACCGTGCCACGCGCGAGCACGCCCACGAGGAGGCCGACTGGGCGCTGCATCGGGCGCTGGAGCGCGGCTTGATCCTGGGGCGCACCGGGCCCACGTTCGCGCCACCGCGCGGCAACGTGCTGAAGCTCAAGCCGGCCGTCACCATCGGCCCGGCCGAGGTCCACGAGATCTGCGCGATCCTCGACGAGACACTCACCGAGTGCGAAGCGCACTTCGGCTACCGCGCCACCAGCGCCTCCGGCGCCAACGGGCACGGCGCCGCGCCGGCGGGACGGGGAGGAGCGTGAGCGATGCGGCTGCTCGTCACCGGCGCCAGCGGTTTGGTGGGCTCGAATGTGGTGGCGGCCGCCGTGCAGCGGAACTGGAGCACGCTCGGGACGTGGTGCTCGACGCAGGTGCGGCTGCCGGGTGCGCACACCGCGTGCCTCGACCTCGCCGACCGGCGCGCGTGCGTGACGCTCGCCAGCGAGTTCGAGCCCGAGGTGCTCGTGCACGCGGCTGCGTCGGTCGAGCTGGGACGCCTGGAGCGCGAGCCGCGCCTGGCGCGGCTGAACTCGCTGGGCACCGAGCACACGCTGGTGGCCGCGCGCGCGGTGCATGCGCGCTACGTGCTGGTGTCATCCGACTGGGTGTTCAGCGGCGATCGGCCGGCCGGCCAGTGCTGGAGCGAGCTGGATCCCACCGGGCCGGTGAACGCCTACGGCCGCACCAAGCTTGCATCCGAGCTGGCCGTCGAGGACTTCGTCGGCAGCTGGCTGATCACGCGCCCGGCGAACGTGTACGGCGTCAATCTCTCGCTGCCCGGCGGCCCCGCGGCACGCGCGGCCGATGGGGCCGAGCTGCATGCGCGCCACGTGTGGGAGCGCTCGAGCCTCGCGCTGCGCTGGGTCGCGCACCTGCGCGCTGGACGGCCGTTGCCCGCGCCGGACGGCGTTTATCAGTCGCCCACCTACGCGTGTGACTACGCCGAGCGGCTGCTCGGGCTGATCGCGCGCGGCTGTGAGGGTGTCTGCAACACCGCCGGTCCCGATTCGCTCGGCAGGCGCGACTACCTGCGCGAGCTGGCGCTCGCGTTCGACTGCGATCCCGGGCTCGTCCACGACGGCAGTGTGAGCGAGTTCCTGGTGGCCGCCGGCGAGCACGCCGACCTGCGATTGCCGTCCAACACGACGCTCTGCGACGAGCTGGCCACCTCGGCGTTGGGAGGGCAGGCGGTCGACTCGTTCACCGGGCACCGCTTGATGCGCGAGCAACTGCAACGCGTGCTCGCCGACCGACCGGCCGCCAACCGACCGAGCGAGGAGGTTGCTCGATGAAGCTGTTTTTGCTCTACCGACTGCGCGAGGGAGTCACGCCCGAGCGCTACCGCGAGTGGTCGCTGCAGCGCGACCAGCCGACGCTGAAGGGCTGCGAGGGGATCCGCGAGTACCGCGTGTTCACGGTCGAGGACCCCGACGGCGCGAGCCCGTACACGATCGTCGAGCACGTCGACGTCGCCGACTGGGAGACCTGGAAGCGGGTCACCAGCAGCGGGCCGATGGTGCCGATCGGAGAGGACTTCAAGGAGCTGGTGGACACCAGCTCCGTCATCACCCTGCGGGGGGAGGAGATTCACTGATGTCTGCCACACAGGCGTCCTCATGGGCGTCCACCAACACGCCGGCGACGCTGTCCGACGAGGCCGATCTCACACGGTTTGGCTACAACCAGCGGCTGCGGCGCACGATGTCGTCGTTCACCTCGTTCTGCCTGGCGTTCTCGATGATCACCATCACCGGGTCGATCGTCGGGCTGTTCCAGCCGGTGCTGTTGCAGGTCGGCGCCGTCTCCACCTGGTTTTGGCTGCTGGGGCTGGTGGGCATCCTGCCGGTGCTGGCGGTGTTCATGCACATGGCCGCACGGGTGCCGGTCACCGGCTACGCCTACCAGTGGGCCAGCCGCATCACCAGCCCTTATTACGGCTGGGTTGTGGCGGTGTTCGGGCTGATCACGTTCACCACCGGCGCCGTCTCGATCGGCGTGCTGCTCGGCTCGGTGTATGCGCCCGAATTCGGGCTGGCGGCGACTCCGCAGAACGCCGCCTACCTGTCGGCGGGCGCGCTGTCGCTGGGCTTCATCGTCAACATCGTCGGCATCCGCCTGGCCAGCCGTATGAACAACGGCTTCGCGATGGCCGAGATCGTGGGTACGAGCGTGATCACGATCCTGCTGGTGATCGGCGTGGTGCTGTTCTTCAAAGACACCCAGGGTCTCGGGATCATCGTCAACAACAACGGCGCCGGCGCCGTCAACGGCGCGCCCACGCCCACCGTCAACTACATCCTCGCCTCGCTTTTGCCGATCCTCTCGCTGCTCGGCTGGGAGGCCTCAGCCGATCTCGCCGAGGAGACCAAGAACCCGCGCAAGGTCGCACCGCGCGCGATGCTGCGCGCGGTGATCGTCTCGGGGCTGGCGGGCTTCGTCGTGATGTGGGTGCTGGTGTCGGCGATCAAGGGCCCGATCCCGGCGTCGCTGGAACGGACCAACACGATCTTCTGGATCGTCGACGTGCACCTCGGCGACTTCGTCGGCTTCCTCTTCAAGATCATCGCGTTCGGCTCGATGATGGGCTGCATCATCGCCAACATCGCGGTCGCCACGCGGTTGATCTTCTCGGTGTCGCGCGACCGCATGCTGCCTTTCTCTGGACAGCTCGCGCGCGTCAACGACCGCTTCCGCACGCCGATCGTGGCGATCGTGGTGCTGTGGATCGTCTGCTTGATCATCAACCTCGCGG